>NZ_LFME01000071.1 GCF_001043115.1 Xanthomonas sp. NCPPB 1128 | reverse complement strand
AGGGCACCTCGAACAACCTGCCATGACCTGGAGCTAGGGGGGCAGCCTCTGTCGCAACGGCACCAGAGAGGCGTCGGATCATGGTGGTTGGGAGGCTGAGGTGGCCGTTGGGCCTGCTCATCCGATCACGCCGGCGCCATGGCCCGCTCTTGCAGTCGCGCCAGCCGCATCACGTTATGGCTGGCGACCTTCAGCCCGATCACTACCTTCGCCCGCGCCAAGCCGATGCAGCGTACGAACTTGCCGCCTTGTTGGGCCAAGCGCGCAAACGGGTGTTCCCCGAACACCCGATCCTTGGCGATCCGATGGTTCCGGCGCTTTGCCGCCTCGCTCAAGGGCTTGCGCGCCTGCCCTTGATGTTGGATCGCCGGGCGGTAACCACGCTGCCTCAGGTCTGCCTCTCGCGTCGCATCGGCATACCCGCTATCGGCCCATACCGTGCGGCCGGTGTTGTCTGGATCCAGCACCTGCTCGAAGTGACGGCTGTCGTGCACATTGGCAGCGCTCACGTCGTAGCGGCGGATGAAGCCCCAGCCTCGATCCGTGCTGGCGTGCAGCTTGTAGCCGTAGTACGTCACCCCATGCTTCCTGGTCCAACGTGCCTGCACATCCTTCTGCGCACGCTTGGCATCGCTCCAGTCCTGGCCGACGTCTTCGCCCTGCTTGATCTGCGCGTTCTCCTCGCGCGTGTTGCGCTGGATCGGGGCACTGACGATGCTGGCATCAATGATCTGCCCGCCGCGGGCGATGAACCCGGCACGTTGCAATTGCTGACCGATCGCCGCGCTGATGTCGCCCATCAGGTCCTTGGTCTTGAGCCGCTCGCGCCACACCCAGATCGTCTTGGCGTCGGGCACCTTGCCGCTGTGTTCCAGTCCGAGGAATTGCTGGAAGCTGCGCCGATCCAACACCTGGTACTCCAGCGCGTCGTCGGAGAGGTTGTACAACTGCTGCAACAGCAGCAGCTTGATCATGACCTGCGTCGGCCAGGCCGGACGGCCGCCACGCGTGCCCTTTCCCAAGGACAGCTTCGCATCCACGGCCTGGGCAATCCCGGCAAAGTCGATGTGGCGCGACAGCAATGCCAGCGGATCGCCGATCTGCTGCCGCTTGGCTTCCCGTTCGTGACCGGCAAACAGGCTGATCATCATGGCCTCCTCGGCGTGTCCTTTAAGCCAATGATGCCAAAGCCGAGGTTTTTAGAGGTGCCCT
>NZ_LFME01000070.1 GCF_001043115.1 Xanthomonas sp. NCPPB 1128 | reverse complement strand
GTAGATACCGTCTTACCCCCTAGCAGGCAAGGGCCCTTTTCGGGTCGAACGCGGTGCCCGATTTGAGGACGCCGTAGGCGAGGTGCAGGAGCTTACGCATGGCAGCACACACGATTTGCTTGCCGGCTTTGCCGCGTTCGCTCAGCCGTTGTTTCAGCGCTCGGATGACCGGATTGTGGGTCATGGCGACCAGGGCCGGCATGAACAGGCCGGCGCGCAGGCGGGGCGAACCGGTGCGCGAGATGCAGACGTGGCCTTTGCGCTCGCCCGACTCCTGCAGACACGGATTCAGGCCGGCGAAGGCGGTCACCGCCGAGGCATCGGCGAAGCGCCTCACATCACCGAGCTCGGCCAGCATCAAGGCCGCGCTGGTGTCGGCGATGCCCTGGATGCTCACCAGCAGCTCGCGCTGCCCCCGCAAGGTCGGATCCTGGTCGATATGGTCATCGATGGCCTGCTCGATCTGGGCGATGTGCGCCTGCAGATCGGTCACATGGTGCTTGATGGAGTCCTTCACCCCGGCGGGGGCCACGTCCAGCCGGTTGCGCTCCATCTGCAGCATCTGTTGCAGATCCTGGCGCCGACGCACCAGCGCCTTGAGCTGCTTGAGCGCCGGCGGGTCAGGCTGCCAACGGCGCAACTGCTCGCGGTGACGCAGGGCATAGCTGGCGATCAGCTTGGCATCGCTGCGATCGGTCTTGACCCGGCTGAGTTGACTGCGCGCGTACGCCGCCGTCTGCGCCGGGTTGAGCACGCACACCTGATACCTGCATGCGTGAAGGTACTCGGCCAGCGCCTCGTGATAGGTGCCAGTGGCCTCCATGGCGATCCAGCTATCGGGCTGCGCATGGGTCTGCAGCCATGCCTGCAGGGCCTGGAAGCCCTTGGCATCGTTGGACAACTTTGCCTTGGTACGGTGCTTGCCATTGGCCAGCTCGATGGCCACATCGAAACTGTGTTTGGCGACGTCAATACCGATGACAGCAGACATACGCGATTCCTCCATCGTGTCAGGGTCATGATCGGCACTGTGCCCGGTCCTGCCTTGTCGATGCGAGTTCACGCCAGAGGCGGACTCTGGATACCGTTCGGACACCCAAGGGCCAGCATGTGGAGGGCGGAGCCGATCTACGATGCAAGCTCGAAGCTTTAGGAGCGACTGGACTTCCCGCACCTCCTCCGATGATCAGTCGGAAGACATGACACCTGTTTAGGGGCGTCACGTCCAGATACAAGGAGCGGCTT
>NZ_LFME01000069.1 GCF_001043115.1 Xanthomonas sp. NCPPB 1128 | reverse complement strand
GTGGTCATGCGTGGACGGTGTCCTGGGCTAGGCGATCGGGGACGCGGCAAGCGTTGCGGAGGGGTCGCGTTTGCGACCGTCAGTGATCCGATCACATGAGCGAGGCGGGCGCGGCGGGCACCGCTGCGTGGCGGAGAGGTCGCTCACGGTGAGGCTCACGGCGTGCTCGCCGGCGGCGCGATCGGCGCGCGGGCACGCGGATCGTCCTGCACGTTGCGCATCCAACCCAGCGCCAGCTGCGGCCACGCCGCCAACGGCAATCCAGCGATGCCGCGGGTGCCGAAGCCATGGCCGCCGTGCGCGAACAGGTGCAGTTCGGCCGGCACCCCGGCCTGGCGCAGCGCCTGGTAGAACAGCAGGCTGTTCTCCTCCGGCACCACGGTGTCGTCCTGCGCGTGCACCAGGAAGGTCGGCGGCATCCCGGCATGCACCCGGTTCTGCAGCGAGTAGGCGGCCATGGTTGCCGCGTCCGGGTGGCGGCCAAGCAGCCGCAGCCGCGAGCCGGTATGCGCCGCGGTGCCGCTGCCCATGTCGATGACCGGGTACAGCAACAACAGGAAGTCTGGCCGCGCGCTGACCCGGTCGATCGCATCGCGCGCCGGATACACCGCATCGTCATAGCGGGTGCCGAGGCTGGCGGCGACATGGCCGCCGGCGGAGAAGCCGATCGCGCCGATGCGCTGCGGATCCACCCCGTACTCGGCGGCATGCGCGCGGATCAGGCGCAGCGCGCGCTGCGCATCGGCCAGCGGCTGGTCACGCGCGGCGGCGCCGTCGGTGGCCGCATCGGGCAACCGGTAGCGCAGGACGAACAGGGTGATGCCGGCCTGTTCGGCGAAGATCGGCACCAGCGCCGTGCCCTCCTTGTCCAGCACCACGCGCGCGTAACCGCCGCCAGGCGCCACCAGCAGCGCGCTGCCGTTCGGGTGCTTCGGCCGGTACACCACCAGGTAGGGCTGGTAGCGGCCGCTGAGCGCACGGTCGGGCAGCGCCGGGTCGTCGCTGCGTTCGACCAGACGCGGTTGATCGGGGCCGGCGGTCGATCCCGGCGCCGGCCCGGGCCACAGCGGCAGCCGCGCCGCCAGTTCGGCAGCGCTCTCGCTGGCCGGCCGCTCGGCCGCCACGGCCGCGCCGGGCGCGCCCAGCAACAGGGCCAACGCCGCCAGCAACGAGATGCAGGAGCGGAGCCTGCGCCTGCCGCAGGGCGGCACGAGCGGTTCGATGGTGTTTGCGCGAGATTGGGAGAACCGGGCCGACATCGTCGAGATCTCATCGAGGGTGGAAGATGTCCGTGCGTGGCGCGTGGCCTGCACGAGATTGGTCTCCAGTGTGTGCGCGGTCTGCGGCAACGCATGACGCTGTGTCGCCGTCGCCGTCGCCGCCGCCGTCGCCGTCGCAGCCCAGCCCAGCCCATCCCAGCCCAGCCCAGCCC
>NZ_LFME01000068.1 GCF_001043115.1 Xanthomonas sp. NCPPB 1128 | reverse complement strand
CCGCCGAACCGGCACCTCGCGCACGCTCAAGCCCCTCTCCCCCCGGGAGAGGGGTTGGGGTGAGGGTCCGTCCGCCCACGGAGCCGTCCCGTGAGCCAACCCACCCACCTCCTGACCGCCCTCTACCGCACCGGCACCCTGCGCACGCTGGACCACGCCTTCGCGCATAGCCTGGCTCGCCTCGACCCCGACACCCCCGACCTGGTCCTGGCCGGCGCCGCCCTGGCCTGGCTGGCAGTCGCCAGTGGCCACGCCGGCCTCGACCCGGCGCGCGCCAGCCTCCTGCTCGACAGCCGCGACGGCGCCGCCCCCACGCTGCCCACGGCAGACGACTGGACCCGCGCGCTGGCCGCCTCGCGCTGGGTCGCGCAGCCCGCCGCCGAGGACGCCGCCAGCGCCGACTGCCCGCTGGTGCTGGAACACGGCCTGCTGTACCTGCGCCGCTATCGCGAGTACGAACGACGCCTGGCCTTGGGCCTGTGCCGCCTCGCCGCGCAGCCGCTGCCGCACAGCGACCTCGCCGCGCTCGCACCCCTGTTCGCCCAGCTCTTCCCTCTCCCCCCGGGAGAGGGTGCCCGCAGGGCGGGTGAGGGTACGGCCGCCGCCGACGCATCAGACCGCCAAGCCCAAGCCGCCGCGCTCGCCCTGCGCCGCGCGCTGCTGCTCATCACCGGCGGCCCCGGCACCGGCAAGACCACCACCATCGCCCGCCTGCTGCTGCTGCGCCTCGCCCAGGCCCGCGCCGCCGGCCTGCCGCCGCCGCGCATCGCCCTGGCCGCGCCCACCGGCCGCGCCGCCGAGCGCATGGCCGAGAGCCTGCGCGCCGCGGTGGCGCGCGCACTCGCCGACGGCGTCGACCCGGCCCTGGCCGAAGCGCTGCCGGCCGGCGCCAGCACCCTGCATCGCCTGCTCGGCGTCATCCCCGACCTGCCGCGCTTCCGCCACGACGCCGACAACCCGCTGCCGTTCGACCTGATCGTGATCGACGAAGCCTCCATGGTCGACCTGCCGCTGATGTGCAAACTCGTGGAAGCCGTGGCCGACGGCGCGCAACTGATCCTGCTCGGCGACGCCGACCAGTTGCCCTCGGTGGAAGCCGGCGACGTGCTCGCCGCGATCCTGCAGGCCGCCGGCCCCGGCGACGCGCTGCAGCCCGACGACGCGCAGGCGCTGCAGCCGCTGCTCGGCCACAGCGCGGTCGCGCACGACCACGGCGGCCTGGCCGGACACCGCGTGCACCTGCTGCGCGGCTACCGCCAGGCCCAGGATTTCGCCCTGGCGCCGCTGGCCGATGCGGTACGCAGCGGCGATGCCGATGGCGCCCTGCGCCTGCTGCGCGACGGCCAGCTCGCCGGCGTGCATTACCACGACGGCGTCGACGACCCGCTCGCCGCCGGCGGCGACGCCCTGCTCGCGCACTGGCGCGCCCTCGGCGACGCCGACGACCCGGCGCAAGCCCTGCGCACCGCCGCGCGCCTGCGCCTGCTCACCGCCGTGCGCGCCGGCCCGCAGGGCGCGCGCGGGCTCAACGCGCGTATCGAACAATTGCTGGCCGAGACCGCCAGCGGCGCGCGCCGCCTCGGCGCCGCCTCGCCCTGGTTCCACGGCCGCCTGCTGCTGATTACCGAGAACAGCTACCGCCATGGCCTGTTCAACGGCGACGTCGGCATCTGCTTGCGCAGCGAAGCAAGTCCCTTTTCGGGGCGCGACGCGCAGGGCACCCTGGTCGCCTGGTTCGACGGCGCCGGCGACGGCCAGGTCCGCGGCTTCCACCCGGCCGCGCTGCCCGCGCACGAGAGCGCGTTCGCCATGACCGTGCACAAGGCCCAGGGCAGCGAGTTCGACGAAGTGTGGCTGCAGCTGCCGGCCCGCGACGCCCGCGTGCTCAGCCGCGAACTGGTCTACACCGGCATCACCCGCGCCCGCCGCGCGCTGCACATCGCCGCCAGCGAACCGGTGCTGCGCGCCGCGCTCGCCCGGCATGCGGCGCGGATCTCGGGGTTGGCGTGGCGGTTGGGTGGGGTGGAGCTGAGTGTCGATCCGGCACCACCACCG
>NZ_LFME01000067.1 GCF_001043115.1 Xanthomonas sp. NCPPB 1128 | reverse complement strand
ATCCCCAATCCCCAATCCCCAACCGCGCACGCCAGCTAAACTAGGCAGACATTCTTCCAACGGAGTCGCCATGTCCCGCCAGATCATCCATACCAACCGTGCACCGGCCGCGATCGGCCCGTATTCGCAAGCCGTGCGTGCCGGCAACACCGTGTACTTCTCCGGGCAGATCCCGCTGGATCCGGCCACCGGCGAGATCGTCGCCGGCGACATCGCCGCGCAGGCGCGCCGCGCCTTCGACAACCTGCAGGCGGTGGCCGAGGCGGCCGGCGGCTCGCTGGACCGCATCGTGCGCCTGGGGCTGTACCTCACCGACCTGGCGCAGTTCGCGCAGGTCAACACGGTGATGCAGGACTACTTCCAGGCGCCGTTCCCCGCGCGTTCCACCATCGAAGTTTCGGCGCTGCCCAAGGGCGCGGGCTTCGAAGTGGACGCGGTGATGGTGCTGGACTGATCCCCCGCCGTGCCGCGCGTGCAGGTTCCGGCGCCGGCGCTGTCGGCGGCAGGCGAGGTACCGCTGACCACGCTGCCCGGCGTCGGTCCCAAACTGGCGGAGAAGTTCGCCGCGCGCGGCCTGTCCACCCTGCAGGACCTGTGGCTGCATCTGCCGCTGCGCTATGAGGATCGCACCCGCCTGACCACGGTGGCGGCACTGCAGCCGGGCGTGCCGGCGCAGGTCGAGGGGCGGGTGCAGGCGGTGGATCGCGGCTTCCGCTACCGGCCGATGCTGCGTGTGGCCGTGGCCGACGACTCGCGCGGCACCCTGGTGCTGCGCTTCTTCCAGTTCCGTGCCGCACAGGCGGCGCAGTTCGCGGTCGGCACGCGCTTGCGCGCCTTCGGCACGCCCAAGCCGGGCCAGCACGGGCTGGAGTTCGTGCATCCCAGCTATCAGATCCTCGGCGAGGACGCCGCCGCGGCCCTGGGCGATCGCCTGGATCCGGTATACCCGGCAGTGGAGGGCGTCGGCCCGGCGACGGTGCGCCGGCTGATCGGCCAGGCGCTGGACCGGCTGCCGGAGGAGGCGGCGCTGGAACTGCTGCCGGCGTCGCTGCTGGCCGAACTCGGCCTGCCGTCGCTGCGCAGCGCGCTGCTGGTCGCGCACCGGCCGCCGCCGCAGGCCGACCTGGCCGCACTCGCCGCCGGCCTGCATCCGGCACAGCAGCGCCTGGCGCTGGAGGAACTGCTCGCGCATCACCTGAGCCTGCGTCGCCAGCGCATCGCCATGCAGTGCCAGCCGGCGCCCTCGCTGCGCGGCCGCGGGCTGCTGGCCAAGCGCCTGCAGCAGTCGCTGCCGTTCCAACTGACCGGCGCGCAGCAGCGCGTGTTCGCGCAGATCCGCGCCGACCTGGAGCGGCCGGCGCCGATGCTGCGGCTGGTGCAGGGCGACGTCGGCAGCGGCAAGACCGTGGTCGCCGCGCTGGCGGCGATGCTGGCGGTGGACAAGCGCAAGCAGGCGGCGCTGGCGGCGCCGACCGAACTGCTCGCCGAACAGCATCTGGCCAACCTGCGCGGGTGGCTGGAGCCGCTGGGCGTGCGCGTGGCCTGGCTGGCCGGCAAGGTCACCGGCAAGGCGCGCAGCGCGACCCTGGCGCAGATCGCCTCGGGCGAAGCGCAGGTGGTGGTCGGCACGCATGCGCTGATGCAGGAGGCGGTGCGCTTCCACGACCTGGCGCTGGCCATCGTCGACGAGCAGCACCGCTTCGGCGTGCACCAGCGCCTGGCGCTGCGCGACAAGGGCGCTTCCGGTGCGGGCGTGCCGCACCAACTGGTGATGACCGCCACGCCGATCCCGCGCACGCTGGCGATGGCCGCGTATGCCGACCTGGACGTCTCCTCCATCGACGAACTGCCGCCGGGACGCACGCCGGTGCAGACCATCGTGCTCAACGCCGATCGCCGTCCCGAGCTGGTGCAGCGCATCCGCGTGGCCTGCGCCGAAGGTCGCCAGGCCTACTGGGTCTGCACCCTGATCGAAGAGGCCGAGGACAGCGAGAAGTCCGCGCAGGGCGGTGCCGGCAACCGGCTCGAGGCCAGCGCCGCGCAGGCCACCTTCGAGGCGCTGTCGGCGCAGTTGCCGGAACTGCGCGTGGGCTTGGTGCACGGACGCATGAAGCCGGCCGAGAAGCAGGCGGCGATGCGCGCGTTCAAGCAGGGCGAGATCGACCTGCTGGTCGCCACCACGGTCATCGAAGTCGGCGTGGACGTGCCCAACGCCTCGCTGATGATCATCGAGAACGCCGAACGCCTGGGCCTGGCGCAGTTGCACCAGTTGCGCGGCCGGGTCGGGCGTGGCGCGGCGGCGTCGAGCTGCGTGCTGATGTACCAGGCGCCGCTGTCGGCGATGGCGCGGCAGCGCCTGGAGACCATGCGCCAGACCAACGATGGCTTCGTCATCGCCGAGAAGGATCTGGAACTGCGCGGTCCGGGCGAGCTGCTCGGCACCCGCCAGACCGGCCTGGCCGCGTTCCGTGTCGCCGACCTGGCGCGCGACGCCGGCCTGCTGCCGCGCGTGCACGCCCTGGCCGACCGGCTGCTGGAGGAGGCACCTGTCCTGGCCGACCGCATCGTCGCGCGCTGGGTCGGTGGCGCGGTGCGGTTCGCCGGGGCCTGAGGGGCCGGGATTCGGCATTGGGGATTGGGGATTCGCAAAAGCGGCATCGCCACGTCTTTGTTCGTAGGGCCGGCTTTGACCGCGATGAGGCTGTCCCGGTAATGCCCGGTCGCGGCTAAAGGGCACCTCGAACAACCTGCCATGACCTGGAGCTAGGGGGGCAGCCTCTGTCGCAACGGCACCAGAGAGGCGTCGGATCATGGTGGTTGGGAGGCTGAGGTGGCCGTTGGGCCTGCTCATCCGAT
>NZ_LFME01000066.1 GCF_001043115.1 Xanthomonas sp. NCPPB 1128 | reverse complement strand
CCTCCAACACCCTACGCAAGAACGGCACCGTCACCCGCCGCTGCGCCGCCAGCGATTCGCGGTCCAGGCGCTCCAGCAGGCCGATCAGGCCGGCCAGGTCGCGTCCGGTATGGGTCAGCAACCAATCGATCGCCGCGTCTTCCAGCACCAGGCCGCGGCGCTGGGCGCGTTCGCGCAGCACGGCAGCGCGGCCGGCGTCGTCCAGCGGCGCCAGGGCGATGCGGGTGCACTGCGACAGCCGTGAACGCAGGTCCGGCAGGCTGAGCGCCAGGCCGTCGGGCATGGCCTGCGCGGTGTACAGCAGGGTCCCCCCGGCGCTGCGCGCACGGTTGTGGAAATCGAACAGCGCCACCTCGTCCTCGCGCTGCCCGGCGATCGCCTCCAGGCCGTCGAGCGCGACCAGGTCGCGGCCCTCCAGCGCCTCCAGCGCATCGCGCAGGCGGCCGGCGGCGGCCTGCAGCGGCAGGTAGGCGGCGCTGCGCCCGGCCTGTTCGGCCGCCGCGCACAGCGCCAGGGCCAGATGGGTCTTGCCGGTGCCGGCGGGGCCGGACAGGTACACCCAATCGTCGTCGGTACCGTTGGCGACGGCCTGCAGCTGCGCCAGCAGCCCGTCCGGCGCGCCCAGATAGCGATCCAGGCGCTGCTCCGGTGGATAGCGCAGGGCCAGCGGCAGTTGCGGCACGCTCACGGTTGATCGGGGCTGCGCGGCGGCAGTTCGATGATGGTGGTGCGCTCGGTGACGGTATCCAGCAGGATCGCCGACTTCTCGCCCGCGTACAGGTCACTCTGCCGGTACTGCTCGTGCAGGTAGTGCAGCAGTACGTTGGCCACCGCCGCCACCGGCAGCGCCAGCAGCATGCCGAGGAAACCGAACAACTGGCCGCCGGCCATCACCGCGAAGATCACCGCCACCGGATGCAGGCCGATCTTGTCGCCGACGATGCGCGGAGTCAGCACGTAGCTCTCCAGCAACTGGCCGACGGTGAACACCACGCCAACCAGGATCAGCAACTGCAGGTCGAAGCCCTTGGCCTGCACCAGCGCGGCGAGCACCGCCAGCAGGATGCCGGTGGTCGCGCCCAGGTACGGAATGAAGCTGATCAGGCCGGCGACGATGCCGATCAACAGGCCGAGCTTGAGGCCAACCAGGGTCAGGCCGCCGGCGTAGATCACGCCCAGCGCGAGCATCACCAGGAACTGGCCGCGGATGAACGCACCCAGCACCTCGTTGGACTGCTGCGCCAGGCGGGTGATCGTACCGACGTGGTTGCGCGGGATGGTGGCGGCCACGCGTGCGACCAGCAGGTCCCAGTCGCGCAGGAAGTAGAAGGTCAGGATCGGCAGCAGCACCAGGTTGACCACCCAGGTCACCATCGCGAAGCCCGAGCGCGACAGGTAGCCGAAGAAGGTCGCGGCGACACCGCCGGCCTGCTGCCAGTGCCCACGGATCCAGTCGATCAGCCGCTCCGGATCCAGCCAGGTCATCAGTTCCAGCCCGGTCTTCTGCTCGGCCCACGGGATCGCGGTGCCGATGAACCAGTCGCGCGCCTGCGGCAACACGTCGATGAAGGTGACGATCTGCCGCTCCAGCATCGGCACCAGGATCACCAGCGCCAGCACCAGCAGCAGCACCATCAGCACGAACACCAGGGTCACCGCCATGTTGCGCGACCGCCCGGCACGCTCCAGGCGGTCCACCAGCGGGTCGCCGAGCCAGCCGAGCAGCAGCGCCAGCACGAACGGGGTCAGGATCGGCGCCAGCAGCCACACCACCCACAGCACGCCGACGATCACCGCCGTCCATTTCAGGCGGCGCAGGAACAGCGCGATCTCGGCTTCGGGCGACAGCGTCATTTCAGGCGGTACTCCGTCGGCTCGCTGTTGAGGATCACCGGACCCTCGACCGGCGCGACCACCGGCTGCAGCGCGCCGTCGGGGCCGAGCATGCGGTTGAGCCCGGACACGCCACTGAGCAGGTCCAGGTCCAGTTCCAGGCGATCGCCGTCGGCGCGGATCGGCACGATGCGCCGCACCACCGAGGCGTTCTGCAATGCGGCGGAGGCGCGCAGATAATCGTCGGCGCTGCGAATGCCGGTGATCACCACCCGGTAGATCCCGGCCGGGCCGGCGCTGACCGCCTTGGCGTAGCGCTTGACCAGGGCATCGGCGGCGCCGTCGGCGCCGCTGGCCATGGCGCGGCGCGCGTCGGCGTCGCTGGACGACCAGGTCGACAGCACCTTGCCGCCGTCCACGAAGGTCCAGTCCGCGGTCCAGCCGCCGGCCTTGCCGCGGTAGAGCTTGCCGATCAACTGCATCGGCGGGCTGTAGCGCGAGGAAGCGCTGGCCACCGCGGCGGTGTCCTGGCGCCAGATCGCACCGGCCAGGGCCTGCTCGGCGGCGCTGCCGGTGGGCAGGCCGAGGCGGAAACCGCGCTCGATCGCGCGGTCGAGCAGGCTGCGCGCGGCGTTGGACTGCTGCACGCCGACCAGGCGCGGGCCGCTGCCGTCGTCGATGGCCAGCCACACCACCGGCTTGGGCCGCGGCTGCGGCCACACCGGCAGGCCCAGCGCCGCGGCCAGGCCGTCCACGTCCTGCGGGCGGAAGCGCGCCACCAGGATGGTGCGGAAGGTCGGCGCGCCGCTCGACGAGGTGCCCTGGTCCTGGCGGTAGTCGAAGGTATCGACCAGGGTCTTGGCGTTGCGCAGCGCCTGGGTCACCCCGGGCCGCGACATCACGCCCTTGTCGCCGGAGATCTTGCCCAGCACCACGCCGAGCGCGCGGGACAGGGCACCATTGCGGTCGGCCTCGCTCTGGCTGTTGACCGGCACTTCGGCGTCGTAGGGGCCGGTGGCACCGGCCACGTCGCCCTCGGTGCGCAACTCGGCCTGGGCCAGGGCGCTCGCGGCGGGCAGGCACAGTGCGAAAGACAGGAGGAAGGCAAGGCTGCGGCGCATGAAGGGTCCAGTACTCGGCGTATCCGGGGCGAATTGTTGCCCGAATGCGGGCCTAGCGCCAATGCGGCCTGTTAAAATCGCCGCCTTTCCGCCGACCCCGCCGCCCGTGACCACTTCCCAGC
>NZ_LFME01000065.1 GCF_001043115.1 Xanthomonas sp. NCPPB 1128 | reverse complement strand
CGGACAACGTCTGGCGGGTGCTGGAGACCAGCAGTTACGACGGCAACGGGCGGGTGCTGGAGCGGCGCACGTACGACGACACCGGCGCGCCCAAGCACATCGACGTCAGCCAGTACGACGGCGATGGTCGGCTGATCGCGCAGCAGGCCTATGGGCGCCCGCTCAACGACTCGGGCAACGGCTCGGCACCGGCCGACGGCTACGAAGGCCTGACCCTGCTGAGCACGGTGACCTACCAGCAACAGGGCGATACCAGCATCGGCTACGACGCGGCCGGCCGCCTGCGCGGCTACCGCTACACGCTGCTGCACAACGAGAAGGGCAGTGGCGTGTCCTCCGACGAGGGCTACACCCACACCTACCGCAACAGCTACGTCGGCCGCGATGGCTACCTGCAGCAGGTGGTGAGCGGCAGCAGCAGCAACAGCAAGTTCAAGACCAGCAACAGCACCAGCAGCTACGACGACTGGGGGCGGTTACTGGCAGTGCGCGAGCAGACCCCCGGCAGCAAGATCGACGACCGGGTGCGCTACTTCGGGCTGGACCAGGACGGCAACATCCTGCGCCGCACCGAGGGCACCATCAAGAACGGTGCCTTCACCCAGGACGATGCGGCGGTGCTGCGCACGCAGGTCTACGCCTACGTCAATGGGCAGAACGTGGCGTCCGGCCGCTACGACGGCAAGGTGGATGTACTCGGCCGAACCACGGCCTACGACGTCAACGAGACCGGCACGACCAAGGCCACGGTGCAGGCCGGCGACACGCTGCGCAGCCTGGCGCAGCGCCTGTATGGCAACGCCAACCTGTGGTACGTGCTGGCCGATGCCAATGCGCTGGATGACGACAGCGGCCTGGTGGTCGGCGCGACGCTGACGGTGCCGGACGTGACCAGTTCGGCCAACGACGCGCGCACCTTCAAGCCGTTCAACGCCAGCGAGGCGGTGGGCTCGACCAGCCCGGCGCTGCCGTACATCCAGCCGCCGAGCAGCCACGGCTGCGGCTCGCTGGCGACGATCATCATGGTCGCCGTGGCAGTGGTGGTGACGGTGTACACGGCGGGTGCGGCGGGTGCGGCGCTGGGTAGCTTGGCGTCGGCAGGTGGCACGACCGCGGCAACGGCCGCAGGCGTTGGGACTGCAGCGGGTATGACGGCCGGTGCAACGTTGACCACCGGCATCGGTGTATTGGGCGGCACCTTCGGCACGACGGCCGCGATCGTGGGCGGTGCAGCAGGTGCGTTCGCCGGCAGCGTGGCGAGCCAGGGCGTGGGCAGCGCGATGGGCGCGACCAGTTTCAGCTGGCGCAATGTGGCGGCCAGTACGGTGGCAGGCGCGGTGACGGCCGGATTCGGCGCGGCAACCAGTGGTGCTGCGGCGCTGTCCAACCCGGTGGTACAGGCGATGGCGACAGGAGCGGTGGGCAACCTCAGCACTTACGCTGCCAACCAACTGGTCGGCAACGATGTCGGGTTCAGCTGGCGCAGCGTGGCCGCCAGCGTCGTCAGCGCGGGGATCACCGCCAAGCTGGCACCGAGTCTGACCGGCTTCCTCGACCCGACCAGCTCCGCTGCACAGTTCCAGGCCGGGCTGATCCGTGGCATCGCCGGTGGCATCGTAAGCGCGCATGTGCGCAAGGAACTGGTCGGCGGCGATGTCGACTACCAGAACGTGCTGGCCGATGCGTTCGGCAATGTGCTGGGCGAGGCGCTGTCCGGTGAATACGCGATGCGTGCCGCGGAAGCAGGCAGCATGTTGGGGGAAAGAGCCGCCTATGTAGGGGGGGGCACAGACGAGCGCAACCTGTTCGCTGGTGGTGGTGGTGGCCGGGGCTCGCCGTATCCCGAAGATCTCCGGGCGCGGGTTATGGGCGATGCTGGGACACGTCGCGAGTCGGATGCCGGCGTGGAAATGATGGCGCAGGACATCCGTGACCAAGAAGCACTAGGTCATGACATGTCGACGCAGTGGGCATTGCTGGACGAGTACCGGCAGCGCACCTACGAAGGCGACATCAAAACCTTAGATACTGTGCAGGTGCGTCCCGACTTTGCTGATACAGCAGAACTGTGGCGCCAGCAAGCAGCCTCTTACGATACGGTTGGTTCGTTCATCTCGCAGGTCGCCCAAGGTAGCCATGCAAGCGTCACAGACTACGCGGATGCAGCGACGGCATGGGTCAAAGCACCGACGCAGTACGAGTTGGACTATTTCCGTCAACATGGCACTGCAATGCCGGCCATGAGCGATTCCGGGCCGGCGATGCGTGAGGCCGCTCGACAAGCGCAGGGGTGGGCCGCGATTGATGCAAATCGCGAAAACCTAAGCTCGGCCATCGCGGGGCTGACTGCACGTGGGTTGGGGGCTGGTCCAGATCAAGCAAATGAGGCGGCCCTGAGAACTGCAGAGTATACACAGCCGATCTGGGATCTTGCTGGTGTGGCGATGGTGCAGCGGAACAGTGAGATGCTCAAGAATCCCACGCGAACGGCTTCGATTAGGAGAAGACCGACTATCTCAACGCAAGATCCAGGGCGGACGTCGCCACTGACCAAGTTGTCGCAGGTTGGAGGCCTACAGGCAACGGAGGGCAGTCAAGTCATTCGTTATGATGGGAAAATTTCGCAGCCAACGCACCCTCTTTACAAGCATGGGCCTGATGTTACTGACAGTTATCTACAGAACCGTGTTTTAAATGAACTTGTTGATAAGGGTCGAGTTGGATTGCGGACTGCTTTTAATAGTAGAAGTCTAATGGAAGAGTCAATTGCAGAAACAATGTTGATTCGGCAGGGTGAAATTAATAATTGGATATCAAGTAACCCAAGGGCTGGAGTTCCAATGTCCTTTGACGCAAATCCTGGGATGGGTAACTTGGGGCGGGGGTTTGAGGTTACGTCCAAGGGTGGCCCTATTGTACCGATAGCGTATCCAATGCAAAATGTAAGACTCGTCTTGATTCCAGATGGTCAGGGCGGGTATCTAATACATACTGCGCATCCATTTTGAGAAAAAACATGATAGGTAAAAATTTTGATTGGAAGGCGGCGTTAGGTCAACTATTCTCCGCCACAGTAAATCAGCAGACGCTTGAAGAGGCTGCGGAGTTAATGGTTTCAGTCAGTTCTAATGATGATGATTATCATGACGAATGCTTGTATCTTCTTGATTCAGCAATTCATGCTGCGGAAAGTGGTGACTTGGAAGTTTTGAATTTAATCAACGGAAGCGGATACAAGGTGTACGACATTAATTCGGCGATCGAACTGCTTTCTGATTTTAAGTCAATTTACATGTGCGAATTTAATAAGGCTTAGAGTGGCTAAAAAGGCGTCGCGAGCAGTCGCCAGGTGGATGCGGACGGCGCGCAGGAACCACAGCTTACGAGGGGTGCATGAAGATTCCAAGCGCCGTCCGCGCCCCGCTTGGCGGCTGCGCAGAATTTTTGTTAGTCGCTCTTGATTTTAATATAAAATTAATCATGAAATTTCATGATCTCTGGATTTTTAATCGGCTAAGTCAAGATGGACCGCGGTTAGAATAAAGTTGGTGACGGTCCGCCGCCGCCGCCGCGCGCGTACTGATCATCTGGTACGACGGCGACGGCAACATGCTGCCCGGTGGCGAGGACAAGTCGTGGTCGGCCGGCAACCTGATCGACAGCGGGCTCCAACGGCGAATGGAAGAAGTCGTCGGTGACGGTGAAGGTGCCAGCCGGCGCGGCCTACATGGGCATCGGGGCGAGTGCCAAGAAGAACCCGGGCGCCGCGCTGAACGTGGATGACTTCACCT
>NZ_LFME01000064.1 GCF_001043115.1 Xanthomonas sp. NCPPB 1128 | reverse complement strand
CCAGCGTCAACCACCTCGAAATGAGGTGTTGACGGAAACAAAAAGCCCGCTATAATGGGCGGCTCACTCGGACGGAAACGTCGGGGCGAAAAAGGGAAAGGCGCTGAGGCCGGCCCCGAAGTTCTTTGACAGTGTGCGCAGGTAACTTGTGAGGACGCCTGCAGGTGGAAGTATGTCCATCTTGCAGACGTTCGAATCAAGAGCAACAAATCAATTGCTTTGCAAGCGATACGTAGCTTGGTTTGAACTCTGCATATCAAAGCTTTTGCCTTCGGGCATGTAGTTTTAAGTGAAGAGTTTGATCCTGGCTCAGAGTGAACGCTGGCGGCAGGCCTAACACATGCAAGTCGAACGGCAGCACAGGAGAGCTTGCTCTCTGGGTGGCGAGTGGCGGACGGGTGAGGAATACATCGGAATCTACCTTTTCGTGGGGGATAACGTAGGGAAACTTACGCTAATACCGCATACGACCTTAGGGTGAAAGCGGAGGACCTTCGGGCTTCGCGCGGATAGATGAGCCGATGTCGGATTAGCTAGTTGGCGGGGTAAAGGCCCACCAAGGCGACGATCCGTAGCTGGTCTGAGAGGATGATCAGCCACACTGGAACTGAGACACGGTCCAGACTCCTACGGGAGGCAGCAGTGGGGAATATTGGACAATGGGCGCAAGCCTGATCCAGCCATGCCGCGTGGGTGAAGAAGGCCTTCGGGTTGTAAAGCCCTTTTGTTGGGAAAGAAAAGCAGTCGGTTAATACCCGATTGTTCTGACGGTACCCAAAGAATAAGCACCGGCTAACTTCGTGCCAGCAGCCGCGGTAATACGAAGGGTGCAAGCGTTACTCGGAATTACTGGGCGTAAAGCGTGCGTAGGTGGTTGTTTAAGTCCGTTGTGAAAGCCCTGGGCTCAACCTGGGAATTGCAGTGGATACTGGGCAACTAGAGTGTGGTAGAGGATGGCGGAATTCCCGGTGTAGCAGTGAAATGCGTAGAGATCGGGAGGAACATCTGTGGCGAAGGCGGCCATCTGGACCAACACTGACACTGAGGCACGAAAGCGTGGGGAGCAAACAGGATTAGATACCCTGGTAGTCCACGCCCTAAACGATGCGAACTGGATGTTGGGTGCAACTTGGCACGCAGTATCGAAGCTAACGCGTTAAGTTCGCCGCCTGGGGAGTACGGTCGCAAGACTGAAACTCAAAGGAATTGACGGGGGCCCGCACAAGCGGTGGAGTATGTGGTTTAATTCGATGCAACGCGAAGAACCTTACCTGGTCTTGACATCCACGGAACTTTCCAGAGATGGATTGGTGCCTTCGGGAACCGTGAGACAGGTGCTGCATGGCTGTCGTCAGCTCGTGTCGTGAGATGTTGGGTTAAGTCCCGCAACGAGCGCAACCCTTGTCCTTAGTTGCCAGCACGTAATGGTGGGAACTCTAAGGAGACCGCCGGTGACAAACCGGAGGAAGGTGGGGATGACGTCAAGTCATCATGGCCCTTACGACCAGGGCTACACACGTACTACAATGGTAGGGACAGAGGGCTGCAAGCCGGCGACGGTAAGCCAATCCCAGAAACCCTATCTCAGTCCGGATTGGAGTCTGCAACTCGACTCCATGAAGTCGGAATCGCTAGTAATCGCAGATCAGCATTGCTGCGGTGAATACGTTCCCGGGCCTTGTACACACCGCCCGTCACACCATGGGAGTTTGTTGCACCAGAAGCAGGTAGCTTAACCTTCGGGAGGGCGCTTGCCACGGTGTGGCCGATGACTGGGGTGAAGTCGTAACAAGGTAGCCGTATCGGAAGGTGCGGCTGGATCACCTCCTTTTGAGCATGACAGCTCCATCTGTCAGGCGTCCTCACAAGTAACCTGCATTCAGAGAGTTCCGCCACAGGGCGGAGCACCCCGAAATACCGGGGCCATAGCTCAGCTGGGAGAGCACCTGCTTTGCAAGCAGGGGGTCGTCGGTTCGATCCCGACTGGCTCCACCACTGACGAAGACTTTGGGTCTGTAGCTCAGGTGGTTAGAGCGCACCCCTGATAAGGGTGAGGTCGGTGGTTCGAGTCCTCCCAGACCCACCACTCTGAATGTATCGCACACTAAGAATTTAGATGCTCGGCGTTGAGGCCGTAGCGTTGTTCTTTAATAATTTGTGATGTAGCGAGCGTTTGAGAACACACTTCTCGACGTGTCGTTGTGGCTAAGGCGGGGACCTCGAGTCCCTAGAAATTGAGTCGTTATAGTTCGCGTCCAGGCTTTGTACCCCTGGACTGAATATGACCTTGAGGCAACTTGAGGTTATATGGTCAAGCGAATAAGCGCACACGGTGGATGCCTTGGCGGTCAGAGGCGATGAAGGACGTGGCAGCCTGCGAAAAGTGTCGGGGAGCTGGCAACAAGCTTTGATCCGGCAATGTCCGAATGGGGAAACCCACTGCTTCGGCAGTATCCTGCAGTGAATACATAGCTGCTGGAAGCGAACCCGGTGAACTGAAATATCTAAGTAACCGGAGGAAAAGAAATCAACCGAGATTCCCTAAGTAGTGACGAGCGAACGGGGACTAGCCCTTAAGCTGGTATGGTTTTAGAAAAACAACCTGGAAAGGTTGGCCATAGAAGGTGATAGCCCTGTATTTGAAAGGGCCATACCAGTGAAGACGAGTAGGGCGGGGCACGTGAAACCCTGTCTGAATATGGGGGGACCATCCTCCAAGGCTAAATACTCCTGACCGACCGATAGTGAACCAGTACCGTGAGGGAAAGGCGAAAAGAACCCCGGAGAGGGGAGTGAAATAGATCCTGAAACCGTGTGCGTACAAGCAGTAGGAGCTCGCAAGAGTGACTGCGTACCTTTTGTATAATGGGTCAGCGACTTACTGTTCGTGGCAAGCTTAACCGTATAGGGGAGGCGAAGGGAAACCGAGTCTGATAAGGGCGCATAGTCGCGGGCAGTAGACCCGAAACCGGGTGATCTAGTCATGCCCAGGGTGAAGGTCAGGTAACACTGACTGGAGGCCCGAACCCACTCCCGTTGCAAAGGTAGGGGATGAGGTGTGATTAGGAGTGAAAAGCTAATCGAACCCGGAGATAGCTGGTTCTCCTCGAAAGCTATTTAGGTAGCGCCTCATATGTATCCTCTCGGGGGTAGAGCACTGTTATGGCTAGGGGGTCATCGCGACTTACCAAACCATTGCAAACTCCGAATACCGAGACGGACTGTATGGGAGACACACGGCGGGTGCTAACGTCCGTCGTGAAAAGGGAAACAACCCAGACCCACAGCTAAGGTCCCAAATTCACTGCTAAGTGGAAAACGATGTGGAAAGGCATAGACAGCCAGGAGGTTGGCTTAGAAGCAGCCACCCTTTAAAGAAAGCGTAATAGCTCACTGGTCGAGTCGGTCTGCGCGGAAGATTTAACGGGGCTAAGCAGTGAACCGAAGCTTGGGGTGCATCGCGATAAGCGATGCGCGGTAGAGGAGCGTTCCGTAAGCCTGCGAAGGTGGATTGAGAAGTCTGCTGGAGGTATCGGAAGTGCGAATGCTGACATGAGTAACGACAATGCGGGTGAAAAACCCGCACGCCGAAAGCCCAAGGTTTCCTTGCGCAACGTTAATCGGCGCAGGGTGAGTCGGCCCCTAAGGCGAGGGCGAAAGCCGTAGTCGATGGGAAGCAGGTTAATATTCCTGCACCTCGCGTAAGTGCGATGGAGGGACGGAGAAGGTTAGGTGTACCGGGCGTTGGTTGTCCCGGGGAAAGGCGGTAGGTTTGGATCTTTGGCAAATCCGGGATCCTTTAAGACCGAGCACCGAGACGAGTCTTTTAGACGAAGTCACTGATACCACGCTTCCAGGAAAAGCTCCTAAGCTTCAGCTTACGCAGACCGTACCGTAAACCGACACAGGTGGGTAGGATGAGAATTCTCAGGCGCTTGAGAGAACTCGGGTGAAGGAACTAGGCAACATGGCACCGTAACTTCGGGAGAAGGTGCACCCTTTTTGGTGGCTCGTGCGAGCTATAGCTGAAGAGGGTCGCAGAAACCAGGCCGCTGCGACTGTTTATCAAAAACACAGCACTCTGCAAACACGAAAGTGGACGTATAGGGTGTGACGCCTGCCCGGTGCTGGAAGGTTAATTGATGGGGTCAGCCGCAAGGCGAAGCTCTTGATCGAAGCCCCAGTAAACGGCGGCCGTAACTATAACGGTCCTAAGGTAGCGAAATTCCTTGTCGGGTAAGTTCCGACCTGCACGAATGGCGTAACGACAGCGGCGCTGTCTCCACCCGAGACTCAGTGAAATTGAAATCGCTGTGAAGATGCAGCGTTCCCGTGGCAAGACGGAAAGACCCCGTGAACCTTTACTATAGCTTTACACTGAACGTTGAGTTCGTCTGTGTAGGATAGGTGGGAGGCTATGAAACTGTGGCGCTAGCTGCAGTGGAGCCATCCTTGAAATACCACCCTGTCGTGCTTGACGTTCTAACCTAGGTCCGTAATCCGGATCGGGGACCGTGTATGGTGGGTAGTTTGACTGGGGCGGTCTCCTCCTAAAGAGTAACGGAGGAGCACGAAGGTACGCTCAGCGCGGTCGGACATCGCGCACTGTGTGCAAAGGCATAAGCGTGCTTGACTGCAAGATCGACGGATCAAGCAGGTACGAAAGTAGGTCTTAGTGATCCGGTGGTTCTGTATGGAAGGGCCATCGCTCAACGGATAAAAGGTACTCCGGGGATAACAGGCTGATACCGCCCAAGAGTTCATATCGACGGCGGTGTTTGGCACCTCGATGTCGGCTCATCACATCCTGGGGCTGTAGTCGGTCCCAAGGGTATGGCTGTTCGCCATTTAAAGTGGTACGCGAGCTGGGTTCAGAACGTCGTGAGACAGTTCGGTCCCTATCTGCCATGGGCGTTGGAGATTTGAGAGGGGCTGCTCCTAGTACGAGAGGACCGGAGTGGACGAACCTCTGGTGTTCCGGTTGTCACGCCAGTGGCATTGCCGGGTAGCTATGTTCGGAAGCGATAACCGCTGAAAGCATCTAAGCGGGAAGCGCGCCTCAAGATGAGATCTCCCGGGACACAAGTCCCCTAAAGGAACCATGTAGACTACGTGGTTGATAGGTCAGGTGTGTAAGTGCAGCAATGCATTGAGCTAACTGATACTAATGATCCGTGCGGCTTGACCATATAACCTCAAGATGCTTCCTCATAAGCATCCCTTAGCGCGACAACACGTCGATCGCTCTCACTCGCTCGCTACATCACACCCTATGAGAGGCTGGCGCCCTGCCGTCCTCGGTCCAACGACCGAGTACCGCACGTGGCGACACTCCAACCGTCTCCCTGGTGAAATTAGCGCTGTGGAACCACCCGATCCCATCCCGAACTCGGAAGTGAAACGCAGCTGCGCCGATGGTAGTGTGGCTCAAGCCATGCGAGAGTAGGTCATCGCCAGGGGCTTTACCCCAAATCCCCGTCCCAAAAGGACGGGGATTTTTTATTGCGCGGGGGAAAAGC
>NZ_LFME01000063.1 GCF_001043115.1 Xanthomonas sp. NCPPB 1128 | reverse complement strand
CCCCAATCCCCAATCCCCACTCCCGACTCCCCGCCCTCATGAAAAACGCCGTCGTCCTTCTCTCCGGTGGCATGGACTCCGCCGTCGTCGTCGCCATCGCCCGTGCGCAGGGCTTCGCGGTGCATGCCTTGAGCGTGCGCTACGGCCAGCGCCATACCTCCGAACTGGATGCGGCTGCGCGTGTCGCCTCGGCGCTTGGCGCGGTGGCGCACAAGACCGTCAACGTCGACCTGCGCAGCATCGGCGGCTCCGCGCTGACCGACGACATCGAGGTGCCGGACGCCGGCGGCGACGGCATCCCGGTGACCTACGTGCCGGCGCGCAACACCATCATGCTGTCGGTGGCGCTGGGCTGGGCGGAGGTGCTGGGCGCGTCTGACATCTTCTGCGGCGTCAACGCAGTGGACTATTCCGGCTATCCCGATTGCCGCCCCGAGTTCATCGACGCGTTCCAGACCCTGGCCAACCTGGCGACCAAGGCCGGAGTGGAGGGCGCCGGGCTGCGCGTGCACGCGCCGCTGCAGCACATGAGCAAGGCCGACATCGTGCGCGAGGGGGTGCGGCTGGGCGTGGATTTCGGCCTGACCGTGTCCTGTTACCGCGCCGACGACGCCGGCCGCGCCTGCGGCCACTGCGACGCCTGCCGCCTGCGCGCGGCC
Source organism: Xanthomonas sp. NCPPB 1128 (assembly GCF_001043115.1). GTDB lineage: Bacteria > Pseudomonadota > Gammaproteobacteria > Xanthomonadales > Xanthomonadaceae > Xanthomonas_A. The sequence continues at coordinate 6,359 of NZ_LFME01000063.1, read as the reverse complement.
GGCTTCGCCGATGCCGGCGTCGCCGACCCGACCCGCTACGCCTGATTTCGCGAAACGCCCCGTGCTGGGGTAGACTATGCGCCCCGGTGCAACGCCGGGGTCTTGTTTTGGGCCGTTAGCTCAGTCGGTAGAGCAGAAGACTTTTAATCTTTTGGTCGATGGTTCGAATCCATCACGGCCCACCAATCTTCCCAATGAGTTAGGCGTCGCCTTTGGTGGTTTTTTCACCACCTCCTGAAAATCCTCCTGAAAACTCCGGCAGTTTCGCTGGTCACACGGTCGGTTGGCACCGCAGTCGTCGCCTTGCCACCTCGCCTCTGTCTTTGAGCAGCCCGGGTTCTCTTATCCACATGTGAGCTGCCCAGGTGCTTCATGCAGTGCCGTGCAGCGCAACGCGGTCGCCCGCGGCGATCACGCTCTCCGATCGTGCGCTTCGTCGAGTGCTGCCGTTCGCTGTCGAAGCTGCGGTTCGGACGCCTGTCGCGGCTTTCGTTTGCAACACGTGTGCGATCTTCTGGCTGCACCGATCGCGACGCCGCTGCATGCGTCTGTCAGTGCCGGATCGCCGGCCACGTCAGCTGCAGATGCCCGGAGCAGCCAACCGAAGCCGGGCGCATCGGGCATCTGAACGCGCTGTTGAATTGCTATGCTAGAAGCTGTCTACAGGGGAATTTGCTGTGCGATCGAACGCTTTGATTCTTGCCGCCGTCCTGGCGGTTCTTTCCGTGCCGGTGCACGCCGCCCAATCCGGCCACTATGTGGTCGTGCGCAAGCAACTCACGATTGCGAGCCTGCCGGACGATGACATGCGGCCGCAGATCGTCGGGACCGTGGTCGCCGTGAGCGCCGAAGGCACCACTCTGAAAGGTGGCGCCCGCGTACCTGCCACGGGTGCCAAGACCGGAGACTTGGCGACGTTCGCCTGCCGCTCGATCGACGCTGATCACCCGCCGGTCTCGACCGACTGCGAACTGGTCAGCTCCCAGGCGCCAGACAAGAAGGCGCGCGACTACAACAACTTCTGGGACTGACCCGACGCCGTAGGCGTCGCCACGATCAGTACCAACAAAACCCCGGCCACGCGCCGGGGTTTTGTTGCGCAACTTCTCTTGCGCGCAGATGGACAGCCGGAACGCGTCGCGCATCCGGACAGGAGCACGACGCTGCATCTGCGCTGTTGGGTCCCACGGTACTGTCTGTGGCGGCGCCCGCACGTGGCGGAACTCGTATGCGACGATGTGCGTATCGGCGCCCGTGGGGATATGCGGGAGATTGCCATAGGACCGGCATCCTGCAAATGCCGGCGCACGGGGAAGCCAGGATCTGCAGCGAGGACGCTTTGGATCAATTGAAGACAATGCCTGTTCTGCACGGGGATGCTTTTTTTCAAGGGCGCTGGAAAGAGTGCGTGTGCATCGCGAGCGGCCCGAGTTTGAGGGCCGAGGATTGTGCCGCTGTCCGGGCGTGGGTGGACCGACATCCGGATCGGGGCGTGATCGTGGTCAACACGACATTCCGCCTGTGCCCGTGGGCGAATGTGCTTTATGCGATGGACCATGCGTGGTGGCAATGGCACCTGCAGGAGGCGCGTGCGAGGTTTCTCGGCGCGCTGGTAGCGCCTGGGAGACTACCTGGGGTGCATCATGTGCCCGTGGAAGGCGTCGGACATTCCGGCGCCGGTGCGGTTGCGTTGGCGGCACGATGGGGCGCGGCGAAGATCGTATTGCTGGGTTACGACTGCCAGAAAAGCGGTGGAAAGGCGCACTGGCATGAGGACCATCCACGCGGGCTCGGGAACGCTGCCGCCTTGCCGGGCTGGCCTGCGGACTTCAAACGTCTGCTTCCGATGCTCAGTGGGATCCAGGTCATCAATGCTACCCGCGAAACGGCGCTGGACGTGTTTCCCCGCATGAACTTGAAAGAGGTGTTGGACACATGATGCTCGGCGCCTGTATGAATCGTCGCCGCGTCGTTCCTTGGAATTGGTCGGGGAGTGCGGAATGCTGACGCTTTTGACGGCGACTGGTGCCAGGCAGGACGCATGGAGACTATGCGAGCGCTGGATGCTTGCTCAGGATTATCCCCATCCGGTCAGGTGGATCGTCGTCGACGATGGCCCATCTGCGCAGGCGATCGATTTCGTGCGTGCTGGCTGGCATGTGGACGTCGTGCGTCCTTCGCCAGCCTGGGAGGTCGGGCAGAACACCCAGGCGCGCAATCTGTTGGCCGGTTTGGAGACCGTCGCTTCAGCGGAGCGCGTGGTCATCGTGGAGGACGACGACTGGTATGCGCCCGATTGGCTATCCCACGTCGCCAGCGAGTTGGAATCGGCAGACCTGGTGGGTGAGTGTCGTGCGCGCTACTACAACATACGCTCGCGTCTTGCGCGGCAGATGAGCAATAACGCACACGCAAGCCTGTGCAGTACCGCGGTCAAGGGCGCAGGCATCGACGCGCTTCGTGAGGCATGCAGGCGCCAACCCAAGTTCATCGATCTGCAGCTGTGGCGTAATGCACGGTACGGCCGGGTTTTCTCCGGCCATCGGGTGGTGGGCATCAAGGGGCTGCCGGGACGCCTGGGAATCGGCATCGGGCATCTGCATCAATTCAGCGGCCAGTACGATGCGGACGGCGCCATCTTGCGGGCCTGGGTGGGGCAGGATGCCGCGCTGTATGAGCAAGTGGCGACACGTTGAGCGGCCGGTGCAGGCGGAGGCCTCGTGCCGCGTTGGCTAACGCACTCCGATCGTTCATGCCAGGGGCTGCAGCAGCAACGCCAGGCACAGCCCCAGCATGAACAGCGCGACCGCGGCATCCAGCAGGCGCCAAGCGGCGGGTTTGCGGAACACCGGCTGCAACAGCCGCGCGCCGTAGCCGAGGCTGCTGAACCAGGTCGCGCTGGCCAGGCAGGCGCCGAGCGCGAACGCCCAGCGCAGTGGTTCCGGATAGTGCGTGGAGAGGCTGCCCAACAGGACCATGGTGTCAAGGTAGACATTCGGGTTGAGGAAGGTGAAGGCCAGGCAGGTCAGCAGAACGCGTTGCCAGCGTTGCGGATCCTGGCCTTGCGCCAGCAACCCGCCACTGCCGCGCCAGGCGCGGCGAGCGGCCAGCAGCGCGTACCCACCCAGGAAGGCCGCGCCGCCGAAACGCAGTCCCTGCAGCACGCCCGGCCAGGCATCCACCACGGCACCGATGCCGGACACGCCGAGGACGATCAGCGCGATGTCGCTGACGGCGCACACGGCCACGACCAGGCCGACATGCCGCCGCTGCAGTCCCTGGCGCAGCACGAAGGCATTCTGCGCGCCGATGGCGACGATCAGGCCGGCGCCGGCGACGAAGCCGGCCAATAATGCCTGCAGCACCATGTGCAAGTGTCCTGGGACGTCGGGCGAGCATGCTGCACGTGCCAGCAGGATTAGCCAAACTCATTTTTCTGTAGGCTGTGAAGAATTCCTAATCGCCTTCGTTGCCATGGACCTGCTCCATCCCCAGTTGTCCGCCTTCGCCGCCGTGCTGGAAGAGGGGAGTTTCGAAGCGGCGGCGCGCCGCCTGGCGCTGACCCCGTCGGCGGTGTCGCAGCGGATCAAGGCATTGGAAGACCGGCTCGGCCAGGTGCTGATCGTGCGTCTGGCCCCATGCCGGCCAACGCCCGCGGGCGAGCGCCTGCTGCGCAGCGTGCGACCGATGCAGGTGCTGGAGGCCGAGGCGGTGGCCGACCTGCTGCCCGCGCCTGCCAGCAGCGCAGCGGCGCGCAGCATCGCCATCGCGGTCAACGACGACTCGCTGCAGACCTGGTTCCTGGACGCGCTGGCGGCCCTGCACGACGCGCACGGGTTCCTGTTCGACATCCGCGTGGACGACCAGGACCACACGCTGGAGCTGCTGCGCAGTGGTGCGGTCCTTGGTGCCGTCACCTCCGTCGGCAAGGCCTTGCAGGGCTGCAACGTGCTGCCGCTGGGCGCGATGCGCTACCGTGCGATCGCCTCGCCGGACTTTTTCGCCCGCTATTTCGCCGACGGTCTGGATGCGGCGGCGCTGGCCCGCGCCCCGATGATCGTCTACAACCGCAAGGACGCGCTGCAGGCGCGCTTCGTGCGTCGCATCACCCGCTCGCGGCTGAGCCCGCCAATCCACTACCTGCCGACCTCCATCGGTTTCGTCGACGCGGCCGCGCGCGGGCTGGGCTGGTGCCTGGCGCCGGAGCAGATGCTTGCAGCCGCCTTGCGCCAGCAGCAGATCGTCGTCGTCGACCCGCAGCGCTGGCTCGACGTGCCGCTGTACTGGCAGCATGTCGCAGTCCGTTCCAGGACCCTGCAGCAGATCGGCCAGGCCATGCGCACTGCGGCGCAGCGCATGCATGCGCGTCTGCAGCCGATCTGATCGGCGCTGCGCAATACCGTGCTGCGAAGGTAAGCGGTGGAGAGGATGCGCGATCGCGTTTTGGGCGCCGCGGAAATCGTGGTCGGATGTCACTCTGGATCGGAGGGAGTGCGTCGCTGACGGACCAGCGCGTCTCCTCCGCTCAGCCACGTCATCTGTAAGGCATGCATAGGCGGCGTTCGGCCATTCACTGTGCAAGCAGCGGAGCCGAACGTCGTACCGACGTCGCTTCCCGGGTGTTTATCGATGCCCAGCAACCTGTGCGCGAGACGCGGGCATCGGGCGGCCCCAGGCCGCGCTACCCGCGTGCCGTGCTGAAGATCCCCGCCAGGCTCTCGCTGAGGATCAACTGCAGGTGCATGCGGTTGAGCTCCACGCCGGTGGTCATCATCATGTGCAGGCCGCCGCACATCGCTGCGACCGCGTAGACGCGGGCCTGGAACTCCGCCTCGCTGCCGCTCCAGCCGTGGTCGCGCAGCATGCGTCGCAGCAGGTCGCCCAGGTTCTGCACCAAGGACACGTTGAGCCGGCGCGCGTATTGCGCCAGTTCTGGATCGCGTGCGGCGGCCAGGTCCATCTCCAGATCCAGGCGCCGCCGCCGTTGGTTGGCATCGGCTACCAGCCAGTCTTCCAGGGCGCCGGCGATGAACGCGGTCGCGTCCTGGTGCGGCGGCGGTTGCAGCAGCCACATCGTGCGGATCGCGCGCTCGTAGCCGCGTTCCATCAGTGCCTGGACCAGGCTGCGTTTATCGTCGAACTGCCGGCGCACCGCGCTGCACGGGACGTCGGCGGTTCCGGCGATCAGTTCGAAAGTGGTGGCGCCGAGGCCGTTCTCGACGATGCAGCGCTCTGCCGCATCGAGGACGTCATCGTGCAGGCGCTGCTCGCGTTCGCGGGCGCTGTGCAACCGGACTACGTTGGACATGGCGTGAGCTCGGGGGGAAGCGATGCCACATGAAGGGGAAGTATGCCGGGCGAACGGCCGCTACGCGCACGCGATGCATGATGCTGCAGCGGACGACATGCCAATAAAGGCAGCGCGATTGTAGACGCGATGCGTCGCGGTCGCGCATGCGGCAGCAAGTCGGTCGATCCCGTAGCCACGACCGTGACGGGCGGCACTCTCGAGTGGGGGTGTCAGTGCGCGCTTCGCGCGTGCAATGGACGCAGCGGGCACGGCGGCATGACTGGGGTGCGTCTGCCCGCAGTGGCGCGCGAGCGTGGGAGCAGGCGGTTTCAGCGGGGCGGGTACGACACGACGCACCGCGGGGTGCTGCGATTGCGGACGTGAACACGGGGGCACGTGCTGCCGCAAAGTTCCAGGCCGCGTGCGAACCCGCCTGGGAGACCAACTGGGCACTGCTATCAACTTCAAGAAGTGTGCGGTAGGAGCGGCTTTAGCCGCGACGCGCTTTACCGGGAACGCCCCGTCGCGGCTGAAGCCGCTCCTACGAGGCAACTTGCATCGGTTCGATCTTGGAGGAAGCGGACTACTGGCGCTGCCCTCGTGGCGCAGTGCTTACCAGCCGAACGGCGGCGGGCCGTACGCGCCGGGGTAGTAGCCACGGCCGAACACCGGGCCGTCGCCGCGTCCGACGCTGATGCTGATGCCCATCTGCCGCGGCTTGCCGTCGTCGGTGTAGGAGGTCTTGCACAGGTTCAGATTGGCGGCCTGGTAGTTGCTGTTGCCGCCATGCGTGGAATAGCCGAAGCCGGTAGCGACGCTGCCGTGCACGTCGCCGTTGCAGCGGTCGGCCTGCGCCTGCAGGGCCTCGGCGCGCGCCTGCGCTGCGGCGGCCTTCTGCGCCGAGGCCGAGGTGCCGCTGGTATCGCCGTAGTAGGCGCCCGGCGGATCGGCCTTGGTGCCAGGATCGGCATAGGTGATCGGCTGTTGCGGCACGCTCAGGTCGAGCTTGCGCTTGGCCGCCTCGCTGTCGCTGGTGGCATCGGCGGTCTGGGCCAGGGCGGGGCCGGCA
>NZ_LFME01000062.1 GCF_001043115.1 Xanthomonas sp. NCPPB 1128 | reverse complement strand
ACCCCAAGGCCCGAGGCAAACCCGCCACCCATCCCAAATCCCATGGCGACCCAGCCCCCGCTCTGCTAAAGTCCGCGCCCAGCGCTGCCGCATCCGGCAGCCGGGCACAGCCGCCGCCATGCCTTCATCCGTGAGTCTTCGGGGGAGTGGTGCATGCGCGTCGCGCGGTCGGTGTTGTTCTTGTCTGTGGTGTCCGTACTGATCGGCTTGGCGCCGCCAACGCGCGCGGCAAGCGGCGATGCCGCGCCTCCCCCTGATCCCACCACCCTCGACCAGATCGTCGTCACCGGCGAGAAGAGCGGCCGCAGCGTGCAGGACACGACCAGTTCGGTCGCCGTCACCACCGAGGCGCGCATCGAGCAGGAAAACCTGCAGAGCGTCTACGAGGTGTTCAACCGCACCGCCAACGTGGCGCAGACCTACGGCGATGCCGGCTTCAGCATCCGCGGCATCCGCGACATCGACGGCGGCGGCGATGCGCCGCTGGCCACCATCTATCTGGATGGTGCGGCGCTGCCGCAGACCGCGATCAGCTGGGCGCCGCTGAGCCTGTGGGACCTGCAGCAGGTGGAGATCCTGCGCGGCCCGCAATCCACCCTGCAGGGCGAGAACGCGCTGGCCGGCGCGGTGATCCTGCGCACCGCCGAGCCGACCATGGACTGGCAGGGCAAGCTGCGCGTGCTCGCCTCCGATCCGTCCGACCGCAGCCTGGCCGGCGCGGTCGGCGGACCCATCGTCGCCGACGAACTGGCGTTCCGGGTCTCGGTCGAGCAGCGCAGTTTCGAAGGCTACAACTGGAACCTCACCCGCCAGGCCGCCGACGACGCGCTGGTCTCGGCGATCTACCGCGGCAAGCTGCTGTGGACGCCGTCGGCGCTGCCCGGGCTCAAGGTGCAGTTCGGCTACACCCGTGCGCACCGCACCGGGCCGTACATGTACAGCTACGTGCGCACCGACCTGCCCGACTATTTCGAGCACCGTTACACCACCAACAACACCCCGGACCGCAACCACACCGACAGCGATATCGTCACCCTGCAGGCCGATTACGCACTCGCCGAGGCCTGGTCGCTGTCCTCGGTCAGCGCCTGGAACAAGGTGGATTCGTTCAGCACCTGGGACCTGGACCGCGGCCCGGCCAATACGGCCTATTCGCAGCGGCAGATCTCCACCACCACCGCCTCGCAGGAACTGCGCCTGCGCTACGAAGGCGTGGCGCTGCAGGGCCTGGTCGGCGCGTACTGGGCGCGACACGTGGAAGACAACGATGCGCGCTCGCTGACCAACGTCGCCACCCCGACTGCGACGATCGCGCGGCTGCTGGGCAGCGCCGGCTTCCCGGCCGCCAGCGCCAGTGCCATCGCCGCGCGCTATGCGCAGGTGCTGCCGGTGATTCCGGTGGACTACAGTGCCGCCAATCCCAGCCGCTCGAGCAACCGCGCGCTGTTCGCCGACGGGCAGTGGCGCATCGCCGGCGGCTTCTCGCTGCTGGGCGGCCTGCGCTACGACCGCCAGCGCTACGCTATGGCCTCGGACACCGCTGCGACGTTCGCCGGCCAATATCCGGATCCGGCCACATTCGCCGCCAGCGGCACCGCGCTGTACCGGGCGGTCGCCGCGATCAATCAGGGCGTGGCCGGCATCGTGCGTTCGGCCAGCGGCGAGGTGGCATGGAACACGCGCGACTTCGATGCGCTGTTGCCCAAGCTGGGCGCGCGCTACGAGTGGAACCCGGACCTGTCGGCGAGCCTGGTGGTGCAGCGCGGCTACCGCTCCGGCGGCTCCAGTTTCAACGTCGCGCGCAGCCAGGCCTTCGCCTACGACCCGGAATACACCTGGAACTACGAGGCCTCGCTGCGCTCGCAGTGGCTGGACCGGCGCCTGACCCTCAACGCCAACGCCTACTACATCGACTGGAAGGACAAGCAGGCCACCGCCTACTTCGGCCTCAACAGCTACGACTACAACACCGTCAACGCCGGCCGCGCGCACCTGTACGGCGGCGAGCTGGAGCTGAGCCATCGCCTCGATGACGCCTTCGACTGGTACGGCTCGCTGGGTTTCTCGCGCACCCGCTACGACAGCTTCGCCACCATCGTCGGCGCCGACGTCACCGACTATGCCGGCAGCGAGTTCGCCTACGCGCCGCGCTGGACCGCCGCGCTGGGCGCCAACTGGCGCTTCGCCGACGGCTGGCTGGCCAATCTCAACGCCAGCTTCCGCGACCGCGTCTACACCGACGTCGGCGCCGGCGCGGCGCAGCTGGCCTCGCGTACCCTGGTCAACGCCAAGCTCGGCTACGAAACCTTGGACTGGAGCGCGTGGATCTTCGCCAACAACCTGCTGGACCGGCACTACGTGCAGTACCGCTGGGCCAGCGACCCGATCGCGCTGCTGGGCGCGCCACGCGTGGTCGGCATCGGCTTCGAGGCGCGCTGGTGATGTCCGCCTTGGCCACCGCTGCCTATCTGCTCGCCGCCGCGTCGGCGGCGCTGGCGTTCTACCTGGCCACCACGCACCAGCGGCTGCGTCCGGCGTGGCGCCGGCATGCGCGCGCGCTGCGCGTGGCCGGCACGCTGCTCTGCGTGGCTGCGTTGGTTGCAGCGATCGTCGCGTTGGGCGTGTGGGCCGGTGTCTTCGCCGCGCTGAGCGCGATCATGCTGACGGCGGTGGCCTTGCCATACCTGGATGCGTGGCGGCAACTGCAGGGAGGCGATGCCGATGTGGGCTAGGTGGCTGGCGGCGATCGTGCTGGGCCTGCCGCTGGCGGTGGGTGTCATCGGCTTGTGCGTGCTGCTGTGGCCGGGCGATCTGCAGGTGCACACATTGCCGTGGCTGTTGCTGGTGTTCCCGGCGTGGGTCGGCGCGATGTCGCTGGCCTTCGTGTTTCGCAGTGGCGCGCGCGCGTGGCTGTGGTTGGGCGCGGCGACCGCGCTGTGCTACGTGGCGCTGTTCCTGCTCAAGGCCACCCACCTCGTGCAGGTGAGCGCATGAAGGCCGCGACCCTGCGCCAGTTCCTGTCGGCGCACAGCTGGATGGGCCTGCTCGCCGGCATGGCCTTGTTCATCGCCTTCTATGCCGGGGCGATCAACGTGTTCACCCACGACCTGGAGCAGTGGCCGCGGCCGGCGGCGGTGCAGGCCCCGGCGCTGCCGCCGCAACAGGCCGCGCAGGCGCTGGCCGATGCGGTGCTGGCACGGCATCCGGCGCTGGCCGAGTCCTACACGCTGATGCTGCCCGGCGAAGGCCGCGCGCTGCCGCAGTTCTACGCGTTCGGCCCGGCAGCGCAGCAGGCCTTCGGCGGCATCGTGCAGTTCCAGCCCGGGACCGATGGGCAGCCGGTGCAGTTGCCGCAGCGCAGCGGCTTCGTCGATTTCCTGTACGACCTGCACTTCACCGCCGGCCTGCCGCGCACCTTCGGCACCTACCTGTTCGGCGTGGTCTGCCTGCTGTACGGGCTGGCCCTGGTCAGCGGCGTGGTGTTGTACGCGCCGGTGTTGCTCAAGGACCTGTTCGCGCTGCGCCGCGGCCGCAACGTCAAGCGCCTGTGGCAGGACGCGCACAACGCCATCGGCATGTTGTCGCTGCCGTTCCACGTGATCTTCGCCTGGTCCGGCGCGGTGCTGACCCTGGGCGTGCTGCTGCTGGCGCCGTTCCAGGCTCTGGTGTTCGACGGCAAGCTGATGCAGGTGCTGCAGCCGGACTTCGAACTGGCCCCGCACGTGCAGCCTGCGCACGTGCCTGCGCCGATGCTGCCGGTGGCCGAACTGGTGGCGCGGGCGCGCGCGGCCAATCCCGGCTTCGTGCCGGAGAGCCTGTCCTTCCACGATGCCGGCGACGCCAACGCGCAGGTGGAACTCTATGGCCACCAGGACCAGCGTCGGCTCAACAATCTCGCCGGGGTGGCGCTGCGCGCGGCAGACGGCAAGGTGCTGCGGGTGCTGTCGCCGCAGACCATGTCGCCGGGCGTGGCGGCGCTGCGCGGCCTGCAGACCCTGCACTTCGGCAACTACGGGCGCTGGCCGCTGCAGTGGCTGTACTTCCTGCTCGGGCTGGGTGGTGCGTTCCTGTTCTACAGCGGCAACCTGCTGTGGGTGGAAGCGCGGCGCAAGCGCCGCCAGCACACGCAGCCGCTGCGCACCCACGTCATGGCACGGCTGACCACCGGCGTGTGCCTGGGCTGCGTGGCCGGGGTGTCGGCGTTGTTCGTGGCCGCGCGCCTGCTGCCGCCCGGCATGGAGCGCGTCGCCTACTACGCGGTGTTCGCGCTCGGCGTGGCCTGGGCACTGCTGCGGCCGACCGCGCGCGGTGCCTACGAACTGCTGCTGGCCTGCGCGGCGCTCACCACGCTGGTGCCGCTGGCCGGTTTGCGCGACGCCGCCGGCTGGGTGGCGCCGTGGAGCAGCGGCACGCTGCTGGCGATCGACGCCTGCGCGCTGGCGCTGGCCTGGGCCTACTGGCAGATGGCGCGCGCGGCGTACCGGCGCGGGCAAGGCGGCGATCCGCACAGCGTGTGGGCATTCCCGCAGCCGCGTTGACGCACCGCTTGCCGCGCCATGCGACGCAGTAGGGTGCCGCTGTCACGCAACCGATCGTCCCGAAAGTGGACAATCACGCGCCGGTGCTTTTTCATGGTCTCGACGTGGGCACCGCAGCGTTCGCACGAAATGGAGTGGGGTTGCACGATCTGATGTGACCTGCTCCCCACTTCGCGCCGCGTTGCCGTCGACAGGGGACTGCATGCACGAGCGTTACCAGGAGCCAAACGACGCGCCGCCGGGCGAGGCCTACGCGGCGCAGTTGCGCAAGGGATTCGCCGCGCTGCGTTTCGATCCTCCGCTGGAACGGGCGTACCGCCACTACACCGCCGCCACGCTGGGCTTCGCGCAGCGCGTGGCGGCCTCGCTGGGCGTGTTGATCGCGCTGCTGCTGCTGGGCTGGGACGCGCTGCATTTCGGCTGGCGCGGCGGCGGCCTGCTCGGCTATGCGGTGGCGGTGCGCGTGGCGACCCTGCTGGCGCTGCTGTGGGTGGCGGCCGCGATCCACCGTGCCGATACGCATGGTCCCGGCCGCGCTGCGCTGCTGTTGCTGGTCGGCGGCACCGGGTTGGTGCTGTCGAGCATCGGCTACCCGCCGCAGGAGCTGCGTTATGCGGCCGCAGTGATGACCCTGGTGATCGTGGCCGGGTTCTTTCCGCTGGGCCTGGCGCTGTGGCAGAGCGTGGCGGTGGCGCTGCTGCTGTGCGCGATCAGCGCCGTGTCCGGCCACCTGCTGCTGGACGGCGCGGCGCATGATGCCTATTTGCGCCTGCAGTGGCTGCTGTGGACCGCGGTGCCGGTCGGCGCGGTCGGCGGCTACCTGCGCGAGCATTCGCGGCGCGAGGGATTTTTGCAGCGGCGGGTGCGCGATGACGAGGCCTTGCGCGACGCGCTCACCGGGCTGGGCGACCGCCGCCGCTTCGACGAGCACCTGGCGGTGGCGCTGGCCGAGCGCGGGCGCCTGCAGCGCGGCCTGGCGCTGATCCTGGTCGAACTGGACGGCTTCGCGACGTTCGCCGGCCGCCACGGCGCCGCCGCCGCCGACCGCGCGGTACTGGAGGTGGCCGAGGCCATGCAGTGCCTGCTGCGGCCGCTGGACGTGGCCATGCGCATCGGCGCGGGCCGCTTCGCGCTGGTGCTGTACGACGCCAGCGGCGCACACCTGCGCCAGGTGGCGCCGGCGCTGCGCGACATGGTCGAGGTGATGGCGATCGCCCAGGACGCGGCGGACGCGCAGCCGCTGACGGTCAGCGTCGGTGCGCTGCTGGCCACGCCCGAGGACACGCCGGCCACGCTGATGCAGCGTGCCGAGGCGCTGCTGGATTCCGCGCGCGCCGTCGGCAACCGCGTGGTGCTGGCCGAGGACACAGGCTGGTAGGGCGGCGATCCGGCGCACCAGCCCTCGCGACTGACGCCGACGCAGCCGCAGCCGTTGTGGGAGGGACTTCAGTCCCGACGCGGCACACCAACCGGCCTGGGAAGCGCGCCTCTGCTTTCGACAGGCGCGCACACGGGTTTCGTCCACGGCCGCGAACGTCGTGCGCGGCGATTGGCTAGGACCACTCAGAACGTCCCGCGCTGCACGAACGGCACCTGCGCGTAGAGCCGGCGTTCGCCGCCGCGTGGGTCGTGCGCCAGGCGGCTGTCGGTGTCGAACAGCAGGGTCTGGCGCTGGGCCAGCGAATACGGTTCCCAGCGCGGCAGGCCGGCGTGGTTGGGATCGTCGTGGCGGGCGAAGGCCAGCAGCGCGGCGCTCATCGCATCGGCCATGCGCTGCGCGTCCGCGCCGTCGCCGGTGCGCGATCCGGGCTGGCGGATGTTGTCGAACACCAGCGGGATGTCCAGGGTGTGGAAGGCGCCGAACTTGCCGCCGTCCAGCGGCGAGCTCCAGTCCAGTTGGTAGACCCAGGTTGGTGCGCCCTGCCGCGCACGCGCCTCGGCTTCTTCCACCGCGCCGCGCCAGGAGCGGCCGGCGGTGGTGGCGGCAAAGAACACCTCGCTCGGCGTGTAGTGCGGATACAGCCGCCGGTACTCGGCGATCACCACCTGCGGCGACAGGTCGACGTACTGCTCCTGCGCCAGCTTGTCCGGCAGGGCGTCCCAGCTCAGCGCGAAGTTGGCCGGATCGTGGCCGAGGAAGGCGCGGGTCTCGTCGCGGGTGTTGCCGATCACCATCGGGATGCGCGCCGACTGCGGCGGCGCGTCCGGCCAGAACGGATGCCGGTGCAGCACCTGCGCATCCAGCACCGGGCCCAGGTACAGCGCGGTGGTCTCGGCGCGCGAGGGATCGGGCGTGCGCGTGGCCTCGAGCAGGCGCTGCAGCGGCAGTGTGCGCAGCACGTCCAATTGCGATGGTTCCAACTGCAGGGCCTGCAACAGCAACTGCGTTCGCTGGCTGGCGGCCCGCGGCCCGGCGGCAGTCACCTGCTGCCCGCTCATGGTCCAGGCGCGGTGGAACAGGCCCTGCGCGGCAGGCATCGCCATCAGCGTGGCGATCTTGGCGCCGCCGCCGGACTGGCCGAACACGGTGACGTTGTCGGCATCGCCGCCGAACTCGGCCGCATGCGCGCGTACCCACTGCAGCGCCTGCACCAGGTCGAGCTGGCCGACGTTGCCGGAGGCGGCATAGGCGTCGCCGCCGAACGGCGCCAGGTACAGATAGCCGAAGGCGTTGAGGCGGTGGTTGACGCTGACCACCACCACGTCGCCGCGCTGGCACAGGCGCGCGCCGTCGTACAGCGGGTCGCTGCCGGAGCCGTTGTTGTAGGCGCCGCCGTGGATGTAGAACAGGATCGGACGCTTCGCACCGTCGCGCAGGTCCGGGGTCCAGACATTGAGGAACAGGCAGTCCTCGCTGACCGGCTCGGACCCGCGTTGCGGCGCCGACGCGGCGTAGGCGCTGCAGTCGCGCACGCCGAGCCAAGGCCGTTCCTGCAGCGCCGGCTGGAAGCGCTGCGGCGCGGTGTCGGCGCCGTAGGGAATGCCCTTGAATACGCACACGCCCTCATTGCGCACACCGCGGATGCGGCCGCTGCGGGTGCCCCCCCCCCCCCCCCCCCCCCCCCCCCCCCCCCCCCCCCCCCCCCCCCCCCCCCCCCCCCCCCCCCCCCCCCCCCCCCCCCCCCCCCCCCCCCCCCCCCCCCCCCCCCCCCCCCCCCCCCCCCCCCCACCCCCCCCCCCCCCCCCCCCCCCCCCCCCCCCCCCCCCCCCCCCCCCCCCCCCCCCCCCCCCCCCCCCCCCCCCCCCCCCCCCCCCCCCCCCCCCCCCCCCCCCCCCCCCCCCCCCCCCCCCCCCCC
>NZ_LFME01000061.1 GCF_001043115.1 Xanthomonas sp. NCPPB 1128 | reverse complement strand
GGGCCAGGGCGGGGCCGGCAAGCAGGGTGCAGGCGAGGAGAAGCAGGCTGCGGTTCATCGGACATCCGCCAGGAGAGAGGGGCCGGGCGGGGCCGGGGGAACGCTCCGCCATGACGCTGACGCTATCAATACCACGTTGAACCCGGCCTGTCGGTGCCGCGAGCCCCGCCTGGGCCTGCAGGCGCGGCGGACGCCGATGCCCACGACTCAGCCCTGCGCGTGCACCACGTCGAGCAGTTGCTGCCCATAGCGGGCCAGCTTGCTGCCGCCGATGCCGCCGACCCTCGCCAGGTCGTCCAGGCTGGTCGGGCGCTGCTCGGCGATGTTGCGCAGGGTGCTGTCGTGGAAGATCACGAAGGCCGGCACGTTCTGCTCCTTGGCCAGGCCGGCGCGCAGGTCGCGCAGCGCGTTGAACAGGGGCAGGTCCTGGGCCTGCACCGGCACGCCGGTGCGCGGGCTGCCGCTGCGGTCGCCGCGCTCGCGGCCGCGGCTGGGCAGTTCGCGGCGCATCATGATCTTGCGTTCGCCCTTGAGCACCTGGCGGCTGGCGTCGGTGAGGCGCAGGCCGCCGTAGGCGTCGCTGTCCACTTCCAGCAGGCCGGTGGCGACCAGTTGCCGGAACACGCCGCGCCAGGCGCGCGCATCCAGGTCCTTGCCGATGCCGTAGGTGCTGAGCTGGTCGTGGCCGAACTGCTTGATCTTCTCGCCCTCATTGCCGCGCAGGATGTCGATCAGGTGGCCGACGCCGAAGCGCTGGCCGCTGCGGTACACGCAGCTCAGCGCCTTCTGCACGGCCACCGTGGCGTCCCACGCGTCGGCCGGCTGCAGGCAGTTGTCGCAGTTGCCGCAGGGCTGCGGGTAGGTCTCGCCGAAGCCGGCCAGCAGCACCTGGCGGCGGCACTGCATAGATTCGCAGTAGCCCAGCAGCTGGTCGAGCTTGCGCCGCTCCACGCGCTTGCGTTCCTCGCCGGCCTCGCCTTGTTCGATCATCTGCTTGAGCAGCACCACGTCGCCCAGCCCGTAGCACAGCCAGGCCTCGGCGGCCTCGCCGTCGCGGCCGGCGCGGCCGGTCTCCTGGTAGTAGCCCTCCAGCGACTTGGGCAGGTCGGTGTGGGCGACGAAGCGCACGTCGGGCTTGTCGATGCCCATGCCGAAGGCGATGGTGGCGCACATCACGATGCCGTCCTCGCGCAGGAAGCGGCGCTGGTTGTCGGCACGCACCTCGGCCGGCAGGCCGGCGTGGTAGGGCAGGGCGTTCAGGCCCTCGCGGGCGAGGAAGTCGGCGGTCTCCTCGACCTTGCGCCGCGACATGCAATAGACGATGCCGGCGCTGCCGCGGTGCGCGCGCAGGAAGTCCAGCAACTGGCGCCGTGCATTGTCCTTCTGCACCACGGTGTAGCGGATGTTGGGGCGGTCGAAGGAGCTGACGAAATGGCGCGCCTGGGCCAGGTCCAGGCGCTCGGCGATCTCGCGCTGGGTCGGCGGATCGGCGGTGGCGGTGAGGGCGATGCGCGGGGTCTGCGGCCAGCGCTCGTGCAACACGGTGAGCTGCCGGTACTCGGGGCGGAAGTCGTGGCCCCATTGCGACACGCAGTGCGCCTCGTCGATGGCGAACAGGGCGATGCGGCTGCGCTCGATCAGCGACAGGAAGCGCGGGGTCAGCAGCCGTTCCGGGGCGACGTACAGCAGGTCCAGTTCGCCGGCCAGCAGGTCGCGCTCGACCCGCTGCGCGGTCTCGCCGTCCAGGGTGGAGTTGAGGTATTCGGCGCGCACGCCGAGCTGGCGCAGCGCCTCGACCTGGTCCTGCATCAGCGCGATCAGCGGCGAGATGACGATGCCGGTGCCGTCGCGCAGCAGCGAGGGGATCTGGTAGCACAGCGACTTGCCGCCGCCGGTGGGCATCAGCACCAGCGCGTCGTGGCCCGCGGCGACGTGTTCGACGACGTCCTGTTGCAGGCCGCGGAACTGGTCGTAGCCGAAGACGCGGCTGAGCAAGGCGTGGGCGGGGGAAGACATCTGTGTAGGATACCGCGCCGCGCAAGGGCGGTTGGCTTCCGGAATTTCGCAAGCGGGTATCAGGCGAAGGCGCGGCGTTCTGTAGGACTCAAGGGTGCTGCGGCGGTGACGAACCAAGCCTGCCTGGCCGACCTTGCAAGGCGTTGGGATTGAAGGCCGTCCCACAATGCACCCGGTTAGCGCCTCGCAGGTCCCGGTAGGAGCGGGGCTCGTCTCCTTTCGGCATCAACCGCAACGTGGCTTTGCCGTGAACGCCCGTCGCGGCTGAAGCCGCTCCTACAAGGGCAGCCAGGCGCGACGACGCAGCGGTCGGCGTGCCGGGTCGCACGATCCGGGCGACGCAGCGCGCAGTGTCGCCCGGCTGACGCGCCCTGCCTGCCAGGCAGGCAGGGCGGCACCGCTTACTGCAGCAGCGAGCGCAGCATCCAGGCGTACTTTTCGTGGGTCTGCAGGCGCTGGGTCAGCAGGTCCACCGACGGGTCGTCGCCGGCGTCGTCGGCGGTCTTGAGCACCTTGCGCGCGGTGCGGCACACCGCCTCGTTGCCCACCACCAGCTGGCGCACCATCTCGCGCCAGTCGGCGCTGTCGCTGAGACCTTCCTCTTCCGGGATCGAGGTCAGCGTGGCGTACTCCTTGTAGGAGCCGGGGGCATTGAAGCCCAGGGCGCGGATGCGCTCGGCGACGTCGTCCAGCGCGGCCCACTGCTCGGTGTACTGGGTCTCGAACATCAGGTGCAGCGAGTTGAACATCGACCCGGTCACGTTCCAGTGGAAGTTGTGGGTCTTCAGGTACAGGGTGAAGGCGTCGGCCATGTAGTGCGACAGGCCGTCGGCGATCTTCTTGCGATCGCCGCCGCCGATCCCGATATCGATGTTGGGCGCGGACGGCGCCAGGCCGGCCAGCGGCTGGCCGACGGCGACGGCCTTGCTGGCGGTGTTCTTGGTCTTGCCGGGGGTCTTGTTCTTGGCCATGGGAATTCCTCCTGGGGGTTACGGACGAGATGGCGTCACAATAGACAGACTAAAGCATGTGCTGTGATTCAACGTTCAATTGCATCCGATTGATGAACGCTATCGAGAAACCTTCCGTGCCGGCACGCCTGCGCGAACGCCGCGCCGCGATCGACGGCGCGCTGACCCGCGACCGTGGCCGCCTGCTGGGCCTATGGTCGCGCTGGCAGGCCGCGCCCGGCAATGCCGCGCTGGAGACGGCGTTCGAGCAGGCGCTGCAGGCGTCGCAGGCGCGTTGCGCCGCGCGTGCGGCGCAGCAGCTGGCGATCACCCTGGATCCGCAGCTACCGATCGCGCGCGAGGCCGAGCGCATCGTCGCGCTGATCCGCGACCACCAGGTGGTGGTGATCGCCGGCGAGACCGGTTCGGGCAAGACCACGCAGTTGCCGAAGCTGTGCCTGGCCGCCGGGCGCGGCGCCGCCGGCATGATCGGCTGCACCCAGCCGCGGCGCATCGCCGCGCGCGCGGTGGCCAGCCGCGTGGCCGAGGAACTGCGCACGCCGGTGGGCGAGACGGTGGGCTTCCAGGTGCGCTTCAACGACCGGGTCGGCGAGCAGACCCGGATCAAGTTCATGACCGACGGCATCCTGCTGGCCGAGATCGCCAGCGACCGCTGGCTGTCCAGCTACGACACGATCATCGTCGACGAGGCGCACGAGCGCAGCCTCAACATCGATTTCCTGCTCGGCTATCTGAAGCAGTTGCTGCACAAACGCCCGGACCTGAAGGTCATCGTGACCTCGGCGACGATCGACACCGCGCGCTTCGCCGCGCATTTCGACGATGCGCCGGTGATTAGCGTGGAAGGCCGTACCTATGTGGTGGAGGTGCGCTATCGGCCCCTGGAGGAGCCGGGATTGGAGAGTGGGGATTTGGGATTGGCAGAAGCCCGTGACGCCGAACGTGCGCGGCCAACCGCTGTTTCGAATCCCGAATCCCGAATCTCCACTCCCGGCCTCTCGGTCAACGATGCGATCGTGGCGGCGGTGGACGAAATCACCCGACTGGACCCGCGCGGCGACGTGCTGGTGTTCCTGCCCGGCGAGCGCGAGATCCGCGATGCGCACCAGGCACTGGAGCGGCGCAAATACCGTGAGACCGAGGTGCTGCCGCTGTACGCGCGGCTCTCCAACGCCGACCAGGACCGGGTGTTCAACCCCGGCCCAAAGCGGCGCCTGGTGCTGGCCACCAACGTCGCCGAGACGTCGCTGACGGTGCCGCGGATCCGCTACGTGATCGACCCCGGCTATGCGCGGGTCAAGCGCTACAGCCCGCGGCAGAAGCTCGATCGTCTGCACATCGAGCCGATCTCGCAGGCCAGCGCCAACCAGCGCAAGGGCCGCTGCGGCCGCATCGCCGAAGGCATCTGCTACCGGCTGTATGCCGAGGCGGATTTCCAGGCGCGCCCGGAATTTACCGATCCGGAAATCCGCCGCTCCAGCCTGGCCGGGGTGATCCTGCGCATGCTGCAACTGGGGCTGGGCCGGATCGAGGATTTCCCGTTCCTGGAGCCGCCGGACGAGCGCGCGGTGGCCGACGGCTGGCAGCAGTTAGTGGAACTGGGCGCGGTTGGCGAGCCGGACCGCCATGGCCTGCGCAAGCTCACCGAGATCGGCCGCAAGATGGCGCGGTTGCCGGTGGACGTGAAGCTGGCGCGGATGCTGGTGGCGGCGCAGCAGCATGGCTGCTTGCGGCCGATGCTGGTGATCGCCGCGTTCCTGGGCATCCAGGACCCGCGCGAGCGCCCGCCGGAGGCGCGCGAGGCCGCGGACAACGCGCACGCCAAGTTCGCCGACGCGCGCTCGGAATTCGTCGGCATCCTGCGCCTGTGGGACGGCTACCGGCAGGCACGTGAAGACCTGACCCAGTCCAAGCTGCGCGACTGGTGCGGGCGGCATTTCCTCGGCTTCCTGCGCATGCGCGAGTGGCGCGAACTGCATCGCCAGTTGCACCTGCTGTGCGCGGAGCTGGGCTGGACCGAGGAGCCAGCGGACGCCTCCATGCGGCCGCTGCTGGCCGGTGCATTCGCGCCCGCGCCGGCACGCGATGCCGAGACCGCGGCGCGCGCGACCCGCGGGCAACTGCACCGCGCCGCGCGGCTGGCCCGCGAAGGGCTCGGCACGCCGACCACGCCGGTCCCGACGCCTGCCCCGACTCCGCCGCCTGCGCCGGCCGAGGCAGGCGAGGCGCCGCGCGCCAGCGAACGCGAGCGCGCCGCGGCCTACCAGGCGTTGCATCGCGCCTTGCTGGCCGGCCTGCCGACCCAGGTCGGCCATCGCACCGAGAAGGGCGATTTCCTGGCGCCGCGGCAGCGCCGCTTCCTGCTGTTTCCCGGCTCGACGCTTGCCCGCAAGCCGCCGCCGTGGGTGTTGCCGGCGACGCTGCTGGACACGCAGAAGGTGTGGGGCCTGACCAACGCGGCGATCGAGCCGGATTGGGTGATCGCCGAACTGCCGCATCTGCTGGCACGCAAGCATTTCGATCCGCACTGGTCGCGCGCGCAGGGGCAGGTGCTGGCCTCCGAGCAGATCAGCCTGTTCGGGCTGGTGCTGGCGCCGAAGAAGCCGGTGCACTACGGCCGCATCGATCCGCCCGGCGCGCACGAGCTGTTCGTGCGCCAGGGCCTGGTGCCGGGTGAGATCAACACCCGCGCCAGCTTCGTCGCCGACAATCAGAAGGTGCTGGCGCAGGCGCACGAGGAAGAGGCCAAGCTGCGCCGCGCCGGCATCGTCGCCGACGAGGACTGGCAGGCGCGCTGGTACCTGGACCGGATTCCCGGCGAGATCCACTCCGCCTCCGGCCTGGACGCCTGGTGGAAGGCGCTGGCGCCGGAGCAGCGGCGCGCGCTGCACTGGTCGCTGGCCGACCTGCTGCCGGGCGAGGGCAGCGAGGCCGAGCGCTATCCCAAGTATTTCCCCCTGGGGGATGCGCGGCTGCCGCTGCACTACCGGTTCGAACCGGGCGCGGCCGGCGACGGCGTGACCCTGGAGGTGCCGGTGCACCTGCTCAACGCGCTGGACCCGGCGCGGCTGTCGTGGCTGGCGCCGGGCTTCGTCACCGACAAGGCCGCGGCGCTGATCCGCAGTCTGCCCAAGGCGCTGCGCCGCAACTACGTGCCGGCGCCGGACTTCGCCCGCGCGTTCTACGAGGCGTTCCCGCAGCCCAGCGCCGACGACCTCCGCGGCGAACTGGCGCGGTTCCTGCAACGCGCCACCGGTGCGCCGCTGAGCGCGCTGGAGTTCGACGAGAGCACGCTGGAGCCGCATCTGCGCATGAACCTGCGCCTGCGCGACGACGCCGGCAAGGTGCTGGCCGAATCGCGCGAGCTGGACGCACTGCGTGCGCGCTTCGGCGAACGGGCCGGACAGGCCTTCGCCGCGCGCGCCGGCCGCGCCATGGCCGCGACCGGGCTGCGCGAGTTTCCGGCGACGCCGATCCCGCTGCAGGTCCCGGGCGAAGCCGGGGTGCCGGCCTATCCGGCGCTGGTGGACGAGGGCGACAGCGCCGCGCTGCGGATCTTCGCCGACCGTGCGCAGGCCGAGGCCGCGCACCCACGCGGCGTGCGCCGGTTGCTGGAGATCGCCCTGGCCGACAAGGTCAAGCAGGCGCGCAAGCAGTTGCCGGTATCGCCCAAGACCGGGCTGCTGTACGCGGCGATCGAATCGCAGGAACGCCTGCGCGGCGACCTGGTGGAGGCGGCGTTGAACGCGCTGCTGGAGCAGGGGCTGGAGGCGATCCGCGACGCGGAGAGTTTCGCCCAGCGTCGCGACGCCGCCGCCAAGCAGCTGTTCGGCGAGGCGATGGAGCGGCTGAAGCTGGCCGAGGCGATCATGGGCGCGGCCGCGGAACTGAAGCCGCAACTGGAATCGCCGCTGATGGGCTGGGCCAGCGGCAACCTCGACGACCTGCGCGCGCAACTGGCGGCCTTGCTGCATCCGGGCTTCCTGCGCGAGACCCCGGCCACCGCGCTGGCGCAGTTCCCGCGCTATCTGCGCGCGATGATCCTGCGGGCCGAACGCGCCAAGCGCGATCCGGCGCGCGACCAGGCGCGGATGCTTGAGTTGAAGCCGTTCGTCGACGCGCTGGCCGATGCGGCCGCCGCCGGCCGAGGAGACACGCCGGAGTGGCAGGCGCTGCGCTGGGACCTGGAAGAACTGCGGGTGTCGCTGTTCGCGCAGGAACTGGGCGCCCGCGCCGGCATCTCGGCCAAGAAGCTGGCGCAGCGGGTGGCTGTGCTGCGGTGATGACCAGCCGTTCGGCTGTGGAAAGCCGGGAGTGGGGATTGGGGATTGGTGGCGGGGTTTTCGCGCTGTTCCGGGACTGTCGCACGGCCCGCGCCGCCGTTGATGGCCGCGCTGCTCGCGTTGAGCTTCTTGTTGGAAGGACTGCAGTCCCGACGCTCAGGCGGTGATGCGTCGGGGCTGAAGCCCCTCCCACAAAAGAGATAGGCCGCGTGGGTGTGATGACGGTCAATCGTCCTGCAACGACTCGTCGTTCTCGCTCCTGCGAATGCAGTAGATCGCAGTGGAGACGTGCTGAGACCGTCGTAGGAGCGGCTTCAGCTGCGACCGTTTCACGGCAACGCGTCGCGGCTGAAGCCGCTCCTACAGGCCTGTTGCTTGCTGTCGCTTGCTGTGCGTTCAGCGCATCGGCGGCGTCGCTCTCTGTGAGAGGGACTTCAGTCCCGACGCGCTGGCGGTGATGCGTCGGGGCTGAAGCCCCTCCCACAAAAGGGATGCGCCGTGTGGACGGCCAAGCAGTTGCGCTGCAACGGCGTGTGGTGTTTGGTGCAAAGCACCGACGCAGTCGCGTCTTGTTGTGTCGTAGATACCGTCTTACCCCCTAGCAGGCAAGGGCCCTTTTCGGGTCGAACGCGGTGCCCGATTTGAGGACGCCGTAGGCGAGGTGCAGGAGCTTACGCATGGCAGCACACACGATTTGCTTGCCGG
>NZ_LFME01000060.1 GCF_001043115.1 Xanthomonas sp. NCPPB 1128 | reverse complement strand
GGCGGGAGGCGCGGGCGGCGCCGGCACCTGCGCGGTGGCGGCAGCGGCGGCGGTGGCCAGCACCAGGGACAGAGCGAGTGCGCTACGACGGATCATGGGAGTTCCTCCTGAGCGGCAAGGGGGCGCCGCTCGCAGGAGAAATAAAGCAGAGGCCGTGCCAACTTTTAAGCCATTGATCCTGAAGGGAATCGCGTGCGGATCTGGCCTGAAAGGCGTCCCCATTCCATCCACATCTGTCCGCTTTGCGGACAGGTGGGGATGGGATGGGATTGGGGATTCGTAAAAGCGCCAGACAGCATGCGGCGGCGCGCGCTTTTACGAATCCCAATCCCAAATCCCAAATCCCGCGGCGCGCCAGCACGCCGCTAAAGCCCGTACTCGTCGAGCTTGCGATACAGGAGCTGACGATGGATGCCGAGCCGGCGCGCGGCCTCGGCGCGGTTGCCGTGGGCCTGGGTCAGCGCCGCCTGGATCATCTGCCGTTCGAGTTGCGCGATGGCCTGCGGCAGGGTCAGCGCGTCGGTGTCCAGCGCCGTGGGCGTCTCGGCCGGCGGCGACGCCAGCAGGTCGTCCAGGTCGTGCGCCTCGACCACCGGCGCGCGCACCAACACCTGGCAGCGCTGCATGGCGTTGCGCAACTCGCGCACGTTGCCCGGCCAGAGATAGGCGCGCAGGCGCGCCTGCGCTGCAGTCGACAGTGTCTGCGGGGCGCTGCTGCCGGCGGCGAGGAAGTGCTGGGCGAGCAGCAGGATGTCGTCGCCGCGCTCGCGCAGCGGCGGCAGCTCGATCGGCACCACATTGAGCCGATAGCGCAGGTCGCTGCGGAAGCGCCCGGCGTCCACCGCCTGCAGCAGGTCGCGGTGGGTGGCGGCGATCACCCGCACGTCCACCTTCTGCGCGCCGCGCCCGCCCAGCGGCGACACCTCGCCTTCCTGCAGGAAACGCAGCAGCTTGGCCTGCATCGGCAAGGGCATGTCGCCGATCTCGTCAAGGAACAGGGTGCCGCCGTCGGCGTCGCGGATCAGGCCGTTGCGATCGCTCACCGCGCCGGAGAACGCGCCCTTGCGGTAGCCGAACAGTTCGCTCTCCATCAGTTCGGCGGGAATCGCCGCGCAGTTGATCGCCACGAACGGCTGCGCGGCGCGGGCGCTGGCACGGTGCAGCGCGCGCGCCGCCAGTTCCTTGCCGGTGCCGGTTTCGCCGGTGATCAGCACCGGCAGGTCGGAGGCGGCAGCCAGGCCGATGCGCTTGTGCACGGTGCGCATCGCCGCACTGTGGCCGAGCAGCGCGTCGTCCTCCTCCGCCGGCAGCGCCGGTGCGGTCTCCGGCGCGTCGTCGCCGCGGCTGCGCAGGGCGCGCTCGACCACCTCGGCGATGTCGGCGCGGCCCACCGGCTTGACCAGGTGATCGAAGGCGCCGAGCTTCATCGCCTCGATGGTGTTGCCGCTGGAGGCATGCGCGGTGAGCATCACCAGCGGCACGCGCATCGCCTGCGCATCTCCCTGGCGCGCGCGCATCAGCGCGATGCCGTCCATGCCGGGCATGCGGAAGTCGACGAAGGCCAATTCGAAGCCGCCCTCGCGCAGGCGCTCCAGGCCTTCGCGCGGGTCGGCTTCGGCGATCGCCTCGTGGCCGAACGAGCGCAGCGTAGCCTGCAGGGTGCTGAGGAAGGCCAGGTCGTCGTCGATGATCAGGATGCGCGCCATGGCAACTCCAGGCTGAACTCGGTGACGCCGTCGCGATGCGCGTAGTGCGCCTCGCCGCCATGGGCGCGGGCGATCTCGCGCACCAGCGCCAGGCCCAGGCCATTGCCGTCGCTGCGGCCGCTGGCGAACGGTTCGAACAGATGGGCGGCCACCGGGGCCGGCACCGGGTCGCCGTGGTTGCGCACGCGCAGCTGCAGCACGTCGTCCTCGGTCTGCGCTTCCAGGGTCACGTCGGTGCCGGCCGTGGCGTGCTGCAGGGCATTGCGCAGCAGGTTGTGCAGGGCGCGCGCGGCCTGTTGCGGATCCAGCATCCACTGCGCCGGCGCCGCCTGCAGGTGCAGCGCGATCGGCGGCGCCTGCCCGTCCCAGTCGGCCGGGTCCAGCAGCGCCTGCAGCCACGGCTGCAGAGCCACCGGCTGCCGCTGCAGGCGGATCGGCTGGACCATGCCGAGCAGGCTTTCCACCACCCCGTCCAGGCGCTGGATCTGCGCCAGCATCAGCTGCGCCTGGGCGTCGTCGACGCCGTCCGCGCGCGCGGCGATCTGGTTTTCCAGCGCCAGCCGCAAGGTCGCGATCGGGTTGCGGATCTCGTGCGCCACGGTCGCGGTCATGCGCCCGAGCGCGACCAGGCGTTCGTGCCGCGACAACTCTTCGCCGAGTCGGCGGGTCTCGGCCAGCGCCTGCACACTGCGCTGCGCGTAGTCGGTGACCGCGGCGCCGAGCCGGTCCAGTTCCGGCGCACCGGTGCGCGGGATCTGCGGCACCTCGGCCGGCGTCGCCAAGGCCTGCTGGATGCCCTGCAGGCGCTGGCTCCAGCGCCGCACCACCCACCCCAGCGCCAGCGCCGAGACCACCACCAGCGCCAGGATCAGCGCCAGACCCAGCGCCAGCGGCAGGCTGGCCGCGGCGTCGCTGGAGGCGACCCGGGTCATGGTCCAGGCCGCGGCATTGCGATCCAGCGGGCAGGCCGCGATCAGCAGGCTTTCGCGCCGCCCGTCGCGGCGGTAATCCACCGTGTGCTGCGCCTCCACCCCGCGCTGCGCGGTGGACACGATGACGTTGCGCTCGGCCGAGGGCACGTCGGTCTTGTGCTCGGTCCCGTCGTAGGTCGGATAGGCGTAGGCGAGGAAGCCGCGCTGGCGGTCCCAGAAGCCGCCTTCCACGCCGGCGGCATCGGCCAGCACCAGCTGAGACACCACTGCTGCCAGGCCGGTGCCGTCGCTGCCGTGGGCGGCGGCGCTGGCGCCGTTGTAGCGCTGCACCATGCGCGTGCAGACCTCGCGCAGCCCGGTCTGCGCGCGCTCGCTGCGCACGCCCTCGCTGTGCCGGTACAGCCCGACCAGCACCACCGCCATGCCCACGCAGGCGGCGGCGATGACGATCCAGATCAGCAGCAGTTGCCGCAACAGCGAACGGGGCATGGCCTACCTTGGGCGCGACGGAAGAGGCAGAGCGAACCGCGGCGATCGTACCCGGATCGCGATGAGGTCACGACTCACGGTGGCGAACGCACCGTCGCGCACCGTTGCCAGGCGGGCGCGGACGGCGCAGAAATCGAGTGTCCGCTTGGTCCATGCGGATTCCCTGCACCGTCCCCCTGCGTAGGCAGCGTCGCCGTGGTCGACCGCGCTCAGCGCAGGTTGGTCTTGACCAGCTCCAGCACCTCGTCGCCGCGCCCGCTCATCACCGCGCGCAGCAGGTACAGGCCCATGCCCTTGGCCTGTTCCAGCTTGACCGCCGGCGGAATCGCCAGCTCCTGGCTGGCCACGCGCACGTCCACCAGCGCCGGGCCGGGATGCGCGAACGCTTCGCGCAGGGCAGGTTCCAGTTGCGCCGACTCGTCCACGCGCAGGCCCAGGATGCCCATGGCGTTGCTCATCGCGGCGAAGTCCGGATTGCTCAGGTCGGTGCCGGTATCCAGGTAGCCGGCCGACTTCATTTCCATCGCCACGAAGCCGAGCGAGCCGTTGTTGTAGACCACCACCTTCACCGGAAGGCCGAGTTGGGCCATGGTGATGAAATCGCCCATCAGCATGGTGAAGCCGCCATCGCCGGACAGCGAGATCACCTGCCGCTGCGGGAACTGCGCCTGCGCGCCCAGCGCCTGCGGCATCGCATTGGCCATCGAGCCGTGGTTGAACGAGCCGAGCAGACGGCGCTGGCCGTTCATGGTCAGGTAGCGCGCCGCCCACACCGTCGGCGTGCCGACGTCGCAGGTGAAGATCGCATCGGCATCGGCCAGCGCATCGATCATGCGGGTGACGAACTGCGGGTGCAGCGGCTCGCCGGGCGCAGAGGCCACCGCCAGGTCGTCCAGGCCCTCGCGCGCCTTGCGGTAATGGGCCAAAGACTTCTCCAGGAAACCGCGGTCCTCGCGGCGCTGCAGGCGCGGCAGCAGCGCGGCGATGGTCTCGCGCACGTCGGCGGCAATGCCCAGCTGCAGCGGGGTGCGCCGCCCCAACGCGGCCGGGTCGTTGTCGACCTGCACGATGGTGGCGTCCTTGGGATAGAACTGCCGGTACGGGAAATCGGTGCCGAGCATCAGCAGGGTGTCGCAGTTGAGCATGGCGTGGTAGCCGGAACTGAAGCCGATCAGGCCGGTCATGCCGACGTCGAAC
This sequence comes from Xanthomonas sp. NCPPB 1128, assembly GCF_001043115.1. Lineage (GTDB taxonomy): Bacteria > Pseudomonadota > Gammaproteobacteria > Xanthomonadales > Xanthomonadaceae > Xanthomonas_A. The sequence goes on along the minus strand of NZ_LFME01000060.1, from coordinate 4,442 downwards.
GGGTTGTCCCACTCCACGTGTTCCTTGCCGCGCAGTGCATGCACGATCGGTGCGCCGAGCGCGTCGGCCAGCGCCACCACCTCGTCGTGCGCGCCGGCGCAGCCGCTGCCGCACAGCAAGGTGGTGGCCTTGCTCGCCTGCAGCAGGTCGGCCAGCTTCGCCACGTCGGCGTCGGCGGGCAGGATGCGCGGCGCGGCCAACGCCGGCCACGTCGTCGGCGTGCCCTTGGGCATTTCCTGGAGGGCCACGTCGCCGGGAATCACCACCACCGCCACGCCGCGGCGCAGGATCGCGGTGCGCATCGCCCGCTGCAGCACCTCCGGCATCTGCGCCGGGTTGGTCACCAGTTCGACGTAGTGGCTGCACTCGCGGAACAACTCCTGCGGGTGGGTCTCCTGGAAATAGTTCAGGCCGATCTCCGAGGACGGGATGTGCGCGGCGATGGCCAGCACCGGCTGGTGGCTGCGGTGGCAGTCGAACAGGCCGTTGATCAGATGCAGATTGCCCGGCCCGCAACTGCCCGCGCAGACCGCCAGCTTGCCGCTGACCGCGGCTTCGGCGCCGGCGGCGAAGGCCGCCACTTCCTCGTGGCGCACGTGCATCCACTCGATGCTGTCCATCTGCCGCAGCGCATCGGTCAGCCCGTTGAGGCTGTCGCCGGTGACGCCCCAGATCCGCTCCACGCCTGCGCTGTGCAGGGTTTCGGCGAGCAGGCGGGCCATGGTCTGCTTGGACATACGTGCTGATCTCCGGGTGGGGATCAGCATGTTGGCACCGCGCGCGTTACCGACACGTGGCGCCGACGGCGTGCGCATGCGCCTGCCGAACGCGCGTTCAGCGCACGGTGCAGCTAGTCTTCGCCGCGTGCAGCGGCCGCATCGCGCGCAGCATCGCCCGCATTGCCCACATCGTCCTCGTGGTAGCCGCCGGGCGTGGCGGCCTTGCCATGCGCCCCGCCTGCATGCTCGCCCGTGGCGCCGTAGGTGCCGGCCTGGCCCAGGTTGGGCTGACTGCGCCCGCTGCGGTCTTCGCCGTGGTCCTGCGGCGTAGGCGTCTGCGGCGGCGGCATGGGCTGCGACGGTACGTCGCGATCGCGTCCACGCGGCACACCGCTGTCGGCTGAGACGTCGCCTTCTTGCTCGCCGCGATACGCGGACTGGCGGACGTCGTGCGTCCCGGTAGGAGGTGAAGTGCGCTGGGACATGGCGATCTCCTGCAGAAGCGTGGGAGCGAGTCACGCTAGGCCGGCATGCGTTAGCCACTCTGCAAGGCCTCATGAAGAGCACGCGAGCAAGCGCGATGCTGTCGCCCCCCACCCCACCACATCGTCCGCACGCGACATGCACGCCTGCGCCACCCGTAATGGCCGACGCTGGCGGCTCCTTCCGCACTGAAGACTCACGATGCCCGGTCTATTCTGGAAACTGGCGCTGGCCGGCACGGCCTTCGCCGCGATCCGCGCCTACCGCCGTCAGACGCACTCCGGCTCGTCCGAAGCGGGGTCGCTCACCCCGGGTGCGGTTTCCGACGACGTCCGCGCCACGCCGCCGCACGGCGATACCCTGCAGGCCACCGAGCGCGCGTCGACGACCGCCGCGGCGGACGATCCGGACGGCGCCGTCCCGGCCTGACCTGTGCGATGCGCAGCGGCATGCCGCGCTCATCGCCGGCACGCCGCTCGCGCCATCGGCACTCGCGTGAACGTCCGGGTCAGCCTTCGGGTCGGTCGTGCGACTCGCGGCCATCGCCATCGCGGGCGTTGCGCGCACGCAGTTCCTCGCTGGCCTTGCGCGCCAGTTCCTCGTACTGACGGCGGATCTCTTCCAGCCGCTTTTCGTCCAGCTCTTCAAGATCCAGCAACTCGTTGTTGGCCTTGGCGCTGACCCGGATCAACTCGTCGAGCTTGATCTGCATGGCCGCGGTGTCGGCATTCTGGGTGTGCTGGATCAGGAACACCATCAGGAAAGTGATGATGGTGGTGCCGGTGTTGATGACCAGTTGCCAGGTGTCGTTGAAGCCGAACACCGGCCCGCTCAGGCCCCATACCAGCACGATGCCCAGCGCGATGCAGAAGGTCCAGGGCGTGCCGGCGGCATACGACGCCTTCTTGGCGACGACATTGAACAGCTTGGCAGGTTTCATCGCAGGCCCTCACGCTATGGAAGACGCCTGCAACGCCGTCGCCGGCATGCGCAGGCGGCAAGGATGATCGGCAGCGCGCCGTGAGCGAGACGTGCACATCGCGCAAGCACAAAGCAAATGAAAAAGGCGGGGTCGCCCCGCCTGTGTGCTGTCCTGTGCGCCGTGCTCAGCCGGCCTGTTGCGTCGCCGGCTGCAGCGCGCGCACCGGGCGCGGCCGGCTCGGGAAGGCGTGGCGCAGGATCCGCCACACCACTTGGCCGAACTGCTTGGGCAGCGAGCCGGTGTTGTAGTGCTGGCCGTAGCGCGCGCAGATCTCGCGCACCTGCACCGCCAGCGCCGCGTAGCGGTTGGCCGGCACGTCCGGGAAGAAATGGTGCTCGATCTGGTGGCTGAGGTTGCCCGACAGCACGTTCAACAGCTTGCCGCCGGCCAGGTTGGACGAACCGCGCAGCTGCCGCAGGTACCAGTGCCCGCGCGACTCGTTCTTGATCGAGTCCTTGGGGAAGGTCTCGGCATCGGCGGTGAAGTGGCCGCAGAAGATGATCACGAAGGTCCAGATGCTGCGCAGCACGTTGGCGGCTAGGTTGCCGAGCAGCACCGGCAGGAAAAACGGGCCAGCCAGGGCCGGGAACAGGATGTAGTCCTTGAAGATCTGCCGGCCCATCTTGCGCCCGACCGGCAGGAAGGTGCGCTTCAATTCGCCGCGCTTCATCTTGCCGGCCAGCCAGCGGCCCAGGCGCAGGTCCTGGATCGCCACGCCCCATTCGAACAGCAGCGCGAACACCACCGCGATGAACGGCTGCGCCAGGTAGAACGGGCGCCAGCGCTGCTCGGGGAAGATGCGCAGCAGGCCGTAGCCGATGTCGTCGTCCATGCCGCGCACGTTGGTGTAGGTGTGGTGCTTGAAGTTGTGCGTCTTTCGCCAGTTGTCGCCGGTGGCGACGATGTCCCACTCGTAGGTGTTGCCGTTCAGGTGCGCATCGCCCATCCAGTCGTACTGGCCGTGCATCACGTTGTGGCCCAGCTCCATGTTCTCCAGGATCTTGGACAGGGTCAGCAGCAGCACGCCGGCGGTCCACGCCGGCACCAGCACGCTGTGCACGAATGCGCCCAGGAACAGCAGCGCGCGGCCGGCCACGCCGGTGTAGCGCACCGCGGCGACGATGCGGCGGATGTAGCGCGCGTCGCGCGCGCCCAGGTCGGCCAGGGTGCGCGTGCGCAGTGCATCCAGTTCGTCGCCGAAGGCCTGCAGTTCGGCCGGGGTGAGTGCACGGTTGCGGGGAGCCGCCATGGGGAAATCCTTCAGAGGTCCAGGGTCAGGTCGCTGCTGGCGCTGTTGACGCACAGCTTCAGCGAACCAGGTTCGGCGGCGTGCGCGCCGCTGAGCAGATCACGGGTGATGCCGGCCTGCTTGCCGCAGGCGCAGCTGTTGCAGATGCCCATGCGGCAGCCGTGCTTGGGCCGCAGGCCTTCGGCCTCCAGCGCGCTGAGCAGCGACTGGCCGCGCGGCAGTTGCAGCACGCGGCCGCTGCGCGCCAGGGTCACCGCCACGGTGCCCTGCTCGACATCGGCCGGCGCCGGCGGCGGGCTGAACGCTTCGGCCTGGAAGCGCGCCACCTGGGGCTGCAGACGCGCACGCGCAGCCTGCACGAAACCGCCGGGACCGCAGGCCAGCACCTGCGCCTGCCCCAGGTCGCCCAGGGATTCCAGCGGCAGCGTGTCCACGCGCGGCGCCGGCGTGTCGCCTTCGCCGGTGATGGCCAGATGCAGGCGGAAGCGCGGATGTGCCGCGGCCAGCGCCTGCAGTTCGTCGCGGAAGCAGACCTGGTCGTGGCGCCGCGCCCAGTACAGCAGGTCGACATCGGCCGGCATGCCGGCATCGGCCAGTTGCCGCAGCAACGCGCGCATCGGGGTGATGCCGCTGCCGGCGGCCAGCAGCAGCCAGCGGCCGTGCGGCGCGGTCGGCAGCACCATCTCGCCATAGGCCTGGCCGAGCTCGAACACCTCGCCGATGCGCGCGGCGCCGGCCAGATACTGGCTGACCCGGCCGCCGTCGACGGTCTTGACCGTGATCGCCAGACGCCCGCCCGGCAGCAACGTGGGGCTGTAGCTGCGCAACAGCCGGCGGCCGTCGATCTCCACCCCCAGTTCCACGTGCTGGCCGGCGCGCAGGCCCCGCCAGTGGCGGTTGGGCTGCAGCACCAGGGTCACCGCGTCGCTGCTGGCCGCCTCGCGCTGCACCAGCCGGGCGCGCGGGCGCTGCCAGGTCCACAGCGGATGCAGGCGGGTCGACCAGAAAT
>NZ_LFME01000059.1 GCF_001043115.1 Xanthomonas sp. NCPPB 1128 | reverse complement strand
CGGCAAGCAAATCGTGTGTGCTGCCATGCGTAAGCTCCTGCACCTCGCCTACGGCGTCCTCAAATCGGGCACCGCGTTCGACCCGAAAAGGGCCCTTGCCTGCTAGGGGGTAAGACGGTATCTACGGCAATGTCGGCGCGTGCCCGCATGATGGGACGGGGCCAGCAATGACGGCCCGTCCCTCCGTGGCGTGCGTGCCGCGCGGCGCGTCCGACCTACGCCGCGTTGGCGGTGGCGCGGGCGACCAGGTGCGCCACCGTCGGGTAGGTCTCGCTGCGCACCTGGAACTGGCCGACGATCTCCACCAGGTCGCCGGCCTGCTGTTCCATCGAGCGTGCCGCGGCGGTGGCTTCCTCGACCAGGGCCGCGTTCTGCTGGGTGGTCTCGTCCATCTGGGTGACAGTGTGGTTGACCTGTTCGATGCCGGCCGACTGCTCCTGCGAGGCCGCAGCGATCTCGCCCATGATGTCGGTGACGCGCTGCACCGAGGCCACGATGTCCTGCATCGTGGTACCGGCCTGGGCGACCAGCGCCGACCCCGCGCTCACGCGTTCGACCGAGTCGTCGATCAGCGCCTTGATTTCCTTGGCCGCGCTGGCCGAGCGCTGGGCGAGGGTACGCACCTCGCTGGCGACCACGGCGAAGCCTCGGCCCTGTTCCCCGGCGCGCGCGGCTTCGACTGCGGCGTTCAAGGCCAGGATGTTGGTCTGGAAGGCGATGCCGTCGATGACGCCGATGATGTCGGCGATCTTCTTGGATGCCGCTTCGATGCCGTCCATGGTGGTGACCACCTGGCCGACCACCGTGCCGCCCTGCGAGGCCACCGAGGCGGCACCGGCGGCGAGCTGGTTGGCCTGGCGCGCATGTTCGGCGTTCTGCTTCACCGTGGCGGTCAGTTCCTCCATCGACGCGGCGGTCTCTTCCAGGCTGGCGGCCTGCTGCTCGGTGCGGCGCGACAAGTCGTCGTTGCCGCTGGCGATCTCGCCCGCAGCGGTGTCGATGCTCGCCGCAGCCTGCTGGATGCGGCCGACCATGTCGGTCAGCTGCGCGACGGTGGCGTTGGCGTCGTCGCGCATCCGCGCGAACACGCCGTGGAAGTCGCCCTGCATGGTCTGGGTCAGGTCGCCGGCGGCGATCGCCCGCAACAGCTGCGACAGTGCCGCCAGATTGGTCTCGGTGCCGGTCATCATCGTGTTGAGATTGGCGACCATGCCGCGGAAGGCGTGGTGGAAGCGCTGCTCCTCGCCGCGGCGGGAGAAGTCGCCCTGCGCGGCGGCACGCACCAGCAGGTCGATCTCGTGGTTGATCGCGCCGAGGTTGCGTTTCACCTTGGCCATGGTCTCGGTCAGGATCGCCATCTCGCCCGGGAACTGTTCCAGGTCGCGGCTGAGGTCGCCTTCGGCGTACTCGCCCATCAGCGTGATCAGCCGCCGCTTGACCGAAATATGGCTGTGCACCAACGCATTGGTATCGCGCACCATGCGCCCGTAGTCGCCCGGGAAGCGCGCTTCGTCCATGCGGAAGCTGATCTGGCCGGCGGCATGCTGCCGGGCCATCTCGGTCTGCGCCTGGATCACCGTGCGCAGTTCCTCCTGCATCTGCCGCATGTCGTTGAGCAGCGACGGTGCCTGCGTGCGCAGGCGCACGTCCTGCGACAGGTCGCCGCTGGCGATGCGGCGCACCACGTCGGCCGCGTAGGCTGGCTCGCCACCGAGCTGGCGCATCAGGCTGTTGCGGACCAGCAGGCCGAGCAGGATCGCGGCGACGATGCCGATCAGCAGGCCGCCGATGCTGGTCCATTCGCCCGACTGCGCGCGCGCCTCGCTCTCGGCCTTGCGCACCTGCAGCAGGGCGCGTTCGGCATCTTCGTACTGGCCGATGGTGGCGCGCAATCCGTCCATCTGGTGCTTGCCGGTGGTATTGAACGCTTCCAGCTTCGCGTCGTCGCTGTCGGCGGCGGTCGCGCGCAAATGATCCAGCGCCTTGCGCTGGGTCGCAATGAACTGCTGGTAGTCCTGCATCAGCGTCTGCAGGCGCGCCTGCTGCGCGGCGTTGTCGCTGGTCAGTTGCTTGGACTCCTGCCACTGCGCACGGAACTCGCGCTCGCCCAGCTCGAAGGGCGCCAGATAGGACGGGTCGCGGGTCAGGCCGAAGCCGCGTGCGCCGCTCTCGATGTTGAGCAGGCTCACCAGCATCCGGTCGCCGAGGGTGATGACCTTGTAGGTATGGGCATCCAGGGCTGCGGCGCTGGTGAACTTGCGAAAGCCGATCAGGCTGGTGATGCCGACCAGCAACAACATGGCGATCACGCCGCAGAAGCCGATTGCCAGGCGCTTGGTGACGGTGAGATGATGGAAGGACACGCGAGATCTCCGGAAGAGGCGAGAGAGCGGGCGCTACCGGCTCCATTGCCGCAGGGGCGGCAACGCAGGCGCGGATCAGCGGGGGAAGTTCGGGCAAAGGCCCGCATCGGTATCGGCGGCGTTCCCGGGATCTTTAGGGTGGTTTCGCCGATCGCGTCATGCGCATCGCACAGGCCGTGGCGGTTGCGTAAAGCGCGTCGTGCGCTGTCTTCTACGCAGGCGCAGATCAAGCAGGGGTGAAGCGCGCAGCGTGCAAGGCGTGAGCTTGGTGTGAGGTGGGGCGCTGTGCCGCACCCCTCGCTCAGGTGGAACCCCGGAATTTGAGTCGCCTTTGCAGAGCAGGATCGTTGCCGTGCATGACGTTCGCCGAGGCCGCGTGATCGTGCGATCCGCGCATGCCGAGCACAAAAAAAGCCGCGCAAGTGCGCGGCTTTTTTTGTGCTGAAGTGTCGGCGCCGGCCAGTTGCCGGGCGCGGCCGCTCAGAACTTCGCGTCGAACTCCCCGGCGAAGCCGGTGTTGACGATCAGCTTCTGCAGCGCATCGCCGACCTTGAGGTTGCCGGCCACCACCTGGAACTGCTGCGGGCCGCGGTCGTCGATGCGGCCCAGGGTGCCGCCCTTGAAGTCGGTGACGCGGCCGCCGGCCTCGCGCACCAGCAGCACGCCGGCGGCGATGTCCCAGGCCTTCACCCCGGCCTCGAAGTAGGCGTCGCTGCGGCCGCAGGCGACATAGGCCAGATCCAGCGCCGCCGAGCCGGTGCGGCGGATGTCCTCGGCCTGCACCAGCAGCGCGTCCACGCACTTGAGCTGGGGACTGGCGCGCTTGCGCTCGCGTGGCGCGAAGCCGGTGTGGACCATGGCGCCATTGAGTTCCTTGCGCTCGCTGACGCGGATGCGGCGATCGTTGAGCACGGCGCCATTGCCGCGGCTGGCGGTGAACAGCTCGTTGCGGAGCGGATCGAAGATCACCGCGTCGACCGGCTCGCCGTTCTCGACCAGGGCGATCGACACGCAGTAGTGCGGGAAGCCGCGCAGGTAGTTGCTGGTGCCGTCGAGCGGATCGATCACCCACATGTAGCGGCCGCCGCCCTGCACGCCGCTTTCCTCGCCCATCACGCCGTAATCGGGGTAGGCGCGGCGCAACTCCTTGACGATCACCTTCTCCGCATCGGCATCGACTTCGCTGGCGTAGTCCATGCGGTCCTTCTGCACCACGTTCAGTGCCTCGAGACGATTGATGTGGCGCAACAGCACGTTGCCGGCGAGGCGGGCGGCCTTGACCATGACGGTGACGGCGGGTTTTTGCATGGCAAGCGCTCCCGAGAAGGCGGAGGTGGGTCTGGAGGAGGAAAAGAGCAGTCCGGCGCCAAGGCCGGCCGCACAGTTTACCATCTACGCCCCCGTTCGCTTCGCCTGCCGTGCCGCCATGACCGATTCCCTCCGTATCCGCTTCGTCCTGGTCGGGACCCAGCATCCCGGCAACATCGGCGCGGCGGCGCGCGCGATGAAGACCATGGGGCTGTCGCGGCTGGTGCTGGTGGCACCGGAATGCGAACTGGAGACCGAGGCCTATCGGCGTTCGGCCGGGGCCGAGGACCTGCTGCAGCAGGCGCCGGTGCTGCCGGCGCTGGCCGACGCGGTGGCCGATTGCCGGCTGGTGCTGGGCTGCACCGCGCGCAGCCGCCGCGTGTCGCTGGAAGAACTGCTGCCGGCCGATGCCGCGCAGCGCCTGACCGCCGTGAGCGCCGAACCGGCGGAGGTGGCGCTGGTGTTCGGCCGCGAGCGCACCGGCCTGACCAACGAGGAACTGCAGCTGTGCCACGCGGCCGTGCACATTCCCTCCGATCCGGCGTTCAGCTCGCTCAATCTGGCCGCGGCGGTGCAGGTGCTGGCCTACGAACTGCGCCTGGCGCAGCTGCGCGGTGCCGCCCCTGCGCCCGCGCCGGCACCGGGCTTCCGCGAGGCCCCGGCCAGTCACGCGCAGGTGGAAGGGCTGTTCGGGCAGTTGGCCGAGACCCTGGACGACATCGATTTCCACAAGGGGCGTGCGCCCGATTCGGCGATGCGCAAGCTGCGCCGGCTGTTCCTGCGCACCGAACTGACCGAGCAGGAAGTGCGCCTGTTGCGCGGCGTGCTGTCCGATGCGCAGCGCATGGCGCGGCTCGCCGGACAGGCCGGAAACTAAAGCCGGACAAGGCGCGGAGGCGTCCATCGCGGCACGCGCGGGAAGGCGCGCGCCGAGGCGGAGTGCGCGCGCGGCAGGCGCCATTCTGTGACGCTGTCACCGGCATGCGCTTTCGGCTAGGCTTTGCAAGGTCTACTTGGGGATCGTGGTTTGTCCAGTTCGCGTTGGCGGGTGGTCGTGGTGTGGCTGGCGCTGGCGATCTGCTGGCCCGCGTCCGTGCACGCGCGGCCCTCGGTCCTGGTGCTGGGGCGCATCAGCGACAATCCCAAGGCCCATTACGAGCAACTCAAGCCGCTGCTGGACTACGTGGTGCCGCGCATGCGCGAGGTCGGCATCACGTCCGGGCAGATCCTGATGGCGCGCGACAGCCAGCAGATGAGCAGTTATCTGCGTCGTGGCCGGATCGACTGGGTCACCGAGACCGCCGCCACCGCGATGGCACTGGAGCAGCGCGGCGGCGCCAAGCCGCTGCTGCTGACCGAGCGCAACGGCGTGCGCGAGTACCACACCGTGTTTTTCGTGCGCCGCGACGGGCCCGTGCACGACCTGGCGGATCTGCAGGGGCGTACCCTGGCCCTGCAGAGCACGCTGTCCACCAGCGCCTACATGGTGCCGATGATGACGCTGTTCGAGCACGGCCTGCACCCGGAGATCCTGCTCTCGAGCAAGGACCAGCCCTCGGCGGAAACGGTCGGCTATGTGTTCGCGCGCTCGGAACTCAACATCGCCGCCTTCGTGCACAAGCACCTGGTGGATGCCGGGGCGTTCAGCAATCTCGATTGGGACGACGAACGACGCATTCCGGCGGCGTTCCGCCGCGATTTCCGGGTGATCTACCGCAGCGAGCCGTATCCGCGTGCGATCGAGATGGTCCGCAGCGACCTGCCGACCGAGGTGGAGACGCGCTTGCGCGAGGTCCTGCTGCACGCCGCCGACGACCCGCAGGGGCGCGCGGCGCTGCGCCAGTTCTTCGGGACCTCCGGCTTCTACCCGATCGATCCGGCGTCGCAGAAGCGCCTGGACACCCTGCGCGCCGGCGTGGCGCGGGTGAGGCTGGAAGTGGAATGAAGACCATGCGTTTCGGGTTGCAGGCCAGGTTCCTGCTGGCCATGGGCGTTGCTGCGCTGCTGGTGATGGCGATCCTGGCGCTGCTGCTGGAACGCCAGGCAGCGATGCAGCGGGAGGTGCGCACGCTCAGCGGCAATGCCATCCACAGCCTGTTCGACAGCAGCATGCGCACCCGCGGCGAATCGCTGGCACGGCAACTGGCCGATTCGCTGGCCAACCCGGTGTACTACTCCGACCTGGATGCGATCGGCACGCAGGTACGCGGGGCGCTGGGCTATGTCGCGGTGGCCTACGTGCTGGTCTACGACGCCGACGGGCGGCTGATCCACGACGGCAGCGAGGACCTGCTCGGCTACGGCCAGCGCATGCGCGGGCCGATGGCCGATGCCGCGATCCGCGCCCGCGGCCTGCTGGCGCAGGAGTCGCCGGAGTTCCTCGACGTGTCGATGCCGATCATGATCGGCGACCAGCGCGTGGGCGGGGTGCGCGTGGGCATGTCCTGGACGCGGGCGCAGGAGTACGAGCGCAAGGCCGGGCAGAACCTCGACCAGCGCCTGGGCGCCCTGGGCAAGCGCCATCTCGGCTGGCTGCTGCTGTTGCTGGCCGCCCTCGGTCTGACCGCGGCGATGGTGACGGTCTACGTGCAGCGCACGCTGGTGGCACCATTGCGCTGGATGGCCGCCACCGCACGCCAGATCGAGGCCGGCAACTATGCGGTGGAGCGTCGCGACAGCGGCCGCCACGACGAGGTCAGCGAACTGCTGCGCGCGTTCGGGCGCATGAGCGAGGCGATCGCCCGGCACGACCGCGACGTGCGCCACATGGCCTACACCGATGCGTTGACCGGGCTGACCAACCGGCTCGCGTTCCGCGAGGCGCTGGACCATCGCATGCTGTCCGCGCGGGCCTCGCAGCGCCGGCTGGCGCTGCTGTTCGCCGACATCGACGACTTCAAGCGGATCAACGACACCCTGGGCCACGAGGCCGGCGACGAAGCCCTGCTGCAGTTCGCGCGGCGCATCCAGCTGGCGGTGCAGCAGCTGGGCGGCGACGACGCGCTGCTGGCACGCTTCGGCGGCGACGAGTTCGTGATCCTGGTCGAGGATGCGCAGGCGGCCAAGGTCGCCACCGCGCTGGCGCAGCGACTGGTGCAGGAACTGCGCGAGCCGCTGCGAATCCAGGGGCGCGAGGTGTTCATGGGCACCTCGATCGGCATCACCGTCTATCCGGGCGATGCCGAGGATGCCTCGGCGCTGCTGAAGAACGGCGACATCGCCATGTACCAGGCCAAGCTCGCCGGCAAGAACTGCCACCGTTTCTACAGCCGCGCGATGGACTATGCGGTGGAGCGGCGCGTGCACATGGAGCACGAACTGCGTGGCGCCTGGGAGCGCGACGAACTGAAGCTGGCCTACCAGCCGATCTTCCGCACCCAGGACCGGCGCATGGTCGGCGTGGAAGTGCTGCTGCGCTGGCAGCATCCGGCGATGGGGACGATCTCGCCGACGGTGTTCATCGACGTGGCCGAGCAGAGCGGGCTGATCGAAAGCATCGGCCCCAAGGTGCTGCGCGCGGCCTGCAGCGAGGCCACCCAGTGGCGGCGCGCCGACGGCAGCCGCGACCTGTTCGTCTCGGTCAATGTCTCGCCGCGGCAGTTGCGCAGCGGCGATCTGCCGGAAGTGGTGGCCGAGTGCCTGCGCGAGTCCGGGCTGCCGGCGGCGCAACTGCACCTGGAGCTGACCGAGACCGCGGTGATCGGCGACGAACTGCAGGCGGCGAGCATGCTGGCGCGGCTGCACCGCACTGGCGTCAAGGTCTGGCTGGACGACTTCGGCACCGGCTTCTCCGGCCTGAGCCACCTGCGCCAGGTGCCGGTGGATGGCGTCAAGATCGACAAGAGTTTCGTCGCCGACCTGCAGCGCGACCCGGACGATCTGGCGCTGACCACCGCGATCATCGCCATGGCGCATTCGCTGGACATCACCGTGGTCGCCGAAGGCATCGAGCAGGAGACCCAGTTCGAACTGCTGCGCGAGCGTGGCTGCGAACTCGGGCAGGGCTTCTGGCTCAGTCGCCCGCTCAGTGCGGAGGAGTTCCGCCAGCTGCTGGCCAACGAGGACGCGCCGCCCGCCGATGCCTGAGCGCGGGCGCGGCATCGTGGCCGGTCGGCGCCGCGCCTGCGGCGCTCGCCAGGTAGGTCAGGGCGTCAGCGCGCGTTTGCCGCTGTCGCCTTGGATTTCGCGCACCAGCTTGGGCACCAGATAGCCGGACAGGCGTGCGGCCAGCGCCTGGTGCAGGGCCAGGGCGCGGGCATCGTCCACTTCGAAATGGGCCACGCCCTGTACCCGGTCCAACTGATGCAGGTAGTAGGGCAGCACGCCGGCGGCGAAGCTGCGCTCGCTCAGTGCGGCCAGCGCCTCGACGCTGTCGTTGACCCCGCGCAGCAGCACCGCCTGGTTGAGCAACTGTGCGCCGGCCTCGCGCAGGCGCGCCAGCGCGGCATCCACGCCGGCATCGAATTCGTTGGCGTGGTTGGCGTGGAGCACGAACGCCAGCGGCCACGGCAGCGCGCGCAGCCAGGCCAGCAGCGGCGCATCGACACGCTCGGGCAGCACCACCGGCAGGCGGCTGTGGATGCGCAGGCGTTTGAGCTGCGGCAGCGTCGCCAGGGCCTCGGTGAGTTCGACCAGTTTCGGCGTGGCCAGCGACAGCGGATCGCCGCCGGACAGGATCACTTCCTCGATGCTGGGATCGGCGGCGATCGCCGCCACCGCCGTGCGCCAGCCATCGCGCGCGGCGGTCTCGTCGGCGTATGGGAAATGCCGGCGGAAGCAGTAGCGGCAGTGCACCGCGCAACTGCCGGTGGCCACCAGCAGGGCGCGGCCGCGGTATTTGTGGATCACGCCGTCGGCCTTCTTGGCTGCGGCGTCGCCGACCGCATCCAGGGCGAAGCCGGCGACCACGCGCTGCTCGTCGTCGATCGGCAGCACCTGGCGCAGCAGCGGGTCGTGCGGATCGCCCCGGCGCATGCGCGCGACGAAGCTGCGCGGCACGCGCAGCGCGAACTGCGTCGCAGCCTGTTCGGAGACGCCCAGCGCTTGCGGATCCAGGCCCAGCAGTGCCAGCAGCTCGCGCGGATCGCGCACGGCGTCGCGCCAGGCCTGCTGCCAGCGCGGCGGCGCGGCGGCGGGAAGGGGCGGGA
>NZ_LFME01000058.1 GCF_001043115.1 Xanthomonas sp. NCPPB 1128 | reverse complement strand
CGACGGCGCTGAGCGCGGAGGAAGCGCGCATCAGCATCGGCCGTCCGATCGCCAATACCCGGGTGTACGTGCTGGACGCGCACCGTCAGCCGGTTCCGGTCGGGGTGACCGGAGAGTTGTGGATCGGTGGCGATGGCGTCACGCCGGGCTATCTGAACCGCGAGGCGTTGACCGCGGAGCGCTATGTCGCCGATCCGTTCTGCAGCGAGCCTGGCGCGCGCATGTACCGCACCGGCGACCTCGGCCGTTGGTCGTCGGACGGCAGCCTGGAGTTCGCGGGTCGCAACGACTTCCAGGTGAAGATCCGCGGTTTCCGCATCGAATTGGGCGAGATCGAAGCCAAGCTGCTCGAATGCCCTGGGGTGCGCGAGGCGGTGGTGGTCCCGCGCGGGGAGGGCGGCGAGCCGCGGCTGGTGGCGTACTGCCTGACCAACGGCGCCGCGGACGAGGCGCTGGACGCTGGTGCGTTGCGCGAGCGGTTGGCCAGCCAGTTGCCCGAGTACATGGTGCCGGCGGCGTTCGTGCAGTTGCAAGCCTGGCCGCTGACCGCGCACGGCAAGCTCGACCGCAAGGCGCTGCCCGCGCCAGACGACAGTGCCTATGCACGGCGTGCGTACGAGGCGCCAGAGGGCGAGATCGAACAGCGCCTGGCGCAGTTGTGGAGCCAATTGCTGAAGGTCGATCAGGTCGGCCGCCACGATGGCTTCTTCGAACTGGGCGGGCATTCGTTGCTGGCGGTGCAGCTGAGTTCGCGCGTGCGCCAGAGCCTGGGCGTGGAACTGCCGTTGCGTTGGGTGTTCGAAGCGCCGGTGCTGTCGCAGCTGGCGCAGCGTCTGGCGAGCGGCGACGCCGCGCAACTGAGTACGATCGCGGTGGCCGAGCGGCAGCCGCACATGCCGCTGTCGCTTGCGCAGCAGCGCCTGTGGTTCCTGACCCAGATCGATGGCGCCGGTGCCGCCTATCATACCGCTGGCGCGCTGCGCTTGACCGGCCGCGTGGACGTGGACGCGTTGGAGCGTTCCCTGCAGCGTGTCGTCGCGCGGCATGAATCGCTGCGCACACGCTTCGTGCTGATCGAGGGTCAGCCGATGCAGCGAGTGGATGCAGATGCGACATTGCGGCTGCGCTTCGAGGACCTGCGCGGCGAACACAACCGCGACGCCTTGGGCGTCGCGCGAGGCGAAGCGCTGTACGCGCAGCCCTTCGATCTGAGCGTCGATCCGCCGCTGCGGGTGTTGCTGGCGCAACTGGAGGACGAGGAGTACGCGCTGTATGTGGTAGTACATCACATCGCCGCGGATGGCTGGTCGATCGGCGTCATGCTGGAAGAGCTCGGCTGCCTGTATACCGCCGAGGTCGAAGGCGCCGACGATCCTCTGCCACCGTTGCCGATCCAATACATCGACTATGCACAATGGCAACGGCAGTGGTTGGCCGGCGGCCAGTTGGAGCGACAGGCCGCGTACTGGCGCGAAACCCTGGCCGGTGCGCCGACCTTGCTGGAAGTGCCGACCGATCGCCCGCGCCCGCCGTATCAGAACTTCGCCGGCAGCGCCCTGGATGTCGTGCTCGACGCGACCCTGACCGCTCAGCTCAAAGCGCTGAGCCAGCGCCACGGCGTGACGCTCTACATGACCCTGCTGGCGAGTTGGGCGGCGCTGCTGAGCCGCCTGTCGGGGCAGGAGGAGGTGGTGATCGGCAGCCCGATGGCCGGTCGCAACCGGGCCGAGATCGAGCCGTTGGTCGGCTTCTTCGTCAATACCCTCGCGTTGCGCATCGAACTGGGCGGCGAGCCAACGGTGGCGGAACTGCTGAGCCGCACGCGCCGTCGCGTGCTCGATGCGCAATCGCACCAAGACCTGCCGTTCGACCATGTGGTCGAAGTGACCAAGCCGGCGCGCAGCACCGCGCATACGCCGATCTTCCAGGTCATGCTGGCGTGGCAGAACCAGGACGAAGCGCGGTTGTCGATGCCCGGCGTGACCATCGAGAGCCTGGATCAGGAAGCGGGCAACGCCCAGTTCGAGTTGATCCTGAACTTGCGTGAGCAGGGCGAGGAGATCGTCGGCGCGCTGAGTTACATGACCGCGTTGTTCGACGAAGCGACAGTTGCGCGCTACTTCGGTTACTGGCAGC
Source organism: Xanthomonas sp. NCPPB 1128 (assembly GCF_001043115.1). Taxonomy (GTDB): domain Bacteria; phylum Pseudomonadota; class Gammaproteobacteria; order Xanthomonadales; family Xanthomonadaceae; genus Xanthomonas_A. The sequence goes on along the minus strand of NZ_LFME01000058.1, from coordinate 6,954 downwards.
GCCTGCTGGCCGGCATGACGCTGAACGACACCGCGGCGATGGCGCGCCTGCCGTTGCTCGATGCCGCCGAGCGCAACCGGTTGCTGAACGATTGGAACGCGACCGAACGCCGTTACCCAGATACCACGGTGCATGCCCTTTTCGAAGCGCAGGCGCAACGCAGCCCGGATGCGGTCGCGCTGAGTTACGAGGACGGCGCCGGCGGCAATGCGCTGAGCTACGCCGAATTGAACTGCCGCGCCAACCGTCTTGCCCATCGTCTGATTGCGATGGGCGTGACGGTGGAGGATCGCATCGCGATCTGCATGGAGCGCAGCCTGGAGATGGTGGTCGGCCTGCTGGCGATCCTCAAATCCGGCGCGGCCTATGTGCCGATCGATCCTTCGTATCCGCAACAGCGGCTGCGCCATATGCTGGATGATTGCGCGCCGAAAGCGGCGCTGAGTCATGGCGAACTGGCCGAGACGGTCGCCGCACTGGCCGCGGGCTCCGAAACGCCGTTTCCCGTGCTCGATCTCGATCGCCTGTCGACGCAGTCGTACAGCGACGCGAATCCGTCGGTCCGGGTGAGCGGGTCGCACCTGGCTTACATGATCTACACCTCCGGATCGACCGGCCTGCCCAAGGGGGCGATGAACGAACATCGAGGCGTGGTCAATCGCTTGCTGTGGGCCCAGGAGCAGTTCGGGCTCGACGCAAGCGATCGGGTTCTGCAGAAGACCACCTTCGGTTTCGACGTATCGGTGTGGGAGTTCTTCCTGCCGTTGCTGGCCGGCGCGCGCCTGACCTTGGCGCGTCCCGGCGGCCATCAGGATCCGGCGTACCTGGTCGAGACCATCGAGCGCTGCGGCATTACCGTGATGCACTTCGTGCCCTCGATGCTGCAGACCTTCCTGGCGCAGAGCGATCTGGCGCGCTGCGGCTCGCTGCGCCACGTCAAATGCAGCGGCGAAGCCTTGCCCTACGCCCTGCAGCAACGCTTCCGGACGGCATTGCCGCATGCGCAGTTGCACAATCTGTATGGACCGACCGAAGCCGCCGTCGACGTCACCTACTGGCGGTGCGCCGACGACGCGCATGCTGGCATCGTGCCGATCGGCAAACCGGTCGCCAACACAGCGATCTATCTGCTCGACGCGCACGGCGAGCCGGTTCCGGTCGGAGTCGCCGGCGAGCTGCATATCGGCGGGGTGCAGGTCGGCCGCGGCTATCGCAACCGTGCAGAGCTCACCGCAGAACGCTTCATCGCCGACCCCTATTCACGTGATCCGCGGGCACGGCTGTACCGCAGTGGCGACCTGGCGCGCTGGCTGCCCGACGGCAACGTCGAGTATCTCGGCCGCAACGACTTCCAGGTGAAGATCCGCGGCTTCCGCATCGAGCTGGGCGAGATCGAAGCCAGGCTGGCCGAGTTCGAGCATGTGTGCGAGGCGGTGGTGCTGGCGCGCGAGGACGTACCGGGCGAGAAACGACTTGTCGCGTACCTGACCACGTCGGTGGACTCATCCGCCACCGTCGCCGACCTGCGTACCCGGCTGTTGTTGCAACTCCCCGACTACATGGTGCCCAGCGCGTTCGTCATTCTGCCCTCGCTGCCGCTCACGCCGAACGGCAAGCTGGATCGCAACGCTTTGCCGGCGCCGGATGGCGCGGCCTATGTCCGCCGCAGCGATGCGGTGCCGCAGGGGCATGTGGAAGCTGCGCTGGCGAAGATCTGGGCCGAGCTGCTGAAGCTGGACCGAGTGGGCCGTTTCGACGACTTCTTCGAACTCGGCGGCCATTCGCTGCTGGCCGTGCAACTGGCCACGCGCGTGCGCGACGCGCTCGATGTCGAACTGAATTTGCGCGATGTGTTCGAGGCCTCCGAGCTGGCACGTATGGCCGAACGCGTCTCGCTCGCGACGTCGTCTACGGCGACAGCGATCGACATCGTGCAGCGTCAGCCATACATGCCATTGTCGCCGGCACAGCAACGCCTGTGGTTCCTGACCCAGGTCGATGGTGCGAGCGCGGCGTATCATTCGGCCGGCGCTCTGCGCCTGGCCGGCGCATTGGATCGCGGGGCGCTGGCGCGGACGCTGCGGCGCATCGTTGCGCGTCATGAGATCCTGCGCGCACGTTTCGTGCTGGTGGACGGCGAGCCGATGCAGCAGTTTGTCGGCGCGGAGGCGTTCGATCTGCGCCTGGAAGACGTACGCGCCGCGCAAGACCCGGAGAGTGCCGGCAAGGCGCTCGGCGCCGGCTTCCTCGCGCGGCCCTTCGATCTGGGTACGGAGCTGCCGATCCGCATGCAACTGGTGCAGATCGCGGACGACGTCCATGTCCTGCACGCTGTGCTGCACCATATCGTCTCCGACGGTTGGTCGATCGGCGTGCTACTCGACGACCTCAGCGCGTTCTATGCCTTGGAAACCGGGGCTGTGGCGCAATCGCCGGCGCCGTTGCCGGTGCAATACATCGATTACGCCCAGTGGCAATGGCAGTGGCTGGCTGGCGGCCCGGCCGAGCGCCAGGCGAAGTATTGGCGCGAAACCCTGGCCGGTGCGCCGACCCTGCTCGAGTTGCCGACCGATCGTGCACGTTCACCGCATCAGGATTTCGCCGGCGCGGCCATCGACCTGCAGCTGGACGAAGCGCTTTACGCCGGTCTGAAGAGGTTGAGTCAGCGTTGCGGCACGACGCTGTACATGACCTTGCTGGCGAGTTGGGCGGCGGTGTTGAGCCGCTTGTCGGGGCAGGACGAGGTCGTGATCGGTAGCCCGGTCGCGGGCCGTGCTCGCACCGAGATCGAACCCTTGATCGGCTTCTTCGTCAACACGCTGCCGCTGCGCATCGACGTGAGTGGCGAGCCGACCGTCGGCGAGCTGTTGTCGCGCGCGCGTGCCCGGGTGCTCGATGCACAGGCGCACCAGGATCTGCCGTTCGATCGGATCGTCGAAGCGGTGAAGCCGCCGCGCAGCACCGCGCATTCGCCGGTTTTCCAGGTGATGTTGGCTTGGCAGAGCCAGCCCCAGGGGCGGCTGCATCTGGCGGGCATCGACGTCTCCGAACAAGCGCTGGCGACGACGACCGCGCCGTTCGAGCTGATTCTCGATCTGCGCGACACCGGCACCGGCATCGAGGGCGCGCTCGGCTACATGACCTCGCTGTTCGATGCGGGGACCGTATTGCGTTATGCCGACTATTGGCAGCGCTTGCTGCATGGCATGGTCGCTGACGCCGAAGCCGTCGTCGCACGCTTGCCCTTGCTGGACGCCGCCGAGAACGCGCGGATGCTGTCGGAATGGAACGCGACGGCATTGGAGTACCCGCGTGAGGCTCGCTTGCACGACTTGTTCGAGGCCCAGGCGCGGCGCACGCCCGACGCGATCGCATTGGTGGCGGGCGAGGAGCGGCTGAGTTACGTCGAACTGAATCGCCGCGCGAATCGTTTGAGCGCGCATTTGCGCAGTCTGGGCGTTAGGCCCGACGACCGGGTTGGTCTGTGCCTGGAACGCAAGGCCGGGATGATGGTGGCGTTGCTGGCGACGCTGAAGTCGGGCGGGGCATATGTGCCCTTGGATCCCACATATCCACCGGATCGCCTGACGCAGATCCTCCAGGATGCAACGCCACGCTTGGTGCTCACCGATGCAGTGGGGTGGCCGGTGCTGGCACAGGCCTCGGAGCGAGGCGGCAACGCATCCTCGCCGGCGATCGTGGATATCGACGCCGACGCCGTACAGTGGGCGAACGCATCCGACGATAACGTCGCGGTCGCGGATTTGCGCGCGTGCAATCTCGCTTACCTGATCTACACCTCCGGCTCGACAGGACGACCCAAGGGCGTGGCGATCGAGCATCGCAACGCGCTGAACTTCCTGAGTTGGGCCACGCAGGCGTTCAGTGCACAGGACCTGAGCAACTGCCTGTTCTCGACCTCGATCAACTTCGATCTGTCGTTGTTCGAGTATGGCGCGCCGCTATCCGTCGGCGGCACGGTGACCTTGGTCGCGAACGCGCTGACGTTGTTGGATGCGGCGCCTCCGGTGACGCTGATCAACACCGTCCCCTCGGCAATGGCCGAGTTGACCCGGGCGCAAGCGATTCCGCCCAGCGTGCGCGTGGTCAATGTGGCGGGCGAAGCGCTCAAGCGTTCGCTGGCCGAACGCATCCTCGCCAGCGCCAACGTCGAACGCCTGTGCAATCTGTACGGACCATCGGAAACGACGACCTATTCGACCTGGACCACGATGACGCGCGAAAGCGGATTTGTCGCCGATATCGGCGGCCCGGTCGGCAACACGCAGGTCTATGTGCTGGACGCGGCCGGCGCGCCGGTGCCGGTCGGCGTCGCGGGCGAGATCTGGATCGCCGGTGCAGGTGTGGCGCGCGGCTACCTGGGCCAGCCGGAGCTGACGGCCGAGCGTTTCGTGCGCGATCCGTACGCGGCCGATGCCGACGCGCGGATGTATTGCACCGGCGATCTGGGCCGTTGGTCGAACGACGGTAAGATCACCCTGCTGGGCCGCAACGACTTCCAGGTGAAGATCCGCGGCTTCCGCATCGAGCTGGGCGAGATCGAAGCCAAGCTGATCGAACACGACGGCGTTCGCGAAGCGGTCGTGCTGGCGCGTGAGGGTGTGACGGGCGAGAAGCGTCTGGTCGCGTATTGCCTGGCCGACGAAACGCTGGACATCGCCTCGCTACGCGAACATCTATCCACGCGCTTGCCGGAGTACATGGTGCCGTCGGCGTTCGTGCGATTGGCCGCATGGCCACTGACGCCGAACGGCAAGCTCGATCGCAAGGTGCTGCCGGCGCCGGACGGCTCGGCCTATGCGCGGCGCGCTTTCGAGGCGCCGCAAGGCGCGACCGAGCGAAGCTTGGCCGTGATCTGGGCGGAATTGTTGCGGGTCGAGACGATCAGCCGCTTCGACGATTTCTTCGAACTCGGCGGGCATTCGCTGCTGGCTGTGCAACTGGCGTCGCGGGTCCGCAAGGCGTTCGACGTCGACTTGTCGATGCGCGAGCTGTTCGAGTCGCCGACCCTGTCGCAGCTGGCTGCGCACGTCGCGGTGGGGCCAGGTTCGAATCAATCGGCGATCCTGCCTGCGCCACGTCGCGCGTTCATGCCCTTGTCGCAGGCGCAGCAGCGCCTGTGGTTCCTGAGCCGGATCGACGGGGCCAGCGCCGCCTATCATTTGTGGGGCGCGCAGCGTCTGCGCGGCATGCTTGATCTGGCCGCGCTGGCGCATGCGCTCGACCAGGTCGTGGCCCGGCATGAGGTGCTGCGTACGCGATTCGTGTTGATCGACGGGCAGCCAATGCAGCAGGTGGCAGCGGACGCCACCGCCGATCTGCGCGTGCACGATCTGCGCGATCAAGGCGATATCGAAGTGGCAAACGCGGCGCTCAACGAGGCCTTGTTCGCGCAGGCCTTCGACCTGGAGCACGATCCGCTGCTGCGCGTGCAAGTGGCGCAGCTGGGCGAGAACGATTTCGGGCTGGCAGTGGTGATGCACCACATCGTCTCCGACGGCTGGTCGATCGGCGTGATGCTGGACGAGCTGAGCCGCTTCTATGTCGCATATCTACAGGGAAATGGCGATCCGCTGCCGCCGTTGCCGGTGCAGTACATCGACTACGCACAATGGCAGCGGAACTGGTTGGCCGACGGTCAGTCGCAGCGCCAGGCAGCGTATTGGCGTCAGGCGTTGAGCGGGGCACCCGCTTTGCTGGACCTGCCGACCGACCGTCCGCGTCCGTCGCACCAGGATTTCGCCGGCGCCACGTTCGGTGTCAGCCTGGATGCGGACCTGACCGGGCGACTGAAGGCGCTTGGCCAGCGGCATGGTGCAACCCTGTATATGATCCTGCTTGCGAGTTGGGCCGCAGTGCTGGGCCGTTTGTCCGGGCAGGACGACGTGGTGATCGGCAGCCCGGTCGCGGGGCGCAGCCGCGAGGAGGTCGAGCCGCTGATCGGGTTCTTCGTCAACACGCTGGCGCTGCGTATCGACCTGGGTGGGGCGCCCACGGTCGCCGAGCTGCTGGCGCGCACGCGCCGTTGCGTGCTGGATGCGCAGTCGCACCAGGATCTGCCGTTCGATCAAGTGGTCGAAGCGGTCAAGCCGCCGCGCAATCCGTCGCACACGCCGGTGTTCCAGACGCTGCTGGCCTGGCAAACGCAGGACGAAGGTCAATTGTCGTTACCGGGCATCAAGGCGACGGCGGTGGACGCGACGCTGCGCACCGCGCAGTTCGAACTAACCCTCGGCTTGCGCGAAACTGCGCAGGGCATCGAGGGGAGCCTGAACTATGCGACGGCGCTGTTCGATCGGACGACCGTGGCGCGTTACGCAGGCTACTGGCAGCGCTTGCTGACGGCGATGGCCGCCGACGACACGGCGCCGGTCTCGGCGCTGCCGGTGCTGGGCGACGCTGAACGCGCGCAGGTGCTGCAGCAGTGGAACGCGACGGCGCAGCCCTATCCGCGCGACAGCTGCATCGGTGCGTTGTTCGCTGTGCAGGCCACGGCGCACCCGGATGCGGTGGCCCTGGTGTGGGGCGAGCGGCGGGTCAGCTACGCGGCGTTGGATCGCCGGACCAACCAGATCGCGCAGTGGCTGGGCGCACAGGGCATCGGGCGCGGGGCGCGAGTGGCCTTGTCGCTGTCGCGCGGCGTGGCGATGGTGGAGACGCTACTCGGCGTGTTGAAGGCCGGCGCTGCCTATGTGCCGATGGCGCCGGATCTGCCGTGGGCGCGGGTGGCGTTCATGCTGGAGGATGCGCAGCCAGCGCTGTTGATCGCGGATGCGAGCACGCAGCTGCCGGACGCGCTGGGGGTCCCGGTGGCGCGCCTGGAGGCAATGGCCGACGCGCTGTCGGCGCATGCCGATCACGCGCCGGCGGTCGCGGGGATGGAGGCGACGCAGCTGGCGTACGTGATCTACACCTCCGGCACGACCGGCACGC
>NZ_LFME01000057.1 GCF_001043115.1 Xanthomonas sp. NCPPB 1128 | reverse complement strand
ATCGGATGAGCAGGCCCAACGGCCACCTCAGCCTCCCAACCACCATGATCCGACGCCTCTCTGGTGCCGTTGCGACAGAGGCTGCCCCCCTAGCTCCAGGTCATGGCAGGTTGTTCGAGGTGCCCTTTAGCCGCGACGGGCTTTCAAGGTAAAGCCAATCGCGGCTAAAGCCGCTCCTACTGGGACACCTCCAATCCTTCTCGAGGCTCCCTCGTGCCGGGCTTGCCGACGCCAGCAGCCCTCAGCGGCGTTCCGCCTGCAGGTTGCCGAAGCTGTCACGGTACGGCTGCAGCGAGGGAATGTCGCGCAGCACCGCGGCCTGCGCTTCAGTGATCTCCGGGGTCGGCGCGAAGCCGACCGAGCGCATGTTCGGATCCGGCGCCGCGGTTTCCAGGGTGCGCTGGCGCTGCATCTGCAGGTGCATGAACAACTGCTGCAGTTCGGTGCGCTGAGCGGGGGGCAGGGGCAGTTCGATGTCGTCGATGCGCAGGCTGCCATCGGGTCCGATGGTGGCGTTGGCGGCTGGGGCGCGGCGCAGCATCACGTTCATGCTGTCCACCGCCACCCGCGGCTTGCTGCGCTCGGCGCGCGAGGAGGTGGTCTCGCCGCCGCGTCCGCCGCAGGCGGCGAGCAGCAGGCACAACGACAGCAGGGACAGGCAGGCGAGTAGCGTCTTCTTCATGGAGGCAGCGGCGAGGCGGGGGAGGTCCCGGCCATTTTAGAGCGTGTGGCGCACGGGTGCGGTGAGTGCGCAGCGGCCTGAAGCGCATGGATGCCGGCTGCGTCGGTCCGAGATGGCGCCGCCCCCGCGTTGGTGGCGACTGGCCGCTTCCCTGCGGCCAGGCCATCGGCAGTGCGGCGCACCGCCATCTCCCATGCTGTTGACCGGTGCCGCTGCTGGTGCGGCAAGCGTCGCGCGCCAGGCCAGCATGCCGCGCCGATTACGCTGCGGAGTTCTTGCAGTCGCGCACGTCGCTGTCTTCCAAGGTGGAATACGGGCGGAACGCAGGTACCTTCTCCATCAGCGCATCCTGCGCGGCGCGCAGCGCGGCGACCTGGTCGCAGATCTTCAGCGCCGCCTGCTTGATCTTGTCGGCCTGCGCCTCGACCCGCTCGCCGATGTGCTCGGTATCGCCGCTGAGTACGCCGCTGATGGCATCGCCCGCTGCCTTCACGCCCAGCGCCGCGCCGGCCTTGCCGACTTCCACGCCCTGCATGCCCACCGCTTCGATCTGGCTGCGGTAGGCCAGCAGCAGGCGCTGCTGCTCGGCGTCCAGGGCGACCGGCTTGCCGTCGATCAGCAGCTTGCCGTCGCGGGTGATGGTGGCCGGCGGCTGGCCATCGGCCTTCAGGGTGAGGTCGCCGTTGAGGAAGGTCAGGCTTTGCGCGCCGCCGTGATCGACCACGACGCGGTCGTTCGTTGCGGAGCGCTGGCAGGCGCTGAGCGAGAGCAGGGCGGCCAGGGCGGCGCCGGCGAGGGGCAGGAAACGGTACTGCATGGGCGTATCCTCGTGCGAAAGGTGGAAAGCGGAGCGGAGGATCAGCGCGGCTTGGGCAGATTGACGCTGCCGCGCACACCACGGTGGGTGACGTCGCCGCTGCCGACCTTCTGCACGCTCAGGTTGCCGCCGACGTTGCCCACGTCCAGGTCGCCGGAGCCCACGGTCTGCACCGCCACGCTGCCGCTGACATCGCGCAGTTGCACGTCGCCGGAGCCGACGCTGTCGACCTGCACGCCGCCGCGCACGCCGTGCACGGTCAGGTCGCCGGAGCCGACCGTGCCGACCTTGACGTCGCCGCCGACCTGGTCGGCCTTGACGTCGCCCGAGCCCAGCGTCGGCATGGCCACGCTGCCGACATTGCGCAGTTCGATGTCGCCGGAGCCGACCGTGGCGCTGACCGCACCGCGGATGTTCTGCGCATGCAGGTCGCCGGACCCGATCTTGGCGTCGAGCGAGGCCACGCCGGTGATCTCGGCATCGCCGGAGCCCAGTTGCAGTTGCACCGGCAGGTTGGCCGGAATGCTGCCGGCCACGTTGAGGTAGGCGTAACGGTTGCCGACGCTGATGCCGTGGATCTTGCCCTCGTGCTTCAACGTCACCACCAGGGTGTCGCCGTCGCGGCGCTGGCGCAGGGTCAGCTCCTTGAGCATGTCCGCATCGGAGGCGCAGGCGCGGCCGCGCAGGGTGGAGTCGCCACCGCTGGCGCCGCTGAGCTTGAGGTCGTTCTGCTGCACGTCCAGCAGCACCGACTTGACGCCGGCCAGGTCCAGTTTCAGTTCGCGCGGTTCGGAATACTTGCAGTCGTCGGCCATGGCGATGGCCGGCAGCGACAGCAGGGCACACAGGGCGAGGGTCTTGCACATCGGGATACTCCTTGCAGAAAAGGGAAGGACGACTGCGTTGCGATCAGGCTTCGTCGCGCCAGCGGCGCACGTAGATCGCGGCGACGATGAAGGCCACGCCGACCGCGGCGCCGATCCACATGTCGGGGTCGCGGAACAGCACCCAGCTGTCGCCCAGATGGATCGCATTGACCAGATCCTGCGGGCCGCTGATGTGGGTTTCGGCCACCTGCTCGTTCAGCACCGGACCCCAGCTGCCGGGCAGCACGCTGAGCAGGCCGCGGTAGACCACGGTGTACCAGATCAGGTTGTGGTTCACGTTCAGCATCGGCAGGATGCCCATCATGCTGGCGGTCACGCAGCCCAGGATCGGGATCAGCACTGCCCACAGGAACGGCTTGCTGCGCGCCCAGGCCGAGCACAGCATCAGCCAGCCGATCGCCGGCAGCGACCACATCACCTGCACCGGCAGTGCGGCCAGGACCATGCCGATGATGCGCAGCGGGTGCGATTCGGTGAAGACCGCGGTACTCTGCGGGATGCCGTTGACCGACAGGGTCAGCGCGGTGACCACCCACAGCGCCAGGCCGATCAGCAGGCCGACGCCGATCGCCAGCAACGGCGCCAGCAGCAGCGCCCAGGCGGCCTTGGACAGCACGGTGCCGGTGTCCGACAGCGGCAGCGATTTCCAGAACAGCACGCTGCGGTCGCGGCGGTCGTCGTACAGCGCACCCAGCGCATAGAAGAACACCACGAAGCCGACCACGATGCAGGACAGGATCACGCCGGCGAGCATGGTGCCGTCGCCGACCGCGCCGATGATCTGGTGGGCGTTATGGGCCTGGCCGTCCCACTCCACGTTGTTGAGGCTGTCGCCACGGTGGTTGCGGCCGGCGATGCTGCCGATGATCGACAGCACCGTGTACAGCGTGGCGACGATGCCGCCGGTGATGACCGGCGCCCACAGGAAGCCGCCGCGGTGTTCCCAGAACTCGCGCTTGAGCAGCCACGTGAAGGTGGACACGGGAGAGATCGTTTTGGCGGGAGCGTTCATGCGTAGGTGCCCTTCATGATGGCGACGAACAGGTCGGCCAGGCCGGGGGTGCGGGTTTCGCCGAGCGCGGCCAGCTGCGCCTGCGGCACGCCGTCGTACAGGAACACCGACTTGCCGAACGGCAGGCCGCGTTCGTCGATCGGCTGCAGCGCGCGCGCCGCCTCGATGCGCTCGGCCGGCACCAGCAGTTCGGTGTAGCGGGTGGCCATGTGCTCCATGTCGGCGCTGAGTACGATGCGGCCATCGCGGATGAACAGCACATCGGTGAGGATGTGCTCGATCTCCTCCACCTGGTGGGTGGTGATGATGATGGTCTTCTGCTCGTCGAAGTAGTCTTCCAGCAGGCGCTGGTAGAACTCCTTGCGGTACAGGATGTCCAGGCCCAGGGTCGGCTCGTCCAGCACCAGCAGGCGCGCGTCGATCGCCATCACCAGGGCCAGGTGCAGCTGCACGATCATGCCCTTGGACATCTCGCGCACCCGCAGCTTCGGCGAGAGCTTGGTGTTGGCCAGGAAGCCCTCGCACTTGGCGCGATCGAAGCGCGGATGCACGCCGGCGACGAAATCGATCGCCTCGCGCACCCGCATCCAGCGCGGCAGCACCGCCACGTCGGCGATGAAGCACACCTCGTTCATCAGCGCGTCGCGCTGCTTGCGCGGGTCCATGCCCAGCACGCGCAGTTCGCCTTCGACCGCGGTCAGGCCCAGCACCGCCTTCAACGCGGTGGTCTTGCCGGCGCCGTTGGGGCCGATCAGGCCGACGATGCGGCCGGGCGCGATGGTGAAGGATGCGTCGGCCAGCGCCGGCTTGTGGTTGTAGGTCTTGCGCAACCCCTGCGCGTAGACGACGGATTCGGATGCGGCGACAGCGGCAGTCATGGCGTTTTCCCCGGTGGCAACAAGTCTTGCAGTGTCAGGCCCAGGCGCTGGATGCGTTCCAGCACCAGAGGCCACTCTTCGTTGAGGAAGCGATCGCGCTCGCTGCCGCGCAGCTTCTGCGCCGCTTCCTCGGTCATGAACATGCCCAGCCCACGGCGCTTCTCGACCAGGGCCTCGTCGGCCAGTTCCTGGTAGGCGCGCGAGACGGTGATCGGGTTGAGCTGATACTCGGCGGCCACCTGGCGCACCGAGGGCAGGGCGTCGCCGGGCTTGAGGATGCCGTCGAGCATCATCGCGATGACCCGGTCCTTCAGTTGGCGGTAGATGGGAGCGCCGTCGCTCCATTGGATGTCGCTCATGGTCAGCTCCGTGGGCGCAGAGTGCGCGCGAAGGAGAAATAAGGCACGGACAGCGAGGCCCGCAGTCGCCGCACTGCCGGGACGGCGGCAGGTGCGGCGCCGGTGGCGCTGTCGTCGTGCGGCGTGCTGGCGCCATAATCCAGCGGCCGTCCCTGGTGGCGTTGGGCGCCGATCCAGCTCGCGCAGAGCAGGGTGCCGACGATGACCAGGGCCGGAAGACTGCGCTGGAAGCGTTTGAGTTGCATCGTGGGACCTGCTCTGGGTGAGTGGTGTTGTATTTAACTATAACACCGTTACACGGCATGTCAACACGCGTCAGACCCAACTTCCGACCTAGTCGCGCACAAACTCCCTTTTTCTCCGACGGTGCCCCATGAAACTTTCCAAGCGTCTGTTTTTCCTTGCGATCCTGGCCGCTGCCGGCACCGTCGGCAGTGCCTGGGCGGGCTCCTTGCTGGACCGGGACTACCGCCCGCTGGCCGGCAAGGACAAGGTGAACCTGAACAAGACCTACGGCGGCAAGGTGCTGCTGGTGGTCAACACCGCCAGCAAGTGCGGCTATACCCCGCAGTACGACGGCCTGGAGAAGCTGCAGCAGCAGTACGCGGCGCAGGGCTTCAGCGTGCTCGGCTTCCCGTCCAACGACTTCAAGGGCCAGGAGCCCGGATCGGAGAAGCAGATCCAGGAATTCTGCACGCTCACCTACGGGGTCAAGTTCCCGATGTTCGAGAAGGTGCACGTGATCGGCGATGACGCGACGCCGCTGTACAAGCAATTGACCCAGGCCACCGGCGTGGCGCCGGGCTGGAATTTCCACAAGTATCTGATCGCGCGCGACGGCCGCGTGGTCGCGCAATTCCCGAGCAAGGTCACGCCGGACGATCCGGCCTTGCGCAGTGCCATCGAACGCGAACTGAAAGCGCAGCCGGCGTCGCACTGAAAGCGGGTCAACATCTCGGCCGCGCATGCGACAATGCCGGCCTCTGTCTGCGCCATCGCGGCGCGTCCAGTTCACGGTTCACTTCCAGGGAAAGTAGCGAATGAAGATGGGAATGCGCGGCGCCGTGGCGTCGCTGGTGGTGGGGATGATGCTGGCCGCCGGCCAAGCGTCCGCGCAGGCGCCGGCTGCCGGCAGCTCGGCGACGACGCTGGGCAGCGAGAAGCAGAAGGTCAGCTACGCGATCGGCATGGATGTGGCGCGCTCGTTCGAGCCCATCGCCCAGGACATCGACGTGGACGCGCTGCAGCGCGCGATCGAGAACGCCTTCAAGCAGGGCAAGCCGCTGCTGTCCGATGAGCAGACCCAAGCCACCGATACCGCGCTGCGCACACAGCTGGCCGCGCGCAACGGCCAGCCGGTGCCGGGCATGGCGCCGGGCACGCAGCCGCCGCCGGTGTCCAAGGAAAACGTCGGCCTGATGCTGGGCGACCGCGCGGTCGGTCCGTCGCTGGCGCGGATCCAGAACGACATCGATCTGCCGACGCTGATGGGTGCGGTGCGCACCGTGTTTGCCAAGGGCCAGACCGCGATGACCCAGGAGCAAGCGATGGCCACGCTGCAGGCCTTCGGCGCGTCCAAGCAGGCCGCCGTGGCGACCAAGAACAAGCAGGAGGGCAACGCCTTCCTGGCACAGAACAAGAACCAGAAGGGTGTGATCACCACCCCGTCCGGCCTGCAGTACATGGTGCTGCGCGAAGGCAGCGGCCCGCGGCCCACGTCCACCAGCAAGGTGCGGGTGAACTACGAAGGCAAGCTGCTCGACGGCTCCGTCTTCGACAGCTCCTACAAGAACGGCCAGCCGGCCGAGTTCTCGCTGAACCAGGTCGTGCCGGGCTGGAGCGAGGGCGTGGCGCTGATGCCGGTGGGCTCCAAGTACCGCTTCTGGATTCCGTCCAATCTGGGCTATGGCCCACAGGGAACGCCGGGCGGCCCGATCGGCCCGGATGCGATGTTGACCTTCGACGTGGAACTTTTGAACATCCTTCAATAACCGAAAGGAGATTACATGCGCGTAGCGATATTCGGCACCGGCTATGTCGGGCTCGTCACCGGAACCTGTCTGGCCGAAGTCGGCCACCACGTGGTGTGCGTAGACATCGACCAGGCCAAAGTGGATGGGCTCAACAAGGGCGTGGTCCCGATTTACGAGCCTGGCCTCTCGCCGATGGTCAAGGCCAACCACGCCGCACGGAGGCTGTTCTTCACCACCGACGCGGCCAGCGCCATCGCGCATGGGGATATCGTGTTCATCGCCGTCGGCACGCCGCCGGACGAGGACGGTAGCGCAGATCTGCAGTACGTCCTGGCGGTGGCCCGCACCATCGGCCAGCACATCCAGGGGCCGACCATCGTGGTCAACAAGTCCACGGTGCCGGTGGGCACCGCAGACAAGGTGCGTGCGGCGATCGCCGCCGAACTGGAGGCGCGCGGCGAGACGATCGAGTTCGACGTGGTCTCCAACCCGGAGTTCCTGAAGGAGGGCGATGCGGTGGCCGACTGCATGCGCCCGGACCGCATCGTCATCGGCAGCAGCAAGCCCGGCTCGGCCGCGCGCCTGCGCCGCCTGTACGCGCCGTTCAACCGCAACCACGACCGCATCGTGGAGATGGACGTGCGCTCGGCCGAACTGACCAAGTACGCGGCCAACGCGATGCTGGCGACCAAGATCAGTTTCATGAACGAGATCGCCAACATCGCCGAGCGCGTCGGCGCCGACGTGGAGAAGGTGCGCCAGGGCATCGGCTCGGATCCGCGCATCGGCTGGCACTTCATCTACCCGGGCGCCGGCTACGGCGGTTCGTGCTTCCCCAAGGACGTGCAGGCCCTGGCGCGCACCGCGCAGCAGTACGGCCACGCGCCCAGGCTGCTGGATGCGGTGGAAGCGGTCAACGAGGCGCAGAAGGGCCATCTGTACGAACTGATCCAGCGCCACTACGGCGCGGCGCAGTCGCTGAAGGGCAAGACCTTCGCGGTGTGGGGCCTGGCGTTCAAGCCCAACACCGACGACATGCGTGCCGCCTCCAGCCGCCGCCTGCTGGCGCAACTGTGGGAAGCGGGCGCAACGGTCCGCGCCTACGATCCGGAGGCGACCGAGGAGGCCAAGCGCATCTTCGGCGAGCGCGACGATCTGCACTTCTGCGAGGATGCCTTCGACGCGCTGGAAGGCGCCGATGCGCTGGCGGTGGTCACCGAGTGGAAGCAGTTCCGCAGCCCGGACTTCACCCGCATGAAGGAGCTGGTCGGCGATGCGGTGGTGTTCGACGGCCGCAATCTCTACGATCCGCAGGAAATCGAGAGCTTCGGCCTGGCGTACTACGGCATCGGCCGCGGACGTTCGATCCATGCAGCATGATTTTTCCACCCAGGATCGGTTGCTGGAGAACCGCCTGATCGAGCTGGAAACGCGCCTCTCCTTCCAGGAGCAGGCGCTGGCGGAAATGAGCGATGCCCTGGCCGAAGCGCGGATCGAAAGCCAGCGCAACGCCGAGTTGCTGCGTCACCTGCTCGAGGATCTGGGCAAGGTGCGCAGCACGCTCTACGCCGACCCGGCCGACGAACCGCCGCCGCCGCATTACTGATCCCCCGAACCGACCGATGCCGTCCCGATGAGCGATACCCTCCGCGACCAGTTGCTGGGCCTGGGCTTCAAGCCTGCGCCGAAACCCGAACGCAAGGCCGCGCCTGCCGCGCCGCGGCCGCAGGGACGGCCGGGCCAGCGCCCGGCACCGGCCGGGGCGCGTGGCGAGCGCGCTCCCGGCGGCGCGCCCAATGCCGGCAAGCCCGGCAGTGGGCGCGGCCGGCCGCACGGCAATGCCCACGGCAAGCCGCAGGGCGCCGGCGGCCAGCCGGCGCGGCCGCCGCGCAGCCGCGAGGACATCGATCTGGCCAAGGCCTACGCGATCCGCGCCCAGCGCGAGAAGGACGAGCGCATCGAGGCCGAGCGGCAGAAACAGGAAGAAGCGCGCCTGCGCCGCGAGGCGCGGGCCAAGCTCGACGAACTGCTCAAGGGCCAGGCGCTGAACCACGCCGAGGCCGACATCGCCCGCCATTTCCCCTATGGCGGCAAGATCAAGCGCATCTACGTCACCGCCGACCAGCTCAAGGCGCTCAACGCCGGCGAACTGGGCGTGCTGCAGCAGAACGGCCGCTACCTGCTGGTGACCGCGGCGCTGCTGGACCAGGCCGAAGCGATCTTCCCGGCGGCGGTGGCGCTGCGGGTCGACCCGAACGCGCCGGCCGAGGAAGACCCCTACGCCGATCCCAAGTACCAGATCCCCGACGATCTGGTCTGGTAAGCGTGGCGCGGCCAGGGACGGGCACGCAGGCCGCCGGGCGCGGCCACACGCCGCCGCACGCGCACACCGGCGGCGGCTATCTGCCGTACGTGGACGGGCTGCGTGCGATCGCGGTGCTGGCGGTGATCGCCTACCACCTCGATCCGGCATGGCTGCCGGGCGGGTTCACCGGCGTGGACATGTTCTTCGTGATTTCCGGCTTCGTGGTCAGCGCATCGTTGCAGCGCCTGCCGGCGGCCGGAAAGCTCGGCGTGTTCGCGCAGTTCTACGCGCGGCGCATGCGCCGCATCGCGCCGGCGCTGCTGGTCTGCCTGCTGCTCACCGGCCTGGCCAGCGGCCTGTTCATTCCCGAGTCCTGGCTCAGCGAGACCAGCGCCAAGACCGGGCGCATGGCCTTCGTCGGCCTCAGCAACTGGGTGCTGGCCGCGACCGGCAACGATTACTTCTCGCCCAAGGCCGAATTCAATCCGTACACGCACACCTGGTCGCTGGGGGTGGAGGAGCAGTTCTATCTGCTGTTCCCGCTGCTGTTCCTGGCCTGGAATCGCGGCGGCCGCGGCCGCGTATGGTCGACGCTGCTGGTGGCGCTGGCTTCGGCCGCCTCGCTGGCGTTCGCCTGGCGGCATAGCCGCGACGCCGGCGATGCGGCGGCCGCGTTCTACCTGACCACCGCACGCTTCTGGCAACTCGGCAGCGGCGTGCTGCTGTACCAGGTGCTGGCGTTGCGCGGACGCTTCGAGGCCGGCACGCAGGCGCCGCCGCCGGGCGCGTGGAGCTGGCGTTCGCCGCTGCTGGCGGTTGCCCTGGCGGCGGTCGTGGTCGGCCTGTGGCGTGCGCGTCCGGGACACTCGCCGTGGCCGGACGGGCTGTGGCCGGTGCTGGGCACGCTTGGCCTGCTGGCGCTCCTGCATGGCGCCCCGGCCGGCTGGACCCGGCGCGCGCTGTCGCATCGCGTGCCGGTGGCGATCGGCCGCGTGTCGTACTCGCTGTATCTGTGGCACTGGCCGGTGTTCGTGCTGTTCCGCTGGACCGTCGGCCTGGAATCGGCGCCGACCAAGTCCGTGGCGCTGCTGCTGGTGGCCCTGCTGGCGCTGGCCTCATATCGCTGGGTGGAGTTGCCGTGGCGGCATGGCCGCCTCGGCCGCGCGCGCACCCCGGCGCGGACCATCGTTGCGGGGCTGGGGCTGATCCTGCTCGCTGCCGGTACCCACGCGCTGCTGCAGAACGCCCAGCGCTACTACGGGCTGAGCACGGTCAGCCGGCATCCGCTGGACTGGTACGCCTATGCCAAGGGGCTGCGCCGGGAGTTCCCGCAGTGTGCACTGCAGACTCGCCAGGTGCCGGTGCAGGTGGGCAACGCCAAGCTGTTCGAGCGCGGCGCCTGCACGCTGCACAACCGCGATGGCGGCCAGTTGTTCGTCGCCGGCGACTCGCATGCGCTGGCCTACAACGAACTGCTGCGACGCTTCGCGCTGCAGAGCGGGGTGCCGGTGCGTCTGTACGGGGTCGGCGGTTGCCCGATCGTCGGCCTGCAGGCCTGGCAGGCCAGCAATCCCGGCTGCCAGGCCTACGAGCGCAGCACCCTGGCCGACGTCGCCGCGCACGCACGCGATGGCGATGTGCTGTTCCTGCCTGCCCTGCGCGTGCTGCGCCTGGCCGACCAGGACCGCCTGTTCGACGAGACGACGGTGATGGCCGAGCAGGAAGGCGCCGCGGCGCAGGCCGCGCGCAGCGCTGGCGAAGCGGCCGCGGTGGCGCTGTTGCAGCCGCTGGCGCAGCGCGGCGTGCGCATCGTCTTCGAGGCACCCAAGCCGGTGCTGCGCGCGCCGCCGTATCGCTGCTCGGATTGGTTCAATCGCGGCAATCCGATCTGCGCGCATGGCATCCCGATTCCGCGCGCAACCATGGAGCGCTACCGTGCGCCGGTGCTGCAGAGCCTGCAGCGTATCGCCGCGCAGCTGCCGCATGCCTCGGTGTGGGATCCGCTGCCGCTGCTGTGCGATGCGCAGCAATGCACCGGCAGCCGCGATGGGCGCCCGTTGTTCTTCGATGCCGATCACCTCAGCGGCTATGGCAACCGGGTGTTGCTGCCGGGCTTCACATCGCACTTCGCGACGATCCAGGCACACTCGCCGCCAGCGCCTTGAGGCGCAGCCCTCCGCCTCCCGCATCGCAAGGAGTTCGCGCATGCCCGTTCTGCATTTCGTCGCGTCGCGGTTGTCGCCGTCGTCCATCGCCATCCGCCATGGCGGCCGGCGGCAGTTGCGCCGCCGCGCCGATACCCTGCTGCGCGGGGCGCTGCTGCTGGCCGCCAATGCCGGCAGCGCCGGCGTGGCCTGCGCCGAGGACGCGCCGGCGTTCGACCGGCCCGGGATCGGTTTCGCCTCGACCACTCTGCAGCGCGGCCAACTGGCCTGGGAGCAGGCGTTCTTCGATGGCAGCTACGACCGCGACGGCGATGTGCGCAGCACCGAATACGTGGCCAACAGCCGGCTGCGGTTCGGCCTGAGCGCGCGCACCGAGGTGCAACTGGCGATCGACAGCCAGGTGTGGCAACACGTGCGTGGCGGCGGGCAGGACCGGCGCGGGCACAGTGGTGGCGATGCCAGTATCGGCCTGAAGCAGGCGTTGCCCAGCGCCAGCGACGGCTTCACCTGGTCGCTGCTCGGCAGCGCCAGCCTGCCGGTCGGGCGTGCGCCGTACGGCGATGCCGGCCACCGCTACGATCTGGGCGTGAGCGCCGGCTGGGACCTGCCCGAGGGCCGTAGCCTGGCGCTGTACGGCAACGTCAGCGACAGCGAGGACGGCTCCGGCTGGAGCGTTTCGCCGAGCTACACCTTCTACGCCGGCGACACGCTGAGCGCCTACGTCGAGGCCGGCATCGGCGGTGGCGAGGACGAGATGCGCGCGCTCGGCAGTGGCGTCACCTGGCTGTTCGCCAACCGCGTGCAACTGGATCTGTCGGTCCTGCGCGGCCTGTCGGCGCAAACCCCGGACTGGCAGGGCGGCCTCGGCATTTCGGTGTTGCTGCGCTGAGGCGCCAAGCCCCTCTCCCGTCGGGAGAGGGGTTGGGGGTTAGGGGGGCGCGAAGCGTCTCGTGGTGTTTGGGTTGACGTGGCTGTGCCCGTACCCTCATCCGCCCCTTCGGGGCACCTTCTCCCGAGGGGAGAAGGGAACAGCGGTGATGCGCATGCCCCTCTCCCGTCGGGAGAGGGGTTGGGGTGAGGGTCGGCGCGAAGCGTCTCGTGGTGTTTGGGGTGATTCGGCTGTGGCCGTACCCTCATCCGCCCCTTCGGGGCACCTTCTCCCGAGGGGAGAAGGGAACAGCGGTGATGCGCATGCCCCTCTCCCGTGGGGAGAGGGGCATGCGCATCAC
>NZ_LFME01000056.1 GCF_001043115.1 Xanthomonas sp. NCPPB 1128 | reverse complement strand
GTATAAGAGACGGGGGTGGGGGCGGCAGACATGCGCCAAGTTTGGCCGGGCACGAACACGACCGCGTCGGCGCGCCCTGTGACGTGCATGCGTATCGTCTGCCGCCGGCCGCGCGCAACCGGCTATGCTGTCCGGATGCGCAACGATTTCATCGAGCGGCTGCTGCGCGGCCTGTACTCGGCCGTGCTCTATCTGCTGCTGCCGGTCACCGTCTATCACCTGGTCTGGCGCGGTTTCCGCGTGCGCCAGTACTTCCAGCGCTGGGACGAGCGCTATGCCTCGTATTCGCAGGCACGCGGGCGTCCGCGGGTGTGGCTGCATGCGGTCTCGGTGGGCGAGGTCAACGTCGCCGCACCGGTGGTCAATGCGCTGCGGGCGCAGCGCCCGGACATCCGCTGGGTGATCACCACCATCACCCCGACCGGCTCTGAGCGGGTGCGGGCGCTGTGGGGCGACGCGCTGGATCATGTGTATCTGCCCTACGACGTGCCCGGCAGCGTCGGCCGCTTCCTGCAGCATTTCCGCCCCAGCCTGGCGCTGATCCTGGAAACCGAACTGTGGCCGAACATGCTGTTCGGCTGCCGCGACCGCGGCATTCCGGTGTACGTGCTCAATGCACGGCTGTCGGCGCGCTCGCTGCGCGGCTATCGCGTGCTGCGGCCGTTGATCGGGCGTGCGCTGCGCACCGTCACCTGCGTGGCGGCGCAATCGCAGGAGGACGCCGAGCGCTTCGTCGCGCTGGGCGCGCGCGCCGAGCAGGTGCGCGCGCTGGGCAATCTGAAGTTCGACATCGCCGCGCCTGCGCACCTGCCCGACGTCGTCGCCGCGTTCCGCGAGCGCGTGCCGGCGACGCGTCCGGTGTGGATCGCTGCCAGTACCCACGACGGCGAGGAAACGGCGGTGATCGAGATGCACCGGCAACTGCGCCGGCACTGGCCGGACCTGCTGCTGCTGTGGGCGCCGCGGCATCCGGAGCGCTTCGCCAAGGTCGAGGCGCTGGCGCGCGACCAGGGCTGGCGCGTGGCCACGCGTCGCCAGCAGCAGTGGCCGGGCGCCGACGATGCGGTGTTCGTGATCGATACGCTGGGCGAACTGATGGGCTTCTACGCCTGCGCCCAGGTCGCCTTCGTCGGCGGCAGCCTGCAGCCGATCGGCGGGCACAACCTGCTCGAGCCGGCCGCGGTCGGCACGCCGTCGGTCACCGGCCCGCACCTGCACAACTTCTCCGAGATCTCGCGGCGCATGCGCGAGGCCGGCGCGGTGGCCATCTGCGAGGATGCCGGCGCCGTGTGCGCGGCGCTGCAGACCTTGTTGGCCGACGCCGAGGCACGCAAGCGCATGGCCGAGGCCGGCTGCGCGCTGGTCGCCAACGGCCGCGGTGCGCTGCAGCGGACCCTGCAGCTGATCGCGCCGCACCTGCCGCCGCTGGCGGGCGAGGCGAGCGCGGAGGAGTAGCGCGCGTCGCACGGGGCGCGCTAGTCCGCAGCAGCGGCGTTCGCCACGACGGGCTTTTCTGGGAAGGCCCGTCGCGGCTGAAGCCGCTCCTACGGTTCCTGCGACGGCAGCCTTTCTCGTGGTCTAGAAAGACCCGTTGTGGGAGCGACTTCAGTCGCATGATGCGCGCCGCACCTCGCATCCCATCGCGCAGCGCGTCGGGACTGAAGTCCCTCCCACACGGAGCTTCCGGATCACTGCGTCATTGCCAGGATGGCGGTCGCTGCATCATAGGCATGGCCCGACGCCGCACGCCGCAGTGCGATACGCACACCTGTAGGAGCGGCTTCAGCCGCGACAGGCGTCGCCGATAAAGCCTCGTCGCGGCTGAAGCCGCTCCTACGAATGACTTTCGTCGGGACTCGATGTGCTCCTTCAAGCTGCGACGCCTGGCACTCGCCGTCCCTCCCATCCCATCGCGCAGCGCGTCGGGACTGAAGTCCCTCCCACAGGGGACTTCCGCGAAGCCCTACCCAAAACAAAAACGGCGGACCCGAAGGCCCGCCGTTCTGGCGGCAAGCGCGTGTGCGTGCGCTTACTGGGTGCTGTTGGCCGAGTTGAGCTTGGATTCGGCGCTCTGGGTCAGCAGGGCGTTGATCGACTGCACCTCGGCCACGTCCAGCGAGCCGAGCGCCTGGCTCAGCAGCAGGCGGTTCTGCAGGAAGTTGTAGCGTGCCTGCGCGTAGGCCAGCTGCGCCTGGTACAGGGTGCGCTGGTTCTGCACCACGTCCAGCACGGTGCGGGTACCCACTTCCAGGCCGACCTGCGAGGCGTCGAACGCGGCCTGCGCCGAGACCACCGCCAGGCGCCGCGCCTCGATCTCGCTGATTCCGGCCACCACCGTCTGGTAGGCGTTGCGGGTGTTGCGGTCGAGCGCGCGCTTCTGCAGTTCGTAGGTGTCCTGGGCGATGTCGCGCTGCGCCAGGGCCTGCCGCACGCCCGACTGGGTCGCGCCGCCGGCGAAGATCGGGATGTTCAAGGTCAGGCCGATGGTGTTGCTGTCGGCGCGCGGGGTGCTGCCGCTGCCGGAGACGCTGTCGCCCCAGTTCGCGTCGCGGCCGGCGCTGGCCGACAGGCTCAGCGTCGGCAGGTGCCCGGCGCGCGCCGCCGACACGCTGGCCTCGGCCGCCTGCACCTGGTACTGGTAGGACCGCAGCGACGGGTTCTTGTCCAGCGCCGAGGCGATCAGGCTGTCGATGTCGCCGCCGGTGGCCGGCAGCTGCGGACGGAAGTCCTCCGGCAGGCCGCGCAGGTCGCGCACCGGCTGGCCGGTGATCTCGGTCAGGGCCTGGTACAGGTCCTGCAGAGAGTTGCGTGCGGTGATCGTGTCGGCGCGGGCCTGGTCGTACTCGGCGCGGGCTTCGTGCACGTCGGTGATCGGCGCCAGGCCCACTTCCAGGCGCTTGTCGGCGTAGTCGAACTGCTTCTTGGCGGCCGCTTCGTTGGTCTCGGCGGCGACCAGCGATTCGATCGCCACCAGCACGTTGAAGTAGGCGGCCGAGGTGCGCACGATCAGGTCGTCGTTGGCCGAATCCAGGGTGTAGTCGGCGGCCAGGCTGCGCGCCTTCTGCGCACGCAGGTTGGAGAACTGCGCGAAGTTGACCAGGGTCTGCTGGCCCTGCACGGCGTAGCTGCGGCTCTTGCCGGTGCCGGCCAGTTCGCCGCCGCCGCGCTCGACTTCGCTATGGCTGCGCTGCAGCGACGCGGTGCCGTTGATCTGCGGCAGCAGGGCGGCGCGCGCCTGCACCTCGCCTTCCTTGTCGTAGAGCCGGGTCGATTCCGCGGTGGCCAACTGCGGGTCGCTGTTGCGGGCCATTTCGTAGACTTGCAGCAGGTCCGTGGCGTTGGCGGCCAGCGGAGACAGCGCGGCGGCCAGCGCCAGGACGAGGGATCGGCGGATCATTGCGGCTTCCTTGATGGATCAGAATGTGAACTGGGGGACTGGCGCGGCGCCTCGCAGGTAGTACGCCAGGTCGGTTTCGAACAGCGATTCCGTGCGCGGCGCGCCGGCCTCGGCATGCACCAGCACCGCTTCCATGACCGGCGCGCGGCCGCGGATCGCGAACAGGCGTCCGCCGGGGCGCAGCCAGGCCAGGAACTGGGCCGGGATCTCGGTGACCGCGGCGGTGACGCAGACCACGTCGAAGCGGCGCTCGCTGTTCCAGGCGAAGGCGTCGGCGGTCTCGATGCGGACGTTGCTGCCGAGGCCGGCGGCGTCCAGGTTGGCGCGCGCGGCGGCGGCCAGGGCCGGCTCGATCTCCAGGCTGACCACCTCGCGGCCGAGCTCGCCCAGGCAGGCGCTGACGAAGCCGCTGCCGGTGCCGATCTCCAGCACGTCCTCGCCCGGCTGCAGGTCCAGGGCCTGCAGCATGCGGCCTTCGATGACCGGCTTCATCATGTACTGGCCGTAGCCCAGCGGAATCTCCAGGTCGGCGTAGGCCACGGCGCGGTGCGCCGGCGGCACGAAGGTCTCGCGCGGCAGCCGCGACAGCACGTCGAGCACGCGCAGGTCCAGCACGTCCCAGGGACGGACCTGCTGTTCCACCATCTTTTCGCGGGCTTGGGAGTAGTCGATCGTCATTTCGGGCATCCAACGCGGAGGGCCGGGCATTTTAGCCGGCACGGAGGCCGGGCGTATGCCGCAGCATCGCCGCCGGACGGCCCGGCGCGCAGTGCCGGAAGTCATCGGCGCCGGCGAACGGCCGGACGGCCGGGCTAGCGCACCGCATAGGCACGCAGGAAGAAGTCGATGCTGGCCTCGACATGGGCGCGGATCCGCTCCTGGCTGGCATCGCGGCACAGGCCACACATCATCAGCGAGTACAGCTCGCCCTTGACCAGGCAGAAGAACTGCGAGGCGGCCAGGTTCAGGTCGGCGATGTCCAGTTCGCCGGCGGCGACGTGCGCCTGCAGCAGCGTCGCCAGGTCCTGCTGGGTGCGCTTGGGACCGGCGTTCCAGAACATCTCGCGAACGTGGTCGTCGCCGGTGCCGGGGGTCAGCATCATGCGGTGGGTGGCCATCGCCGCCTCGCTGCTGATCATGGCGAAAAAGGCCAGGCCGATCTCCACCAGTTGCGTGCGCAGCGGCCCCTTCAGCGCGTGTCCGAACAGGTCGTCGGGCAGCAGCGCTTGGCATTGCGCGCGCACCGCCTCGGCGAACAGGGTCTCCTTGTCGCCGTAGTGGCTGTAGACGGTGAGCTTGGAGACGCCGGCGCGGGCGGCGATGCCGTCCATGCTGACCCCGCCGAAGCCAAGTTCGGTGAACATCTCCCGCGCCGCCTCCAGGATCGCGGCGCGTTTGCCCATGTCCTTGGGGCGACCGGGCCCGGCAGGACGCGAGGAGGATTTGGCGGAGGCGGCGGGCGATTTGCTGACCATGGGTGGCAATACTAGACCAGTCGGTTCGATATTTATACTAGACCCGTTGGTTCATTATTGTGACGCTGCGTTTGGCGGGTGTGGCGGGGCTGGGGATGCATGCGTTGGCCATCTCCGTCGCGTCCCCGGCGTCAGGAAGTCCCTGACATCGGCGGCGAACAGGCGGTGATAGATTAGCCATCTGGCCCACAGGGGGTGCCGCGCGCCGTTGCCGGTGTGATTCGGGAAGGGATGGAACAAGGGGATCGGCGTCACGAGAATCGCGACGGCGCGTATGCGCTGTGTCGCCGCGTGGGTGTGATGCTGTGCCTGGTCTTGGCGCTGTGTTGCGCCAGCGCCGCCGCGCGCGCCGCCGAACCGCCCGCGCCGCTCACCGAGC
Organism: Xanthomonas sp. NCPPB 1128; assembly: GCF_001043115.1. GTDB lineage: Bacteria > Pseudomonadota > Gammaproteobacteria > Xanthomonadales > Xanthomonadaceae > Xanthomonas_A. The sequence continues at coordinate 8,244 of NZ_LFME01000056.1, read as the reverse complement.
GCGCCGTGCTCGACCGGCCGGTGATCGCGCGCTGGACCATGGAAGAGGGGCTGCCGCATAACCTCGTGCACGCGCTGGCACAGGACCGCGACGGCATGATCTGGGTCGGCACCTGGGAAGGTGTGGCCCGCTTCGACGGCCGCGGTTTCACCGTTTTCGATCGCCAGAACACCCCGGGCATGGAGCTGTCGGGGGTGTTCGCGCTGCTCGCCGAAGCCGACGGCGGCGTGCTGGTCGGCACCGCCTACGACGGCGTGTTCCGCTATGCCGCCGGGCGCTGGGAGCATCTGGGCGATGCGCGCGCGCGGCGGCTGCGGGTCACCGCGATGCTGCGCGATGCCGACGGCGGGCTGTGGGTCGGCAGCGAGGACGGCCTGTTCCGGATCGAGGCCGACGGCCGCCTGGTCGATGCCGGCGCCGCCGCGGGATTGGGCAGGACCCGCATCGCCGCGCTGCTGCGCTACCGCGATGCGGTGCTGGTGGGCACCCCGCAGGGACTGTTCCGGCTGACCGCGCACGCCACGCGCGCGCAGCGTTGGGGCATCGCGGCGATGCGCACGGCGTCGATCCGGCGGCTGACCCCCGACCGCCACGGCGGCCTGCTGGTGGCCAGCGACGAGGGCGTGTTCTGGCTCGGTGCCGACGGTGACCTGCAATGGCTGCGGCGCGGCCAGCGCGTCGATGCCGCGCTGCAGGACCAGGACGGGCAGCTGTGGATGAGCCTGTCCAGCGGGCAACTGTTGCGGCGCGCTTCCAACGGTGCCAGCGAGGAAGTGCTGTCGATCTCCGGCGTGGTCAGCCCGGCGTTGATCGAGGACCATGAGGGCCTGGTGTGGGCCGGCAGTACCGATGGCCTGTTCCGCGTCGCCAAGGGCGACGCCGGTGGCCTGACCCGCCAGGACGGCCTCGGCAGCGACTACGTGCGGGTGGTCCAGCAGAACGCCGATGGCACGATCTGGATCGGCCATGCCGCCGGCCTGGACCGCTGGCAGGATGGCCGTATCCGCGCGGTGCGGCTGAGCGAGCGTCCGGGCCGCGATCCGTCGGTGCTGGCGCTGGCTGCCGCCCGCGACGGTGGCATGTGGGTGGGCACCTACGACCAGGGCGTGCTGCTGCTGTCGGCCGATGGCACGATCCGGCAACGCCTGGGCGTGGCCGCGGGCGTGCCGCGAACCATGGTGCGCGCGCTGCTGGCCGATGCCGACGACGGCCTGTGGATCGGCGGCAACGAGGGCCTGCTGTATCGCAAGGGCGATCGCACGCATGCCTACGGCACCGCCGACGGCCTGCCCGGGCGGCAGGTGCAGGCGCTGTACCGCGACCGCGCCGGGGTGCTGTGGATCGGCACTAACCAGGGCATCGCCACGCTCGCGGCCGACGGCGCGCTGCAGGCGCGGCCGAGCGGGCATGGTTTTCCGGCGCAGAACGCGTTCGACTTCCTCGAAGATGCCGACGGCACCCTGTGGGTCGCCAGCGACCGCGGCCTGCTGCGGTGGCGCGGCGGGCAGTGGCGCATCTACGACCACCGCGTCGGCCTGCCGCGCGACAAGCTGTTCCGGCTGCTCGACGACGGCAACGGCAACCTCTGGGCGAACAGCAATCGCGGCGTGTTGCGCATCGCGCGTGCACGCCTGGCGGAACTGGATGCCGGCCAGCGCAGCACGCTGGCGGTGGACGTGGTCGACCGCAGCGACGGCATGCCCGGCGGTCAGGGCAACGGCAGCAGCGCACCGGCCGGCTGGCGCAGCCGCGACGGCGTGCTGCTGATCCCGACCTCGGCCGGGCTGGCGCTGATCGATCCAGCGCTGCCGAGCCGGCGCAACGTGCGCGCGCCGCCGCTGGTGATCTCCCACGTGCAGGTGGATGGCGTGGCGCAGCCGCTGCGTGGCGACTATCGCCTGCACGGTGGCGTCGCCCGGCTCGCGATCGGTTATGCCGGCTTGAGTTTCCGCTCGCCGGACAAGGTGCGCTACCGCTACCGCCTGCAGGGATTCGATCGGCAGTGGGTCGACGCCGGCAGCAGCGAAGAAGCGGTCTACACCAACCTGCCCTCCGGTCGCTATCGCCTGGACGTGCAGGCGATGACCAGCCCGCTGGACTGGTCGCGCAGCGAGCGTATCGGCAGCGCCTCGCTGCGCCTGCAACTGGTGCCGCCGTTCTGGGAGCGTTGGCCGTTCGTGGTGCTGGCGGCGCTGTGCGTGACCGGCCTGCTGCTGTGGTGGTACCGCGGCCGCAGCCAGCGCTACCGGCGTCGCCAGCGCCGCCTCAACACCATCATCGCCGAGCGCACCCACGAACTGAAGGCGAAGAACCTGGCGTTGAAGCTGGCCAACCTCGAACGCGAGGACCTGGTGCGCAAGCTCGCCTACCAGGCCGGGCACGATGCGCTGACCGGCCTGCCCAATCGACGCACCGGCGATCCCTACCTCAATGCGGCGCTGGAGCGGGCGTTGAACACACGCACGCCGTTGTGCGTGGCGCTGCTGGACATCGACCACTTCAAGAAGATCAACGACGCCTACGGCCACGAGATCGGCGACGAGGTGCTGCGCCGGGTCGGCGAGGCGCTGCGCGCCAGCCTCGGCGAGCAGGCCTTCGCCGCGCGCCATGGCGGCGAGGAATTCCTGCTGGTGCTGCCGGGCCTGGACCAGGAGCCGGCACGCGCGCGCCTGGACGCGCTGCGCGTGCACCTGTCCGATCTGGTGCTGTACGACGACGACGGCCGCGCGGTGCGTTTCACCGCCAGCATCGGCTTCGCCTGCCTGTCGCCGACCCTGCGCACGCGTCGCGACCTGCTGGTGCAGGCCGACAAGCGCCTGTACCAGGCCAAGCGCGAAGGCCGCGATCGGGTGATGGGCTAGCGCGTGTCATCCATTCCCGAGCATGCGGCGTTGCGGGATATGCCCTGATGCCGCGCTCACCTGCGGCTGTTGCGTCTGGCCGTGGGTGGCGAGGTCGCACGCGTTTTCGTGTTCGCGATCTGCCGGTGTGGAGCGGCTGATTTCGCAAAACGGAACAAGAGCCGCGACAAAGCACCGGGCGATGCATGCAACCGGGGCACCGCTGCTGCCCTTGTGATATGGGCTTCAGCCCCGACGCCTCACCGTTTCAAGCGTCGGCGCTGAAGCCCCTCCCACAGCAAGGCAAGACTGCCGCGAACTTGCGATAATCCTGAGTCCCGCCAATCAATACCGCGTGATCCCGGCACCGTACAGCCAGCGCTCTGCGCATGCGCCGAGACGGCGTTCTCCTGCAACCTCCTGCAACGCAACAACGCGCGCCGCCTGGCTGCGGCGAACGCGCGTTTTCGGTGGGTGCCCTTACGCCTGCAGCCGCTCCAGCACTGCCTGCGTGGCGGCCTCGGTGGAAATGCCCTGGCCGGGCGCGGCGAGATCGGCGGTGAACGCCTGGGCGTCGAGCGCGGCATTCACGGCCTGCTCGATCGCCGCCGCTTCGGCTTCCAGGCCCAGCGAGTGGCGTAGCAGCAGCGCCGCCCTGAGGATGGTCGCGTAGGGATTGGCGATGCCCTTGCCGGCGATGTCCGGCGCCGAGCCGTGGATCGGCTCGTACAGGCCGATGCGGCCTTCGCCCAGCGAGGCCGACGGCAGCAGCCCGAGCGAGCCGGCCAGCATCGAGGCTTCGTCGGTGAGGATGTCGCCGAACATGTTCTCGGTGACGATCACGTCGTACTCGCGCGGCTTGGCCAGCAGGTGCATGGCCATCGAATCGACCAGTTGGTGTTCCAGGCGCACGTCCGGGAACTCTGCGCGGCCGATCCGCGCGGCGACGTCGCGCCACAGTCGCGAGGTTTCCAGCACGTTGGCCTTGTCCACCGAGACGACGTGGTTGCGGCGCTGCTGCGCAAGCCGGAATGCGCTGCGCAGCACCCGCTCGATCTCCGCGACGGTGTAGCGGCACAGGTCGCTGGCGTCGCTGGCGCTGCGGGTTTTGTCGCCGAAGTAGATGCCGCCGGTCAGTTCGCGCACCACCACGATGTCCACGCCCTGCAGCAGGTGCGGCTTGATCGGCGAGGCGTCCAGTGCCGCCGGATGCGGCTTGACCGGGCGCAGGTTGGCGAACAGGCCCAGGCCGCGGCGGATCGCCAGCAGGCCCTGCTCGGGGCGCACCTTGGCGTTGGGATCGGACCACTTCGGCCCGCCCACCGCGCCCAGCAGCACCGCGTCGGCGCCCTGGCAGGCGGTCAGCGTGGCCGCCGGCAGCGGCTCGCCGTGGCGGTCGATGGCGATGCCGCCGATGTCGTGTTCGTGGAACTGGAAGTCGTGGCCGTGGTGCGTGGCGACGGCGCGCAGCACCGCGACCGCAGCGGCGGCGACTTCCGGACCGATGCCGTCGCCGGGCAGGACGACGATGTCAGCGTGCATGGGTGGCCTCGTAGCGTTCGATGTCGGGTTGGCGCAGCAACAGGTAGCCCATCTCGTCCACGCCCTCGAGCAGGCAGGTCTGCGAGAACGCATCGAGCGGGAAGGCGTAGACGCGGCCGTCGGGCGTGCGCAGCTCGCGCGCGGCTACGTCCACGGTCAATTCGTCGTCCGGACGCTGCATCAGCGTCTGCACGTCGTCCTCGGCCAGCACGATCGGCAGCAGGCCGTTCTTGAGGCTGTTGTTGCGGAAGATGTCGGCGATCTCGCTGCTGACGATGGCGCGCAGGCCCAGGTCGGTCAGCGCCCATGGCGCATGCTCGCGCGAGGAGCCGCAGCCGAAGTTGCGCCCGGCCAGCAGGATCTGGCGGCCGGCGTTGTGGGCCTGGTTGAAGGCGAACTCCGGGTTCGGCGTGCCGTCGGCCTGCCAGCGCCAGTCGTTGAAGGCATGGCGACCGAGGCCGGCGCGTTCGGTGGTGGACAGGAACCGCGCCGGGATGATCTGGTCGGTGTCGATGTTGGTCTGGCGCAGCACCACGCTGCGCGAGGTGAGGGTGGCGAAGCCGGCCATCACGGGGTCTCCTGGGAAGCGACGGAGTCGGGGGCGGGCGCCGCGGCGTCGGCCACCGGCGGCAGCGCCGCGGGCGGCACGTGCGGCGGCAGCAGCGGCTGGTGGCGGTGCGCGAAGGCGCGGGTGGTGGTGGCGACGAAGGTCAGCGTGGCCGCGAATGCGGCGATGTGCGGCGCCATCACGCGACCTCCGCGAACAGCGCGCGCGGATCGCTGACCTGGCCGTTCACCGCCGCCCAGGCCGCGGTCGGCGGCGAAGCCAGCAGGGTGCGCGAGCCAGGGCCCTGGCGGCCCTCGAAGTTGCGGTTGCTGGTGCTCACCGCCAGTTGCCCCGGCGCGACCAGGTCGCCGTTCATGGCGATGCACATCGAGCAGCCGGACTCGCGCCACTCCGCACCGGCCGCGCGCACCACCTCGTGGATGCCCTCGGCCTCGGCCTGGCGCTTGACGATCTCCGAGCCCGGCACCACCAGCATGCGCACGTGCGGCGCCACCTTGCGCCCGCGCAGCACCTGCGCCACTTCGCGCATGTCGCTGAGGCGGCCGTTGGTGCAGGAGCCGACGAACACCACGTCCACCGGCGTGCCGATCAGTGCATGTCCGGCTTCCAGGTGCATGTAGTGCAGGCCCTTCTGCGCCGCCGGATCCTGCGCGGCCGGGATCGGCACGTCCACCGCGATCGCGGTGCCGGGGTGGGTGCCCCAGGTCAGGGTCGGACGGATGTCGCGCGCGTCGATGTGCACCTCGGCGTCGAAGCGTGCGCCGGGATCGCTGCGCAGCTGCGACCAGCGCTGCACGGCGGCGTCGAAGTCGGCGCCCTTGGGGCCGCGCGGGGTCTTGGCGACCCAGTCGAAGGTGACCTGGTCCGGCGCGACCATGCCGGCGCGCGCGCCGGCCTCGATCGACATGTTGCACAGGGTCATGCGCTGCTCCATGTCCATCGCTTCGATGGTGGAGCCGCGGTACTCCAGCACGTGGCCGGTACCGCCGTTGACCCCGATCACGCCGATGATGTGCAGGATCACGTCCTTGGCGCCGACGCCCGGCGCCAGCGGCCCGTCGACGCTGATCGCCATGGTCCTGGCCTTGCGCTGCAGCAGGCACTGGGTGGCCAGCACGTGGCCGACCTCGCTGGTGCCGATGCCGAACGCCAGCGCGCCGAACGCGCCATGCGTGGAGGTGTGACTGTCGCCGCAGACGATGGTCATGCCGGGCTGGGTGAAGCCCTGCTCAGGCGCGATCACGTGGACGATGCCGCGGTTGTCCGAACCCATGTCGAACAGTTCGATGCCGTAGTCGACGCAGTTGCGCGCGAGCATGTCCACCTGTGCCTCGGAGGCCGGGGTGTAGTACGGCAGCTTGCCGTCGGCGCCGCGCGGCAGGGTCGGCGTGGAGTGGTCCATCGTCGCCTTGGTGCGGTCGGGCCGGCGCGGCGCCAGGCCGCGCGTCTTGAGTTCGGTGAAGGCCTGCGGCGAGGTCACTTCGTGGATCAGGTGCAGGTCGATGTACAGCACCGCCGGGGCGGCGGCGCTTTCGGGGACGACGACGTGCGCGTCCCACAGCTTGTCGTACAGGGTGCGGGGAGTGGCGGACATTGCGGAACTACCTGGCAGGAAAGCTGGGCGGGGAAGGGGAGCGAGGGCGAGCGTGCACGACGAGGATGACCGCGTTGTGGCCGCTCAGGCCAGCGCGTCGGCGGTGCCGGCCGGCGCCCCCTGGCGCTGGCGCAGCACGCGGTTGGCCACGTCCAGCCAGGCCAGCGCGCTGGCCTCGATGATGTCGCGGCTGGTGCCGGTGCCGTCGTATTCGATCTCGCCGTGGCGCACGCTGAGGTTGGCCTCGCCGCGCGCGTCGGCGCCGATGCCGACGCTGTGCACCTGGTAGCTGTCCAGCACCAGCTGCACGCCGGTGGCGGCCGACAGCGCGGCGAACAGCGCGTCGACCGGGCCGTCGCCCTCGGCGCGTTCGCTGACCCGCTGGCCGTCCGGATCGGACAGCTCGACCTGCGCGCTGGCGCGCTGGCCGCGGTCGCTGACGGTCATCGACGACAGCCGGTAGCCCTGGCTTTCCGGCGCATCCTGCATCATCGCCTGCAGATCGGTGTCGTTGACCACGCGCTGCTGCTCGCACAGCGCCTTGAACGCGTCGAAGGCGATGTTCAGCTCGGCCTCGTCCAGCACGTAGCCGAGCGCGCGCAGGCGCTGCTCGACCGCGGCGCGGCCGCTGTGGCGGCCCAGCACCATCTGCGAGGACTCCCAGCCCACGTCTTCCGGACGCATGATCTCGTAGGTGCCGCGGTGGCGCAGCATGCCATGCTGGTGGATGCCCGACTCGTGGGCGAAGGCGTTGCCGCCGACGATCGCCTTGTTGCGCTGCACCGGCATGCCGACCAGGCGCTGTAGCAACTGCGAGGTGGCGACGATGCGCGGGGTGTGGATCGCGGTGTCCAGTTCGTAGAAGGCGTTGCGTACCTTCAGCGCCATCGCGATCTCTTCCAGCGCGCAGTTGCCGGCACGCTCGCCGATGCCGTTGATGGTGCATTCCACCTGCCGCGCGCCGCCTTCCACCGCGGCCAGCGAGTTGGCCACGGCCAGGCCCAGGTCGTTGTGGCAGTGCGCGCTGAACACCACCCGGTCGGCGCCGGGGACGCTGGCGATGATCCGCGCGAACATGCCGCGGATCTCTTCCGGGGTGGTGAAGCCGACCGTGTCGGGCAGGTTGATGGTGGTGGCGCCGGCGGCGATCGCCACGCTGGCGACCTCGGCCAGGAAATCCTCCTCGGTGCGGGTGGCGTCCTCGGCCGAGAACTCCACGTCGTCCACGTACTGGCGCGCCAGCGACACGTGCTTGCGCACCGACTCCAGCACCTGCTCGCGGCTCATGCGCAGCTTGTGCTCGCGGTGCAGCGGGCTGGTCGACAGGAACACGTGCAGGCGCGGATTGGCCGCCGCTTCCAGTGCCCGTGCCGAGGTCTCGATGTCGGCGGCCAGGCAGCGCGACAGCACCGCCAGGGTCGGCGTGCGCAGTTCGCGGCCGATCAGCGCCATCGCCTCGCGGTCGGACTGCGAGCTGGCCGGGAAGCCGGTCTCGATGATGTCCACGCCCAGTTCGGCCAGGGCGCGCGCCATCACCAGCTTCTGCGGCGGGGTCATGCTGCAGCCGGGGGATTGCTCGCCGTCGCGCAGGGTGGTGTCGAAAATGCGGATGCGGGGGGTCTGGGAAGAAACGGAAGTGTTCACCAGATGGGTTCCTCTACGGCGGCGGTGGCTTGCGGATGGGGATGCGTGGGCGAGGT
>NZ_LFME01000055.1 GCF_001043115.1 Xanthomonas sp. NCPPB 1128 | reverse complement strand
GATTGGGGATTCGTAAAAGCATAAGCCCGATCGCCGCGAGAAGCGGGGATTCGGGATTCGGGATTGGGGATTCGCAAAGGCGGGCCGCGTGCGGCGTTTGGCTTTACGCTTTTACCAATCCCGAATCCCCACTCCCCAATCCCTGCCACTCACAGAATGGACGGCTAGCCAGCGCCACGTTGTAGTACCGCGGATCGTCGGTGACTTCGGCGCCGAGCCAGTCCGGCCTGGCGAACGCCTCGTCGGCGCTGTCGAGTTCGATCTCGGCGACCACCAACCCGGCGTTGTCGCCGAGGAACTCGTCCACTTCCCACAAGTGGCCCTGGTGCTGCACGAGGTGCCGGCGCTTGTCGATCAGCCCGCCCACGCACAGCGCCAGCAGCGCGCGCGCATCGGCCAGCGGAATCGGATACTCGAACTCCTGGCGGGTATGCCCGAGCTCGCGCGACTTGAGGTTGAGGAACGCCTCTGCGCCCTGCACCCGCACCCGCACCGACGCCTTCTGCGCCCCGCTGGCCAGCGCCGCCTGGTCGTTGAGATAGCCCTGCGCCATCGGAATCACCGCATGCGCCGCCGCGCGCCAAGCGTCGCCGGTCACCAGGAATTTGCGTTCGATTTCTAAGGGCATGGGATTGGGGAGTGGGGATTCGGGATTGGTGAAAGCATAAGCCAGCGCGCGGAGGCGCCGCTGCGAATCCCCAATTTCCAATCCCGAATCACGGCCTTTCAAATACCGCAATGCTCTCCACATGCGCGGTATGCGGGAACATGTCCATCGCGCCGGCGGCCTTGAGCACGAAGCCCTGTTCGTTGACCAGGTAGCCGGCGTCGCGCGCCAGCGAGCCGGGATGGCAGCTGACGTAGACGATGCGCTGGAACTGCTTCAACGGCAGTTGCTGCAGCACCTCCAGCGCACCGGAGCGCGGCGGGTCCAGCAGCAGCTTGTCGAAGCCCTGGCGCATCCACGGCGCCTGGCGCTGGTCCTGGGTCAGGTCGGCGGCGAAGAACTGCGCGTTGTCCAGGCCGTTGCGCTGGGCGTTCTCCCGCGCGCGCGCCACCAGCCCGGCGTCGCCCTCCACGCCGACCACCTCGCGCACGGTGCGCGCCAGCGGCAGGGTGAAGTTGCCCAGGCCGCAGAACAGGTCCAGCACGCGATCGCCGGGCTGCGCGTCGAGCAGCGCCAGCGCGTGCGCGATCATCTTCTCGTTGAGCGCGGCATTGACCTGGATGAAGTCCAGCGGCCGGAACGCCAGCTCCACGTCCCACTGCGGCAGCCGGAACGACAGCGGCACCTCCTGCGGATACAGCGGATGCACACTGTCCACGCCGCCGGGCTGCAGGAAGATGGCGAAATCGTGTTCCTGGGCGAAGGCGATCAGCGCGTCCTGGTCACGCGCGCTCAGCGGCTGCATGTGGCGGAAGGTCAACGCCACTGCGGCGTCACCGGCGATGAACTCGATCTGCGGGATGTCGCGCTTGCCGTCCAGGCTCTCGACCAGGTCCGCCAGTGCGGTCACCTTGAAGCCGATTTGCGGGATCACCGTATGGCACACCGACAGGTCGGCGACGAAGCGCGGATCCTGCTCGCGGAAGCCGACCAGGGTCTTGTCCTTCTTCTCCACCCGGCGTACCGAGAAGCGGCCCTTGCGCCGGTAGCCCCAGGGCGCACCGGTCAGCGCCGGCAGCACCGCCTGCGGGGTCACGTGGCCGATGCGCTCCAGGTTCTCGGTCAGCACCCGCTGCTTGGCGACGATCTGCTGGTCCTCGGCCAGGTGCTGCAGCACGCAGCCGGCGCAGACCCCGAAATGCGGACAGCGCGGCGTCACCCGCTGCGGCGAGGCCTGCAGGACCTGCACGGTGCGCGCCTCGTCGAAGTGGCGGTTGCGCGCGGTGGGTTCGGCCAGGACGGTCTCGCCGGGCAGCGCGCCGGCGACGAAGGCGACCTTGTCGCCCTCGCGGCGGGCGACGCCGCGGCCGTCGTGGCTGAGGTCGGCGATGTCGGTCTGGAAGGGCGTGCGGTCGAGACGGTTTCTGGATCGGGCCACGTGGCAACAGGCTGCGGGCGGAAAAGGGCGGCCATTGTCGCAGAAGGGCCGGTCCGGGACCGGCTTGCGATTGCCACGCCGGCGAGGCAAAGTGGCGCGGACGCACGCGCGCAGCCGCGCGGGATGCGACCACGCCGCATGGAGGCATCAGCATGGCATCGACCCAGGACCCGGTAACGCGACTGCTGCTCGTCGAAGACGACCCGATCAGCCGCGCCTTCTTCGACGCGACCCTGCAGGCGCTGCCGGCCCAGGTGGATCTGGCCGATTCGGTCGCCAGCGCCCTCGCCCGCGCGCAGACGCAGGCGCACGACCTGTGGCTGATCGACGCCAACCTGCCCGACGGCAGCGGCAGCGAGTTGCTGCGCCAGTTGCAGCGGCAACGCCCCGGCACCCTGGGGCTGGCGCATACCGCCGATGCCAGCGCCGCGGTCCGCGCGCAGTTGCTCGACGCCGGGTTCGCCGACGTGCTGCTCAAGCCGCTCAGCAGCGAGCGCCTGCTGCAGTCGGTGCGCCGGCTGCTGGCACGCGGCCGCCTCGGCGCCACGCCCGGTGCCGCCGAGCCGACCCTGGACTGGGACGAGACCACGGCGCTGGCCGCACTCAACGGCGAGCGCGCGCACCTGATCGCCCTGCGCGAACTGTTCCTGGCCGAGCTGCCCGGCACCCGCGACGCGGTCGCCTCGGCCCTGCAACTCAGCGACGACCAGGCAGTGCGCAGCCACCTGCACCGGCTGCAGGCCAGCTGCGGCTTCGTCGGTGCCGCCAGACTGGCGCGTGCCGTGCGCCAGTTGCATGGCGATCCAGCGTCCTCGCAGGCCCGCCACCAGTTCAGCGAGGCGGTGGCGGCGTTGTTGCACTGAAGGCTGGGATTGGGGAGTGGGGATTGGGGATGACGCTCGTTCCTCTGCACCAGTTCGCATAGGAGCGGCTGCAGCCGCGACCGGCACCCTTCCGGACCTTCCCAGGGCAGTCCGGCCATCGCTGCCCTCGCCCCATTCACGCTCACCGATCCTGTACTGCAACAGCGACGACAGCGACGAAGCGGCAATGGCAGTCGCGACGAACTTGCAAATAAGATTCTTTCTCGAATAAATTAACGCCCCGACAACATCTTCGGACCAGCCATCGCCCCGTCCGGTCACTACCGCAACAGGGGCTTCTCATGTTTCAGACCTCATTCCACCGGCAAGCGCCGGCCATGGGCATGCTCGCCCGCGCGCTGTTGGCCGCACTCGTGGCCGCCGCCTCCACCTCGGCCAACGCCCAGGACGCCACCGCCAGTGACGGCGCACGCGATGCCGGGTCATCGGCCGACGCCACGCAACTGGACACGGTCATGGTCAAAGGCCAGCGGCTCAGCCTGGACCTGCAACAGGATGCGGCGGTCGGCACGCTGGGCACGTCCCGCCTGCTGGATACGCCGTTCTCGGTGACCCTGGTGGAAGCACCCGAGATCGCGCGGCGCCAGGCCACCACGCTCGGACAGATCTTCATCAACGATCCGTCGGTGTTCGCGGCCGAACCGCCGGCCACCACCAACTGGTGGGGCACGCAGATCCGCGGCATCGGCGTGCGCAACTTCTACGTGGACGGCGTGCCGATGCTGATGGAATGGGGCGGCGAGTTCCCGCTGGAAGCGGTGCAATCGGTGCAGGCGTTGAAGGGCCTGGGCGGCTTCATGTACGGCTTCGGCGCACCGGGCGGCATCGTCAGCTACCAAACCAAGCGTCCCACCGACACCCCGCTGCTGGCCACCACGATCGGCTACCGCAACGACAGCGTGTTCTCGACGCAGGTGGATGCGGGCGGGCGTGCCAATGGTCCGGACTCCTTCGGCTACCGACTCAACGCCGGCATCGAACGCGGCGACGCGTACAACGGCGCGGGCATCGACCGCAAGACGCTCGCCCTGGCGGTCGAGCAACCGATCGTCGAAGGCCTGACCTGGCATGCCGAACTGGTGCACGAGCGCAACACGCTCGAGCACGAGCCGCTGTACTTCTATTGGGATGCCTACCAGGGCACGCACCTGCCGCGGCCTGCCGACGACTACGCCAAGATTCGCGTCGATGGCGCGTACTACGAGACCGCACTGCTGCACGCGACCACCGGCCTGACCTGGCGCATCGACGAGCGCTGGAGCGCGGCGCTGAGCCTGGGCGGCAGCCGCCGCCGGCACGAATCGCACAAGATGTTCGCCAACCTGCTCAACGACGCGGGCGACTACGCCGGCTTCGCCTACGACTTCGGTGCGGTGCTGCGCACCAGCGTGGCGCAACTGCTGGTCAACGGCCATGTCGACACCGGTCCGGTCAGGCATGCGCTGGTGTTCGGCGCCTCGGTGCAGCGCAGTTGGGATCAGTGGAGCAAGGCGTTCTACTGGAGCAACGACTTCGACGGCAACCTCTACCGCCAGCAGACCTTTCGCCCTACCCGCCGGCCGGACTACAGCCTGGCGCCGGTCAGCGCGGACCTGCGCCAGAAGGCGCTGTTCGTCAGCGACACAATGGAGTTCGGCGACCACTGGCGCGCCATCCTCGGCACACGCCACGTCGACTACGAACAGCGCGATCTGGACGGCAATGCGGCGGTGGACAGCGGCTACCGCACCTCGGTGACGACGCCGACGGTCGCGCTGATCTACAAGCCCATCGACGATGTCTCGCTGTACGCCAGCTACGTCGAAGCGCTGGAACCTGGCAGCCGCGTCGGCACCGATGCGCTGCCCGCCTACGCCAACGCCGGCAGCGTGCTGGCGCCGACGGTGAGCAAGCAGTACGAACTGGGCGCCAAGCTGCAGAGCGGGCGCTTCGCGCTGACCACCGCTGCGTTCCGCATCGAGCGCGGCGCGCAGATCGATGCCTACCGCGACGGCCAGCGCTATCTGACCCAGGATGGCCTGACCCTGTATCGCGGGCTGGAAGTGATCGGCAGCGTCGGCGTGACCGAGGACCTGGAGCTGGGTGTCGGCGGACTGTGGATGGATCCGCGCCTGGAGGATCTGTCGCCGGACAATGCGGCCCTGCGCGGCAACCGCCCGGCCGGCGCCGCACGCCGACAACTGCTGGCCAACGCCACCTGGCGCGTGCCGGGCATGCGCGGCCTGAGCCTGCACGGCAACGTGCGCTACTCCGGCGATGCCTACTACGAAGACCAGAACCGTGTGCTCATCCCGGGGCACACCGTCGCCGCGGCCGGCTTCCAGTACGCGACCACGCTGGGCGGCTACGACGCGCTGCTGACCGGCAACATCAACAACCTGTTCGATCGCACCTACTGGAACCAGCACACGCTGGGCGAGGCGCGCAATGCCGCGCTGAGCCTGCGCATCGATTGGCGCTGAGTGAGCCTGCCGCTGCCGTCGCCGCACGCGACGGCGGTGGATGTCACCGCGGCGCCTGGGCGTCTCCGATGACGACGCAAGCACCTGTAGGAGCGGCTTCAGCCGCGATGCGTTCCCACGCGGCGGTCGCGACTGCAGCCGCTCCTACCACCGCATGAGCAAGACCCGACTGCGTCGGTGCTCAGCACCACGGAAAAACGACGCGTCGCTGCAGAGCAGGTAACGTCCGCACGGCGCATCTCGTTTGTGAGGGGTGCTTCAGCCCCGACGCATGCCGCTAGCAGCGTCGGGACTGAAGTCCCTCCCACAACGAGCGACACTGCTGATGCGCTGAACTCACAGCACGCCTCAGCACGCGACGGACCTGTGGGAGCGGCTTCAGCCGCGACAGGCGTAGCCGGGACAGCCCGTCGCGGCTGAAGCCGCTCCTACGGGCAACCTGGATCCGGTGGAGGCGTGACGAACCGCAGGCCGCTCGAGCCCCCACGTGCCGGCTTCCCTCGCGCCGCCGATCCGGTGCGATCACGACGCCGCGGATGGCGGTGCCTTTGCCCCTTCCACGGTGGACTCCGACGTCGACTCGGAGGTCGACTCCGTGTCGGATGCCGAATCCGTCGTTGCTGCGCGCGCTGCCGAATCCGGTGCCGCGGCGCTGGCGCTGCGCTGCCGTGCCAGATCCTCGACCATTTCCCAGGATTTCAGGCCGCGCCCGCCGAGGTGGTGCAGCAGCACCACACGCATGCCGCGGCGCAGGCCGGGCAGATCGTCGGCAGCCGGTTCGGTGTCGTCGGCCAGCGCCAGCAGCGCGCGGCCGGTGGCCATGCCGCTGCGCTGGTCGTGGCCGCGATCGCTCAACAGCCGGCGCGGCCCATGCTCGGCATCGAGCACGTAGCGCGCGGCCGGGTCGATCGGCTCGCCGTCGCCGTCATGGCGCAGATCGAATCCCACGCCCAGCGCCTCCAGCAGGTCGCGCTCGAAGCAACGCAGCGACCAGGCCAGCGGCGCCTCGGGGGCCAGTCGCGCGCGCACGCGCGCATAGGCCAGATACAGGTCCGGCGCCGGATCGTCGCGCGGGGCCAGACGCAGGGTCAGTTCGTTGATGTAGAAACCGGCCAGCATCGCCTCGCCGCTCAACCGCGGCGCCGTGTCCACCGCCTCGGCCGCGCGCAGCTGCGCCAGCTCGCCGCGCCGTTGCGCACTGAAGCGGATCGACTGCAGCGGCTGCAGCGCCGCACGCAAGGCCTGCTTCTTCGGCCCCTGCACGCCACGCGCGAGCACGCCGAGCCGGCCGTGGTGCACGCTCAGCACCTCCACCAGCAGGCTGGTCTCGCGCCAGGGCCGGGCGTGCAGGACGAAACCGGGTTCGTGCTCGATCAAGGCGGGGATTGGGGAGTCGGGAGTGGGGATTCGTAGAAGCGGCGGTCCATGGACGGAAAGCTTTGCGAGAAACCGTGGAAGCTTGGATCGAGAACGCGCGATTCCTGAAAGTTCGCAGCCGTATCGCTTTCCTGTGGGAGGGGCTTCAGCCCCGACGCCCTACCGTTAAAGCGTCGGGGCTGAAGCCCCTCCCACAGAAAACCTTGCAACAGCCAGCCGTCCGCGAAACATCCCGAATCCCGGCTTTCAACAGCCGAAGGCTAGTCATCGCCAATCCCTAATCCCCAATCCCGGCTTCACTCCCCGTAGCCAAACGCCTTCAGCGCGGCCTCGTCGTCGGACCAGCCTTCGCGCACGCGCACCCAGGTCTCCAGGAACACCTTGGCGCCGAACAGGCGCTCCATCTGCTGGCGGGCCTTGGCTCCGATGTCCTTCAGGCGGGTGCCGCCCTTGCCGATCACGATCGCCTTCTGGCCTTCGCGCTCGACCCAGATCACCGCGCCGATGCGCAGCAGCGCGCCGTCCTCGGCGAAGCGCTCGATCTCCACGGTGGTGGCATACGGCAGTTCCTCGCCGAGCTGGCGCATCAATTGCTCGCGCACCAGTTCGCCGGCCAGGAAGCGCTGGCTGCGGTCGGTGATCTCGTCCTCGCCGAACATCGGCGGCGCTTCCGGCACCAGCGCCAGCAGGTCGCGCACCAGCGCCTCCAGGCCCTTGCGCTTGAGCGCAGAGATCGGGTGCACCGCGGCGAAGCTGCGGCCCTCGCTGACCTGCTGCAGGAACGGCAGCAGCGCGGTCTTGTCCTTGAGCCGGTCGACCTTGTTGACCACCAGCACCACCGGGATGCCGGCGTCGCTGAGCACGTTGAACGCCAGCGTGTCCTCCTCGTCCCAGCGCCCGGCCTCGATCACCAGCAGGCCGGCGTCCACGCCCTCCAGCGAGCCGCGCGCGGCGCGGTTCATCACCCGGTTCATGGCGCGCTTCTGCTCGCGGTGCAGGCCGGGGGTATCGACCAGCAGCAACTGCCCTGCCGGAAAGCTGGCGATGCCCAGCAGCCGGTGCCGGGTGGTCTGCGGCCGGTTGGAGACGATGCTGACCTTGGCGCCCACCAGGGCATTGGTCAGGGTGGACTTGCCCACGTTGGGGCGGCCGATCACGGCCACGCTGCCGCTGCGGTAAGGGGTTGTCGCTTCTTCGTTCACTTGCTCGAATCCAGTTGCTCGATGGCGGCGGCGGCGGCCTGCTGCTCGGCCAGGCGTCGCGAGGTGCCCTCGCCCTCGGTCACCAGGGCGGGCTCGGCGAGTACGCAGCGTACCCGGAATAGCTTGGCGTGGTCGTCGCCGGTCTCGCTGATCAGTTCGTAGGCCGGCAGGGTCCGCTGCCGGGCCTGCAGCCATTCCTGCAGGCGGGTCTTGGCGTCCTTCTCCACCTTGCCGACCGGCAGCGCCGCCAACGCGGACTCGAACCAGGGCAGGATGGTGGCACGGCAGGCCTCGAAGCCCGCGTCCAGGTAGATCGCCGCGACCACGGCTTCCACCGCATCGGCCAGGATCGAGTCGCGGCGATGGCCGCCGGACTTCATCTCGCCCGGCCCCAGGGTCAGGCGTTCGCCCAGCTCCAGTTGCCGGCCGATGGCGGCCAGCGAGGCCTCGCGCACCAGCTCGGCGCGGGCACGGGTCAGCGCGCCCTCGTCGGCCTTGGGCCAGCGCTGGTACAGCGCCTCGGCGATCAGCAGGTTGACGATGCCGTCGCCGAGGAATTCCAGGCGTTCGTTGTGCGGCGCGCCGGCGCTGCGATGGGTCAGCGCCTGTGCCAGCAACTGCGGCTCGGCGAAGCGGTGACCGATGCGGTCACCGCGCAGGATGGTCTTACTGGCCACCACGCGTCGTCAGGTCCTGGGTCGCGTCGAACTTGCCGACCACGTCCAGATTGGCGATCAGCGGGCGGCGCACTTCGTAGGCCACGTGCATCTTCACGCCGGTGTCGGTGCGCTCGAAGGTGACGTCGCCGGGCTTGACGTTGTCCGAATTGTTGATGTCCAGGCGCCGGAACAGCGAGGCCTTGGCCTGCGACGGGTCCATCTCGGCGCTGCCGGCTTCGGTCGCCAGGCCCTTCATCGCCGAGCGCACCGCGTAGAACTCCATGTACATCGGGAACAGCTTCATGCCGATGTAGACGAAGAATCCGACCACCGCCAGCACGATCACGAACGAGGTCAAGGTCATGCCACTTTGCTTGTGCTTCATCGCGCTTCCCCTCACGCAAGTCACTGAATGGTCGTCCCGATCCGAGACGGATCGAAACTGCCGCTGCAGAACCACCCTTCGCAATTGAGCCAGATCAGGAACGCCTTGCCGCGCAGGTTCTCTTCGGGAAGGAAATGGGTCTGGGTCCAGAACCGGCTGTCCTCGCTGTTGTCGCGATTATCGCCCATCACGAAGTACTTGCCCGGCGGCACCACCCAGTCGCCCTGGCCGGCCGGGTTGTTGCGGTCGATCCATTCCAGTTCGGTGTGGGTGCGGCCCGGCAGGTACTCGGTGAGCAGCGTGGCACCGGTCATTTCCGCGCCCTTGCCCTTGCCGACGTACTCGCCCATGACCTTGTACTTCATCGGCGTGCCGTTGATGTACAGGGTGTCGCCGTGGAAGCCGATGCGGTCGCCCGGCAGGCCGATCACGCGCTTGATCCAGTTCTCGTCCGGCTTGTGCGGCGGCTTGAACACCACCACGTCGCCGCGCTTGGGCTCGCCCACCGGAATGATCTTCTGGTTGGTGATCGGCAGGCGGAAGCCGTAGGAGAACTTGTTGACCAGGATGAAATCGCCGACCAGCAGGTTCGGCATCATCGAGCTGGACGGGATCTTGTACGGCTCGGCGATGAAGCTGCGCAGGATCAGCACCACCGCCAGCACCGGGAAGAACGCCCGCGAGTAGTCGACGATCACCGGCTCGCTGTCGAGCAACCCGGCGCGCGCGGCGCGGCGCTTGGCGAAGAACAGCTTGTCCAGCAGGGTGATGATGCCGGTGGCGAAGGTCAGGACCACCAGCGCGATTTCAAACCATTTCATTCGGGTTCCTTCGGAACGGGATTTGGGATTGGGGAGATGGGATTCGCAAGAACGGGACGGCGGCAGGCGCGTCTGCCTTGGCCAATCTCCAATCCCGAATCCCCATTCCCAGCTACTTGTCCATCTGCAGCACGGCCAGGAAGGCTTCCTGCGGGATTTCCACGCGGCCGACCTGCTTCATGCGCTTCTTGCCTTCCTTCTGCTTTTCCAGCAGCTTCTTCTTGCGCGAGACGTCGCCACCATAGCACTTGGCCAGCACGTTCTTGCGCATCGCCTTGACCGTGGTGCGGGCGATGATCTGCGAGCCGATCGCGGCCTGGATCGCCACGTCGAACATCTGCCGCGGGATCAGGTCCTTCATCTTCTCGCACAGCTCGCGGCCGCGACGGTCGGCGTGGCTGCGGTGGGCGATCAGCGACAGCGCATCGACCTTGTCGCCGTTGATCAGCACGTCCACGCGCACGAACGGGCCGGCGTCGAAGCGCACGAAGTGGTAGTCCAGCGAGGCGTAGCCGCGGCTGACCGACTTGAGCTTGTCGAAGAAGTCCAGCACCACCTCGGCCATCGGCAGCTCGTAGCTGATCTGCACCTGGCTGCCCAGGTAGTTGATGCCGATCTGGCTGCCGCGCTTTTCCTCGCACAGCTTGATGATGTTGCCGATGTATTCCTCGGGGGTGAGGATGTTGGCGCGGATGATCGGCTCGCGGATCTCCTCGACCATGTTCAACTGCGGCAGCTTGGCCGGGTTATCCATGCTGATGATCGATCCGTCGGTCTTCAGCACCTCGTAGACCACGGTCGGCGCGGTGCTGATCAGGTCCAGGTTGTACTCGCGCTCCAGGCGCTCCTGCACGATCTCCATGTGCAGCATGCCGAGGAAGCCGCAGCGGAAGCCGAAGCCCATCGCCTCGGAGCTTTCCGGCTCGAAGCGCAGCGCCGCGTCGTTCAGGCGCAGCTTGTCCAGCGCCTCGCGCAGGTTGGTGTAGTCCTCGGCGTCGACCGGGAACAGGCCGGCGAACACGCGCGGCTGCATTTCCTGGAAGCCGGGCAACGGCTTGCTGGCCGGGTCGCCGGCCAGGGTCAGGGTGTCGCCGACCGGCGCGCCGTGCACGTCCTTGATGCTGGCGGTGACCCAGCCCACCTCGCCCGCACGCAGCGCCGGCAGCACCTTGCGCTTGGGCGTGAACACGCCGACGCTGTCGACCTGGTGGGTGCGGCCGGTGGACATCACCAGCAGCTTGTCGCCGGCCTTGATCTCGCCCTGCATCACCCGCACCAGCGAGACCACGCCCAGGTAGTTGTCGAACCAGGAGTCGATGATCAGCGCCTGCAGCTTGTCGGTGTCGCGCGGCACCGGCGGCGGGATGCGCTGCACGATCGCCTCCAGCACGTCGCGCACGTTCAGTCCGGTCTTGGCGCTGACCGCGACCGCGTCGGTGGCGTCGATGCCGATCACCGCCTCGATCTCGGCCTTGGCGCGGTCGATGTCGGCGGTGGGCAGGTCGATCTTGTTCAGCACCGGCACCACTTCCAGGCCCTGCTCCACCGCCGTGTAGCAGTTGGCGACCGACTGCGCTTCCACGCCCTGCGCCGCGTCCACCACCAGCAGCGCACCCTCGCAGGCGGCCAGCGAACGGCTGACCTCGTAGGAGAAGTCGACGTGGCCGGGGGTATCGATGAAGTTCAGGTGGTAGACCTGCCCGTCCTGCGCGGTGTACGGCAGCGACACGGACTGGGCCTTGATGGTGATGCCGCGTTCGCGCTCGATCGGGTTGGAGTCGAGCACCTGCGCTTCCATCTCGCGCGCCTGCAGGCCGCCGCAGAGTTGGATGATGCGATCGGCCAGGGTCGATTTGCCGTGGTCGACGTGGGCGATGATGGAAAAATTGCGGATGTTCCGCATCGAATCAGAGGACATGAGGTGGGCGGCGGCCAGGACCGTCGTCAGGATAACGGGCCATTATCGCATGGCCGGCGGCCGCTGGTGACGGCCGCCGGATTCGCCCCTGCCCCGGGGGCGCCGACCCGGCTGGATCGGCGCCCGGGATCGCGCCCGGCCACGGCCGGGCGCAGGGATCAGCCGCCGGCGCGCACCGCGACGAAGCTGGTGGTGTCGCGGACGCGGATCAGCAGCATCACCACGTCGCCCTTCTTGTAGGCGCCCAGCTGCTGGTTCAGGGCCGCCACGCTGCCGACCGGGGTACGCCCGACCTGCAGGATCACCATGCCCGGCACCAGCTGCGCCTCGCGCGCGGCACGGCCGGTCACCGCGGTGATGCGCACGCCCTTGCCCGGCTCCACGCCCAGTTGCTGGCGGGTGGCGGCATCCAGGTCGGCCACGTCGATACCGAGCAGTGCGTTGGCGCCGGTGGCCGGGGCGGCATTGTCGCCGACCACCGGGCCTGCATTGGCCTGGGCGTCGTCCGCCAGCGCGGTGAGCTGCACGGTCAGCTCGCGCGGCTTGCCGTCGCGCAGGATGCCCAGGCGTACCTTGGCACCGGGCTGCATCGCGCCGATCATCGGCGGCAGGTCGCTGGAGGCGCCGATCTCGGTACCGTTGACCGTGCGGATCACGTCGCCGACTTCCAGTCCGGCCTTGGCTGCCGGGCTGCCCTGGACCAGCTGGTTGACCAGCGCGCCGCGGGTGTCCGGCAGGCCCAGGCCCTGCGCCTTCAGCGAATCGATGGCGCCGACCATGACCCCGAGCTGGGCACGGGTGACCTTGCCGGTCTTCTTGATCTGCTCGACCGCGCTCATCGCCAGGTCGATCGGGATCGCGAAGCTGATGCCCATGTAGCCGCCGGAAGCGGAGAAGATCTGCGAGTTGATGCCGACCACCTCGCCGCGGGTGTTGAGCAGCGGGCCGCCGGAGTTGCCCTGGTTGATCGCCACGTCGGTCTGGATGAACGGCACGTAGCGCTGGTCGGCGTAGGGATTGCTGCGGCCGGTGGCGCTGACGATGCCGGCGGTGACCGAGTGGTCCAGGCCGAACGGCGAACCGATCGCCACCACCCACTGGCCGGGCTTGAGCAGGTTGGAGTCGCCGATGCGCACCGTCGGCAGGTTCTTGCCGTCGATCTTCAGCAGCGCCACGTCGTACTGCTGGTCGCTGCCGACCACCTTGGCGGTGAACTCGCGGCGGTCGGTGAGCTTGACCTTGACCTCGCTGGCACCATCGACCACGTGGTGGTTGGTCAGCACGTAGCCATCGGGCGAGATGATGAAGCCCGAGCCCATCGAGCGGCCGGCGGGGCCATCGTCATCCGGCGCGCCGCCGCGCGGCTGCCCGGGCATGCCCGGCATGCCGTCCGGGCCGAAGAAACGGCGGAAGAACTCGGGCATCTGGTCGTCGTCGGGCATGCCGCCGCCGGAGCGCGCGGCCGCGGCGCGGCGGCTGATGGTGGTCTCGACATTGACCACGCCCGGGCCGACCTGCTCGACCAGGCGGGTGAAGTCGGGAAGATTGCCGACCAGTTGCGGCGCAGGCGCGGACTGCGCGGCCGGCGGCGTGGCGCTGGCAGCGCTGGGGCTGGGCTGCTGCGCGCAGGCGGCCAGCGGCACGGTCAGCGCCAGCAGGCCCAACAGATGGTGGCGGATACGGTGAGTCATCGGACGCAAGCCTCCGGTTCGGGAAGGGGAACAACGTGGGGACGAAGCAACGGGACCACGCGCCGGAATGAGGCACGGACGCCTGCCGGCGCGCGGGGTCAGGGCTGCGGATGCAGCGGCGGGTTGGCCGTGGCGTCGGCAGGCAATCGGGGTTCGAACGGATAGAACGCCGCCGGGTCCGCGCCGCTACGCGGGAAGCTGGCGGTGAATTCGCTGCCGGTATCGGCGGCCGGCAGGGTCGAGCGCGGCCACGGCCGGGCCTGCAGCGGCGTCGCCGGATGCCCGAACGGATCGCTGGCGCGCTGCGCGACCATCGTGGGCGGCGCGACCGGCGCCACGAACGGCGTCTGCGTGGATGCCTTGGCTTGCGGCTTGGCGGGCGCCGCGGATGCGTAGGCGCGCTCTGCCGGCACGCTGCGGGGGCGTGCGGCCTGTTCGCTGCGCGTGGCGTCGCGTCGCGCTGCCGCGACCGCCTCCTGGCGGCGATTGGCGGCGATCGCCATCGCCGGCGCGGCAGCAACGGCCGCGGCGAGGTCGCCCTGCGGATCGGCCGGCGCTGGCGCAGGCGTCGGGATCTGCGGCGTGACAGCGGCCGGCGTCGGG
>NZ_LFME01000054.1 GCF_001043115.1 Xanthomonas sp. NCPPB 1128 | reverse complement strand
CCCCAATCCCCAATCCCCGCTCATGCGCATCGATATCTGGTCCGACGTGGTCTGCCCCTGGTGCTGGATCGGCAAGCGCCGGTTGCAGCAAGGTCTTGCGTCGCTTGGCGCGGACGCGCCTCCGTTGGAGATCCACTGGCATCCGTATCAACTGGATCCGGACGCCGGCACCGAGCCGGTGCCGTTGCGCGAGGCCTATGCGGCCAAGTTCGGCGGGGCGGCGCGCACCGAGCAGATCCTGGCGCAGACCCAGGCCACCGCGCGTGCCGAAGGCCTGCCGTTCGACTTCGGCCGCGGCCAGGTGCGGGTGACCACGCTGCCGGCGCACCGGCTGCTGTGGCTGGCTGCGCGCGAGGGCGACGTCGACGCGGTCGCCGAAGCGCTGTTCCATGCGCACTTCGCCGAGGGCCGCAACCTGGCCGATGCGCAGACGCTGTGCGATGCCGGCGCCGCGGGCGGGCTGTCGGCGGCACGGGTGCAGGCACTGCTGGGTGGCGACGAAGGGCTGGACGAGATCGAGGCGGAGCTGCAACAGGCGCAGGCCATGGGCATCCGTGCGGTGCCCACCTATGTCATCGATGGGCGCCAGGCGCTGCAGGGCGCGCAGCCGCCGGAGGTGATCGCAGCGACGGTGCGTGGCCTGCTGGTCGACGCCGAGGCGGGCCGCGATTGCGGTCCGGACGGGTGCGCGGTCTAGCGTGCCACCCCGGCGAGAGGCAATGACTGCCTGCGGCACACAGCGCGTCGCCGCGGTCCACGTCAGTACGGCGACGGAACAGCGTTCCTTGCGCTGCGACGCGGCTGCGGCGATCGGTAGAGCGCCCCGCTGACGGACGCGGAGGGCGGCCGCACCGTGCCGGCTGGCCTTCCGCGTGACGGACATCGCCTGTTCCGGCATGCCACAGGCCGCTCCGCATGCGTTTCATGACTGGCCTGTGTCGGCCTCGCGTCGGCACGGCGTGTCGAGAGGCCAATCGGAGACGCCGCGTCGCCGCGCGCGCTGGACCAGGCGGCGTCGCCCGCCACGCGGTCCGGGGAGCTCACGCTGCCGCGCTTGGACTCGTTCGTCGCGCGCCGCCGGCGCCTTGCGGCATTTCTCGGTGGCCGCGACGGCGATCCTGCGCCCAATCCGTTGCACGCTGCCACCGCCACGGGCCAGGCCTGCGCCCGGCATGCCACGCGCCGACCTGCCGCCGACGCCGGCATCTGCGACAATGCCGGCCCACAGGCGCCTCAACCGCGCCGGCAGGAGGAATCCCCCGCATGCTCGCGATCGGCGTTGCCGGTACCGAACTCACCGCGCAGGAGCGCGACTGGCTGCAGCACGATGCGGTGGCCGGCGTGGTCCTGTTCAAGCGCAATTTCGCCTCGCGTGCGCAGGTGACCGAGTTGAGTGCGGCGATCCGCGCCGCCGCGCCGCGGCCGCTGCTGCTGTGCGTGGACCAGGAAGGCGGCCGCGTGCAGCGCTTCCGCGAGGGCTACAGCGCGCTGCCGCCGCTGCAGGACTTCGGTGCGCTGTACGCACGCGATCCGGCCGCGGCGCTGCAGATGGCCGAACAGCATGCCTGGCTGATGGCCAGCGAGATCCGCGCCAGCGGCGTCGACCTGAGCTTCGCCCCGGTGCTGGACCTGGCCCGCGGCAACCGCGCCATCGGCGACCGCGCCTTCAGCGACGACCCGCAGGTGGTCGCGGCCTTCGCCGCGGCCTATGTGCGCGGCATGCACAGCGTGGGCATGGGCGCGACCCTCAAGCATTTCCCCGGCCACGGCACCGTGCTCGAGGACACCCACGTCGACAGCGCCGAGGACCCGCGTCCGCTGGAGACCCTGCGCCAGGAAGACCTGGTGCCGTTCGCCGCAGGCATCGCCGCCGGCGCCGACGCGGTGATGATGGCGCACGTGGTCTATCCGCAGGTGGCACCGGAACCGGCCGGCTACTCGCCGCGCTGGATCCAGCAGATCCTGCGCCAGGAGCTGGGCTTCCGCGGCGTCGTGTTCTCCGACGACATCGGCATGGCCGCCTCGTTCGCCGCCGGCGGCGTCGCCGCGCGGGTCACCGCACACCTGGACGCCGGCTGCGACGTGGTCCTGGTCTGCCACCCGGAACTGGTCGACGACTCGCTGCAGGCCGTGCGCGACCGCCCGCTCAACACCGCCGCGCTGCTCGGCCTGATCGGCCGCGGCGGCCTCGGCTGGGACGGCCTGCTGGCCGACGCCCGCTACGGCCATACCCAATCCCATCTGCTCTCCACCTTCGGAAAAACCGCCTGATGTCCACTCCCACCATCGCCCAGGCCCTGGCCCAGGCCGACCTGCTGGTCGATCGCTCGCGCATCGACCAGGCCATCGCCCACATGGCCGACACCATCGCCGCCGACTATCGCGGCGAAACCCCGGTCTACCTGACCATCATGCACGGCGCGCTGCCGTTCGCCGGCCAGCTGGCGCTGGAACTGGGCAGCCGCGGCCAGGACCTGCAACTGGACTACCTGCACGCCACCCGCTACCGCGGCGAGACCGTCGGCGGCGAACTGGTGTGGAAGCACCGCCCGGCCACCGCGCTGTACGGCCGCCGCGTGCTGCTGCTCGACGACATCCTCGACGAAGGCCTGACCCTGAAGGCGGTGCGCGAGTGGTGCCTGGAGCAGGGCGCCACCGATGTGCGCATCGCCGCGCTGACGGTCAAGCGCCACGACCGCTGCGTGCCCGGGGTCAGCGCGGACTACATCGGCGTCGAGGTGCCGGACCGCTATGTGTTCGGCTTCGGCATGGACGTCAACGAGGCCCTGCGCAACCTGCCGGCGATCTACGCGATGAAGGAGTAAGCGGGCAGGCGAGCCCGCCTCGCCTCCGCCGCTGCCGTTTCCCCGCCGCCGGCGCAGGCGTTCCCTTCCATTCGAGGATCCGCATGGACAACATCGCACTGGCCGTCATCGGCGGCACCGGCGTCTACAAGCTCGCACAGTTGGACGACGTGCAGACCCACCAGGTCGAAACGCGCTATGGCGCGCCCTCCGGCCCGGTGCGGGTCGGCACGCTGCTCGGCCACCGCGTCGCCTTCCTGGCCCGCCACGGCGAAGGCCATTCGCTGCCGCCGCACAAGATCAACTACCGCGCCAATCTTGCTGCGCTGCAGCAGATCGGTGCCACGCGCGTGCTGGCGTTGAACACGGTCGGCGGCATCACCGAGCGCTTCGGCCCGCGCGTGCTGGCCTGCCCGGATCAGCTGATCGACTACACCTGGGGGCGCATCTCGACCCTGTGCGAGGAGCCGGGCAGCGAGGTGCTGCACGTGGATTTCGGCCATCCGTATTCGCCGCTGCTGCGCAGCAAGATCCTCGCCGCCGCGCGCGTCACCGGCACCGCCTTGGTCGACGGCGGTTGCTATGCCGCCACCCAGGGGCCGCGCCTGGAAACCATCGCCGAGATCGCGCGGCTGCGCCGCGACGGCTGCGACCTGGTCGGCATGACCGGCATGCCCGAAGCCGGGCTGGCGCGCGAGCTGGGCCTGGACTACGCCTGCCTGGCGATCGTGGCGAACTGGGCGGCCGGCTGCGGCGACGCGGAGGAGATCACCCTGGCCGAGGTGCTGGCCAACGTCGAGGCGGCCTCGGTCGGCTTGCCGGAGCTGGTGGGGGAACTGGCGCGCGGGTGATTGTCTTCGTTGCGCAAGCTTTGCATACTCCGCCGGTGCGGCTGCCGCACAACCACCACCCATTCACTGCAAAAGGTCTCGCATCACCATGCCGAACGGTACCGTCAAGTGGTTCAACGACGCCAAGGGATTTGGTTTTATTTCTCCGGAAGACGGTAGCGCCGATGTGTTCGCGCACTTCTCCGCGATCAACTCCAAGGGCTTCCGCAGCCTGCAGGAAGGACAGCGTGTCAGCTACGACGTGACCCAGGGTCCGAAGGGCGCGCAAGCCTCGAATATCACGCCGGTCGAGTAAGCGCTCGCGTTGACTCGGTTGTGCCTTGAACCCCGCTTCGGCGGGGTTTTTTGTGGGAGACGCCGCCGCCGTGGCGGCGTCCGCGGACAGTGGATGCGATGAGGCAAGGACTGCAGATCGGGATCGTCGGTTACGGGACGGCGGGCCAGACGCTGGCGCTGCTGCTGGCGCGCGACGGGCACCGCGTGCAGGTGTTCGAGCGTGCGGCGCAGCCCGGGCCGGTCGGCGCCGGCTTCCTGCTGCAGCCGACCGGATTGCAGGTGCTGTGGCGGATCGGCTTGCTCGAGCAGGCCCTGGCCTACGGCGCGCCGGTGCACCGCCTGTACGGCGAGACCCCGTGCGGACGCGCGGTGATGGACATGCGCTACCGCGATCTGGATGCACGGCTGTTCGGGCTGGGCATGCAGCGCGGCGCCTTGTTCGCCCCGTTGGCGCAGGCGTGGGACGGCTACGCCACGTTGCAGCGCGATACCCACATCGTCGCCATCGACGACACGTTGCGCCGCGTGCAGGACCAGCACGGCCGCTGGCATGGGCCGTTCGACCTGGTGATCGCCTGCGACGGCTCGGCCTCGGCGCTGCGCGCGCAGGTGCAGGCGACGCGGCTGGACCGGGTGTATCCGTGGGGCGCGCTGTGGTGCCTGCTGCCGCGCGGCGACTGGGCCTTCGCCGACGAGCTGCGCCAGCGCTACGTGGCCGCACGCAAGATGATCGGCCTGCTGCCGGTGGGGACGCGCCCTGGCGATGCCGAGCCGCGGGTGAGTTTCTTCTGGAGCCTGCCGACCGCCGAGTTCGATGCCTGGCAGGCGCGTGGCAGGCCGCCGTGGCTGGAGGAAATCGCGCAGCTGTGGCCGCAGGCGCGCGACCGCCTGGCGCAGATCGACGCGCCGGCGCAACTGGCGCGGGCCAGCTACCGCGATGCGGTGCAGCGACACTGGTACCGCGGCCGCCTGGTGCTGGCCGGCGATGCCGCGCATGCGATGAGCCCGCAGCTGGGGCAGGGCGTCAACATGGCGCTGATGGATGCCTGGGCGCTGAGCGAGAGCCTGCGTACCGCTGCGGACATCGACGCGGCGCTGGCGCGCTATCAGGCGCAGCGGCAGGCGCATGTGGCGGTGTATCACTTCTGGAGCCGCTGGCTGACCCCGCTGTTCCAGTCCGAGCGCGACCTGGCGGCGCGGCTGCGCGACGTGGGGATGCGCCCGGCCGGTCGCATGCCTGGCGGCCGTGGACATATGCTGCGCGTGCTCAGCGGCACCCAGCACGGCTGGTTCGGCAAGCTGCCGCTGGCGCCGGAGTTTTTCGAGGCGTTGCAGGAGGCGGTGACGTGGCGCTTGGCGCTGCCGTAGGCGGCGAGGTCGCGGACGCGGTTGGACGCGAGCTTCGGTGATTCGTCGCGGCGACGGCGCGTGCAGAGCGCGACGCAGCGAGCGCGGTCCGATGGCGATGGTGCCGTGGTGTCGTAGGAGCGGCTTCAGCCGCGACCGGGCTTTCCCGGAAAAGCCCGGTCGCGGCTGAAGCCGCTCCTACGACAGGTGGCAGGGCATCCGTGGTTCCGCGGTTGTTCTGTGTTTGCGCTTACAACACTGTCGTGCCGCGATTCGCCAATTTTGTGTGGGATGGGCTTCAGCCCCGACACCCTTCAGTTGGTCGCGTCGGGACTGAAGTCCCTCTCACACTAGGGCAGTGCACGTGTTGCTTTGATCGCGGTCATGGGCTGCCCCGCGCGATACCTAAGCGTCCGGGGCAGGGTTACCAACACTCGCGCGATGTTTGCGATTGCACTGTGGGAGGGGCTTCAGTCCCGACGCCTTGATGGCGGACGTGTCGGGACTGAAGTCCCTCCGACAGTACGGCAGCGCACCTGCCGCTTCGGTTGCAGTCGCGAACAGACGCCGCCGCGCCCGACCTACGCCGTCGCCACCGGCAGCGCCAATGCCGCGCCTTCGACGCAGGCGACCAGGCGCTCGCCCGGCGCCAGCACCGGGGCGACACCCGCGGTGAAGTGCGAGAACGCCGGCAGCACCGTCATGCCCTCGCGCAGCCAGAACGCGGGCCAGCGCGGGCGCAGGCCCGGCAGCTTGACCAGCGGGTGCAGGTGCCCGCACAGCACGTGGCGCTGCGCATCCGTGGCCGGATCGTGACGCAGCACGAACGGGCCGTCCTCCACCTGCGCGCCGAGCAGGGCGATGTCCAGCCCGGCACCGGCGAGGGCGCGGTCGTGGTTGCCGGCGATCGCCGCCACCCGCAGTTGCGGATGCTGCGCGCGCCAGGCATGCCACTGGCGTTGCCAGTCGGCATCGCGCACGGCCCCGTGCAGCACGTCGCCGAGGACCCACAATTCCGTCGTATCCTGCGCCTGCAGCAAGGCCGACAGCCGCGCCAGGTCGAGCGCGGTGCCGCCGCGCGGCAGGCCGATGCCGGCGCGGCGGAAGACGTCCGCCTTGCCCAGGTGCAGGTTGGCGATCAGCAGGCGCCGCCGCGCCGGCCAGTACAGCGCACGATCGCCAAGCAGGCGCATCGGTTCGCCGGCCAGCCGCCAGTCCAGTTCAGCGCGCATGGCGCTGCTCCAGTTGCGCCGCCGCGCGCATCACCCGCGCCTTCCAGTCCTCGGTGCTGAGCTGGCCGCGGATGCTTTCGGCCCACAACGGGAACGCCAGCGGGGTGAGGCTGCGTGGGCTGTGCAGCGCCAGCTCGCGCGCCGCGCAATCGTCCAGGGTGGCGGCGAGCCGGGTCAGTTCCATCTGGCCCTGCAGCACCTCGCGCTCGGCCTGCGCCAGCAGCAGGTGTTCGGGATCGAAGCGGCTCAGCACGTCGTACAGCAGGCCGCTGGACGCCTGCAGCTGGCGCAGGCTGCGCGGCAGGCGGCCGGGCAGGCTCGGCGGCAACAAGCCGGCGACGCGGGCGATCTCGCGGAACTGGCGGCGCGCCAGTTCGCCCAGGTTGAGGCTCTCGCGCAGATCCTCGAACAACTGCGCCGGACTCAGCAGGTCGCGCAGCAGCGCCGCGTCGATCGGCGCGTCCTCGGCCGGCGACAGCACGAAGCCGTAGTCATTGGCGGCGAAGCTGAAGGTATTGCGCTGCCGCCGGCCCCAGCGCAGCGCCAGCAGCGCGGCCAGGCCTTCGTGCACCTGGCGGCCGGCGAACGGATACACGAACAGGTGCTGGCCGTCGCGGGCGCGCACGCGCTCGGCCAGCAGCCGCTGCGGTGCCGGCAGATCCGACAGCGCGCGCTGCAGGCCGAGCAGTGGCGCCAGCGCGCGTAGTTCGGCTTCGCCATGCGGATGTGCGAACACCGCTTCCACCTCGTGGCCCAGTTCCGAGGACAGCGGCATGCGCCCGCCCATCCACTTTGGCACGCTGCCGTCGCCGCCCTTGGCCAGGCGCACGTAGGCGGTCATGTCATCGAGCCGCACCAGTTCCAGCAGGCGCCCGGCGAACTGGAAGCGATCGCCGCGGCGCAGGCGGCCGACGAACTGCTCTTCCACCGCGCCGAGGCGGCCGCCGCGCAGGAAGCGCACCGCGACGCTGCCGTCGCTGGTGATGGTGCCGATCGACAGGCGATGGCGCAGGGCGATGCGGCGGTCGTGCACGCGGTACAGGCCGTCTGCGTCCAGCACCACCTTGCGGTAGTCCGGATACTGCGCCAGCGCGCGTCCGCCCTGCACGACGAACTCCAGCACCGCCTGCCAGGTCGGCGCATCCAGCGCGGCGAAGGCGGCAGTGCCGCGCACTTCGGCGTACAGCGCGTCGGCAGCGAAGCCGCCGCCCAGCGCGCAGGTGATGCAGTGCTGGGCCAGCACGTCCAGCGACAGCCGCGGCGCCGGCCGCGATTCGATGCGGCCATGGGCGATGGCGCGGCGCGCCGCGGCGTATTCGACCAGTTCCAGGGCGTGCGAAGGCACGCACAGCACGTGGCCGGCCTCACCGGGACGGTGCTTGGCGCGGCCGGCGCGCTGCAGCAGCCGCGCCACGCCCTTGGGACTTCCGACCTGCAGCACCTGATCGACAGCGGGAAAATCCACGCCCAGGTCCAGGCTCGAGGTCGCCACCACACAGCGCAGGCTGCCGTCGCGCAGCCCTTGTTCGGCTGCGCTGCGCAACGCCGGATCCAGCGAGCCGTGGTGCAAGGCCAGCGTATGCGCCTCTTCCGGCCACACCGAGGTCAGTGCCTGGTGCCACAGTTCGGCTTGCGCGCGGGTGTTGGTGAACAGCAGGCTGGTGCGTACCGCGAAGAGTTTTTCCAGCACCCGCGGCAATTGCGCCAGGCCCAGGTGGCCTGCCCAGGGGAAGCGCTCGCCGACCGCCGGTGCCAGCGTCTCCAGGGTCAGCGTGCGTGGTTTGACCCCGGCCACGATCGGCGCCTGCGGCAGGTGCGGCAGCAGCACGTCGCGCGCCTCGTCCAGGTTGCCGAGTGTGGCCGACAGGCCCCAGGTGCGCAGCGCCGGCGCCCAGCCGCGCAGCCGCGCCAGGCACAGCTGCAGCAGTACGCCGCGTTTGTTGCCGAGCAGTTCGTGCCACTCGTCGACGATCACGCAGCGCAGCGTCGCCAGCTGCGGCGCGGTGTCGGGATAGGACAGCAGCAGCGCCAGCGATTCGGGCGTGGTCACCAGCACATCGAGCTTGCCACTGCGTGCCAGGCGCTTGTCGCGCGCGCTGGCGTCGCCGGTGCGCAGGCCGATCTGCCAGTCCAGGCCCAGCGCCTGCGCCGGTTCGCGCAACGCGCGCAGGGTGTCGGCGGCGAGCGCGCGCAGTGGGGTGATCCACAAGACCTTCAGATCGCGCTGCGCCTGACGGCGCGTACGCGGTGGCGCGCCAGCCTTGGCGGAGGTGCTGGCGGTGTCGCCGCCGCGTGCGGGCTTCCTGGTGGCTGCCGCCGCCTGCGCCGCTGCCTGCGCGCGCAGGCCCTCCAGCAACGGGCCGCCGAACGCGGCCAGAGTCTTGCCGCTGCCGGTGGGCGTGTGCAGCAGCCCGGAGCCGCCGTCCAGGTAGTGCCCCCACAGCGCGCGCTGGAACGGCAATGGCTGCCAGCCCTGCTGCGCGAACCAGGCGTACAACGGCGCATCGGCCGGGCGCCGGCGCACCGCCGCTGCGCTCATCGCGCCAGCGCCTGCAGCGTGCTCAAGCGGTCGGCTTCGGCGAACGGCTTGTCGTGGCGCCAGCGCAGGATGCGCGGGAAGCGCACGGCGATCCCGGACTTGTGCCGACTGCTGCGATTCACCGCCTCGAAACCGAGCTCGAATACCTGGTACGGCGTCACCGCGCGCACCGGGCCGAAGCGCTCGGTGGTGTGCGCGCGAATCCAGCGGTCCAGCGCCAGGATCTCGCTGTCGTCCAGCCCCGAGTACGCCTTGGCGACGGGCACCAACTGTTCGCCGTCCCACAGGCCGAAGGTGTAGTCGGTGTACAGCGTGCTGCGCCGGCCGTGGCCGGCCTGCGCGTACAGCAGCACCGCGTCGATGGTCAGCGGCGCCACCTTCCATTTCCACCAGTCGCCGCGGCGGCGGCCGGACTGGTAGGGCGAATTGGCGCGCTTGAGCATCAGGCCTTCCACGCCGCGCACGCGCGAATCTTCGCGCAGCATCGCCGCCTGCTCCCACGTTGCGGCCTGCACCTGCGGCGACAGCGTGAGGCGCGGATCGGCGTGCGCCTCCAGCAGCGCCTGCAACTGCGCGCGGCGCTGCTGCAGCGGTTGCTCGCGCAGATCCTGGCCGTCCAGCTCCAGCAGATCGTAAGCGAGCACCCGCGCCGGCGTATCGGCCAGAGTCTTGGCGCCGGGCTTGCGCCGCTGGATGCGGGTCTGCAGCGCGGTGAACGGCAGCGGCGCGGGCTCGCCCTCGCGCCAGACCAGCAGTTCGCCATCGATCACCGCCTCGCGCGGCAGCGTCGCCGCGGCCGCTTCGATTTCCGGGAAGCGCCCGTCCAGGCGTTCCTCGCCACGCGACCACAGCGCCACCTCGCCGTCGCGGCGAATCAGTTGCAGGCGGATGCCGTCCCATTTCCATTCCAGCAGCCAGTCGTCGAGGGCACCGAGCGTGGCGGCCTCGGCTTCCAGCGGCGAGGCGAGGAAGAACGGGTAGGGCTGCTGGCGGTCGCTGGGCAGCACCTCGTCCGACAGCAACTGCTCCAGCGCCTGCGGCGTCGGCGACCAGGCGCCGAGCATGCGCTGGGCGATGCGCGCGATGTCGATGCCGGACATCGCCGCCAGCGCCTGCTGCACCAGCCGCTGCGACACACCCACGCGCAGCGCGCCGGTCAGCAGCTTGTTGAACAGCAGGCGCTCGTCGAAGGCCAGGCTGTGCCAGCCGGCGACCACCGCGGCGCGGCGCGCGGCGTCGTCCTGCGCCGCCACCGGCAGCAGGCGCTCTTCGATCCAGTCGCGCAGCGGCGCCGGGTCCGGGGTTTCCGCCGGATCGTCGAGCAGCAGGGTCAGGGTCTCGGCGAGATCGCCGACATGGTCGTAGCTGTCGTCCACCAGCCAGCCGGGCAGGCCGCTTTCCTGCGCGATCCATTCGCGCAGTTCGCGCGTATTGGCGATGCGCCGCAGCTTGCCGCCGCTGAGCAGCCAGATCGCCCAGGCCGCATCGGCCGGCGGCGCCTGTTCGAAATACGCGACCAGCGCCGCGCGCTTGTCCAGCGTCGCGGTGCTCTGGTCCAGTTGCCGGTACAGCGCGGCGAAGCGCTTCATTCCTCGCCACCGTAGTCGGTGCGGAACGCTTCGGCGGCGACGCCGCGTTCGTTCAGTGCGCGGATGATCGCGTCGGTGTTGCCGTGGGTCGCAATCACCCGACGCGCGCCGGTGTCGTCGATGGTGCGCAGCAGGTCGGGCCAGTCGGCATGGTCGGAGACCACGAAGCCGCGATCGTAGTTGCGCCGGCGGCGGTTGCCGCGGAGCCGCATCCAGCCCGAGGCGAAGCCGAGTTGCGCATGGCGGAAGCGGCGCAGCCACGGGCTGCCGGCGGCCGACGGCGGCGCCAGCACCAACTGCCCGGCGTAGTCGGCGCGCTTGTCCAGTTCGGACACCGTGCGCGTGTCCAGCATCGCCACGCCGGCCTCGCGGTACACCGCCACGCCGGCCGCCACCGCGCCGTGCAGCAGCGCCGGCAGGTCGTCCCACGGCTGCAATTCGGCGAGTACGCGCTGCGCCTTGCCCAGCGCATAGCAGAACAGCACCGCGGCCTCGCCGCGCGCGCCGCACTCGCGGCGCCAGGCGACGATCTCCCGCGCGACATCACTGGTGTCCGGCCAACGGTACACCGGCAGCGCGAACGTGGCCTCGGTGATGAAGGTGTCGCAACGCACCACCTCGAATGGCGCGCAGGTCGGATCGGGCTGGCGCTTGTAGTCGCCCGAGGCCACCCAGACCTCGCCATCCACTTCGATGCGCACCTGCGCCGAGCCGAGCACGTGGCCAGCCGGATGCAGCGAGACCTGCGCACGGCCGAGCGTGAAGCGGGTGCCGTAGTCGTAGGCGTGATACACCTGCTCGCCCAGTCGCCAGCGCAGGATCGGCAGGCCCACGGCGGTGCAGTGGTATTCGCCCATGCCAGAGCGCGCGTGGTCGCCGTGGCCATGGGTGATGACCGCGCGCGGCACCGGCCGCCAGGGATCGATATGGAAGTCGCCGGCGGGGCAGTACAGCCCTTCCGGGCGCAGCACCACCAGGTCCTGGGAAGCGGCATTCGGCATGGGCGCCACTGTGTCCAAGCCGGTGTGCAGGAGATGAGAATCCGCCACGCGCGTTCGCGGCGGCGCGACGGATCGGCCACAATGCGCGCAGCGCTTCTGGGAGGGAGATGCATGCACACGGACCTGCCGGCGTTCGCCACGCATACGGTCGACAACCAGCCGCCGCCGTTCGAACCGCGCGATCTGTGGGCCGACGACGCGGTGCTGCGTGAGGCCTGCGCACGCGAGGGCGCCGACGCCTTCGCCGCGGCGCTGGCGCAGTACGGTGCGCTGGCGGGCGATGCGCTGTATCGGCTCGGCTTCGACGCCAACCGCGACCGTCCGCGGCTGCGCACGCACGACCGCTACGGCCACCGCATCGACACGGTCGAATTCCACCCGGCCTATCACCAGTTGCTGGACGCGGCCAAACGCCATGGCGTGGCCGGGCTGTCCTGGCATGCTCCGGAGCCGGGTGCGCATGTGGCGCGTGCGGCGCTGAGCTACCTGCACCACCAGGCCGAGGCCGGCACCAGTTGCCCGCTGACCATGACCCATGCCGCGGTCGCGGTGTTGCGACAGGAGCCGGCCCTGCGCGACTGGGCCGACAAGGCCGCCGCGCCGCACTACGACCCGCGCGACGTGCCGATCGCCGACAAGGCCGGCATCACCCTGGGCATGGGCATGACCGAGAAGCAGGGCGGCTCGGACGTGCGCCGCAATGCCACCGTCGCCACGCCGCTGGACGGGGCCGGTGCGTACAGCCTGGTCGGGCACAAGTGGTTCTTCTCCGCACCGATGTCCGACGGCTTCCTGGTGCTGGCGCAGGCGCCAGGCGGCTTGACCTGCTTCCTGCTGCCGCGGCGCCTACCCGATGGCCGGCTCAACGCACTGCGGCTGATGCGGTTGAAGGACAAGCTGGGCGACTGGTCCAACGCGTCCAGCGAAGTGGAATTCGCCGGCGCCTGGGCGCAACGCGTCGGCGAGGAGGGACGCGGGGTGGCGCGGATCATCGGCATGGTGATGCTGACCCGGCTCGACTGCATGCTCGCCGCCGCCGCGCAGATGCGCATGGCGCTGGCGCAGGCGCTGCACCACGCGCGGCATCGCGTCGCCTTCGGCAAGCGTCTGGTCGAGCAGCCGCTGATGCGCAACGTGCTGGCCGATCTGGCCCTGGAATCGGAAGCCGCCACCGCGTTCGCGCTGCGGGTGGCACGCGCGGTGGACGCGGCCGACGCCGACGCGTCGGAAGCGGCGTTCGCGCGCATCGCCACCGCGCTGGGCAAGTACTGGCTGTGCAAGCGCGCGCCGGCCTTCGTCAACGAGGCGCAGGAATGCCTGGGCGGCGCCGGCTACGTCGAGGAGTCGATCCTGCCGCGGCTGTATCGGCAGGCACCGCTGAATTCGATCTGGGAGGGCAGCGGCAACATCCAATGCCTGGACGTGCTGCGCGCGCTGGCGCGCGAACCGGCCACTGCCGCCGCAGTGCTGGCGGAGCTGCAGACGGCTGCCGGTATGGACCCGGTCTACGACGCGGTGCTGGACGCGCTGCATACGCCGCTGGCCGGCAACGCCGAGGTGGACGAGTTCAGCGCACGCAGCCTTGCCGAACGCATCGCACTGGCCTTGCAGGCCGCGCTCCTGCTGCGTAGTGCCAGCCCGGCCGCCGCCACATTCGTGCGCAGCCGCCTCGCCGGCGCGCATGGCTTGGCGTTCGGCACGCTGCAGGCGGGTGTGCCGGTCGAGGAACTGCTGGTGCGTGCGTTGCCATAGCCTGCTGCCTGGCGACCCAGCGCGCCGTCGCCAAGCGGGGAATGAGCGGGCCGGCGCTTCCTTCTCCCATCGGGAGAAGGTGCCCCGAAGGGGCGGATGAGGGTACGGCCGCTCACGCAGCCAGGCAGCAAGTGCAGCGATCACCTGCCTCGCGCAGCCGTACCCTCACCCCAACCCCTCTCCCGGTGGGAGAGGGGTTGCACGTCTGGGCGTCGGTGTGCAGCATTGCAGCCCATGGCGTCTTCATGCGCTGAAAAAGGAAGCGGGCCGGCATTTCCTTCTCCCTCCGGGAGAAGGTGCCCCGAAGGGGTGGATGAGGGTACGGCCGCTCACGCAGCCAGGCAGCAAGTGCAGCGATCACCTGCCTCGCGCAGCCGTACCCTCACCCCAACCCCTCTCCCGGTGGGAGAGGGGCTGCACGTCTGGGCGTCGGTGTGCGGCATTGCAGCCCATGGCGTCTTCATGCGCTGAAAAAGGAAGCGGGCCGGCATTTCCTTCTCCCTCCGGGAGAAGGTGCCCCGAAGGGGTGGATGAGGGTACGGCCGCTCACGCAGCCAGGCAGTAAGTGCAGCGATCACCTGCCTCGCGCAGCCGTACCCTCACCCCAACCCCTCTCCCGGTGGGAGAGGGGCTAGGCTTCCACGAATCCCCAATCCCC
>NZ_LFME01000053.1 GCF_001043115.1 Xanthomonas sp. NCPPB 1128 | reverse complement strand
TGGGGGTGGGCAACGGGTCCATGCGGGCCACACTGCGCCGGCCGCGCGGCCACGTCCAAGACTCTGTCGGTCTCGCTCCATACCTTTTTGGTATTTTTTCCGTGCGAGCCGCGTCCTTTCTGCCTTTATTGCAGCGCAACATACTTCAAACGAGCATGAACTCCCGATGGATCTGCGCCAACTCCGCTACTTCGTCGCCGTCGCCCGCGAGCGCAACTTCACCCGCGCCGCCGAACTGCTGCACATCGCGCAGCCGCCGCTGAGCCGGCAGATCCAGCAACTGGAGGAACACCTGGGCACGCGGCTGATCGTGCGCAGCAGCCGCCCGCTGCGGCTGACCGACGCCGGCAAGCTGTTCTACGAGGAGGCGCTGCAGGTGCTGGGCCGGGTCGAGCAGATGCAGGACGCCGCGCGCCGGCTCGGCCGCAGCGAGCAGCGCGTGTTCGCGATCGGCTTCGTTGCCTCCGCGCTCTACGGCGGCCTGCCGATGCTGGTGCGGCGGCTGCGCCAGCAGCGCCCGGAGCTGGACATCCGCCTGCTGGAACTGATGTCCGGCGAGCAGATCGAGGCGCTGAAGACCGGTCGCATCGACATGGGCATCGGCCGCATCCGCCACGACGACGACACGGTGGAGCGCTTCGTGCTGCGCGAGGAACGCCTGGTGGTCGCGCTGCCGATGGAGCATCCGCTGGCCACGGACGACGCCCCGCTGGCGCCGGACGCACTCACCGCGCAGCGGTTGATCGTCTACCCCAGCCAGCCGCGGCCGAGCTTCGCCGACCAGGTGCTGTCGCTGCTGCGCGACCGCGGCGTCCGTCCGCTGGCGGTGCAGGAAGTACGCGAACTGCAGACCGCGCTGGGCCTGGTCGCCGCGGAAATGGGCCTGTGCGTCATCCCGGCCTCGGTACGGGTGCTGCGCCGCGACCTGCATTACCGCCTGCTCGACGACGCGCACGCCACCTCGCCGATCATCCTCAGCCATCGCCGCAACGACAGTTCCGAGCTGCTGCCGCTGATCAAGCACCTGATTCGCGAGATGTACACGGAAACGCCGGCGTGGCTGGACAGCGCCTACAATCGCCTGCACCTCCCCTAGGCCATTACTGCGACCGATGCACGACGAGATCCCTGGCGACGCGCCCGATTACCTGGGCGACACCCGCCGCTGGCTGGAACGCGCAGTGATCGGCCTGAACCTGTGCCCGTTCGCCAAGGCGGTGCACGTCAAGCAGCAGATCCGCCACGTGCTCAGCGACGCGAGCACGCCCGAGGCGCTGCTCGAACAGCTGGCCGAGGAACTGGTGCTGCTGCGCGACACCCCGGCCGAGCAGATCGACACCACGCTGATCGTGCACCCGGACGTGCTGCAGGACTTCCTCGACTACAACGACTTCCTCGACAACGCCGACGCCGCGGTCGAGGCACTGGACCTGCAGGGCATCCTGCAGGTCGCCAGCTTCCATCCGCAGTACCAGTTCGCCGGCACCGCACCGGACGACATCGGCAACTACACCAACCGCGCGCCCTACCCCACCCTGCACCTGCTGCGCGAGGACAGCGTGGAACGCGCGGTGGCCGCGTTCCCAGACGCCGACGTGATCGTCGAGCGCAATCTCCAGACCTTGGAGAAGCTGGGGCTGGAGGGGTGGAAGCGGGCGCTTGAGGGCAGGGATTCGTAATCGGGGATTGGGGATTTGCAAAGGCAGGACGCATGGTCGCTGCCTTTGCCAGTCCGCATCCCACACATCCCACGTAGGGGTGGCTCAGCCACGACCGGGCGTTACCGGCAAGGCCTGGTCGCGGCTGAAGCCGCTCCTGCGAGAGCTGCGCTGCGCGCGTCGTTGAAGCGGCCCATGCGCGCGGTTCAAGACGCGACCGTCCAGCGCAATCCGTCAACCTGGCAGACGTTGGGAGCGAACCGGACATCGGCAAAGGCACGGCGTCGCAACGCCACGCGCCTTTGCCAATCCCGAATCCCCGATCCCTACTCCCCGCCCTCGAACAAGCGCACCACGTCCGCCGCCTCCAGCACCCGCCACTGCTAGGCATTCGGGATTCGGGATTCGGGATTCGTAAGCGGGATTCGCCGCGGTGCGAGGCGCATCGCGCCTTTGCCAATCCCGAACCCCCAATCCCTACACCCCGCCATCGAACAAGCGCACCACGTCCGCCGCCTCCAGCACCCGCCACTGCCCCGACGGCAGATCGTCCAGGCCGAAGCCGCCGATGCGGCTGCGGTGCAGCGCGACCACGTGGTTGCCGACGGCGGCGAACATGCGCCGCACCTGATGGTAGCGGCCTTCGTGCAGGGCGACGCGCACCTGGCGCGGCCCCAGCGTTTCCATCTCCACCGGCAGCAGCGGCGTGGTCTCGCCATCGAGCAGCAGCGTGCCGCTGGCGAACAGCGCGGCCTCATCGCCGCGCAGATCCTCGGCCAGGGTGGCCTCGTAGACCTTGGCCAGGCGCGCCTTCGGCGAGACGATACGGTGCAGCAGCGCGCCGTCGTCGGTCATCAGCAGCAGGCCGCTGGTGTCGCGGTCCAGCCGCCCGACCGTGGACAGCAGCGGCGAGCGCAGGCGGAAGCGCGGCGGCAGCAGGTCGTAGACGATGCGCCCCGGATCCTTGGTCGAGCAGGTGTAGCCGACCGGCTTGTGCAGCGCCAGGATCAGCCCGGGCGGCGGATCCAGCGGCTCGCCGTCGACCCGGATCGCGTCGTGCGGCATCTGGTCGTCGGCGTACAGCACCTCGCCCTCGGCATCGGTGATGCGGCCTTCGCGGAACATCAGCGCCACCTGCTTGCGGCTGCCATAGCCCAGGTTGGCCAGGTGCTTGACCAGTTTCATCGGCGCGCTCCGGCACGGCTGCGCACCGCGTGGATCAGCTTGAAGCCG
Source organism: Xanthomonas sp. NCPPB 1128 (assembly GCF_001043115.1). GTDB lineage: Bacteria > Pseudomonadota > Gammaproteobacteria > Xanthomonadales > Xanthomonadaceae > Xanthomonas_A. Next base: position 11,867 of record NZ_LFME01000053.1, on the reverse strand, counting down.
TCGCGGGTGGCGAGCACCTCGGTCTCCCCGAAGCTGGCGTCGAGCACCGCTTCATAGGGCAGATGGCGATTGGCGACCAGGAACAGCCGACCGCCGGGTGCCAGCGCCTGCGCTGCCACCGCGATGAAGCGCCGGCCGATGTCCGGCCGTTCCATCCGCCCCGGCGCATGGAACGGCGGGTTGCTGACGATGACGTCGTACTGCCCCGGCAGTCCGGTGGTCACGTCGTGCCAGTGGAAGCCCAGCGTCGTCCCTGCCGGTGCCTGCGCCAGATTCGCGCGCGCCAGCGCCAGCGCGCGTGCGTCGGCTTCGAACAGGTCCAGCGCGGTCAGCTGCGGGCAGCGCGCCAGCAGTTCCGCCGACAGGTAGCCGTAGCCGGCGCCGAGATCGGCAGCACGGCCGCGCAGGTCGGCAGGCAGGTGTTCGGCCAGCAGCGCCGAGGCCGGGTCGATGCGATCCCAGGCGAACACGCCCGGGCGGCTGCGGAAGCGCCCGTCCAGGATCGGCCGCACCGCATCCAGTTTCGCCCAGCGCTGCTGCAGCGCGACGTCGTGAGCGCCCTGCAGCGGCGCGGTCCAGTACACCCGGCAGTGGTGCTTGGTCAGCTTGCCACCGAGGCCGGCCAACTGCTGCAGGTCGTCCTCGCCGGAACGCGCGCCTTCGTTGTTGGCCTGACAGGCCACCACCACGCCACCCGGCGCGGCCAGCGCCACGGCGCGCGCCAGCAGCGCCCGCGCTTCCTCGCGCTGGCGCGGCGGCAGCACCAGCACCAGCGCGTAGCCGCCGGCGTCGGCCTCGCCGTCCTGCTCGGCACGCACCGTCCAGCCGCCCTGCTGCAGCGCGCTGGCGAACGGCCGGTAGTCCTGCTCGCAGACCAGTTGCGCCGGCTGCGCGTGCTGGCGCAGCGCCCAGCCGTCGCGGGCGCGCAGGAACAGCACCTTGCCGGCGGGCCAGCGCAGCACGCCCTGGGCGAACGGCAGGAACAGGGTATCGAGGGGAGCGTCTTGCGCGGCCGGCATCGGGCATGGTCGTCGGAACAGGGACGCGCATTCTACCGGCAGCGGGCGGCGAGCCCGGTTTTGCGCGAATCCAACGCATCATTGATGTTCCGGCAACATCGCCGCGCCTAGGCTGCAAGGCACCCAATGACTGGAGAGGCAGCATGCGCGCAGTGTTCATCGGTGGCGTCGTCGACAACAGCGAAGTGGACCTGGATGGCAGCCAGCCGCCGTTGCACTACCCGGAGAACACCGGCACCGGGCGCCCACGCTACCGCCTGCACCAGCGCGGCGCGCGCGACGACGGCAGCGTGGTCTACGCCGTCTACGCCGCCCCGGAACTGGGCGACACCGAAGTGGAGCGCGTGTTCAACGAACGCGGCTACGCCCGTCGTTTCGGCGTGGAGCCGGCGCCGGTGGAGCATTGACGTGTAGAAGCGGCTCCAGCCGCGACCAGGCGTCCCTGTGACGCTTGTCGCGGCTGAAGCCGCTCCTACGAGTGCATGCACATCCTGTTTTTACGAGTGCATGCACATCCTGTTTTTGCGATGCGGAGTTCTGGCCACCTGCGCCACACCACATCGTCAGTGGCAATGTCGGTGGCTTTCGTAGGAGCGGCTCCAGCCGCGACCGAGCTTCACCATGAATCCCGCGTCGCGGCCGAAGCCGTTCTACGATCGATGCGGCAAGACGCGGCTCACCAAGCCGCTCACTTGCCCGACTTGGGCGTCACCCGCCACACCACGTTGCCGACGTCGTCGGCGACCAGCAGCGCGCCGGGCTTGTCCACCGCCACGCCGACCGGGCGACCCTGCGCACGCCCCTCGGCGTCGAGAAAGCCGGTCAGCACGTCCTGTGGCTTGCCGCTGGGCTTGCCGTTGGCGAAGGGCACGTAGATCACCTTGTAGCCCGACGGCGGGTCGCGGTTCCAGGAGCCGTGCTGGCCGATGAAGGCGCCGCCCTGATAGGTCTGCGGCAGCAGCGCGCCCTCGTAGAAGGCCAGGCCCAGCGAGGCGGTATGCGCGCCCAGCGCGTAGTCCGGCTTGATCGCGCTGGCGACCATCTCCGGATTCTGCGGCTGCACGCGCTCGTCCACGTGCTGCCCGTAGTAGCTGTAGGGCCAGCCGTAGAAGCCGCCCTCGCGCACCGAGGTCAGGTAGTCGGGCACCAGGTCGCTGCCGAGTTCGTCGCGTTCGTTGACCACGGTCCACAGCGTGTCGGTACCGGGCTGCCAGGCCAGGCCGACCGGGTTGCGCAGACCGCTGGCGAACACGCGCGTGGCGCCGCTGGCCGCGTCCACTTCCAGGATCGCGGCGCGGTTGAGCTCCTGCTCCATGCCGTTCTCGGCGACGTTGCTGTTGGAGCCGACGCCCACGTACAGCTTCTTGCCGTCGCGACTGGCCAGCAGACTCTTGGTCCAGTGGTGGTTGATGCCGCCGGGCAGGTTGGCGACGAAGCTGGGCGCGGCAGTGATCTGGGTGTCGCCGTCCTTGTACGGGAAACTGACCAGCGCATCGGCATTGGCGATGTACAGGCGATCGCCGACCAGGGCCATGCCGAACGGCGAATACAGCCCCTTGAGGAACTGCGTGCGCACCTCGGCGACGCCGTCGCCGTCGGCATCGCGCAGCAGGGTGATGCGATTGGCGCTGGGCACGGTGGCACCGGCCTTGGCCATCATCGCGCCCTGGATCTTGTCGCGCAGGCCGCTGCTCTCCTTTTCCGGCGCCGGCGGCTCGGCGGTCTCGGCGACCAGCACGTCGCCGTTGGGCAGCACGTACAACCACCGCGGGTGGTCCAGGTCGCGGGCGAAGGCCTGCACCGCCAGGTCGGCGGCCGGCATCGGCGCGGCGCCATCGGCCCAGCGTTTGACCTCGGCGACCTTGACCGTGGGAATCATGCGCTTGACCGGATCGGGCAGTACCGGATCCGGCCCCATGCCGTCCTCGATGGAGTGCTTGGCGGTGTCGCCGCAGGCGGCGAGCAGAGCGGCACCGAGTGCGCACAACACCCAACGGGCACGAATCGGCGAAGACATGGCCATGCGTCTTGGATATCCGGGAACACGGGGGAACCCGATGATGCACAGCCCTGACGCGGAAAAAGTGAAAGATGCGTCAAGAGGCGTCGCCGCGCGGATCGATATCCCAAGGCCGCGCCGGCAGCTGGCGCACGCTGCGGATTTCGTCCAGCCACAGGTAACGGTGCAGGGCGGGATCGTCGAGATCATCGATGCGCACCTGCGCATTGCTGCCCTCGTTGCCCTCGGCGTCGCGGAACTGCTGGATGCTGGGGCGCACCGACACGGTGCCGAAGCACACGCTGCCGTCGGTCAATTCGATGCGCACGTTGGATTGGTCCGGCAACTGCAGAATCAACGCTTCCAGCGCCTGGATCTGCGCCTGGTCGGTGTGGATACGCTCGGCAAACTGGGTCATCGGCGGACTCCGCATGGGGACCGCTGCAGCCTAGCGCCGCCGGCGTGAGCCGGCGGTCAGCGCTGCCTTGCGAAGCGCACCGCAGACACGAGCTGCGCCACGCTGTACGGCTTGGCCAGGTGTTCCTGGAAGCCGGACTGCAACGCGCGCTGGCGATCGTCGGCGCGCGCCAGCGCGGTCACCGCCACCGCCGGCAGGTCGTCCGCGCCCAGGCCCATGTTCTCGCGCACGGTGCGGATCAGGCCGTAGCCGTCCATGCCCGGCATGCCGATGTCGGTGACCATCACGTCGATCGCGGCATGGCCGCCGCCGTCGAGCACCCCCAGCGCCTCGCTGGCCGAGCCCACCGCGATCACCTCGGCGCCCTGCTCCTCGAGCAGGCGTCGCAGGTAGTCGAGCATGTCCGGCTGATCCTCCACCGCCAGCAGGCGTACGCCCTTGAGCGAATGCGCCTCGACCACTTGTTCGGCCATGGCGAAGGCACGCACTTCGCGCAGCGGGCGCGAGCCCGGCGCGTCGCGGTGCAGCGGCAGGCGCACGGTGAACACCGAACCGCAGCCGCGGCCTTCGCTGGCCGCGCTGATCTGGCCGCCATGCATCTCCACCAATTGCTGCACGATCGCCAGGCCCAGGCCGAGGCCGCCGTGCAGGCGGGTGGTGGTGCTGTCGGCCTGGCGGAAGCGGCCGAACAGATGCGGCAGGAACTCCGGCGGGATGCCGTCACCGGAATCGCGCACGGCCACACTGACATGCTCGCCATCGGCATCGAGCTCGATCGCCAGGGCGATGCGCCCGTGCGCAGGCGTGAACTTGATCGCATTGGACAGCAGGTTCCAGAACACCTGCTGCAGGCGCGTGGCATCGCCCAGCACCATGCACGGCTGCGCCGGCACCTGCAGGGTCAGCGCCTGGTCCTTGCCTTCGGCCACCGGCTCCTGCGCGCGCATCGCCTCGCGCACCTGTTCGGCCAGGTCCAGCGCCTCCACTTCCAGTTGCACCTTGCCCAGCAGCATGCTGCTGAGATCGAGCATGTCGGAAATCAGCCGCTGCTGCGCGCGCGCGCTGCTGGCGATCACCGACAGGCCCTTGCTGCTCGGATCGCCCGGTGGCAGCCGCTGCAGCAGCAGATCGCTCCAGCCGAGGATGGTGGTCAGCGGCGTGCGCAACTCGTGCGACAGCGTCGCCAGGAATTCGTCCTTCAGCCGCGCCATGCTCTCGGCGGCGTTGCGCGCGCTGCGCTCGGATTCCAGCAACTGCTCGCGCGCCAGTTCGATGTCGCGGCGCTCGGTCACGTCCGGGCTGCTGCCGGCCAGGCCGATGAACTCGCCCTCGGCGGAATAGCGCGGCACCGCGGTCATCTCCACCCAGCGCCATTCGCCGTCGTGGCGGCGCGCGCGCACCAGTGCGCGCAGGTTGCGCTGGTCGTGCAGCGCGTTGCGCAGTTCGTAGGCGAACACGCCCACGTCCTCCGGATGCAGCACGTCGCCCCAGCCTGGTCGTGCATCGTCGCTCTGCGGGTCGATCCCGAAGAACTCGGCGTAGGCGGTGTTGGTGAAGCGCAGTTCGCCCTGGGCGTCCAGGACCCACACCGGCATCGGCAGGCCCTCGGCCAGCGCGCTGAAGCGCGCCTCGCTCTCGGCCAGATCGCGCTCCACCCGCTTGCGTTCGGTGATGTCGAGGAAATGGATGGCGACCTGGTGCAGCTCCGGCGCACCGACGCGGAACGCATCCACGGTCCACCAACGCCCAAGTGCCGCGGCAAAATTCTCGAACTTGACCGAGCGGCCGCTCAGCGCCACTTCGGCGTAACGCTGGAACCAGTGCTCCTCCAGCGTCGGCAACACGTCGCGGACGCGTCGCCCGACCACGTCGCGCAAGCCAGTCTCGCGCTCGAAGGCCGGGTTGACCTGCAGGAACACATAGTCGATCGCGCACTCCCCCTCGAACAACACTTGGATCACGCAGAAGCCGGAATCGCTCTTGTCGAAGATCTCGCGGTACTGCAGGTCCGTCGCCTGCGCGAGCGAAGAGGACGTGGATTCTGGGCTGGCATGCATGACGGAGTAGCTCTGGAAGCGGCCTACGGCAACAAATGAAGACGGTGCCCGGCATCCGCGGCGCAACAACGGCGCGCTAGGAACGGCGAGGCGGAACCCTCATCTTGTTAAGCCACTCCGCCGCCGTCAAGCCGCGACGTCCACGGCACCTGCTGGAACCGGGTCACCAGAAGAAGGCGATGACCAGCACGATGCCCAGCAGCGACAGGCCGATGCCGGCCAAGACCATCCACTGGGTCAGGCGCGCACTGCGCAATGCCTGCTCTTCCAGCCAGCGCTCGGCTTCCTCGCGCCACGGCGGCGGCGGCGAGGATTCCAGCAACTGCTGCACGCGTGCCGGCCCCAGCTGCCGACATTGCCGACGGCATTCTTCGGGGACCACGGGGCGCTCGGGCGCGCTGACGACGGACATGACAAATTTCCTGAACCGCTCAGCCGAGTGTGAAACGCGGCGCGTCGCTGGCGAGCTCGTGCTCCACCGCCATCCGTGCCAAGCGCGTGTAGTTGGCGCGCGGGCCGGCACCGCGACCCACGATCAGGCCGAGGTACTCCAGGCCGGTCCACACCCGCGCCTTCCACTCCACGCCGTCCTCGGCCAGTACCAGGATCAGCGTGTAGCGGAAGCTCTGCCCCTGCGGGCTACGGTAGTGGTAGCTGGGCGGGAACTGCACGGCCACGTCCTGCGCCTCGCCGAGCGAGACCAGGTAGCGCCGTAGCAGGTGACGCACGTCGTCGCCAGGATTCAGCCGCAACTGGCGCGCCGCCTCGTCCAGATTGGCCTGGTGCTCGACGAACGCGGCCGCGCCGCTGGCCGGGCTGTGCCCGTGGCGCTTGGCCCAGTCGATGAACTGCAGGCGCACATCGCTGCCCGTGTGGGCCTGGTGGAACAACGGCGTCTTCATGCGATCCCCGTAGCGCTCGAGTGGCATCCATGCTCGCGCGCGCACCGTGAAGCAGGTGGCGAGACAATGTGAGCCGCCCGTCATGCCGGACGGATGAATCACGGCCAACGATCGCCGCCGCACGCCGCGCCGCGATTGCAGGCATGCCGGCACAGGCACACACTGGGTGCACGCCTCCTGGAGATCCGCCATGAAGATCCGCTATGCCTGGACGGCGCTGGCTGTTGCCTGCCTGTGGGCGGGCGGCGCCTCCGCCGAGATCCGCAACGTCACCGACCCGCAGGCCCCGCGCAGCCTCGCCAGCGACGGCCCGGTACAGGTCAGCTGGGCCGATCCGGCCACCTTCAGCGAACTGCGGCAGAGCCGCAACCGCTGGGAAGCCGAACGCGGCGACTGGGTACAGGACCTGGCCGCCTATCTGCAGAAGCAGGCCGCCAAGCAACTGCAGCCCGGCCAGCGCCTGGACATCACGCTGACCGACATCAAGCGCGCCGGCGACTTCGAACCCTGGCACGGTCCGAACTGGAACGACGTGCGGGTGATGCGCGACCTGTACCCGCCGCGGATCAGCCTCGACTTCACCCTGTACGGCGCCGATGGCCAGGTGCTGGCGCAGGGCCAGCCGAAGTTGATGGATCCGAGCTATCTGTACAACAGTTCGGTCGGCCTGAGCACCGATCCGCTGCGCTACGAAAAGCGCATGCTCGACGAGTGGCTGCGCCGCCAGTTCCGCAACAAGGACAGCGCGGTCGCCGAGCGCTGAAGCCGGATGCGCGGCGCCGGCATCGCGCCGGCGCCGTCAGGCACGGGTCAAGCGCCGAGATAGGTGCGCGGCGCGCGCTTGAGGCCGCACAGCAGCCGGTAGGCGCTGGAGGCGCAGCGCCCGGCCAGCGCGTCGATGCGCGGCTGCTCGCCCCACAACTGCACCAGGCTGCCGAGGCCGGCCTGCGGATGGTCGGTCAGGTCCACGGTCAGCATGTCCATCGACACGCGCCCGATGAGCACGCCGGGCGCGCCGTCGATCAGCACCGGCGTGCCGTTGGGCGCGAACTGCGGATAGCCGTCGGCATAGCCGATCGCCACCACCCCGACCCGGGTCGGCCGCGCCGCGACGAAGCGCGCGCCGTAGCCGACCGGCTCGCCAGGGGCCAGATCGCGTACCGAGATGACCTTGGACTGCAGCGTCATCACCGGGCGCAGTTCGCCGGGCAGCGCCGCCGTCGCGGCGAACGGATCGGCGCCGTACAGCATCAGCCCCGGCCGTCCCCAGTCGTTGCGCAACGCCGGCCAGCCGAGCAGCGCCGGCGAGTTGCACAGGCTGGTCTCGCCGGCCAGGCCGGCGGTGGCCTGGCGGAACACTTCCACCTGCTCGCGCGTGCGTGCGCTGTCCAGTTCGTCGGCGCGGGCGAAGTGGCTCATCAGCACCAGCCGCTCGACCTGCGGCAAGGCGCTCAGGCGCGCGTGCGCGGCGCGGAATTCGGCCGGCGCCAGGCCCAGCCGGTGCATGCCACTGTCCAGCTTCAGCCACAGGCACAGCGGCTGCGGCGCGGCGAAGGCGGCGATCGCCTCCACCTGCCAGGGCGAGGCCACCGCGCACCACAGCCGGTGTTCGGCGACCAGCGGCAGCTCGTCGGCATCGAAGATGCCTTCCAGCAGCAGGATCGGCGCGGCGATGCCGGCCTGGCGCAGTTCCAGCGCCTCCTCGATGCAGGCCACCGCGAAGCCGTCGGCCTCGCCGTCCAGCGCGCGCGCGCACGCCACCGCGCCGTGCCCGTAGGCATCGGCCTTGACCACCGCCAGCGCCTTGCCGCCGCTCAGCTGGCGGGCCAGGCGGTAGTTGTGGCGCAGCGCGTCGAGATCGATCAATGCACGGGCTGGGCGCACGCGACGGCCTCGGCAACGGATGCGGCCGAACCGCGGGAATAACGGAAGATGTCCAGGCCCTCGCCGCTGATCTGCGGCTGCCGCGAGACCATCAGGTCGGCCAGGTAGCGGCCGGAGCCGCAGGCCATGGTCCAGCCCAGCGTGCCGTGGCCGGTGTTGAGGAACAGGTTGCGGTAGCCGGTGGCGCCGACCACCGGCGTGCCGTCCGGGGTGGCCGGGCGAAGCCCGGTCCAGAACTCAGCCGCAGCCAGGTCGCCGCCGCGCGGATACAGGTCGTTGACCACCTTCTCCAGGGTGGCGCGGCGCCGCGCCGGCCGCGACAGGTCGAAGCCGGCCAGTTCGGCCATGCCGCCGACGCGGATGCGTTCGTCGAAGCGGGTGATCGCCACCTTGTAGCTCTCGTCGAGGATGGTGGAGGTCAGCGCCAGCGCCGCGTCGCGGATCGGCAGGGTCAGCGAATAGCCCTTCAGCGGGTACACCGGCAGGCGGATGCCCAGCGGCGCCAGCAGGCCGGGCGAATAGCTGCCCAGCGCGACCACGTAGCGGTCGGCGCGCTCCAGCTGGCCGCCGATGCGCACGCCATCGATGCGGTCGCCATCGGCGTGCAGGGCCTCGATGGTCTCGCCCTGGCGGAACTGCACGCCGGCCTCGGCGGCCATCGCGGCAAGGCGCTGGGTGAACAGGCGGCAGTCGCCGGTCTGGTCGTTGGGCAAGCGCAGCGCGCCGACCAGGGTCGCCGGCGCGCTGGCCAGGGCCGGCTCGACCCGGGCGATGCCGGCACGGTCCAGCAACTCGTAAGGCACGCCGTATTCGCGCAGCACCTCGATGTCCTTGGCCGCACCGTCCAACTGCTGCTGGGTGCGGAACAGTTGGGTGGTGCCGAGCTGGCGACCTTCGTAGGCGATGCCGGTCTCGGCACGCAGCTGGTCCAGGCAGTCGCGGCTGTACTCGGACAGGCGCACCATCCGCGCCTTGTTGATCGCATAGCGCTCGGCGGTGCAGTTGCGCAGCATCTGCGCCAGCCACAGATACTGCTGCAGGTCGGCGGTCGGCGTGATCGCCAGCGGCGCATGGCGCTGGAACAGCCATTTCAGCGCCTTCAGCGGCACCCCCGGCGCCGCCCACGGCGACGCATAGCCGGGGGAGACCTGGCCGGCATTGGCGTAGCTGGTCTCCAGCCCGGCCGCCGGCTGGCGGTCGACCACCGTCACCTCGCAGCCGCTGCGGGCCAGATACCACGCCGTGGCCGTGCCGATCACACCGCTGCCGAGAACCAGAACCCGCATGCGCCTACTCCGTTCGGATCAATTCCCTGGCTGGATGGCGCCAGGGCAGAAGTTCGGTGCAGTATAGGCAGCACAACCCAGGATTTTCCCCTGACTTCGCCCGGCCTGGCAGGCCAAACCCCTGAGACCCGCCCGCATGGCCGCACGCCTCCGCGAACTGGACAAGATCGACCGCAAGATCCTGCGCATCCTGCAGCAGGAAGGGCGCATCTCCTTCACCGAACTGGGCGAGCGCGTGGGCCTGTCGACCACCCCATGCACCGAGCGGGTGCGGCGGCTGGAACGCGACGGCGCCATCACCGGCTACTACGCGCGGCTGGACCCGCACTATCTCAAGGCCAGCCTGCTGGTATTCGTGGAGATCAGCCTGGCCTACAAGTCCGGCGACATCTTCGAGGAGTTCCGCCGCGCCGCGCTGAAGCTGCCCAACGTGCTCGAATGCCACCTGGTCTCCGGCGACTTCGACTACCTGCTCAAGGCCCGCATCAGCGAGATGGCGTCCTACCGCAAGCTGCTGGGCAGCACCCTGCTGACCCTGCCGCACGTGCGCGAGTCCAAGAGCTACATCGTGATGGAAGAGGTGAAGGAAACGCTCAGCCTGCCGATCGCCGACTGAGCGTTGCGGGCGAATGCGTGCGGGTCAGGAGACCAGCAGCTTCTCCAGGTCGTCGCGCGAGGAATTGGCGTGGTTCTTGGCCAGTTCGGCCACCACCCGCTTCTGCACCTCCTTGTGCAACAGCGGCCGCAACTGCCCCAGCGTGTGCGGGTCGGCGACCAGCATCAGATGCTCGACCTGCCCGCGCAACGCGTCCTGGTACAGCCGCTCGGCCACCTGGCGCACGAACCCGGCCTCATCCATGGTCATCGGCCGGTCGCCGTCCTCCACGCCCTCGATCGGCGTCGGGTTCAGCACTTCGGTCTGCTCCAGCAGCGCGGTCTCGCCCGCCAGGTTGACCCGGAACAGGCGCGCGCTGGTGCGGTCGGCGACGACGATCAGGGTGTTGTCGGGAAGCTTGCTCATCGGTTCTCCTGCGAAACATGGCGCCGCGGCAATCGCGGCCGGTCCGCCAGTCTAGAAACCGATTTGTGAGGATGGCGGCCACGCGGCGTTCGCCGCGCGTTCGTCGCCCAGGCGCACGCGCCTCAGTCCTGGATGCGCACCCCGTCGCCGCTGGGGACGGTGTCGTAGTAGCGGCCGGTGCGGGTGTCCAGCGCGCGGTTCGGGCCGACCTGCATCGCGCCTGGGATCACCTGGCCGCTGCGGTCGTAGAGGCGCACCGGGCGGCGGGCGGACGGGTCGGCGACGCCGCCCGGCGGGGCAGGATGCGCGCGCTGGTCCTGCGCCGGGGCCTGCGGCCGGTCGCCCAGGTTGGACGGGATCGGCCCGGTCCTCGGCGTCGGAATGGGCGCGGCTTGCGGGCGCTGATCCAGACCCGACGGCACCGGCGTCGCGCGTGGCGGCGGCGGGGCGCGCAGTGCGTTGGCGTCGCGATTGCTCGGAGGCGTGCCCGGCACCGGCTGCAAGCCCTGTGCGGCAGCCATCACCGGCGCAAGCAGGACGATGGCGGCGATACGGATGAAGAGGCGGGACATGGGGCGATCTCGCATGGCCGGTGATCTCTCACGCTACTCCAGCGTCCGGGCGGCGTCGATGCGACCGGCGGCATGCTTGATCCCGTGCCTGAAGCCCTCATGTTGTTTTCCCACCTTCCCGCCACAGGCCCCGCCATGAGCCGCTTCGACCTCACGCCTCCCACCGCTGCCGAGCGCGAGCACCTGATCGGCGACCTGAACGCGGAGGAACGCCGGGTGCTGCTGCAGCACGGCACCGAAGCGCCGTTCTGCGGGGTGTTCCTGGACAACAAGCTGGAGGGCGTCTACACCTGCCGGCTGTGCGGACTGCCGCTGTTCCGCTCCAGCGCCAAGTTCGATTCCGGCACCGGCTGGCCGAGCTTCTTCGCGCCCTATCACCCCGACCACGTGCGCGAACTGCGCGACACCAGCCACGGCATGATCCGCACCGAGATCGTCTGCGCCCGCTGCGACAGCCATCTCGGCCACGTGTTCCCGGACGGCCCGCCGCCGAGCGGCGAGCGCCACTGCCTGAATTCGGTCTCGCTGCAGTTCACCGAACAGGGCCAGGCGCTGCCCAACCCGCTGCACCGCGGCGGCGGCGAGACCGAACCGGCCTGATTCCGGCGCCGCCGCGCCGCCACAGGGAGACCACCGGTATGCGTACCCCGTTGCTTCCCCTCCTGCTCCTGCCACTGGCCCTGGTCGCCGGCGCGCGCAGCCCCACCCC
>NZ_LFME01000052.1 GCF_001043115.1 Xanthomonas sp. NCPPB 1128 | reverse complement strand
GACAGGGCATGGGGCGTCGGGCAGCGGAGTCCGAGGGGCGTGCAGGATAGCAGCGGGGAAGGCGCAACCCAGGCCGACACGCGCGACCTGGCGCTCGCGGTTTAGCTTCCGTGAACGCGCGCGGCGCGCCCGCGTCGCGCATCGGCCGCGCGGCGCGTGGCGGGCGGTGCGCCGCGCACGCCGTCGGAACTGCCGGCGCCGCTTCGGCGGTCAACCCTGGTGCGTGGCGCATGCCCTATGCGAGCGGCGGTCGCAGCAGTCCCTTGCCGGCCGCGATCGTGGCCGATCGGCAAGACGCGGCAGGTGCCGCGGTCGCACGGCTACCATGAAGCTTGCCTGTCGCGTCCGCGGCGCGCCGTCCGAGGGGCCAGGCACGCTCCGCTCGGTGGCATCGCGCCGTTACCGCAGATGGCGCGCAATCCATCCTTGCACGAACGCCACCGGTCCAATCAGTGGCGGTGGCGTCAGCCCGGCGCTGCGCACGAAGCCGGCGGTGGCCTGGGCCAGCGCCTGGTTGCCGCGCCGCAGGGCCTGCTGTGCGGCGGCCTGCTGCTGGCGCAACTGCACCAGGTGCAGCGAGGGCCGCCCGGGCGGCGCGAACTTCTGGTCGCGCCGCAGCGCATCGGCGGACAGGCTGCTGGCCTGCGCGGCCTGGTGCAGGGCGTCCAGTGCGTCCAGCACCTGCAACAGCCAGCGTCCGCTGTCGCTGAGTTGCAGCGCCGTGGGGTCGTCGTGTGCCGGCACCAGCAGTGGCGGAATCGCTGCGCCGGCGATCGTCGCCGCGCTCGGGTCCAGGCCGCGCAGTCGGAGATGGAAGGCGGTCTGCGATGAGGAAAGCGTGGTCGCCATGCCGGCTCTGTGCGCGAAAGCGCGGACTGTACGCGGTTCGGCGCGTCGCCGACAGTTGCTGGCGTCGCTCGGTGGGGACGGTCCTCGTCGACCAGGCGCGTCACCAGAGGACTGCGCCCTGCCTGAAGCGCTGCGCTCCATGTTGCCGCGTTGTGCCCAATCGCACCATCGGTGGTGCTGGCCGCCGCCGCATGCCGCGCGTGCTGCCAGGCCGAAGCCGACAGGCCTGGCAGTGGCGGATGCGCACAGACCCGTGTCGTCGCATCCGGCGCAGGCGTGCACGATCACGCCGCGACATGCGCGGGAGCGCGGGCAGGGCCTAATGCGGTTGCGCCGCCGCCGCCTCCATCTGGTCGAGATACCGCAGTTCGTGCAGGGCGACGGCATTGCCGGGTTCCAACTCCAGCGACTGCTGCAGGGCCACGCGGGCGCCGGCTTTGTCCGGCGTGTCGATCAACAGCGAGCCGATGCCACGCAGTGCGATCGCACGGCCCGCGCGCGCCCGCGGCGAGACGTCGGCCAGCGCCAGCGCCTGCCGATAGCTGGCGAGCGCGTCGTCCATGCGACCCAGGTTGCGCAACGCATAGCCGCGTTCGGTGTAGGCGGAGAACAGGTACGGCCCGAGCGCGATGGCCTGGTCCAGCCATGCCAGCGCCTGCGTCCACTGCTGTTGCGCGGCGGCGGCAAAGCCGCGCATCTGCAGCGCATTGGCGCAACTGAGATCGATCCATTCGGTCGGCTGGCCGTCGTCATGGGCGGCCATGTAGGCCTCGTATTCGTGCACGTCGGCGACGCTGACCACGCGCAGGCCGGGCCGCTGCCAGGTGCCGCAATGGGCGATGATCCGGTCCAGCAGGGCGATGTCCGCCGCATCCATGCTGTCCAACCGTGTCTGCAGCGCGGCGATGTCCTTGCGATACTCCACGCCGGGGCGTGCTGTCGCCGCCTTGCTTTGCAGGTAAGTAGTGACCGGCTCGGTCAGTGCCTGTGCCGCCGCGCCGTGGCCGGCGCAGGCCAGCAGCACACAGGCTGTGGCGCGCAGCTGTCGCATGCATCCCCCTGCATCGAACGGTGGTCGAAGGTCGCTGGTAGGTGGGCGCCCCGGCTACGCCAAGGCAAGCGCGCGTAGCGCGTGACCGCCGCGCTCAGTTGTCGGCGGTCGTCGGCGTGCCGGCGTCGCTGCGCTTCTGCGCGAACAGCCACTGCCACATCTTCGGATCGCGGTAGGTGGCATCCCAGGCGTTGTGGTTGCCCTGCGGGTATTCGGTGTAGCGCACGTCGGCGTCGAGGTTCTTGAACGCACGCACGATCTTGCGGTCGTCGTGCGGCAGCACCACGTCGTCCTGCGCGCCGTGGAAGATCCACACCGGTACGTGCCGCAGGCGCTGCGCCAGCGCGCTGTAGGGATCGGCCAGATAGGCCACCGGCGTCACCACCAGGTATTCGCGGTCCTCGTGCGGGGACAGGATCGCACCGCAGATCGGCACCAGCGCGGCGAAGCGCTGCGGCTGCTTCAGGGCGATCTCCCAGGTGCCGTAACCGCCCATCGACATGCCGGTCAGGTAGGTGCGTTGCGGGTCGCCGTTGAACTCGGCGCTGCTGTCGTCCAGTGCCTGCAGCGCCATGGTCGCGTTGGTGCCGTTCCACTCCTCGCCGTCGGGCGCCTGTGGCATCACCACCAGGGCCGGGAAATCGGCCAGGTGGCGGCGCAGGTACGGACCCAGCCCGGACGTGGTCTGGTCGCGGCCATCGTCGCCGCGCTCGCCGGAGCCGTGCAGGAACAGCACCACCGGCACCGGGCCCTGGCGATGCGCCGGCGCCGGCACGAACACCTGGTAGCGATAGACACGCCCGTCGAGGGTGAGCTGGCGGCTGACGAAGTGGCCGGTCGCCGGGTTGCTGGGCAAGCTGCTGCATCCGACCATCGACAGGCACAGCAGAAGCAGCAACGAACGCATCGACATGGCCGGCCCTCGGATGGGAAGGCCGCAGTATCGTGGGCTGGGCCGCTCCACGACAACCCGGGCAGGGGCGGCGGACATGCGCCAGTCAGCCGCCGGCCACGGCGCGTGCTGGCGCGGCGGCCTGCCGTGCAGGGGGCGGAGGGTGGCGTCGGATGCGCGCCGGTCGCAGTTGCCGCTGCGTGCGGTGGACCGGCGAGAACCGCGCCCGCCGCACGAAACGCCCTACAGCAGGACCAGGGTGGCCAGGCCGAGGAAGCTGAGGAAGCCCATCACGTCGGTCAGCGTGGTCAGGATCACCCCGCCGGCCAGCGCCGGATCGAAGCCCAGGCGCTTGAGCGTCAAGGGCACCAGCACGCCGCCCAGCGCGGCGGTGAGCAGGTTGATGGTCAGCGCCGAGCCGATCACCAACGACAGCAGGGGCTGCTTGAACCACAGCAGCACGATCAGGCCCAGGCCCACGCCCAGCGCCAGGCCGTTGATCAGCGCCACCGCCAGTTCCTTGCGCAGCAGCACGATGACGTTGGAGGCGCCGATCTGCCCCAGCGCCAGGCCGCGCACCATCAGCGCCAGCACCTGGGTGCCGGCGTTGCCGCCCATGCCGGCCACGATCGGCATCAGCGCGGCCAGCGCCACCAGCTTGGCGATGGTGCCTTCGAACTGGCCGACCACGCTGGAGGCGATGAAGGCGGTGCCGAGATTGATCGTCAGCCACAGCAGGCGGCGCCGGAATGCGCGCCGCACCGGGCTGAACAGGTCCTCGTCCTCGTCCAGGCCGGCGGCGCTCATCGCCTGGTGCTCGGCCTGGTCGCGGATGATGTCGACCACGTCGTCGATGGTGATGCGGCCGAGCAGGATGTTGTTGTCGTCCACCACCGGCGCGGAGATCCAGTCGTGGTCGGAGAACTGCCGCGCGACCTCGTCGGCGCCTTCGCCGACGTCGATGGCCGGCTGCTCGTCGTCGATCAGCCGGTTGATCGGGGTGGAGTCCTCGTGGGTCACCAGCGCCGCCAGCGACACCCTCCCCAGGTACTGATGGCGGCGGCTGACCACGAACAGGTGGTCGGTGTGGTCCGGCAGCTCGCCGCGCAGGCGCAGGTAGCGCAGCACCACGTCGACGTTGACGTCCGCGCGCACGGTGACCACGTCCGGATTCATCAGGCGCCCGGCGCTGTCCTCGGGATACGACAGCACCTGCTCGAGCCGCTCGCGGTTCTCGCGGTCCATCGACTTGAGCACTTCGTCGATGACCGTGTCCGGCAGGTCCTCGACCAGGTTGGCGAGGTCGTCGATGTCCAGGTCCTCGACCGCGGCGACGATTTCGTCCGGGTCCATGTCCGCGAGCAGGCTCTCGCGCACTTCCTCGCCGACGTGGACCAGCACCTCGCCGTCGTCCTCCGGGTCGACCAGCCCCCACACCACCTCGCGCTTGCCCGGCGGCAGCGACTCCAGCAGGTTGCCGATCTCCGCCGGCGCCAGCGTATTGACCAGCCGCCGCACCGGACCCAGGCGCCCGCTGTCCAGCGCATCGGACAGCATGCGCAGCTGCCGCGCGGTCTTGTCGTGGCGGACGGCGTCGGCCATGCGCTGCTCCCTTCGGTAGAGGCCGCGCTCCGGAGAAACGCGGTCGGTCAGATGTTCATCCCAACATTATCGCCTGCATGTTGCGGGAAGCACAGCGGGCAGGGATTGGGGAGTTGGGATTGGGGATTCGATGCTTATGCGCGAGCACCGGCTCCTGCGCTCCTCTGTGGGAGGGGCTTCAGCCCCGACGCCTTACCGGTAAGGCGTCGGGGCTGAAGCCCCTCCCACAAAAAAACGGCGGGGCAGGCGCTGTCGGAACCGTGCGGTTGCTGCCCAGAGGGTTGGCGATTTTTTCATCGAAGCGCGCGGCGCAGGATGCCGCAACCGGCATCCTTCAATCGAATCCCTGCGTTCCGCAGCCGAACGGCTTCATCCCAATCCCCAATCCCGAATCCCGAATCCCGAATCCCGGCTCTCAAGCCAACCAGCGCTCGATGCCCTTGCGGTCGCGGGCCTGCAGCAGTTTGGTGCCGCGCTGGCGCAGCGCCTGCAGGTCGGTGTCGCGGATCACCTGGCGCACCTCCAGCATCGTCGCCGGGTGCAGGCTGAACTCGCGCAGCCCCAGGGCCAGCAGCATCGGCGTCAGGGACGGGTCGCCGGCGATCTCGCCGCACACCGCCACCGGCTTGCCGTGGGCCTGGCCGGTGGCGATCACCTGCGCGATCAATCGCAGCACCGCCGGATGCAGCGGCGAATACAAGTCGGCCACCGCTTCGTTGTTGCGATCGGCGGCGAGCAGGTACTGCACCAGGTCGTTGGTGCCGATCGACAGGAAGTCGATGGCGTCGATGAAGGTGTCCAGCGCCAGCGCCGCCGCCGGCACCTCGATCATCGCGCCGAGTTGCACCTGCTCGGCGATGGCGTGGCCGTCGCGGCGCAACTGCGCGCCGATGCGCTTGAGATGCCGGCGCATCGCCAGCAGCTCCTCGCGCGCGCTGACCATCGGCACCAGCACCCGCACCGGGCCGTAGGCGGAGGCGCGCAGCAGCGCGCGCAACTGCGTGTCGGAGACCTTGGGCCGGGCCAGCGACAGGCGCACGCCACGCAATCCCAGTGCCGGGTTTTCTTCATTGCTCATGGTCAGGCCGGTGCGATCGGCCTTGTCCGCGCCCAGGTCCAGGGTGCGGATGGTCACCGGCCGCCCGCTCATGCCCAGCACCGCGTCGCGGTAGGTATGGAACTGTTCTTCCTCGTCGGGCAGCGCGTCGCGCTGCAGGAACAGGAATTCGGTGCGATACAGGCCCAGGCCGTCGGCACCGAGCGCATGCGCGCGGGTGACGTCGTCGCGCGACTCGGCGTTGGCCAGCAAGGTGATGTCCACGCCGTCGCGGGTGCGGCTGGGCTTGGAGCGCAGCTTGCCCAGGCTGCGCTGCAGCTTGGCCTGCTCGCGCACGCGGCTGCGATAGTCGCGCAGGTCGTCCGGGGTCGGGTCGACCAGCACCGCGCCCTGGGTGCCGTCGATGATCAGCACGTCGCCGTCGTTGATCTTCTGCAGCGCGTCGGCGACACCGACCACCAGCGGCAGGTGCAGGCTGCGCGCCAGGATCGCGCTGTGCGACAGCGTGCTGCCGGCGCTGGTGACGATGCCGACCACGCCCTGCGCCTGCAGTTGCGCCAGTTCCGACGGCGCCACGTTCTCGCACACCAGGATCTCGCCGGCCAGGCCCTCGCTGTCCGGCTGGCGCTTCTGCAGGAACGCATGGATCCGCCCGATCACATGGTCCAGATCGTCCATGCGGCTCTTGAGGTAGGCGTCTTCCATGTCGTCGAACACGGTCGCCAGGCGGTCGCGCTGCAGGCGCAGCGCGTAGTCGGCGCTGTAGCGGCCGGTGCGGATCAGTTCGTCCAGGCCGTGCAGCAGTTCCGGGTCGTCGAGCAGCAGCGCATGCAGGTCGAGGAATTCGCCGACCTCCTTGGCCAGGGCGCCGTGCAGGCGCTGGCGCAGGCCGTGCATCTCCTCGCGCGCGGCGTCCACCGCACGGTGCAGGCGATCGAGTTCCTCGGGGATCTGCGCAGCGGCGATGCGTTGCTCGGCCACCTCCAGCGCATGCGGCAGGCGCACCCGCGCCCGGCCCAGGGCATTGCCGCGCGAGGCACCATGGCCGGCGATGCGCACGCTCACCGCGCGTGCCCCGTGCGGCGGCACCGCGTCGCTGCCTGCGGCCGCCGGCGGCGCATGCTCAGCTGTCCTCGTCGAAGCGCCGCTCGAACAGGTCGACCACGGCCTTGAGCGCCTCGGCTTCGTCGGCGCCGTCCACCCGCACCGTCACCGGTGTGCCCTGTGCGGCGGCCAGCAGCATCACGCCCATGATGCTCTTGGCGTTGACCTCGCGGCCCTTGGCCGCCAGCGTGGCGTTGCAGCGGAACGAGGACAGCGTCTGCACCAGCTTGGCAGTGGCGCGGGCGTGCAGGCCGAGGCGGTTGGAGACCAGCAGTTCGCGTTCAAGCATCGTCGATCACCACGCCGTTGCGCGAGCCGGCTGCCGCGGTCGCGGGCAACTGCTCCAGTCCTTGTTCGGGATAATTCATGATCCGCAGCAGCATCGGCAGGCTCAGCGCCGAGACGCGTCGCACCGGCGTGCCCAGGCGCGCCAGCCGTGCGGCGAGATTGCTCGGACTGGCCCCGTACAGATCCGTCACCACCAGTACGCCATCGCCGTCGTCCACCCGCCGCAACGCCGCCGACGCCTGCGGCAGCAGTGCGTCGAGGTCCGCGTCGAACGGCACCTCGAACGCTTCGGTTTTCAGCGGCAACTGCCGCAACAGCCGGGTCGCCACGCTCAGCAGCGCAGCGCCGATCCCGGGATGAGTGATGAGGAGAATGCCGCAGGCCATGGGAGAACGTTAACAGGTCAGGCAGGGCGCAGGGAATGGCTGGCGGGAGCCGGGATTGGGAATTCGGGATTCGCAAGAGCCAGCGCAATGCCCGCTTTTGCCAATCCCGAATCCCGAATCCCCAATCCCGGCCTTTCGATCAATCCTGCTCGCGATGGAAGGTCGCCACTTCCGGCCAGCCCTGTTCGCGGGCGTGGCGGGCCAGGCGTTCGGCCAGGTACACCGAGCGGTGCTTGCCGCCGGTGCAACCGAAGGCGATGGTCACGTAGCTGCGGGTGTCGTTGCGCAGCCGCGGCAGCCAGGTGTCGAGGAAGTCGATCAGTTGCGCGGTGTAGCGCTGCACGTCCGGTTGCGCGTCCAGGTACTCGCGCACGCCGCTGTCGCGGCCGGTCATCGGCCGCAGCTCCGGGTCCCAGTGCGGATTCGGCAGCACCCGCGCGTCGAACACGAAATCCGCCTCGGCCGGGACGCCGCGCTTGTAGGCGAAGGACTCGAACAGCAGCGACAGGGTGTTCTCGGTGGACAGCGCGAACTCGGTGGTGACGCGCCGACGCAACTGGTGCACGTTGAGCGTGCTGGTGTCTATCACCGCATCGGCCGCCTCGCGCAGCGGCTCGGTCAGCGCGCGCTCACGCTCGATCGCTTCCGGCAGCGACAGACCCTGGCGCGACAGCGGATGGCGCCGGCGGGTGTCGGCGTAGCGCTTGATCAGCGCCTCGTCGTTGGCGTCGAAGAACAACAGCCGTGCATCCAGGCCGAACTGCGCCACCGCCTCGCGCCAGCGCGAGAGCTGGGTCAGGTCGCTGTGGCGGCTGCGCACGTCGATGCCCACCGCCAGCTTGCTGGGGCCGGCATCCTCGCGCACCAGGCTCTTGACGAAGGCCGGCAGCAGTTCCACCGGCAGGTTGTCGACGCAGTAGTAATCCAGGTCCTCGAAGGTCTTCAGCGCCACCGACTTGCCGGAGCCGGACAGCCCGCTGACGATGACCAGGGTGGAGGTGGGGGCACCGTCGGTCATGGGGTGCGCCGCTCCAGCAGATTGCTGTGGCGGGCGATGAACATCGCCGCCGGGTCGATGCCCTTGGTGCGCAGGATGTGCAGGCGCGTGGCGGCCTCGGTCAGCACCGCCAGGTTGCGGCCGGGCATCACCGGCAGGGTGATCAGCGGCACGTCCAGGTCCAGCACGTGGCGGGTGCCGGAATCGCCGGTGAGGCGTTCGTAGCCATGGGGCGTGGGCTCGGTCATGGGCCGGGTCAGATGCACGATGAGCCGAAGGTACTTGTTCTTCTTTACAGCCGTGTCGCCGAACATCTCGCGCACGTTGAGCACGCCCAGTCCGCGCACTTCCAGCAGGTCCTGCAGCAGTTCCGGGCAGGTGCCGTCGAGCACGTCGGGGGCGATCTGGGTGAATTCGGGGGCGTCGTCGGCGACCAGGCGGTGGCCGCGGCTGAGCAGTTCCAGCGCCAGCTCGCTCTTGCCCGAGCCGGCCTCGCCGGTGATCAGCACGCCGATCGAGTAGATCTCCATGAACACGCCATGCAGGATCACCCGCGGCGCCAGCGTGCGTGCCAGGTGGTAGGACAGGTGATTGAGCAGTTCGTGGCCGCGCTTGGGCGAGACCCACAGCGGCGTGTCGGATTCGTCGGCGGCCGCGCGCAGGTCTTCCGGGCACGACTGGTTCTTGGTGACCACCAGCGCCAGCGGCCGCACCTGCACGATCTTCTCGATGGTCTCCCAGCGCTGGCGTGCGTCCAGCGAGTCCAGCCAGGCCAGTTCCTCGGTGCCGAGGATCTGCACCTTGTTGGGGTAGATGGTGTTGAGATAGCCGGCCAGCGACGGGCGCCGTGAGACCGCATTGCCGGCCTCCAGCACCCGGTGTTCGCCCTTGTGCCCGGCAATCCAGCGCAGGCCCTGGCGGTCGCGCTGCTGGTCGAACAGTTCGCGTGCGTCGATGCTGGTGTTCATGCGGCGGCCCGTGGCGCGCCGCCGAGCAGGGCATACAGCGCGTCGGCATCCGGCGCGTTGCGCAGGGCGTCGCGGAATTCGGCGATGGAGAACTGCTCGGCCAGTTCGGACAGCAGCATCAGGTGTTGGTGCGTGTAGTGCGCCGGGACGGCCATGGCGAAGATCAGGTCGACCTGGGTGCCCTGGCCGTCGAAATCGATCGGCTGCAGCAGGCGTAGGAGCGCGCCACGTGGGGCGTCCAGGTCCGGCGCGCGGCCGTGCGGGATGGCGATGCCGTGGCCGATGGCGGTGCTGCCGAGCTGTTCGCGCTCGCGCAGGCTGGCGAAGAGTTCATCGGCGCCGGCCTGCTGGCAGGCCAGCAGACCGGCGGCGGTGTGCAGCAGGGTGTCGCGATCGGCGGCCGGAAGCACCTGGGTGCTGACGGCCGCCATCAGATCGGTCAAGGGCATGGCGGCGCAACGTGGGGAGGATCACGCGAGATTGTCGCGCACCTCGGCCGCATGGTGGTCGTGCTTCTTTTCCTTGTGCTTGATGATCAGCCGGTCCAGCTTGTCGGCGAGCAGGTCGATCGCCGCGTACATGGTCTGTGCGCTGGCGTCGGCGTGCAGGGTGCGGCCGGGAACGTTGACCGTGGCCTCGACGTGATGGTCGGGCTTGCGTAGCGCCAGCTGGGCGCGGACCTCAATGGTTTCCTCGTAGTGTCGCTTCAGCCGTTGCAGCTTGGTCTCCACATACTCGCGCAGGGCGGGGGTGACTTCGATCTGCTGGCCGTAGGTCTCGATACGCATCGGATACTCCTTGGTTCGGGTTTCACCTATGAACCATTGCCGCCGCCGCTAGCCGATCCGGACGCGTTCGTGGGAGGCGGAAATGTTCATGGCCTCACGATACTTCGCCACGGTGCGGCGCGCTACAGGGACGCCGGCACTTTTCAGCAGGTCGGCCAGCTTGGCGTCAGAAAGCGGCTTGCGCGGATTCTCCGCGTCGATCAGCCGGCGAATCATCGCCTGGATCGCGGTGCTGGACGCCTCGCCGCCGCTGTCGGTGTCGATGCCGGAGGCGAAGAAGGTGCGCAGCGGGATGGTCCCGCGCGGGGTGCGCACGTACTTGCGGGCGATGGCGCGCGAGATGGTGCTTTCGTGCAGGCCCAGTTCGCCGGCGATCTCGCGGAGGGTCAGCGGCCGCAGCGCCTGTTCGCCGAACTCCAGGAAGCCGGCCTGCTGCCTGAGCAGGCAGCGGGTGACCTTGAGCAGGGTCTCGCCACGCGCTTCCAGGCTCTTCAGCAGCCAGCGCGCTTCCTGCAGTTGCCCGCGCAGATAGCCAGCGTCGCTTTCGCCGCACTGGCGGATCAGCCGCTCGTAGCCGCGGTGGATGGTGACCTTGGGCTGGGCGTGCGCGGACAGCGCCGCATGCCACACCCCGCGCTGGCGCCAGACCACGCAGTCGGGCACCACGTAGGTGTCGCTGCCCAGTTCGCCGATCTGCTTGCCCGGGCGCGGGTCCAGCGAGCGCAGCAGCGCGACCGCGGTGTCGACCTCCGCGGTCGGTCGCTTGAGTTCGTGGGCCAGCCCGGCCACGCCGCTGCGCGGCAAGCGCTCCAGCGGTCCGTTGGCGATGGTGCGCGCCAGGGTCAGGCCGGGCGTGTCGGCGGGCAGGGTATCCAGCTGCAGGGTCAGGCACTCGCCCAGGCTGCGTGCGGCGATGCCGGCCGGGTCGAAGCGTTGGATCTGGTGCAGCACGGTGAGGATCTCGTCCTCCTCGGCGGCGATGTCCGGGCGCAGGGTCTCGGCGATCGCGGCCAGCGGCTCGCGCAGGTAGCCGTCGTCGTCGAGCGCGTCGATCAGCGCCGCGCCGAGGCTGCGGTCGCGCGCGGACAGCGGCGACAGGTGCAACTGCCACAGCAGGTGGTCGATCAGGGTGTCCGGCTCGGCCACGCGCTCGGCCGCGCTGCCCAGGTCGTCGTCGTCGAACGACCCGCCGCTGCCGCCGGCCCAGGCCGGTTCGGCGTCCGCCCAGTCGGCGCCGTCGCTGGCCGCCGCGGCTTCGCCGCGGTCCCCATCGCCGTCGCTGCGCGCCTCGCCTGCCGCGTGGTCATGGCCATGGTCGGCGCCATCGCCACGTTCGAACGCCGGTGCGGCGTCCTCGGACCATTCCAGCAGCGGATTGCTCTCCACCGCCTCGGCGATCTCCACCTCGAGCTCGGCGCTGGACATCTGCAACAGCTTGATCGCCTGCCGCAACTGCGGCGTCATGACCAGGTGCTGTCCCAGCGATGTCTGCAGCCGTGCTTTCATGCCTGTACCGAGCGCGGAAGGAGCGTAGCCGGCGCGTGCGCGGTCAGAGCCTGAAGGTTTCCCCGAGGTAGACGCGGCGCACGTCGCTGTTGGCCAGCAGCGCTTCCGGCGCCCCCTGCGCCAACACGCTGCCCTCGTTGAGGATATACGCCCGGTCGCAGATTCCCAAGGTTTCGCGCACGTTGTGGTCGGTGATCAGCACGCCGATGCCGCGCTGCTTGAGGTGGGTGACGATGCGCTGGATCTCGCCGACCGAGATCGGGTCGACGCCGGCGAAGGGTTCGTCGAGCAGCATCAGCCGCGGCTTGGCCGCCAGCGCGCGGGCGATCTCGCAGCGGCGGCGCTCGCCGCCGGAAAGGCTGGCGCCGAGCTGGTCGGCGACGTGGCTGATCTGCAGTTCGTCCAGCAGCGCCACCAGCTCGCGTTCCTGGCCGGCAGCGTCCAGATCCTCGCGCAGTTCCAGCACCAGGCGGATGTTGTCGGCGACGCTGAGCTTGCGGAACACCGACGGTTCCTGCGGCAGGTAGCCGACGCCGAGCTTGGCGCGCTTGTACATCGGCAACGCGGTGATGTCGTTGCCGTCGAGCACGATGCGCCCGGCATCGGCATCGACCAGGCCGACGATCATGTAGAAGCAGGTGGTCTTGCCGGCGCCGTTGGGGCCGAGCAGGCCGACCACTTCGCCGGCCTCCAGGGTCAGCGCGAAGTCGCGCACCACTTCGCGCTGCTTGTAGCGCTTGCGCAGGCCTTCGGCGAGCAGCATCACTGGCCTCCTTGCTTGGTCGGCTTCGCCGGCTTGGCTGGCGAAGCGGCAGGCTTGGCAGCGGGCTTCGCGCCGTTCGCGGGCGCACCGGCCGGCGCAGCGGCGGCGTTCTTCGGCTGGATCACCGTGTGCACGCGGCTGCCATCACCGCCGCCCTGCATGTCGCCGGTCTTGGTGTTGTAGACCATGCGCTGGCCGGCGTTGGTGCCCTTGGGCGAGGTCATCCGGTAATTGCCGGTGAGGATCACCGTGTCGGTCGGCACCTTGTAGTCGATGTTGTCGGCGACCGCGTCCATCGGCGAGCCGTCGTCCAACTCCTGCTTCAGCGTGGCCTGCTTGCCGGTGAGCACGACACGGTCGATATCGCCGTTGCTGCGGAACAGGTCGGCGGTATCGGCATGGATTTCCAGCGTGCCCTGGACGATGACGACATTGCCGGAGTAACGGATCTTGCCGTTGTCGTCGAGCATGTTGCCGCTCTGGTTGTCGGACTTGATGTCCATCGGCTGGTTGCGGTCGGTCGACTTGGCCAGCGCCAGGGTCGGCAGCAGCAGGGCGAGCAGGGCGAGCTTAGCGGGCAGCATTCGGTTCATAACGGGTCTTGACCTGTGAAAGGAGCTTGTACTGCCGGGATTTCAGATCGACTTCGAAGCCGACGCCGGTCTGCATCATACCGGGCCGGGTCATGGTGACCGGGTCGGCGGTGCGCGCGCTGTTGGTCTGCGGGAAGACGTCCAGGCTCTGGGTACGGAAGGTGGTGGGCGGGATGCTGGGCACCTTGGGGCTGTCGCCGGCGACGTCCTCGCGCAGGCGCAGTTCGTCGCCGTTGGCGCTGACCCAGCCGGTCTTGCTGCGCATTTCCCAGTGCTGGCCGTTGGCGTCGGGCAGCAGGAACAGCGGGGTCACGATCGACATCGTCTGGTCGGCGCGGCTGCGTTCCATCTGCGGCGCGCGCAGGGTCATGGCTTCCTTGCCCTGCTTGTCCAGGCTGACGATCTCGAAGTCGCGGGCGATGTAGTCCACGCTGGCTTCGTCGGACGGATTGCGGGTGGGCTTGCTGCGCTGGTTCCAGGCCGACCAGCCGCTGATCAGCGCCCCGACCAGCAACAGCGTGCCAAGGGTGGTGCGCCAGTTCATGCGCCATGCTCCTGCAGCAGGGACGGGACGTGGCCTTGCGCGGCCAGCAGCACGTCGCACAGTTCGCGCGCGGCGCCTTCGCCGCCGCGGGCACGGGTGGTCCAGTGCACGTGTTCGGCGGTCCAGGGGTGGGCGTTGGCCGGGGCCACCGCCAGGCCGACCACGCGCAGCGGCGCCAGGTCGGGCAGGTCGTCGCCCATGAAGCAGACCTGCTCCAGGCCGATGCCGCGCTCGTCGCACAGCGCCTGCACCCCGGCGCGCTTGTCCTTGACCCCGATCTGCACCAGCAGGCCCAGTTCCTGGCCGCGCTTCTCCGCGGCCAGGCTGGGCCGCGCGGTGATCAGCGCCACCTCGATGCCGTGCCGGCGCAACTGCACCAGGCCCTGGCCGTCGAGCACGTTGAAGGCCTTGCTCTCGTTGCCGTCGCGGTCGTAGTACAGGCGGCCGTCGGTCAGCGTGCCGTCCACGTCGAAGCACGCCAGGCGGATCCGGGCGGCGCGGTCGATCAGGTCGGCGGGGAGGTCGGCCAGCGGGGAATAGGGCATGTTCGGGATATCGGGGCGGGGAGGCCGGCTTTCCAGCGGCCGGGGCCAGCGGCGTGGGGGCGCTGCTGGCAGTGAACGGGTTCAGCCTGTTAAACCACTCTGGCGCGCAACAGGTCGTGAATGTTGAGCGCGCCGACCGCGCGGCCGGCCGCGTCGACCACGATCAGGCCGTTGATCTGGTGGGTCTCCATCAGCCGTGCGGCCTCGGCGGCGAGCTGGTCGGCGCCGATGGTCCGCGGCTGCCGGGTCATCACCTCGGCGATGCGGGTCCGGCGCACGTCCAGCGCGCTGTCCAGGGCGCGGCGCAGGTCGCCGTCGGTGAACAGCCCGAGCAGGCGGTCGTCGGCGTCCACCACCGCGGTCATGCCCAGGCGCTTGCGGCTCATCTCCACCAGCGCCTCGCTGAGGCTGGCGTCCTCGCGCACCTTGGGCAGTTCGTCGCCGCGGTGCATGACGTCGGTGATGTGCAGCAGCAGGCGGCGGCCGAGGCTGCCGGCCGGGTGCGAGCGGGCGAAGTCGTCGGCGGTGAAGCCGCGCGCGTCCAGCAGCGCCACCGCCAGCGCATCGCCCAGCGCCAGCGAGGCGGTGGTGCTGGAGGTCGGCGCCAGGTCCAGCGGGCAGGCCTCGGCCGGCACGCTGACGTCCAGGTGCAGGTCGGCCTCGCGCGCCAGCGTGGACTGCGCGCGGCCGGTCATCGCGATCACCGCGTTGCCCTGGCGCTTGAGCACCGGCAGCAGCATCAGGATCTCGTCGGACTCGCCGGAATAGGACAGCGCCAGGACCACGTCGGCGTCGGTGATCATGCCCAGGTCGCCATGCCCGGCCTCGCCCGGGTGCACGAAGAACGCCGGGGTGCCCGTGGAGGCGAGGGTGGCGGCGATCTTGCGCGCGACGTGGCCGGACTTGCCCATGCCGGTGGCGACCACGCGCCCGCGCGAACCCAGGATCAGCCGGCAGGCGGCGGCGAACTCGGCGCCGATGCGGGCGCCGACCGCCGCTAGCGCGGCCTGTTCGATCTCGACCACGCGACGGCCGCTGGCGACCAGGCCGGCGTCGTCGGGCGTCGCGGGAGACAGGGGCGATACATCCATGCGGGTGCCGGTCGGGGGGTAGAATGGCCGATCATTTTAGGAGGAAAGCCCGGTGGACGCCGAAACCATCCGTAAACTCATCGAGGCCGGCCTGCCGGACGCGCAGGTACAGGTGCAGGGCGACGACGGCGTGCACTTCGAGGCCACCGTGGTCAGCGCCGCCTTCGCCGGCAAGCTGCCGCTGGCGCGTCACCGCATGGTCTACGCCACCCTGGGCGAGCTGATGGGCGGCGCGATCCACGCGCTTGCGCTGACCACCCTGACCCCCGAACAGGCCGGGCGCGCGGCCGGCTGAGCCGCTGCGCGCCCGTTTTTCCCTTTCTCTTCCCCCACGAGACCCATGGCCAAAATCGTAGTGACCGGCGGCAACGCGCTGCACGGTGAAGTGAACATTTCCGGCGCCAAGAACGCCGTGCTGCCGATCCTCTGCGCGACCCTGCTGGCCGATGCACCGGTGGAGATCACCAACGTGCCGCAACTGCACGACGTGATCACCACGGTGAAGCTGCTAGGCGAACTGGGCGCGGAAGTCACCATCGACGAAGGCACGCTGGCGCGCGGCAGCGCCATCACCGTCGACCCGCGCAAGGTCGATCAGCACGTCGCCCCGTACGAGCTGGTGCGCACCATGCGCGCCTCGATCCTGGTGCTGGGCCCGCTGCTGGCCAAGTTCGGCGCGGCCGAGGTGTCGCTGCCGGGCGGCTGCGCGATCGGTTCGCGGCCGGTCGACCAGCACATCAAGGGCCTGCAGGCGCTGGGTGCGGAGATCAGCGTCGAGAACGGCTACATCAAGGCCAGCAGCAACGGCCGGCTCAAGGGCGGCCGCTACGTGTTCGACATGGTCAGCGTCACCGGCACCGAAAACGTGCTGATGGCCGCGGCCCTGGCCGACGGCACCACCGTGCTGGAGAACGCGGCGATGGAGCCGGAGGTCAGCGACCTGGCCGACTGCCTGATCGCGCTGGGCGCGAAGATCGAAGGCGCGGGCACCTCGCGCATCGTCGTGCACGGGGTGGAGCGCCTGTCCGGCGGCCGCCACGCGGTGCTGCCGGACCGCATCGAGACCGGCACCTTCCTGGTGGCCGCGGCGATGACTGGCGGCAGCGTCACCGTGCGCCGCGCGCGCGCCGACACCCTCGACGCGGTGCTGGACAAGCTCACCGAGGCCGGCGCCAGCATCGAGACCGGCGAGGACTGGATCCGCCTGGACATGCACGGCAAGCGCCCGCGCGCGGTCAGCCTGACCACCGCGCCGTATCCGGCGTTCCCCACCGACATGCAGGCGCAGTTCATGGCGCTCAACTGCGTGGCCGACGGTGTCGGCGTGATCAACGAAACGATCTTCGAGAACCGTTTCATGCACGTCAACGAACTGCTGCGCCTGGGCGCGGACATCCAGATCGAAGGGCACACCGCGATCGTGCGTGGCAGCGAGCGGCTCAGCGGCGCGCCGGTGATGGCCACCGATCTGCGCGCCTCGGCTTCGCTGATCCTGGCCGGCCTGGTCGCCGACGGCGACACCACCATCGACCGCATCTACCACCTGGACCGGGGGTACGAGAACATCGAGGAGAAGCTGGGGGCGCTGGGCGCGTCCATCCGGCGCGTCGCATGATCCTCAGCGGCCGCTTCAGCCGCCGGCGCAAGGTGCTGCTGGCGATCGTCGTGGTGCTGCTGGCCTGGGTCGGCTATGCCTGGTACGCCGGCATCGCCATCACCCAGGGCATCGAGGAGCGCGACATGGACTGGAACGGCGACGGCCAGGTCACCCGCGACGAGATCTGGCAGTCGTTCTACGCGGTCGGCGTGAGCCGCACCCAGAACGGCCCGCGCGAGTGCAGCACGTTCTACTGGCGCAGCAGCGGCGCGCAGATCCGCGTGGATTGCCGTACCACCTTCAAGGCCGCGCCGGTGGAGAAGAAGTAAGGGCGTGGGGCAGGGCGCTGCATGGGCGGCGCCCGCATCAGCAAGGCGCGTCGGTCGCCATGCTCCGATGTTTCATGGAGACAGCTCGTCGCGCGCCTTGGGGGTTTGCTGCAAATCGCCGGCTGGTTTCCGCAGGACGATGCGCATCTTCGCGTCGGGGCTGAAGCCCCTCCCACACGGGAAGCGCCACGGGCGGGGAACTGCTGTTGCGATTCTTGAATCCCGAATCCCGGCTCACCGCGTCGCGGCTGAAGCCGCTCCTACATGGGAGAAACCGCGAACGGGGAGCCGCCGTTGCGATTCCCCAATCTCGATTCCCCATTCCCGGCTTCACTACGGCTGAAGCCGCTCCTACATGGGAACCGCCACGAGCGGGGAGCCGCTTTTGCGATTCCCCAATCCCGATTCCCCGCTTTTACACAGCCGAATGGCTGGTCATCCCGGCCCTCAGCGCAACGACTTGATGGTCAGGTCCAGCGCGTCCTGGCCGTTCTCGCGCTGCAGGATGCGCACCGGCACCGGCATGTCCGGCACGATCCAGGCAATGATTTCCTTGGAGCCGTCGGTGCGGCTGACCTTGGTCGCCTGCTCGGTCTTGCCGTTGACAGTGACCGCTTCCTTGCCGGCGACGCGGTAGGTCATCGGCTTGGCGCGGCCCTCGTCGACCATGCGGTAGCTCGGGGTCTTGCCGGCGTTGACGTCGCGCGCGATCGCCAGGTTGATCAGCAGCGCGTCCATGTCGCCCGGCTGCAGCTTCACCGGGCCGCGGCGGTCGGGCTTGAGGTCGCCGCCCCAGGTCGCCTGGCCGGTGCTCCAGTCGTAGTTGGCGGTCACCGCCTTCTTCTTGATCAGGAACACCGAGCGGTCGTCGCTGCTGAGCGGACGCAGCTGCCCGCCCTTTTCCTCGAACACGGTGCTCTGGCTGAGATCGGCGACCTGGTTCTTGATCGCCAGGCTGTAGCGCCAGCGGTCGCTGCCTTGCTTGGCCAGGGTCATCACGCCGTTGGCCTGCATGCCCATGTAGCTGGCCTGGTAGTCCGCGGTGAACGGCTCCAGGGCCAGAGCGGGCAGGCTGGCCGTGGCCAGCAGGGCGGCGGCGAGGGCGGTCAGCGGGCGGGCGATGCGAGTCATGGTCAGGCTCCTTGGTATTCGGTCAGGCGCAGGTCGATGCGGTCTTCGCCGTCTTCGCGCTGCAGGATGCGCACCGGCGTCGGCACGCCGTTGGCGATCCACAGGATGGTCTCATTGCGGCCGCCGTTGGTGCGCGACACCCGCAATGCGTCGTAGCTGATGTCGCCGACCTGCACGGTCTCGGTCTGGTCGGCGGCGCGGTACACATGTTCGCGCACCCGGCCGACGTCGACGAAGCGGTAGGTCATGGTCTTGCCGGGCTGCGCGTCGCGCATCAGCGAGAGGTTGAGCAGCAGCGCGCTCTGGTCGCCGGCCTGCAGCGGGATCGGCGCCTGCCGGTCCTTCTTCAGGTCGCCATCCCAGCGCGCCACGCCCTGTTTCCAGTCGTACACGCCAGTGACCTTCTTGCCGAAGAACACGGCCTTCTTGACCGTGCTCTGGCTCTGCGGGACATAGCGGCCGTCCTGCACGGTGAACACCGTGCTCTGCTCGATGTTCAGGCCGAGGATGCTGGCGAAGCCGCTGCGGCCGTGCACGCCCAGGTCGACCCGCCACTGGTCGCCGCCGGTATGCACCACGTCCATGCGCGCGTCGCCGGCCGGCTTGCCCTTGTACAGGGCGTCATAGGTGGCCACGAACGGCTGCAGTGGTGGCGGCGTCCAGGCTTCTGCCGGCAGCGCCGGCGGCGCTGCGGCGGCCGGCGCAGGTGTGCCGGTGGCGGGCGTGGTCGGAGCGGGAGCGGTCTGCGGCGCCGGTTGCGCGGCGGGCGCCGGCGCGACCTGCGCAGCGACGATGGGCGCCAGCAGGCCGAGGCCGGACGCGACGAGGAGGGCGAACGGACGCGGAGCGAGCTTCATGGGTCGGCTGGCGTGGGCGGAGGGGAGAGGGGAGGAGCCGCGGAAGGCGCGGCAGCGCATTCAGGGAAGCAGCACGTCGTCGCAATCTAGGCGCAGCGGACTAAACCGGCACTGACCGTCCAGCCAGACCTTGCCGTCCCGTTCAGCCAGGCGACCCGCGGCGGCCAGTTGCAGCACCGCGCACAGCAGCAGGTGTTCGCGCGGCAACAGCCGCTGCGCCAGGTCGTCGGGAGCGTCGCCGGCCTGCACCGGCACCCGCACCTGCGCGATCACCGCGCCAGCGTCCAGTTCCGGCACCACGAAATGCACGCTGGCGCCGTGCTCGGCGTCGCCGGCCGCCAGGGCCTGGGCATGCGTGTGCAGGCCGCGGTACTTGGGCAGCAGCGAGGGGTGGATGTTGAGCAGGCGCCCGCCGAAGCGCTGCACGATGCCGGCGCCGAGAATGCGCATGTAGCCGGCGCAGACCACCCAGTCCGGATGTGCCGCGGCGACGGCGTCGCCCAGCGCCTGGTCGAACGCGGCGCGGTCGGGGAAGGTCTTGGGCCGCGCCGACCAGCGCCGCTCCGGCGCCACCATCGCAAGCGCAGGCGCCTCGGGGCGATCGCTGAACACGCCGACCACCTCGGCATCCAGGGTGCCGGTGGCGATCGCGGCGAGGATGGCCTGCAGGTTGGAACCGCGGCCGGAGGCGAGCACAGCGAGGCGAAGCGTCATCGGGCAGGGTCCCGGAACAATGCGGCGACGGCGGGGCGTTGCAGCGTCAGCAAAGTAGCGATGCCCAGCGCAGTGCCCAGTGGGAAGCCGAAGCAGGTGATCACGGCGCCGGCATAGCACAGCCCCAGCCGGCGACGCTGGCGCAAGGCGCGCGCAAGCAGCACCTTGAGCACCAGCGAGAGCAGGCCGAAGCCAAGCAGGATCGACAGCATCACGATCGCGATGACGCCGCTCTGGGCCTGGTCCGGGCTCTGACCGACGGCGTTGAGCCGCGCTTCCTCGCGCATGCCGTAGGCCAGGACGGCGCCCACCAGCAGCGCCACGAAGAACTGCAGCCCGGCCATCACCGCGTACAGCCGCGCCAGGTTGTCCAGGTCGGTGGTGGCGCGCGCCACGTCGGCGGCATGGCCGCCGGAGACGGGGAGGGGCGGTGGCAGCGACATCGTCGGTCTCAGCGCGGTGTGGAAGGAGGCGCGGGCGTCGTGCGCCGCCACGGCCAGGCGCTGGCGCAGCCCAGGGTGGCCAGCAGCATGTCCATGTGCGCATCCCAGGGATCGCCCTGCTGGCCGTTGTAGGACTCGGCCTGCTGCGGCGACAGCAGCAGCGCGATCAGCCATTCCAGCCATTCGTAGATCAGGCTGGCGCACATGATCGCCATCGTCGCCAAAACGAAGGCCTGCCGCGCCGACAACGCCGGCCAGCGTTGGCGCGCGTGGTCGCGCAACGCCGGCGCGAAGCACACTCCGAACAGCAGGTGGATCAGCCGGTCGGTGTGGTTGCGCTGCCAGCCGAAGGCCGCGCTCGGCGACCAGCCGCCGGTCAGCGTGCGCAGCCAGTGATCGTAGGGCACATTGGAATACAGCCAGTGCGCGGCGACGTTGTGCACGCTGATGAAGACGCAGATGGCGGCGAAGTGGCCGGTGCGCAGCGGCCAGCGCCGGTCGTGCCAGACCAGCCAGGCTAGACCCAGCACCGCCAGGGAGCTGTGCATGGCCTGTTCCGCCGGCCATAGCGGCCGCACCCAGCTGGCGGCGAACACCGCCAGCGCCAGCGTCAACCAGGCGCGCTTGGCCGCCGCCATGCGGCTCAGCCGATGTGCACGCGTTCGCCGGCGTCCGCGGCGGCCACCACCGCGCCGATCTGCCAGTGCGCCAGGCCCAGGGTGTCCAGGCTGCGCTCCAGCGCGGCCACCTGCTCCGGCGCGGCGATCAGCACGAAGCCGATGCCGCAGTTGAAGGTGCGCCACATCTCGCTGTCGGCCACCGCGCCTTCGCGCTGCAGCCACTCGAACACCGGCGGCAGGGTCCAGGCGCTGGCGCGGATGTCCAGGCCCAGGCCATCCGGGATGACCCGGATGATGTTCTCGGTCAGGCCGCCGCCGGTGATGTGCGCCATGGCGTGGATGCCTTCGCCCTGTTCGCGCAGCAGCGACAGGATCGGCTTGACGTACAGCGAGGTCGGCGCCATCAGTGCGTCGGCCAGGGCCACGCCACCGACCTGCAGCGCGTCCGGGCGTCCGGCGCGGTCGTAGATGCGGCGGATCAGTGAGTAGCCGTTGGAGTGCGGGCCGGAAGAGGCGATGCCGATCAGCACGTCGCCCTGGCGCACCTTGGCGCCGTCGAGCAGTTGCGACTTCTCCACCGCGCCGACGGTGAAGCCGGCCAGGTCGTACTCGCCCGGCGGGTACATGTCGGGCATTTCCGCGGTCTCGCCGCCGATCAGCGCGCAGCCGGCCAGTTCGCAGCCGCGGGCGATGCCGCCGACCACCGCCACGGTGGTCTCCACGTCGAGCTTGCCGGTGGCGAAGTAGTCCAGGAAGAACAGCGGCTCGGCGCCCTGCACCAGCACGTCGTTGACGCACATGCCGACCAGGTCGATGCCGATCGTGTCGTGGCGGCCGAGCTGCTGCGCCAGCTTCAGCTTGGTGCCGACGCCGTCGGTGCCGGACACCAGCACCGGCTCGCGGTACTTGCCGGACAGGTCGAACAGCGCGCCGAAGCCGCCCAGTCCGCCCATCACCTCGGGGCGGAAACTGCGCTTGACCAGGGGCTTGATGCGTTCGACGACGGCATTGCCGGCATCGATGTCGACGCCGGCGTCGCGGTAGGTCAACGGGGCGGCGGCGGGGGGCTGGGAAGTGG
>NZ_LFME01000051.1 GCF_001043115.1 Xanthomonas sp. NCPPB 1128 | reverse complement strand
CTACGATGCAAGCTCGAAGCTTTAGGAGCGACTGGACTTCCCGCACCTCCTCCGATGATCAGTCGGAAGACATGACACCTGTTTAGGGGCGTCACGTCCAGATACAAGGAGCGGCTTCAGCCGCGACGGGGCATTACCGGTAACGCCTGTCGCGGCTGAAGCCGCTCCTACGACATGCGATCACGGCCCTTGACGTTTCAGCCCGCCGCAATCCAACGAATCCCCACTCCCCACTCCCCGCCCCTCAATCATCCACCCGCTCGCCCATCAGCTCGCGCTGGCGCTTGTCCAGTTCCTCGGCGTAGCGCTTGCGCACGAAGCTTTCGCTGAGCACGCCCAGCACCTTGCCCTGGTCGTCGACCACCGCCAGTTCGTCGCTCTGGGTCAGGTCGAACTGGCGCATGGCGGTGACCACGTCGGTGTCGGCGGGCAGGGCCACGTCGCGGTTGCCGGCGTAGTCGACGATGGCCGCGTCGGCGTTGACGCCGTCGGCATAGGCGGCGGCCAGGGTGACCAGGCCGGCGTAATGGCCGCTCTCGTCCTCCAGCACCACGCGGGTGCCTGAGCCGAGCGGGAAGCGGCGGCGGAATTCGGCCACGCTGGTGGTGGCGGTCAGCGGATGCACGTCTTTCTGCATCATCCGCCCGGCGCTGAGGTGCTTGACCCAGCCGACGTCACGCGCGCTCTTGATGGTCTCGCCGCGCAGGTGCAGGCGCCAGGTGGAGAACGAGTAGCCGAAGATCTGGCGGACGATGGTGTTGGCCACCAGCACCGCCACCATCACCGCGCTGGCCAGCACGAAGTCGTGGGTGCCTTCGAGCACCAGCATCGCCATCGTCATCGGCGCGCCGATCACCGCGGCGGCCATCGCCGCCATGCCGGCCAGCGAGGCGGCGGTGCCGTCGACCAGGGCCATGCCGCTGCCGAGATTGAGCACACCGGCGAACAGCCCGCCGACCAGCGAGCCCATGAACAGCGAGGCGAAGAACAGGCCGCCGCGGAAGCCGAAGCCCAGCGAGATGGCCGAACCCAGGCACTTGAGCAACAACAGGATGCCCAGCCAGCGCAGCGAGGTCGGGCTGGTCAGGTCCAGATGCAGCGCGCCGTGCCCGGAGGACAGCACCTGCGGGGTGATCAGCGCCAGCGGGATCAGCAGCAGGCCGCCGGCGACCGGGCGTGCCCAGCGCGGCAGCGGGCTGCGGTTGATCGCCTGTTCGATCGCGCCGATCAGGCGCATCACCGCCACCGCCAGCAGCGCGCAGAGCACGCCCAGCAGCGCGTACAGCACATAGTCGCGCGCTTCCAGAGCCGAAGCCGCCGAGGCCGGCAGCAGGTACGGCTGCACCCCGGCCAGTTGCGACACGAACACCGCGCCCAGCGAGGCCACCGCCACCGGCGCCAGCGCCGACGGCGAGTACGCGCCGATCACGATCTCGAACGCGTAGAACGCGCCGGCCAGCGGCGCGCCGAAGGCGGCGGCGATGGCCGCGCCGGCGCCGGCGCCGACCAGGGTGCGGATGTCGGCGCGGCGCAGGCGCAGCACCCGGCCCAGGTGCGAACCGCTGCCAGCGCCCATCTGCGTGTACGCCGCCTCCAGGCCGACCGAGGCGCCGACGCCGTTGGAGAACAGGGTCTGTACGGAAACGATCAGGTTGTCGCGCATCGACATGCGTCCGCCGTACAGCGCGTTGGCTTCGACGGCGTCGACCAGTTGCCGCTTGCGCGCGCGCGCGGCCATGCCCAGCAGGCCGACAAGCAGTCCGCCCAGCGGCAGCACCAGCAAATGCTGCACGCTCAGGTCCGACATGGCGCTGAGCCGCTCGTCGGCCTCCAGGCCATACAGCCATGCCTGCGCGCCGTGCGCCAGGCTGCTCTGCAACAGGGTCAGCAGGCCGGCGATCACGCCGACCAGCAGGGCCAGGGCGATGAACCAGACATCGCTGGCGCGCAGGCGCCGGCGCAGCGCATCGGCGAGGCTGTGCGAGGCGTCGGCCAGGCCCGGCCGAGGACGCATGTTCACGGCACGCGATCCTATTTGACGCGACGGACCTTGGCGCGCGTGTTGTAGGTGCCGACCTGCATGTACCAGACGCCGACGATGCCGGGGGTGATCTTCACCTTGGGCGCAGTGAGGTGCACGCTGGACAGGCTTGCCGCCTCGGTCTGTTCCCACTCCTGGCCGTTGGCCAGCACGTAGTGGCGGCCCTTGCCGAAGCCGGTGAATTCGCCGACCAGGGTGCTCTCGATCGGCTCGGCGCTGCCGAAGTCGAAGAAGCCGCGGTTCTTGGTGATCACCTCGCGGCGGCCCTCTTCCTTGGCCTTTTCCAGCGCCACCGCGGTTTCCTTGGCGACCTTGCCCTGCAGCCAGTCGTTCAGCGCGGTGAGTTCCTGCGGCGACAGCTTGTCCAGCCCGGCAGCCTTGAACTCCTGCGGCGACATCTGCGTCTGCAGATCGCCGGAGACGGTGCGCTGGGCGAGCGCCGGGGCGGCGGACACGGCGAGCGCCGCGCACAGGACCAGGGGAGCGAGACGCGCAAGGGACATGGCGGGGATCCGGGCAGTGGGATGCGCCGTAGTGTAGTCGCAAGCGGTGACCGCGCACGGCCGCCGGGTTCGCCGGGACCGCGTCGGCGCGTGGCGTCAGTCCTCGGCGGGTGTGGCCGTGGTCAGTGGGCGTGGCGGCCGCCGGTACACGAAGGCCGGGGCCGGCGCGGCGGCTTCGCGCTGCGCCAGCGCGTGCAGCGCCGCGTGCGCCGGGGCGCGTTCGCAGACCGGGTCCAGGGTCGCGGCATCGCCGCTGAGCGCCAGTGCCTGGCAGCGGCAGCCGCCCCAGTCGACCTCGCGTTTCGGGCAGCCCTGGCATACCTCGGGCATCCAGGCGCTGCCGCGGAAGCGCACGAAGGCCTCGCCGTCCTCCCAGATCGCCGCCAGCGGGCGCGTGCGCAGGTTTTCGAAGCGCATGTCCGGCAGGGTCTCGGCGGCGTGGCAGGGCAGCACGTCGCCGCGCGGGGAGATGTTGACGAAGCGCTGGCCCCAGCCGCCCATGCAGGCCTTGGGCCGGTGGGCGTAGTAGTCGGGAGTGACGAAGTCGATGTGCAGGCGATCCTGCAGCCGCAGGCGCGCGGCGTCCACCGCCGCCACGGTGGCATCGATCTGCGCGCGGCTGGGCATCAGCGCGGCGCGATTGCGCAGGCCCCAGCCGTAGTACTGGGTATGGGCCACTTCCAGGCGTTCGGCCCCGAGCTCCAGCGCCAGGTCGATCATCGCCGGGACGCGTTCGGCATTGTGCCGGTGGATCACCGCATTGATCGTCAGCGGCAGGTCGAGGGCACGCACCGCCGCGGCGAAGGCGCGCTTCTTCGCCAGGCTGTCGCGATAGCCGGCGATGCGGTCGGCGCCAGCGGCGTCGGCGTCCTGGATGCTCAGCTGCACGTGCTCCAGCCCGGCCGCGGCCAGGGCGGCCAGCATCGGCGCGCCGCCAGCCACGCCGGAGGTGATCAGGTTGCTGTACAGACCCAACCCGCGCGCATGCGCGACCAGCTCGGGCAGGTCCTTGCGCAGCATCGGCTCGCCGCCGGAGAAATGCGCCTGCAGCACGCCCATCGCCGCGGCCTGGTCCAGCGCCGAACGCCAGCCGGCGGTGTCCAGTTCCTCGCGCAGGCCGGCCAGTGCGATGGGGTTGGAGCAGTACGGGCAGGCCAGCGGGCAGCGGTGGGTCAGCTCCAGCAGGATCGACAGCGGCGGCGGCACGAGCGCGTTCATGCGCGCAGCAGCCGCTTGGCGTGCAACTGCTGCGCCAGCTCGCGCACGTCGCGTTCGACCTCGGCCGGGTCGGCCTCGAATTCGGCGGCCAGTTCCGCGGCGATCGCCGCCAGGCTACGGACGCCGTCGCAGCGCGAGACGATGGCGTGGGCGATCTCGTCCAGTTCGATCACCCGCTCCGGCGCCAGCAGTACCCATTGGCCGCGGGCGCGGTCGTGCTGCAGGCGCACGCCGGCGGCGAGCCGTGGCTGGCTGCTGGCGTCCAGCGCGCTCATGCCGCGGCCTGCGCCGCGTCCGGAGCGAACGCGTCCGGCCAGGCCACGCCCGGCTGCACGTAGGCGAAGTGCAGCGCGTCCAGTTGCGACCACAGTACACCGCACTTGAAGCGCAGCGCGTCCTGCACCAGCTGCTGCTTCTCCACGGTGTCGGCGTGGCGCTTGACGTAGTCCAGGGCGAAGTCCGAATCGCGCGGCGCCTCGTGCAGGCGATGCTCGAAATACGCCAGCGCCTCGCGCGAGACGAAGTCGTAGTGCTGCAGCATGCCGGCCACGCGGTGGCTGATGATGCCCGGCGCGAACAATTCGGTCAGAGAGGACGCGATGGCCTCCAGCAGGCTCTTCTCGCGCACGAAGTGCAGGTAGCCCTGCACCGCGAAGCGGGTGCCGGGCAGCAGGCCGCGGCCGGACTGCACCAGCTCGCGGTCCAGCCCGAGCGCGTCGGTCAGGTGCAGCCAGCGGGCGATGCCGCCGTCGCCATCGGCGCTGCCGTCGTGGTCGACGATGCGCTGGCGCCAGATCCGGCGCAGCGCCGGGTCGTCCATTCGCGCCAGGATCGCCGCGTCCTTCAGCGGGATGCAGCGCTGGTACTCGTAGCGGTTCAGCGCCCAGGCCTGGACCTGGCCGCGGTTCAGACGCCCGCTGTGCAGCAGGGCGTGGAACGGATGCTGGTCGTGGTACAGCCGCGCGCCGATCGCGCGCAGCGCCGTTTCCAGCTGCTCGGGGCTCAGCAATGCGCTCACAGGCTCGGTCTCGCGGGTGATGCGGGGAGGCGGATCACAGCGCGATCTCCATGCCGTCGTGGGCCACGTCCCAGCCGTGCGCGGCGACCGTGGCGCGTTCGGGGGAACCGGCGTCGAGGATCGGGTTGGTGGTGTTGATGTGGATGAAGACCTTGCGCGCCACCTGCAGGTCGGCGAAGGCGCGCAGGGTGCCGGCCTCGCCGTCGATGCTCAGGTGGCCCATGCGCTGGCCGGTCTTGGCACTGATGCCCAACTGCACCAGTTCGTCGTCGCGCCAAAGGGTGCCGTCGAAGAACACCAGTTCGGCGCCGCGCAGGCGCTCGCGCAGGGCATCGGTCAGCGCCGCGCAGCCGGGGATGTAGTGCAGGCGGTGCTGGCCGTCGTCGATGGTCAGGCCCAGCGTTTCCTCGGCGGAGCCGGCCAGGTCGCCGCTGTGGCGGCTTTCCATGAACAGCGGCACCTTGCCGGGTACCGCGAACGGGGTGACCTGCAGCCCTAGCAGCGACAGCGGCGTGTCCAGGGCGAACGGGTGGCGATGCACGTAGGCAGGGTGCAGCGCGTCGAACACCGGGTTCTGCGCCAGCAGGTCGAGGACGCGGCCGCTGGCATACAGGTCAAAGCGCTGGCTCTCGCGCATCGACAGCAGCCCGGCGATATGGTCGATCTCGCCGCTGGTCAGCAGCACCGCCTCGATCGGCGAATGGCGCTGGTCGCGCTGCGGCCACAGCGCGGGGGTGGCCAGCACCTGCTGGCGGAAATCGGGTGAGGCGTTGATCAGCAGCCAGCGCTGGCCATCGACACTGGCCGCGATGCTGGCCTGGGTACGGCGTTGGGCACCCGGGTGTTGCTGCCACGCGCGCTGGCTTGCGGGCGTGTGGCAGTTCCACTGCGGATGCCCTCCGCCTGCCGCCGATCCCAATACGATGAGGTGCATCCGGTCTCCGCTTTTAGCGCCTGGCCGGTCGCGCTTCGGTCGTGGGAAGGGAGGAGTGCGCGGGTCAGAGCTCGCCGGAGGCGTAGCAGTTGATTTCCGCGCCGATGCAGATTTCGCGGATCACAGGCTTGTTCCACTTCTTCATGTGCGTTCCTCTTCGAATCGGACTAGGGACGACGGCGGCGACGCATGCAGATAGCAGCGGGGCGCCGTCGCGTTCGAGCATAGGCGCGGGGGTTGGGGCGGTTGTGAAATTCCGGTAAAAGCGCCGCAAGTCGCAACCGGGTCACAGTGAGGTGGTGGTGTGTATGTGCGCTGCGTCCAGTCGGCGCGACGCGGGCGCAATTGTGAGAACGCGCACAAGCGCGTTAGTGTAGGCGGCACCGTTTCGTTAACTGCGTCCGTCCTTGAACCACACCGCCCACTCCGGCCTGGAGGCGTTGCTGCAGCGCCCGGCGGCCGCGACCCTGGCGCCCGCCCTGCGCGCGGCGCTGTTGCAGGCTTGGCAGACGCAGGCCGAGCCAGCGCCGCGGCTGCCGTGGCCGGTGCTGGCCGACACCCTGGACGCGCTGGCGCTGCTGTCCGCCGACGAGGCGTCGCTGCTGGCCGCGCTGCTGTTCGATCTGCCGGACCTGCGCGCGCAGTTGCCGCAGCTGCCGGTGGCGCCGCCGGCGCGGGCGCAGGCGGTGGCCGGGTTGCTGGAGGCCCAGGATGCCGCCGACCCGGTGTGGGCGTTGCACGCCGGGCGCGAGGCCGGGCGCAACAGCGAGGGCCTGCGCCGGCTGCTGCTGTCGATCGTGCAGGACCTGCGGGTGGTGCCGATCCTGCTGGCGCGGCAACTGGCGCAGATGCGCGTGGCCGACAAGGCGCCGGAGGCGCAGCGCCGCGCGCTGGCGCAGCTGACCCGCGACATCCATGCGCCGCTGGCCAACCGCCTGGGCATCTGGCAGCTGAAATGGGAGCTGGAGGACCTGGCGTTCCGGCACCTGGAGCCGGACACCTACCGGCGCATCGCCCGCGAGGTCGACGAGAGCCGCGTGGCGCGCGAGCGCTACATCGAGGCGGTCAAGAAGATCCTGTCCAAGGCGCTGGCCGAGCAGGGCCTGCGCGCCGAGATCAGCGGGCGGCCCAAGCACATCTACAGCATCTGGCGGAAGATGCAGAAGAAGCGCCTGGCCTTCGACCAGCTCTACGACCTGCGCGCGGTGCGGGTGATGGTCGACGACGTCGCCGCCTGCTACGCCGCGCTGGGCGTGGTGCACGCGCTGTGGGCGCCGGTGCCCAGCGAGTTCGACGACTACATCGCCCGGCCCAAGGCCAACGATTACCGCTCGCTGCACACCGCCGTGGTCGGCCCGGAAGGGCGCACGATCGAGGTGCAGATCCGTACCCACGACATGCACGCGCAGGCCGAGCTGGGCGTGGCCGCGCACTGGAAGTACAAGGAAGGCGGCAAGGGCGCCGAGAAGGCCTTCGACCGCAAGATCACCTGGATGCGGCAGCTGCTGGAGCAGTCGCAGGACGGCGAGCAGGGCGGCCTGGCCGGGGCGCTGGACGCCGAGCTGGTCGAGGACCGGGTCTATGCGCTGACCCCGATGGGCGAGGTGATCGACCTGCCGCAGGGCGCCACCCCGCTGGATTTCGCCTACCACGTGCACACCATGGTCGGGCACCGCTGCCGCGGCGCCAAGGTCAACAACCGCATCGTGCCGCTGACCCACAAGCTGCGCAGCGGCGACCGCGTGGAGATCCTCACCGGCAAGGAGGCCGAGCCGCGCCGCGACTGGCTGCTGCCGGCCAACGGCTACCTGGCCAGCGGGCGTTCACGCGACAAGGTGCGCGCCTGGTTCCACAAGCTGGACCGCGCGCGCAACGTGCAGGCCGGCAAGGACCTGCTGGAACGCGAACTCAAGCGCCTGGGGTTGCAGCACGCCGACCTGTTGCCGGCGGCGAAGAAGTTCCATGCCGATGGCGTGGAGGAGTTGTATATCCAGGTCGCGCTGGGCGACGTCGGCCCCAGCCAGGTCGGCCGTGCGCTGCACGAGGCCGAGCGCGCCGCGGCGCAGCCGGCCGCGCCGGCGCTGCCGCGGCCGACCGCCCGCCGTACCGGCCTGGGCAAGTCCAAGTTCACCGTGCAGGGCGTGGGCAATCTGCTGGTGCAACTGGCGCGCTGCTGCCAGCCGGTGGCCGGCGAGCCGATCGCCGGCTATTTGACCCGGACCCGCGGCGTCACCGTGCATCGCAGCGACTGCGCCGCGTTCGCGCGATTGGCCGCCAGCCATCCGCAGCGGGTGCTGCCGGTGGAGTGGGGCCAGGCCGGCGGCGGTTACGAGGTCGACGTGCTGGTGCGCGCGGTGGATCGGCGCTGGCTGCTCAAGGACATCACCAACCTGATCGCCCAGGAAGAGGCGCACGTGCTGGAGATCAACAGCGAGAACGTGCGCGACAGCGGCCTGGCGCAACTGCGGTTGCGGCTGAAGGTCGGCGATTACGGGCAACTGTCCACCTTGCTCGGCAAGCTCGACGCGCTGCCGGGCGTACACGAGGCGCGGCGGCTGGGCTGAGTGCAGGGCGGGTGCCTGCGCAGGCTCGGGACGAGACGTCCGATCTGTGCAGCGCGGCGGGTGTCTGCATCTGCCGGCGCGACGCACAGCTGTTCGTCATCGGCCCGGCGCTAAGCTTGCGCGGTGAGCATGCTGCCGGATCAGGTCAGGGACGAACCCAAGCGCAGGCAGCGGCCGGTGCCGCTGTGGCGCGATCGGCGTGTCTGGCGCTGGGCGTTGGCGCTGATGCTGGTGCTGGCGGCGGTCGTGGTGGTGTTCCGCCGCCCGCTCGCCGACCTGGTCTGGCCGGAGACGCGCATCCAGCAACTGCTCGATCAGGGCCATGCGGCACTGCGCGCGGGCCGGCTCAGCGCTGCCGACGGCAGCGGCGCGCGCGAGCGCTTCGAGGCTGCGCTGGCGCTGGACGGCGACCGCATGCAGGCGCGCGTCGGGCTGGCCGCAACCGGGCGCGCGGCGCTTGGGCAGGCGCGCGCAGCGTTGGCCGCCGGCCGCTACCCGCAGGCACGCGAGGCGCTGGCGCTGGCGCGCGCGCTGCAGGTCCCGCGCGCCGATGCCGATCGCATCGAGGCGGCACTGCGCGCGCGCGAGGCCGCGCACGCCGGCATCGATCAATTGCTGCAGCGGGCGGCGCAGGCGCGCCGCGACGGGCATCTGGACGATGGCCCGGACGCGGCCCTGCCGCTGTACCAGCGCGTGCTGGAGTACGCGCCGGAACGCACCGCGGCGCTGGAAGGTCGCGAGGATGCGTTGTCGGAACTGTTGCAGCACGCGCGCAGCGCGCTGGCACGCGGCGATCTGGCCGCTGCCGCGGCGTTGGTGGAGCGCGCGCGCGGCTACGACGCCGGCCATGTCGACCTGCCCGAGACCCAGGCGGAACTGAACCGCGCGCTGGAACGCCTGCAGCGCGCGGCCGAGCAGGCCATGCGCCGGCAGCGCCTGGACGCGGCGGCACAGGCGTTTGCGCAGTGGCGCGCGGCGGTGCCGGATGCGGCCGGCGCCAACGACGGTCTGGAACGGGTGGCGGCGGCCTACGCCTTGCAGGCGAGCCGCGCCGCCGCCGATTTCCGTTTCGGCGAGGCCGAGCGCGCGCTGCGCAAGGGCCAGGCGCTGGCACCCGACAGCCGCGCGCTGGCCGACGCCAGGCAGGCGCTGCAGCGCGCCCGGCAGAGCCAGGCCACGCCGCAATCGCGGATATCGCCGGCCGAGCGCGAGCGGCGCCTGCAGCGCTTGCTGGCCGATCTGCAGGCCGCCGAGGCGCGCGGCGACTGGTCGACCCCGCCTGGCGCCAGCGCCTACGACAGCTTGCTCGCGGCGCAGATCCTGGCGCCGCGCGATGCGCGGGTGCGCGCGGCCGAACAGCGCGTGCTGGCGGCGCTGCGGCGCTGTTT
Source organism: Xanthomonas sp. NCPPB 1128 (assembly GCF_001043115.1). Classification (GTDB taxonomy): domain Bacteria; phylum Pseudomonadota; class Gammaproteobacteria; order Xanthomonadales; family Xanthomonadaceae; genus Xanthomonas_A. Next base: position 12,947 of record NZ_LFME01000051.1, on the reverse strand, counting down.
CGACGATGCCATGCGCGGCAACCGGGTGCTGGCAGCCAGCGCCTGCTACGACGCCTGGCGCGCGCTGGCACCGGGCGGCAACGGCCTGGCCACCGCGCGCCGGCGCCTGGCGCAGCGCTGGCTGGCGGTGGGCGATGAGCGGCTGAGCGGCGGCGATGCCGCGTTCGCGCGGCAGGCGCTGCAGCGCGCCCGCGCGATCGATCCGGCCACCCCGGAACTGGGCGCCTTCGAGCGCCGTTTGCGCAGTCTCAGTCCGGGGCGCTAGTGCGGGCGGTGCAGGTGAAGTCTTCCGTTGGCTGAGGCTGCGTCGCGTCGGGACTGAAGTCCCTCCCACAAGGGGGGCTCGGATGTTCCTGCGATCGTTGCGTTTCCGTGGCTGCGTGCGTCGTGGTTTGCAGCGCCTGGCGAGCGTCGGTGCGGCAACGCCGGCCGCAATGGCATGCGATGGATATCAGGGGGCGTCCGATCGTGACGGCAGGTGCACAAGTTAGGTGCACGCGTAGGAGCGGCTTCAGCCGCGACAGGCGTTCCCGGTAACGCCTGTCGCGGCTGAAGCCGCTCCTACGAGCCGATGGACGCTGTGGCGAAAGGGACTCGCCAGAATTGCGCGCCAGTTTCGAGGCGGGTCGCAGAGGCGTCGGGGCTGAAGCCCCTCCCACAGATGCAGATGAGCATTCCTGCGGCGCGTGCGACGCGCGCTTGCATCCGCACAGAACCGCCCCAACCAGTAGCGACGCCCGCGGGATGTTGTGGGAGGGACTTCAGTCCCGACGCGATAGACAGCGCCGCGCCACCGCCGCTCAGGCCAGGAACGCCTCGCGCACCGTGGCGCGGGCGGCGTCCAGCGAGAAGTGGGTTTCGATGTTGCGCAGGCCGTTGTCGGCCAGCCGCTGCCACAGCGCCGGATCGGCGTACAACTGCGCGATGGCGTCGGCAAACGCTGCAGGGTCGTCGGCGATCAGTACGTCCTCGCCGTCGCGCAGGTGCATGCCTTCCACCGCGCACGCGGTGGCCACCACCGGCTGGCCATGGGCCATGCTCAGGTTGACCTTGCCCTTGACCCCCGCGCCGAAACGCAACGGCGCCACGGCGATGCGCATGCCGTCCATGTAGGCGGCGATGTCGGGGACGTGGCCCAGCAGTTCGACGCCGGCGGTGGCTTCGCCGAGGCGGCGGATGTCCTCCGGCATGTCTGCGCCGATGCAGTGGAAGCGCACCTCCGGCAGGCGCGTGCGCACCGCCGGGAACACCTCCTGCAGGAACCAGCGCACCGCGTCCACGTTGGGCGCATGGCGGAAGCCGCCGACGAATACCAGGTCGCGGCGCTGTGCCCACGGCAGGCCGGGACCGGCGACCTCGTGCAGGTTCGAGATCAGCGCCGTGCGCACCTGCGGCGCCTCGCGCTGCAACTGTTCGCGTTCGACTGCGCTGACCAGCACAGTCACCTCGACCTGCGCCATCACCTCCAGTTCGCGCGCGCGGGTGCGCTCGGCCTCGCGCAATAGGCGCGCGTCGCCGGCCAGTTCGGCACCGCGGCGTTCGCGCAGGTAGTGCAGGTCCACGGTGTCGAACAGCCGCCGCGCCTGCGGCGCGAACCGGCGCAGCAGCGGCAGGCAGGCGTGGGCGACGTGGTGGCGCACCAGCAGCACGCTGTGAAAGCGCGCGCCGTGCTGCTGCAGGAACCAGGTGAGGTTCTTCAAGTAGGGCGCATACCACACCTCCACGCCGAGCCGCTGCAGTGCCTCACTGTGGCGGCTGGCATAACTGCGCTCGCTGGGCACGAACACCACGTGCGCGCCTTCCTGCAGCAGCAAACGGATGAGGTTGAGCTGGCGCAGCGAGGCGGAGTCGCGGTCCGGCTGCGGCAACGTTTCGTCCAGGATCAGCACCTGGCGCTGCTGTCGATGCAACAGGGCCGGTGTCGGCACCTCGCCCGGCGCCAGGTGCCGCGGGAGTGTCTGCTCCCACTTGGCGGCGAAGATCGCGCGGTTGCGTGCCTGGTAGGCCTTGATCCCGCTGCCGGTGTCGGTGCCGTTGCTGGTGCCCTCGTCGTGCACCACGCGGCTGGCCGGTTGCACCAGCGTGCGCAAGCCGGCCGCACGCACTGCGAAGGACAGGTCGGTGTCCTCGTAGTAGGCCGGCATGTAGCGCGTATCGAAGCCGCCCAGCGCCAGGAAGCGCGCGCGCTCGATCGCCAGCGCCGCACCGCTGCCGTAGTCGACGTCGCGCAGGTAGGCATAGCGCGGATCGTCGGGCGACTCGAAGCGGCCGTAGCTCCAGCCGCTGCCGTCGGCGAAGACCACGCCGCCGGCATCCTGCAGGCGGCCGTCGGGATACAGCAGTTGCGCGCTGACCAGGCCGGCTTGCGGCACCTGCGCGAAGGTGTCCAGCAGCGCGTCCAGCCAGCCCGGTTGCGGCACGGTGTCGTTGTTGAGGAACACCAGGTAGCGGCCCTGCGCACGCGTGGCGCCGTCGTTGCAGGTGGCGATGAAGCCGCCGTTGCGCTCGCGCACGTGGTAGTGCAGGCCGACCACCTGTGGCATCCACTGCGGGGTGGCGTCGCTGCTGCCGTCGTCGATCACCAGGATCTCGCACGGCACGGCCGGCGGATGCGCGGCCAGTGCGCGCAGGCAGGCGAGGGTATGCGCGACGTGGTTGTAGACCGGGATCACGATGCTGACCAGCGGCGCGGGACTGTTCGGCACCGCGAACGGGGCGAACGGCGCCGGTTCCACCGCGAATAGCGCGCGCTGCGGCGGCGGCAGCGGTTGCGCATGCACGCGCAGGCGTTGCCAGGTGCTGCGCCAGCCGCGCGTGCGCAGGCTCGCCAGGCCGCGCCGGACCAGGCCGGCCAGGCGGTTCAGGGCGTAGCGCGCATTCGCCCACGACATCGACATCCGGGACCACTCCAACTTAAACGAAGAGGCCGCCGCGCCGCGCTGCCCGCTGGGCTGCGCTAGACTCGGCGGAATTTACATTCTCGCATTCCCGTGCCCCGACGCTACGACGATCACGACACCGACGATCAGGACGACGCCCTGGACAGCCCCGCCGCCGTATGGCGCCGGCGTTTGCTCACCTGGGGCCTGGCTGCCGCCGCACTCGGCCTGGGCTTCCTGATTCCGTACACGGTCTATCTGAACAAACAGGTCACTCAGCGCTTCGGCGAACTGCGCTGGCAGATTCCCACCCGCGTGTACGCCCGGCCGCTGGTACTGGCGCCGGACACGGCGATGGACCCGCAGACGCTGAAGACCGAACTGGATGCGGCCAGCTATCGCGCCGACGCCGGTGCCGAGCGTCCCGGCAGCTATCAGCAGGACGGCAGCCGCTTCACCATCGCCAGCCGCGGCTACGTCGACGTCGATGGGCGCGTCGCGCCGCGGCGCATCGAGGTCGGTCTGGCTGGCGGCCGCGTGGTGGCGCTGCGCGATGCGCAGACGCGCAAATCGCTGAAGGCCGCGCGGCTGGATCCGGCGCGCATCGCCACGCTGTACGGGCAGAAGCAGGAAGAGCGGCGCCTGGTGCGCGTGGATGAGGTGCCGGAACTGCTGGTCACCGGCCTGCAGGCGGTCGAGGACCGCGACTTCAATTCGCACCACGGCGTCGACCTCAGCGGCATGGTCCGCGCGGCCTGGGTGATGGTGCGCTCCGGCGGCAAGAGCCGGCAGGGCGCCAGCACCCTGACCCAGCAGCTGGCACGCAGTGGCCTGCTCGGCATCGGCAAGGAACAGACCGTCACCCGCAAGTTCAACGAGATCCTGTACGCGCTGATCATGGAAGCGCGCTACGACAAGCGCACCATCCTCGAGGCGTATCTGAACCAGGTGTACCTGGGCCAGCGCGGCAGCCAGGCGGTGCATGGCGTGGCTTCGGGCGCGGAGTTCTGGTTCGGCCGCGAACTCGATGCGCTGGCACCGGAGCAGGTGGCGCTGCTGATCGGCCTGGTCAAGGGGCCGTCCTACTACGACCCACGGCGCTATCCCGAGCGCGCGCTGGACCGGCGCAACTTCGTGCTCGGCAAGCTGCGCGAGAGCGAGCTGATCGACGAACCCACCTATCGCAAGGCGCTGGCCGCGCCGCTGGGTGTGCCGGCCGAACCCGGCCTGGTCGCGGCCAACCGCTTCCCGGCCTATGTCGACCTGGTGCGGCGCCAGCTGGCGCGCGATTACCCCGAAAGCGCGCTGCAGGGCGCCGGCCTGAGCGTGCTGACCGGCATGTCGCCGTCGGCGCAGGCCTATGCCGAAGGCGCGGTGACGCGCACCATCACCTCGCTGGAGACCAACAAGAAGCGCCCGCCGCTGCAGGCCGGGCTGGTGCTCACCGATACCCACAATGGTGAAGTGCTGGCGGTGGTCGGCAGCCGCGACGTCGCCCAGCCCGGCTTCAACCGCGCGATCGAGGCGCAGCGCCAGGTCGGGTCGCTGCTCAAACCGTTCGTGTACCTGCTGGCGCTGGCGCAGCCGGACCGCTTTTCGCTGGCCAGTTGGGTCGACGACACCCCGGTCACCGTGCAACTGGGCCGCGGCCGTACCTGGAGCCCGGGCAATTCCGATGGCCGCAGCCACGGCACGGTGCGCGTGGTCGATGCGCTGGCGCACTCCTACAACCAGGCCACGGTGCGCGTCGGCATGCAGGTCGGGCCGGAGCGCGTTGCGCAGTTGGTGAAGGTGCTGGCCGGCATCGAGGCCGAGGTCAACCCCTCGCTGATCCTCGGCGCGACCGACCAGAGCCCGTATGCGATGGCGCAGCTGTACCAGTTCCTGGCCTCCGGCGGCGAGATCCAGCCGTTGCATGCGGTGCGCGGCGTGCTCGATCCGCAGGGCAAGCTGCTCAAGCGCTACGACAAGACCCCGGCGCCGGCGCAGGAGGGCGACTCCATCGCCGCCAATCTGGTCGGCATGGCGCTGCAGCAGGTGGTCAGCAACGGCACCGCGCGGCAGCTGCTCAGCGACGGCCTGGGCAAGCTGTCGCCGGCCGGCAAGACCGGCACCAGCAACGACGGCGTGGACAGCTGGTACGCCGGCTACACCGGCGACCACCTGGCGGTGATCTGGATCGGCAACGATCAGAACAAGCAGACCGGCCTGTACGGCGCCACCGGCGCGATGCGGGTCTGGTCGGGCATCTTCTCGCGGCTGCCGAGCGCACCGCTGCAGGTGCAGGGCAAGGGCATCGACTGGCAGTGGATGGACCCGGTGGGGTACAACAGCACCGACTCGACCTGCGCCGGCGCGCGCCAGTTCCCGTTCGTGGTCGGCTTCGTGCCGGCGTACGCCGCATGCACCCCGCCGCAGGCGCTGCCGGAAGAGGCCGCGCCCGCCGAGGGCGAGCACCAGGGCGGCGGCTGGCGCAGCTGGTTCGGCCTGGACAAGAAGAAAGACCCGCCTGCCGACGCGGCCGCGCCGCCGCCGGCACATTGATTCCCGGATTCCGGATACCGCTCATGATCCCACGTCTTCCCGCCATCGCCGCCCTCAGCCTGCTGCTCGCCTCGTGCGTCAGTGCGCCGCCGCCGCCGCCCCCGGCCGCGCCGGTGGACACCACCACGCCGGCGCAGCGCATCGCCGCGATCGACGCCAGCGGCGGTGCCGACGACACCGAACTGAGCGTGCAGCCGCTGCGCGATCCGGAAGTCGAGGACCTGCGCGAGGGCGCCAAGCGCAAGCGCAATGCCGGCGACTTGGCCGGCGCCGCCGCGGCGCTGGACCAGGCGCTGAAGCTGGTGCCGGAGGACCCGGCGCTGCTGCAGGACCGCGCCGAAGTGGCACTGCTGCAGAAGGACGACGCCCAGGCCGAAGCCTTCGCCAAGCGCGCCATCGACCTCGGCTCGCAGACCGGCCCGCTGTGCCGCCGCCACTGGGCGACCATCGAACAGGCGCGCCTGGCTCGCGGCCAGAAGGAAAACGCGGCCTCGGCGCATGCGCAGATCGCCGGGTGCACGGTGCCGGGGATCAAGAGGTACTGAAGGCCGGGATTGGGGAGTTGGGATTGGGGATTGGCAAGAGCGCATTTCCGCGCGTGCAGGCTGAAGTCCCTCGTTGGCGTGTCCTGCGGCTTGTTGGCCGAACGCACTGATCCGCGACGCGCACGCCTTCTGCTTTTGCCAATCCCCAATCCCGACTCCCCAATCCCGGCACCACCCCCATGTCTTTAGCCCATGCAAGCACCGAAGCGCTCAGCGAAGGCGGTGCGCTTGCGCGCCAGCGCGATGCGTTCGTGCCGCGGCCGGCGCAGTTGCGGTTGACTGCGGCGATCGCCGAGGCGTTCGAGCAGCGCGACGTGCTGCTCGCCGAGGCCGGGACCGGCACCGGCAAGACCTATGCGTATCTGGTGCCGGCGCTGCTGTCGGGGCTCAAGACCATCGTCTCCACCGGCACCCGCGCGCTGCAGGACCAGCTCTACCACCGCGACCTGCCACGGGTGCGGGCCGCGTTGGGCGTGGGCCTGAGCAGCGCGCTGCTGAAGGGGCGCGCCAACTATCTGTGCAAGTACCGCCTGCAGCAGGCGCGCGGCGAGCCGCGCTTCACCGCGCGCGAGCAGGTTGCGCAGTTCCAGCGCATCGTCGCCTGGAGCGGGCGCACCCGCGTCGGCGACATCGCCGAGCTGGACGCGCTGGCCGACGATTCGCCGCTGCTGCCGCTGGTCACCTCCACCGTGGACAACTGCCTGGGCACCGAGTGCCCGTTCTGGGGCGAATGCTTCGTGGTGCAGGCGAGGCAGCGCGCACAGGCCGCTGACCTGGTGGTGGTCAACCACCACCTGCTGCTGGCCGACCTGGCGCTGAAACAGGAGGGCTTCGGCGAGATCCTGCCCGGTGCGCAGGCCTTCGTGATCGACGAGGCGCACCAGTTGCCGGAGCTGGCGGCGAACTTCTTCGGCGAGGGCTTCGGCATGCGCCCGCTGCAGGAACTGGCGCGCGACTGTGTGGCCGAGAGCCGGCATGTCGCCGGTGCGCTGGCCAGCCTGCAGGCGCCGGTGCAGGCGATCGAGCAGACCCTGCGCGAACTGCGCGCGGCGATGGAGGGGCTGCCGGTGCGTGGCACGCAATGGCGGCTGTTGGCCAAGCCGCAAGTGCGCGACGGCTTCGATGCGCTGCTGGCCGATCTGGCGCGGCTGCAGGAGCCGCTGGCCGTGCTGCGCGAGGCCTCGCCCGGTTTCGATGCCTGCGCGGCGCGCGCGCGCGAGCTGCGCACGCGGCTGGGCCGCTGGCTCGGCGAGGATGCGCCGATTCCGGATTTCGAGGCCGAGCCGGAAGCGGACGCGCCAAGCAACGACGTGCTGTGGTACGAGCTGACCCCGCGCGGCTTCCGCTGCCAGCGCACGCCGCTGGACGTGTCCGGGCCGCTGCGCGCGCACCGCGAGGCCTCGCACGCGGCCTGGGTATTCACCTCGGCGACGCTGGCGGTGAAGGGCGAGTTCGAGCACATCGCCACCCGCCTGGGCCTGCGCGACCCGATGACCTTGCTGCAGCCCAGTCCGTTCGACTGGGCGCGGCAGGCGCTGTGCTACCTGCCGACGCTGCCCGATCCGGCGGCACGCGGCTTCGGCACCGCGCTGATCGCCGCACTGCAGCCGGTGCTGGAGGCCTCGCAGGGCCGCGCCTTCCTGCTGTTCGCCTCGCACCGCGCGCTGCGCGAGGCGGCCGAGGCGCTGCGCGACGGCCCCTGGCCGCTGTTCGTGCAGGGCGAGGCGCCGCGCGCGACCTTGCTCGAGCGCTTCCGCGCCTCCGGCAACGGCGTGCTGCTCGGCTCGGCCAGCTTCCGCGAGGGCGTGGACGTGGTCGGCGATGCGCTGAGCGTGGTGGTGATCGACAAGCTGCCGTTCGCCGCGCCCGACGATCCGGTGTTCGAGGCGCGCCTGGACGCGATCCGCCGCGACGGCGGCAACCCGTTCCGCGACGAGCAGTTGCCGCAGGCGGTGATCGCGCTCAAGCAGGGCGTGGGCCGGCTGATCCGCAGCGAGCGCGACCGCGGCGTGCTGGTGCTGTGCGACCCGCGCCTGCTGAGCAAGTCCTACGGCCGCACCTTCCTGGAGTCGCTGCCGCCGTTCGCCAGGACGCGCGATGTGGAGGACGTGCGCCAGTTCTTCGCCGCCGAGCCCCCGGCGCTGGGCGATAATCCCGAGACCGCGACGCCACCGGCCGCGTCACACTAGCCGACGCGCCGCTCTTGCTGTTGCGAATCCCAACTCCCGAATCCCCAATCCCGGCTCCTCAATGAACCTCCTCGCCTTCGAAACCTCCACCGAAGCCTGCTCCGTCGCCGTCATGGTCGGCGACCGCGTGCTGGAGCGCTTCGAACTGGCGCCGCGGCGGCATGCAGAACTGGCGTTGCCGTGGGCCGAGCAACTGCTGGCCGAGGCCGGCATCGGCCGTCGCCAGCTCGATGCGGTGGCCTTCGGTCGCGGTCCCGGCGCGTTCACCGGGGTGCGCCTGGCCATCGCGGTCGCGCAGGGCATCGCCCTGGCGCTGGACCTGCCAGTGCTGCCGGTGTCCACGCTGCAGGTGCTGGCGCTGCGCGCGCCGGCCGATGCGCCGCGAGTGCTGGCGGCGATCGATGCGCGCATGGGCGAGGTCTACACCGCGGCCTACGCGCGGCAGGCCGATGGCGGCCTGCAGGCGCTGACCGCGGAGCAGGTGTTGAGTCCAGAGGCCTTCGTGTTGCCGGAGCCGGACGCGGCCTGGAGCGCCGTCGGCACCGGCCTGGCGGCGGTCGATGGCACCTTGCAACGGCGCTTCGGCGCGCACTGGCGCAGCGCCGATGCGCAGGCGCTGCCGCATGCGGCCGACGTGCTGACCCTGGCCGCGGCCGCCTACGCGCGCGGCGAAGGGATCGCGCCGGAACGCGCCGAACCGGCCTACCTGCGCGACAACGTCGCCCTGACCCTGGCCGAGCAACAGGCGCAGCGGGCCGCGCGATGAGCGCCGCGGTGACGCCCGGCGACCGCTTCCGCGGTTGCCTGCTGGGGTTGGCAGTCGGCGACGCGTTGGGGACCACGCTGGAATTCAAGGCGCCCGGCAGTTTCGCGCCGATCGACGACATGATCGGCGGCGGCCCGTTCGAGCTGCGGCCGGGGCAGTGGACCGACGACACCTCGATGGCGCTGTGCCTGGCGCACAGCCTGCTGTACCGGCAAGGCTTCGACGCTGCCGATCAGATGAACCGCTACTGCAACTGGTACCGGCACGGCTACCTGAGCAGCACCGGCACGTGCTTCGACATCGGCAACACGGTGCGCGCGGCGCTGGAGCGCTATCTGCAGGGCGGACCGGCGTTCAGCGGCAGCGACGATCCGCGCGCGGCCGGCAACGGCGCGTTGATGCGGCTGGCGCCGGTGGCGATGTTCTATGCGCAGCGCCCCGACGAATTGGGCGAGCGCGCCGCCGACAGTTCGCGCACCACCCATGCCGCAGCCGAGGTGCTCGACGCCAGCCAGCTGTTCGCCTTCCAACTGCGCGCCGCCTTGCTGGGCGACGCCCGTGCGCAGGTGCTGCAACCGGCGGACGTACCGCCGATGCAGACCCCGGCGCTACATGCGCTGGCCGTGCGCGACCATGCGGCGGTGCCGGCAATGCAGATCCGCGGTACCGGCTACGTGGTCGATGCGCTGTCGGCGGCGCTGTGGTGTTTCGCCACCACCGAGTGCTTCGCGGATGCGGTGCTGCGCGCGGCCAACCTGGGCGACGACGCGGATACCACCGCAGCCATCTGTGGGCAACTGGCCGGTGCCTTCTATGGCCTCGATGGGATCCCCGCGGCCTGGCGCACGCGCGTACAGGATGCCGCCGAGATCGTGGCCTTGGCCGATCGCCTGCACGCGGCCAGCCTCACACCCTGAGGCCGTGTAGGGTGCCGACCGCCAGCGGCCGGCACCCGTGCGCACCGCCAGCGCGCCTCAGTAGTCGTAGCTGACGCTCAACCGCAGCGAGCGCGGCGCCTGGCGCAGCAGGGCCGCGCCATACACCGGGTCCGGGTTCCCCGGGCCCGTCTCCGAGTACGGGTACTTCCACAGCGTGGCCTGGCCGTTGAAGACGTTGAACACGTCCAGGGTGAAGGCCAGTTTGCGCTCGGCGTAGGCCGGCCGCCACGACACGCCGAGATCCAGTTGCTGCAGCCACGGCAGGCGACCCTGGCTGCCTGGAGGCGCCGGCTGGCCTTCGTAGTAGTGATAGGCAATGCCATAGCCGGAGGGGTCGCTGTGGTCGGGGCCGTAGGAACCCAGTGCACTGAACGGCGAACCGGAGATCAGCTTGAGGTTGGCCGACACCAGCCACGCCGGGTTGATCTGGTAGTAGCCGTAGAACTTGAACTGATGGGTGTGGTCGTTGCTCTGCGGGCCGTTGGTGTGTTCCATCAACTGCGCGTAGTCCCAGGCCTGGGTGGTGGATACCGCGGTCTGGCCGATGCCCGACAGCAACTGCCCTTCGGTGGTGCCGTAGCTGCGCGACCAGGTGTAGTCGAGGCGGCCGTACCAGCGCTGGTCGAACGGATGCTCCAGCGACAGGTTGAGCCCGTAGTAGTTGCGCTTGAACGCGGGGAAGCCGAACTGCGCGTTGCTCAGCGGCACCTTGACGTAGTTGCCCGAGGTGTCGACCAGGGTGAAGGTGTTGGCCCGGCCTGGGTTGATCAGCCAGCAGCTGACCGGATTGCTGGCCAGGGTCACCGTGTGCCCTTGCGCCGCGGCGGCGGCGAACACGGTATCGCTGTCGCAGTAGTCGTCCACGCCGCTGCGCAGGACGCGGTAGGTGCCCTTGGCGCCGTAGACCCAGCTGTCGCCCCAGGCCTTGGTGAAGCCAAGGATGAATTCGTCCTGGAACGAGGGCTTGATCCCTTGCGTGGCGACGGTCTTGGGATCGGGCAGGATGCCGTAGTTGTTGTTGGACGAGACCGCGCCGGAGATCTGGGTCAGGCCCGTGGGATAGCCATTGGCGTCGATGCCGCCGTAGGTGTAGTAGGTGGACGTGGCCAGGGTGGCGCCAGCGGCGTTGAACGCCGGATTCAGCGGCAACGCCAGGTAGTAGCGGCCGGCGTTGCCGTACACCTTGAAACGCGCATCGCCGTCGACATCCCAGCTGAAGCCCAGCCGTGGCGCCCATTGCCCGCTGGTCTGCTTGATGTACGGCGCGCCGTCGCGATTGTAGTTGGTGAACTGGTCCAGGCGCAGGCCGAGGCTGAGCAGCAGCCGGTCGTTGACCTGCCAGTTGTCCTCCACGTACTGCGCGCGCTGCGCCGAGCGCACCGACGCCAGCGCGCTGTAGATGTACTTGCGCACGTAGTAGCCGTCCTGGCCGTTGGGGTAGCCGCCGGTGGCCGGGACGCCGAGCCCGGTGTTGATCGGCACGTTGGGACTGGCTTGGCCGTAGATCCAGTAATAGCCGTCGCCGGAGGCCACCGAACCGCGGTTGAGTGCGCGCGCGTTCTGGTTGTCGATGCCGATGGTGATGCTGTGCGCGCCGATGGCGTAGTTGAGGTCCAGGCGCAGGTTGTCGGTGCGGTTGCCGCGCGCCGGATCGACCAGCAGCGCGGTGGTCTGCGCATTGGTGATCGGAGTGCCGCCGGTGTAGGCCGGGTTCTGGAAACCGGGGCTGGAGAGATAGGTCAGCGTGCCGTTGTAGCTGGGATTGCGGCTGTAGTCGTCGGTACGCTGCTGGCCGTACAGGGCACTGAAGGTCAGCCGATCGGTGAGGTAGCCGGTGTACTTGGCGCTCCACAGGTCGCCACCGGTCTTGGTGGTGTCGGCATCGCCGCGCAGCGCGCCGATGTCGCGGCCGCTGTACTGGGAGTACGTGCCGCGGGTGATGTAGCGGCTGGAGGCGCCGGTGATTTCCAGCAGCTGACTGTCGCTGATGTTCCAGTCGAGCTTGGCGTACCAGCTCGGCCGGCGGTACTGGTAGTCGTAGTAGTACGGGCCCGGTGTGGTCTCACGTGCGCCATAGAAGCGATCGCCGTCCTGGCGCTGCAGTTCGTAGGCGCCGAAGAAGAACAGCCGATCCTGGATCAACGGACCACCGGCGTAGACGCTCTGGCTGCTGAGCGTGGAGCCGCTCTTGCTGTCCGGCCTGTACAGCGCACCGTTGCCGGGCGCATACACATCCTTCTGCGCGGAGCGCAGGCCGTCCGGTTCCCAGGTCGCCTGGCCGCCGAAATGCCATTCGTTGCTGCCGCGCTTGCCGACGGCGTTGAGCACGCCGCCGTCGGAACGGCCGTACTTGGCGCTGTAGCCGCCGGTGTAGACCTCCAACTGGTCGATGCTGCCGTAGGGCAGGGTCAGCCCGCCCAGGCCGCGCAGCGGGTCGGTGGTGTTGAAGCCATTGATGTAATACGCGTTCTCCGCCGACGAGGCACCGCCGAAGCTGAGCAACTGCGCACCGGTCGGGCCGATGTAGGTGCCGCTGCCGCTGTTGCCGGCGACGCCGGGGGCCAGCTGTGCGATGGCTTCGGCCGAGCGGCCCAGCGGCAGGCGCTGCAGCTGTTCGGCATTGATCACGGTGCGCGAGTCCACGCTGCTCACGTCGATCGCGGCGGCGGCACGGTCGGCGCTGACCCGGACGCCGGCCAGGCTGGTGGTGGCGGGAGTGAAGGAGACGTCGGTGACGGCACCGACGGTGAGGCCGACGCCATCGCGGCTGCCCAGCACGCTGCCGTCGGCACCCTTGGCGATGATGGTGTAGGTGCCCAGCGGCAACTGGCCTACGCTATAGCGGCCGTGTGCGTCGACCGCGACCTCGCGGCTGAGGCCGCTGTCGCTGCGCACCAGGATGCGCTGGGTATCGGCCGGTGCCTGGCCGGCGACGGCGCCGGTGGTGGACTGGGCCTGCGCCGGCGGCAGGATGAGGGCGGCACTCAGTGCCAGGGCGAGCAGGGCGGGCCTGCGGAGGGAACGGTGATTGTGCATGCGGGGGCGGCTCGGGTGGGAGTGGTGGGGCGGGGCACGCCGCGCCGACT
>NZ_LFME01000050.1 GCF_001043115.1 Xanthomonas sp. NCPPB 1128 | reverse complement strand
CCCTGAGCCACCGCGGCCTGGGCATCCTGCTGATCGGGCAGATGCTGCCGCTGATCGACTTCTCCATCCTCAATGTCGCACTCGGCTCGATCGCCCACACGCTGCATGCGTCGGCGACCCAGTTGGAACTGATCGTGGCCGTCTACGGTGTCGCCTTCGCGGTGGGCCTGGCGGCAGGCGGCAGGCTCGGCGACAACCTCGGCCGGCGCCGCGTGTTCGGCGCCGGCGTGCTGCTGTTCGGCGTGGCCTCGTTGCTGTGCGGGGTGGCCGGTTCGGTCCCGGCCCTGCTGGCCGGCCGCATCCTGCAGGGACTGGGCGCGGCGCTGGCGGTGCCGCAGATCCTCGCCACCATCCACGTCAGCCTGCACGGCAAGGCGCACGCCCGTGCGCTGGCGCTGTACGGCTCGCTGGGCGGCATCGCCTTCGTCATCGGCCAGGTGCTGGGCGGATCGCTGGTCAGCGCCAACATCGCCGGCTCCGGCTGGCGCAGCGTGTTCCTGATCAACCTGCCGTTCTGCCTGCTGGCGCTGGCCTGCCTGCGCGCCGTGCCGGAGACCCGCGCGGCGCGGCGGATGCCGCCCGACCTGGCCGGCGCCGGGCTGCTGGGGCTGTTCCTGGCCTGCCTGCTGCTGCCGTTGGCGCTGGGCCCTTCCCTACACTGGCCGCCAGCGTGCCTGGCGGTACTGGCCGCGTGCCTGCCGTTGCTGGCGGCGCTGACGCGGGTCGAACTGTGGCAGGAACGCCGCGGGCGCACGCCGCTGCTGCCGCCGGCCTTGCTGCGGCTGCCCAGCGTGCGCTTCGCGCTGCTGGTGGGCGGGGTGTTCTTCACCTGCTGGAGCGGCTTCATGTTCGTGCTGGCGCTGACGCTGCAGACCGGCGCCGGTCTCTCACCGCTGCAGTCGGGCAACGCCTTCATCGTGCTGGGCGCGGCCTACTTCGCCTCCGCGCTGGTCAGCGCCGGCGTGGCGGCGCGCTGCGGCCCGGTGCCGACCCTGCTGCTGGGCTGCCTGGTGCAGATGCTGGGCCTACTGGCGCTGGGCTGGACGCTGCACGCGGTGTGGCCGCATCCGGGCGCACGCAACCTGGCGCCGGCGACGGCGCTGATCGGGGCCGGCCAGGCCTGGATCGTGGCCAGCTTCTACCGCATCGGCCTGTCGCAGGTGCCCACCGACCATGCCGGTGCGGGCAGCGCCATGCTCTCCACCATCCTGCAGGCGGCGATGGGCCTGGGGCCGGCAGCACTCGGCGCCATCTATGCCCACGCCCGCGATGGTGGCAGCCTGGCCGCGATGCAGGCGGCGCTGACCGGCGAATGGCTGGCGATGCTGCTGCTGGTGATCTGCGCACTGCTCTATCTGCGCCGGCAGCGTCGTGCCGGCGCATCGGCAACGACGCCGAGCGTGGCGCTGCCGCCGATCGCCGAGTAGGCCGCGCGGCAACGCCCGCGCCTCTGCTGCCGCAACCGCGCGGCAAGGAATGCCGGCGGCCGTCCGGCTATAATCCGCCATCCCTTTCGACGCCCTCCGGCCGCCGGCCGGCGGGCGCCCTGCGCCTTTGGAGCCGCCATGTCGCAATACATCTACACCATGAACCGGGTCAGCAAGACCGTGCCGCCCAAGCGCCAGATCATCAAGGACATCTCGCTGTCGTTCTTCCCCGGCGCCAAGATCGGCCTGCTCGGCCTCAACGGCGCCGGCAAGTCCACCGTGCTGAAGATCATGGCCGGCGTGGACACCGATTTCGAAGGCGAGGCGCGCCCGCAGCCCGGCACCAAGGTCGGCTACCTGGCGCAGGAGCCGGAGCTGGACCCGAACAAGACCGTGCGCGAGTCGGTCGAGGAAGGCGTGGGCGAAGTGCTGCAGGCGCAGGCCGCGCTGGAAGCGGTGTACGCCGCCTATGCCGAGGAAGGCGCCGACTTCGACGCGCTGGCCAAGGAACAGGAGCGCCTGGAGGCCATCCTGGCCGCCGGTGATGCGCACACCCTGGAGAACCAGCTCGACGTGGCCGCCGACGCGCTGCGGCTGCCGCCGTGGGACGCCAAGATCGCCAACCTGTCCGGCGGCGAGAAGCGCCGCGTGGCGCTGTGCCGGCTGCTGCTGCAGAAGCCGGACATGCTGCTGCTCGACGAACCGACCAACCACCTCGACGCCGAGTCGGTGGAGTGGCTGGAGCAGTTCCTGGCGCGCTACACCGGCACCGTGGTGGCGGTCACCCATGATCGCTACTTCCTCGACAACGCCGCCGAGTGGATCCTGGAACTGGACCGCGGCCGCGGCATTCCGTGGAAGGGCAACTACACCGAGTGGCTGATGCAGAAGGACGAGCGCCTGAAGCAGGAAGAGAACCAGGAAAAGGCGCGACAGAAGGCGATCCAGAAGGAACTGGAGTGGGCGCGGCAGAACGCCAAGGGCGGCCGCTCCAAGGGCAAGGCGCGTCTGGCGCGCCTGGACGAACTGCAGTCGGTGGACTACCAGAAGCGCAACGAGACCAACGAAATCTTCATCCCGCCGGGCGAGCGCCTGGGCAACTCGGTGATGGAGTTCAAGAACGTCTCCAAGAAGTTCGGCGACCGCCTGCTGATCGACAATCTGTCGATGATCATTCCGCCGGGCGCCATCGTCGGCATCATCGGTCCCAACGGCGCCGGCAAGTCGACCCTGTTCAAGATGATCACCGGGCAGGAGAAGCCGGATTCGGGCGAGATCGTGGTCGGCCCGACCGTGCAGTTGTCGTACGTGGACCAGAGCCGCGACAAGCTGGAAGGCAATCACAACGTCTTCCAGGAAATCGCCGGCGGCCTGGACATCCTCAACATCAACGGCATCGAGATCCAGTCGCGCGCCTACATCGGCCGCTTCAACTTCAAGGGCCAGGACCAGCAGAAGATGGTCGGTTCGCTGTCCGGTGGTGAGCGCGGCCGCCTGCACATGGCCAAGACCCTGCTGCAGGGCGGCAACGTGCTGCTGCTCGACGAACCGTCCAACGACCTGGACATCGAAACCCTGCGCGCGCTGGAAGACGCGCTGCTGGAATTCCCGGGCAACACCTTCGTGATCTCGCACGATCGCTGGTTCCTGGACCGCATCGCCACCCACATCCTCGCCTTCGAGGGCGACTCGCACGTGGAGTTCTTCCAGGGCAACTACCGCGAATACGAGGAAGACAAGAAGCGCCGCCTCGGCGACGACGCCGGCCCCAAGCGCCTGCGCTTCAAGGCGCTGAAGTAAGCCGCGGTACGTTTTTCTGCAGCACCCGCCACGGCCCGCCTCGCGCGGGCCGTGTGCGTTTTGGGCGTTCAGCGCTGTCGTAGGAGCGGCTTCAGCCGCGACCGGGCATTACCGATAACGCCCGGGTCGCGGCTGAAGCCGCTCCTACGAAAAACACGTCGGTCCCGCGCTACAACTCGTACGACAGCACGTCCTCGAAGCCGAACTTGTCGAAGTCGCGGATGCGCGAGGGATACAGCCGGCCGATCAGGTGGTCGTGCTCGTGCTGGACCACGCGGGCGTGGAAGCCCTCGGCCTCGCGCTGCAGCGGGGTGCCGTCGGGCAGCACGCCGCGATAGCGGATGTGCCGGTAGCGCGGAATCACCGCGCGCAGCCCGGGAATGGACAGGCAGCCTTCCCAGCCGTCTTCCAACTCGTCGGACAGCGGTTCGATCACCACGTTGGCCAAGGCAGTGCGCGGCACCGGCGGCGCGTCCGGATAGCGCGCGCTGTGCTCGAAACCGAACACCATCAGTTGCAGGTCCACCGCGATCTGCGGCGCGGCCAGGCCGACGCCGCGCGCGGCGTCCATGGTCTCGAACATGTCGGCCACCAGCGCATGCAGTTGCGCGCTGTCGAAGTCGGTGACCGGCGGCGCCTGGCGCAGCAGACGCGGGTCGCCCATGCGGATGATGTCGCGGATCATGTGCGGGCTCCTGGCAGCGGGGAATGGCCGCGATTATCCGCCGTGGCGGCGATGCGTGCAGCGGGGCTGCGATGTACCTTGGCCCCAGCGACGGTCTGCAGCGGTGCGATATCCGCATTCCAGCAAAGCGCCGACGCAACGTCGTAGGAGCGGCTTCAGCCGCGACAGGTTTCATGGGAACGCCTGTCGCGGCTGAAGCCGCTCCTACGACGGGAGCAGAGCGCCTGCCGCGCCCTACTCCGGCACGTACGGCGAGGCCAGCACCTGCGGGCGGCGGCCGAGGCCGGCGCCGAGCCGGTCGAGCACGAAGCGCACGTAGAGGTTAGTGCTGAACTGGGTGTAGTCGCGGGCGTTGTTGAACAGCAGGCGGCCGCCCAGGAACAGCTGCGGGGCGATCTGCCATTCGGCCGCGCCGGCGATGTTGTAGGACATGCCGGTCTTGCTCTGCCCGGCGTAGACCGGCGCGACGTAGCGGTCGGTCAGCCCCAGCAGCGCCGCCAGCGAGGCGGCGTCGTAGGCGGCCTGCTGCATCTGCGCGCTGGTCGGGAAGTACGGGCTGTCGTCGCTGCGGAAGTGCTGCACGCCGACGCTGGCGTCCACGCTCCAGTTGACCGTGCGCCCGGACGTGCGCCCGCTCCAGTGCACGGGAAAGCCCAGGTCCACGTAGTCCTGCGGGCTGAAGTAGCCGCCCTGGCCGTAGGTGTAGCCGCCCAGGTTCTTGTCGTACTGCATCGCGGTTAGGTTGAGGCCGGCGGTCAGCGACTGGTTCTCGGTGTCCAGCGCGTGCACGTACACGCCCAGGTCGACCTGGCGGTGATCGTTGCTGGCGACGTTGCGGCCGACCAGGCGGTCGGCGCCGACGCTGGCGTAACCGCCGAGCAGGCCGTTGTCGAGCGTGGCCGACAGGCGCAGGCCGTTGCTGGTCACGCCGCCCCAGCCGAGCCCGGCGCGGCCGTCGTCGACGCCGCCGAAGGACAGCAGGCTGTCGCTGACCGCGCGGCGGAACACCTGGCCGGAATAGGTCAGGTTGTCGCCGGCCTGGCCGCGGTAACCGACGCCACCGACGATGCGCCGCTCGGGGAAGCCGACCGGGGTGCTGCCCAGATCGGCGCTGAAGCCGCCGTTCTTGTAGGTCACCGCCATGCCGACGCCGCGCGCGTCCTGGTCCATGCGCCGCGCCCCGTTGCCGTTGGCGGCCATGGTGTACAGCGCCTGGCTGAAGCCGGCCGGGGTCAGCGTCGCGGCGGTAGGGTTGGCGGCGAGGTTGCGGAAGCGGGCGACGTCGGCGGCGCTGAGGTCGGCACTGCGCGAGGCGTCGCCGAGGATGGCGCTGGCCAGCGTGCCGATCGCGGTGTCGGCGGCGGTGTTACCGAGCAGGAACGCCGACAGCGGCTCGGCGTACAGCGCCTGCAGCGCTGCCGCCTCGCGCTGCGCGTTGGTCAGCGCCGGGTCGGTGTCGTTGAACAACTTGTTGTACAGCCCGGTGTTGACCGCGTAGGTGCGCAGCGCGTTGCGGGTGGCGTTGCTGTTGCCCTCGGTGAGCAGCAGTTGGTACAGGTCGCTGCCGACCAGGCTGTCGATCGGGGTGCGGTCGGCGGCCAGGGCATCGCCCATCGCCGCTGCCGGGCCGGCGCCGAAACGGCTGGCGGTGGCGTAGCCGGTGCCGAGCGTGCCGGCGTCGAGCAGGGTCGGGGTGACGTCGACCTGCAGCTTGCCCTCGCCCACCGCGAACGCGCCATGCAGCGGCACTTCCAGATCGCGCAGCCGGCCCAGGCCGGCTTCGCCGTCGCGGGCGCGGTAGCTGGCGCCGGTGGCGAGGCTGTCGCTGTTCTCGGCCTGCACTTCGCGCAGTTCCTCGAGCACGCTGGAACCGCCGGTGGACGCGGCCGGTGCAGCCGGCTGGCGCAGCGACGCGCGCGGCGCGGCGGTCAGCACCCCATCGTCGGACAGGTCGCGCGGCGCGCTGCGGGTGGTGGTGCTGCGCTGACCCGGCACCGGCAACGCGGCCAGGGCCACGCCCACGGCGCTGGCGCTGGCGGGCGGCGGCAGGTCGTCGCCGGCGGTCATGGCCGGTGCGGATGCGGGCAACGCAGACGCCGCGTAGGCCGGTGCCGGCACGCCGCCGCCGAGGCTGTCGGACACCACCGCGGCGCTGCGCGGCATGCGTCCGTTCATGCCGGCGAACGGATTGAGCGGGCGCCCGGCGGCGGCGTAGGACGCCGGGCCGTTGGCGGCCGGCAGGCCGTTGTCGTACTGCCCCGATTCGCGCGCCTGCGCCGCCAGTGCGGCACGGAAGTAGCTCTCGGCCTTGCGGTTCTTGCCGGCGCTGCGGTACACGCGGCCGGCCGCACCGAGCACCTGCGGCGAATCCGGCGCCTGCGCCAGCGCGCGCTGCAGGTAGTCCTCGGCGCTGTGCAGGTCGCGCAGCGCGGCGGCGGTGTTGGCCGCGGCGATCAGCGTGTCCAGGTCGTTGGGCGATTGCTGCAGCTGCTGCTGGTACAGCACCAGCGCCTGGCGCTGGTCGCCGGCGGCGGCGTACAGCCGCGCCAGCGCGGCCACCGCCTGCGGATCCTGGTTCTGCTGCGCCAGCAGCGGCGCCAGCGCATCGTAGGCGGCTTCGAGATTGCCGAGTTCGCGCAGGGCATCGACCTGGCGCAGCACGTAGCCGCTGCGCAACGCCTGGTAGCGGCGCTGCTGCTCGGCGCTCATCTCGCTGTCGCGCAGCTGGCGCAGGGTCGCGGCCAGTTCGGCGTCCTGGTGCGCGCGCAGCAGCACGCCGGCGTACTGCAGGCGCGCCTCGGTGGAGGGGTTCTGCGCGACCAGGCGCTGCGCCAGGGTCAGCGCGCGCTGGTTGCTGCCGATGTCGGCATAGGCGCCGGCCATCGCCGCCAGCAGCGCCGGCTGCTCCAGCGCGTCGCCCAGCGCGGCCTCGGTGCGGCCCAGCAGCAACTGCGCTTCGCCGCCACGGCCCTGTTGTTGCAGCAGGCGTGCCTGGGCCGCCTGCTGTTCCACCCAGGCGGTGTTGCGCAGCGCGCTCATCTCGGCGGTGCGCGCGCTGGCCGGGATGCGCTCCAGGCTGGCGTAGGCAGCGGCCCAGTCGCCGCGTTCCTGCGCCAGCAGCGCATTGGCGTACAGCGCCTCGGGCATGTCGCCGTGCACCGCGAGCAGGCCGTCCATGACGCTGCGCGCCTGGTCCGGACGCCCGGCCTGCTGGTACAGGCGCGCCAGGTCCAGGCGCACCCACGGATCGCCCGGGTTGTCGACCATCGCCTTCTCCAGCTCGCTCTGCGCGGTGACGGTGTCGCCGGCCTCCAGCGCCTGCTGCGCGCGGGCGCGCTGCAGGTTGGCTTTCAAGGCGGACTCGCCACCGGCCTGCTGGCGCTGCGCCGGGCTGAGCCGGGCGAACAGCGCATTGGCCTCGGTGGCGCGGCCCTGGCGGCTGTACAGGGCGATCAGGCCCTGCAGTGCGCCGGTATCGTCGGCATGCAGGCGCAGCGCCTCGCGGTAGCTCTTTTCGGCCGCGGCGGCATCGCTGGCCGACTGCAGGTCGCCCAGCAGCGCGTAGCCGGCGGCCTCCTCGGGCTTGAGCTTGACCGCCTGCTGGGCCAGGCGCAGCGCGGCGTCGTTGTCGCCGCGCGTGCGTGCGGCCTGCGCTTGCTGCAGCTGCAGCCAGTAGCGCGCGCTGTCCAGCGCGCCGCGCCACTTGCCGTTGGCGGCGGCGGCCGGGCGCAGCAGTTCCTGCGCTTCGCCGAAGCGCTGCTGGCGCAGCCGCACCGAACCCAGGCCGCCGAGCGCCTCGGCATCGCGCGGACGCGCGCGCAGCACCTGTGCGAAGCGCTGTTCGGCCAGCGCCAGGTTGCCGGCGTTGAGCGCCTTGAAGCCCTCGCCCAACTGTTCGCCGACCGGGTCGCCGCCTTGCGCACGCCGCTCCTGCAGTTGCGCGGCCTTCCTGGCGACCTCGGCATCGTTGGGATTGGCGGCCAGGAACGCCTGGTACAGCGGTGCATCGGCAGGGCCGGCATTGAGCCACAGCAGCGCCTGGCGCCAGCCGGCGCGGGCCGGGCCGGCGACATCGGCGCGCTTGCTCAGCGCGGCGAGCTGGGCGATGCCCTCGCGCCGCGACGGTTCGCGGTAGGTCTGCACCTGCGCCAGGGCCAGCGCCGCGGCGGTGTTGTCCGGCTGCGCGGCAGCCAGGCGTCGCAGGCCGTCGCGCGCGCCTTCCCAGCCCTGCGGGGTGCCGGCCAGCGCCTGGTAGTACTCCAGCGCCAGCGAGTCCGGCGGTGCCTTGCCGTCGAACAGCGCCTGGTAGGCGCGCACCGCGTCCACGTAGCGGCCGGCAGCGGCGGCACGACGCGCGTTGCGCAGGTCGACGTTGTCGCCGGTGCCGCCGATCGACATGGCCAGGCGCTGGGTCTGCGGCGCCTGCGGGTGCGCCTTCTGCAGTTGCGCCAGGCGCTTGCGCGCGTCGGTCTGGCGGCCCTGCGCCAGATCGATCTGGGCCAGGCCGAGCAGCGCGTCGGGCTGGTTCGGATCGACCTGCAGCAACTTGCGCCAGGCATCGGCGGCGAGATCGTCGCGGCCCTGGTCGTGCCAGTAGTTGCCCTGGCTGACCAGTTGCTGGGTGGCGTCGGCGTTCTGCGCGTGGGCGCTGCCGGCGAGCAGGCACAGGTCGATCATGCCGGCCAGGTACAGGGGTTTGAGGTTCATGCGGAGCATTGGGTTCTCCAGGCGGGCTGCAGCGCGCCGTCTGCGGAAAAGCGGTAGCGGTTGTCGAGCCAGGCGCGTCCGAACAGGATCAGCACCCGGTCGTAGTAGGGAAGCCGGGCCGCGGCGGCGTCGCCGGGCGCGGGAATGCGTTGCGCCTGCGCCTTGAGCAGCGCCGGTTCGCGCAGCGCGCTCAGGTATGGCAGCAGGGCGGCAGCGAAGCCGGGCGGGGCCTGGCCGCTGCCGACGCCCTGGCGGGTGTCGATCTTCTCGTCGAGGCGGCCTTGCGCGCGCAGTTGCTGCAGCGGGCCGGACAGATCCTCGAGCAGCGCCTTGCGCAGCGGATCGGCGGCGTCGAGCATGCCGGCCCACAGGTAGACACGGATCGCGTCGTAGCTGCCCAGCGCACCCTTGTCCGGATCGACGCCGAACGCGCGGCCGTCCCAGGCGATCCAGTCCGGCGCGAAGCCGACCGGCGCGCTGTCGCGCAGCATCCGTGCGCTGCGCGTGGCCAGGCCCACCCACGGCCCTTTCGGATCGACCGC
This sequence comes from Xanthomonas sp. NCPPB 1128, assembly GCF_001043115.1. Lineage (GTDB taxonomy): Bacteria > Pseudomonadota > Gammaproteobacteria > Xanthomonadales > Xanthomonadaceae > Xanthomonas_A. Next base: position 16,224 of record NZ_LFME01000050.1, on the reverse strand, counting down.
GGCGAAGCGCCGCAGCACCTGCAGCGGCAGGTAGCTGGGGTTGAGCGTCCAGCGTTGCGGCCGCACGAAGCCCTTGGCCGCCGGCAACAGCATGCCGCCGAACCCGGGCAACTCGGCCAGCTCGGTGCGCCGCACCAGCGCCAGCATCTGCAGGCCGGCCTGGGTGTAGCCGGGCCGTTGCCACAGGCGCCCGGCCTCGAGCAGCACGTAGGCGATCCACAGGTCGGCGTCGCTGGCGCTGTTGCCGTCGAGCACGCGCCAGCTGCCGTCGCTGGCACGGCCCCACAGCCAGGCCGGCAGCACCTGCTGCGGGCGGCCACCGCACAGGTTGTGCCGGGTCCAGCCGAGCACGCGCTCGAACAGCACCTGGTCGTTGGCCACCAGCGCGAAGAACAGCGCGTAGGACTGGCCCTCGGAGGTGCTGCGCTGGTCGGCGTGCTGGAAATCGATCACCCGTCCGCTGGCATCGACGTGCTTGGCGACGAACGCGGTCCACTCGCGCCACGGCGCGCAGGCCGGCGCCGACGCAAGCGCGGCGCGCGCCGGCGGCAACAGCGTCGCCGCACTGGCGGCGAGCAGGCCGCCGAGCAGGCGCCGGCGTTGGCCGATGTGGTCGTTCACCGCCCTTCCTGCAGCCGCGCCGCCGAATGCCGGCGCAGCACCACGCGCGCGGCCAGCGCCAGCAGCACGCTCAGCACCACCACCGCCAGGCCCAGCAGCAGCGGGTGCTGCGAGAAGTACCAGCGCGCCCAGGTCGGCAGCGGCAGGTGGCCGACGTAGTAGGTCTGGTTGCCGGCGAGGCTGCGCACCTTGCCCTTCTGCAGCAGCACCACGCTGCCCTGGAAGTCCTTCAGCGTGGCCGGCTCCAACCAGGCGTCGAAGAAGTCCTCGACGCTGGCCGGGTCCTCGGCCAGCAGCGCGACCACGCTGCGCCCGGCCTTCAGCGGCGACTGGAAGCCCATCAGCACCACGTCACCGGGCGCCGGCTTCACCGCCACCTCGGCGGTGGTCGGCAGGTCGGTGCGACGCGCGTCGAACGAGAGGAAACCGGGCAATTTATCCAGCACCCAGTCGCTCATCGAAAAACGCCGCCCGCTGGCGCCGTCGCCGATCGGCAGCGCCGCGCTCCAGCGCTGGAACAGCGGCTGCGAGCGCAGGCTGCCGAACACCAGCAGGTCGCTGTCGGCGTGCTTGTCGACCTCGGCGGCGTGGATCAGGGTCACCCGCAGCGCCGGGTAGCCGGTGGACGCGCCGAGCCGGCCGAGCAGGGTCAGCAGGTTGGCCATGTCCTGGTCGCCGATCTCGTCCGGCACCACCACCGTGGACTCGGACAGGTCGGCCAGGCGGGTGAACGGGAAGCCGGCATTGCCGAACGCGGCCAGGTTCGGCATCGCCAGGTAGTGATGGAACGAGCGCAGGTCCACGCTGGAATCGGCGTCGATCGCGCCGGACACGTCCGGGAAGGTGTTCTTGCACGCTTCCGCCTGCGGGCGGTCGAAGAAGAAGTGGAAACGCAGCTGGCTGTTGGCCGAGAACGGCCCGGTCGGCAGCAGCAGCTTCTGCTCCACCGGCATCGCCCCCTTGGGCGAGAGTTCGTGCCACCAGCGCAGCGGCAACGACTCGGCATAGGCGTGGCCGTTGAGCGGCAGCGTGGTGACGAAGGCATCGTTGATGCTGACGTTGAGCGCCGACTTGTTCTGCGTCTCCGGCACCGTGTAGCGATAACGCAGGTTGACAGGGATGCCGTCGCGCTGCCACACGAACAGGTCCGGCGGCAGTTGCAGGCCGACGCGGATGAGGTCGGGGTGGTAGCCGCTGACGTTCAACTGCGAGGTCTGCGCGACCAGGTCGCCGAACCGCACCGGCTTGTCGCCGGAGATCCAGTTGGGCGCGTCGTAGGGCTTACGCGGCTGCGCCTGCTTGAGCTCGCCGATGCGCGCCACCGGGCCGTTGAACGGCGTGCCCAGGCTCAGCGCGGTGGCGGCCTGCTGCAGGTCGTTGTCGTCGCGGCCCAGCACCAGCAGCAGCTTGCCGGTGGCATCGCGCGGGTTGGTGATCATCGCCAGGGTCGGGCCGGCGATCTCGGCCAGGCCGGCCTGGGTCGCCGCCAGTTCCGCCGGCAGGGTCGCGGCGGTGGCGAACAACACCGCGTTGCCGGTGGCCGGCACGTCGCCGATGGCCACGCCGAACGAGGCACCGCGGTAGCCGGCCTGCGCGCCGAACCAGGAGGCGACGATGCCGGCGCTGCGCAGCGTGGCCAGGTCCGGGCGCTGCGGGAACACGAACGGCAGCTCTAGGCGGCGCGTATCGCGCTTGTCGTAGAACAGCACCGGCAGCAGCGCCAGGTCGTTGCGCAGCACCAGCGGGGTGGCGGTCAGCGACAGCCGCGTGGACGGATCGATGTTGGCCCACAGGCTGGTGTGGTCCGGGTCCTCGCAGTCGCGGGTGTAGTGGCCGATCAGCTGCAGGTTGAGCCGGTTGTAGTCGCTGATCAGGCGCGGATCGATCGGCACGTCGCTCTGCTGCAGCTTGCCGGCGTTCTCGCGGCTGACCGGCAGCGCCGCCACGGTGACGCCGTTGACGCTGACCTTCAGGTGCGACAGGTCCGGCAACAGCGCCGGCGAGTAGCTGTAGACCAGGTGCAGGTTCGCCGCCTGCACCACTTCGTCGGTGCGCGTGCTGAAGGGGATGCCGGCGCTGCCCTGGATGCCGCGCAGGGTCATCTCGTAGTCGATGCCGAGTTGCTTGAGCGTGGCCGAGCGTTCGCGTTCGGCCGGGGACGGCAGCGGCACAGCGGTCGCGGCGGCCGACGCCGGCGCGGTGGCAGGAAGGGTCGGCTCCTGGGCCAGCGCCAGGCCGGACAGGACCGTGAGACAACATGCAGCCAGGGCGGGTAGACGCATCGACGGCAACCGGAAAGAGGTGGAAGAGAGAAAGCAACGGAAGACGGTGGGACGACGACTCACGGCGCGGCCTCCTCGCCTGCGGCGCGGCCGCGCCAGCCGCTGCGCGCGCTGCTGGCGATGTGCTGGCCCAGGCGCTTGAAGCCGCGCATGCTGGCCGCGAACACGCGCCCCAGCGACACCCAGAAGCGGTCGCGGTCGTGGCGGCCCCACTGCGACACCCAGATGTCGGCGCGGGCGAAGGTGCAGGCCACCAGCCAGCGCTCCTGTTCGATCGACATCGGCCGGAACTGGATGCTGATTTCCCCGTCGCGGTCGTGGCGCACCATCGCCGGCAGGCGCTTGGCGCTGCCGCGCTGCGGCAGCGCGATCTCCACCGGCAGGTCCGGCTCCACCGGCACCGGCTCGAGCAGACGCAATGCCATGCCGCCGGTGGAGAAGTTGACGGTGCGGCAGGCCAGTTCGCGGCCATCGGCCAGGTGCAGGGTGGCCGGGATGTCCAGCGGCACGCGGTGCGAACGGCGCACCTGGCGCATCTCGCTGGCAGTGGCGATGGTGGCGCCGAGCAGCAGCACGTTGTAGGCGGTCCAGGCCAGGTTGAACCAGATGGTCTGCGCCTCGCCGCCGGCCTGCACGCTGAGCAGGCGCATCACGCCCGCGACCACGCCGGCCAGGTTGAGCACCAGCAGGAACAGGTAGGGCTTGGCGATCTGCCCGTCGAAGTAGCTGCGCGGCACCAGGCCACCCTTGGGAGTGACGTTGAACTTGCCGAGCTTGGGATTGAACAGCGCCACCAGCGTCGGGCGCAGGATGTACCAGGCCAGTGTGGTCTCGTAGACCTCGTTCCACAGCAGGTGACGGAACTTGCCCTGGGTACGCAGATTGGTCAGGTTGGCCTGCAGGATGTGCGGCAGCGCGTAGGCCAGGATCATCAGCGCCGAGGCGTGGATCACGTGCGCACCGAAGAACAGGAAGGCCAGCGGCGCGGTGAGGTAGACGATGCGCGGCAGTCCGTAGAAGAAGTGCAGCATCGCGTTGGCGTAGCACAGCCGCTGCGACAGGCGCAGGCCCTTGCCCAGCAGCGGGTTGTCCAGCCGCGCGATCTGCGCCATGCCGCGCGCCCAGCGGATGCGCTGGGCGACGTGGCCGGACAGGCTCTCGGTGGCCAGGCCGGCCGCCTGCGGCACCGCGATGTAGGCGCTGCGGTAGCCGCGGCGGTGCAGCTTCAGCGCGGTGTGCGCATCCTCGGTGACGGTCTCCACCGCCACCCCGCCCACTTCCTCCAGCGGCTTGCGCTTGATCACCGTGCACGAGCCGCAGAAGAAGGTGGCGTCCCACTGGTCGTTGCCGTCCTGCAGCAGGCCGTAGAACAGTTCGCCCTCGTTGGGCACCTTGCCGTGGTTGCCGAGATTGCGTTCGAACGGATCGGCCGAGAAGAAGTAGTGCGGCATCTGCACCACCGCCAGCTTGGCGTCGCGCAGGAACCAGCCCATCGCCACCTGCAGGAACGAGCGCGTGGGGATGTGGTCGCAGTCGAAGATCGCCACGTACTCGCCGCTGGACTTCTTCAGCGCGGCATTGATGTTGCCGGCCTTGGCGTGGAGGTTGTTGGTGCGGGTGATGTAGTGGATGCCGGCCTGCGCGCAGAACGCGCGGAACTCCTCGCGGCGGCCGTCGTCGAGCAGGTAGATGTTGAGCTTGTCGGCGGGCCAGTCCATCACGCTGGCGGCGAGGATGGTCGAGCGCACCACCGACAGCGGTTCGTTGTAGGTGGGGATGAACAGGTCGACGCTGGGCCATTGCCGCTGGTCGGCCGGCAGCGGCAGCGGCCGCCGGTTGAGCGGCCACAACACCTGGAAGTAGCCCAGCGCCAGGATCACGAACGCGTACAGCTCGGCCAGCAGCAGGCCCAGGCCCAGGCTCAGGTCGACCGGGCTGCTCATGCCCACGGTCTGGGTCAGGCGCCACCAGATGTAGCGCGAGGACACCGCCAGCGACAGCGCCATCATCACCAGGATGGCCAGGCGGCTGCCGCTGCGCCGCAGCAGCATGGCCGCGGCGAACACCACCAGCGAGAACAGCAACTGCTGCGGCACATCCATCGGGATGGCGACGACGAAGACCAGCAACACGGCGCCCAGCAGCCACAGCGACCAGTTGGCCAGGACATGCAGCGGGCGCGCGGCATGCGACGCGGAGGCAGCGCTCATCGGCGATTCCTAAAGGGGAGGAGGTCGGCGCGGTCTTCCCCACCACGCGGCGACGGCAAACAAGTGCGGCGCCCGCAGGCGCCGCGCGGCATCAACGATTCAGAAAGCGCTTGAGCGGACCGCCCGGCGCCGGCACGGCGGCCTCGCGGCCGACCTCGAGCAGGCGCTGGAACAGCTGCTGCAGCGGCGTGCCGGTGGCAGCGCTGGCTGCGGTGACGGCCGGCACAGCCACGGCCGGTGCGGCAGGTGCCATCGGCAACAGCGCGGCCGGGGACAGCGCGGCCGGCTTGGGCTCGATCGCAGCACGTACCACCGACAGCACCGGCGCCGGCGCGGCAGCCGCCGGCGGCGCGGCGGCCGGCTCCGCGGCGTTGAGCCGCTCGGCGGAGAAATCCTGGTAGGCGGTGGCGCCGCTGCTGCCGAGCTTGGCGAACAGGCTGGAGACGTCATCGCCGGTTTCGGCACCCGTCTGCTTGGACTTCTTGGACATGACTCCCCTCATGACGATCTGAAAAATAGTCGGGCGCTGCCGCCGCGCTCAGCCGGTCCTGGCCAGGACGAAGCGGCGCAGGTCTTCGCTGCCAGACGACAACGCACGCACGCCCAGTCCGGCCGACATACCCACTTGCACGAACCATGCCTGATACACGCCTTCCAGGAAGCCGTCGGCGCCGGAGGCCTGCCCGGCCAGGCCGATATGCAGCGGCGAGCCAGCGTGCAGCAGCTCGACGCGGTCGGCATGCTCCTCGAACCGCGCATAGCCCCATTCCAGCCGGTCCCAGATACGGTTGGCCGCCTCCTCCAGGTCCTGCAGGGTGGCGCAGGCGCCAACCGGGTGTTCGGCGGCGAAGCGGCGGCCGATGCGCGCCATCAGCAGGGCCAGGTCCTCGGCGCCCAGTTCCGCTGCGAACTCCTCGGCCAGCGCGCGCAGGAAGCCACGCCACTGCCGCGAACAGGCATGGGTGCGGTAATGGGTCTGCAAGGCGGGCGCGCTCATCGAGGAAGTCTCTGGGCAGGGACGGAACGACAACGGCGTAGCGGCTGTAGCGCCTGGCGGCGGCCGCTGTCGACCGTCACTATTGCGACACAGTTCTCATTTTATGGCGCAGTGTATCTCACTCCTTCTTCACCGCAAAGCCCCGATGCGCCGAACTGCGACCCCTGCCCGGCCACTGTGGGACCACCGCCTCCGCCCTCGTCGGCGCGACCGCCACAGGCGTCAGCGCGGCACCTCGGCCGGTACCTCGAACACCTGGCGCAGGTAGGCCAGATAGGCCGGGTCGTCGCACAGGGTCTTGCCGGGCGAGTCGCTGAGCTTGGCCACCGGCTGGCCGTTGCAGCGGACCATCTTGATCACGATCTGCAGCGGCACCAGGCCCAGATCGTTGGTCAGATGCGTGCCGACGCCGAACGCCAGCATGCAGCGATCGCGGAAATGCGCGTACAGCCGCATCACCTTGTCGATGTCCAGGCCATCGCTGAACACCAGGATCTTGCTGCGCGGATCCACCCGATGCCGCTGCAGGTGCGCCAGTATCCGCTCGCCCCACTCGAACGGATCGCCGGAATCGTGGCGCATGCCGTCGAACAGCTTGCAGAAATACAGATCGAAATCGCGCAGGAACGCATCCAGGCCGACCACGTCCGACAGCGCGATGCCGAGATCGCCGCGGTACTCGCGCGCCCACGATTCCAGCGCGGCCGCCTGCGAGTCGCGCAGGCGCGGCCCCAGTGCCTGGAACGCCTGCAGGTATTCGTGGGCCATGGTGCCCAGCGGGGTCAGGCCGTAACGGCGGGCGAAGTGCACGTTGCTGGTGCCGACGAACTGCTTGCCCAGGGTCCGCTGCAGCACCGGCAGCAGTTCGCCGTGCCAGGCCCGCGAATAGCGGCGGCGTGTGCCGTAGTCGGCAATGGCGCAATTGTCGTAGCCCGGGGTATCGCGCAGCAGCGCGATCTTGGCCTGCAGGCGGCGCAGGCCTTCGGCATGGTCGGCCCCGCCGGCATTGCGGAACCACACCTCGTTGACGATCGCCAGCAGCGGCACTTCGAACAGGATGGTATGCAGCCACGGCCCGCGGATATGCAGCTCGATCTCGCCGGGCACGCTCGCCGAGGCCTGCAACTGCAGATACTTGCGGTCCAGGTGGAACAGCGCCAGGAAATCGACGAAGTCCGGCTTGATGAAGCGCATCGCGCGCAGGTAGTCCAACTCGTCCGCACGGAAGCGCAGCGCACACAGCGCATCGATCTCCGCCGAGATCTGCGGCAGGTACTGCGCCAGATCGATGCCCGGGGTGCGGCACTTGAAGCGGTATTCCACCTGCGCACCGGGATGCTGATGCAGCACCGCCTGCATCATGGTGAACTTGTAGAGGTCGGTGTCCAGCAACGAATCGATGATCATCGGCCGATTATGCGCTCAGTGCGTTGCAAGCTCCGTCTTCGTGTTTTTCTGTGGGAGCGTCAGCCGCGACCTGGCGTTTCCGATAAGGTGCGGCCGCGGCTGAAGCCGCACAATTCAGCCATGGTGACAACAAGTGCAAGAGCAAAGCTTTCGCCTTGCGGCGAGTTACTTTGATCAGCCTTCGGCTGCTGAGAAGCGCTTCTTTGCTTGTGCAAAGAAAAGTAACCAAAAGAAAACACACCCTGCCTCGCGCCCTCCGCGCTAACGCGCTCCGGGTCCGCGTCCATCCCGGGGATCCGCGGAAGGGGCTTGTCTGCTTCGCAGCCAAGTCCGGGGCAGTCGCCTCACGGCGCCAGCCCGCCCGCCGGGGCGAAGCAGTGCTTCGCCTTTTTCCGGCGAGCCCTGCCCCTACCGCGGACGGCGCACATCCCTGTGCGCCGCCCTTCGGGTGTTTCCCCGCGATGGCCGCCTCTTCGGAAGGGAACCCGGTAAGTCAAAAGCAAGGGCAACAGCCAAAGCCAAGCGACTGCAACTCCCAAAAGGACTCGCGGTGATCGGTGTCCGGGCGCGATGCGGGAGGGACTCTCGTCCTCTTTTGTGGGATCAGTCACGACGGCTTCCGAGGTCAGATCGTCCGCCTACTCCGTTCGTCGTGGTTGCATGACAGTTGACTCCTGCCAAGGGCGAAGCGCGCCCCTGATCCCTGACCCTCACCGCTTGAGCACCGCCTGCGCCGGCTTGTGCTGCACGGTGAAATCGCTGTCGCGGGCGCCGCCGGCGTCCGGATCGGTGTACCAGCACCACAGCGCGATGCCGGCGATGCGTGGCTGCGCGTCGAGCACCTCGCGCCACTCGCGCAGCACCTGCGCCTGCAAGGCGGTGTCGACTTCGGCACTGCGCTGCTCCGGGCTTTCCCAGGGCGCGGCGAGGCTGCCGTGCGCCGAGCGCAGGCCCAGCTCGGCCACCCACACCGGGCGCCCGCTGCGTTCGCCCAGCGCCTGTACCCGCGCCGCCGCCGCGCGCATCTGCGCCAGCCGTTGCTCGGGCGCGGCGGCCAGCGCCGGGTACAGGCTGGTACCGACGAAATCGAAACGCGCCCAGTAGCCGAAGCGCTCGGCCTGCTCCAGGCCATCGGCGACATAGCCGATCGGGCCGCGATAGACCTGGCGCACCGCCGCCAGCAGCGCCGGCCACTGCGGCGCGTCCTGTAACTGGCGCAATTCGGTGCCGACGATCAGTGCGCTGGCGCGCTCGTCGGCGGCGACCTTTGCAAGTTGCAGCAGCGCGCGCTGATAGGCGGCGAACCAGGCGTCGCGATCGGCCGGCGCGGCCTCGCCGGCCCAGTGTCCGGGGATCCACAGATGCACCTTCAGCACCGGCTGCAGGCCGGCCGCGCGCATCTGCCGCAACCCGGCGCGGATCAGTGCAGGGCTGCTGTCGCTGCCCAGCACCGGTGCCGAGGATTGCGGTGTGGCCTGCCAGACGAAGGCGACCAGCAACGCGCGCGAGGCGCCGGCATCGGCCAGCTGCCGCAGCGATTGCTGTGCCGCCGCGCTGCCCCACGGCGCGCTGGGCGACACCTTGACATTGGCGCCCATCCACGGCGGTGCCGGCGCCGCACTGCAGCCGCCGGCGCTCAGTGCCAGCAGCAAGGCGGCCAGCAGTCTCACGGCAATCGGCGCCATACCCGGTAGATGCCCTGGTGGTAGACCAGACTGTAGCCCGGCAGGCCCTGCTGCCACAGCTGCGGGAAGCGCCGGTTGAGGCTGTCCAGGGCGCCGGTCTGGCTGGCCGGGTCGCTCACCACCACCTGTGCCGGCATCTGCCGCGGATCGACCAGCGCCTGCTTGAAGCGCGGGTCGAACGGCAGGATCAGTTGTTTGGCATCGCCGCGGGCGACGATCACCGGATAGCTGGCGCGGTCGTCGAGCAGGGTCGGCAGCCGCGCCTCGGCCAGCCACGTCCCCAGTTGCGCGGCGTCGGCATGGCGCGGGGGCGCCGGCGCCTGCAGCGCGGCGATCCAGTCGCGGGTGGTGGAGGTGGCGGTGCGGGCGATCACCCAGCCGCTGGACACCGCCCCGGCCAGCAGCAGCGCCAGGCCCAGCCAGCGCAGGTTGCGGCGCAGGTCGCCCAGCACCAGCGCCACCGGCACCAGCAGCAGCGCCAGGAAGTCCAGCGGCTGCGCAGTGAACCGCGCCCAGGTGGCCAGCGAGCCGGCGCCGATCACCGTGGCGGTGGCGGCCAGCACACTGCGCCAGGTGTCGCTGTCGCGGGTGTAGCGGAACAACAGCAACAACGGCGCGCTGACCACCCCGGCCAGCAGCAGCCACAGCGGCGGCCACCACGGCTGCGCCGCGGCCTGCTGCAGCCAGGGCTGCAGCGCGGCCTGCGCATAGATGCCGCGGAAGGCAGAGTTGGCGTCGCGCACGAACAGCAGCGGATCGCCGAAGAACATGTAATTGAGGTACATCCACGCCGCCACCGCGAACAGGAACGGCAGGTAGCACACCAAGTAGAAGGCCAGCGGCGCCTGCCGCATCAGCCGCGGCGGCGCGATCAGGAACAGCCACGGCGCCAGCGCCACCGCCAGGAAGCAGGCGCGTTCGTCGACGAAGAACAGCAGGCACAGGCTCGCGGCCAGGCGCAGGTAGGCGAAGGCTTCCGGATCGTTGCGGAAGTGGCGCAGCGCGCGCGCGGCCACGTAGAACACCAGCAGGCCCAGGCCCTGGTTGTTGCCGGACAGCGTCGGCCACAGGAAGAACGGCTGGATCACCAGCCCGGCGCACAGCGCCCAGGCCCAGCCGCGGCCCAGGCCGGCGGCGATGTCGCGCCACAGCAGGGTCACCAGGGTCGCCCCAGCCAGCACGTCGACCAGGTACGGCAACAGCGGCGTGGACAGGCCCGGCAGGCCGCCGATCAGCACGCCCAGGTACAGCGAGGCCTGCGCGTACAGGAACCCCAGGTACTCGATGCGGAAGCCGGCCGCATCGCGCAACAGCAGCAGCTTGGCGTACTGCGCCATCGCGTCGTCGCTCATGTAGCCGTGCGCGAGCAGCCGGTGGCACAGCAGCGCCAGCAGCGCCGCGGTACACACGAACACCGTGGTGCCGCGTGCGCGCGGCGGCGCGTCAGTCGTCGAGCGCGGCGCGGCGCTCTTCGGCCATGTGCTTGCTGATGCCATGGGTGGTCTTTTCCCAGTAGAACGGGTTGCGGATGAGCTGCCACAGGCCCTTGTAGGCGGCGATGGACTGCAGCAGCCAGTACAGCGGCACGGTCAGCGCGTAGGGCGCCAGGCGGAAGTAGTCGCGCTTGAACGCCGCCACCAGGGTCATGTAGATCAGAAAGCCGTTGCCGAGCAGCAGATTGAGCAGGCTCAGGTACAGCAGCGCCGGCGGGAAGAACGGATCGAAGAACGTCGACCCGACCGCCAGCCACAGCCCGTAGCTCAGCCACATCAGCGGCGCGGCCAGCGCGGTGAAGAAGGTGCCGCCGACGAACAGCTGGAAGCCCCAGAACCCGCGCACGCCGGTGGAGCGGTACAGCTGCACCGGATTGCGCATGTGCACCAGCCAGGTCTGCATGTAGCCCTTCAGCCAGCGCGAGCGCTGCCGGATCCAGTTGGGGATGCTGACGTTGGCTTCCTCGAACGTGGTCGAGTTGACCACGCTGACCCGGTAGCCCTGCTGGGTCAGGCGCACGCCCAGGTCGGCGTCTTCGGTGACGTTGTACGGATCCCAGGCGTGGACCTTGCGCAGGATGTCCAGGCGGAAATGGTTGGACGTGCCGCCGAGCGGAATCGGGATGCGCAGGGTCTCCAGCGCCGGCAGGTAGAAGTCGAACCACAACGTGTATTCCAGCGTGAACATGCGCGTGAGCCAGTTCTCGTCGGCGTTGTAGTAGTTCAGCCGCGCCTGGATGCAGGCCACGTCGGCCGGCGACTTGCGGAACGCGGCGACCACGCGCTTGAGCTGGTCCGGCTCCGGCTTGTCCTCGGCGTCGTAGATGGTGAGCATCTGCCCGCGGGCGAAGCGCAGCGCGTAGTTGCAGGCCTTGGGCTTGGTCTTGGGCTGCGACGGCGGCACCCGGATGATCTCGAAGAACGCCTCCAGGCCCAGCGCCTTGGCCGCCTCGATGGTTTCGGTGTCGTCGGCCTCCAGCACCAGCTTCACGTCCAGCTTGGAGGTGGGGTAGTCGAGCCGGCGCAGCGCGTTGGCCAGGATCGGCAGCACGTCCGGTTCCTTGTACATCGGCACCAGCACCGTGTAGACCGGCAGGTCCTCGTCGCCCAGCGCGGCCACTTCCTCGTCGCTGACCTTGATGTCGATGCGGCGCCGCGCACCGCGCCAGGCCAGCACCAGCTTCAGCCCGAAGGTGGCCAGGAACGCCACCGCGATCAGCGTATTGAGCGCGATCAGCGTATACAGCGGCCATAACGCCAGGGCCGCGGCCAGCACCACCGTGAGCGCCACCAGGAACACCGACTGCGCGCGCGTGATCACCTGTCGCGCCGAATGCTCCGGCGCATGTTCGGCCAGCAGATTCAGCGCGTCGTGGGTGAGCTGCGCGTCGGCGTGCTGCTGCAGGCTCCACACGATGTCGAACTTGGAGGTACCGACGAAGCGCACCTGCTCGCCGTAGGTGGCGCGCGCCCAGGCGAAGATCTCCGGGCCGGGATCGGCCACCGCCAGCACCAGCTGGCCGTCCTCCTCGCGCCACGGCAGCACCAGGCGCTGCGCGTAGTCGGCCAGCCGCTCCGGCTGGAACAGCGCCGGGTCGATCGGCTGCTTGAGCAGATTGACGAAGTGCAGCCCGAAGTGCTGCGCCAGGACCGTGTAGAAGCGCAGCGCCGCGACGCCGCGCTGGGCCAGCACCACGTCGCCCAGCCGCGAGCGCCAACGCGCCTGCAGGGCCAGCGCGTTCTGCAGTTGCGGCGGGTCGATCACCCCCGCGGCGACCAGTGCCTCGCCGATCGGCGCCTGCAGGCCGCCCTCGGTCGGCAGCCGCCCGAGCCGGCCGGCGACGCTCGCCTCGGCGGCGACGCTTTCGTGTTCGCCGGACACGGCTAGAACCGCCACCAGGCGGCGACGAACGGGCCGCCCGCGCCGCCGGTGTTGCGCCCGGCCACCGGCTGCTGGTAGCCGAGCTGCAGTTGCGTGCCGCCCGGCAGCGTGTACAGCACCGAGGCCTGCAGCTTGCTGAAATCGAAGTTGTTGCCGCGGATCGGCGTGTTGTCGCCCGGCGCGTAGATCCGGTTCGGCCCCTTGCCATTGCCCAGGCTCTGGATCACGTTGAACTCGCCGATCAGCATCCAGCGCGGCGCCAGCGCCACGCCGCTGGACACGTCCAGCCGCGCTTCGTCGGAGGCATCGCCGCCGCGCAGGCGCACCGCCGTGCCCAGATCGACATAGCCATCGTGCTCGCCCAGGCGATAGCCGCGGCCGACGCTGTAGCGCAGCTCGGCGCCGTAGTCGCCCTGGCCCAGCGCCGGCCGCTCGCCGTCGCGCTGGCGCGCGTAGCCGGGCACCAAGGCCAGCACCTGCAGCGCGCCCTGCCAGGGACCGTCGGCGCCGTCCGGGTCGAGCCGGTAGCGCAGGCCGATCTCCTGGTCCGACCAACCGCTGCTGTGGCGGTCGCCATAGCCGCTGTCGTTGCGGTAGCCGACCTTGCTGAAATAGAAGTTGCCGACCAGGGTCAGGTCCGAGGTCAGCGCGTATTCGCCGTAGAGATTGAGCTGGTCCTGGCGGCTGCGCCCGGCATCGGGGAAGTTGCCCGACTGGCCATGGCTGTTGAACACCGCGCCGCCATCGGTATGGCTGGCCTTGAGGATCACCAGCCCGTGGCCGGCGTCGTCGACCCAGGCGCTGGCGGCGCAGGGACCGGCCGCCAGCGCGAGCAGCGCCAGCGCCAGCCGCGCGCGGCGCGCAGGCGTCGCGCGGCCGGTAGCGGGCATGGGCACAGCGGACGCGCAGGGGCGCGCGTGGGTGCGCGGACGCACGCCGTCGAAATCATGCATGGTTGAGTTCCTGGTGGGGTCCCCCGAACCGGAAAGCGGGCGCGGTCCAGAGAGAGATCGGCGGAACACGTCATTTGTTAAGTGACGTACTTCCCAATATAGCGAATTTATGTTGCCATGCCGCACGCGCGTGCATCGCGCCCGATTTCGTTCAGCCTGGGCGACGCCAGCACAGCCGGGCGAAGGTGACCCAGGCATGCAGCCAGATCACCGCCCACACCGCCGCCTGCACCGGCCAGGCCCGGGTCGGCGCCTCGAACTTGCGGAAGTAGCGCCACAGCCCGCGGTGCTTGTGCCATTCGACGAACCACGGCCGCTTGCGGCTGGACACCCCGCGCACGTGCAGCACGCGCAGGCGGTTCAGCACCGCCACCGTGGCCCCGGCCTGGCGCACCCGGCGGCACAGGTCCAGGTCCTCGGCGTGCAGCCGGTAGCCGGCGTCCCAGCCGCCGATGCGCACGAACAGCGCACGCGGCAACAGCATCAGCGCGCCGGACAGCGCCGGCACCGGCTGCAGCGGCTGCGCCGGGTCGGCGGCCAGCGCCAGCCGCGAGCCGGCCAGGGGATGCCGCAGCATCGCCGCGAAGTCGGGATCGCGACGGCGGACCGCGGCGTCGGCGCGGCCGTGTTCGTCGACCTGCTCCACGCCCAGCAGCGCCTCGCCGAGCGCGGCGGCCTGCGCGCGCAGCTGCGCCAGGGTGTCCGGCTCGACCATCAGGTCGGGATTGACGAAGGCCAGCCACGGCGCGTCGCTGGCCGCGGCGCCCTGGTTGCAGGCGGTGGCAAAGCCGGGGTTGTCGGGGTTGGCGATGAAGCGCACCCGCGCATCGTCCAGCGCATGCCGCTGCACCACTGCCAGGGTGTCGTCGCGCGAGGCGTTGTCGACCACCCGGATCTGCGCCACCTCGGCCGCCGCGCGCAATCGCTGCAGACAGGCATCGATGGTGCTGCCGCTCTCGTAGGTCACCACCACCACGGCTATCTGCTGTTCGCTCATCCGCCGATTATCCCGTATGTCTCCCGCATGCGCCGCCCGCCACGCGCACGGTGGGCATGGCGGCGGCGGCGATTGCCGCGCATACTCTGCGCCCCGTGCGTTGCGCGGCCGCTCGCGGCCCCGTGCGTGCGGGAGACGGAGCGATCCGTGTCCTCTCCTTCGCCCAGTGCAGATGCCGGTCAGCGTTGTTTCCTGTCCCAGGCTGCCGCCCCACCCCGCAGACCGCGCGCGCCGCCTGAGCACGCGCGCATGCCGAGACGCCGGCGGCGCCACCGTCCCCGCTCCCGATCGCACGACCGGGCCCTGCCCCAGGCCTCCCCGCTCCTGGTCTAGACCAAAACCGTGCGAAAGCCGCTTCGCGGCGCATGGTGCCCCCGGGCTGCGGCCGCCGACATGCCGCGCCGGGTCGTGGCTGCCCAGCGAGGCGCGCGCATGAGCGCCCGCCACCAGATGCACGGCATGGGCACGCAGACCGTGGCCGCCGACTGGCCGCCCCTGTCCGACGGCGAGGTGGAGGCGGTGCTGCAGCAGTACCCCTTGCCCGGCCGCCTGCGCGCCCTGCGCTGGCACAGCCCGCGCCCGTTCTCCGCGGCGGCGGAGGTCGAGACCGCCGCCGGCACGCTGTTCGTCAAGCGTCACCACCGCCACGTGCGCAACCTGCACGCGCTGGGCGAGGAACACGCCTTCATCGCCCACCTGCGCGCGCATGGCGTGCCGGTGCCGGAAGTGCTGCGCGATGGCGACGGCGCCAGCGCGGTGCGGCGCGGCCACTGGACCTACGAGGTGATGCGCGCCGGCGACGGCGAGGACCGCTACCGCGAGGCGATGTCGTGGACGCCGTTCGCCGATACCGCCCATGCCGCCGCCGCTGGCCGCGCGTTGGCGGCGCTGCACCGCGCCGCCGCCGGCTACGCTGCACCGCCGCGCAGCTCCACCGTGCTGGTCGCCAATCTGCGCCTGTTCGCCCAGCCGCAGCCGTTGCAGGCGCTGGAACAGGACCTGGCACGGCGCCCGGCGCTGGCCGCGTGGCTGCAGCAGCGCGACTGGCAGAGCGACCTGCGCGCGCACCTGCTGCCCTGGCACGCGCAGGCCTGGCCGCTGCTGCAGACACCGCCGCCGGCGCTGTGGACGCACGGCGACTGGCACGCCTCCAATCTGCTGTGGCGTGGCCACGGTGCCGCCAGCACGGTCAGCGCGGTGTTCGATTTCGGCCTGGCCGATCGGACCTTCGCCCTGTTCGACCTGGCCACCGCGATCGAACGCAACCTGATCCCGTGGCTGCAGCTGGACGACGGCGGCAGCGCGGTCGCCGATCTCGACCAACTCGATGCGCTGCTGCACGGCTACGCCACGCTGTTGCCGCTGGACGCGGCGCAACTGCGCTTGCTGACCGCGCTGCTGCCGCTGGTGCATGCCGATTTCGCGCTCAGCGAGATCGAGTACTTCGCCGGCATCACCGGCTCGGACGCGCACGCCGAGATCGCCTACCGCCGCTACCTGCTCGGCCACGCCGCCTGGTTTGGCGAGGGCGAGGGCCAGCGCCTGCTGCGGCATCTGCAGCGGCACGCCGCGGCTGTGCCATGAACCGCCGCATCCGCACCGACACGCCCGCAGTTACGCCTGCCGTTCGCGCGCTGCGCGGCGATGCCGCTTCCCTCTTTCGTTTCGTTTCCCCGAGGTCGTCCTGCATGCTCCCC
>NZ_LFME01000049.1 GCF_001043115.1 Xanthomonas sp. NCPPB 1128 | reverse complement strand
CCGCGCCCCGGCCCGCCGCGACCCGGAAGACCAGTCGGCGCAGCAGTGAAAGAGCCGGGACACGGGACCGGGGACACGGGACCCGGAAAAGCGGGTCGAGACCTCCGATAGAACCAGCAGAACGCCTCGCTCAAGCCAGGACCAGGATTCGCTGCCGCCGTTGCTGTTCCGGGTCCCGGGTCCCCGGTCCCGGCTCCTCAGCGGTCCCGGCTCCTCAACCACTCTCCAACGCATGCGCCACAGCCCGGAACACCCGCTGCATC
This sequence comes from Xanthomonas sp. NCPPB 1128, assembly GCF_001043115.1. Classification (GTDB taxonomy): domain Bacteria; phylum Pseudomonadota; class Gammaproteobacteria; order Xanthomonadales; family Xanthomonadaceae; genus Xanthomonas_A. The sequence continues at coordinate 26,648 of NZ_LFME01000049.1, read as the reverse complement.
TCCAGCGGCTTGCGCAAGACGTGCACGGCGACGTCGGCCGGGAAGTGGTCGCGTTCCAGGGTGGTGCCGGTGTCCTCGAGCACGATCGCCGGGCCCTGGTAGCCCAGGTCCTGCAGGGCAAGCAACAGGCGCACCGCCGACAGCAGGATGATGTCGCTGTCCACGATCACCAGATCCGGCAGGCCGTGCTCCTCGACGTCGCGCAGCGCGGCGGCGCCGTCGGATGCCAGCTGCGGCAGGTAGCCCTGGCTGGACAGCGCGTTGCTGAGCAGCGACAGCCGCGTGGCCTCGCCGTCGACCAGCAACACGCGCTGGCCCTTGCCCATCGGCAACGACAGCTCCGGCTCGGCCGATGGCGCCGGCGCGCGCAGCGGCATCAGCAGCTCGAAACAGGTGCCCTCGCCCGGCGTGCTGTCCACGCCGATGTGACCACCGTAGCTCTCGACGATGCGCTTGCACGAGATCAGGCCCAGGCCGGTGCCGTCGTGCTTGGTGGTGAAGAACGGGCTGAACAGCCGCGCCTGGGTCGCCGCGTCCATGCCGATGCCGCTGTCGCGGACCAGGATGCGCACCTGCTCGCTTCCGTCGGCGCCGATCGCCGGCGTCGCCGAGAAGCTCAGCTGGCCGCCATCGGGCATCGCCTGGATGGCGTTGAGGCCGAGGTTGAGCAGGCACTGCTGCAGCTCGGTGTAGTTGGCCTCGATCGACAGCGCCGGATCGGCCACCTCCACCTTCAGCGACACCCGCTCCGGCAGGCTGCTCTTGAGCAGCATCTGCACGGCCTGGAACAGCTCGGCCAGGCGCACCCGCTCGCTGGGCGTGCGCGAGCCGCGCACGAACGACAGCATCGACTCGGCCATCTCGTGGCCGCGCCGGCCGCACTCGGCGATGACGTCGGCCAGATGCCGCAGTTGCGGATCCTCGCTGCGGCCGACGATCAGTTCCGGCACGATCAGCAGCGGCTGCAGGATGTTGCGCAGGTCGTGGCTGAGGCCGGCGGCGAGCAGGGCAAGGCTCTCCAGCCGCTGCGCACGCATCAATTCGCGCTCCACCCGCTGCCGTTCACGCTCGGTGCGGGCCTCGCGGATCGCGCGCGCCACCGCCGACGGCAGGCGCGTCGGGTTGTGCTTGATGATGTAGTCGTTGGCGCCGTCGCGCAGCGCCTCGACCGCGGTCTCCTCGCCGATGGTGCCGGAGACGAAGATGAAGGGCACCGCGTTGCCGTCCTCGCGCACCACCCGCAGCGCCTCGTGCCCGGAGAAACCGGGCATGCTCAGGTCCGACAGCACGATGTCCGGGGCGAACTCGCCGAGCGCCTCGCGCAGCCCAGGCTCGCTTTCCACGCGGCGGAACGCCGCTTCCAGGCCGGCGTCCAGCAACTGGTCGGACAGCAGCTCGGCATCCTCCGGCGAATCCTCGACCATGAGGATCCGGATCGGGCCAAGCCTGGGGCCGGTGGTGGGCATACGCGCTTACTCTTTGTCCGGCGCCTGGTTGATCAGCGCCCAGAAGGTACCCAGGGTCTTCACCGCGGTGAAGAACTGGTCCACGTCCACCGGCTTGACCACATACGCGTTCACGCCCAGGTCCCAGCTGCGGGCCAGGTCGCTCTCCTCGCGCGAGGACGACAGGATCACCACCGGCAGGCGCTTGAGCGACTCCTCGCTGCGCACCAGCTTCAGCACTTCCAGGCCGTCCAGGCGCGGCATCTTGATGTCCAGCAGCAACACCGCCGGCAGGCCTTCCTCGCGGTTGGCGTAGGCGCCGCGGCGCAGCAGATAGTCCATCGCCTCGACACCGTCCTCGACGTGCACGATGGGATTGGCCAGACGCGCGTCGCGCAACGCATCCACCGCCATTTCGGCATCGGCGGGACTGTCTTCGGCAAGCAGGATGGTGCGGATGGCGGTCATGCGATGAACTCGATAGAGGGCGTTTCGGGCGCCGGGGGCAAGACGAAATGGAAGGTGGCGCCCTGGTCGGGGGCGGACTCGGCCCAGATGTGGCCGCCATGGCGGGCCAGCACGCGGCGCACGCTGGCCAGGCCGATGCCGGTGCCGGAGTACTCGCTGGCCTTGTGCAGGCGCTGGAACACGCCGAACAGCTTGGCCGCGTAGGTCATGTCGAAGCCTGCGCCATTATCGCGCACGCTGAAGTGATGGCTGCCGTCCGGCTGCACCTGGTAGCCGATCTCGATCTGCGCGACCTCGCGCTTGGCGCTGTACTTGACCGCGTTGCCAAGCAGGTTCAGCCACAGCTGCCGCATCATGTTCTCGTCGGCGACCAGGATCGGCAGCGGCGCGATGCTCCACTCGATGCGATGGCCGCTGCCGCCGTGGTCGGACTGGTAATTGGCGTCGAGCACCGAGCGCGTCTCCGCCACCAGCGACTGCATGTCCACCGCCTGCAGTCGCAGCGCGCTGCGCCCCAGCCGCGAGTACACCAGCAGATCGTCGATCAGCGAGGCCATACGCCGCGCCGAGGTGCCGATCACCTCCAGATAATGCCGGCTCTTCTCGTCGGCGCCGTCGCCCAGGTGCCGGGCCAGCTTGTCGGCGAAGCCGGCGACGTGGCGCAACGGCGCGCGCAGGTCGTGCGAGACCGAGTAACTGAATGCCTCCAGTTCGCGATTGACCTCCGACACCTGCTCGACCTTGCCCTCCAACTGCCGGTTCAACTCCTGGATGCGCTGCTGCGCGGTCTTCTGCAGGGTGATGTCGCTGACCGTCATCAAGACCACTTCGTCCTCGCTGTCCGGCAGCGGCATGCGCCGCGCATTCAGCAGCATGGTCCTTGGTACCCCGTCCGCGCCGAGTTGTTCGTGTTCGAAATCCCACAATTCGCGTCCACGCAGCAGCACGTCGGCCAGCCGCTGGACGATGATCGGGTCCTGCCAGACGCCATCGCCGACATCGCCGAGCATCTTCGGCGGATCCGCCAAGTCCATCCCGTACAGTTCGGCGAAGGCGGTGTTGTGCATCATCATCCGCTGCCCATTGTCGAGCAGCACGATCGGTTCGCGTACGGTCTGCAGCACCGCCGCGGCGCGGCCGTTCGCGCGCAGGGTGTCCCGCTCCGCATCCAGGCGCCGGCCGATCTGCCGTTGCAGCAGCCAGATCACCAGGCCCAGCAACAGCAACTGCACGCCCAGGGTGGTCCAGCTCGCCACCGAAGCCAGGGTACGCCGCTGCTCGGCGTCGGCGGTACGCTCGCTCAGCAGTTCGTCCTCGCGCCGCTGCAGCTCGGCGATCAGGCCGCGCACCGGATTGTCGGCGGTCATGTCCTGGATCAGCGCGCGGATCCGCTCCGGATCGCGCGCCTGGGCGATGCGTTCGGCCAGCAGCGCGCGCCGTTCCAGCGTGCTCTGCAGGCGGCCGATACGGATCTGCTGGTCGGCGTTGTCGCGGGTCAGGTCGGCCAGGTGGGCGATGGTCGGCTGCAAGGACGCACGCGCCTCCTTGAAGCGCGCGGTCAGGATCGGCGACTGCACGCCGTGCGACATCGCCATCGCCGCCGACTCCATGTCGCGCATGTCCGCCTCCATCCCGTTCAGGGTGGCGGTCACCTCCTGGCTGTGGCCGACCCAGTCGGCAGCACGCAGCGTCCCTGCATTCATCTGCCGCAGCAGCAGCGACGGCAGGATGACGATCAGGACGACAGCCAGGGCCAGCAGCGGCAGGCGCCAGCGGTCCCAAGCATCGTGTTTGGCGATGGTCTGCATAGCGGGTGCGTCAGAAGGAGGATCGGCTGCGGCCATCGCGGGCGCGCATTGTCGCCCATCTTCCCCGGCAGCAGATAAATTGTTCAGCGAGAGCGCGATACCCCGATCGCGCCAGCGGTGTGGACACTATCCCAGCCCGCACGCACGACGGAACCGGCGGCAGGTCGCCGCCGCATCGCAGCCCGCAAGCGCCGCTCAGGGCTGGCGCACCGGTGTGGGGACGGAACCTTGGCTGCCGATCAGGGCAGATGCCGGCATGCCAGCACGGACCAGCAGGAAATCGGCATGACTGCGCAGGCGCCGGCGCTCGGACTGGCTCAAGCCCTGGTCCAGTTCCTGGATCAGCGCGGCGAACGCGGGCCAGAAACCGGCATCGTCGTGGAAGGTGGTCAACAGCATGCTCAACTGCGCTTCGAGCCGGCGTACCGCGGGCAGCAGCGGCGACGGCTGGGTATCACGGCCGGACAGCGCGGCGCCCAGCGCTTCGGCAGCTGCAGCCGCATGCCCCGCGGCCGGGTGGGGTTGGGTGTCCAACATCGCGCGTGATCCGTTGACGAACATGACTGGATGATGTCTGAGCGGGTGTCAAAACGACGCGAAATGCGATGGGCGTCGCGATTTTCCTGGACCGCAAAAAAAACGCACCCCGCAGGGTGCGTGTCGCAGACCGGCTGTCGCGGGAGGGGGCGCCTCGTCGCATCCCCCACCCGCGGCCGCGCAGCACTTACTTCTTGGCGGCAGCGCTGACCGTCAGGTCGGCCGCATCCACCTTCTTGACTCCCTTGATCTTCTTGGCAACCGCCACGGCCTTGTCCTTCTCCGCCTTGGTCGCGACCGCGCCCGACAGCTTGACCGTGCCGTTGACGGTATCGACCTTGATTTCGGTGCCCGACACGTTCTTGGTGGCTAGCAGATCGGCCTTCACCTTGGTGGTGATCCAGGTGTCGGTGACCGGCTCGTTGGAATCGTGGCGGCTGGCGTCATGGGCGGTGGTGTCGTGCTGCATGGTGTCCTGCTGGCCCATGGTGCCGTGGTCCTTGGCACCGGTGGCCTGGCCAGCTGCGAACGCCTGGCCCGGGCCGAACGCGAAACCGGCCACCAGGGTGGCGCCAAGCAGGGTGCGTGCATTGATCGTTTTCATCGTGTCTTCCTCCGCTGAAGGTGCGCGCAGTCTCCACCACGCCGTTGTACAGGCGACGTGACCGAACAATCGCCGCAGCGTGAATACGCCGCCGCGTCCTTGCGCCGGGCGATACTGGAATCCCACCGCTCCCGCCTGCGTCCATGTCCGACTTCAATCTCGCCCTGCTCGGCTTCGGCTACGTCGGCCGTACCTTCCATGCGCCGCTGATCGCGCACACGCCCGGCCTGCGCCTGCATACCGTGGTCTCGCGCCAGGCCGAGACCGTGAACGCGGCCTGGCCACAGGCACGCGTGGTCGCCGATGCGGCGCAGGCCTTCGCCGATCCACAGATCGATGCGGTGGTGATCGCCACGCCCAACCAGACCCACGCGCCGCTGGCGCTGGCCGCCCTGGCGCAGGGCAAGCACGTGCTGGTGGACAAGCCGTTCACCCTGGACGTGGCCGAGGCGGAGCAGGTGCTCGCGCAGGCGCAGCGCGTCGGTCGCATCGTCAGCGTGTTCCAGAACCGTCGCTGGGACGGCGACTTCCTCGGCGTGCGCGCCTTGCTCGAAGCCGGCACGCTGGGCGAGATCGCCGAGTTCCATTCGCACTTCGATCGTCATCGTCCGCAGGTGGGCGACCGCTGGCGCGAGCACGCGCTGCCCGGCTCGGGGCTGTGGTTCGACCTGGGGCCGCATCTGCTCGATCAGGCACTGCAACTGTTCGGGCCGCCGCAGGCGCTGCAGGCCGACCTGGCGCTGCAGCGGCCAGGTGCGCAAACGGTGGACTACGTGCATGCGGTGCTGCGCTATCCACGGCTGCGCGTGGTGCTGCATGCCGGTTCACTGGTCGCGGCGAACGGTCTGCGCTTCGCGGTCCACGGCACCGGCGGCAGCTATCTCAAGCATGGCCTGGATACGCAGGAAGCGCAGTTGCGCGCCGGCGTCGTGCCGGGTGCGCCGGACTGGGGCGCCGATCCCCTGCCCGGCCAGTTGCGCCTGGTCGGCGCCGACGGCACCCACGCCGTGCAGACCCTGCCGGCACACCGCGGCGATTACCGCGACTGCTACGCGGCCTTTCGCGAGGCGCTGGCCGGGCGTGGGCCTGCGCCGGTGGATGCGGCGCAGGCGCTGGCGGTGATGCGCCTGCTGGAGGCAGGCGTGCGCAGCGCCGCCTCCAGCTGCAGCGTCACGCTGGACTGAGCGCCGGGCCTCAGGCCGGGCGCGTACCGCCCGGCGCGGGCGCGTCGCCGCCCTCGTGCTTGATCGCATGGCCGCCGAACTGGTTGCGCATGGCCGCCAGCAGCTTGTCGGCGAACGAATCGTCGTCGCGCGAGCGCAGCCGTTCCAGCAGCGACAGGGTGATCACCGGCGCCGGCACGTCCAGATCGATCGCCTCGGCCACGGTCCAGCGGCCTTCGCCGGAGTCCTGGACGAACGGCGCGATCCCGGCCAGGGTCGGGTTGTCGCCCAATGCATCCGCGCACAGGTCCAGCAGCCACGAACGCACCACACTGCCCTGGCGCCAGACCTCGGCCACCTGGTGCAGGTCCAGCGCGAATTCCTGCTTGCGCCCCATCAGCGCGAAGCCCTCGGCATAGGCCTGCATCATCCCGTACTCGATGCCGTTGTGGACCATCTTGGTGAAGTGGCCGGCGCCGCTGGGGCCGACGTGTCCCCAGCCGGCATCAGTCGCCGGCGCCAGCGTCGCGAACACGTCGTGCAGGCGCTGCACCGCGGCGCTGTCGCCGCCGATCATCAGGCTGTAGCCCTCGCGCAACCCCCACACGCCGCCGCTGGTGCCGCAATCGACATAGGCGATGCCATGCGCGGCGAGCTCGCCGGCACGGCGCATCGAATCCTTGTAGTAGGAGTTGCCGCCGTCGATCACCACGTCGCCCTTGCCCAGCAGCGGCAGCAAGTCGGCCAGGGTGTCGTCGACGACCTTGCCGGCGGGCACCATCAGCCACACCGCGCGCGGCGCCGGCAGCGCCGCGATCAGCGCGGCCATGCTATCGACCGCTTCCACCCCGCGCTGCTGCGCCGAGCTGCGTGCGGCCTCGCCCAGGTCGAAACCGACCACGCGATGCCCGCCGCGCACCAGCCGCTCGGCCATGTTGGCGCCCATCCGGCCCAAGCCTACAAGTCCCAGTTCCATGCGTCGTTCCCGGTTCGAAAAAGGAGGATTAGGGTCTCACGAAGCAGTCGCGCCGACGTGACGCGCAGCTAAGGCGCCGGTGCGACGGCTTGTGCCGGCGATGGCGCCTGCGCGCACGCGCGCAGTTGCAGGTCGCGCCAGCGCTGATAGAGCGTGGTGTGCAGATTCTGCAGGGTCAGCTCGATCGCGAACGGCGTGCGCGGATTGCGATCCAGCAATCGCACCACGTGGTAGCCGATCGGCTTGACGCCCTTGGGATGCACGTAGACCTGAAAGCCGCGGTAGAACGGGTCGTCGAGCAGGGCATCCAGTTGCGCGAGCACCGTCTGTTGCGCCGGGTCCAGGCGTGCGCGCAACACCGGGTCGCGCTCGTACAGCAGCCGCTCGAAGCGTTCGCGCCCCGGGCCGCGCAGCGCCTGGGCCAGTTCCCAGATGCGCCGGTTCTGGCCATCGTAGTAGGCGAAGCCGCCGTGTGCGCGCAGCGCCGCCGCGGCCTCGGTGCTGACCGCGGCGACCACGAAGTTCTCCGCCTGGTTGTTGATGTCGTCCAGGTAGCGGCGCTCGAACACGTGCACGATGTAGCCGGGCACACCGAGGAAGGCCGCACGCCCGCGCTGCGCGGTCCTGGTTGCCTTGCCATCGGCGAAGAACTCGCCGGCGTGCGCGCCGAGCAGGATGCTGTCGGTGTCGTGCAGGGTCAGGAAGGTGCCGATCGACAGCTCGTCGGCACTGAACGCATGATCGAACGCGGCATCGCCATACAGTTCGCGCTGTGTCGCCAATTGCGCGATCTGCCGACCGACGCCGCACTCCGAGCGCACGTGCCCGCTGTAGAACGCCTCGATCGCCTGCGCATTGCCGCCTGCCGGGCGATAGCCGCGGCCTAAGCTGCGGAAGCGTTCCCAACCCTGCGCCTGCGCGCCGCGCAGGCCGAAGCCGATCCAGCCCAACTGCAGCGCCGAGAAGCGATAGCCGGGGTTGTCCTGCAGGCGCGTGACCGCGCGCGTGGTGGCTGCGCCCAGTTGCAGGAAATAGCCGCACTGCGTCGCCGGCGCGTCCAGCAAGGCGCGCAGCCCCTGTTGCCGTTGCGCGTCGTTCCAGGCCTTGGGCAACGCCACCTGCAGATCGCCGTGGGCCTGCGCCTCGGCCAGCGAACCGCGCTCGCAGGGCGCGCCGGCGGCGATCTGCGGCTGCGCCGCGGAGGTGCTGCCGATGCGCCAGCCCAGCCGCTCCAGCAGCGCAGCCAGGCAGGCCGCGCTGGCCTGGTCGGCCGGGGCCGGCGCGGCCGTGGCTGCGGCACTGACGAGCAGCGTGACCAACAGCAGGCCAATGCCCCGGCGCAGACGCGGCATGCGAGCGAACCTCGGTGATCGGATCATGGAGCGGGCATCGCGAGCAGGAGCTTCCCTTGGCGGCGCGGCGGCGGCGCCCGCGCAGCGTGCCGTGTGGCCCGTGCAGGCATCGCGAAACCACACCGCCGCACCGGCGGCCCCGGCATTCACTCTTCCGCCATGCCCGGCGCACCTACACTGCGGCTCCCTTGGCGCAAGCGATCCCCTGCATGCACGTCCTCGTTACCGGAGGCACCGGATTCATCGGCCGCGCACTGTGTCCGGCCCTGCTTGCCGCCGGGTATCGGGTCAGCGTGCTCACCCGCGACCCCGCACGCGCGGCGCGCCTGTTGCCGAAGGTGCAGGTGCTGGACGACCTGCACCGCGCCGCACCGGCCGACGCGGTGATCAACCTCGCCGGCGAGCCGCTGACCGAGGGCCGCTGGAGCGCCACCCGCAAGCGCCGCTTCCGCACCTCACGCATCGGCACCACCCGCGCTCTGATCGACTGGATGAGCAAGCTCGACGCCGCGCAGCGTCCGGGCTGCCTGATCTCCGGCTCGGCGATCGGCTACTACGGCGACCGCGGCGACGAGGTCCTGGACGAAGACAGCGCGCCCGGCGACGACTTTGCCGCCCAGCTCTGCCGCGACTGGGAAGCCGAGGCGCTGCGCGCGCAGGAACTCGGCGTGCGCACCAGCCTGGTCCGCACCGGCGTGGTGCTGGGCCGCGATGGCGGCGCACTGGCGCGCATGCTGCTGCCGTTCCGTTTCGGCATGGGCGGGCGCATGGGCGATGGCCGCCAGTGGATGAGCTGGATCCATCGCGACGATCAGGTCGGGCTGCTGCTGTGGCTGCTGCAGCAAGGCGGCGACGGCGCCTACGATGCCACCGCGCCGGCGCCGGTGACCAATGCCGCGTTCGCGCAGCAACTCGCCGCGACCTTGCATCGCCCGGCGCTGCTGCCGATGCCCGGCGCTGCGCTGCGCCTGGCCTTCGGCGAGATGGCCGACCTGTTGCTGGGCAGCCAGCGCGTGCTACCGGCACGTGCGCAACGCGAGGGTTATGTCTTCCGCTATCCGGAACTGGACGCGGCGCTGCGCGACCTGCTCGCCGATTGAGCCGCCGCGGCGCCGAATCGCACATCGTCGCAACCAGCGCACAAAAGAAAACGCCCCGGCGGAGGCCTCCGCCGGGGCGTGCTGCATCAGGTCGTCAGGTCGGCACCAAGCGCCGACCGACACGATGCGGTGCCGTGACTCAATAGCGCTTGCAGACGGTCTCGACCACGCGATTGCCATTGGCCTGCTGACGCTGGCCCTGGATGTAGCGGCCGGTGGCGCCACCGGCGACCGCGCCGCCGACCGTGGCCAGCTTGCGGCCATCGCCCTTGCCGATCTGGTTGCCGAGCAGGCCGCCGATCGCCGCACCCGCCAGGGTGCCGCCGATGCGGTCGGGGTCGGTGCTGTTCTTGCGCACCGCGACCTTCTTGCAGTGCACGCGGGTGCCGTCGCTGAAGCGGCGGCCATTGTCCTCGGGACCGTAGTGGCGCTGCGCCTCGGCCAGCGGCGCGGCGGCCGTGGCGATGGCAAGCACGGAAAGACACAAGGCGGATTTGAGAGTGTTCATGCTGATTGCTCCTGGGTGGCGGAGCCGATGCACAAGCACCGCGCTCTCGACGGGCGCCACCTTCTCACCGATTTCGCGAATGGTTCGTGAAGCGAAATCGGCCGCATTCAGCTTGCGTAGCAGCGCCTGAATCAGTCGGCGCCGCCGGGCTCGCCACTCGGCGGCGCAGTCGTGACTGGCGGCTGCGCCACAGTGGCGGCCGCGGGTGCCGGCGACGGCGTGGGCATCGCAGTGGGCGTCGATGACGGCTCGGTCGACGCGGCCGGTGGGGGTGCTGCCGGTGCCGGTGCTGGCGCAGCCATCGCCGCAGGGGCCGGCGGATGCGCAGGCGGCTCCGGCGCTGGCTTGCTCTTGGGCAGGTACTCGCTCATCAGCTGGAAGAAGCGCTTGTAGAAGTCGCCGTCCTGCACCGTGCTGCTGGCGACCCGCACCATCGAGTCGTCGCTGCTGCCGATCGGCAGCGATACCGAGCCGAGCACGCCGACGCCGACACTGGCCGAGGTCGGGCTCTTTTTCAGCGCATAGCGGTCCTGCAAGGCACTGACGAACACCCAGGATTCGTCCTGCCCGTGCGCCACGCAGGACACGCGCAGTTCCAACTGCTCGTGCAACTCGTCGCTGGGCTGGAAGTTCTTGGTGCCTTCCACCGCATCGGCGGTGGCCTTGGAGACCACGTAGCCCTGGCTCAGCAGCGCGCGGCGCGCCGATTCGCAGGCCTGCGCCGGCTGCACCGGGTAGTTGCGCGAATACGTGTTGTCGGAATTGAAGGTCTCCTTCACCAGGCCGTCCTGCTTGCGGGCGAAACAGCCGCTCAGGCCGATCGCGATCAGCGCGAGCGCGGGAATGGCGAGAACCTTGGAGGGAGCGGACATAGGCCGTTGACCGGAGAGAGGGAACCGCGGCAAAGGATAGCCGCAAGCGCGTCGGCGCGGCCTTGACGCCGCCGCGGCCGCTCATCCCGCGGTTAGCGAGGTGCGCGGCCCGGCCGCCGCCGGGTCAGCCGGCGGCGGGTTCCAGCGCTAGGTCCACGCGCAGCAGGCCGCCCTCGCGGGCGCGGCGTTCGGCGCGCAGGTAATGATGGGCGTCGAGCACTTCCAGGGTCGGCGGCGCCGCCAGCGGCTCGCCCCACAGGCTCAGCAGGAAGCCGCGCGCGCGCAGCCAGTCGAGCAGCCGCAGTAGGCCGTGCAGGTCGCGCGGCAGCAGCAGGTCGACGTCGCCGGGCAGCCGCGGCGCCGCTGTCGGATCGGCCAGCCAGCGCGGATAGCTGCCGTGCAACGCGAAGGCGAAACCGTCGGCGCGCAGGGCCGCCAGCAGTTGCGCGGTGCCCGCCAGGTCGATGGGCTGGCGCCGGTGCTGGAAGATCAGCGCGTACTCGTGGCTGCGATCGTTGCGGGTGTCGCCGGGCGCCAGTGGCTGCGCGGTCTCGCGCGGGTAGCACAGCACGCGTTCGGGACAGGGCGCGAACAGGCTGCCGAGGATCCGCGCCAGATCCCAGGCCTGCGGCACCGAGGTCTCGCCGAGCTGGACGTTCTCCACCATCGCGATGCATAAGCCGTCCTCGCGCAGGACGCGGCGCACGCCATGGAACACCGCGCGCAGGCCGTGCAGGTAGGTGGCGTAGTCAGCACTGGCGTAGAGCTGGTGGGGCCCCGCCGCGACCGGCCAGTCGCAGCCGAAATACGGCACGTTGGTCAGGCACAGGTCCACCGGCACGGCCGGCGCGCACTGCGGCAAGCCGCCGTCCAACACCTCGGCATGCAGGCCGAGCCGCTGCAGCCGTTCGCGTGCCAGCGCCGCGCGCGCCGCGTCGATCTCCAGGCCGATGCCGTGGCGGCCTTCCAGTTCCGCCGCGAGCAAGGTGCTGCCGAAGCCGCAGAACGGATCCAGCACGCGCGCACCGGGTGCGCTGAAGTGGCGCACGAATGGCCGCATCTGCCCGACCCAGCCGCAGTCGCGCGCGCCCAGCGGATCGCGCTGGCGCAGGTCTTCCGGCAGCCGATGCTGCGGCGGATCCGGCGACGGCGTCCACCAACTGCGGCTATCCATGCGGCGCCCGCCACAGCAGATCGCGGTCCGGCTGCCAGCCGGCGCACAGCCGGCCGTCGGCAAAGAACACCAGCTTGTAGATGTCGCCGCTGTCGTGGCGCGCCTGCATCGCCCCGTAGTCGGAGGTCTCGAACACCACCTCCATGCCGTCGGCAGTAACCAGGCGCAGGTTCCAGAAGTAGTAGCCCTCGGTGATCTGCAGCGGCTGCAGCGCGCGCCACCACGGCGCGGCCATGCACGCGCCGAGCACCTGCTCCACCGCGACCCGCGCCTGGGTCAGATAGCGCGCGGTGCCGCCGTCGCGGTAGCCGTCGCCGAGTCGGGAGAACTCGCGGAAAATTACCGTGCGCGCCCCGCAGGCGCGCGCCCAGTCCAGGTAGGCGGCGACGCCATCGGCATCGGCGATGCCGCCGTGCTGCAGGATGCATACCAGGCGCAGCGGCAGCGCCGCGGCGATGCGTTGCGCGGTGGCAACGAAGACGTCCGCATCGGCGATCGCCTCGCCGGGACGGAAACGCATGATCGCGTCGTTGTGCGCCTGCTGCGGATGGTGGCGCGACAGTTCGATCCACGACAGGCCGAAGCGCTGCAATGCCTGCAGCAACACCTCGCCTTGGCCGCGGGCGAAACCGGCGCCGTTGCTGTACAGCACGCGCTGTTCGACCAGCAAGCCCTCGCGCTCGGCCGCGCCCAGCGTGTGCAGGAGCTCCACGAACCAGGCTTCGTCGTCGGTCATCTCCAGCCCCGAGAGCGAATGCGACAGCGGCAGCCCGCGCAGTTGCGCCAACGCCTGGCGCAGCTGCACGAAGTAGTCCGGCGGCGGCCGCAGGCTGGCTGCGGCGGTGCCGCCGGCCTGCGGCCGCAAGGTTTCCGAGCAGAAGCGGCAGCGCGCCGAACATGGCCGCACCGACGCGTAAGGAGTGAAGGTAACCGGCTGCGCGACGCGGTAGTCGCGCGCGCCGATGCGCTGCTGTCGCCAGCGCGATGCATCCGCGGCGGCCGGCACCCGCCATTCCAGATGCGGGGTGCTGGTACGCAGGGCGGCGAACAGCGGCGAGCCGCCGCTCAGCGGCGGCGCGCTCGGCAAGGACGCGTGCATGGGCGCCTCCTACAGGCGCGCGGCGTTCGCGCGCTCGCGCACCTCGGCGAAGGTCCAGTCGTGCAGCAAGCGGCCGTTCTCCCACACGGTGACCATCGCATCGTCGTAGCCGGCCGGGCCGGCGACCGCCTCGGCCGAGACCGCATCGGCCGCCACCGGTTCGGTGCGATAGCTGCCGTACTCGCGGTGCCGCAGCAGGCGCATGCGCCCGCGCTTGCTGAGCTTGCCCTTGTCGGTGACCGGGTCCTTGTAGACGTCGATCCAGCGGCCGTCGACGCGCGCGGCCGAGCACTTCAACGCGAACTTCTGCGTATCGCGATCAAGACGCTGCAGCAAGGCACCGCCCATGCCGAAGGCCAGGTTGTCGGTGGCGTAGCCGGCACTGGTGATGCGCTCCAGGATCGCGCGGATGCTGGTCGGGTTGACCCCGTCGCCCTGGATCACCCGCACGTGGTTGAGCACCTTGTAGCCCTTGCCGTTGACGCTGTGGCCGAAGGCCTCGTCGAGCAGTTCCAGGCACTGGTGCACCACCGCCACCGGATCGCCCGAGTCCGGGCGGATCACCACGGTGGCGCCGGAGGCGATCACCTCCTCGCGCAGCGTGGTGCCCCAGTGCTCGCGGATCGCGTGGAAGATGTCGTAGCTGTCCGACACCACCGCGACCACGCCGCCCGGCTTGCCGAACTGCTTGAGCATGTTGCGGTACGCATCGACCTCGCGCTCGCGGCCCCAACTGGTGATGGTGCTGTGCTCGGCGGCGGGGATCGAATAGCCGGCCATCGGCTCGTGATAGTGCGCGCGCGCCAGCAACAGCCCGGACACGGTATCGGTGCCGAGGAAATTGACCAGATGCGAGGCGCCGCCGATCGCCGCCGATTCCAGGCTGGAGACGCCGCGCGCGCCGAAGTCGTGCAGCTTGAACGGCAACTGCCCGTCCGGATCGTCGCTGGTGCGCTCCAGGAACTGGCGCAGGGTCTGCTTGGCGTGCCAGCTGACCGTGGCCACGGTCACTGGGTACCAGATGCGCAGCAGCAACGTCTCCAGGTACGACGGGACCCAGTAGGCCTGCGCGTCGGTGGACTCGATGGTCATCAGCGCGTTGTGGGTCGGCACCACGCTGCCCTCGGGCACGGCGCGGATGCGGATCGGCAACTGGCCGCCGAGGCGGTCGACGATGTCGCGCCAGCCGGCCTCGTTGAACGGCTCGCCGTGCGCGGCGAACAGGTCGCGCGCCTCGTCGATGTCGGCATGGGTGACCGGGCGGCCCAGCGCCTCCTTGAGGATCGACTGCAGGCCGAAGAACACGGTGCGGTCGTAGACGCCGCCGCGCGATTCCACGTAGAAGAACGTGGCATCGGTGCCGGGCGGGTACTGCAGCCAGTGGCTGGCCTTGTAGCTATCGGTGTTGAGCAGCAGGTTGTTCAGGCATTGCATGACGGAAGCTCCTTCGCGTCTGGGAAAGCCGGCGGTCTGTCCGCCGGCCGGGAGGCCGCGTCAACCGCGGCCCAGGAAGAATTCGAGCAGGTGCAGATGGTCTTCGAACAGTTTCGGGCCCATGCCCAGCACTTCGCTGACCGGCACCCAGCGCGCCTTGTCGGCGTCGTCGCCGCCGCGCACCTCGGGCAGTTCGCCGAACACGAACTCGAAGTGGAAGGCGTGGGTGATGGTGCGCCCGCGCAGGCTGCGCTCGGGATGGTCGAACACGTGGCGGTTCTTCAGCGAGCCCTTGAGCACCGGCACCGGAATCTTCAGCCGGGTCTCCTCGCGCAGTTCGCGCAGGCAGGCGTCGAGGATGCTCTCGTGCTGGCCGACGAAGCCGCCCGGCAGCGCCCACAGGCCCTTGCCCGGCGCCGCGCGGCGGCGCACCAGCAGCACATGGCCGGAGTGCACCACCACCGCGTCGGCGGTGACGAAGGTGGGCGGATACGGCGCCTCCTTCCAGGCAGCACGGTATTGCTCGATGAACTGATATTCGGCGAGCAGCTCGGCATACGACGGCGAGTTCTTGCGGAACGCCTCGAGCATGTCGAACACCGGCGTCGGCACGTTGCCGCGCAGCATCAGCAGCGCACCGTGGAAATCGATGCTGCCGGCCTCGAACAGGTAACGGCGCAACTCGGTCGCCGACAGCGTCTCGGTGTGCTGCACGTCGACCAGCGGCCACTGCGGGAACTCGCGCAGGTAATAGCTGCTGGCATCCTTGTCCATGCCGATCAGGCCGATCCGCGCCTCGGCGCTGCCGCCATCGCTGCGCACCGCCTCGGCCACCGTCGCCTGCACCGCCGCGATCCATTGGCTTTCGTTGTACAGGTGGTCGCGCAACGGTCGCAGGATCAGCCGCTCGCCAGCGCCTTCCAGGGCAGCCTGGATCATCACGCTGCGCTCGGCAACGGTCCAGGGATTGCGGATGGTGCGGGGGGTCTCGGCCGAGCCGATCAGGAAGATGAGTTTCTGTCCACGCGCCAGGGCGTGGCGGGCAACGGCGGCATGGCCGTTGTGGAAGGGCTCGAAGCGCCCGATGAACACGAGATAGTCGAACTCCATGAGCATCCCTCACGGTTGGGTGGATCGCCGCGGGTCTGTCCCTTGGCGTGAGCGGAATGCTACGCCGATGCCGCATCGCGTCAAGTGACGCACCGCGCAGATTCATCGGCCGTCCAGACAGTGCTTGCGCACGCCGCGCCGGCCGCGCTGCAGTGCAGCGCGCGTCGCCACGACGATCGCGCTAGCCTCGTGCGCGCCGCGGCCACGGGGACGGTCCGGCACGTCCTGCCGGCCGCTGCTCAGGCCCGCACGGCGCCCTCCTTCCCCGCCCCCACATCACCGCGAGAATCGCATGAACCGATCGAGCAAGCGCGTGTCCGCCTGGCTGCTGGTGTTGTTGCTCGCCTGCCTGTGTGCGCCGGCCATGGCGCAGACTTTCGCCAAGGGTGCCGATGTCAGTTGGATCGACCAGCAGGAAAGCAGCGGCAAGGTGTTCCGCAACGCCTCCGGCGCCACCACCGATTTCTTCGCGCTGCTCAAGGGCACCGGAGTCAACGCGGTCCGGCTGCGCGTGTGGGTCAATCCGCAGGGCGGCTGGAACGACGGCGCCGACACGTTGAACATGGCCAAGCGGGCCAAGGCGCAGGGCATGCGCATCATGATCGACTTCCACTACAGCGACAGCTGGGCCGATCCCGGCAAGCAGACCAAGCCGGCCGCCTGGAACAATCACGACTTCGCCACTCTGGTGAAGGACGTGTACTCGCACACCAGCGGCATCCTGTCCTACCTGAAGTCCAACGGCATCGACGTGAGTTGGGTGCAGGTGGGCAACGAGATCAACAGCGGCATGCTGTGGCCGGACGGCAAGACGCCCAACTTCGGCAACCTCGCGCAACTGATCAACAGCGGCTACAACGCCAGCAAGTCGGTCTATCCCAACGCCAAGGTGATCGTGCACCTGGCCAACGGCCACGACAACGCGACCTTCCGCTGGTTCTTCGACAGCCTCAAGTCGGCCGGCGGCAAGTGGGACGTGGTCGGCATGTCGCACTACCCGTCCACCAATGCCTGGCAAAGCGCCAACACCCAGATCGCCAGCAACATGCAGGACATGGTGGCGCGCTACGGCTCGGACGTGATCGTCAGCGAGGTCGGCATGGACTGGCAGCAGGCCGCCACCACCCGCGCGATGCTGTCCGATCTGCTGAGCAAGACCCGTGCGCTCGGCAGCCGCGGCCTGGGCGTGTTCTATTGGGAACCCGACGCCTATCCGGGCTGGCAGGGCTACACGATGGGCGCGGTGAACAACAACGGGCAACTCACCCAGGCGCTGTCGGCGTTCAACTGATCGCGCGCGGCAGGCGCGCCACGCGGTGGTCACCGACACCACCGCCGTGCCACCATCGCGTGCTCCGTTCCTGCCGAGATCTGCCATGTCGCTGTCGCTGTCGTCCGCGCGCAAGCTCGCGCTTCCTCTGCTGCTGGTGCTGGGCGTGTGCATGGCGCCAGCGCAGGCACACAAGCCGACGTCGCCTGCCGCGCCGGCCCCGCTCAAGGTGATGAGCTTCAACGTGCGCGTACCGGTCGACACCGACGGCGACAAGCGCTGGGACGTGCGCCGAAGCGCAATGGCCGCGCTGATCCGCACGCAGCATCCGGACGTGTTCGGCACCCAGGAACTGGTCGAGCGCCAGGCCGACTACCTGGCCGCGCAGTTGCCGGAGTACCGCTGGTTCGGCCCCAGCCGCGACGGCAAGGACGACGGCGAACGCATGGGCGTGTTCTACGACAGCCGCAAGCTGAAGCTGATGGAGTCGGGCCACTTCTGGCTGTCGGACACGCCAGAGGTGATGGGCAGCATCAGCTGGGGCCATCCGCTGCCGCGCATGGTCAACTGGGGGCTGTTCGAGCGCATCGGCGATGGCCGCCGCTTCTACCTGTTCGACACCCACCTGCCCTATCGCGACGAGGACGAAGCGGCGCGCGCCAAGGGCGCGGCGCTGATCGTGTCGCGCCTGAAGGCATTGCCCGCGGACGTGCCGGTGGTGCTGACCGGCGACTTCAACACGGTGCCGGACTCGCCGACCTACCGCACCCTCACCGCCAGCCTGGTCGACGCACGTACGCAGGTGGCGCAGCCGCAGGGCCCGGAAGCGACCTTCCACGATTTCACCGGCCACCCGGACCGGCGCATCGACTGGATCCTCTCGCGCGGGCTCAAAGCCACCGACTACGCCACGCTCGACGCACGGCCGCAGGGCCACTGGCCATCGGACCACTTCCCGGTGATCGCCACGTTCGCCTGGCCACAGTGAGGCGATGAGGCCTGCGGCATGGGCCGCAGGCGCGCGTGCAGGAGCGGCCTCAGTCGTGACGAAGCACTGGCGGTAACGCCTGTCGCGGCTGAAGCCGCTCCTACGAGGCAACGTCATGCCTGACAGGACAGGCTGTTGGATGTGTTCTGACCTCCTTTCTACCGGAGCATGCGCGCTGACGAAATGCCGCTCGTCGTAGGAGCGGCTTCAGCCGCGACGCGCATGACCAGAAAGGCTGCGGCTTGGCTCGCTGGCCAAGGCCACGTCGAGTGCTGCAAGACAACGACACCTCCGGCCGAACCACAGCACAAGCGCGTGATCGGAGCAGTTCTTCAGTCGTAATCTCGCACCGGAATGCATCCGACTCCGGTGACAGTCGGGACTGAAGTCCCTCCCACAGGAAGCAGGCGCGCTGACAGTGGGCTGCATGTCGTAGGAGCGGCTTCAGCCGCGACGCATGATCAAGGAACAGCCGTCGCAACTGATCGCGAACCCGGAACGAGGGTCGCGCCTGCACGTGAGCGACGCCCAGCTGCACCGCTGCACCAGCACGTCGTCAGAGGCGTCAACAACGCGCCGGCATGCGCTCCCTCAGCCCGCTGGCGCAGCGTGCGCACACAGCCAATCCAGGACCTGCTGCACCGGCGACGATGGTGCCGGCGTCGGCCGCCACACGATCGACAGCTGGCGCAGCGCCCACGGCTCCTGCAGCGGTACCGCGACCAGCTGTGCACGCACGCTGACCCGCTCCAGCGCCGCCTGCGGCAGGATCGCCACGCCGGCACCGCGTGCCAGCATGCGGCACAGCGGTTCGATGCCGTGCACCTGCGCGCGGATGCGCAACTGCCCGCCTGCGCGCGCCGCCTGCGTGCGCAGGTGTTGCTGCAGGGCGCTGTCCTCGGCTAGGCCGAGGAACTGCGCTTCCCATACCTGCGCGAACCGCAGCTGCGGCGCCTGCGCCAGCGGATGCGTGGCCGCGGCCACCAGCACCAGCCGATCCTGCCGGAACGGGTGTGCCTGCAGGCCCTGCAGATCGGCATGGTCGGCGATCACCGCCAGATCGGCGCGTTGCTCGCGCAACGCATCGGCCGCGGCGACACTGCCCTGCTCGCGCAGCGCCAGATCGATGCGCGGATGCGCGACCAGGAACTCGGCCAGCAGCTCCGGCAACCATTCCGACAGCGCCGCGGTATTGGCCAGCAGGCGCACGCTGGTCGGGTGGCCGCCGGCGTAGTCGCCCAGTTCGCTGCGCATCGCCTCGGCCTGGCGCAGCAACTGCCGCGCGTGCCGCAGCAGCGCGGTTCCGGCCGCGGTGAGGCCGACGCCGCGCGGCCCGCGCTCGAACAACGCGACGCCGAGCTGCGTCTCCAGCGCGCGGATGCGTGCGCTGGCGGCGGCCAGCGACAGCGCCGCGCGCTCGGCACCGGCGGTGATGCTGCCCGCCTCGGCCACCGCCAGGAACAGGCGCAGATCGGTGAAATCCAGATGCATCGGCGCTCCCGCCTTCGTCGTTGCCGAAGTCTGCCTGAAGCATTCGCGCATTGTCCGGCTGCCGCGGCGCGTCGATGCTGGACGTCATGGACACCCTCGCACCGCACCTGCTGCCGATCGCCCTGGTCTTCCTGCTGGCCGGCGGCGTCAAGGGCGTGGCCGGCATGGGCCTGCCGACGGTGGCGATGGGCCTGCTCGGACTATGGCTGACGCCGACAGAGGCCGCGGCGCTGCTGGCGCTGCCATCGCTGCTGACCAACCTGCAGCAGGCCTGGGGAGCGAACACTGGCGCGTTGCTGCGACGGCTGTGGCCGCTGCTGGCGTGCATCGTCGCCGGCACCTGGCTCAGCGCCGGCGTCCTCGCTGGCGCCGACCCGCGGCTGCCGCGCGCCGGCCTGGGCGCGTTGCTGGCGCTGTACGCCGTGCTCGGCCTGCTCCAGTGGCAGGCACGCCTGTCGCCATTGCAGGCGCGCGGGGCAGGGCCGCCGGTGGGCCTGGCGACCGGTCTGCTGACCGGCGCCACCGGCGTGTTCGTGTTGCCGGTGCTGCCCTACCTGGTGGCGCTGGACCTGCCGCGGGACACGCTGATGCGCGCGCTGGGCTGTTGCTTCGCCGCGGCCACCCTGGCGCTGGCCGTCGCACTGGTCGCGCACGGCGCCTTCCCGACGCAGGCGCTGGGTCCCTCGTTGCTGGCGCTGCTGCCCACCGCGCTCGGCATGTGGCTGGGTGCGCGGCTGCGCCAGCGTATTTCCGCCAGCGCGTTCCGCCGCGTGTTCTTCCTGACCCTGCTCGGCCTGGGACTGCATCAGTTGTGGCAGGCGCTGGGCTGAAGATGTGATCCCGCCACAACCGCTCAGCCGCAGGAGCGGCTTCAGCCGCGACCGGGCATCCCCGGGAAGGCCCGGTCGCGGCTGAAGGGCACCCCCAGCCATTTGTGGGAGCGGCTTCGGTCGCGACGGGCGTCACCGGGAATGCCCGTCGCGGCTGAAGCCGCTCCTACAATCGCGACGACACGCCATGCCGAGCTGCGGCAACGCGGCGTTGCTAGAGGTGTCCTGAAGCCGCTCCTACGACGACACGCATCAAGCGCGCGGCAGACCAAACGCCACGCCCGCGGTTCTCACCAATCAGCAGAACTGCAGGCCTGCCCCTCAGTCCACCCAACCCTCCGCAAGCATCGACACGGCGGACGGTCGACCGGCGCACGGCGATGGCGCACGAATGCCCTGCAAAACCCGAACCCGCAATGAAAAACGCGCCATCGCGGGGCGATGGCGCGTTCGTGTTCGCGCGACGGTGGAGCGCAGGCTCAGTCAGCCCAGCGCCCCGGGCCGGTGGATTGCGGCAGTACCTGCACCGACAGCGGACGGTCCTTCTCCAGCAGGTTGACCGCGTCGCTCAGGATCGAAGCCGATTCGCGCAGCAGCGGGTCCGGGCGCTTGTCGACCAGCTTCTCGCGCGCGGCGTCCTTGACGATGTCGCGCTCGTTACCGGTCAGGCCGTCGTCGCTGCTGTCGTCGGCCAGCGGATCCAGGGGCAGGCCGAGCTGCTTGCGGATCTCCTGGCGCTGCTTGCGCTGCGCGTCCTGCTTCTCGCGCTCGGCGCGGCGCTCGGCCTCGTTGAGCACCACGTACTTCTTCGCCGCCTCGGTGCGGAACTGGCGCACGTCCTCTTCCCACCACTGGAATTCCTTGTCGTTGGCGATGCGCGTGGTGTGCAGCGCCTCCAGCTTGGGCAGCAGCGGCGCGAAATTGCCGTACTGGGTGTGCGGCACCGCGGCGATGCGGCTCCACGGCAGCGCGTTGTCGTAGGTGCTCTCGCCGAACTCGGTGGCATCGACGCTGGCCGGGAAGGCGATGTCCGGCACCACGCCCTTGTGCTGGGTGCTGCTGCCGCTGACGCGGAAGAACTGGGCGATGGTCAGCTTGACCTGGCCGAAGCGGTCGGTCTCGTTGGCCGGCCAGCGATCCAGGTCGACGATGTTCTGCACCGTGCCCTTGCCGAAGCTGGTCTCGCCGATGATCAGGCCGCGGCCGTAATCCTGGATGGCGCCGGCGAAGATCTCCGACGCCGAGGCCGAGCCGCGGTTGATCAGCACCGCCAGCGGGCCGTCCCAGGCCACGGCCGGGTTCTGGTCGCTGTTGACGGTGACGCGGCCGCCGGATTCGCGCACCTGCACCACCGGGCCCTGCTCGATGAACAGGCCGGTCAGCTCGATCGCTTCGTCCAGCGAACCGCCACCGTTGTTGCGCAGGTCCAGCACCACGCCGTCGACCTTGTCGGTCTTGAACCCGGCCAGCAGCTTGGCCACGTCGCGGGTCGCCGAGGCGTAGTCCTTGGCGTTGCGGCGGCGGCCTTCGAAGTCCTGATAGAACGCCGGCAGCTTGATCACGCCGATGCGCCGCGCCGGCTCGCCGTCCTTCGCCGGCAGCTCGATGGTCTCGCCCTTGGCGGCCTGTTCGGCCAGGCGCACCTTCTGCCGGGTCAGCAGCACCTGGCGGTGCTTGCCGTCCACGCCGGCTTCGGCCGGGATGTACTCCAGGCGCACCTGGGTGTCCTTGTCGCCGCGGATCTTGGCGACCACGTCGTCGATGCGCCAGCCGATCACGTCCTCGACCGGACCGCTCTTGCCCTGGCCGACGCCGACGATGCGGTCGCCCGGCTTGAGCGTGCCGTCCAGCGCGGCCGGGCCGCCCGGGATCACCTCGCGGATCACCACCAGGTCGTCCTGCTTCTGCAGTTGCGCGCCGATGCCTTCCAGCGACAGCGACATCTGCTGGTTGAAGTTCTCGGCGGTGCGCGGGGTGAAGTAGTCGGTGTGCGGGTCGACCGTATTCGTGTAGGCGTTCATGAAGAACTGGAACACGTCCTCGCTCTTCAGCTCCTTCACCGAGTCGTCGAGGTTGGCGTAGCGCTTATCGAGCGTCTTGCGGATGTCCTCCGGCTTCTTGCCGGCGAGCTTGAGCCGCAGCCAGTCGTTCATCACCGACTTGCGCCACAGCGCATCCAGTTCCTGGTCGTCCTTGGCCCACGGCGCGTTCTTGCGGTCGTACTCGAACTTCTCGTCGCCGTCGAAGCTGAAGTCCTGCTTGAGCAGCTTGCGCGCGTAGGCGATGCGCTCGTCCACCCGCTGCCGGTACACGGCGAAGATCTGGAACGCCGGTTCCAGCTGGCCGGAGGAAATGTTGGCACCGAGGTTGTTCTGGAAGGCGGCGAACTTGTCGATGTCGGCCTGGGTGAAGAACTGCTTGCTGCCGTCCAGCGTCTCCAGATACTTCTTGAAGACCTCCTTGGAGGTCGCCTCGTCGAGGGCGCGCGGCCGATAGGCGTAGCGGCTGTCGGAGAGCAGGCCGTACACCAGCTTGGCGGTGGTGGCCTGGTCGGCGGTGGCAGCGGCCGGCAGGGCCGGCGCATCGGTACGCGCGAACAGCGCCAGCGGTGCGGTCAGCGCAAACGCCAGCAGGAAGGCGGAAGCTTTGAATTTCATCTGGGGACTCTCGGCACCAGGCCGTCAGGGGGGCAGCACATCGCATGAGACAACACGACAGTGACGCAAGTTGCAGGCCGTGTCACCTGTTCATGAAGCAGACTAGCGGCCGGCCTGCGCAGAAATGTGAACGCTGCCGATGCGAGCCGTGCGGACGGTCGTCCTGCGGCGACGAACGCGCGTCGTCGCCGCGGCAAGGCGCGGTGTGAGCAGATGCGGCTCAGGCGGCGACGCCGGCGCCAGCGGCCTGGCGATCGGCATGGTAGGACGAACGCACCATCGGGCCTGAGGCGACGTGGCTGAAGCCCAGCGCGTTGCCGTACTCCTCCAGCGCCTTGTATTCGTCCGGCGTCCAGTAGCGCATCACCGGGTGGTGGTGCGCGGTCGGCTGCAGGTACTGGCCGATGGTGACCATGTCCACGTCGTGCGCGCGCAGGTCGCGCAGGGTCGCCTGCACCTGTTCCAGGGTTTCGCCCAGGCCGAGCATGATGCCGGACTTGGTGGCGATGGCCGGGTGCTGCGCCTTGAACTTCTTCAGCAGGGTCAGCGACCACTGGTAGTCGGCGCCGGGACGCACGTTGGGATACAGGTCCGGCACGGTCTCGATGTTGTGGTTGAACACGTCCGGCGGATTGGTCGCCAGGATCTCCAGCGCGCGGTCCATGCGGCCCTTGCCGCGGAAGTCCGGGGTCAGGATCTCGATGCGGGTGGCCGGCGCGGCAACGCGGATGGCGCCGATACAGTCGGCGAAATGCTGGGCGCCGCCGTCGCGCAGGTCGCCGCGGTCGACGCTGGTCACCACCACGTACTTCAGGCCCATGTCGGCGACGGTCTGCGCCAGGCTGGCCGGCTCGCCGGCGTCCGGCGGCTTGGGCCGGCCGTGGGCGACATCGCAGAACGAGCAGCGCCGGGTGCAGACCTCGCCGAGGATCATGAAGGTGGCGGTGCCGTGGCCGAAGCACTCGTGGATGTTCGGGCAGCTGGCCTCTTCGCAGACGGTGACCAGGCGGTTCTCGCGCAGCTTGGCCTTGAGGGTCTGCACCGCGTTGCCGGAGGGAATGCGCACGCGGATCCACGAGGGTTTGCGCAGCACCGGCGCATCGGCGAACTGCACCGGCGAGCGCGCGATCTTGTCGCCCCCCAACTGCTTGACGCCGGTCTGCAGCGGCGCGGAGGCGCTGTCGCCGGAAAGGACCTGCAAGGGAATGGAGCGTGCGCTGGGCTGGGTCATGGCGTGGTCGGCGGGCAGGCGGTCAGGCCGCGTGCGTGAGCGAGAGGTCGGGCAAGGCGTCGAGCGGCTGCAGGGTCAGCCCGAACTGGCGCGCCAGTTGGGCCAGCAGGACCGGGGTGACCGCCTGCATGCCGGAGGGACCGCCCAAGTCTAGCACCGCGGTCACCTGCAGGCCCTGGTAGCCGCAGGGATTGATCCGGTGGAACGGCTCCAGGTCCATCGCCACGTTGAACGACAGGCCGTGGAAGGTGCAGCCGCGGCGCACACGGATACCCAGCGCGGCGACCTTGGCGCCGCCGACGTAGACGCCTGGCGCACCGTCGCGGCGCTGGCCGAGGATGTTCCATTTGTCGAGGGTGTCGATGATCGCCTGCTCGATCCGGCACACGTAGTCGCGCACGCCGATGTGCAGCCGGCGCAGATCCAGCAGCGGATACACCACCAACTGGCCAGGGCCGTGGTAGGTGACCTGGCCGCCACGATCGACCTGCAGCACCGGGATATCGCCGGGCGCCAACACGTGTTCCGGTTTGCCGGCCTGGCCGAGGGTGAATACCGGATCGTGCTCGACGACCCACAGCTCGTCGGGGGTGGCCTCGTCGCGCGCGTCGGTGAAGCGCTGCATCGCCCGCCACACCGGTTCGTAGGGCTGGCGGCCGAGCTGGCGGACCCGACACGGCGGCAGCGTCAATAACGGCGCCACTGGCGCGTCCGCGGCTACAGCGTCCACTTCACTTCCGGATGTTCGCGCAATGCCTGGTGCGCGGCGTCGTATTGAGCGCGGTCGGCGGCACGGAAGGCGATGCGCACCGACACGTATTTGCCGTTGGACGAATGCTTCCAGCTGATGCGCTCGTCCATCACCTCCACGCCGGCGGCGGCGAGCAGGCGCGGCAGTTCGGACTCCAGGCCGGTGTTGGCGGTGCCCATGGCGCTGAGTTCGAACACGCCGGGGAACTGGAAACCGTGATCGGGGTTGTCGGAAGTGATGTCCATGTCCGCATTATCGGGCCGGCGCCGGGCAAACCCAAGGCCACGACCGCGTGGGCCAGGCAGCGACCATGGACCACGCAACCGCGCAGGACGAGAATCCGGCTGGCGGGTCAGGCGCCGGCATGGCGCGGCCCGTCTGCCGCTGGCAATGCCGCCTTGCCTGCTCGGCGCACATCGTCTTCACAGCGCAAGCAGGCAAATGGGACGGACAAACCCAAACGGACGAATTTGTCCGCTACAGCGCATTTGCCTATCCTTGTCGCACGGGCTGCGTTCATGGTCCGGGGTGCTCGCCCGCATCGGCTGCCAGCAGGCGCACATCGCCGTTCTTTCCCTTCCCGACCAGAGACGCCTTCCATGCCGTCATCGCGCCTGTTTTTCCCTGTTGCCGCCGCGCTCGCCCTTGCCGCCGCGCCGGCAGCCGCCACCGAACAATGCCCGCGCGACACCCTGGAGGCCACCCCGCCCACGGTCAATTTCCGCGTCGACAACGACCTGTTCGGCGGCGCCGGCCAGGACCAGGGCTATACCAACGGCTTCGGCCTGATCCTGGTCTCGCCGAACCTGCGCGACTACACCGACGATCCCTGCCTGCCGCGGCTGGCGTGGGCGGTGAACCACGCTCTGACCTGGCTGCAGCCGAACAGCGACTTCACCCAGCGCAACATGACCTTCGCGGTCGGGCAGGCGCTTTTCACCCCCACCGACAAGACCCGCCGCGACCTGATCGAGGACGACCGTCCCTACGCCGGCCTGTTGCTGATGAACATCGGCTACAACGCGCGCAACGACGACCGCCTGCGCACCACGCAGCTGACCCTGGGCCTGATCGGCCCCTCGGCACAGGGCAAGCAGGTGCAGGATGCGGTGCACGAACTGCTGGGCGACGCCAAGTTCCAGGGCTGGGACAACCAGTTGCACGACGAACCGGTGTTCCGCGTGCTGCACGAACGCATGCACCGCTGGTCCGGCGACGGCAGCCGCGACGGCTGGGGCTGGGACGCGATCAGCCACTGGGGCGGCGCGCTGGGCACGCTGGATACTCACGCCAATGCCGGCATGGAACTGCGCCTGGGCTGGAAGTTGCCGGACGATTTCGGCAGTTCGCCGCTGCGCCCTGCCGGCGAGAACGTCGCCCCGTCGGCCAGCCGCATCGGCAGCGGTTGGTCGGCGCACCTGTTCGTGACCAGCGACGGCCGCTGGGTCCTGCGCGACATCACCCTGGACGGCAACACCTTCCGCGACAGCCACAGCGTGAAGAAGCGCCCCTTCGTCGGCAACGCCGGCATCGGCCTGGAAGTGGCGCGCGGCAAGTGGAAATTCGCCCTGACCCGCTACTGGAGCACCCGCGAGTTCGACCTGCAGCAGCAGACGCCCGTGTTCGGGAGCTTTACGATCAGTTATCGGCTTTAGGGCACCTCTAAAAACCTCGGCTTTGGCATCATTGGCTTAAAGGACACGCCGAGGAGGCCATGATGATCAGCCTGTTTGCCGGTCACGAACGGGAAGCCAAGCGGCAGCAGATCGGCGATCCGCTG
>NZ_LFME01000048.1 GCF_001043115.1 Xanthomonas sp. NCPPB 1128 | reverse complement strand
AAAGAACTTCGGGGCCGGCCTCAGCGCCTTTCCCTTTTTCGCCCCGACGTTTCCGTCCGAGTGAGCCGCCCATTATAGCGGGCTTTTTGTTTCCGTCAACACCTCATTTCGAGGTGGTTGACGCTGGTTCGTCTTCAAACCCGAAGGCTTTTCGTCGAACCGAGCCGCCCATCATAGCGGCTTTTTTCTTGCCGTCAACACCTTTTTGATCAGGTGGTTGACGCCGCTTCTTCGTCCAAACCCGAAGGCTTTTCCTCGAAGCGAGCCGGCCATATTAGCCGACTTTTTCACGCTGTCAACACCCGATGTTCGGTAGGTGTTTCCGGCCCCGCCGGCCTCTGTCGTGCCGAAGCTCGGCAGTTGCGTAGCGGGCCGCGCAGTCTAACGGCACGGAAAAAAACGTCAACCGTTTTTTGCGGCTGCCTTGCGGCACCCGTCCCCATCGCGCTCTTCTATCTCCATTAGTGCGGATACGGCACGGCCGATCGCCGGCATTTGGCCGAGAATGCAGCCTGCGCTCCACCACGGGATTCCGCATGACCGCTGCTGCACGCGCGCTCTGGCGCGACGCTTCGTTGCCTGCGTTGATCGCCGGCTTCGTCACCGTCCTGGTCGGCTTCACCAGTTCGGCGGCGATCGTGTTCCAGGCCGCGCGCAGCGTCGGCGCCTCGCAGGCGCAGATCGCCTCGTGGATGTGGGCGCTGGGATTGGGCATGGGCCTGACCTGCATCGGGCTGTCGCTGCGCTACCGGATGCCGGTGGTCACGGCCTGGTCCACGCCCGGTGCCGCACTGCTGATCGGCAGCGGCGGCGGGCTGCCGTTGTCCGATGCGATCGGCGCCTTCGTGGTGGTGGCGGTGTTGTCCACGCTCGCCGGCTTTTCCGGGCTGTTCGAACGCCTGCTGCGGCGCATCCCGCTGTCGCTGGCCTCGGCGATGCTGGCAGGCGTGCTGCTGCGCTTCGGCCTGGACGTGTTCGTGGCAATGCAACACCAGCTCGCCATGGCGCTGGCGATGTTCGCCACCTACCTGCTCGGACGCCGCGCCTTTCCACGTTACGCGGTGATCGCCACGCTGCTGGTCGGTATCGCCGTGGCCGCGGGCAACGGCACGCTGCATCCGGAAGCGGCACAGCTGCGCCTGGCGCAGCCGGTGTTGGTGTGGCCGACGCTGTCGTGGCCGGCGCTGTTCGGGATCGCGCTGCCGCTGTTCGTGGTGACGATGACCTCGCAGAACCTGCCGGGCGTGGCGGCGATCCGCGCCTCCGGCTATGCGGTGCCGATCTCGCCGACCATCGGCTGGATCGGCGTGGTCAACACGCTGCTGGCGCCGTTCGGCGCCTACGGGCTGAACCTGGCGGCGATCACCGCGGCGATCTGCATGGGCCGCGAGGCGCAGGAAGATCCGCAGCGGCGCTACATGGCCGCGGTGTTCGCCGGGGTGTTCTATCTATTGATCGGCGTGTTCGGCGCTACCGTGGCCGCGCTGTTCGCCGCCTTCCCCAAGGAACTGGTGATGGCGATCGCCGGGATCGCGCTGTTCGGCACCATCGGCAACAGCCTGGCGTCGGCCTTGCGCGAGGAACACGAGCGCGAGCCGGCGCTGATCGCGTTCCTGGTCACCGCATCGGGCCTGTCATTGTTCGGCATCGGCGCGGCCTTGTGGGGCCTGCTGGCCGGCGCGGCGACGCTGGCGCTGTGGCGGCGCACCCGCTGAGGGGCGGCCGCCGGCCGGGATTCAGCGCGGGTCGCGCAACTGCAGCAGCCAGTGGCTGGGCACGCCGGAAGGATCGGGCAGCGGCTCGAAATCGAACTGGCGGTGCACCGCGGCAGCGCCGTCCACGCGCAGCGGCAGGGTGACGTAGGCCGCGCGGCCTTGCCGCAGCAGGGTGTCGATGCGCTGGGTCTCCGCCAGTACCGCCTCGCTGGCATACAGGCGCTCCAGGTCGCAGCCGATCAGTTCGGCGACCTCGCGCTCGTACAGCGCGGCGAAGGCCTCGTTGACGAAGGCCAGGCGGCTGGGCCGCGGGCCGTCGCCGCGCTCGACGATCGCCACCGGCTCGCGCAGCCGCGACAGCGAGGCCTCCAGCAGCGCGAAATCCTGCTGGAAGCGCTTGCGCTCCATCAACTCGATCAGCACCCGCAGGCTGCGTGCCGATTCCAAGCTGATCGGCGACCAGGGCCGTGCGCGGCCGCGCACGGTCTCCTGCCACAGGTCGAAGCTCTTGCGCGGCGACAGCCGCGAACCGGCGATATCCTGCAGCTTGGCCAGCTGCGGATTGCCCGCCCAGTTGACCGTGCGTACCTGTTCGCGGCGGGTCCACAGCAAGGCGCTGCGCGCCTGCGGCATCAGCGGCACGAAGATGAAGCCGGCCGCCAGCGGCGCCAGATCGGCCAGCGCCGGGAACGTCTCGCCGATCTGGTCCGAATGCAGCGCGCCGACCGCGTCGTGGCGCAGCGCCTCGTGATGGGTGGACTCGATCTGCTCGCGGATCCGCGCCAGGTCCTCGGTCGCCGGCAGCATGCCGTGGCGGGTGACATGGTCGCCGTGGAACACCGCCCCGCCGTCGGCATCGACCACGTCGAGCAGGTCCGAGGCCATCTCATCGAGCATGGGCGCGGTCAGCATCTCGGCGTCGTTGAAGTTGGTGATCAGCTTCTCGCGCACGGTCAGCAGCACCGACTCGGTCCGCGCGCGCGCCACCGCGGTGATCGCGCCGATACGCCCGGCCAGCGCGCGGCTCAACGCATCGGCGACGTCGCGCATCTCGTGGTTGCAGAAGTATGGGCGGTAGTGGTGGCAGGCGATCAGGCCCCACAGCGCGTCGTTGACCACGATCGAGGTCACCAGGGTGGCGGTGACGCCCATGTTGGCCAGGTATTCCAGGTGCACCGGCGAGACGCTGCGCAGGCTGACGTCGCTCAGGTCCACCGGCGCGCGCAGGCGCGGATGCAGGGTGGGCTGGATCGGCGACGGCACGTAACCGACGTTGGCGATCTGGCGCACGCGGTTGCGCAGGTACAGCGCGCGGGCCTGCGCGGGAATGTCGCTGGCCGGATAGTGCAGTCCGAGATACGGCTCCAGTTCCTTCGCGCGCGCCTCGGCGACCACGTCGCCGTTCCAGTCGTCGTCGAAGCGGTAGATCATCACCCGGTCGTAGCCGATCAGGCTGCGCAGGCTCTTGGCGGCGCGATGGCAGGCGTCCTCGATGCTGTGATCGCTCTCCAGCCGACGCAGCACCGGCAGCGCTTCGCGCAAGGTGGCATCGGCCAGGGGCGCGTCGCGCGGCTCCAGTTCCAGCAGCCACTGCTCCGGATACAGGTGCCAGGCGCCGACCCAGCGCTGCGCCGAGGCCGTGGCGGCGTGCTTGAGGCCGACTTCGACATAGGCCAGGTCGCTGCGTTCGACCGCGTCCGACAGCCGCCGCGTGCGGGGATCCTCCAGCA
This sequence comes from Xanthomonas sp. NCPPB 1128, assembly GCF_001043115.1. Classification (GTDB taxonomy): domain Bacteria; phylum Pseudomonadota; class Gammaproteobacteria; order Xanthomonadales; family Xanthomonadaceae; genus Xanthomonas_A. The sequence goes on along the minus strand of NZ_LFME01000048.1, from coordinate 28,022 downwards.
CGAGCAGGGCGTCGTAGCGCTGCCCCAGCACCTCGTCCAGCGGCCGGCCGAACAGGTCGGCGGCACTGGCGCTGGCCTGGACGATGCACCCGTCCTGCGGCTCGATCACCAGCAGCACGCCATGCGGCTGCACCGAACCGGGGATATGGATCGGTTCGCGCGCGCATGCGTCCATGTCCAGGGGCACGACGATGTCGCTCATGCAGCGATCTCCAGAGCAAAGTGAGTATGGAAGTGCGCGAACATGGTGCGGGCGCCGTCGACCGCCGCCTGCTGCAGCGGCGCTGTCGGCAAGGCGCGCTCCAGGCGCTGCTGGAAGTGTCGCCAGGCGGTCGGGTCGGCGTGGCCGAGTTCGAAGTAGGACAGCGCCGAGGCGGCCTCGGGCAAGGTCTGCCGCAGCTGGCGGGCGATCACCCGCCCGCCCAGGCGCGAGCCCTCGACCACATAGAGCATGCCCCAGCGGATGCTGGCCTCGGCGGCCGGCGGCAGCGGTTGCGAGCCTGGCGGCGCTGCCTGCAGGGCGTGCAGATCCTGCGCCAACAGGGGAGTGCGCGGCTGGTAACGCCACTGCGCATCGCCGCAGTCGCGCAGCCAGGCCGCTTCGCACTGTTCCCAGCCGGCCAGCACCGCATGATGGCGGCGCAGCACCTGCACATAGGCGGGCAGCGACAGGGCCGGGTCCATCAGCGCGCGCATCGCCGGCAAGTCTTCCACGGCCTGGTGCTGCTGCGCAGTGGCCTCGCGCAGCAGGCGCGCAGCGGTCAACGGCAGGGCGGTTCCGTCGGGAGGAGACATCATGCGGGCGACTGGTACAGCAGCCGGCCGGCCGCGACGAAAGAGAGGGCACAGCGTAACAATCGCGACCGCGCGGTGCCAGGCGCGGCCACGCGCGCCACGGCCGCGCTCCCTGCGCAAGCTGAGCCGTTCATGCCGTCCGCGCGCTCCTGCGTCGCGCCTCATCAGCCGCCGGTCACCGTGGCGGCCGGCACCCGCGCGCGGCGCCAGGCCACGATCCAGCCGCCGCCCAGCAACAGCGCCGCCAGCAGCCACGGCACGCCGGGGAAGTGCAACAGCGCGCGCGGGCCGATGAAGGCGGCGAACACCCAGGCGTAGAGCAGCGGCCCGATCACGCCGGCCAGGCTGACCAGGCTCATCAGTGCGCCCTGGATGCGGCCCTGCGCATCGGCGCCGACGTGGCGGGTGACGATGGCCTGCGCCGCCGGGCCGGCCACCGCCCACAGCGCGCTGATCGGCACGCCGAGCAGGAACAGCGCGCCACTGCCGGCCACGCTGTAGATGGCGAAGCCGATCACGCCGCAGCCCAGGCCGAACAGCAGCGCACCGCGCTCGCCGAAGCGGCGCACCACCCGCGCCACCAGCACCGCGTTGACCACGATGCTGCACACACCGACCAGCGCCAGCACCCAGCTGACCTGTTTCGGCCCCCAGCCGAAGCGGTAGTCGGCGAACAGCACGAAGATGCTCGGGTAGACGTAGTGCGCCAGGTTGGCCAGAAAGATCACCGCGGCCAGCGCGAACACCTGCGGATAGCGCTGCAGCAGACGCAGCGCGCCGAACGGATTGGCGTGCGCCCAGTCCACCCGCGCGGTGCGCCGCTCCGGCGCCAGCGATTCGGGCAGCACCCACAGGCCGTAGAGGAAGTTGAGCAGGGCCAGCCCGGCGGCGAACCAGAACGGCGCGCGCAGGTGCAGGCTGCCGAGCCAGCCGCCGAGCAGCGGACCGACCACGAAGCCGACGCCGAACGCGGCGCCGATGATGCCGTAGGCCTGAGCGCGCTTGTCGGCCGGGGTGATGTCGGCGATGTAGGCGTTGGCCGAGCTGAAACTGGCCGAGAATACGCCGGAAACCATGCGCGCCAGCAGCAGCACCGGCAGGCTCTGCGCCAGCGCCATCACCATGAAGTCCACGCCCAGCCCCAGGCACGAGGCCAGGATCACCGGGCGCCGGCCGTAGCGGTCGGACAGCGCGCCCTGCAGCGGCGAACTGACGAACTGCAGGGCGGCGAACAGGAAGCCGAACCAGCCGACCCAGCGGGCCGCGGCGGCGAAATCGCCGCCGGTGAAGCCGCGCACCAGCGTGGGCAGCACCGGAATGATGACGCCGAAGGACAGCACGTCGATCAGCAGGGTGACGAAGATGAAGGCGACCGCGGCACGGCGTGAGCGGACAGCGGGAGTCGGAGCGTGCACGGCGGGCCTCCTGGCGGACGCGGCAGTGTAATCGGCGCCGCCGCGGGTGCGGGAGGCCGGAGTGGACAGCGCCGCCGGCCTGCCGTACCGCTGTGGCTGGGCTGGGTGCGGTCGGCGCGATTCCGATCGCGAGCGGCGGAGATCGTCGCGTCGGGACTGAAGTCCCTCCCACACTGGGAGGCTGGCCGATCGCGCGCCGGGCTGAAGCCCCTCTTGCATCACCGCAGAGGCGGACGACCAGATTCAGCCGTGGCCGCAGAGGCCATCGCGTTGGGACTGAACGGCACCTCCAATAACCTGCCTCCGGCGCCATCGAGGCCGGCTACGGATTGCACGGTAGGAGCGGCTTCAGCCGCGACCGGGCTTTACCGGGAAGGCCACGTCGCGGCTGAAGCCGCTCCTACGGGATACTTCCTGCGGTGATTGAAGGTGCCCTGACGTCTACGCGCTGGCCCGATTGGGTCGGCAGCACGTCCGGCCACACCGAGCGACTCCCCTCTCCCGCCGGGAGACGGGTCGGGAGTGAGGGTCCGGCGGAGGCAGCGGCGCGACGCATGCCAGCAAGGCGCGCCGGCGCCGCGGTCACGGCGGGGCCGTCACCAATGCCGACCGCCGGTCCGCCGCACGCGGTGCCGCCATCCACCAGGGGTCACAACGCCACGACGGAAATCGTCTGCTGCAGCACATGCTGGGCGCCGGGGGCCAGTTCGATCACCTCGGGTCCGGCGTTGGCCGCTTCCAGGCACACGAACTGGCGCCAGTGCGGGCCGACGTCGGCCATCTTCTGCGCGCCGGCCTCGCCCGGGTTCCAGGCCACCAGCGTGCGGCTGCCGGTGGTGGCGATCTCGATGCGGCGCTGCAGGCCGGGGTCCAACAGGGTGTAGCGGCCGCCGGCGCCGGTGTAGATGCGGTCGCTGCGGCCCGGGTCGCGCGGATCCTGCAGGCTCCAGTCACCGTGCTGGCGATGCGGCGTGGCGTAGTTCTCGAACTTGTCCAGGTAGTCCAGGCCGTCCAGGCCCTGCACACTCACCTGGGTGGCATCGGCGACGCGGAAGTAGTTGTGCAGCGCCTGGGTGAAGCGGGCGGGCGCAGTGCCGACGTTGTCGGTGACCAGGCGCTGCTCCAGGGTGGCGCCGATGCGCAGTTGCATGCGCAGGCGCAGCGGCAGGTCGTCGAAGTCGGGCGGGGCCAGGGTCAGCACCAGGCTGCCGTCGGCCTCGCGCCGCGCGTCCTGCAACTGCCACGGCACGGTGCGCACGAAGCCGTGCGCGGGCACGGCGTCGCTCTGGCCCTGGCGGCCGAAGTACGGCCAGCACACCGGGGTGCCGCCGCGGATCGGGGTGGGCGTGGGCTGCGCGCTCGGCGACAGCCACAGCGCGTCGGTGCCGCCCTTGGGCACGAACGCCAGCACCTGGCCGCCGAACAGGCTGATCGCAGCGGTGGAGTGCGGGGTCTCCACCAGCAGCGAGGGGTAGCCGTGGAAGTCGCCTGTGCTCAGGCCGGGGACGTCGGACATGGGGTGGATGCTCCGTGGCGCGGGGGATTGGGCGAAGGCCGGGTAGGCGGCCGGCAACCGGAACGCGGTGGGCGGGGTGCCGCCGAACGGTGTCGGTGCGGGCGTCGCAGTGGGGGCCGGCGTCGGTGTAGATGCGGGTGCGGGTGCGGGTGCGGGTGCGGGTGCGGGTGCGGACGGCTGCGGCGGCCTGGCCGGTCCCGGCGCAGGTGGCGCTGGCGCGCCGCCAGCCTCGCGGCGCAGTGCGTCGAGGATGCGTTGCCCGGCACGGCCGTCGGCCGGCTGCAGACCGAGGCGCTGCTGCTCGGCCTGGATCGCACGGCGGGTGGCGGTGCCGATGGCGCCGTCGGCCTGGCCGATGGCGTGGCCGCGCGCCAGCAGCAGGGTCTGCAGTTCGCGCCGCTCGGGGCGGCCCAGGCCGGGGTCGTCGGTGGGCCAGGCGGCGACCAGCCCGGGCTTGCCGCGCAGCCGGTCGGACAGCAGCGCGATCGCCAGCGCATAGCTCTCGGCGGCGTTGTAGGCGTAGATCGCGTCGTAGTTGCGGAACACCAGGAACGCCGGGCCATGCACGCCGGCCGGGATCAGCACCGCCGCCGGGGTCTGTGCGGCCAGCGCCGGCAGCGCGCCGCCATCGGCGGCGGTGAGGCCGCGCGCGCGCCAGTCCGACAGCGGACGGCGCTGGGTGCGCCCGGCCAGCGCCGGGTCGAAGCCGTCCGGCAGCTTCACCTCCAGCCCCCACGGCTGGCCACTCTGCCAGCCGGCCAGCTTGAGATAGTTGGCGGTGGAGGCCAGCGCATCGGGAATGCTGGCGACTAGGTCGCGGCGGCCGTCGCCATCGCCGTCCACGGCGACGCGGGCGTAGGTGCTGGGCATGAACTGGGTATGGCCGAAGGCGCCGGCCCAGGACCCGGTCAGGCCCTCGGGCCGCAGGTCGCCGGCCTGCAGCAGCTTCAACAGCGCGAACAGTTCGCTGCGGAAGAACGGCTGGCGGCGGCCTTCGCAGGACAGGGTCAGCAGCGACACCAGCAGCGGACGCTTGCCGGAGATGCGGCCGTAGTCGCTCTCCACGCCCCACACCGCGACCACCGTCTCCGGGTCCACGCCGTAGTTCTGCGCCACTTGCGCGAGCAGGTCGCGGTGCGTGGTCAGCATGGCGCGGCCGTCGTCGATGCGCTGGCTGTCGACCAGGCCGGCCAGGTAGTCCCAGATCGGCGTGGTGAACTCGGGCTGGGCGTCGAGCAGCGGCAGCACGCTCGGGTCCGGCTGCAGGCCGGCGGTGAAGCGGTCGAAGGAGGCCTCGGCGACGCCCGCCTTCGCCGCAGCCGTGCGCAGGCCGGCCACGCAGGTGGCGAAGGCCGGATCGGGCGCGGACGGCGCCGCCGCAGGCGGGGTCTGCGCGAGCGCGCAGGGCGCCGCCAGCAGCAGGATCCAGGCCAAACGCATCATCGCAACTTCCTCGCCGACGGCAGGGCCGACATCATAAACAACCGCCGCGTGTGCACTCCGCTCACGCGACGTTGGCGGCAGAGGACGCGCGAACGGCAGGTCACTGATCGCGGTGTGGTTGGCAGATCGCGCAACGCGACGCCGCGGCCGTGGCACGCAAGGCGTTCGGCATCTTTGGCGTTCGGTTCGATGCGCGACAGGAGCAGCCCCGCCTCGCCGACGACCGGCAGTGGTCGGCCAGGCGAGCGCCGGCGCTAGACGCGCCGGTTCAATCCAGCGCGTCGAGGTAGTACCAGCGCCCATCCTCGCGCACGAAGCGGCTGTGCTCGGTCATGCGCACGGCGCTGCCGCCGCCGATGCGATAACGCGCCAGGAAGGCGACCTCGGCGCTGTCGGCGCCGATCTGCAGCACCCGCCGCACGGTGAGGCCGAGCCAGACCGTGCGCGGGTCGATCTCCACCTGCGGCGGGCAGGTCGACGGATGCCAGCTCGCGCGCAGGTAATCGGCCTCCTGGCGCACGTAGGCGCTGTAGCGCGAGCGCATCAAGGATTCGGCATCCGGCGCAGGGGTACCGGCGTGGTACGGCCCGCAGCACTGCGCGTAGTCGCGCGGACGGCCGCAGGGGCAAGGATCGGCAAGGCGCGGGGCGGACGGGGGCATATGCCGATTGTGCCGGCTGCGGCGCCACGGCGCACGCCGCGCACGCGTCGCGGCCGGTGGCGGCTATGCTGGCGGCCCCTTGCGCGGAGCGCCGGCGTGCTCGAGTCGATCCCCACCGAACTGCCCTGGCTGCTGTGCATCGCCTTCGTCGCCGGGCTGGTGGACGCGGCGGTCGGCGGCGGCGGCCTGATCCAGTTGCCCGGGTTGTTCGCGACCTTGCCGCAGCAGGCGCCTGCGGTGATCCTGGGCACCAACAAGTTCAGTTCCATGGCCGGCACCGGCACCGCCGCCTGGCGCTACGCGCGCCACGTGCGTCTGCCGTGGCGGCCGGTGCTGTATGCGACCGCGGCCGCGTTCGTGTTCGCCTTTCTCGGCGCGACCGCGGTGAGCCATCTGCCCAAGCAGGCGGTGCGGCCGCTGATCCTGGTGCTGCTGATCGCGATGCTGGGCTACACGCTGGTCAAGAAGGACTTCGGCGCGCTGCACCGCCCACGCCACATCGGCCGCCGCGAACTGGCGATCGCGCTGGCGATCGGCGCGGCGATCGGCTTCTACGACGGCTTCTTCGGCCCGGGCACCGGCAGCTTCCTGATCTTCCTGTTCATCCGCTTCTTCGGCCTGGATTTCCTGCGCGCCTCGGCCGCGTCGAAGGTGGTGAACCTGGCCACCAACCTGGCCGCGCTGTGCTTCTTCGTGCCCAGCGGCAAGGTCCTGCTGGCCGCGGCGGTGCCGATGGCCGCGGCCAACGTGGCCGGCGCGGTGACCGGCACGCGCCTGGCGCTGCGCGGCGGCACGCCGCTGATCCGGCAGTTGTTCCTGGTGCTGGTGGTGGTGCTGATCGGCAAGATGGGCTGGGATTTGCTGCATTGAGTGAAGTGCGCGGCGCTGTGGAGTCGCCGCGTCCCTGCCCTGCAGCGGTGCTGGCGCACGCACGTGCCCGGTGGCTACGCGCGGCGCCAGTGCCGCTCAGCCGCCGCGGCGCTTGACGGTCGCGGGAGGCGACTTGCGCGCCGCCGCCTTGGCTGGCGTCGCAGGTTTGCTGCCGATGGCGGCTTTCGCGGTCTTCGCCGACGCCGGCTGCGCGGCCGACCGCGTAGCCGTGGACGCAGGTGCCGCGGCCGCGGCGGACGTGCGTGGCGCCTTCGCCGATGAAGCCTTGGCCGCAGGCGTCGCACCAGCGTTGCGGGCACGTTTGCCGGGCGTCGCTGGCGACGTCTTGGGCGTGGTCCGTGGTTTGCTGCCGGCATCACGTGCCTTGCCGGATGCACGCGCCGGCTTGGCAACGGCGTCTGCGAGGGTCTCCGCAGTTGCGTCTGCTGCGTCCGCGGCAGGCGGTGGCAGATCGGCGCCAGCCTGGTCCACCGCCTCGACCGATTCCGCCGCAGGCGTCGCCGCCTCGTTGCGGCTGCGCTCGGGCAGCTTCAGCCGGTGCGCCTGCGCGTCGTATTCGATCAGCAGCACGCCGGAGTTGTGGCGGCCGCTGATCTCGACGAAGCAGGCGCCGCCGATGAACGGCTCCAGCGTCATCACCGACTTCAGCGGCGTGGCCACCACCATCTGGAAGCCGAAGTTCTCGAAGATGTTCATCGCCAGCGCGGTGAATTCGTTGTCGGCCTTGTCGAAGGCCTCGTCCAGCACCACCGCGGCGTAGCGCGGCAGTTCGCCGTCCTCGCCGCCGAGCTGGTAGCGCAGCGCCGCGGCCAGGCAGGTGGTGGCCAGCTTCTGCCGCTGGCCGCCGGACTTGCCGGCGCCGCTGCGGTAGATCTCCACCTGCGCACGGCTCTCGGCGTCCAGCTCCACGCCGACGAACTCCACGTGCTGGCGCACGTCCAGCACCTGTTCGCGCCAGCGCCGCAGCTCCGGCTCCTGCGCGCCGAGCCGCTGCACCAGCCCGCGCAACATGGCGAACTGCGCCTCGGCCAGCGCCCGGTCCTCGGTCTGCTGGTGGCCGAGCACGGCACGCAACTGCTGCTGGAACTCCTGCACCTCGAGCAGGCGCCGGTCGCTGACCTCGATGGTCAGCAGGGTGCCGCGGTTGAACGGCACCTGTTCCAGGCTGGCGTTGACCTCGTCCATGCGCTGCTTGATCGCCTTGTGCGCTTCGGCGGTGTAGCGCTGCAGGGCCAACAGGTTGTTCTTGCTCTGGGTCTGCAGCAGGTCGAAGAAGCGGCCTTCGTGGCGCGGCAGGCCGTCGCTCTCCAGGCGCTGCAGGCGCGCCAGGAAATCGTCGGCGCCGGCCAGGCTGACGGTGAAGTCGCCGCTGTCCTCCGGCCACTGCTGGCAGTAGCGGCGGAAGCAGTCCAGCACCTGCTGGCTCAGCCGCGCGTCCTGCGCCTGGCTCTGCGCCAGCTGTTCGCCCAAGCCGCGCTCGACGCTGCGCAGATGCGCTTCCAGATTGTCCAGGCTCAGCGGCGGCAGCGCCGCAAGCCGCGCGTCCAGGCCCGCCACCTGCGCCGGGCCGATCACCGCGGTGGCCACGCGCGCGGCGCAGGTCTCGCGCTGCGCTTCCAGGCGGGCGCGCTCGCGGCTCAGCTGCGCGCGCTCCAGGCGCACGTCCTCGTAGGTACGGCGGGCCTGGTCGCGGCGGGCGCGGACGGTGGCGATCTGCTCGCCCAGCGCGCGCAGTGCGGTGTCGCCCTCGCGCAACTGCAGCAGCTGCTCGGCGATGTCGCTCAGGCGCTGCAACTTGGGCGCGACGTCGATCTCGTCCCACTCGCGCTCGGCCAGGGTGTGCGCGGCCAGTTGCCGGCCCTGGTCCTGTTCGCGCTGCTTGCGCAGGGCGGCGACGTCGGCATCGCAGGCGGCGATGCGCTGCGCCAGGGTCTGCCCCTCGCGCTCGAAGACCTTGAGCTTGTCGCGGTTGTCGTAGCCGAGCAGCCAGCGCTTGCGGTCGCCGACCGCGTGGCGGTCGTCCTTCTCGTAGCGATCGCCAGGATGCTTGACCTGGCCTTCGCGGGTGATCGCGCGCTCGGCGTCGCGCAACTGCGCCACGGTGTCCACGCAGGTGTAGTCGAAGCGCCGCGCCAGTTCCTGGCGCAGCCACGGCGCATAGGCGTGATCACGCAGCTCCAGCTTGCGCAGCAGCGACTTTGCATCGGGCTCGCGGCGCTGCAGCGGGTCGTTGTGGCGCACCCGGAAGTACACCAGGCGGGTGCCGAGCTGGGTCTTGTTGACCCAGTCGGCGACGCTGGCGTAATGGCGCTCGTCGACCAGCAGCGACTGCGCGAAGCCGTGCAGCACGCGCTCGATCGCACCACGCCAGGCGGCCTGGTCGGCCTCCACCTGCACCAGTTCGCCGACGAACGGCAGGGCCGCCTCGGACAGGCCGGTCTCGGCGCACAGCCGCGCGCGCAGCGCCTGCATCGGCGCGGGAATGCTCGAGGGCGCCTTCAGCAGCGCCTCGATCTCGGTGCGGATGACCGCGAAGCGGCGTTCGTCCTCGCGGCGCTCGGCCATGCGTTCGGCGATCGCCTCGTCCAGGCTGCTGGCCTCGCCGGCGACGCCGTCGCGCAGCGCGCGCGCCTGCGCCACCTGCTCGGCGAAGCCGCTGGCGCTGCCGGCCAGGCCCATGCCGAGCTGGCGGCAGGCCTGTTCGACCTGGCCGCGGCGGCGCATGCGCTCGTCGCGCTCGCGCTCGACGCGGCCGCGCTCGCGTTCCAGCGCCTCGACCTGCTCGCCGCCCTGCGCGCGCTGCTGCGTCTCCAGCTCGGCCAGGGTCTGCTCGTGGTTGTCCAGCGCTTCGCGACGCTGCCCTTCCTCGCCGGCCAAGCCGCGGTCCTGCGTGTCCAGTTCCTGCAGGCGCGCGTCCAGCAGGGCCAGGCGGCGCTGCTCGCGGTAGCCGTCGATGCCCAGCTGCAGCTCGCGCAGCTCGCCGACGCCGCGCCGCAGCGCCAGCAGTTCGGCGTGGTAGTCGCGCGCCGGGGTCAGGGTTTCCACCTGGCGCCGCGCGGTTACCACCGCGTGGTGGGCGCCGTCGAGTTCGGCGAAATCATCGACCAGGCGGTCGGCCGCCTCGAAGGTGCGCGGCTCGTCGAGCATGAAGCTGCGCAGAAAGGCATTGAGGTCGCCCAGGTTCTTCGCCGACTGGGTCTTGTGCAGCAGCCGCAGCGCCATCTCGTTGCCGATGCCGAGCAGGTGGCGGAAGCGCTCGGCGTAGCCGGCGAAGCTGTCGAAGTGGTGTACGTCCTCGCCCAGGCGCAGCTTGAGCCGGCGCAGGTCCAGGTCGAAGCCGTCCAGCTCGGCGGCCACGTCGAAGCCGCGCGGCACCACCATGTAGTGCTTGCGCACGTCGGCCGCGGCGGTACCGCTGCCGGCGATCCAGAACAGCCGCACCAGGCTCACCGCCTGGCCCTGCGCGTTGCGGTACTCCAGCGCCAGCGCCGACCAGGTCGCGCCCTTGCGCAGGTACTGGGTGGCGATCTCGCCGGAGGCGCTGTCCTGCTGGTCGGCCCAGGCGCCGCGCACGTAGGACACCAGGCTGCGGTCGCGGCCGCTGCGCTCGGCCTCGCGCGCGGCGGCGTTGAAGTCGACGATGCTCGGCGGCGTCAGCAGCGCCGACATCGCATCGAGCAGGGTCGACTTGCCCGAGCCGGAGCGGCCGACGAACAGGAAGCCCTTCTCGGCGATCGGCACGTCGGTCAGGCCGTTGAAGGTGCCCCAGTTGTGCACCTGCAGACGGCGCATGCGGTACTGCTGCGCGCGTTGCTCGGCCAGGGTCTCGGCGAACAGGGACGGAGCGACGGGGACGGTGGACGATTCGGACAGGGACGTCATCGGGAACTCATCGGAAAACGGGGACGGCCGCCACGGCGGCCAGCGCGCAGGGCCTGGTCGGCGCTAGGCGCGGGCGCCGCGCGGGCGCAGGCCGGTCATGGCGCCGCCTCAGCCGCGCCATCGCGCAGGCCGCGGTAGGCCGCCGACAGCGCCTGCACGTCCTCGGCCGAGAACAGCAGCTTCAGCGCCGGCGAGACTTCGTAGCGGTCCTCGCTGCCGCGCAGCTTGGACAGCAGGTGGTTGTCGCGCATCTTGGCGATCGCCGCCAGCACCCGCCGGGCGAAGCCGGCGCGATCGGTGGACACGTTCTTTTCGTACACCGACAGCACTTCCAGCAACTGCGCCTCGTCAACCACCGCGCGCTCGCCGCGGGTGTCGGCCTCGGCCAGTTGCTGGCGCAGGAACAGCAGCAACACCGATTCGATGAAGGTCAGCGGGGCGGTGCGCAGCAATGCCGGCGTCTCCAGTTCACCGGTGTCGGCCTGGCGCGCGAACGCCACGCCGCCGTCGCGGTCCAGCACCAGCTCCAGGAACAGCTCGCTCAGCACGCGGCGGATCGCGGCCTCGTGGCGCAGCAACGCCTGCCACAGCGGACCGTGCCGGTAGGCATCGACGCTGGGGCCGGACAGCAGCTGGCACAGCGCGCGCCGCGCCTCCAGCGGCAGGCTGCCGCTGTCGCCGGCGAACAGCGCGGTGCCGGTATCGGCATCGGCGGTGGCAGCGGCCGCAGCGGCGTCGCCGGCATCTGCATCGTGACCGTGGAATTCGTCAGACCAACTCATTGCGTTTTTCCTTGGTGAACCACACCAGCGGGATGCGCGCACGCCGGACCTGGCCGTCGCCGCCCTCCCATTGCACCGCTTCCCATTCGCCGTCGACCACCACGCCGTGGCGGGTGCCCAGCGCCAGGTAGCCGATCACGCTGCCCAGGCCCTGCGCCGCTGGGCGCTGCCGCAGCGCCTCGCCGATGCTCAGCTGCGGCTGTCGACCGAGCAGGTCGTGCAGATCGTTGCGCAGGCCGCGCAGGTCGATCTCCGACTGCGCCACCAGGTCGCCGACACTGTCCAGCGAGATCGTCGCCGCCTCGGCCGCCTGCACCCGCCCATCCACCTGCTGGCTGCGCGGGTCGTGCAGGCGCCACTGCGACGGCGAGCGCAGCCGCGCGCTGCTCAGCGGCAGCACGTAGCCGGTGGCGGCGGTGGCATGCAGGTGATCACGCAACTGCAGCGCCTCGCCCTGGGCCTGCTTCAGCAACTGGTTGAGCCGGCGCTGTTCGAGGTAGCCGCGGCTCTGCACGAAGCCGCGCAGGCTGCGCGCGAAATGCTGCATCACCTCGTGCACCTGGCCACCGCGTTCGAGCAGGGTACCGGTGAGCCCGCGCAGGAAGGCGCGTTCGTGGCGGTCCAGGCGGCGGGCGAAGCCGCGCGCCAGCAATGCCTCCAGCGCCGCGTCCAGCTGCACGCTCTGCTCGGCGTCGTTGAGCAGGCTCCAGAACGCCTGGAAACTGCGCCCGGCCTCGCTCTCGCCGATCACGTCGATGCCGGCGAACAGCTTCTCCAGCACGTCGCCGCGCGCGCCTTCGTCGTCGATGATGCGCTCGCGAAACTCGCGGTTGAGCCGCTCGAAATCGTCGCGGACGCGGCGGAAGTCCTCGGTCAGGTCGTCGGACAGGCGGATGATGTCGCGGGTGCGCTCCAGCGCGCGCTTGCCGTCCAGCGCGGCCAGCTTGCCGGCGGCCACGCGCTCGATCTCCGCGTCCAGGCGCTCGCGCTCGGCGCGCAACGCGGCCAGGCGCGCATCCGGATCGGTCTCGGTCTGCCCGGCCAATTGCACCAGCTGCTGGATCACCAGCGACAGCCGGCTCTCGGTGGCCACGCTGGCGCTGTCGCGCACGCCGGCGATGAAGCGGATGGCCTGCGCCGCCTGCCGCGACAGTTCGTAGTCTTCCTGCGCATCGCCCTCGGGCAGGCGCCGCTCCAGCCAGCCCTGCGCCAGCCAGTGCGCCACGTAGGCCTGCGCGGTGCGCGGCAGTTCGCGCGACAGCTCGTCGTCCTTCAGCGCATCGAGCTGGCGCTGCAGGCGCTCGTGCAGCACGTCGGCCGGCAACCGCCGCTGGGCGTCACCCAGCAGGGTCTGCAGCAGGCCGATCAGCTCCGGGGCATGGTCGGCGGCGAGCAGCTTCCACAGCGGCTGTTCGCGCAACTGGCGATAGCCGGCGATCCGGACATGCGGCTTCATGCAGGAACCGACCGCCACCGCATCCGCAGACTCAGCGCACGCGCTCGATGAAGCGCAGGAACTCGGCGCGGGTGCGCGCGTCCTCGCGGAAGGTGCCGAGCATCTTCGAGGTGACCATGCTGACGCCGCGCTTGTGGATGCCGCGGGTGGTCATGCACTCGTGCGCGCCTTCCACCACCACGCCCACGCCCAGCGGCTGCAGCACGTCCTGGATGCACTGGGCGATCTGCGCGGTCATCTTCTCCTGCACCTGGAAGCGCCGCGCGTAGGCCTCGACCACGCGCGCCAGCTTGCTGATGCCCACCACCTTGCCGCGCGGCAGGTAGCCGACGTGGACCTTGCCGATGATCGGCGCCATGTGGTGTTCGCAGTGGCTTTCGTACTCGATGTCGCGCAGCACGATCAGTTCGTCGTAGCCGGCCACTTCCTCGAAGGTGCGCAGCAGGTACTCGCGCGGATCGGCGCGGTAGCCGCTGAACCAGTCGCCATAGGCCTCGGCCACGCGTCGCGGGGTGTCCAGCAGGCCCTCGCGGGTGGGGTCCTCGCCGGCCCAGCGCAGCAGGGTGCGCACTGCGTCTTCGGCCTGCGCCTGGGTCACCGGGGGAGTGGAGCTGTTGTCGGAATCGGCCATGGGGGGAACGCCCGTAAGGGGGCTGCATGGTACCCGAGTCGCCTGGCAGCCGCCGCATGCGCGCGGCCGGCGCGGCGGGGCGACCCGGCCGACACGGGGTGCGCCGTTCAGCGTCCGCCTGCACCGCGCCCAGGGCGGCGCGTGCACCGCCCGGGCCGGCGCCGCGCCGGTCAGCGCCGGCGCGCGTGCATCTCGCCCTCGTGATCGAGCCAGTTGGACCCCTTGTTGGTCAGGAAGAACATGTACACCACCAGCGACACCGCGATCACCGCCGTGGCGTACCAGACGAAGGTGGTGACGTGGCCGGTCTTCAGCGAGGCCTGGTACAGCAGCGGCGCGGTGCCGCCGAAGGCCGAATTGGCCAACGCGTAGCCCAGGCCCACGCCCAGCGCGCGGATGTGGGTGGGGAACAGCTCGGCCTTCACCACCGCGTTGATCGAAGTGTAGCCGGTGAGGATGACGAAGCCGGCGGTGAGGATCGCGAACGCGCTCAGCCAGTCGCTCTGCTTGGGCAGTTCCAGCACCAGGAACCAGGTGTAGAGCACGCCGCCGATGCCGAAGAACACCAGCAGGGTCTTGCGCCCGACCAGGTCCGACAGCCAGCCGCCCACCGGCTGCATCAGCATTAGCACGGTCAGCGCAACCAGGTTGATGATGGTGCCGGCCATCAGATCGTCGCCGGCGAAGGCGGTCTGGATCATCTTCGGCCCGGTCACCGAGTAGGTGTAGAACGCCACGGTGCCGCCGGCGGTGATCAGGAAGCACAGCAGCAGCGGGCGCCACTGGTGCACGAACAGCTCGCGCAGCGAGCCGGAGGACGTGTCCTTGCCCTGCTTGGCCGCGGCGATGGACTCGGAGGTCAGCGACTCGTCCATCGTGCGCCGCAGCCAGAACACCACCAGCGCGCCGACGCCGCCCAGGCCGAAGGCCACGCGCCAGCCCCACTCGGAAATCTGGCCCTTGTCGAAGAAGTGCAGCATGCCGAACAGCACCGCCTGCGCCAGCACATGGCCGCCGACCAGGGTGACGTAGTGGAACGAGGACAGGAAGCCGCGCCGCCCAGGAATCGCCGCCTCGGACATATAGGTGGCACTGGTGCCGTACTCGCCGCCGGTAGCGAAGCCCTGCAGCAGGCGCGCCAGCAGCAGCACGATCGCCGCGGCACCACCGATGCTGGCCACTGTGGGCGTCACCGCGATCAGGAACGAGCAGGCCGCCATCACCGACACCGACACCGTCAGCGCCAGGCGGCGGCCGTAGCGGTCGGCGAAGCGGCCGAAGTACCAGGCGCCGATCGGGCGCATCAGGAAGGTCATCGCGAAGATCGCCCACACGTACAGGGTGGCGTTCTTGTCCTCCTTGGAGAAGAACTGCGATTCGAAGTAGGTGGCGAACACCGAGTAGACGTAGACGTCGTACCACTCCACCAGGTTGCCGGCCGAACCCTTGAGCGTGTTGGACACCGAGCGGCGCAGGCTGCCCGGTGCGGCGGCGGCGGCGGACGAAGAGGTGGATGCACTCATGCGGTGGGCCTCATGGATGGACGTCACGGAGTATAGGCAGGCCGTTGCGAGGATCTTGTCGCGACGCCGCATGCGCCAGGCGCACGCACCACCGCCTTCATTGCGCCTGCGGCGCAACGAAGGCCTTTGCTGTACAGGCCCGAGCGGTCGAAGCAGCAGACCCGCCGCTTGCCCACGGCAAGCATGTCGCAGGTGCTGGCGATGCGCTCGAACCGGGCCCGCACCTGCGCGGGGCACGGCGCCATCCGCGAGGCGGCACACGACAGCAGGGCGCCTCTAATGACTCGCTTTGCCGCGACTCGAGCGGACATGTCGTGCCACCTTCGTAGGAGCGGCTTCAGCCGCGACGGGCTTTCCTGGGAAAGCCCGTCGCGGCTGAAGCCGCCCCTACGGTAGCGCTTGTGCAGTTACTGGAGATGCCCAGCAGACGATCCCGCGGGTCACGCGTCCGCAGCGGGCAGCGGGCAGCGGGCAGCGGGCAGCGGGCAGCGGGCAGCGGGCAGCGATGCTCGGCCAGGTGTTGCATCGCAACCACCATTGCCGTCGCAGACCTGTCCCACGTCACGTTCTGCGCATCCGGCATCGGGCCATGCAGCGCCGCGCCTACAGTTCGCCTGCGCGTCGCCGCTATTTCCACGCCGACGCGGGGTGGCGCATGCCGAACGTGCGTAGCGGACACCGGCAACCCTCCGGCCCGTCCGCCGTCACCCACCGTCGATCCTTCCACTGCCCCTCCCCCACCTCCAATGCACGTCTTCTCGCATCTGCGCATCGGCCAGCGCCTCGCGCTCGGCTTCCTCACCCTCATCGTGCTGATGGTCCTGCTCACCGTGGTCGGCATCCAGCGCGTGCACAGCATCGACCGGCGGCTGACCGCGATCAACGAGGTCAACAGCGTCAAGCAGCGCTACGCGATCAACTTCCGCGGCAGCGTGCACGACCGCGCCATCGCCCTGCGCGACGTGGTGCTGCTGGACGACCCGGCCAGCCGCCAGGCGACCGAGCAGACCATCGACAAGCTGGCCGGGGACTACGCACGCGCTGCGCAGCCGCTCGACGCCCTGCTCGCCACCTCCACCGACGCCCAGGAGAAAGCCATCCTGCAGCGCATCCAGGGCATCGAAGCGCGCACCATGCCGCTGATCGCGCAGGTGCGGCAGCTGCGCGATGCCGGCGACACCGTGCAGGCGCAGGCGCTGCTGCTGCAGCAGGCGCGCCCGGCCTTCGTCGACTGGCTGGCCAGTATCAACGCCTTCATCGACCTGCAGGAAGCCAAGAACCGCCAGGCCGCCAAGCAGGCGATGGCCACCGCACGCGGCTTCGCCCTGCTGATGGTCGGCTGCACCGTGCTGGCGCTGCTGCTGGGTACGCTGATCGCCCTGCTGCTCACCCGCCGCGTGGTGCGGCCGCTGCGGCAGGCGCTGGGCCTGGCCGAACGGATCGGCGCCGGCGACCTGAGCAGCCCGGACATGGCCACCACCCACGACGAGGCCGGGCAGTTGCTGCGCGCCATGCAGCAGATGCAACGGCGCCTGCACGAGGTGATTTCCGCGCAGCGCGAGATGGCCGCGCGCCACGATGCCGGTGCCATCAGCTACCGCATGGACGCGCAACGCTTCCCCGGCGAGTACGGGCGCATGGTCGCCGACACCAATGCCCTGGTCGATGCGCACGTGCAGACCCAGCTGCGCATCACCGAGGTGATGGGCCGCTACGCCATCGGCGACCTCAGCCAGGACATCGCCCACTACCCCGGCGAGAAGGCCGCGATCACCGCGGCGATGCAGCAGGTCAAGCAGAACCTGCACGCGATCAACGTGCAGATCCAGACCCTGGCCGAAGCCGCCTGCGCCGGCAACTTCGCCCACCGCGGCCAGCCGGAGAAGTTCGAGCACGCCTTCCGCACCATGGTCGAGAACCTCGACACCATGATGGCCACCGCCGACGCCAACCTGGCCAAGTTCTCCGTGCTGCTGCGCTGCATCGCCGACGGCGACCTCACCGTGCGCATGCGCGGCAACTTCCACGGCGTGTTCGCCGCCATGCGCGACGACGCCAACAGCACCGTGCACCGCCTCACCGACATCGTCGCGCACATCCAGCGCACCACCAACAGCATCGGCTTCGCCGCCGAGGACATCGCCAGCGGCAACCAGGAGCTGGCCAAGCGCAGCGAACAGCAGGCGGCCAGCCTGGAAGAGACCGCCGCCTCGATGGAGGAACTGACCTCCACCGTGAAGCAGAACGCCGAGCACGCCCAGCGCGCCAACCAGCTCGCGTTGGGTGCGGCCGGCGTGGCCAGCGAAGGCCGTGACGTGGTCGGCCAGGTGGTGGAGACCATGACCGGCATCCAGGCCGCCTCCCGGCGCATCGCCGACATCATCGCGGTGATCGACGGCATCGCCTTCCAGACCAACATCCTCGCCCTCAACGCCGCGGTGGAAGCCGCGCGCGCCGGCGAGCAGGGCAAGGGCTTCGCGGTGGTGGCCGCGGAAGTCGGCACGCTCGCGCACCGTTCGGCCGGTGCCGCCAAGGAGATCAAGACCCTGATCGACGACTCGGTGCAACGCGTGGCCTACGGTGCCACGCTGGTGCACCAGGCCGGCGCTACCATGGACCAGGTGGTGGCCAGCGTGCAGCACGTCACCGACCTCATGGGCCAGATCTCCGCCGCCTCGCACGAACAGGCCAACGGCATCGCGCAGGTCAACCAGACCATCGCGCGCATGGACGAGACCACCCAGCAGAACGTGGCGCTGGTGGAAGAAGCCAGCACCGCCGCGCGCTCGCTGGAGGAGCAGTCGGCGCAGCTCACCCAGGCGGTGGAAGTGTTCAAGGTCGGCGCCTACGTCTGACCGAGCGGCACGGCGGCGCCACGCTTCCCACTCCGTTCGCGGCGTCGCCGACTGGCGGCAGCCGCGGCTTGGCAGCGTCCAGCGCGTGAACGGCAGGTGTCGGCCGATGCCGGCCGTCGCACCGGCTGCCATGGCCAGCGCCGGCACAGGCGGTACGATGGCGGTCTCCCACGTTCGCCCCCTCCCCGGAACCGCATGAAGGCTGGCCTCCCCGACGGCGCCGCGACGGCATGAGCCGCGCGTCGCACCGCGCGCCCGTCGCCGCCGAGACCCGCAGCGAGCGCTGGCAGCGCTGGATCGCCTGGCTGCTCAGCGCGCTGCTGCACGTGCTGATGGCGCTGGCCCTGCTGTATGCGGCCAAGCCCACCATGTCCACGCCGCAGGGCGCGGCCGGCGGCAGCCGGATCCGCGTGGATTTCCTCGGCGAAAGCGACAAACCGGTGAAGCCGCTGCCGCCCAAGCCCAGCCCGCCGCCGGCCTCCGCCGCGCCCAAGCGCAGCCACGCCACCACCACCGTGCAATCCACCCTGGTCGCGCAGTCAGACGACCCGGTGCCGCCGCCCGATCGCGCCGACACGCCGAAGGCAGCCGACACCCCGCGAACGGCCCCGGTACCGCAGCCGCGTCCGGCACCGCCGGCACCCACCCCGCCCGCGGACGCCCCGGCGCCGAGTCCGGCGCAGACCGCCGACAGCAATCCGCAGCCGCCGACCGAGCGCCGTCCGCAGACCTGGACCGGGCGCCCGCCCGGCGCGCTCGACACCGACACGTCCCCGGACAACAGCGGCCTGGCCGCCGGCCCCGGCAGCCGCGGCAACCGCCACGACATGGACGCGGCCCAGCCCAGCCTGGAGGTCGGCGGCTACCTGGTCTATTACGACCTGGGCAGCGAGAGCCAGCTGCGCACCTGGCAGCAGCAGGGCATGAAAGAGATGTTCATCCTGCTGCCCGGCACCGAGTACCGCATGGTCTGCCCACTGGAGATCGCCCTGACCCGCGGCTCCGGCAAGTGCCGCGCGTTGCCGCCGGACTCGCCGGAGCTGAAGGGCATCGGCGACGCCCGCCAGGTCATCACCATGCTGCAGGTCTATCACCAGGGCGAACTGGTCTGGCGCGGGCCGGGGCCGTATCGCTGAGGTGGCAAGCGCGGGCGGTCGGTGCGTTCAACCACCCTGCAGTCGGGACTGAAGTCCCTCCCACAACGGGTGACCAGTCGTCGGCGCTGCCGTCAGTACTTGCACTGCGAACCAGGAACCTGCCCCCTGTGGGAGCGGCTTCAGCCGCGACGAGCGGGACCATGCGCAAACCCAACCTTACTGTGGTCGGGACTGAAGTCCATCCCACAAGAGGTGACCAGGCGTCGGCGCTGCCGTCAGCACTTGCACTACGAACCAGGATCCTGCCCCCTGTGGGAGCGGCTTCAGCCGCGACAGGCATTCCCGGTAACGCCAGTCGCGGCTGAAGCCGCTCCTACACATGGCCTTCGTCGTTGCTAGAGGTGGCCTGAAGTCCCTCCCACAACGAGCGGCCAGTCTTCCGCACTGCCGTCAGCGCCAGCACTTGAACCAGACACCAAGCGATGCACGCACTGCAGGAGCGGTTTCAACCGCGACCCAGGCAATGCGAAGAAAGCGGTGCAGCACCCAGCACCCGCGCCAGCCACCGCTCAACACCCTCACGCCCGCTTTGCATTCGCCGCCGGCACGGTTGCTAGAGTCGGCCCGCGCCGCCGCGGCCTGTGCCCCACTTTGCAGTTGCCGCCAGGCCCGGCGTCTTTCCTCCATTGAAGGAGTCTCGACATGCCCTGGAAATTCCCCCTCGCACCACTCGCTCTCGCCGTCGTCACCCTGCCCGCGCTGGCCCAGTCCGACCGACAGGTGGCCGAGGACATGCTGACCCGCTCGGCCAACGTCTGCCCCGGCCACAGCACCGAGCGCACGTCGCCGACGGTGAAAGCCGTGCCAGTGGGCGCGTTGCGTGTGATGCTCGATCGCGGCCTGGTGATGTGCCCCGACCGGCGCCTGGATGCCGATGCGCCGGCCGTGTTCTACGGCAGGCTCGGCGTCTTCGCCTGGAACCCCGAGGTCGCCGCCGGCTCCAGCGTGATCGTCAAGCAGATCGATGCGATGACCCGCAAGGACGAGTACCCGTCCGAGACCCTGGTGTGGGACGCCAAGGGCACACCGCTGAAGCAGCAAACGGTGCCCGCGTTCGAACCCAAGCCCGGCGCCACCGTGCTGTACCAGGTGCGCTGACCCTGTTCTGCTGGCCCGCGCGCGGGCCAAGACCATCGACCGACGCCGGCGCGCCCGCAGGGTCCGCCGGCTTTTTTGTCCGGTGCTGCGGGCTCCATCGCGACCGCGCATCGCGACCAACAAGACACGCCGCGACATGCAGGGCATCGGCGATGTCCTGCCCTTGTCCTGGTGGCGTCCACTAAATCCATGGCGCCGGACAATCATCGAAACATCCCACGCGATTATCTCCCGCCTGGCTTCGATTATCTTAAAATAAAGATTATTAACTTCTGAAAAGTCCGCTCCAGAAGCGTAGACAAATTCCTGCAACGTACACGCCGTCAGCCGAAACAAGCGAATTCGGCTGGATTCACGCGAAACCATGCGGATGTTTCATCCTTTCTTCGTTGCCACTGTGGCGCAGCGCACGCCGCGGCATCGATGGGTCGCGGATTTTTCCAGCGCGATATGTCGCGCAATGCCGTCGCATGCGATGCGAATCAATACCGCAGATAAACATTATCTCGCCATGTCGCAAAAACAATGCGGACGACATAGTAGCGTCTGCGCCCTCCCCCACCCCCCGGGCGACCGGGATTCGACACGAGGATGTTTCCATGGCCACACAGCGGAATCGGCTGGCACTGCACGCACTGTCCCTCATCGGCCTCGCGGGCGCGTTGTTGCCCCTGGCCGCCACGGCGGCGCCGGCACGCGGCACCGTACTCAAGAGCAATGTCCTGACCAGCTACACCCGCCAGGCGATCGCCACGCTGCTGGCCAACGACCAATCCCCCGACCAGGCCAAGTGCGACGTGCGCGTGGCCGAGTTCACCTACGCCACCATCGGCGTCGAGGGCGAACCCACCACCGCCTCGGCCGCACTGCTGGTGCCGGGCGGCAGCCAGTGCCCCGGTCCGTTCCCGCTGGTGAGCTACAGCCAGGGTACCGAGTCGCAACGCCGTGCCGAGCAGGCCAAGGAGATCCGCGACGACAAGGGCGACGACACCATGGTCACCCACCTCGCCACCCAGGGCTACGTGGTGGTGAGCAGCGACTACCTCGGCATCGGCCAGTCCACCTACGCGTTCCACCCCTACCTGCATGCCGCGTCCGAGGCCAGTTCCACCATCGACGCGATGCGCGCCGCGCGCCAGGTGCTGCAGCGGCTCAACACCCCGCTGTCGGGCAAGGTGATGCTGACCGGCTTCTCGCAGGGCGGGCATGCCGCCATGGCCACCCAGCGCGAGATCGAAGCGCACCTGTCCAACGAGTTCAACCTGGTCGCCAGCGCGCCGATCTCCGGCCCGTACGCGCTCAGCCAGACCTTCCGCGACAGCTGGAGCGGCCGCAACGCGGTGGGCGAGAACACCTTCGGCATCGTGCTGGCCAGCTACGCCATCGTCGGCATGCAGCACACCTACAAGAACCTCTACCTCGACCCGTCGCAGGTGTTCCA
The DNA here is from genome assembly GCF_001043115.1 of Xanthomonas sp. NCPPB 1128. Taxonomy (GTDB): domain Bacteria; phylum Pseudomonadota; class Gammaproteobacteria; order Xanthomonadales; family Xanthomonadaceae; genus Xanthomonas_A. The sequence goes on along the minus strand of NZ_LFME01000048.1, from coordinate 6,476 downwards.
GGATCCGTGGGCCAAGAAGGTGGAGAAACTGTTCCCCGGCAACCAGAGCCTGACCGACCTGGTGCTCGGCGACACCCTGCCGGGCGTGGACAAGATCCGCCAGTACTTCCAGCCTGGCTTCTACAAGGACTTCGCCAGCAACGCCAACGACCCGTTCCTGCGCGACCTGGAGCGCAACGACCTGGTCGACTGGGCGCCACGCACCCCGACCTTGCTGTGCGGGTCGGACAACGACGCCACCGTCCCGCTGAAGAACGCCACCACCGCCATCGCCGCGTTCAAGGCCCGCGGCAGCAACCAGGCGACCGTGCTCGACCTGGGCACCGGCAAGCCCAGCGACAACAGCGCGCTGGAGCACCTGGCGACCGAAGACGCCTGCGCCATCGCCGTGCGCCAGCAACTGTTCGACAAGCTCCGCTGAGGTCGCGGCGGACGACAACGCAGGCGCACTCCTCCCCCGGCGCCTGCGATCGTCCGTCCCGCTGGCTGCCACGCCTGGGCGCAGGCGTGGCAGCGTTTTTCTGTTCGATGCAGGCGCTGCACGATGCGGGCGCTGATGCTGGGACGACGATGACCGTACTTTGTGCGGAGCTGCGCGACAGCGCGAGCACTGGCACACCTGACCCAGGATTGGGATGACGGCAGATCGGCGTGGCGATACCGGCCGCGGCAATCACCGGCCGGCACACGATCCCACACGCCTGGCCATCACCCCGTGCCGACGCCGACGCCGCGCGGCAACATCGCCGATTGCTTTCGTCGACCCCGTGCATCGGCAATCACGCGCCCGACGCCATACACCGACAACGGCACCACCCAACTCGCCCACAGCAGCAGCGCGATCAAGCCTGGCGACGGCGTCAGGCCCAGGCCGATCGCCGACGGCAACGCCACCCGGAACACCACCGGCGCCAGCGTCGCCAGATAAGCCCACACCATCCAGCGCTGGTGCCGCAGCACCTGCCCGCGCCAGATCGCCACCAGCCCGACCGACCCGGTGACCAGCCACGCTAGCGCCGTGGCCGCGAACGCCACCCGGATCGCAGGCGGCGCCGGCGAGGTCGCGATCAGCCCGACCGCTCCGATCATCGCCACCACCATCCCCGCGAAATACGCCCGTCCCACCCAACGATGCAGCCGCGGCCAGCGCCGCCACCGCTGCGTCGCGAACTGCAGCGCCCCCAGCAACAGACCGACCGCCCCGCCACCGAGATGGCACCACAGCCACCCGCGGCGGGTCAGGAACATCGCATAGGCCGGCGACTGCAGCGACACGTACTTCAGGTACACCGAATGCACGAACTCGGCGGCGAACAGCGCCAGCGCAAGCCAGAGTACCCACCAGACCAGGCGCACGATTGGCGTGGCGCGTGGTGCTGCAATGTCGCGGCGTGTCGGCTCGCTGTTCATTCCCTGCCCCACGCTGCGCCGGACCCTCGGCAGCGCGAAGCTAGCATGCAAGTCTCAAGACCACCGGAGGCGGCGACGGACGGTAGGTAGGGATGTCTGCGAGCGCCGCTGCACACTCCGCATCGCCGTTCAACGCAGGCGATCATCACCGGTCGCGAAGCCAGTAGCCTGCCGCAAACGTGCGACGTCTCCCGTTTTGTAGACGACACAATTAACAGTACAGACATCCGCCGACCACAGGTCTATGGTCGATCCGGAGACGGGGTCGCACAGGACGCAGACATGGGGAAAACCGGATTCGACGCGGTGGAAGAAACCGGCCTCCGCGACGCCGACGGCGGTATCGACCTGATCCTGCGCAACGGCCGCCGCATCCTGGTGCAATGCAAGCAATGGAGGCGGCACAGCTCGGCATCAGCGTCGTGCGCGAGATGCTTGAATTGCTGGCGCAGCATAACGCCGATGCGGCAAAGATCATTTGTGTTGGCGCATATGAATTATGCAGGGCGGATTGAAGGCGACTTTTAAAATTTTACAACGCCTCTCTCATCAGTTTCACGAAATCCGCCGGGTTTGTAAGGTAATTTCTGTAAGAGTTTTTAATAGCACTTGGCGTCGACGCTCTAACGTAAACAACATGCGCGCAATCTGGATTATCTAAAAGATCTTTTTCCTTCTCCACGGCACGAGTTGCTTTCGTGTATCCAAAAATATCCAAGGTGCCATCGGTCTGGAAAGCCAGAACAGTATGTTCTTTGATCTTGCTCAAATCTCCTTGCTCCCTTAGGCGGTCAAGTCGGTCAAGTAAGTTATGCTTATCTTCTTCGCGATGAAACAAAGCATTAAGCTCCGCATCCGTAAGTTCTGGCATACAACCAGTCATGCCTTCGTGCCTACGAGCTAGAAGTTCGCTGGCAACCCTGAAGAACTCGCCATACTGACCACTACCGTCTTCAAATTTTGTGCGTGCGCCTAGTACAAGATCTGCAATCTCCACGGACGTAGCCCAAGCGTGCTGAACATCGGTGCGCAGCTGTATTTCAATCTTAAGCCCTTTTAACTCTGCATTATTTACTGAGGTGGGCTCATAGCTATATACATAATGAACACCTCTGTACCCGGTTTCTTTTGGTGATGCTATGTAGTCATACTTACTTCTGTCATGCAAAAGTTTATGTCCAGCCTTAGTCTTTGTTTCGAGGAATTCACGAAAATCCTGTAGAGACTGAAGGTCCGGAAATATTAATCTGCAGCCACCCAAATCATGCATGGTAGAGGCGTCCACTGCTCGACCATGAATCAACTTATCTAATACTGTTCCTCGGCGCTTAAGCCTTTGGGCGGGTGCCAAGCCAGTTGAATCAATAGAAGGCTTCCTCAACCACATTGCAATTGAGGTAAGAGGTTTCAAATGGGCTTTTCGCCATTCATCAACAATGTCGATGTCATTCTCGTCTATTGAATCCTCATTAGCAGCGTCGGCTATACGTTTTCCAGCCTTCCTGACTTGACTCTTACTTGGCAACATAGTAAATCCTCAATCAAGCGAACTTGAAAATTTTAAAGCCGATCCGAATGCGCATTGCAATCCAATCCACTTATTTTAAATTTTCTCGACATTAAAGGCCATAACAAAGATGTGGCTAAGTAGCTACGACTCCTTTTAAGAGGCCGCTCACAAAGACGATAAGTCGCTTTGCTGCTATTTTCTAGCCACACTTACGAGAACCTAATGGTGCCCCACTCAGTAGCCATTACACCAGTCCCACCACCAAGAAATATCGATCATCTCTTATATTTTAGCGCAACGAAGCACAGCATAAGCAGCACGACGGCACACGGGGGAAATGGATTAAAAAGGGGCTGGATGGTAAATCACTGTCAGCGAGAATCGAACCTGTGTCATAGCAGAAGATCACGATCTGCCTGCCGTCAAGCCGCCAACCGCTTGATCCGCACCGGCAGATCGCCAAGCAGGCGATGCGCCTCTTCCAATTCGTAGTCCGCCTGCAGGCTCAGCCAGAAGCGTTCGGTCGTGCCCAGCGCCGCGGCCAGGCGCACGGCGGTGTCGGCGGTGATGCCGCGCTTGCCCAGCACGATTTCGTTGATGCGACGCGGCGGTACGCCGGTGGCGCGGGCGAGGGCGTTCTGGCTGATGCCGAGCGGGACGAGGAACTCGTCGCGCAGCACTTCGCCGGGATGGATGTTGGGCAGGGATGCCATAATGAGTTGCCTGAAATCAGTGGTAGTCGACGATGGCGACCTCGGCAACATCGCCGTCGTGCCAGCGGAAGCAGATGCGCCATTGGTCGTTGATGCGGATGCTGTGCTGACCACGCCGATCGCCTTTCAGCGCTTCCAGCCGATTGGCCGGCGGGACACGCAGATCCTCGAGACTGGCAGCGGCATTGAGCATGCGCAGCTTGCGTCGGGCGACCGGCTGGATATCGGCCGGCAGCCTGCGCGAGCGCTCACCACGCCAAATCTTTTCGGCTTCCTTGTCGATAAAGCTCCTGATCACGCGCTCACCATAACGGCACCCGCCATATGACGCAACCCGTCATAGCTACCAGCGCGGAGCTTCCCTCTGCTTCATCGTCTGGCAACACACTGGATGGCGCGTCGCGGCGGCGGGTTCGAGTCAGTCGGCGCCCGACATGATCTCCTCCCATTCTTGACCTCCCATACATCCAACCCACCGCATCCTCGCCCCGATTCCAACACCGGAGGCGGGGACATGACGAAGTGGATGGGGGCGGCGCTGGCCGCGGCGATGCTGATGACCGGCTGCGCCAGAGTCGAGGGCGAGAAGTTCGTCGGCCACTGGGTCAACGTGGAGTCGAAGGACGACACGATCGACATCGAGCGCAACGGGGAGTCGTTCATGGTGCGCAACACCACCCCGCGCTTCTTCACCCGCAAGCCCAAGACCGAGAGCTACCCGGCCATCTACAAGGACGGCGTGCTGCAGGTCACCAACGACGGCGAGACGGTGAACTTCGCCATCGACGAGGCCGATGGGCACCTCAACACCGGCAGCGACGAGTACCAGCGGGTGCCGGCCAAGTAAACGCGTCGCCGGCGTGCGTCGTCCCGGATGACGCTACGCCCACCGTGAGATCCGCACTGCGTGCTGCGCCAGCGCGGCGCGCAGCGTCGTCTTGCTTGCACTCGGGGCAGCATCTGACGCGCACGAGCGCGGATCTCTGCGGTTCTTGCGGGCTTGCGGATGGACCCCACGCATAACACCGGCGGCATCGCTGAAGCCCTGCCCGCGCGCCACGGGTCCACCGGCTAGGCGCGCGGCGCGGGCGCCGCAATGCCGTCGACGAACAGACCGATCAGGTGCGCAATCCGCGTTTTCGGCGAGCCGAGCTGCTCGGTGGCCAGAGAGGTCGCGGTGGCGACGACCACGAGATCGTCGAACGAGACGTCGCGCCGGACGACACCGGTTTTCTGCGCGCGCCGCAGTAGCTGCTGGCCTTCCTTGCTGACGGCCTCGCAGCCCGGCGTGCCGCTCTGCAGTACCGCGCCGAGCGAGGCGGCAAGCCCGCGGTAGACGCTGGTATGCAGCGCCAACTCCTCGAGATACGCGCGCAGCGCGGCCAGCGCATCGAGCGTGCCGGCGCGCGCGTGGCTGGCCGCGGCGAGCGACAGGAAGCGCCCGCTGTAGGCCGCGGCAAACAAGGACTCGCGCGTGGGGAAGCGCCGATAGAGCGTGCCGATGCCCACGCCGGCGCGCTTGGCGACGTCTTCCATCGACGCCTCGGCGCCGCGCTCCAGGAACACCTCCTCCGCCGCCGCGAGCAGGCGCTCGCGGTTTCGCTGGGCATCGGCGCGCAGGGGGGTGTCGGCGGTCAAAGAGGGCTTTCCGGGATGGCTTGTGGAAACGGAGGCTACCTCCGTATAGTAAGTGGAGCAATCCTCCACTTATCAAGGGAAGCGAGATGGACAAGCGATTCGAGGGCAAGGTGGTCGCGATCACCGGCGGCACCGACGGCATCGGCCTGGTGACGGCGAAGGCGTTTGCGAAGGAAGGCGCGCAGGTCTACATCACAGGGCGGCGGCAGGACCGGCTGGACGCCGCCGTGGCGGACATCGGCGGCGGCGCGGTGGGCGTGCAGGGCGATGTCGGCGTTCCCGAGGACATGGATCGGCTCTATGCGCGCATCCAGCAGGACCATGGCAGGCTGGATATCGTGTTCGCCAACGCAGGCGTGTCCGAGTCGGCGGCGCTTGGCGAGATCGACGTCGCGCACCTGGAGCGCCTGCTGGCGACCAACATCAAGGGCACGGTCTTCACCGTGCAGAAGGCGCTGCCGCTGATGGCGACCGGCGGCGCGGTGATCCTGGCGGGCTCGGTGGCCGGCAGCAAGGGAATCGGTGCGCTCTCGGTGTACAGCGCCACGAAGGCGGCCATCCGCTCCTTCGCGCGCACCTGGACGACCGACCTGAAGCACCGCGGCATCCGGGTGAACGTGGTGTCACCCGGCATGGTCCACACGCCGGCCATGCAGACCTACCTGGAAGCGAATGCGGAGGCCGAGGCGGCGTTCAAGCAGATGATCCCGTTCGGGCGGCTCGGCGACGCGGAGGAGATCGCCGAGGCGGCGCTGTTCCTGGCCTCGGACGCGTCCAGCTTCATCGCGGGGCACGAACTGTTCGTCGATGGCGGGGTCATGGCGATCTAGGCCTGCCGGCGAGCGCGTGGCGGTGGGCGAGACCGCCCGCCTGCTCCATCGCTCGCGCGTGGCGGTTGTTGGCATTCTCGCCATCGTGCGTGGCGCGCGTGGCATGGCATGGATGCCTGCGCGCAGTGAGGGTCGGGCAAGCCGACAGCGTCACGGACGATCGAGCCAGAGATCTGCGTGCGCTTCGGTGCTGGCTCTTGTTCAGTGTGGCGCGCGGGTCGCACAGCGCGCGATAAGCGGCGTTTTCAAAGACATCCGCTGCAAGCAAATCAGGCGCGCGTTGCAACGCGCCCGGAGCAGTCAGAACAACGAGCCCTGGCTGGGGACCGGCTCATCCTTCGCTGGCGGCGGTGGTGGTGCCGGTGGTGGCGGTGG
>NZ_LFME01000047.1 GCF_001043115.1 Xanthomonas sp. NCPPB 1128 | reverse complement strand
GGGACTCGGGACTCGGGACTCGAAGAGCGTACGCAGTAGCGCGGGCTGATGGGCACCTCTAATAACTATGCGAGACCTCCTGTAGGAGCGGCTTCAGCCGCGACGGGCTTTCCCGGGAAAGCCCGTCGCGGCTGAAGCCGCTCCTACGAAGGTGGCACGACATGTTCGCTTGAGTCGCGGCAAAGTGCGTGATTAGAGGTGCCCTGATGTCGCACACCGGCGATCATCGCCTCCGGTAGCGATGCGTCATTCCGCGTTGCGCGTCGAGGCGCCAAGGACGCCTCGGTCGCGCCTGTTCTCGGTCGAGCGCCGTGTGCTCGATCACTGCACGATCTCCGCGCAACCACCCGATCACGATCTCAACCTTGGCCTTGATGGTGAACGCGGCCAAAGCGGACGCATGTGGTTCCCTTCAGCGCGGCGTTGTTTCGCCGCGATACGCCTTGCAGAGCACACAGCCACATTGCTGCGGGATGTCGCTGACGGCGGCGGCAGCGGCGCCGGCGAATCGATTGCGCTCCCAATGGCGCCTGCCGACCTTTCCCCGCACGTGCGCGAACACCGAAGAACTTACACGCCGGAGAGATGAGCGACGCTCGTGGACACCCGGACAAACCACGACATCCTGTTTCCCCTATCGTCGTGTCGCGGCGCCATCGCCGCTCTACCGACACGCCTACTGCAAGCGTGCGAACGCGCCATCGATCGCCAGCCAGCGCACATCCCGTGCTCAGTCTTCTCGCAGCGGACAACGCATCGCCACCCGCAGGTGCATGGGGAAGCCGAGTGCGGCTTCCTGGCGCCAGGTCGCGCGCAACTGTGGTCCCCACTGCGCAGGCGGCAGCTCGACAAAGCCCTCGCTGGCGTAGAACGGGGCATTCCACGGCACGTCGCGCAAGGTGGTCAGCAGCGCGCATTGGAAACCAGCAGCTGCCGCTGCGGCGCACGCATGCCGCAGCAACGCCCGACCATGGCCGCGGCGCCCGTAGCGCGGATCCACGTCCATCTGCTGCACGTGGAAGCTGTCGTCCAGGCGCCCGCCGAGTAGATAGCCCACGCACCGGTCCTCCTCGTCCAGCGCCACCCACAGCTGTCCGCACGCCAACCCGGCACGCAGCGCCTCCGCATCCAGTGCATGCCGCGCGAACACGGCCTGCGCCGGATGGCCCAGCAGCAGGGCGCCGGCGCGCCGCTCGATCTCCGGCAAACGCGCCAACTCCTGCTCGCGCGCCAGACGGATGCGCCCGGTCATGCCTCAGTCGCGCTTGCCCGGGCGTTTCCAGCCTTCGACGGTTTCCTGGCGTACTCGCGCCACGCTCAGCTTGCCGGCCGGCGCGCTGCGGGTGATCACCGAGCCGGCGCCGATGGTGGCGCCGTCGCCGATCTCCAGCGGCGCCACCAGCGCGCTGTTGGAGCCGACGAACACGCCATCGCCGATCACCGTCTGCGACTTGTTGACGCCGTCGTAGTTGCAGGTGATCACCCCGGCGCCGACGTTGACGCCGCTGCCGATGGTCGCATCGCCCAGGTAGGTCAGGTGATTGGCCTTGCTGCCGACGCCGAGCACCGCCTTCTTGGTTTCGACGAAGTTGCCGATGTGCACGCCGTCGGCCAGCACCGTGCCCGGGCGCAACCGTGCGAACGGGCCGATCTGCACCGCGCCCTCGGCGACCACGCCTTCCAGGTCGCAATGCGCACGCACCTCGGTGCCCGGCCCCAGCACCACGTCCTTCAGCCGCACGAACGGGCCGATGCTGACGCCGTCGCCCAGTTCCACCTCGCCTTCCAGGATCACGTTGGCGTCGATGCACACGTCGTGGCCGACACGCACGCGACCGCGCTGGTCGAGGCGGTTCGGGTCGATCAGTTGTACGCCTTGCTCGCACAGCGCACGCGCCGCACGCAGCTGCCAGGCGCGTTCCAGTTGCGCCAGTTGCCACGGATCGTTGGCGCCCTCGGCCTCGATCGGATCGGCCACCAGCACCATCTCCGCCGGGGTGAACTCGGCGGCCGCGGCGGCGAACACGTCGGTCAGGTAGTACTCGCGCTGCGTATTGTCGTTGCGCAGCTGCGCCAGCCAGCGCTTGAGCGCGGTGGACTCGGCGGTGACGATGCCGGTGTTGATGGTGCGGATGCGCCGCTGCTCGTCGTCGGCATCCTTCTGCTCGACGATCGCCGCGACCTTGCCGGCGGCGTCGCGCACGATGCGGCCGTAGCCCGTGGAATCCTCCGGTTCGGCGACCAGCACCGCGACGCGGCCGGGCGCATGCAGCAGGCGGGTCAGGGTCTCGGCACGGATCAGCGGCACGTCGCCGTACAGCACCAGCACCGTGGCCGCGTCGGGCACGGCCGCCATCGCCTGCTGCACCGCGTGGCCGGTGCCCAGCTGTTGCGCCTGCTCGGCCCACAGCAGGTCCGGCTGGTCGGCGAACGCCGCCAGCACCGCGTCGCCGCCGTGGCCATGCACGATGTGGATCGCGTCCGGCTGCAATTGGCGCGCGGTCTCGATCACATGCGCGAGCATTGGCCGGCCGGCGATCGGCTGCAGCACCTTGGGCTTGACCGACTTCATCCGCTTGCCCGCGCCGGCGGCGAGGATCACGACGTGCAGGGGCAGGCTCATGGACGGTTCCGGTGCGGGTGGACGACGGATTCTAGTGGGTGCCGGCCGCATCTGCCGTCACGGCCGCAGCACGCGCGGCGGGCTGTACATCGACGCGGCAGGCGCTAGCATGCGCGATCGTCTTCTCCTGCGGATGTTCATGGGTCTCCTGCGCCAGGGCAGCCAGTTCCTGCTGATCGGCCTGCTGCAACTGCTGGTCGACTGGAGCGTGTTCGTCGCCGCCACCGCAGCCGGCATGCCCACGGTGCCGGGCAACGTGCTGGGCCGCGTCTGCGGCGCCCTGCTCGGCTTCTGGCTCAACGGCCGCATCACCTTCGCCAACGGCGACGCCGCGCGCCTGGGCTGGCGGCGCTTCGGCCGCTTCATGGCCATGTGGCTGGTGCTCACCGCACTCAGCACCTGGCTGGTGGCGCTGTGCGCGCACGGGTTGGGCCTGCGCCTGGCCTGGCTGGCCAAGCCGCTGGTCGAAGGCATGCTGGCGGTGGTGTCGTTCTTCCTCGGCCGGCAGTTGGTGTATCGCTAGCGCTGGCATGCCCAGCGGGCATAAGGGCGGCATCGCTGCGCGCGATCGGCATCGATGGCTGTCGGGGCTGAAGCCCCTCCCACAAGAGCAAGCGAATGCCGGAAGCATCCCTGTGGGAGCGACTTCAGGGGACCTCGAACAACCACGGAGTCCCGTTGTAGGAGCGGCTTCAGCCGCGACACGCTCTACCGCGAACGCCCGTCGCGGCTGAAGCCGCTCCTACGAGGATAACGACGTGTCCGGCTGCGCCGCGGCAACGCGCGTTACTAGAGAGACCCTTCAGTCGCGACGATCGAAGCCCGAACGACGGGCCCGCGTCAGGGGCGCTGATCGCCAGAGCAACTTCGCCTCCCTCCGATGCAGGCCATCCGTCGCCGGCCCGCCACCAAAAGCTCAGTGGCAGAAATCGCCAAGGCTGCGCACCAGCGCCGTGCGGTGCAGCTGGTCCAGTTGCCAACGCAGCGCATAGGCCTCGGCCGCGCGCGCGGTCGCCGCCGGGCAATCCGGGGCCTGGCGCACTGTGGCGCTGGCCTGCAGTGCATCCAGCATCTCGCCCTGCAGTTGGTCCAGGCGCGCGCGCAGCGCGGTCAGGTCCGGGCGCGGGCTGTTGGGCGCGCGACCGCGCAAGTGCCAGCGCGACAGCAGTTCGTACTGCACCAGCTTGTTGGATTCGATCTGCATGCCGAAGAAGCGCGCGGCATCGTCCGGATCCACGCCATGGGCCGGCGCCTGCTCGCGCACGCTCGCCAGCACCGCGGCCTCGCGCGTGGCATCCAGCACCGGCTTGCCGCTGTCCCACTTGCTCAGCGCGACCTGGTCGCCGATCGCATTGCGCTCGACGATGCGATCCAGCAGCGGTTCCAGCGGGGTGGCGCTGCGTGCGGGCAAGGCGCATCCCATCAGCATGGCACCGGCCAGCACGGCGGTCAGCGCATGCACGCAAGGACGAGGAACGGAAGCGGACAGGGGCATCTCGGTTCTCCGGTAACCGTCTGCGGGTGGGGGATGGACCGCAGATCGGGCGGCCATCTTGCCGCAGTCCACGGACCGGACGATGACCGCACGCGCGTCTTGTCGCATGGCGACACCACCGAGTCAGCGACCAGCAAGCCAGCGCCGTGCGCTGCGTCGCATTCCACCTGGATCGCGGGCTGCGCCGCAGGAATGCGATCTTCGCGGCGATCCATGCGCCTGCGCGTCAGCAGCGTGCGGCAAGCCGGGTCGCGCGGTGATCCCCCACATGCACGCGGAGGCAGCGTACGAAGGAGACCCACTCCTCTCCCAGACACGACAACGCCGGCAAACGCCGGCGTTGTCGTCGCATGCGGCGGTGAGGCCGCGTGGCGGTGAACTCAGTGTTTGAGGTTCTTGCGCAGGCGCTCCAGCGCCTGCAGCTGTGCGGTGACCTCGGCCAGCTTGGCCTGCGCCTCGGCGACGTCCATGCCTTCGCCGCGGTTGGCGAGCAGGCGCTCGGCTTCTTCCTTGGCCTTGCGCACCGACGCCTCGTCGATGTCCTGCGCGCGGATCGCGGTGTCGGCCAGGATCGTCACCACCTGCGGCTGCACCTCGAGGATGCCGCCGGAAATGGCGAAGTCCAGCTGCTCGCCGCTCGGGGTGGTCACCACCACCTTGCCGGGCTTGAGCCGGGTGATCAACGGCGCGTGCTTGGGCGCGATACCCAGCTCGCCCAACTCGCCGGTCGCGACCACCAGGGTGGCGTCGCCGTGGTAGATCTCATGCTCGGCGCTGACGATGTCGCAACGGATGGTGCTCATGGTTACCTCGCTGGCGCGAGGCGGGAGTGGGGAGTCGGGATTGGGGATTGGCCAAAGCGGCCGCGCCGCTTCGTCCTCACTCCCACTCCCTTGTCCTCGATGCCGCCTTGCGAATCCCTAATCCCGAATGCCGAATCCCGGCTCTTACGCCTTCTCGGCCATTTTCTTGGCCTTCTCGACCGCTTCCTCGATGCCGCCGACCATGTAGAAGGCCTGCTCCGGCAGGTGGTCGTATTCGCCGTCGACGATGGCCTTGAAGCCGCGGATGGTGTCCTTCAGCGACACGTACTTGCCGGGCGAGCCGGTGAACACTTCGGCCACGTGGAACGGCTGGCTGAAGAAGCGCTCGATCTTGCGCGCGCGCGACACGGCCTGCTTGTCCTCTTCGGACAGTTCGTCCATGCCCAGGATCGCGATGATGTCCTTCAGTTCCTTGTACTTCTGCAAGGTGGACTGCACGCGGCGGGCGGTGTCGTAGTGCTCGTGGCCGATCACGTTCGGGTCCAGCTGGCGGCTGGTCGAGTCGAGCGGATCCACCGCCGGGTAGATACCCAGCGAGGCGATGTTGCGCGACAGCACGACGGTGGCGTCGAGGTGGGCGAAGGTGGTCGCCGGCGACGGGTCGGTCAGGTCGTCCGCGGGCACGTACACGGCCTGGATCGAGGTGATCGAGCCGGACTTGGTCGAGGTGATGCGCTCCTGCAGCACGCCCATTTCCTCGGCCAGGGTCGGCTGGTAGCCCACCGCCGACGGCATGCGCCCCAGCAGCGCCGACACTTCGGTACCGGCCAGGGTGTAGCGGTAGATGTTGTCGACGAACAGCAGCACGTCCTTGCCCTTGCCCGAGGCGTCCTTCTCGTCGCGGAAGTACTCGGCCATGGTCAGGCCGGTCAGCGCGACGCGCAGCCGGTTGCCCGGCGGCTCGTTCATCTGGCCGTACACCATCGCCACCTTGTCCAGGACGTTGGAGTCCTTCATCTCGTGGTAGAAGTCGTTGCCCTCGCGGGTACGCTCGCCCACGCCGGCGAACACGGACAGACCCGAGTGCGCCTTGGCGATGTTGTTGATCAGTTCCATCATGTTGACGGTCTTGCCGACGCCGGCGCCGCCGAACAGACCGACCTTGCCGCCCTTGGCGAACGGGCACATCAGGTCGATGACCTTGATGCCGGTTTCCAGCAGCTCGGTGGCCGAGGACTGGTCTTCGTAGGTCGGCGCCGCGCGATGGATTTCCCAGTGGTCGCTGGCCTGCACGTCGCCGGCCTCGTCGATCGGACGGCCCAGCACGTCCATGATGCGGCCCAGCGTGCCGGCGCCGACAGGCACCGAGATCGCGCGGCCGGTGTTGGTGGCGACCAGGTTGCGCTTGAGGCCGTCGGTGGAACCGAGGGCGATGGTGCGCACGATGCCGTCGCCCAGCTGCTGCTGCACTTCCAGCGTGATGGCGGTGTTTTCGACCTTCAGTGCGTCGTAAATCTTCGGCACATCGGCACGCGCGAATTCGACGTCGACGACCGCGCCGATGATCTGAACGATCTTGCCCTGACTCATTTTGCTGCTCCGGTTAGCTTTAGTTCTGTCCGGATGGCCTGCGCCATCCCATGGATTTCGTGATTGGGGATTCGCGATTCGGGATTCGCAAAAGCGCGCTTCGCTGCTCTTGCCGATCCCGCCTCTCCAATCCCGAATCCCGGCACTTACACGGCCGCCGCGCCGCCGACGATTTCGGAAATTTCCTGGGTGATCGCGGCCTGACGCGCCTTGTTGTAGACCAACTGCAAGGTGCTGATCAGCTTGCTGGCGTTGTCGCTGGCCGCCTTCATCGCGACCATGCGCGCCGCATGCTCGGACGCCACGTTCTCCAGCACCGCCTGGTACACCAGCGACTCGATGTAGCGCGTCATCACGTGCTCGAGCACGGTCGCGGCATCGGGCTCATACAGGTAGTCCCAGTCGTGGTGCGCGACCTGGCTCTCGGCCGCCGGCAGCGGCAGCAGCTGGTCGAAGCTGGCCTTCTGCGTCATCGTGTTGACGAAGCGGTTGTAGACCAGATAGACGCGGTCCAGCTTGCCTTCGGTGAACGCGTCCAGCATCACCTTGATCACGCCGATCAGCTGCTCCACGCGCGGCAGGTCGCCCAGGTGGCTGACGCTGCCGACCATGTCCACCTTGAGCCGGCGGAAGAACACCGAGGCCTTCTGGCCGATGGTGACCACGTCCACGCCCGCGCCCTGGTCCTGCCACTGGCGCACTTCACCCAGCATCTTGCGGAACAGGTTGTTGTTCAGGCCGCCGGCCAGCCCGCGATCGGAGGAGATCACGATGTAGCCGACGCGCTTGACCGACTCGCGCTGCACCAGGAACGGATGCGTGTAGTCGGTGCTGGCCTGCGCCAGATGCCCGATCACCTGCTTCATCGCCTGCGCGTACGGACGCGAGGTCTTCATCCGATCCTGCGCCTTGCGGATCTTGGAGGCCGAGACCATCTCGAGCGCGCGCGTCACCTTGCGGGTGTTCTGCACGCTCTTGATCTTGGATTTGATTTCGCGTCCGCCTGCCATTACTCGCTCGCTCCGCTCGTGGGATTGGGGATTGGGGATTGGGGATTCGCTAGAGCTCCCAAACCCACCTCACCTACAAACCCAAATACCTGACTCTGGAGATCCGGAACGGTGATCGGGATCGACCCATCCCCTGCACCACCGCTCTTGCGAATCCCGAATGCCCAATCCCGAATCCCGGCTCTTTACCAGCTGCCCGTGGTCTTGAACTCGCCGATGCCCTTCTTGAACGCCGCCTCGATGTCGCCGTTCCAGTCGCCGGTGTCGTTGACCTTGGCGATCAGCTCGCCCTGGGTGTTGGCGAAGTGGGCGTGCAGGCCCTCTTCGAACGCCAGCAGCTTGTTGACCGGCACGTCGTCGAGATAGCCCTCGTTGACGGCGTAGATCGACAGCGCCTGGTTGGCGATGGACATCGGCAGGTACTGCTTCTGCTTCATCAACTCGGTGACGCGCTGGCCGCGCTCGAGCTGCTTGCGGGTGGCTTCGTCCAGGTCCGAGGCGAACTGCGCGAACGCCGCCAGCTCGCGGTACTGCGCCAGCGAGATGCGGATGCCGCCGGAGAGCTTCTTGATGATCTTGGTCTGCGCAGCACCGCCGACGCGCGACACCGAGATACCGGCGTTCACCGCCGGGCGGATGCCGGCGTTGAACAGGTCGGTTTCCAGGAAGATCTGGCCGTCGGTGATCGAGATCACGTTGGTCGGCACGAAGGCGGACACGTCGCCGGCCTGGGTTTCGATGATTGGCAGCGCGGTCAACGAACCGGTCTTGCCCTTGACCTCGCCCTTGGTGAACTGCTCCACGTAGTCCTCGGACACGCGCGCGGCGCGCTCCAGCAGGCGGCTGTGCAGGTAGAACACGTCGCCCGGGTAGGCTTCGCGGCCCGGCGGGCGCTTCAGCAACAACGAGATCTGGCGGTAGGCCACGGCCTGCTTGGACAGATCGTCGTACACGATCAGCGCATCTTCGCCGCGGTCCATGAAGTACTCGCCCATGGTGCAGCCGGCGTAGGCGCTGATGTACTGCATCGCCGCCGATTCGGAAGCGGTCGCGGCGACCACGATGGTGTGCGCCAGCGCGCCATTCTCTTCCAGCTTGCGCACGATGTTGGCGACGGTCGAGGCCTTCTGCCCGATCGCCACGTACACGCACTTGATGCCGGTGTTCTTCTGGTTGATCACCGCGTCGATGGCCAGCGCGGTCTTGCCGGTCTGGCGGTCGCCGATGACCAGCTCGCGCTGGCCGCGGCCGATCGGGATCATCGCGTCGACCGACTTGTAGCCGGTCTGCACCGGCTGGTCGACCGACTTGCGCCAGATCACGCCCGGCGCCACGCGCTCCACCGGCGCGGTCTGGCTGGTGCCCAGCGGGCCCTTGCCGTCGATCGGCTCGCCCAGCGCGTTGACCACGCGCCCCAGCAGTTCCTTGCCGACCGGCACTTCCAGGATGCGGCCGGTGGTCTTGGCCACGTCGCCTTCGCGCAGGTTCTCGTAGTCGCCGAGCACCACGGCGCCGACCGAGTCGCGCTCCAGGTTCAGCGCCAGGGCGTAGGTGTCGTTCGGCAGTTCGATCATTTCGCCCTGCATCACGTCGGCCAGGCCGAAGATGCGCACGATGCCGTCGGACACGCTGGTGACCGTACCTTCGTTGCGCGACTCCGCGGCCAGCTTGACCTGCTCGATGCGGTTCTTGATCAGTTCGCTGATTTCGGAGGGGTTGAGCGTGGTTGCCATCTTGGTTTCCTTCGGATCGTCCATCGCGCAGCGGCGGATGGCGACGTGTGGTTAGCTTCTTTGAGAATCGGGAATGGGGAATCGGGAATCGCGGGTGGCGTCGCCGCCGGGCCGGGTTCTCTCCTCTCTATTCGCCATTCCCGTTTCTTAGTGGGCCAGTGCGGATTGCAGACGCGACAGCTTGCCTTTCAACGAACCGTCGATGACCACGTCGCCGGCGTCGATCACCGCGCCGCCGATCAGCGAAGCGTCCACCGCCGTGGTGATCTCGACCTCGCGGCCGAAGCGCTGCTTCAGCGCCACCTTCAGCGAAGCCACCTCGGCATCGCTCAGCGCCGTCGCGGAGGTCACGTTGGCCTGCACCACGCGCTCGGCCTCGGCCCGCAGCTGGTCGTACAGCCCGGCGATCTCCGGCAGCAGCGGCAGCCGCTGGCCTTCGGCCAGCAGGCTCAGAAAGCGCTGGTACTGCTCGTCGGCCGCTTCCGGCGCCAACAGCGACACCGCCTGCTCCCGCTGCAACAGCGGGTTGTGCAGCAGCGCGGCCACGCGCGGGTCGGCCGCGACCTGGGCGGAGAACGTCAGCGCCTGCGACCAGGGCGCGAGCTTGCCGGCATCGCTGGCCGCGGCGAACGCGGCGCGAGCGTAGGGACGCGCCAGTGTGAGGGCCTGGCTCATCTCAGATCTCCGCCGCCAGCTCGTCGAGCAGCGCCTTGTGGGCGTTGGCGTCGATTTCGCGCTTCAGCAGCTTCTCGGCGCCGCTCACCGCCAGCAGCGACACCTGGCGACGCAGGTCTTCGCGCGCGCGGTTGGCCGCGGCGTCGATCTCGGCCTGGGCCAGTTCCTTCTGCCGGTTGGCTTCGACGACCGCCTCGTGCTTGGCCGCCTCGACGATCTGGTTGGCGCGCGCATGGGCCTGGTCGATGATCTCGTTGGCCTTGATGCGGGCGTCCTTCAACGCTTCGTTGACCTTTTCCTGCGCCTGCGCCAGATCCTTCTGGCTGCGATCGGCCGCGGCCAGGCCTTCGGCGATCTTCTGTTGGCGCTCTTCGATGGCCTGCATCAGCGGCGGCCAGATCTTGGTCGCGACGATCCAGATCAGACCGGCGAACGCCAGCGCCTGGGCAAAGAGGGTGAGACCGATATTCATGGGGTACGCTCAGCCAATGGTGACGGGGTGGACGCGCCGCCAGCGCGGCAGCGCGTCCGAACCTTCATCCGTAGCGGCGGCCGCCGATGGCGACCGCACGCCGGTACGACGGGATCAACCGCCCTGCGGCAGACGCGCGACGAACTCGCCGATCATCGGGTTGGCGAACGCGAACAGCAGGCCGACCGCGACGCTGATGATGAACGCGGCGTCGATCAGGCCGGCGGTGATGAACATGCGGACCTGCAGCACCGGGATCAGTTCCGGCTGGCGCGCGGCCGATTCCAGGAACTTGCCGGCCATGATGGCCAGACCGAGGCCGGCGCCCAGCGCGGCCAGGCCGATCATGATGCCGACGGCGAGGACGGTGGAGCTCTGGACTTGGGCGAGGTTGGTCAGGACGGCGAAGTACATGGTTTTCTCCAGGAACAAAGTTGCTTGAGGATGGTGAATCGAACGAAGGGTTGCTTAGAACGCGTGAAACAGAAACGTCAGTGGCTGTCTTCCGCCAGGCTCAGGTACACGATCGACAGCATCATGAAAATGAACGCTTGCAGCGGAATCACCAGCAGGTGGAACAGCATCCAGCCGAAGCCGAACGCGCCGCCGGCCAGCGCACCGAAGATGCCGGCACCGCCGAGCACCCAGATCAGCAGGAACACGATCTCGCCGCCGAACATGTTGCCGAACAGTCGCATCGCCAGCGACACCGGCTTGCTCAGCCATTCGACGATATTGAGGATCAGGTTGAACGGCAGCATCCACTTGCCGAACGGCGCGGTGAGGAATTCCTTGGCCATCCCGCCCACGCCCTTGGAGCGCAGCGAGAAGAAGATCATCAGGAAGAACACGCTGATCGACATGCCAAGGGTGGCATTGACGTCGGCGGTCGGCACCGGCTTCCAGTAGTGCACGCCGGCCCAGCTCAGCGGGATCGCCAGGAAGTCCGCCGGGATCATCTTGATGAGGTTCATCATCAGGATCCAGAAGAACAGGGTGATCGCGATCGGGGTCACCAGCTTGCTGGTGCCGTGGTAGGTGTCCTTGGCCTGGCGGTCGACGAACTCCAGCATGATTTCCACGAACGCCTGCCACTTGCCCGGCACGCCGGCGGTGGCCTTGCGCGTGGCCAGCCAGAAGCCGAACACCATCAGCAGGCCGGACAGCACCGACATGATCATGGTATCGACGTGCACCTGCCAGAACCCGCCTTCCTGCACCTGGAAGGTGAGGTTGTGCAGATGGTGCTGGATGTAGGAGGTAGGAGTTTCTGCCTCGCCCGCCATGAGTCCTGAGCCTTTTCTTGATTCGATCAACGCCTGGCCAGAGCCAGAACCTGGAACATCAGCCCGACGGCGATACCCGCCAACAGGGCCAGAGGAGGCAACCGCCACCAGGCAAAGCCCAGCGCCAGCACCGCGAACACCAACACCCACTTCAGCACCATGGCCACGATCAACCGTGCCAATGCCGACCCTGCCGCCTGCACGCCGCCATCGAGCGCGGTGCGTGCCGCCAGCCATCCCCCTGCCACGGTCGCCAGCCCGGTCGCGGCGGCGCCCATCGCGTATTTCGGCCCCAGCAAGAGGAACAGCAGGGACACCACGGCCACCGCCACCAGCGGGTAAATCGCTGCGCGCAGCATCAGCCGCCGACCCGCATCAACGGAGTTCAGCACAGAAAATCCTGCAATTGGTGGTGGGTTGAGGACGTCTTCGCGTCCGTCGAGCCGCGGAATTATAGCAATGGGACAATTTGCGAGACAACCGCCAGGAGTCCTGACCGCGTCCGAATGCCCCTCCGCCCGTAGACGATAGCACGGTCACCACCCGCGGCCGGCGCCGGATGCGGCATTGCAGCACGTCTTTGCGGGGAACTTTCTGTCCATTGCCCTGTCTGATCGGACAGGGACTGCGCCCATCCTCGTCGGCCCACAGCGCAGACCCACCGAGCCCCGGTCCTCCCGGGGCTCTTTTCGTTGCGTGTTCTGGGACGGGCGTGGCGGCATGGGCCACCATACTTTCACGAATGGTGGACGCAGATTTAAGGATAGTGGCGGCACGCGATGGCGCTGCCATCGACGCCTCATCCAAAAGAATCCCAAGACGACGGAGCTTGTCCCCCATGAAACACTTGCTTGCCCTGGCGCTGCCGTGCGCGCTCGCCGCCGCTTACGCGCTGCCCGCTTACGCCGAAGACGGCGACGACCGCTTCACCCTGCGCGTCGGCGCGATGAACGTGGACAACGACAACACCCTGCGCGGCAATGCCGTGATCAACGGTAACGCCATTTCCGGCTCGCAGGACTTCAACTTCGGCGGCAAGGAATGGGAGCCGCGCGTGGACGGCGTGTTCCGCCTCAGCACCCGCCAGCGCCTGATCTTCGACTACTTCAAGTTCGACAAGGACCGCCGCGAAGAGCTGGGCCAGGACGTCAGCCTGGGCGGCGTGACCGTGCCGTCGGGCAGCTTCGTCAAGGGCGAGCTGAAGTACCAGGTGGCCAGCCTGGTGTACGACTACTCGGTGATCGACAACCCGCAGTTCAGCATGGGCCTGCAGATCGGTGCCGAGTGGGCCAAGGTGCAGTCCAATGCCTACGCCGACCTGGGCCCGGTCTACACCGGCACCTTCCTGGACGAGAGCGAGGACGGCGCTGCGCCGGTGGTCGGCGTGCGCTTCACCGCGCACCCGAGCGAGCACTGGCTGTTCAACATCCAGGGCCAGTACCTCAACACCAAGTGGGGCGACTTCGGCGACTACGATGGCGACCTGAGCCGCGCCAACGCCATCGTCGAGTACCGCTTCACCCGCAACTTCGGCATCTTCGCCGGCTACGACTGGTTCAAGCTGGATGTGGACCGCAAGCGCGACAACGCCAGCGTCGGCCTGAAGCAGGAGTTCAAGGGCCCGGTCGCGGGCGTGACCTTCGCGTTCTGATCGTTTCGGGACCCGGCCCTCGGGACCCGCAAGCGGCCTCATGCAGAACCCCGCAGCGATGCGGGGTTCTGTCGTTTGACGGCGGGCACTTGGCAGACGGCCGAGGCGGCGGCAACCGGCACACGCTCAGGGCGGCTTGGTCGCACCCGCCACCAGCAGATGCCGGTGCGTCGTGCAGTAGCACTCGTCGTGCCAGCCGTAGTGCGGATCGGTGCAGACCGCGTGCTGCACCGTCGCCGGCAGCGAGGCCACGTCGCTGCGCAAGTCGCGCTTCAACGACACGAAGACCGAGCCCGGATGTGGCCAGTCGGTCCGCCGCGGCGGCTCGGCGATACGGTTGCCGCCGGCCAGTTCGCGCTGCAACAACGCCTGCAGCTCGGGACACAGATTGCCCTGCCCCACGCCGACCTCCATGCGTCGATTCGACACCGCAGCGACCGCACCGCACGCGGCGGCACGGTCGCGCGGGCGTCACTTCTTCTTCGGGATGTACAGGTCGGTGATGGTGCCGTCGTAGACCTCGGCGCTCATGCCGACCGACTCGCTCAGGGTCGGATGCGCGTGGATGGTGTGGCCGATGTCCTCGGCCTCGGCGCCCATCTCGATCGCCAGGCCGATCTCGGCCAGCAGGTCGCCAGCGTGCACGCCGACGATGGCGCCACCGATGATCCGGTGCGTCTCCTCGTCGAAGATCAGCTTGGTGAAGCCCTCGGTGCGGCCGATGCCGATGGCGCGGCCGCTGGCCGCCCACGGGAACTTGGCCACGCCGACCTTCAGCCCCTTGGCCTTGGCCTCGGTTTCGGTAACGCCGACCCAGGCGATTTCCGGGTTGGTGTAGGCCACCGACGGGATCACCCGCGCCACCCACTCCTTCTTCTCGCCAGCGGCCACTTCCGCGGCCAGCTTGCCCTCGTGGGTGGCCTTGTGCGCCAGCATCGGGTTACCGACGATGTCGCCGATGGCGAAGATGTGCGGCACGTTGGTGCGCATCTGCCGGTCGACCGGAATGAAGCCGCGCTCGGTGACGTTGATGCCGGCCTTGTCGGCGCCGATCTTCTTGCCGTTGGGCGCGCGCCCCACCGCGACCAGCACGCGGTCGTAGGTGGTGGCGGCCAGCGCCGGCGTTTCGCCCGCGGTCGCCGCTTCGAAGGTCACGGTGATGCCCTTCTTGTCGGCCTTGACCTCGGCCGCCTTGGTCTTGAGATGGACTTCCACGCCCTGCTTCTTCAAGCGATCGGCCAGCGGCTTGACCAGGTCCTTGTCGGCACCCGGCATCAGCTGGTCCATGAACTCGACCACGGTGACCTTGCTGCCCAGCGCGCTGTACACGGTGGCCATTTCCAGGCCGATGATGCCGCCGCCGACCACCAGCAGAGTCTTGGGGATCTCCTGCAGTTCCAGCGCGTCGGTGGAGTCCATCACCCGCTTGTCGTCCCACGGAAAATTCGGCAACTTCACCGCCTGCGAGCCGGCGGCGACGATGCAGTGCTCGAAGCGCAGCAACTGGGTCTTGCCGTCGGCGGCGACGATCTCCAGTTCGTTCGGCGACACGAACGACGCCACGCCGGTGACGGTGCGCACCTTGCGCTGCTTGGCCATGCTGGCCAGGCCGCCGGTGAGCTTGCCGACCACCTTTTCCTTGTACTCGCGCAGCTTGTCCAGGGTGATCTTGGGCTTGCCGAAGTCCACGCCGAAATCGCCGGCATGGGCGACCTCGTCGATCACCGCGGCCGCATGCAGCAGCGCCTTGGACGGGATGCAGCCGACGTTGAGGCAGACGCCGCCGAGGCTGGCGTAGCGCTCGACCAGCACCGTGTCCAGGCCCAGGTCGGCAGCGCGGAACGCGGCGGTGTAGCCGCCGGGGCCGGCGCCGACCACCACCATCTTGCATTCGATGTCGGCGGGCTTGCCGCTGGACAGCGCCGGCTTGGGCGCCGGCGGCTCGGCCGGCGCGCGGTGCGACGGCGCCACCGGCGGCTTGCTGGCCGGCACCTCGGCCGGGGCCGCGGCAGGCGCCGCAGCGGCGCCGTCGGCAGTCTCCAACAGCGCGATCACCGCGCCCTCGGACAGGGTGTCGCCGAGCTTGACCTTCAGTTCCTTGATCACGCCGGCAGCCGCGGACGGCACTTCCAGCGTGGCCTTGTCCGACTCCAGCGTCACCAGGCCCTGGTCCTTCTTCACCGTGTCGCCGACGGCGACCAGCACCTCGATGACCGGAACGTCGCTGTAGTCGCCGATATCCGGGACCTTGACCTCAATGACCGCCATGCAGCTTCTCCTGTGGCCCATCGCCGCGGCGAGGGGCGTTTGCAGTTCGTCGGCGCGACCGCGCAAACACGCGGCGCGCGCAAGTGGGGGAAAACCGGCACCGCGACGGACGCGGCGCCGTGACGACAGGGCTTACAGCAGCACGCGGCGCATGTCCGCCAGCACCTGGCTCAGGTAGGTGGTGAAGCGCGCGGCGGCGGCACCGTCGATGACGCGGTGGTCGTAGCTCAGCGACAGCGGCAGCAGCAGCTTGGGCGCGAATTCCTTGCCGTTCCAGACCGGCTGGATCGAGGACTTGGACACGCCCAGGATGGCCACTTCCGGCGCATTGACGATCGGGGTGAAGGCGGTGCCGCCGATGCCGCCAAGCGAGCTGATCGAGAAGCAG
Source organism: Xanthomonas sp. NCPPB 1128 (assembly GCF_001043115.1). Classification (GTDB taxonomy): domain Bacteria; phylum Pseudomonadota; class Gammaproteobacteria; order Xanthomonadales; family Xanthomonadaceae; genus Xanthomonas_A. The sequence goes on along the minus strand of NZ_LFME01000047.1, from coordinate 15,513 downwards.
CCCCCGCTCATGTCGGCCGGGCCGAGCTTGCCGTCGCGCGCCTTCTTGGCCAGCTCGCCGCTTTCGCGCGCCAGCTCGACCACGCCCTTCTTGTCCACGTCGCGGATCACCGGCACCACCAGCCCGTTCGGGGTGTCGGCGGCGAAGCCGATGTGGAAGTACTTCTTCAGGGTCAGGTTCTCGCCGCTGGCATCGAGCGAGGCGTTGAAGTCGGGGAACTGCTTCAGCGCCGCAGCGCTGGCCTTGAGCAGGAAGGCGAGCATGGTCAGCTTGATGCCGGCCTTCTCGTTCTCCTTGTTCAGCGCCACGCGCAGGGCTTCCAGGTCGGTGATGTCGGCCTGCTCGAACTGGGTGACGTGCGGGATCATCGCCCAGTTGCGCGCCAGGTTGGCGCCGGAGATCTTCTTGATCCGCGACAGCGGCTTGACCTCGACCTCGCCGAACTTGGCGAAGTCCACCTTCGGCCACGGCAGCAGGTTCAGGCCGTTGCCGCCGGCGGCAGGCGCGGCACCCGCAGCGGCCGGCGCGGCGCCGGACAGTGCCGCCTTGACGTAGCGCTGCACGTCGTCCTTGCTGATGCGGCCGCCCTGTTCCGAGCCGCTGACCTGGAACAGGTCCACGCCCAGCTCGCGGGCGAACACGCGCACCGCCGGACTTGCATAGGGCACCTTCTGCGGCAGCACGCTGTCGGCGTCGAACGCCACCGGCGGGCTGCTCTGGGTGGCGGACGGCGCGGCGGCCTTGGCCGGCGCCGTGGCCTGGACCTGGGCGATCTCGCGCTGGGCCAGCTTGTCCGGCGCGGACGAGGTCGGCACCGGCTCCACGCCGCCGCCGGTCTCGGCACTGGGCTGGATCGCGGACGCGGCCGGCGCGTCGGCATCGCTGCCGGCCACTTCGATCAGCGCCACCACCTTGCCCTCGGACAGGCTGTCGCCGACCTTGACCTTGATTTCCTTGACCACGCCGGCCACCGACGAGGGCACTTCCATCGTCGCCTTGTCCGACTCCAGGGTGACCAGGCTCTGGTCCTTCTTCACCGTATCGCCGACCGCGACCAGCACCTCGATCACCGGCACGTCGCTGTAGTCGCCGATGTCCGGCACCCGCGCCTCGACCACACCGGTGGCCGCCGCTGCGGCCGGGGCCGGCTTGACCGCATTCTGCGCGGGCGCGGCGGCCGGAGCGGCGGCCTGCTGGGCCGGCGCGGGCGTGGCCTTGGCGGGCGCAGGCGCGGCGGGTGCGGCACTGGCGCCACCCTCGGCCACCTCGATCAGCGCCACCACCTTGCCCTCGGACAGGCTGTCGCCGACCTTGACCTTGATCTCCTTGACCACGCCGGCGAACGGCGACGGCACTTCCATCGTCGCCTTGTCCGACTCCAGGGTGACCAGGCTCTGGTCCTTCTTCACCGTGTCGCCGACGGCCACCAGCACTTCGATTACCGGGACGTCGCTGTAGTCACCGATATCGGGGACAAGTGCTTCCTTGATTTCGGCCATGCGGGCAACTCCGGCAACTAATGAGGGGGAAACCCCTATTGTGGCGGCCCGCAGCCGCAGCGCCAACCTTTGGCGGGCAAAAAAGCCCGATCGCCTGTGCGGCCTGGCGCTGTCGGCGGACAGTACGCCAGCGCATGTTGCGTGCCCACGGCGCCCGCCGCCGGTGCGCCGCCTTCACGGCACCGCGGCTAGGCTCGCCGCAGATTTCCGGAGGGCAGGCATGCGGATCCTGGTGCTGTTGATGGCGTTGGCGATGCCGCTGGTCGCCTGGTTCTCGCAACGCGGTGCGTTCGGCCCGACCAACGGCGCCATCTCCGACCGCTACCCGACCCTGATCGTCGCCGCCGGCTATGCCTTCGCGATCTGGGGCGTGATCTTCCTGCTCGACCTGGCCTTCGGCCTGTGGCAATCCAGCGCGCGGCGCCGCCGTGGCAGCGCGCTGGCGCGGGTGCGGGCGCCGGCGGCACTGGGCTTCGCGCTGACCGCGGCGTGGATGCCCGTGTTCTCCCAGCAGCACTTCCTGCTGGCGCTGGCGGTGATCTGGACCGCGCTGGCGGCGATGCTGCTGGCCGCGCTGCGGCTGTCGCGCGATCGGGCAGCCGAACCGGGCCAGACGCTGTGGGCCTGGCTGCCGCTGTCGCTGCACGCCGGCTGGTTGTCGCTGGCGGCGTTCCTGAACACCGCGCAGGTGATCGTGGCCTACCGCTGGCTGCCGACCGAGCGGATGCTGCCGTGGAGCCTGGTGCTGTTCGCGCTGGCGGCGGCACTGCTGCTGGGCATGAACCGGGCGATGCGCGGCAACCTCGCCTATGCGGCGGCGGCGCTGTGGGCGTTGGCGGCGGTCTACATCAAGCAGGCCGCCAGCACGCTCGCCGGTGCGCAGACCGCGGCATGGGTGGCGTTGCTGCTGGCCGCCGTGCTGGCGCTGCAGACCCTGTGGCTGCGCTTGCGAGCGCGGCGCTGATCCATCGACGCAACGTCGGGGCACCTCCAATCACCCGTTTTTGCCACACATCATCGCGCTCCCTCTCGTAGGAGCGGCTTCAGCCGCGACAGGCATTGCCGGTAAAGCTCGTCGCGGCTGGAGCCGCTCCTACGCATGTGCGTCTGGTGTGATGAGAGGCGACCTTCAATCGCCAGCCATCGGCACTCGCAACCAGGGCTGCAGCGGCAACCACGCCTGCAACAGCCGCGGCCAGGCGAACGCGGCATTGGCCGGGCTGCTGGAAGGCAGCGCCAGCAGCACCAGCGGCGGATCGCGCTCAGATAACTGCGGCTGCACGAAGCGCGCGAACGCCTGTGCCGCCGCCGCGCCGTTGCAGGCGATGGCGCGCAACTGCGGCAACTGCGCGATGCGTTCGGGCAAGGCATTGGGGATTTCGCTGCCGCGCACGATCGCCGCGTCCAGGCTGCCGCGGCGTCGACACTGGCCGATCACATCCCACAGGCCGACGCCGGCCGCGTGCAGCGCCTGCATTCGCGCTTCGGCGTCCAATGCCGCATCGAAGCCACAGAGCGCCGCCATCAGCGGCCAGAACCGATTGCGTGGATGCGCGTAGTAACGCGCCTGCTGCAACGACGCCGCACCTGGCATGGAGCCGAGTACCAGCACGCGGCAATCGTCGTGTATCTGCGCGGGAAGCCCTTGCAACAGCGGCTGCGTCGTCACGTCGCACGCACCTGGATGAACAGCCAAAAGTCTTAAAACCTCGTTATTTCAAGCGCCGAGCGCAAGTGCCTGAACGTCGCCTGCATCCGTCTGGCGAGGGTCGGCGACGATTCATCTTCTCATCGATACGGTGTGCGCGCCCACTCCCGTGGCCCCACAAGAAAAAGATGAGGAGATATCCCATGCGGTCCATTCAGATCCTGAGCCTGGCTGTCGTTTCCGCCCTTGCGTTTGCGCCCGCCGCATTCGCACAGGATGCCGATACCGCGTCCGGCAAGCACTTCTCCGTCGTCGGCAGCGCGACCCTGCTCGACCCGCACTCCAAGCCGGCGGCCGGCCTCGACGTCGATGGCGGCCCGGCGCCGACCATCAGCGCCAGCTGGTTGATCGACGACAACTGGGCGGTCGAACTGTGGGGCGCTGCCGACAAGTTCAACCACCGCGTCAAGGCCGACGGCGTCGGCAAGGTCGGCACCGTCGAGCAGCAGCCGATCGCGCTGAGCGGCCAGTACCACTTCGGCCAGGCGGACAACGTGTTCCGTCCGTTCGTCGGCGTCGGTTACTACGAGTCCAACTTCAGCAACGAGAAGCTCGCCGGCCTCAACGCCGACCAGCACGTTAGCCTGGACACCGCCAAGGGCGCCATCGGCACCGTCGGCGTGGACATGAACATCAACTCCACCTGGTTCGCCCGTGCCGATGCGCGCTACATGCACTCGCGTCCGGAGCTGAAGGTGGCCGGCGAAGGCACCGGCGAAGACCTGAAGCTGGATCCGTGGCTGTTCAGCTTCGGCGTCGGCGCACGCTTCTAAGCGTCACGTCTCCAGTCGTACTGCAAACGGGCCCGCAAGGGCCCGTTTGTTTTTGTGCGTGCGCTGGATCGAGCGCGCGCGACCAGCGAAACAGCATTGCGCGTGCACGCAGACGCGGGCGCCTTCAGCGCGGCGAGCGATCGAAACCGCGGTAGCGGTCGAAACGGCGCAGGCGCCGCCGCAACAGCCAGGCATAGGCGCAGGCATAACCGAGCAGCAAGGCCGCGGCGGCCAGCAGGCTGGCGTGACTCATCCAGCCCTCGGTCGGCCACACTGCACCATCGATCAGACTGCGCCAGCCCTGCCACAGCCCGGCACCGATGCGCACCGCCACCAACGCGGTCAGGCCCAACACCAACCACAGGTTCGGCGTGTAGTGCAGCCCGTGCGGCAGCGGCTCAAAGCGCGTGGCGACGATGCCGAGCGCGCCCAGCAGCACGCCGATGCCCCAGCCGGCCAACGCATGCATCGCCGCACCGGGCCACCAGTGCGCCGCGATCAGCGCGAAGACCAGCAACACCGCGCTCGACAGCAGCGCCGACCACAGTTGCACCGCGACCAGCCAGCCGCGCGCCTGGCGCCGCGCCGTGCCCACGCGGAACCGCTGCAGCAGCGACAGCGGCAACAGCACCGCGGTCACCGCCAGCGCGATCACGATCGCCAGCGGAATGGCCAGCAGCAGCGGCATGCGCGTGGCCCGATCAGAACGCCGGCAGCACCGCGCCCTGGTACTTGCGCTGGATGAAGGCCTTCACTTCCGGGCTGGTCAGCGCCTTGGCCAGTTTCTGCACGCGCGGATCGTCCTTGTTGTCGGGACGCGCGACCAGGAAGTTCACGTAGGGCGAGTCCTTGCTCTCGATCGCCAACGCATCGCGGGTCGGATTGAGCCCGGCATCGAGCGCGTAGTTGGTGTTGATCAGCGCCAGGTCGACCTGGTCCAGCACCCGCGGCAGCATCGCCGAATCCAGCTCGCGGAATTTCAGCTGCTTGGGATTGGCGACGATGTCGCGCTGGGTGGACAGCGCGTTGCTCGGATCCTTGAGCTTGATGACGCCGGCCTTGTCCAGCAGGATCAGCGCGCGGCTGTTGTTGCTGGGGTCGTTGGGGATCACCACGTCGGCGCCCTGCGGCAGCGCGTCCAGCGACTTGTAGCGGCGCGAGTAGGCGCCGAACGGCTCGATGTGCACGCCGACCACGGTCACCAGGTTGCTCTTGCGGTCGCGGTTGTAGGCCTGCAGGTAGGGCTCGGTCTGGAAGTAGTTCACGTCGATCTGCTTCTGCACCACCTGGTCGTTGGGCTGCACGTAGTCGTTGAACACGCGCACGTCCAGGGTCACGCCCTGCTGCTCCAGCATCGGCTTGACCACCTCCAGGATCTCGGCGTGCGGCACCGCGGTGGCGGCGACGCTGAGGTGGTCGCTGGCGGCGCCGGCATCGGGCTTGCCGCAGCCGCCGAGGACGAGCACGGCGCTGGCGAGCAGGAGGCGGAACGGGAATCGGGTCATGGCAGGTATCCGGGGAAACGGGGGGAGGAGAAGGGCAGCGGCCGAGGCTGTCAGCACGCTAGCAGACCTAGCCTCGGTCTGCGGCGAAAGGCGTGGGATTGCGTCTTGTAGCAGGCGCGGCGCTCGCCCCGTCGTATGCGATCCGGCACCGCGGCCGCTCTACCGCCAGCGGTCGCGGCTGAAGTCGCTCCTACCGCAGCACGCAGGGCCTCAACGCCGGCTGTAATGCGCGACCAGGCGGTCGCCGAGCATCTGCAGCGCCTGCACCAGCAGCAGCAGGATCACCACCGTCACCAGGGCCACATCGGCGTGCGAGCGCTGGTAGCCGTCGCGGTAGGCCAGGTCGCCGAGACCGCCGGAACCGATCGCGCCGCCCATCGCGGTGAAGCCGATGAGCGCGATGGTGGTCACCGTGGCGCCGGCGATCAGGCCCGGCCGCGCTTCCGGCAGCAGCACCCGCGTCACCAGTTGCCAGGTGGTCGCGCCCATCGCCAGGCTGGCCTCGACCACGCCGCGGTCCACTTCGCGCAGCGCGGTCTCCACCAGCCGCGCGTAGAACGGCGCCGCGCCCACCACCAGCGGCAGGATCGCGCCGCGCACGCCCAGCGAGGTGCCCATCGCCCACAGCGTCAGCGGGATCATCGCGATCATCAGGATGATGAAGGGCACCGAGCGCAGCACGTTGATCACCAGGGCCAGGCCACCGTACAGCAGCGGCTTCTGGTGGGTCTGGCGCGGGCCGGTGAGGAACAGCAGCACGCCCAGCGGCAGGCCGATCAGCAGGGTCAGCGGCAACGAGCCGCCGAGCATCAGCAGGGTGTCGACGGTGGCGCGGCCGATCTCGCCCCACTTGCCGGCATCGAGATTGCGGAAGAAGCCGGCGGCGGCGGTGGCGAACGGACTCATCGGCGCAGCTCCTGCACATGCACGCCGGCGGCGACGAAGGCGGCCTGCGCCGCATCCATGTCGCCACCGACCAGGGCCACGGTCAGTTGGCCGTAAGGGGTGTCCTTGATCCGGTCGATGCGCCCGGACAGGATGTTGTAGTCCACCGCGGTGGCGCGGGCGATGCGCCCGAGCAGCGGCGCGTAGGTGTCGGTGCCGAGGAAGGTCAGGCGCAGGATGCGCCCGTCCACCGCGGTGAAATCGCGGTACAGCTCGGCCTCGTCGACATGCTCGGCTTCGGAGACGAAGCGCTTGGTGGTCGGATGCTGCGGATGCAGGAACACCTCGGTGACCGGCCCGCTCTCGACCAGATGTCCGGCATCGAGCACCGCCACGCGATCGCAGACGCGACGGATCACTTCCATCTCGTGGGTGATCAGCACGATGGTCAGGCCCAGCTCGCGATTGATCTGCGCCAGCAGCGCCAGCACCGAGGCGGTGGTCTGCGGATCCAGCGCGCTCGTCGCCTCGTCGCACAGCAGGATGCGCGGGCGCGTGGCCAGGGCGCGGGCGATGCCGACGCGCTGCTTCTGCCCACCCGACAGCTGTGCCGGGTACTTGCCGGCATGCGCGGCCAGCCCCACCCGCTCCAGCAGTTCGGCCACCCGCGCGTCGATCTCCGCGCGCGGCGTGCCGGCCAGTTCCAGCGGGAACGCGACGTTGCCGGCGACCGTGCGCGAGGACAGCAGGTTGAAGTGCTGGAAGATCATGCCCACGCGCTGGCGCAACGTGCGCAGCCCGGCGCGATCCAGCGCGGTGACGTCTTCGCCGTCGATGATCAGGCGCCCGCCGCTGGGCTCCTCGAGCCGGTTGATCAGCCGGATCAGGGTCGACTTGCCGGCGCCGGAGTGACCGATGATGCCGAATACCTCGCCGGCCTCGATGCGCAGGTCGAGCGGATGCAGCGCCACGACCGGCTGGCCGGCGACGGAATAGGACTTGTGCAGGCGCTCGAACTGGATCAACGCGCGGGACCGGCAGCGACGGGGGGCGCAAAGCCTAGCAGGCCAGGATGGCGTGCGTTATTCCATTCGATTCTAACGTAGGCGCGCATTGCGGGGCCGGCTAGGGACGTGCCTGCGGCGGCGGATGCGCCACCGCGCGGATCCGCTCGCGGTGCAGCAGGTACAGGCCGCTGGCGACGATGATCGCCCCGCCCACCCAGGTCCAGGCGTCGGGCAGCTTGCGCCACAGCAGCCAGTCCCAGGGGATCACCCACAGCAGGCCGCTGTACTCCAGCGGCGCGACCAGCGAGGCATCGCCGCGGCGGAACGCCTGGGTCAGCGCCACCTGGCCCAGCGCCCCGGCCAGGCCCATGCCTGCGATCCAGCCGGTATCGGCCTGACGCAGCGGGGCCCAGTCCGGCAGCGCCAGCGCGCCGGCACCGAGCGCCATGATCAGCAGGAACCACACCACCAGCGACTGCGGCGTGTCGGTGCGCGCCAGCAGGCTGACCAGCACCGAGGCGACCGCATACGCGACGGCCGCCAGCAGCACCATCAGCCCGGGCAGCGAGACGAACCCGTCCATGCCGGGGCGCAGCACCACCAGCACGCCGACCAGGCCGACGCCGATCGCCGCCCAGCGCCGCGGGCCCACGTATTCGCCGAGCAGCGGCACCGACAGCGCCGCCACCAGCAGCGGCGCGACGAAGTAGATGGTGTAGGCGGTGGACAGCGGCAGGCTGCGCAAGGCCCAGGCGAAGCAGCCGATCATGGCGATGCCGAGCACGCCGCGCAGCAGGTGCAAGCCCCAGCGCACCGGCCAGATCGCGCGCGGCCCGGCGCTGGCCAGCACCCACACCAGCACGAACGGCAGCGAGGCGCCGCCGCGCAGCGCCGCCACCTGCAGCGCCGGATAATGCGTGCTGAGCTGTTTCATGGACGCATCCATGAGCGAAAAGAACGCGACCGCGGCGATCATCCACGCAGCGGCGGCGGCATTGGAACGGGATGTGGGCATCGGCGCATTATCGCCGCGATCGGCGCTGCGCGTGGTGCCGGAGACCATCGCGTCGGGACTGAAGTCCCTCCCACATGGCTCCAGGCGGCGTGCCGGCCAGTGCTGCCTGCTGCAGGAGCGACTTCAAGGCACTTTTAATAGCGCGTTATTGCCGCGGCTCGGCATGATGCATCGCCGCGATTGTAGGAGCGGCTTCAGCCGCGACGGGCATTCCCGGTAAGGCCTGTCGCGGCTGAAGCCGCTCCTAAAAATGGCCTTTCGTCGTTGTTAGAGCTGCCCTTCCGTCGCGACGCGCGGCGCCACCCAACGCACTGCACTCACATGCACGTCCCCACGCGCCACCCGCACGTTCTACGATAGGCATCTTTGCCGAGGACCCGCCCATGCCTTCCTTCGATATCGTTTCCGAAGTCGACAAGCACGAACTGACCAATGCCGTCGACCAGGCCAACCGCGAACTGTCGACGCGCTTCGACTTCAAGGGCGTGGAGGCCAAGTTCGAACTGGACGACCAGGTCATCACGCAGTCCGCGCCCAGCGACTTCCAGGTCAAGCAGATGACCGACATCCTGCGCGCACGCCTGCTGGCGCGCGGCATCGACGTACGCTGCCTGGAGTTCGGCGACGTGGAGACCAACCTCGCCGGTGCGCGGCAGAAGATCACGGTCAAGCAGGGCATCGAGCAGAAGCTGGGCAAGAAGATCGTCGCCACGCTCAAGGAGGCCAAGCTCAAGGTGGAAGCGCAGATCAACGGCGACAAGCTGCGCGTCAGCGGCAAGAAGCGCGACGACCTGCAGGACGCGATCGCGCTGCTGAAGAAGAGCGATTTCGAGCTGCCGCTGCAGTTCGACAACTTCCGCGACTGAGGCCGCCGCGCAAAAGCTTCGCGCACCACGCCTTTGCCAGGGCGCAAGACGACCACCGCTTGGCGACGGGTCGTCTTGCCTCGACCGCACGATGTCTTCGCCGGTGATGCGTGAGTGCACGCGACTGCGTATCACCTCGCCTTCGAGGGCTGCGCGCCACAGCAACGTGCACTCACGTCGCGACCTGCGCAAGCCATCCGGTCTGAGCGGACGCGGGTGTTCCGGCATGGCAACCGGAACGCCTCCTGGCCGTTGCAATGCATGAAAGCGATGCGGTCGCGCCGCCCTCCGCACTTCCTCCGGGCAAGGAGGGCAACGCGACCGCATACGGCACATCGCAACGAGACGGCGCAGCACAGCCACGCTCCCGTCTCCGCACCGCGTGCGCCCGAAGCCGCGCGCCGTAGTCCGGGTCTAACCGCCCGCGGTGACGCCCGCGGCCAGCATCCGCCGTCCCTGCGCCACCTCGGCCTCCAGGTCGTGCGTCCAGATCCAGTCGAAGCGCTGCGCCAGCGTCTGCGCCAGCCGCGCATCGTCGGCACCGGCCTGCGGATCGCGCAGCTCGTACAGCTCGCCGGCCTCGCGCGAGGTGCGCTGCACGCGGCAGGCGCGCGGCAGGCGCAGGCGCTCGTAGACCTGCAGCAGCGCCGGCAGGTCGCCGCGGCCCAGACCCGGCGTGGCCAGCAACTGCGCCAGCAGATAGGCGTCCTCCAGCCCCTGCCCGGCGCCCGCGCCCTGGTGCGGCAGCATCGCGTGCGCCGCGTCGCCGATCAGCGCCAGCCGCCCATGCACATAGCCGGGCAACTCGGCCAAGTCATGCAGCGCCCAGTGCGTGGGCGTGTCGATGCATTCCAGCAGCGTGCGCGCGGCCTCGCCCCAGTGCGCGAACGCCTCCAGCATCTCGCGGCGGCTGGCCTCGCGCACCCAGGCCTGGCCGGCACGCCATTGCGGCGCCGGGTCGCTGCGGTCGGAAACGAAGGCGACCACGTTGATCAACCGGCCCTGCTTCACCGGGAAGGTGAGGATGTGCGCGTCCAGGCCCAGCAACATCTGCGGCACGTCAACCAGGTGCGCGTCCACGCCGCGGGCGGCGAAGGCGGCGCGCAGCCGCGCCGCGTCGATCAGGCCGCGGTAGGCGCAGGTGCCGGTGAAGCGCGGCTCCGCCGGCGCGTGGCCAAGCGCACGCAGCACCTCGCCGCGCAAGGCGGACTTGATGCCGTCGGCGGCGATCAGCACGTCGCCCTCGTACTGGCTGCCGTCGGCGAAGCGCACGCGCGCCGCATCGGCATCCTGCTCCACGGCGACCGCGCGCTTGCCGAACTTGGCCAGCCCGAACGGCAGACGCGTCGCCAACGCATCGAGGAAGTCGGCGCGGTGCACCGACGACTGGCCGACGCCGGGCGCCACGGTCTGCCCCAGCAGCCGCGCGTCCTCGCCACGGCGCCATTCGAACCACACGTCCTGCCATGGCGCAGGCGTGCGGTCGGCGAGTTCGGCATAGGGTTCGCCCATGCCCAGGCCGGCCAGCGCGCGCACCGCGTTGGGGCCGAACGAGACGCCGGCGCCGATTTCGCCGAAGGCCGGCGCCGATTCGAACAACTGCACGTCGAGATGGCGGTGGCGGCACAGGCCCAGGGCCAGACCGACGCCGGCGATGCCGCCGCCGACGATGCCGATGCGCAGGGGGGATGCAGGATTCATCTGGAGTCTCCGGTGGGGAACGTCAGTCGCGGCCGGCCAGCAGGATCTTCTCGGCCAGCCGCGCGGGCGCGCTGAAACACACTTCGTGGCTGCCCGGCAGGCTGACCAGGCGGTAGCCGCCCAGGCGCGCACTCAACCGCGGGTGCCAGCCGTACTCGCCGGGCGGCAGGGCCACGTCGTCGGTGGCGTAGAGCCAGCTGCGCGGGATCTGCAGTTCGTGGAAGCGCTTGAGCGACACCGCGTCGAAATGGCTGCGTGCCGGGGTCGGGCTGAGTTGCGCGTAAGCCTGCTGCGCCTGCGCCAGGTCGGCGTCGCCGATGAAACCATCGCGCCAGATCGGGAACGGCAGCATGATGCCGCCGTCGGCATCGACCGCGCTCTTCCACAGCGCCTGGTAGTGCGGCGGCAGCAGGTCGAACAGCGCCTCGCCGTCGCGCAGCACGAAGGCGTTGTGGAAGATCAGCCGCTTGCAGCGCTCCGGCGCTTCCTCGGCCAGGCGCTGCACGATGCTGCCGCCCCAGCTGTGGCCGAGTACGACCAGATCGCGCAGATCGTGGTGGCGCACGTAATCCACCACCGAGGCCACGCAGTCGGCGTGCGAGACGCGCTTGTCGGCGCCGGCGCCGTGCCCGGCGATGGTCGGCGCATGCACCTGCACGCCATGCGCGCGCAGATGCTCGGCGACGCCGTCCCAGGCGTGGCCGTCGTGCCAGGAACCGTGCAGCAACAGATAGGTTTGCATGGATCGTCTCCGTGTGGCTCAGCGGAAGGTCCAGCCGATGCCGAGATTGAAGTAGGTGAGATCGCGGGTTCCGGCCTGCACGCCGCCGCTGGCGACCGAGCCGCCCGGCGCGTGGGTGACGCTGCCGGTCAGCGACAGCTCCGGCGACAGCCGCCAGGTCGCGCCCAGCGCGTAGTGGCGGTACTGCGCCAGCGGTGCGAGGACGGCCAGTTGCGCCTGGCTGTCGGGGATCAGGCGGCTGGCGCGGGAGTAGCCCAGCCGCAGCGACCACGCATCGTCGAGGCGGTAGTCGGCGCCGAGCCGGAACACGCGCTGGCTGCGCCAGCCGAAACCGGGGCCATCCGGATCGCCGAGCGCCCCGCCCTGGTCGATGCGATTGCCGTAGGCGCGCTCGCCGGACCAATCGATCCACAGCCAGTCGGCGGCCAGGGTCAGCGCCGGGTTGGGCTGCCAGGCCAGGCCGGCGCCGGCCTGCTGCGGCAGGTCCAGGCGGCCTTCCGGCAGCAATCCGCGGTAACGCTGCAGTTGGCCGAAGCGGATGCGGCTGGACCAGGTGAGGCCGGCGTTCAAGCCCGGTGCCAGTTGGCCGTACCAACCCAGCGTGACGCCATAGCCGTACGCGGAGTCGGCACCCGCCGACTGGAAGCCGATGCCTTCCAGGCCGGCGATGTGCAGGCGCTGGTAGGCCAGCCGTGGCGAGACGCCCAGGTACTGATGCTCGCCCACGCGCCAGGCCAGGGTCGGCGCCAGCACCACCTGCTGCAGCTTGGACAGGGTGTCGTGGCTGCCGTAGACCGGGGTGCCGTAGTCGAGCGCCACGCCATGGCCGAACACCGACACGCCCAGGCTCAGGTCGTCGTTGAGCTGGCGGTTGTAGCCGGCGGTCGGCACCGGGATCAGCGCATCGTCCTTGTAGCGGGCATTGCCGACCTGACTGCGCACCGGCGCCGAGATCAGGGTGAGGTCGGCATCGAAACGGTCGCCGACCGCGCCCATGCCGGCCGGGTTGTTGGCCGAGGCCGCCGCATCCAGCGGCAAGGCGATCGAGGTGCCGGCCAGGCCCTGGGTCTGCGCGCCGTAGCCGGGCAAGGCCACGCCGTTGTTGGCGGCCGCGCCGCCGGAGACCGCCGCCATGGTCAACAAAAGCGTCGTCCAGCGCGGCTTGTCCTGTGGTTGCGCCGTGCGGCGCATTGGATGTGGAAACTGCTGCATGATCGGGCCCTCCCTCCGAGCCGATGCGTGGATGCGTACCGCCGGCCGGCGGCGCGCAGGGGTCCGTACCGCCACCGGAGACGGCGGCGGCAGCGGGTGCCAGGAACAGATGTGCTGGGTGTCGCCGTGGCCGACGCCCGGCCGCGGCGAGACGGGATCGCTATGCAGCCGCGCGGCGACGCGCAGGATTGGCCTGGTTGTCGACGCCGTCGACCAGCGGGGTCAGATGGAAATCGAACGCGATCTCGGCGAATGGGCCGTCCACGCCATTGGCGGCGATGCTGGCCGGGTCGCTGTGCTCCACGATCGCCGGCACCAGCCCGTCGCGGGTGGCGTAGGCGAAATCGTCGTCGACCAGCGGATCGCCGGCGATGTTGATCTGCGTGGTCAGCTTGCGGTGGCCGTCGGCGCCGATGAAGAAGTGGATGTGCGCCGGCCGCTGGCCATGCCGGCCGAGCGCGAACAGCAGGCGTTCGGTGGGGCTGCCCGGCGGCACGCCGTAGCCCTTGGGCACGATGCTGCGGAAGCGGTACTGGCCGTTGCCGTCGGCGAGGATGGTGCGGCGCATGTTGAATGGCGCCTGCTTGCCGGTGGGATCGAAGTGCGAATAGAAGCCGCGCGTGTCGCAGTGCCAGACCTCGACGCTGGCCCCGGGCAGCGGGCGGCCGTCGGCGTCGTACACGGTGCCGTGCATGACCAGGGTGTGGCCGTTTTCGTCGCTGCCGTCGTCGAGCCGGGCGAAACCGTGCGCCACCGGCGCACCGGCCACGTACAGCGGGCCCTCGATGGTGCGCGGGGTGGGATTGTCGATGCCCAGTTCGGCGTCGATGGCGTCCAGGCGCAGATCCAGGAAATGATCCAGGCCCAGCCCGGGCGAGATCAGCCCGGCCTGCCCGGCCGCGCCCAGGTCGTTGAGCCAGGCGATCGCCGCCCAGTACTCGTCGGGGGTGATGTCCAACTCGTCGATGCTGCGGAACAGATCCGAGAGCACGCGGTGCACGATCTGCTTCACCCGCGGCGCGCCGCCCGGCATGTCCAGCCCGCTGACCTGGCGCAGGAACGCCTGCACATCGGGGGTGGCGAAGATCTTGACGCTCATGGTGATGCCCTTCCTTTCTCGTGGTGGCGATGGCGGCCGAGACACGTCCCCTCCCGAGGGAGCGTCCGCAGCGGAACTAGCGATCGTCCTCGTACAGCGACGAGGGATGGCGGCACAGCGGGGTGACCGCGATGCGCATGTAGGGGAACAGCGGCAGCGACAGCAGCAGCGCGTGCAATTCGGCGTTGTCGGCCACGTCGAAGATGCTGACGTTGGCGTACTGCCCGACCACCCGCCAGATGTGCCGCCAGCGGCCGTCGCGCTGCAGTTCCTGGAAGCGCGCCTTCTCGTCGCGCTTGAGTTGCTCGGCACGCTCCGGCGGCATGTCGGCGGGCAGCTGTACGTCCATGGTCACGTGGAACAGCATGATCAGTCCTCCACGGTGGCGCTCATCGCCACCACGCTGCGGCCGCGATCGCGGCGGAAGGCCTGCACCTGCGCCTCGTCCAGCGCGATGCCCAGGCCGGGGCCGGCGGGCAGGTGCAGGTGGAAGTCGGCGTAGCGCAGCGGCTCGGTCAGCAATGGCTCGGTCAGCAGCAGCGGCCCGAACAGTTCGGTGCCCCACTGCAGCTGCGGGAAGGTGGCGAACACCTGCGCCGAGGCGATGGTGCCGATCGGCCCTTCCAGCATGGTGCCGCCGTACAGGCCGATGCCGGCCGCCTCGGCGATGGCAGCGACCTTCTGCGCGGCGATCGGCCCGCCGGACGGCTCGATCTTCACCGCGAACACGTCGGCCGCCGGCGCGCGCGCGGCCAGGAACGCGCTCTCCGGCCCGGCCAGGATCTCGTCGGCCATCAGCGCCAGCGGGAAGCGCTGCATCAGCCGCTGCATCGCCTCGCGCGAGGCCACCGGCTGCTCGACCAGCTCGCAGCCGGCATCGGCCAGCGCCGGCAGCGCCCGCACCGCCTCGGCCTCGCTCCAGGCCATGTTGACGTCGACCCGCACCGCGCCACGTGCGCCCAGCGCACGCTTGATCGCGGCCACGTGGGCGATGTCCTCGGCCGGCGGCCGCGCGCCGATCTTCAGCTTGAACACCTGGTGCCGGCGCAGGTCCAGCATCTGCTCGGCCTCGGCGATGTCGCGCGCGGTGTCGCCCGAAGCCAGGGTCCAGGCCACCGGCAGGCGCTCGCGCAGGCGCCCGCCCAGCAACTCGCTCAGCGGCAGCCCGACGCGCTTGCCCTGCGCGTCCAGCAGCGCCGTCTCCACCGCGCACTTGGCGAAATGATTGCCCTTGACCTGCTTGCCGATGCGCTGCATCAGCGCCTGCACGCCGGTGGCGTCGGCGCCGGCCAGCAGCGGCGCCAGGTAGCGGTCGATCGCCAGCTTCATGCCTTCCGGGCTCTCCGCGCCGTAGGCCAGGCCGCCGATGGTGGTGCCTTCGCCCAGGCCGACCATGCCGTCGGAGCAGTGCAGGCGCACCAGCATCAGGGTCTGGCCCTGCATGGTCGCCACCGACAGGCGGTGCGGGCGGATCGTCGGCAGGTCGAGCAACAGGGTCTCG
>NZ_LFME01000046.1 GCF_001043115.1 Xanthomonas sp. NCPPB 1128 | reverse complement strand
CGTCACCATCACCCCGCCCCCTCACCCCGCCCCCTCTCCCGGGGGAGAGGGGAGTTGCCCGGCGGCACTCGCCTGTCTTCGTGGCAGCCGGAGCCGGGACTGCCGCGCCTGCACACCGGCGCCCTCGCTACAAGCGCGGCGCACGGCTCCAACAAAAAAGCCGCACCCGGCAACACGCCGGGTACGGCTCCGGTCTTACGCCGCGGCAGGATTCAACGCGTGGCAGCAGCGCCCACGTTGAACAGCTGGAACTCGCGGATGTGCGCGGCATCGACGCTGGACAGGATGTTCAGGCGCACGCGCGAGGCGGTGACCGCGGGGAAGTGATCGATCTTCATGTGGCCGATCGCCTGCGCCTGCGCCACCTTGACCCAGGCGCCGTCGCGGAACACTTCCACCGCGTATTTCTGCACCAGTTGGCCATCGTTGAGCCATTCCATCGACATGGCCGTGTCGAAGGTCACCGGCTGCTTGAACTGCAGCTCCAGGGTGGCGTGATGCGCGCCGTCCGGCGCGCTCCAGAAGGTGTCGCGGTCGCCGTCCACCGCCGCGGCGATGCCGTCGTCGTTCTTGAGCCGGCCGCGCACCAGGTTACGGTCGGCGCCGTAGCGCGCCTGCAGCGCCTGGCCCATTTCCTCCAGCCGCTTCACGTCGGCCTCGGGCAGCATCCCGCGCTTGTCCGGTGCGATGCCCAGCACCAGTTGGCCGCCGCGGCCGACGCTGTCTTCCCAGATCTGCACCAGTTCGTCGACGCTCTTGAGCGTCTGGTCGCTGTTCGGGTGCCAGAACCACTGCAGCTTGTGCAGCGGCGTGTCCACCTCGACCGGGCGCCAGCGCAGATAGCCGTGGCGATCGATGGTGTTCCAGTTCTCGCCTTCGATCACCCCGGCCTCGTTGCCGACCCAGCGCACGTCACCGTATTCGAACAGCGCGGTGTCGGCGAAGACCATGGCATTGGACTGGTAGGTGCGCAGCTCTTCCATGTACTTGTCGAAGTTGTACACGTGGCCGGCGCTGCCGGCGCCGTCCAGCCACCACTCGGTGAGCGGGCCGTAGTGCGAGGCCAGATCCACCAACTGTGCGGCGTAGAACTTGTCGTAGGCCTTGGGATCGGCGTACTTGGGTTCGTGGCGGTCCCACGGCGACAGGTAGATGCCGAAACCCATGCCTTCCTTGCGCACGGCCTCGCTGGTCATCTTCACCAGGTCGCCCTTGCCGCCGAGCCACGGGCTGTTCTTCACCGAGTAGGCGCTTTCTTCGGTGGGCCACAGCGCGAAGCCGTCATGGTGCTTGGCGACCAGGATCAGGTACTTGGCGCCGGCCGCCTTGGAGGCGCGGGTCCACTGCGCCGGGTCCACCTGATCCGGTGCGAAGACCTTCGGGCTGGCGGTGCCGTCGCCCCACTCGCGGTCCAGGAAGGTGTTGGTGCCGAAATGCACGATCACCCCGAATTCCAGATCCTGCCAGGCCACTTGCTGCGGCGAGGGTTTGACCTCGGCGAAGTTCTCGGCGCGCAGCGGCGGCGCGGCCAGGGCGGTCAGGCCGAGTGCGGCCAGCCAGCGGAGCGGAGAGAGCGGGCGGTTCGGCATGGCGGATCCTCGCAATCGTCGGTCTGGCAGGCGGCGCTGCCAGTGGTGTCAGCATATGGTATTTAATTGATGATAAATAGGTATCCCCGTTTGCGGGCCAGGACCGTACCACATGATGTCGCCTTCGCTGTTTCCCCTGCTGTCGCTGTTCGCCGTGCGCGCCATCGCCGGTCCGGCCGCCGCCGCTCCGCCGCCGGTGCCGCCCTCGCCCATCGTCTACAGCGAATTCGTCAACGCGCAGGCGCCGACCGCGCAGTGCCACGCCTCCACCCTGGTGGAAACCCGCGACGGCCTGCTCGCGGCCTGGTTCGGCGGCCGCCACGAAGGCGCCGACGACGTGGCCATCTGGGTGGCGCGCCGCGACGCGCACGGCTGGCAGGCGGCGCAGCGCGTGGCCGACGGTGCGCAGCCGCAGGGCACACCGTTGCCGACCTGGAACCCGGTACTGTTCCAGCCCGCGCAAGGACCGCTGCGGCTGTTCTACAAGGTGGGCCCCGACCCGAAGCGCTGGTGGGGCATGCAGACCACGTCCAGCGACGGCGGCCAGCACTGGTCCACGCCCGAGCGCCTGCCCGCCGGCATCCTCGGCCCGATCAAGAACAAGCCGGTGCAACTGCCCGGCGGCCGCATCCTCAGCCCCAGCAGCAGCGAGGACGCCGGCTGGGTGGCGCACATGGAATGGTCCGACGACAACGGCGCGCACTGGACGCGTGGCCCGGCGATGAACGACCCGGCCAGGATCGGTGCGATCCAGCCCAGCGTGCTGCTGCACCACGACGGCCGCCTGCAGGCGGTGGGCCGCAGCCAACAGAACCACGTGTTCAGCACCTGGTCGCGCGACCAGGGCCGCACCTGGGAACCGATGACCCTGCTCGACCTGGCCAACCCCAATTCCGGCACCGACGCCGTGGTCCTGGCCGACGGCCGCTCGCTGCTGGTCTACAACCCCACCCAGGCCGGCAAGGACTGGTGGGACGGCCGCGGCGTGCTCGCCGTCGCCCTGTCCGACGACGGCCTGCACTGGACCCGCGTGCTGACCCTGGAAGACAGCCCCAAGGACGAGTTCTCCTATCCGGCGGTGATCCAGACCCGCGACGGCCAGGTGCACATCAGCTACACCTGGAAGCGCACGCGCATCAAGCATGTGGTGCTGGATCCGAAGCGGTTGACTGGGACGCTCGCAGCGGGTGCGTCACGCTGACCGCGATGCGGCAGCGCGCAGCGCGCCATCAGCCGTGGCACGCCCGTGGCAGCTGCATACCCAGACAGCCGCCCCTCGTAGGAGCGGCTCCAGCCGCGACCGAAGCGTTCCCATCGGCGTCCACAACGCAACCGCTGAAACACATAGCCCGACAGCCGCCACCGCAGTCTCCTGTAGGAGCGGCTTCAGCCGCGACACGCAAATCTCGTCATCGCGCCGCGGCACCGCGCCCCCAATCTCCACCCACACCACCGCATCGGCGGCGCCCTACTCCGCCAACAACGCCACCATCCGCCGCACCCGCGCCACATCGGTCTGCATGCGGTCGCCGCCCAGGCTACGCACATGCGGATGCGGCGACAGCGCCCGCGACGCCAACGGCCCACGCGCCGAGCCATGGAACTCGCGCGCGCCGGTGCGTGCACGCAACTGCGCCAGGTTGGCTTCGGTAACGCCAGACCCGGGCATCACGCTCAACCGCGTACCGGCCTGCTGCACCAATTCGGCAATCAGCGCCGCACCCTCTTCCGCCGTCTCACGCGCACCGGAGGTCAGCACCCGCTCGCAACCCAGCGCGATCACGTCTTCCAACGCGCGCCGTGGATCGGCACTGACATCGAAGGCGCGATGGAAGGTGACGCCGAGCGAACCGGCCGCGGCGATCAGCTCGCGCATTGTCGCCATGTCCACCTCACCATCCGCGGTCAGCGCACCGAGCACCACCCCATCGCAGCCCAGGCGCACGCACTGCTCCACGTCGCGGCGCATCGCCTCCACCTCCGCATCGTCGAACACGAAATCGCCGACCCGCGGACGGATCAGCACGTACAGCGGAATGCGCAACCGATCGCGCACCGCCGCCAGCGTGCCGAACGACGGCGTCAGCCCACCGCCATCCAGGCCGCCGCACAACTCCACCCGCATCGCCCCGCCATCCTGCGCGGCCAGTGCCGAGCCGATCGCATCGGCGGCCACTTCCAGTCCCATCGGCACCGTCCCGCTCATGCCGCCGGCGCCGCGAAATGGCTCTGCCCAGGCAGCAGCAGGTCCTGCCGCTGCGCATCGCAGACCGCGTAACTGAAACCGGGCTGGATCGCGAACGCACCGACCTCGCCACGCTTGTTCATCGCCAGGAACCCCACTTGCAGGTCGCGGGTGAGCTGCGGCTTGCGCCGCACGATGCGCATCACCACCTCGCGGCAGGCCTCGGCCGGGCTCTTGCCCTGCCGCATCATCTCCACCACCGCGAAACTGCCGACGTTGCGGATCACCTCCTCGCCGACGCCGGTGGAGGTCGCCCCGCCCACCTCGTTGTCCACGTACAGCCCCGCCCCGATGATCGGGCTGTCGCCGACCCGGCCGTGCATCTTCCAGGCCATGCCGCTGGTGGTGCAAGCGCCGGACAGATTGCCGTGCGCATCCAGCGCCAGCATGCCGATCGTGTCGTGGTTGTCCTTGCCGCCGGGCAGCGTGCCGCGGCGATAGGCGCGGTTCTCGATATTGGCCTCGGGCGCGTAGTGGGAAGTCTTCAGCCACTCCTTCCACGCCTGCTCCGATTCGGGCGTCAGCAGCTTGGTGCGCTCGAAGCCCTGCGCCAGCGCGAACTGCAGCGCGCCATCGCCGACCAGCATCACATGCGGCGTCTTCTCCATCACCCGCCGCGCCACCGAGATCGCATGCACGATGTCCTCCAGCGCCGCGACCGACCCGCACCCACCGGTGTGATCCATGATGCAGGCATCCAGCGTGACCCGCCCATCGCGGTCCGGATAACCGCCCAACCCCACAGTGTGATTGTCCGGATCCGCCTCCGGCACCCGCACCCCGGCTTCCACCGCATCCAGCGCCGCGCCACCGCGGGAGAGCACCTGCCACGCCGCTTGGTTCGCGGCGATGCCGAAGTCCCAGGTGGAGATCACCCGTGCAGCGCCGTTTGGCAGCGGCCCCACACCGGTCTTGGCCTGCATCTTGGCCGCGGCGCGTGCGCCAGGAAGCACACCGCCCAACCCGGCGGCCAGGGCGCCGAAGGCGGCGGTTTTCAGGAAGTGGCGGCGTTGCGGCATGGGGAGGCTTCGGCTTTGGGAGGACGCGCGGGAGGAGGTGCGCGTGGCCTTACATCATGCGGCAGAGTGGGAAGAGATTAAACGACCTGCTGGGCGTTGCAGAGCTCCCTGCCGCGCATGCTCCTGCAGACGTGCAGGATTAACCGGAAGATCAATACTCATCCATAGAAATGATAACAGTGCGTGCATAGCCATCAAAATCCAGATAGAGATGCGCTGGCCGCGGATGCTGGGAGAGTTGGTCGATGAGGTTGCCAAGACGATGGGTAGCATTTTCGCCAATGCCACGTCAGCCGGCGATGGAGGCCTCAAGCGTGCTGCAGGGCCGTAATCAAGGCAACATCAAATATCTAAACACACCTCACGAAGCATTCAAGATCGACTCAATTAAATTCTCGCACAAAATAGTTGCCAGGTCAGCTGGAGTCTCACCTGAGGAATTACACAGCCCTTTATCCGCGCCATTCTCTAAAAGCCATTTAACCGCATCAACATTGCCTTGCTCTACCGCATTATGCAGAGGTGTATATCCATGCTCACCAGAAGCATTAAGGTTCGCACCAGCATTAAAGAGAGCAGACATTTCTCGCACAGAGCCGCGCGTTGCCGCAACATTAATTGGATAGTCGCCGAACAGACTGATCTTTTTTACGCCATCCAATTCAATTCCAGCATACTCAGGAAGATCTCTATACAACAACAAAACGTCCTCTACTTTCATGCCAACCTCAATTAATGATCATTGCGGGACAATTGCGACCAATAAAATCCTCCAGCTTCTTGATTGCCCTTCGAGTATTATCAACCTCAATTACGTGCCCAGCATCCTGATCATTAAACCATTTCTTACTAAAAGCGTCGCGCAATTGAAGGCACTGCTTAAGACGCTGGAGGTTTGCAAGAGCGTCCTTACATTTATCGCCCGTAGGCGGTATTGGCGACTTACAAACCCTACTATACTCCCGCCTTTCTACCGCTTGCTGTGCGCGCCCAACAGCTGCGTTAGTGGCCATCCAGGGCAACCCCTTGATGCTAAACACACTTTGTGGACCGACCAATTCAAATAAATTCATAAGGAACGAAACATTTTCCTCCGTCACCTTTGGCCCACAGCTATTTAAGTCGTATTTATTCTCGATGTTATTTGAGTTATATGCCGCAGCGGCACCAGCTGCGCCAGTCATGCCCGGTCCGTAGCTAATGACAAAAGCCTGTAACCCACTGGCATCACTTAACATCAGTGAAGCGCCAGCCACATAGCCATATGTACTAATACCCCCATCCAACCCAATCGGATCACTCTGCACATACCGACCAGTGCCCGGCTCGTAGTCTCGGAAGTAATTCTGGTTCAGCCCGCTCAGCGCGTCGTAACGCTGCCCAGGAAAGCGCATGTCGAACACGAAGGCGGTTCCGTCCTTGTCCGGATCCTGGTCCGGGGCGGTGGTGCCGAAGGCTTCGCCCTTCAGGTCCCAGCGCCAGATTACCACGTCGCGGACCGGGTCGATGACGGCGCGCGGCGTGCCCAGGTGGTCGGGCTGCACATAACGCAGCGTGGTCTTGGCCAGCACGCCGACCGGGAGGTCGTCCAGCCAGATCGCCTGCTGCACGACCGCGCCGTTGTTGTCGTAGTCGGCCAGCCAGTGGCCGCTCTCGTCGTACAGCGTGTAGACGTTGGTCTTGCCCACCCGCCGCACCTGTTCGCCACGGCCGTTGTAGGCGTAGTTCGCTACCACCGTGCCGCTGCGCTTGACCTGGGTCAGCCGCCCATTGGCGCCATAGACGTACTGCACGGCGGTGCCGCCGATGGCCGTGGTGTTGCCGGCCGCGTCGTAGCTGCGTGCGGTACCGGCCACGCTGCTCAGGCGGTGGCTGGTGGTCGGATAGGTGTAGGTCTGGGTGGTGGTGTTGACCTTGGCGCTGAGGCGGTTGCCGGTGGCGTCGTAGGTATAGCCGTCGATCACCGTATCGGTCGGGCCGTCCTTGAACGCGGTCAGCCGGCCCAGCGGGTCGTAATCCAGTTTGACCACCGGTGCAGTGTTGCCCGGCGCGGTCAGTGCACTGAGATTGCCGACCGGGTCGAAGGCGAAGCCCACCGCCAGCCCGTCGCTGCGGGTGTCGTTGATCGCCAACGGACGGTAGTCCTGATCCAACACCCGTTGCATCGGGCGGCCGTTGCCGTAGGTCCAGCTGGCGACAGGGCCAAACGGATAATAGGTAGCTTGCTTAAGCAATATCTGGCGCGAGCCGCCGGCCGCGGTCACCCCAACCTCGGTGGTCTGGCCCTGGGCGTTGCGCACGTAGTCCACCACGGCCCCGTCCGGGTAGGTCATGCGACTCAGCTGTCCGGCCTTGGTGTAGGCGTAACGGACCACGAACACCTTGCCGTTGGTGGTCTGCACCTTGCGCACCAGATCGCCGAAGCGGTCGTAGCAGTAGTCGGTGCTGCCGCTGCCGTCCTGCATCCGGGTCAGGCGGCCAACACCATAGGTCTCGCCGCTGGCACAGGGGGTCTGGCTGGCGTCGTAAATGTAGCTGACGTTGAGGCTGGTGGTCGGATAGGTGACCTGGGTCAGCCGGTTCAGCGCGTCGTAGCCGTAGCTGGTCTTGATGTTGCGCGCATCGGTCTGGGTGGCGCGATTGCCGGCACTGTCGTAGGTGTAGGTGGTAGCGCTGGTGTCCGGGCTGATGAGCTTGGTCAGGTCACCCAGGCCGTTGTAGGCGTAGGTGGTGTCCAGGCCCTTGGGGTCAGTGACCTTGGTCAGGTTGTCCAGCGCGTCGTAGCCGAACTTGGTTTCGGCGGCGATGCCGCCCACGTCCTGCAGCGTCCGCGCCAGGCGGTTGAGCGGGTCGTAGTCGTTCTGGGTGGCATGCCCGAGCGCGTCGGTGACGGTCTTGGTGTTGCCGTTGGGATCGTAGCCGAAGTCGGTCGGATCACCTTGTGCGGTGGCCTGCGTCGCCAATTGGCCGAGCTGGTTGTACACCCGCGAGAGCGTGCGCTTGAGCGTGCCCGACGCGTCCGTGGTGTCTTCCTTGGATCGGTTGCCGGCATTGTCCAGCGTGTAGTGGATGGTGTTGCCGGCGTTGTCGGCGATATCGGTCAACCGATGCGCGGCGTCGTAGGTGAAGCGGGCGAACGCGCCATCGGGCTGGGTCACCTGCTTGACCAGACCGGTCGGCCAATAGTCGATCGTGGTGATGCGGTCATCGCTCTCGCTGCTGTCGTCAGCCCCACGCACCTTGCTGGCGGTCAGCCAGCCGCGCGGGTGATAGGTGTAGTCGGTGACCACGCCATTGGCGTCCTTCACCGACAGCACGCGGCCGGCGCCGTCGTAGGCCAGGTACTCGGTGACCTGGCCAAGCGCGTTGGTCACCTTCCACAGGTCGCCCTTGCGGTGCGAGCAGGCGGTCGCGGACGTGACGCAGCTACTTTCGTCGCTGGGGTAATACGTAAAGCTGGTGATGTCGTTGACGTCGGTGCGCGCGCCATCGACCGACTTGGGCAGGCCCAGGATCGGGCAGGTGCTGTCGGTCGCGGCTACGTCGGACGCTTCGCAGTAGCTGTAGGTGATAGTGCGCTGCTTGCCTGAAGCCGTGTCGCTGCTCGTCATCTGCACCGGCTGCAGGCGATCGTTGTAGCTGTAGGACACGGTGCGCCCGCCGGTCTGCACCGACAGCAGGCGATTGCTGCCAGCCGCGGTACGCGTCGTCGTGGTGCGCTCCTGCGGTTGTCCGATCGCCTCGCGTACGGTGTGGATGTTCACCGCGACACCGTTCTCGGTCGCTTCGGCGTAGCTGTGCTGGGTCTGGATACCACGGCGATCGGTGACGCTGCTCAGCCGGCGGCGGAAGTCGCTGGACTGGTCGTTGTAGCTGTACTGCAGCGTCCCGTCGGTCCTGGTCACGGTGGCGACCTTCGGCGAGGCACCACCCGCCTCGGTCATCGTGTAATCGTTGACATCGCCCAGCGCATCGGTGACACGAGTACCGGCAGCCGAGTACGCCAGGGTGATGCCGTCGATGCCACCAGCGTGCTGGCTGGAGATCGCCCGGCCAACCTCGTCGTAGGCGAAGGTGCTGAAGCGCTGGCCATCTTCCGTGGTCACACCCGTCAGATGGCGCGGGAAGCGTGCGTCCTCATAGTGATAGATCCGGCTCTTGCCATCGGCATACGTGACGCTCACCAGGCGTTGCTGGTCGTAGCCGTAGCTCGCTAGCCGCACTCCACCAGAGACGATGCCGGTGATCAGGGCGTCGTCATTGTCGTCGGCATACACCAGTTCGATGGAGCGCCCCTGCAGCGACGCGATGCTTTGCAAGCGTCCACGTACGTTATAGCCGTACACCCACCCACTGCCATCCTCGACCATGCGCGAGACCAGCTTGCCCTTGGCATCGAAGGTGTAGATCGCATCCTCGCGATACAGCACCCACTGGTCGCCATTGGCGACGATGCGTTCGCCCGAGGCATTGGCTGCGCGATACTCGGAGCCCATCTTGCGGAACGGCACGGCGTAGCCGCTGCCCTCCACCAGGCCCAGCGCGTCGCCCTGGATCGTCAGGCGCAGGCTGTGCGAGAAAGTCCAGCCGGGACCGAAACCACCGGTATTCAGTGCGATGCCGGAGTGGTAGTAGCGCGTCAGGGTGATCCAGCCCAGATCCACGTCGCGTTCGGTCTGGAATTTCTCGCCGGTCTTGACGTCGCAGGGGTTGCCTCGCATTCCGGAGTTGCCGCCCGCTTGCGGTCTCTCACACTGAAGTGTCGAGACTTCGATGGTCGCGAAGATTTCCTTGTTCGTGCAGCCCTGGTCGCTGATATGCCATGTGGCATAGGGTTTCGGACAATCGGAGCGACGCGTACGCCCCATGAAGGTGGTGTATTCGTTAGGGCCGCTGCAATCGTCATAGTACGTCCGAACGCTATACCGCCTGCTTTGCGCTTCAATGCCGGCGTCATACTCGGGATATGGACCGAACGACAGCTCCCATGGCCCTTCTGGTGCGACCGAGGCCGAAGGGCAATTGGGTCTGGTAGCACTGATTTCCTGTGCAAGAACGGCGGCAGCTTGGTCTTCGGTCGGGATCTTGGACGCCTGCCAACTTTGATAGGTCCAGTTTTCGTCCCTGGCTTCGGTACGACCCATCCAATAGGTGATCACGGTTGTCCCGCTTTCTTGTACGACGGTGTCCTTGATCGTATCGACGTACTGGTACACATCCTCCATATTCTGAGGCCCAGGAATCGCCTTGATCGCCGCCTCCGCCTGCGGCTGGGTGTAGTAGGTGCCGTGATCATTTCCTTCCGCATCACGGACAAGAAACTGCTGCTTCGGCCCTTCTGTCTCGGCGAACGCCGAACCCACGAACAGAAAGAACAGCGCCATTACCAGCGCGAGGCGGCTGGCGCCGCCGGAGGTACGTTCGTGGCGCATCGTGTTCATCGCGCTTCCTTGCAAGAAATCCATCAAGCCAATCGAATCAGCGGTCTGCGGCTGCCTGTCCAGCCGCAGACCGATCAACGCACAACAGCGCGCCGCCAATTGCAGCCAAAGGCTCGGCAGAGTTATCGGAAAACCAAATAGGTGGGATGCCCGAGCGCGGGCAATCGCGTCATCCCTGAGCGACAGAGTACAGCGAACGGGTGCACGCACGTTACGCATACGACAATCCTTGTCATTACGGGAAGCGATGCTAGACGATGGCGCTACCTACTGGCAACAAGCCGATGCGGTCTTCGCTCAAGCGTGCATAGCATCGGACAGGATGGTTGCGATACGCAGTCAGAAGCAATGCCGTTGCAAGACTGCTGTCCGATTTAGCCGACCGCCGCAAACCGCTCCACCACCATCCCCTCGATCGCCTCCAGATCCGGTAGCAAGGCGCTCTGCTCGCCCAGCAGCACGCGCATGTGCACCCCGGCGAAAGAGGATCGGGTTTTCAGAATCCGCTTCGGACATCCCTCCAGCGAATCCAGCGTCACCCCGCCGCACGACAAAACCCGCAACGCCGCCTGGTTGGCCGCGGCTCCGAAGCCCAAGTCGAAATCACCCACGCGCGCCTGTGGCAATGGACTGACGCCGGTCTTGGCCTGTTGGTCGCAGCACACGCGCCCGGGCGCACACCGCCCAACCCGGCGGCCAGGGCGCCGAAGGCAGCGGTTTTTAGGAAGTGGCGACGTTGCAGCATGGGAAGGCTCCGGCGTTGGGAGGGCGCGCGGGATGGCGTGCGTGTTGCCTTACATCATGCGGCAGAGCGGGATGGGATTGAATGACCTGCTTGCATCAGTGAGCACCTCGGCCCGCCTGCTCCTGCAAGATTGCGTCGAAGCACGCCCGACCTTTCATCAAGCTCATCGGCGTGTCCCCATAGTCGTTCTGCAGATTGATATCCGCGCCATGCTTCAAAAGAAGTCTTACTACCTCCGGATGGTTCCACATTACAGCATAATGAAGAGGAGTATTACCAATACCACCGCCAACATCAATATTTTTTACAAATGGAATAAATATCTTGACAGCCTCAAAATTTCCATCCATTGCTGCAACGTGCAATGGCGTGTCCCCATCCATTCCAGGACTATCAGGCCCCTCCACCTGATAGCCCTCAAACATTGCCATCATCCTAAACTTAGCAAGAACCGAATCCAGGAACGATTCATCATGAGCATTCATTTGGGCACTGCATCCTGTATTGCTGTTCAAGCCGCCTAATAGTCTCAGCGTCCTCCGAAATAGCCTTAGCATGCCTGCCCTCTGGCCAATTGGGATGAGGCCAAGAGGCGTCCCAAGTCTGGCGCATGGAATTCAGCGCCTTCAAAAAATTAATTCGATTCCTTAACTCCTTACAATGATCAGGATCGCGCTGATAGCCAGACCGTTGAAACTCTTTGTATGCACTATACTCTTCTTTTCTGCGCGCCGAATCATCGGATGCATTATTTGCCAGGTAGCCGTTACCCCCGAAAATAGGCAAATTATAAAAATCCACACCTGCCATCAAGATGCCAGATAGCACTTCAGAGGAAGTCGGCGCCCTCATCCGTGGATCCCGATATGTCCCGGCCAAATCTTCTCCAGATGAATCGTCATAACGACCTCCGGGCGAAATAGGACCGGGCGTGGCCCAATACAAAGGAGGAAGAACGACTTGTAGGCCACTCATGTCAGACGAGCTTATTGGTCGTGCCAAGGCATAACCAAAAGTTGAATACCCACCGCCCAATCCAATCGGATCACTCTGCACATACCGACCCGTACCCACCTCGTAGTCGCGGAAGTAGTTCTGGTTGAGCCCACTCAGCGCGTCGTAACGCTGCCCCGGGAAGCGCATGTCGAACACGAAGGCGGTTCCGTCCTTGTCCGGGTCTTGGTCCGGAGCAGTAGTACCGAAGGCTTCGCCCTTCAGGTCCCAGCGCCAGATTGCCACGTCGCGGACCGGGTCGATCACCGCGCGCGGCGTGCCAAGGTGATCCGGCTGCACATAACGCAGCGTGGTCTTGGCCAGCACGCCGACCGGGAGGTCGTCCAGCCAGATCGCCTGCTGCACGACCGCGCCGTTGTTGTCGTAGTCGGCCAGCCAGTGGCCGCTCTCGTCGTACAGCGTGTAGACGTTGGTCTTGCCCACCCGCCGCACCTGTTCGCCACGGCCGTTGTAGGCGTAGTTCGCTACCACCGTGCCGCTGCGCTTGACCTGGGTCAGCCGCCCATTGGCGCCATAGACGTACTGCACGGCGGTGCCGCCGATGGCCGTGGTGTTGCCGGCCGCGTCGTAGCTGCGTGCGGTACCGGCCACGCTGCTCAGGCGGTGGCTGGTGGTCGGATAGGTGTAGGTCTGGGTGGTGGTGTTGACCTTGGCGCTGAGGCGGTTGCCGGTGGCGTCGTAGCTATAGCCGTCGATCACCGTATCGGTCGGGCCGTCCTTGAACGCGGTCAGCCGGCCCAGCGGGTCGTAGTCCAGTTTGATGACCGGTGCGGTGTTGCCCGGCGCGGTCAGCGCGCTGAGATTGCCGACCGGGTCGAAGGCGAAGCCCACCGCCAGGCCGTCACTGCGGGTGTCGTTGACCGCCAGCGGGCGGTAGTCCTGGTCCAGCACGCGCTGCATTGGCCGGCCGTTGCCGTAGGTCCAGCCGGCGACCGGGCCGAACGGATAGTAGGTCGCCTGGTTCAACAGCACCTGGCGGCTGCCGCCAGGCGGGGTCACCCCAACCTCGGTGGTCTGGCCCTGGGCGTTGCGCACGTAGTCCACCACCGCCCCATCCGGGTAGGTCAGGCGGCTCAGTTGCCCGGACTTGGTGTAGGCGTAGCGGACCACGAACACCTTGCCGTTGGTGGTCTGCACCTTGCGCACCAGATCGCCGAAGCGGTCGTAGCAGTCGTCGGTGCTGCCGCTGCCGTCCTGCATCCGGGTAAGGCGGCCGACTCCATAGGTTTCGCCGCTGGCGCAGGTGCTCTGGCTGACGTCATAGGTGTAGCTGACGTTGAGGCTGGTGGTCGGATAGGTGACCAGGGTCAGCCGGTTCAGCGTGTCGTAGCCGTAGCTGGTCTTGATGTTGCGCGCATCGGTCTGGGTGGCGCGGTTGCCGGCGCTGTCGTAGGTATACGTGGTGCTGCCGGTGTCCGGGCTGGTGAGCTTGGTCAGGTCGCCCAGGCCGTTGTAGGCGTAGGTGGTGTCCAGGCCCTTGGGATCCGTGACCTTGGTCAGGTTGTCCAGGGCGTCGTAGCCGAAGGTGGTCTCGGCGGCGATGCCCCCCACGTCCTGCAGCGTACGCGCCAGGCGATTGAGCGGGTCGTAATCGTTATGGGTGGCATGACCCAGCGCATCGGTGACGGTCTTGGTGTTGCCGTTGCCGTCATAGCCGAAGTCGGTCGGATCGCCCTGCGCGGTGGCCTGTGTCGCCAGTTGGCCGAGCTGGTTGTACACGCGCGACAAGGTCCGCTTGAGCGTGCCGGACGTGTCCTTGGTGTCTTCCTTGGATCGGTTGCCGGCGTTGTCCAGGGTGTAGTGGATGGTGTTGCCGGCGTTGTCGGCGATATCGGTCAGCCGGTGCGCGGCGTCGTAGGTGAAGCGGGTGAACGCGCCATCGGGCTGGGTCACCTGCTTGACCAGCCCGGTCGGCCAGTAGTCGATCGTGGTGATGCGATCGTCACTTTCGCTGCTGTCGTCGGACCCGCGCACCTTGCTGGCGGTCAGCCAGCCACGCGGGTGGTAGGTGAAATCGGTGACCACGCCATTGGCGTCCTTCGCCGACAGCACGCGGCCAGCACCGTCGTAGGCCAGGTACTCGGTGACCTGGCCGAGCGCATTGCCCGCCTTCCACAAGTCGCCCTTGCGGTGCGAACAGGTGGTCGGGGATGTGGCGCAGGTGCTGTCATCGGTCGGGTAATAGGTGAAGGTGACGGCGTCGTTGACGTCTGTACGCGGACCGCTCTTTTGCTTCAGCAGCCCTGCCATTGGACAAGTGTTCCCAGTGACGTCGTCCGCTGAGCAATACGTAAGCAACTGCTGACGAACACCAGTTTGCGGTGCCGACGCGGAACCACAATTGTAAGCCACAGCGCTCGCGCTACTTGGGTCAATCGTGCACTGCGCAGCCAAGGCACCATCCGCCGAGTAGACATAGCGGATGATGGAACTAACGCCCTGCGAAGTGGAAGACTGCAACTGGACAAGCTGATTATTGGCGTCACGCATCCGCGTGCGTGTGCGTTGCTGCGCTTTACCCTCCGCCTCGACTTCGGTAATAGACGAACCGCCGTTACTCAAGGATTCGTCATAGGACCAGGTATTACGCACGCCATTTCCATCGACGGATGCCGCCAGGCGCCCATCAGCAGTAAACGTCCGCGAAACAGATAAATTTGGCCCAGAAATACCGATGACTTGTCTAAACGCACCCGCGCCGATGGCGTACTGATAGTCGGTCCCGTTAGGCTGAGTCACCACAACAGTGCCGTTGTCGACGTAGTTCAACATCGTCTTCTCGACCATACCGGCATCGACATTCAAGCCACTCGAGGCGACCTTGCCGTCATCGACATAAGTGAAAGAGGCATAACGCACGCCATCCTCCACTATTCCCGTCAACAAATGACGTATCGATGCCGGCGCAGCGCCAGACTCATTGTAAACATAGGTACGACGACTACCATCTTGGCGCACGGCAGCAGCGAGGTTACGCTCTGTATCGTACTCGTAGTGCACACTGCTTCCGTCGCTCAATGCAATGGCGGAAAGCAAGCCGTTTTCGTAATAGAACGATAAGGTGCGCCCCAAGCCATCCACCACTTGAAGCAAGCGCCCCTTCTGGTAGGACAATGTCACACTCCGGCCGGGTGCCGCCGGGAAAAAGATGCTCGCCAACAAGCCATCTGCATTGTAAGTCCGTTGCTCTCCACCAGCCCGCTTGAGCAGCCAGGCATTACCCTGACGGATCAACAGGTCGGCCTCATTACGAGAACCACGATAGGTATTATCGGACAACAGCAAAAATTTTTCGAAGTAGCCCTCTGCCGACATCAGATAAGGCAATCCATCGTAACCAATTTTCTCCAAATAAGAATGACCCCAGCCCTGGGCCATGGTGTCAGAGACCTGAATCTGCTGCAGAGAATGGTAATAACGCGCAAAGGGGCGACCCGCAAATTCGAAATCCTCTTCTACCCGCAACTTATCGCCTGTTGCAGGAAAGCACGGATGCAAATTCGCGGCACACGATGATGTCTGCGTAATCCCTAAAGGCGACCGCACTTCGATGGAAGCATAAACCTGGCCTGCAGTGCATAGATTTGGCCAAATTGCGATGTAGTCAGGATTTCCGGAGTTATTATATTGCGGATTATACCCCCAGACTGGCCAAAAACCCGCTTCACAATCAAAGTTCTGAAATTTCCGCAATTCATTTTTGCGCGGATCGCTGGTCGGCCAACTTGGACATTGTGTATCGTAATGGAACCATCTTCCTTGTGGAGTATCGAAGCTTATCTGCCCATGCCCACCCACTGAACTACTAAAAACAAAAGGCTCGCCGTAGGAGCCTTCGTAACTTTCGTTATTGAATGAGCAGCCGGCATAGGCTTGGCGCATATAGGCGAGGAACTCCTCATTCATTTCCGCCTCATTTGCGCACATGCCTCCATATCCAAAATAGGGATCATCCGCTTTTGAACAAGACGGAGTACCACCTGGCGAACTCGAGCCATTACTATACCCTGGCTCGTAAAATCGGACAGGAGGCCGATCGTTAACCGTATAAGAGATAACAAGAGATGGAGAATTACTTCCAGTATTTTTTATGCTCGAGCCCGAACGTTCCAGATAGGCCCCATGGTCTGCCTGGCTGCGCATGTAAGACTCGGCCTCGGGAAGGCTGGCAAAACACGATTCGCCATAGCAGTACTGAGAAGCTTGCGCATGCAGATTCACCGAAGGAACAAGCCATAGAACTAACGCCACCAAAAACAACGCGACGATAGAAAAATTCAACTTCATAGCCACGATTCCTTTCACTCAATGAAAGCAGCATGCTGCCGGCCAGATTGGCGTGGAGAATTTTTGACACCGAACGCCAGGTTTCACAAGCCTGGATTAAATCCAACTTACATCTGGTGTTTTATTAAAAACACAGAGTCATCCCGCAAGCACAAACCGCTCCACCACCATCCCCTCGATCGCCTCCAGATCGGGCAACAACGCGCTCTGCTCGCCCAGCAGCACGCGCATGTGCACGCCGGGCGGGAGGGTTTCTTCGGAGGCGTCGGCGAGCAGGCCGTCGCGGGGGACGGAGATCAGTTGCGGGAAGGATTGGGTGAGCAGTGCCAAGTACGGCAGGTCGGGGTTGCCGCCCAGGGCCTTGAGCACGACGATCTTGTTGTTGGCGGCGACGGTGTCGGCGCCCAGGCCGGTCAGGCGGGCGAAGGAGACCAGCGGTACTTTCCAGCCGTACCAGGCGATCTGGCCGAGCAGCCAGTGCGGGGCGTCGGGCAGCGGTTCGACCGGCACGCGCGACATCACTTCGGCGATGGTGGCGTTGGGCAGCAGTACGCGCTCGCTGCCGGCCAGGATGAGGACACCGCGGATTTCGTCGTTGCTGGCGTAGCTGCTCATGGAGTGACTTCGTCCTGGAAGCGGAAAAAACGCGCGATGCGGGCTCGGCGGTGAATGGCGTGTGCCGCCTCGCTCAGCCGCTCCACCGCGCGGTCAAGGCCTGGGCCAGCTGCGCCGGATCGCCGCCAGGATGACCCTGCAGGATCAGTTGCGCACCGGCGGCGGGGTCGTAGCAGCCGTCGCCGGATTGCCCGGCCACCCAGGCGCCCTGCGCGGCCAGTGCCAACACGGCCTCAACCTGCTGCGGATCGCTGCCGCTGAGCAGCAGCACCGCGCTGTGCGCGGCCGGCAGGCCGGCGACCACGGAGGCGCCGGCGTCCTGGGCAACGAAGCGCAGGCCGGCGCTGCCCTGCACGCCGACATCGTCGGGCAGGATGTAGACGTTGCCGGGAGTGACCGGCTCGCCGGCCTCGGCCAGCAGCACCGGCAGCGCGGACACGCGTGCGATCTGCTTGACCAGGTTGCCGTAGCGGCCGCCGTCCAGGCGCAACTGCACCAGCAGCGGCAGCGGGAAGTTGTCCGGCAGTGCAGCGAGCAGGCGGCGGATCGCGTCGGGGCCGCCGATGCCGGCCATCACCAGCACGGCGCCGCGCGCGACGTCGGCGCGGGCGCCGGGGCCACTTGGAGATGCGGACTCCTCAGAGTCCAGCGCCACCAGCGACAGGCCTTCGGTGGAGAACTGCACGCTGCGCTGCGGTTCGCGCGGCTGCGGCGCGCTCAGCGGCGCGTCGTCATCGACCAGCGACCAGGCACTGGCCGGCAGCGCCGCGGGTGCGGCTGCGGACGCAGCCGGTGTCGCATCATCAGCCGACGCTGCAGCCGACGCTGCAGCCGGTGCCGCAGACGCTTCGCTGGCAGCGGCCTCGGCGCGCGCGAACTGCAGTTCTTCGAAACCCGGCGCGACGTCGGCCGGCGGCTGCCAGGTGTAGACGCCGTCTTCCGGCACGGTCGCGGCGAAGCCAGCGGCTTCGTCGACATGCAGGCCGATCGGCGCGTCCTCGTGCAACTGCGCCGGCGTCGCCGGCAGGCCCGGCTCCGGCTGCAGGCCGGTCTCGGTCTCGCGGCCGGGCGGCAGCACGTCCTGGTGGCCTTGCAGCTTGGCCGCCAGATGCCGCGCCCAGCGCTGCGCTTCCCAGCCTTCGCGGCGCGCGGCCAGCTCGGCTTCGTCGAAGATCACGGTGACGCCGGGCAGTGCCAGCGCCGCATCCAGCCGCTCCAGTGCGTCCTCGATCGCCGGCTCCAGCGCGATCAGTACCGCGCTGGGGGCGGCATCGGCCAGGGTCTGCGCGTCGATCGCGCCCGGATCGTCTTCCAGCACGATCGCCGCGCCGACCAGGTGCAGGGCTTCGCGCAGGCGCTCGCGCGCCTTGCCGGGGCGGGCCAGCAACGCGACCGGCGTGGAGGTGGCGTCGCCGTCATTCGCGAACACGGGCGATCCCCAGCAGGTCGTAGACGTTGCGCATCAGATCCAACTCTTGGTAAGGCTTGCCGAGGTAGCGCTGCACGCCCAGTTCGAAGGCGCGCTGGCGGTGCTTTTCGCCGCTGCGCGAGGTGATCATCACGATCGGCACGGCGGCGTAGCGCGGATCGGCGCGCATCGCGGTCGCCAGTTCGTAGCCGTCCATGCGCGGCATCTCGATGTCCAGCAGCATCAGGTCGGGCACGCGCTCTTCCAGGCGTTCCAGCGCCTCGACGCCGTCGCGCGCGGACACCACGTCGAAGTTGTGCCGTTCCAGCACGCGGCCGGTGACCTTGCGCATGGTCAGCGAATCGTCGACCACCATCACCAGCGGCACGCGGCGCTGTTCGGTCGGCACCGCCTCCACCACCGGCCGCAACGGCTGCGCCAGGAAGCGACGCACCAGCGGAGCGATGTCGAGGATCACCACCACGCGGCCATCGCCGGTGATGGTGGCGCCGTAGATGCCGGGCACCGACGCGATCTGCAGGCCGACCGGCTTGACCACGATTTCGCGGTTGCCGAGCACCTGGTCGATCGCCACGGCCGCGCGCAGGTCGCCCGCGCGCACCAGCAGCAGCGGCACCTGCGCCTGGCCTTCGGCGCGCGCCGGGGCCTGCCCGACCAGCGAACCGAGGTCGTGCAAGGCGTACTCCTCGCCGCTGTAGCGGTAGCCGCCGGTGCCGGCCTCGAAGCGTTCGCGGCCGATGCGGCCGATGCCGCTGACCGACGCCACCGGCACCGCGAAGGTGGTGTCGCCGATCTGCACGAACACCGCCTGGGTCACCGCCAGGGTCTGCGGCAGGCGCAGGGTGAAGGTCACGCCCTGGCCACGCACCGAGTGGATGTCCACCGAGCCGCCGAGCTGGCGCACTTCGTTGCGTACCACGTCCATGCCCACGCCGCGGCCGGCCAACTGGCTGACCTGGTCGTAGGTGCTGAACCCGGGCGCGAAGATCAGCGCATCCAGTTCGTCGTCGGACAGCACCGCGTCGGCGGCGATCAGCCCGCGCTGCTCGGCGCGGCGACGTATCGCCTCGCGGTCGAGCCCGGCGCCATCGTCGGCCACTTCCAGCACGATTTCCGACCCTTCGCGACGCAGGCGGATGGCGATGTTGCCCTCCTCCGCCTTGCCCGCGGCGCGGCGCTGTTCCGGCGCTTCCAGGCCGTGCGCAACCGAATTGCGCAGCATGTGTTCCAACGGCGCGACCATGCGGTCGAGCACGTTGCGGTCGAGTTCGCCGTGGGTGCCTTCCAGGCTCAGGTGCACCTGCTTGCCGGTTTCGCTGGCGGCCTGGCGCACCACGCGCCGCAGCCGCGGCACCAGGCCGTCGAACGGCACCATGCGCGCGCGCATCAGCCCGTCCTGCAGTTCCGAACTGACGCGCGACTGTTGCTGCAGCAGACCGTCGTACTGCCGCGCCAGGTCGTCGAGTACGCCCTGCAGGCCACCCAGGTCGGCCGCGGACTCGTTGAGCGCGCGGCTGAGTTGCTGCAGCGTGGAGAAGCGGTCCAGCTCCAGCGGGTCGAAGCTCTGCTCGGCCTGGTCCTGTTCGCGCTGGTAGCGGGCGACGATCTGCGCCTCGGTTTCCAGGTCCAGGCGCCGCAGCTGGTCGCGCAGACGCGCATTGGTGCGGTCCAGTTCGGCCATCGCGCCGCGGAACGCCCCCAACTGCTGCTCCAGCCGCGAACGGTAGATCGCCACTTCGCCGGCATTGTTGACCAGGCGGTCGAGCAGATCGGCGCGCACGCGCACCTGTTCCTGCATCGGCCGCGCGAGCATCGACTCTTCGTCTGGCGCGCCGTCCACCGGCAGCGGCGCCGACAGTGGCGCCGATACGGCCGCCAGGGCCGCGGCGGACAGGGCAGCGTCGGCTGCAATGGCGGGCGCGGCGGCAGCGGTCTCGGCGTCGCCGCTGGCGACGGACGACTGCCCATGCGTGCGCGCGTCGAACGCAGCGATCAGGTCCTGCGGCATCGCCACCGCGCGGTGGTTGCCGGTCAGGGTCAACAACTGGTGCAGGCGATCGAAGCCGCGCTCGAGCAACTGCACGTCCTGGCGGTCGAGCTCGGTACGGTGGGCGGCGACCGCCTCCAGCAACGACTCAATGCCATGGCCGAGGTCGCCGATGGCGTTGATCCCGGCCATGCGTGCGCCGCCCTTGAGCGTGTGCAGATCGCGCTGCAGGCCGCCGAGGACGTCGCGGTCCTGCGGCGCGGCACGCAACTCGGCGATCAGGCGATCGCAGTGGTCGAGCAGGTCCTTGCCTTCGTCGACGAAGATATCGACCAGTTCGCGATCGAGGTCGGCGAAGTCCAGCGGGCCGAGATCGACGGCCGACAGATCGGGCCGCGCGCCATCGGCGACGGCATGCGCGGCGTCGGCGTCGGACAGCGCAGGTACGGCTGCCTCCGGCGCGTGCGGGTGGATCGCTTCGTGGGCGTGTTCGGCCGATGCCGCGTCGGCATCGGCCGCCGTGGCCGTGTCGCCCTGATCGGCGGCGTCCTGCGGCACGTTGGGCGCTTCGTCGAACGCCGCATGATGCGCTTCCGTCGTTTCATCGACGTCGGACGGCGCCGCGTGCGCGGCGTGCTCCGTTTCGGTGGCGGCGTCGTGCGGCGCGCCATCAGCTGCACCACCGGTCGGCTCGACGTGTTCGGCAAGCGCTTCGGTGTCGGTGTGTTCGCCGACCGCGTGTGTGGCGAGCGAAGCCGCATCGCCCTCGTGCGTTGCCTCGTCCACAGGCGCTGCGGCATCCGGCGTCGCGTCGCCATGCTCGGCGGCAGCCTCGGTATCGTCGTTGGCCGAGGCCACGCCATCGTGGCGCCAACCACTCGACGGCGCCAGCGGCTGCTGGTGCAGGCCAATCGCGGGCGCGTCCTCGTTGAGCTGTTGCTCGTGCGCGTCCGCGGTGTCGTCGGCGGACGCGTCTGCGTCGCCGTGCGCAGCGTCGTGATCCGCTGCCTGCGACTCCTCCGCCTGTGCATCCTGGGTGTCGTCGGCCTGCGCTTCGGTCACTTGGTCCGCGGCATCGCGGCCCACTGTCGTGCCATCCGGCGCCTGCGCATCTTGCGTCTGCACGCGCGCATCCTGGGTGTCGCCCGCCTGCGCGTCGGCCGCATGGCCATCCGCTGCCGCGTGATCGGATGCCTGGGCATCCTGCGCGTGGACGGACGCGTCCTGCATTTCGTGAGCCTGCACCTTGTCCTGGCGACTCTCGGCGCCATGCGCTTCGCTCTCCTGCGACGGTGCCTGCACGTCTTGCGCGTCCGTCGTCGTGACGGTCGCGGCATCGTCGGCGACCGCATCGACGATCGCGTCCTGCTCTGTCCCCGAATCCAACGCCTCCGGCGACGGCTCGGCCGGCACCTGCCCGGCGCTCAGTGGCGCTTCGACCGTCAGCTCGTCGAGCCGACCGTCCTGTGCCAATGCCGCCTGTTCGTCGGCTTGGTACTCGTCATGGGGCGCCACCAGTTCTTCGACCGGTGCCGCGTCCTTGCTCGGCGGCTGCTCCTGCGCGGACGCATCCGCAGCAGGCAGCAGATGCTCGCTCCCCGATGCCGACGTAGCCGCCTCGGCATCGGCATCGAGGGTGGCGTTGGCTTCTGCCGGTGCGGACGACACATCCGCATGGGCATCGGCGACATGCTGGTCCGCCGCACTTTCGCCTGCCTGATCGACCGCTTCGTCCGCTGGCAGCGTCTCGTGCAGATGCACGGCGTCGCCCACGAACGCCGAC
The DNA here is from genome assembly GCF_001043115.1 of Xanthomonas sp. NCPPB 1128. Taxonomy (GTDB): domain Bacteria; phylum Pseudomonadota; class Gammaproteobacteria; order Xanthomonadales; family Xanthomonadaceae; genus Xanthomonas_A. Next base: position 10,039 of record NZ_LFME01000046.1, on the reverse strand, counting down.
AAGTCGTCGGCCGCGGTGAGTTCCACCGCCTGCACGGCCTGCGCATCCAGACCGGTGTCGCCCTGTGCAGACGCGGACAGGTCTTCGTCGTCCTCGTCGTGCGCGATCGGCGGCCACTGCACTTCCGGCAGGGTCTCCACCAGTGCGCGCAGGCGTTGTGCCAGGTCGGTGAACGGCGGAATCACCGGCGACGGCGCCTGCAGTTCCGCGATGGTGGCGGCGATGGCGCGCGCCGCGTCCTCGAGCGCACGCACGCCTTCGGCGCTGGGCACGCTGCCGGCGGCCAGCGCACGCTTGACGTAGCTCTCGGCCGGACCGGTGACCGCCGTGATCTCCGGCACGTCGGTCATCGCGAACGCGCCACTCATGGTGTGCACTGCACGCAGCAGCGCTTCGGTGGCCGGCTGCGGCGCGTGCTGCAGCCAGGCATGCACGGTCTCCAAGTGAGTGGCGACCTCGGCTTCGAGGATCTCGCGCAGCACGCTGTCCACCGACGCCGGCGTGCCCGCGCGCGGCGCGGCCGCGGCCTGCGGCGTGGCGAAATAGAACGCGTCCTCGCCGGCAGCGATGCGCTCGGCCACCGCCTGGATCGCGTCCAGGTCGGCCTGCACCGTGCCGTTGCCGCGCAGTGCGGCATTGAGTTGCGGCAGCACCGCGTAGGCCTGCTCGACCATGGCGACCACCGCCGGGCTGGCCGGGCGCGAGCCGTCGAGCACGCGGTTGAGCATGCTCTCGATCTTCCAGCTGAACTCGCCGAGCACGCGCGCGCCGACCAGGCGGCCGCTGCCCTTCAAGGTATGGAACACACGGCGGATCGGCCGCAGGCTTTCCATGTGCCCGGGCGCGGCGCGCCAGGCCGGCAGTAGCGTGCCGAGATTGACCAGTTCCTCGTCGAACTCCTCGAGGAACACCTCGCGGATTTCCTCGTCGATCTCACCTTCGCCGTCGATGAAGCCCGCCTCGACGGCGGGAGCGGAGGCGACAGGTGCGGCGCTGGGCGCGGCATGCTGCGCTTCGGCGGACGTGGCGGCGGCAGACTCGCCATCGCTGGTGGCGGTGGCGACATCGAACTGCGCGGCCGCCGCCTCCAGATCGGCGAGGAACGCGGCTTCGGCGTCCGACACCGGCGTCGTGGGAGCAGCGTGTTCCGAGACCGGCGCGGACGTCGCCTGTTCCTCGGCGTCCAGCGTGGCATGCCCCGGCGCCGACGGCGCAGCGGCCACGGCGTCGGTGTGCGCTTCGTCGCCAATGCTGGCAAGGTCGGCATCGGCATGCGCCTGGCCATCCTGGGAAGCGTGAGAATCGGTCCCGCCTGCGACGTCGGTGGCGGCGACCTGCGTGATCTCGCTCGGAATCGCATGCGCGGCGTCTTCTGCGTCGGCACCGGCGTCGGAGGACTCAGCCTGCCGTGCCGCGTCGGGGCGCTCGCCATGCGCCATGTCGGCGTCGGCGTCGGCCAGCTCGGCCGCATCCGGGGGCAGCGCAGATGCTGCCTCCTGGTCCGGCGACGCCGGGGCGGCATGCCAATCGAGTGCATGTGCCTCATCGGCCATGTTCGGCGCGTCGACAAACGCCGGCGCGTCTTCCAGTTCGATGATCAGCGGTGGCCTGGACGCGTCGGTATCTTCCGCAGCAACCGGTGCGTCGACGATGATCAGGTTGGGATCGTCGTGTTCGCCAAGCTCGGCAAACGCGGCCGGCACATCGGCCTGCGCCTCATCCGGGTACTCGGCGGCCACCGGATCGAAACCGGCAACATCGGACGCGGGCGCCGCGGGAACGGCTGCAGCTTCGTCTTCCTGCGTGAACGCGGGCGGCGTCTCCGACCGCAACGCGTCCTGTTCCAGCACCAGGGAATCGAGGCTGATGTGCAGCGGCTCGGCGGTGCCGGTCCAGCTGTCCTGTTCGGCCGCGACCGGATCGAAACTGAGCGCCTGCGATGGTGCCGCGGATTCCTGCTCGCGCGCGTCGCGCACGTCGTCGGCCGGCGCGGAGGCGTGTTCGGCCGCGGCATCGTGTTCGTCCGTCGCCAAGCTCCACTGCGGCGCCTGCGGGGCGGACGACGCGGCGTCCTGGGTGCGCGGCATCGTCTCCGGCACGTCCTCGGCCGGCGCCAGATCCCAGGCCGGCGCGGCCGGTGCGGCGATGGACGGCGGCGCGGACTCGACGGTGGGATCAGCGGCCACTGGCGGCGGCGCGACCGATTCGGTCGCCTCGCTTCCGCTCGGCAACACGCCCGGCACGGCCGGCGCGGTGTCGGGCAGCGGCCAGTAGCGCAGCGCTTCCAGGCTGCTGCGGGTGATGTCGAGAATTTCTTCGCGCCCGGGGCGACGCTCGCGCAACGCTTCCAGGTAGTACTCGAGGCTGGCCATCGCGTCGGCCAGGGTGTCGAGCTGGCGGCCGCTGGGCACGCGGCGCTTGCCGATCAGTTCGGTGGCGACATAGCGGCGCACGCCTTCCAGGTAGTCGGCCGGCTGCGGCAGCTCCAGCATGCGCAAGGCACCGGCGACCTCGCCGAGCAGGCGCGGCACTTCGTCCAGGCGCGCATGGTCCCAGTTGGTCTCGATGAAGGCGACGAAATGCTCGCGGGCACTGCCGAAGTTGGCGATCGCCTCGTGCGCCAGCACCTCCACCGTACGCCGCGCCTCGGCGGCGCTGGCCTCGTCCTGCACGTCGCCGCCGGCGCCCAGGTAGGCGACCTGGTCGTCGAGCGAGGCGTCCACGTACAGCAGCGCGCCGGCGATATCCAGCAGCAGGCCTTCGTCGGCCGCGCGGGCGCCGTCGACAATGCTGCGCAGCGCGTCGCGCTGCTGCACCACCACGCTGCGCGCCACGCCCAGGCCCATCACGCCCAGGGTGTCGGCGACGCCGCCCAGCTCGTCGACCTGGGCCTGTAACGCGGCGACGTCGCCGCCGGTGCGCAGGTGCAGGTCCAGCGCGTCCTTGACCCGCAGCAGTTCTTCCTTGATCGCAGTGCCGACGGTGTCGAGCAGCTCGCGGTTGCGCCCGGCGAGGCTGCCGCGTGCGTGGTCCAGCTCGGCCTCGGTGGCGGCGGCGGCATCGGGCGCCAGCGCGAACAGCGCGCCCTCGCTGAGGCCGGCTTCGCCGCGCGCAGCGCGGATCTCGTTGAGCAAGGGCAGCAGCACGATCGGAATGTCGCGATGGCCGTCCTGCAGGCGCTCCAGGTAGTCCGGCAGCAGCACGGTGCCACGCATCAGCGTGGCGCAGGCCTCGTCGCGGTCGGCCGCCTGGCCGTTCTGCACGGCGACCGCCAGCAGCTCCAGTTCCTCGGCAACCATCGCCGGCGCGTACAGTTCGACCATGCGCAAGGTGCCCTGCACCTGGTGCAGGTAGCCGGCGCAGAAGCGCATGCGGCCGGTGTCGGCCGGTTCTTCGACGAAGGCTTCGATCTCGCCGCGCACCTGGCGCAGGGTCTCGTCCAGTTCCGGCTTGACCCAGCCCAGCGCGGCATGGCTCATCGCATCGCGCAGCGCGCTCATCGCCGCGTCTCCGCGGCCGGGCACGCGCCGTGCCGCGCGAGCGCGGCGACGGCATGCGGGAGTTGTTCACGGTACGTCATGTGCGCTTCCTTCCACCCGGTTCCGGCCCGCTTACGCCGGCAGCTTGAAGTCGGCGACCGAGCGCCGCAGGTCCGCCGCCAGTTGCGCCAGGCGGCCGATCGATTCGGCGGTCTGTCCCGCACCTTGCGAGGTCTGTCCGGTGATCTGCCGGATCACGTCCATCGTCTGGGTGATGTCGATCGCCGCCGCCGACTGCTGGTGCGCGGCGATGGAGATGTTCTTGATGAGGGTGTTGAGCGCGTTGGACACGCGCTCGATCTCGGTCAGCGCGGTGCCGGCATCCTCGGCCAGGCGCGCGCCGGACACCACCTCGGAGGTGGTCTGCTCCATCGAGCTGACCGCTTCGTTGGTATCGGCCTGAATGGTCTGCACCAGGCCCTCGATGCGGCGGGTGGCGCCGGAGGTGCGTTCGGCCAGGCGCTGCACTTCGTCGGCGACCAGGGCGAAACCGCGGCCGGCCTCGCCGGCCGAGGCGGCCTGCACCGCGGCGTTGAGCGCGAGGATGTTGGTCTGCTCGGAAATGTCGTTGATCAGTTCCACGATCGAGCCGATCTCCTGGGTCGACTCGCCCAGCCGCTTGATGCGCTTGGAGGTCTCCTGGATCTGGTCGCGGATCTGGTCCATGCCCTGGATGGTCTCGCGGACCACGCCGGCGCCTTCGGCCGCGATCACCACCGAGCGCTGCGCCACTTCCGCCGATTCGGTGGAGTTGCGCGAGACCTGCTCGATGCTGGCGGCGATTTCGTTGATGCGCACCGAGGCCGAGCCGATCTGCTCGGCCTGATGCCCTGCCGCGTCGGCCAGCTGCCGCGCGGTGGCCTGGGTTTCCTCGGTGGACACGGCGACCTTGGCCGAGGTGTCGTTGATGGTGGTCACCAGGTGGCGCAGTTCGTCGACGGCGTAGTTGATCGCGTCGGCGATGGCGCCGGTCATGTCCTCGGTGACCGAGGCCTTGACCGTCAGGTCGCCTTCGCCGAGCGAGCTGATTTCGTCGAGCAGGCGCATGATCGCCTGCTGGTTGCGGCTGTTGTATTCGACCTGGGTCTGCAGGCGGATTTCCTGCTCGCGGCTGCGGCTGCGCACCGTGGTCCAGACGAAGCCGACGATCGACAGCAGCGCCAGCAGGCCGGAGATCACGCCCAGCCAGAAGTTCGGGAACCACCGGGTGTCGCGGGTGGAGCCGAACGCGGAGAACGCGTCGAACAGCTTCTTGCTGTCCTCCAGCATCTTGCCCGAGCCGGCGGTCAGCGCCGCCGCGGCGGACTGCGCGGCGAACAGGCTGCGCGAGCTGGCCTGCAGCGCGTCCAGGTCCTTCTTCATTTCCGCCCACTGCGCCTGCGACTGCTCCAGCGCGGCCAATGCCGCGGCGTTGCGCACCGGGGCGATACCCAGCTCTTCGTTGCCGTTGCGCAGGCCCTCGAGCATCTGCCCGAACACCACTGCGTCGCGCGCCAGCGCGTCGCCGGCGCTGGCGGCACCGCGGCCGCCGGCGCGCATTTCGGTGACGCGGCGGGCCATGGTGCCGGCCACCACCACCTGCTGCAGGGTGTTGTAGATCTGTGCGGCGGGAGCGCCGCCGACGGTCATCGCGCGCACCACCTCGTTCAACTGCGCCTGCAACTGCGGCACGCCGCCGACGAAGCGGTCGGCATTGCCGGCCAAGGCCAGCACCGCTGGTTCGCTGTCCACCACCTGCTGCGCGTTCTTGGCCAGCGGCGCCCAGGTGCCGTTGAGGGTCTGCAACGGCCCGGACACGCCGGTCTCGTTGGCATAGCGTGCATTGAGCTCGGCGACGGTGCTCTCTACCTTCGCCTTGGTCTGCTTGAACTGCTTGAAGGTCTCAGCATTGCCGGACACCGCGTCGCGGGCCTGGTTGGCCAACTGTTGCGACAGCACCTGCAGGTCGGCCGCACCGGTGCTGGCGCCGGCCAGGCGGTTGCCCTGCCAGGTGGCCACGCCGGTGTTGGCGCCGAACACGACCAGCGACAACGCCAGCAGGCCCAGCCAGAAACTCGTGCCCACGCTGCCGAGCTTGCTGGCCTTGCGGGCGTCCGGAGCAGTACTCATGATGCGACCTCGGTCTTCGATGCGGAGGCAGCGCGCGCGCTCAGGCGGCGGCTTGCCGGAATTCGGGAGTGCGCGACAGCAGCGACAGCGAGAACACGCCCCAGTCCTGGGCGTCGCCGCGGAAGGCGCGGTCGATGAAGTGCGCGTAGCGGCCCTGGGCCAGATCGCCCGCCTCCACCGCCTGCGCCTCGGTGAAACTGCGCTGGCCGAACAGCTCGTCGATGGTCAGGGCCACGTCGCCGCCGCTCTGGCGCATGATCAGCACGCGCTGGCCTTCCTGCAGCGCGGTGCGTTCGCCTTCCAGGAACTGCTTCAGGTCGACCACCGGGAACAGGTTGCCGCGCAGGTTGCCCACGCCCAGCAGCCACGGCTGCGCGCCCGGCACCGGGGTGACCGGCGGCATGCGCACGATTTCCACCACTTCGCGGAAGTCCGACACCAGGTGGCGCTTGCCGACGCGGTAGCCGACCCCGCGCCAGACGTCGTCGTCGAAGGCGCGTTCGGGCATCTGCACCGCGTGCGCCAGGCTGCGCCGCTCGTAGGCCTCGAGGATGTCGAAGGGCGAGCGCATGTCAGCCCACCAGTTGGTTGATGCGGGCGATCAGCTCGTCTTCCCGCGGCGGCTTGACGATGTAGTCGGTGGCGCCCTGGCGCATGCCCCAGACCTTGTCGGTCTCCATGCTCTTGGTGCTGATGATCAGCACCGGGATGTGCCGGGTGGCCTCGTCGCGCGACAGCGCGCGGGTGGCCTGGAAGCCGCTCATGCCCGGCAGCACCACGTCCATCAGCACCAGGCTCGGTGCCTGCTCGCGCACCAGCTTGATCCCGTCCTCCGCGTTGTCGGTGGACAGGACCTGGTGCCCGGCTTTTTCCAGCCATTGCGTGAACACCGCCCGGTCGGTCGGTGAGTCCTCGATCAACAAGATACGGGCCATGCTGCCTTTCCCCCTGGTCAGGCGTTGACGTATGTACGGATCGCGCCCAGCAGCTCTTCGCGTGTAAAGGGTTTGGTGAGGTACTGCTCGGACCCGACGATGCGCCCGCGCGCCTTGTCGAACAGGCCGTCCTTGGAGGACAGCATGATCACCGGCGTAGCCTTGAACAGCTGGTTGCCCTTGATCAGCGCGCAGGTCTGATAGCCGTCCAGCCGCGGCATCATGATGTCCACGAAGATGATCTGCGGCTGCTGATCGGCGATCTTGGCCAGGGCCTCGAAGCCGTCGGTCGCCGTCACCACTTCGCACCCTTCGCGCTTCAGCAACGTTTCGGCGGTACGACGGATTGTTTTCGAATCGTCGATCACCATGACCCGCAAGCCTGCGAGTTCCCCACCCGCAGTCGTGTTTTCACTCATCACTTGCCCCCAAGCGCGCGACGCTTCATCGGATCCGGCTTCGCTGCGAAACGCCATGTATCCCAAGACCCGCTGCGACTGTCAAGGCCGCCGCTGCGGGTCTGCGTTGAACCACGTAACAGCACAAACTATGTCACAGTTTGGCGGATAACGTGCGACACCGCGAAGCCGCGCCCGACACCCGATGCGCGGCGCCCCCGCCGACCCGCTACCATCGTCCGCTCAGTCTCTCAGGTGCCCCCATGCCGTTCGATGTCATCGTGGTGATGGACCCCATCGCCAGCATCAAGATCGCCAAAGACACGACCTTCGCGATGCTGCTGGAAGCGCAGCGCCGTGGGCACCGCCTGCACTACGTGCGGCCGGGCGGGCTGACCCTGCGCGACGGCCGCGCGCTGGCCCAGGCCGCGCCGCTGCGAGTGCGCGACGACAAGGCCGGCTGGTTCGAGCTGGACGCCTTCGCCGACCTGACCTTCGGCCCCGGCCAGGTCGTGCTGATGCGCAAGGACCCGCCGTTCGATGCCGAGTTCCTGTACGACACCCACGTGCTGAGCGTGGCCCAGCGCGCCGGCGCGCAGGTGGTCAATGACCCGCAGGGCCTGCGCGACTTCAACGAGAAGCTGGCCGCCCTGCTGTTCCCGCAATGCTGTCCGCCGACCCTGGTCAGCCGCGACGCCGCCACGCTCAAGGCCTTCGTGCTGGAGCACGGCCAGGCGGTGCTGAAGCCGCTGGACGGCATGGGCGGGCGTTCGATCTTCCGCAGCGGCACCGGCGACCCCAACCTCAACGTGATCCTGGAGACGCTGACCGACGGCGGGCGCAAGCTGGCCCTGGCGCAGCGCTTCATCCCGGACATCAGCGCCGGCGACAAGCGCATCCTGCTGGTGGACGGCGTGGCGGTGGACTACTGCCTGGCGCGGATTCCGCAGGGCGACGAGTTCCGCGGCAACCTGGCCGCTGGCGGCCGCGGCGAAGGCCGCCCGCTGAGCGAGCGCGACCGCTGGATCGCCTCCCAGGTCGGCCCGGAGATGAAGCGGCGCGGCATGCGCTTCGTCGGCCTGGACGTGATCGGCGACTACCTCACCGAGGTCAACGTGACCAGCCCCACCTGCGTGCGCGAGCTGGACGCGCAGTTCGGGCTCAACATCGCCGGGCTGCTGTTCGACGCCATCGAGGCCTATCCGGCGCGATGAGCGCGGCCGCCGCGACGCCCGCGCCGCGCATCGGCGAGCGCGAACGGCTCAGCGCCACCCTGGTGCTGTCGCTGATCGTGCATGGGCTGCTGATCCTCGGCGTGGGCTTCGCGATCGACGACGATGCGCCGCTGGTGCCGACCCTGGACGTGATCTTCAGCCAGACCAGCACCCCGCTGACCCCAAAACAGGCCGACTTCCTGGCCCAGGCCAATCAGCAGGGCGGCGGCGACCACGACAAGCCCCAGCGCCCACGCGACAGCCAGCCGGGCGTGGTGCCGCAGCGTCAGGATGGCCTGGCGCCGCAGGCGCTGCGCGCGCAGACCGCGGCCGCCGCGCCGGAACCGACCCCGCGCGTGGTCAGCAGCGCGCGCGGCGAGCAGCCGCTGCCGGTGGCGCAGACCCAGCCGCGCACCGACGAGCCGCAACGGCCAGTGGACGCGCAGCGCGAACAGCGCGATGCCGAGATGGCGCGACTGGCCGCCGAGGTGCATTTGCGCTCGGAGCAGTACGCCAAGCGTCCCAACCGCAAGTTCGTCTCCGCCAGCACCCGCGAATACGCCTACGCCAACTACCTGCGCGCCTGGGTCGACCGCGCCGAGCGCGTCGGCAATCTCAACTATCCCGACGAAGCACGGCGGCGCCGGCTCGGCGGCCAGGTGGTGATCAGCGTCGGCGTGCGCCGCGACGGCAGCCTGGAGAGCAGCCGCATCCTGCGTTCCAGCGGCGTGCCGATGCTCGATGCCGCCGCCCTGCGGATCGTGCAGCTGGCGCAGCCGTTCCCGCCGCTGCCGCGCACCGACGACAACATCGACATCCTGCAGGTGACCCGCACCTGGGTGTTCCTGCCCGGCGGCAGCTTGGTCGACGACCGCTGAGCTGCGCGCACGGCAGCACCTCTCAGCAGGCTAGCCCCTCTCCCATCGGGAGAGGGGCTGGGGTGAGGGTACGGCCGCCCGCAACGCCTGACGGTCGCAAACAGTTCGAGGCTTCGCCCGTACCCTCATCCGCCCCTTCGGGGCACCTTCTCCCGCAGGGAGAAGGGAAGCGCTAGCCCCTCTCCCACCGGGAGAGGGGTTGGGGTGAGGGTGCGGCCGCCATGGAACGCCTGGCGGCAGCAACCCTTTCGAGGCTTCGCCCTTACCCTCATCCGCCCCTTCGGGGCACCTTCTCCCGCAGGGAGAAGGGAAGCGCTAGCCCCTCTCCCACCGGGAGAGGGGTTGGGGTGAGGGTACGGCCGCCACGGAACGCCCGGCGGTCGCAAACAATTCGAGGCTTGGCCCGTACCCTCATCCGCCCCTTCGGGGCACCTTCTCCCGCAGGGAGAAGGGAAGCGCTAAGCCCCTTTCCCGCCGGGAGAGGGGTTGGGGTGAGGGTACGGCCGCCGCGGAGCGCCCGGCGGTCGCAAACAATTCGAGGCTTCGCCCGTACCCTCATCCGCCCCTTCGGGGCACCTTCTCCCGAGGGGAGAAGGGAGGCGCTAAGCCCCTCTCCCACCGGGAGAGGGGTTGGGGTGAGGGTACGGCCGCCCACAGCGCCCGGCGGTCGCAAACAGTTCGAGGCTTCGCCCGTACCCTCATCCGCCCCTTCGGGGCACCTTCTCCCGGTGGGAGAAGGGAAGCGCTAGCCCCTCTCCCACCGGGAGAGGGGTTGGGGTGAGGGTACGGCCGCACGGAGCGCCCGACAGTCAACGACATAACCATTGGTGCCGCCCACATAACGACGCGGCATTTCTGTGATGGCGGCCCACTAAGGTTAATGGAGCGGGGGAACGTTACCGCGCACACCGCATCATCCAGGACGGGCGGATTCGAGTCGGCGCGGCGTGCCCCGCCCCACCACTC
>NZ_LFME01000045.1 GCF_001043115.1 Xanthomonas sp. NCPPB 1128 | reverse complement strand
GGGGCAGTCGCCTCACGGCGCCAGCCCGCCCGCCGGGGCGAAGCAGTGCTTCGCCTTTTTCCGGCGAGCCCTGCCCCTGCCGCGAACGGCGCACATCCCTGTGCGCCGCCCTTCGGGTTTTTCCCCGGTCCATCCGCCGCTGCGGAAGGGAACCCGGCAGATCAAAAGCAAACGCAACGGCGGCAGAGCGTGCGGCGGCTTCCGTCGTCGTCATCGGCGTGGTGGCACACTGAACCTCCTGCGAATCCAGCCCATGTGCTTGCGGTTAGGCATGGGCACATGCTGTGGTCGTCGCACGTCACGAGGTGGTTGTCTCGTATGGCTTGCGATCTTGAAGCAGTCAAAGGGCGCACACCCGGCGTACATCGGTGGCCGTATACGCTACTAGACGCGGGTTCGAGTTCTGCCGCGGCGATGCACATCGGACCGGCGAATCCCGGCGCAGACCAGTGCCGGGTGCTGCCACTTTGCCGACAGGAGACACTGATGCGGAAGATGAAATGGGCTTACTGGATGGCGGCAGCGTTCGCGCTGTCCGGGTGCGGGCGTGAGGGCGCGCCGGCACCGGCGACGCCCAAGGATGGCGATACGCCAGCGGCGGCCGCTGCGCCAAATCCCGCTTCGGCCGCGACACCTGCACCTGCGCAACCGCCTGCGACGACTGCGGAGAGCACCAGCGCCGCAGTCGAGCCGCTGTCCTGCACCGACCAGATCGGCGCCGACGCCGCGGCGGCTCGTGTGGCCACCTGCCGCGCGGTGTCGCCGGCCACGCACCCGCCCTGCAATGCCGCCAACAGCTGCGCCATGATTGACGACGAGATCGCGCGCAGCTGTGCGCTGCTCGGCCGCGACGCGGCGACCACTGCTGGCTGCGGGCCAGCCGCCGACAGCGCGCAGGCCGCGGCCGACGTGGTACGACGCTACTACGCGGCGATCGATGCGCGCGACTACGCCACGGCCTGGCAGCAGTGGGGCGAGGACGGGCGTCCGGGGCAATCCTACGCTGCGTTCAAGGCCGGCTTCGCGCAGACGCGTGCGGTGAAGGCGACGATCGGCACGCTGGGCGCCAGCGATGGTGCCGCCGGCTCGGTGTATCAGCCGGTGCCGGTCACCGTGGAGGCGACGCTGGCCGATGGCACCCGGCAACGCTTCCGCGGCGACTACATCCTGCGCCGCGTCAACGGCGTGGACGGCGCCTCGGCGGCACAGCTGCGCTGGCGGATCGATTCGGCCAAGCTCGAGGAAGTGCCGGCGCAGTGAGGCGCGGTGTGGCCGAGTGCGTTTTCTCGCTGCACGGGAGAACCGACGGCGCGTGCGCCGGGTAAGATCAAACACGATATCTGCGTGTGCCATGTCACCACGGCGCGCCAACCCTCACCCCAACCCCTCTCCCGGTGGGAGAGGGGCTTTACCTGATGAGACAGTACCAATGACCACGTTGTACGGATTGAAGAACTGCGACACCTGCAAGAAGGCGACGAAGTGGCTGGACCGCTTCGGCGTGTCCTACACCTTCGTCGATTACCGCGAGCACAAGCCGACCCCGGAGACCCTGCTGGAGTGGGCCGGCCAGGCCGGTGGCTTCGACGCGCTGGTCAACAAGTCCTCCACCACCTGGCGGCAGTTGCCCGACAACAAGAAAGCCCCGGGCTCGGATGCCGAGTGGAAGCTGCTGCTGCGCGAGTATCCGCAGCTGATCCGGCGGCCGGTGGTGGTGACCGACGACGGCCGGCTCAGCCAGGGCTTCTCCGACAACGGCTTCAAGCAGCGATTCGGGATCGCGTGACCATCCGCCCGTACCGGGCCGAGGACTGGGCGCGCCTGTGCGCCATCCACGATGCCGCGCGCCTGGAGGAACTGCAGGCGGCGGGGCTGTCCGATGCGTTCCTGCCGCTGCCGGTTGCGGCCGAGCGCGAAGGCTTGTTCGACTACCGCGTGCAGGTCGCCGAGTGCGCTGGCCAGGTGCTCGGCTTCGTCGCCGACGATGGCCAGGAACTGGCCTGGCTGTACGTGGACCCGGCCGCGCGCCGGCGCGGCGTCGGCCAGGCGCTGGTGGCGGCCGTGCAGGCCGCCAGCCCGGCCGGCCTGACGCTGGAATTGCTGGAAGGCAATGCTGCGGCGTTGGCCTTCTACCGCGCTTGCGGCTTCGTCGAGACCGGAACGCACGGCGGGCGCATGCCCGGCAACGAAGCGTTCGCGGTGCGCGTGCAATGCATGCGCTGGCCTGGCGTCGCTTCGTAGAAGGCCGCGACCGGCACCCGCCAGGCAAACCTGGCCGATGCTTCGAATCCGCCAGTCCCGCTCGTACACTGCGTTTCCTGCGCCGCCCACACGCGACGGTGCCGCTGTCGATCCCCATCGCGTCTTTCTCGTGTTTTCCAACGGTGTCCCTGCATGTCCGATGTCCTTGAACTCGCCTGCGACCTGATCGCCCGTCCGTCGGTCACTCCTGACGATGCCGGGTGCCAGGACCTGATCGCGCAGCGGCTGGAACGCGCCGGTTTCGCCATCGAGCGGTTGCGCTGCGGCCAGGTCGACAACCTGTGGGCCACCCACCGTGGCGGCGACGGTCCGGTGCTGGCGCTGCTCGGGCATACCGACGTGGTGCCGCCGGGGCCGCGCGAGGCCTGGGCCAGCGATCCGTTCGCGCCGCAACTCCGCGACGGCGTGCTGTACGGGCGCGGCGCCGCCGACATGAAGGGCAGCGTGGCCGCCTTCGTGGTCGCCGCCGAGCGGTTCGTGGCCGCGCATCCGCAGCACCCGGGCACGCTGGCGGTGCTGCTGACCAGCGACGAGGAAGGCGATGCGATCGACGGCGTGCGCCAAGTGGCGCGGCTGTTCGCCGAGCGCGGCGAACGCATCGACTGGTGCATCACCGGCGAACCCTCGTCCACCGAACGGCTCGGCGATCTGCTGCGGGTCGGCCGCCGTGGCAGCCTCTCGGGCACGCTCGTCGTGCGCGGTGTGCAGGGCCACGTGGCCTATCCGCACAAGGCGCGAAACCCGATCCACCTGGCCACGCCGGCGCTGGCCGATTTGGTCGCGCGGCACTGGGACGACGGCTACGAAAGCTTCCCGCCGACCAGTCTGCAACTCTCCAACATCCATGCCGGTACCGGCGCCAGCAATGTGATCCCCGGCGAACTGCAGGTCGCCTTCAACCTGCGCTACACCCCGCACTGGGATGCGCCGCGGCTGGAAACGGAGATCGCCGCGCTGTTCGATCGCCATGGCCTGGACTACAGCCTGCGCTGGCACCGCAGCGGCGAGCCGTTCTACACCCCCGAAGGCACGCTGCGCCGGGTGGCGCGCGAGGTGCTGGGCGAGGTCGCCGGCGCGCCGCCGGAGGAGAGCACCGGCGGCGGCACCTCCGATGCGCGCTTCATCGCCCCGCTTGGCGCACAGTGCATCGAAGTCGGCCCGGTCAACGCCAGCATCCACCAGGTCGACGAGCACGTGCGCGTGGCCGACTTGGAAGCGCTGCCCGAGTTGTACCTGCGCCTGATCGAACGGTTGCTGCGGTAACAGTTGCGTCGGCCCGCGCGTCGGGTTACGGTCGCTGCATGACCTCGCTGTCCGTCCTCCGCTCGATCAACGCCAACGGCCGCAATAATGCGCTGGCGAATAATCGTGCGCGGCCGATGCGGGTCTGCGACTAGGCGCTACCAGAAACACCACGCCCAGCCACCAGAAAACCCGCATCGGCCGATGCGGGTTTTTTTGTGTCTGGTGCGTCCCCCCTCGCGCACACCACCCCATGATCAGGAGCTTTCCCATGTGTTCGATCTTCGGCATCTTCGGCCTGCAACCGGGCGACGACCTGCAGGCATTGCGGCGGCAGGCGCTGGACTGCTCGCAGCGGCAGCGTCACCGCGGCCCGGACTGGAGCGGCGTGTATGTCGACGACGGCGCGATCCTGGTCCATGAGCGCCTGGCCATCGTCGACCCGGCCGGTGGTTCGCAGCCGCTGCTGTCGGAGGATGGACAACTGGCGCTGGCGGTCAACGGCGAGATCTACAACCATCGCGAACTGAAGAAGCAACTCGCCCAGCCCTATGCCTTCCAGACCGGTTCGGATTGCGAGGTGATCAACGCGCTGTACCGCGAAACCACGCCGGACGCGCTGCTGAACCGACTCAACGGCATCTTCGCGTTCGCACTGTGGGACAAGGCCGCCGGCCGCGTGCTGATCGCGCGCGATCCGATGGGCGTGTGTCCGCTGTATTGGGGCCATGACGCGCAGGGTCGGCTGCGGGTGGCGTCGGAGATGAAGTCGCTGGCAGACAGTTGCGCCGACGTCGCCCAGTTCCCGCCGGGCCACTACTACGACAGTGCCAGCGGCGAGCTCGTGCAGTACTACCGCAAACCCTGGCGCGACTACGCGGCGGTGCAGGGCGTGGAAGTGAGCAAGCAGGAACTGCGCGAGGCCTTCGAGCGCGCCGTGCATCGGCAGCTGATGACCGACGTGCCGTACGGCGTGCTGCTGTCCGGCGGGCTGGATTCCTCGCTGGTGGCGGCGGTGGCGGCGCGCTTCGCGCGCAAGCGCATCGAGGAGAACGACGAGGCAGAGGCCTGGTGGCCGCGCCTGCACTCGTTCGCGATCGGCCTGAAGGGCTCGCCGGATCTGGCCGCCGCGGCGATCGCCGCCGAGGCGCTGGGCACCGTGCACCACGGTTTCGAATACACCTTCGAAGAAGGCCTGGACGCGCTGCCGGACGTGATCCGGCACATCGAGACCTACGACGTCACCACCATCCGCGCCTCCACGCCGATGTTCCTGCTGGCGCGGCGGATCAAGGCGATGGGGGTGAAGATGGTGCTGTCCGGCGAAGGCAGCGACGAGATCTTCGGCGGCTACCTGTACTTCCACAAGGCGCCGAACGCGCGCGAATTCCACGAGGAACTGATCCGCAAGCTCGACGCCCTGTACAACTACGATTGCCTGCGCGCCAACAAGTCGATGATGGCCTGGGGCGTGGAACCGCGCGTGCCGTTCCTGGACGTGGAGTTCCTGGACGTGGCCATGCGCATGGATGCCCAGTACAAGATGATCGACAAGGCCAGTGGCGGCGCGGCGCGCATGGAAAAAGGTGTGCTGCGCGAAGCCTTCGAAGGCTATCTGCCCGAGTCGATCCTGTGGCGGCAGAAAGAGCAGTTCAGCGACGGCGTCGGCTACGGCTGGATCGACGGGCTGAAGGCGCACGCCGAGGCGCAGGTCAGCGACCGCGAACTGGCCGCGGCCGACAAGCGCTTTCCGGTGAATCCGCCGCAGACCAAGGAAGCGTATTACTACCGCAGCCTGTTCGAGCGCGTGTTCCCGACCCCGGCCGCGGCCGAGACCGTGCCCGGCGGCAAGTCGATCGCCTGCTCCTCGCCGGCGGCGATCGCCTGGGATGCCAGCTTCGCGGCGATGGCCGATCCCTCCGGTCGTGCGGTGGCCGGGGTGCACGCGCAGGCGCTGGGGTGACCGGCGCAAGCCTGCTGACGATCGCCGGCGTGCTGACGCTGGGGGCGATCAGCCCCGGTGCGAGCTTCTTGCTGGTGGCGCGGCTGGCCGCCGGACGTTCGCGTGCGGCCGGGTTCGCCGCGGCACTGGGCATGGGGGTGGGCTGCGCGCTGTTCGCGTTGGCGGCGTTGTTGGGCCTGCAGGCGTTGCTGGCGCAGGTGCCGGCGCTGCATCGCGGGTTGTCGGTGGCCGGTGCCGCCTATCTGCTTTGGCTCGCCTGGCGGGCGTGGCGGACGCCGACGCGGCCGGTACGGGGATCCAGCGCGGTCCGTCGGTCGCTGGGGTGTCGTCACCGGTTAGCGGCCGCTGCAGGCCGCGCTTTAGCGCCTTTGCCGAATGTTCGCGCGGACGTCATGGCGGGCAGTCATGCGGCACCCGGCAGAGGGGCCGGGCTGTGCCGGCGGTATCGTGCCGCGCGTCAGCGCCGCGTCTGGCGGCCGCCGTCGCCCCGCGCCAGGCCGTCCTGCCCGAGGCGGGCAGGACGGCAGGCTGGCGGCGAGGCGGCGCAGGCCTACTCGAAGCGCACGCAGTGGCCGTAGCGTTCGGGCTGGATGTCGATGCCCGAGGCGTCGGCCTGGTTGCTCTTGCGCCACAGGTTGGGGCGGAAGTCCGGGCCGGTGCAGTTGGCGGCGCTGTCCACACCGATGGTGTAGGTGTAGGGATTGCCGCGGAAGGTATTGTTCTCGAAGGTGTTGTCCTGGCTCATGCTGTTGTCCCAGCACAGGATCTGCGGCGTGCGCTGGCGGATCGAGCAGGTCAGGTAGAGTCCGGCGCCCTTGTTGTCGATGAACTGGTTGCCCGCGAACAGGTTGCGGCGCGCGTCGGCCAGGTACACGCCCTGGCTGCCGTTGCGTTCCAGGCGGTTGTCGCGGATCTCGCTGTCTTCCAGGTGCTCGGTGGTGATGCCGGCGGCGACGTTGTCGTGGATCACGTTGTCGATCAGCTTGACCTTGGCAGTACGGTTGAACGACACCCCGTCCCAGGTCGCGCCGGAGACGTCGTTGTGCGCGATCAGCAGGTCGCGGCTGTCGAACTCGCTGAGCAGGCAGGCGCTGCGGCACTTGCTGACCCGCAGGTGGGTCAGCTGGATGTCCTGGCCGTTGCGCACCACCACCAGGCTGTTGCTCAGGTACGGGCGCTCGGGCATGAACTCCTTGTCGATGGTGCCGCCGACGATCTGCAACTGCTCCACGCGCACGTCGCGGATCGGCCGGATGGGGCGCTCGTTCTGGTAGTCGCCGATGACGATGGTGGGTTGCTGCACGTGGTCGCGCATGCGCAGCACGGTGGCATCGCCCTGGCCGCGCAGGCGCAGGCCGTCGCGTTGGATCGAGATCAGCTTGTCGATGTGGAACTCGCCCGCGCTCAGGCACACGGTGGCGGGCTTGCCGTCGTTGGGGACCCGGTCGATCGCGGCCTGCAGGTCGTCGCCGGGTTCGGCGCGCACGCTGCAGTCGGCGGCGGCAGGGGGGGCGTCGGCGGCCGGCGTGGCACAGGCGGGGAACGACACGGCCGCGGCGAGCGGCAGCAACAGGGCGAGCAGGGGAGGGCGCTTCATCGGTAGGCAGACTCGGCAGTGGGGGGAGGGGAGGCGGCAGACCGGCGCATGTGACACGCGCCGGCGCGGAACCGACATCTCATTGTGGAGCGGACGGGCTTAATCTCAGCGTGTGCAGGGTCGGGCCGGGCAGGAACTTTGTGGCACGGCCCTGTACCCAGTCGGCGTGGCCGGCGCCCCAGAACGGCGACAGCGGGTGGCCGCTTTGGCCGCCGGGCATGTGCACGATGCCGTCGGCCTCGTGGCCCGGCGCCACCACCATGCGTTCGGAGGCGCCGAAGGCCGGGCGCTGCACCCGCGGCATGTCGTCGTCGCCGGGCAGCGGCGTGTCGGGCATGCACAGCCAGCCGCTCAACGGCGCCGGCAGGCCTTGCGCCAGCGGATGGCAGATCGCCGCGCGGTTCTCCTGGCCCCAGCGGCGCGTGTCCAGCGGGCCATCGGCCTGCAGCTGCGTGCGTACCTCGGCGGCGGCGTCCTCCAGCAGCGCCTGCCAGCTGCCGTAGCGGCGCGGCAACAGGTGCAGGGGCTGTTGCTGCAGCAGCGGCCAGGCCACGCCTTCCAGTTGCGGCAGCGGCGGTGGCGCGGCATCGGCGTCCGATCCTGTCCGGGCCGGCGCGATCAGGCCGTCGCGGATCCGGGTCAGTACCGCCAGGCGCCACGCGCGGACCAGGGTATAGCTCACCGAGCCGGTGCTGGCGCGGCCCTCCCAGTGCGCGGCGGCCTGCGACACGGCGTGCAGCGCCGGCGTGGCGGCGCCCGCGTCGCGTTGCTGCAGCAGCGCCCACCAGCGCTGCAGGAACAGGGCGCGGTCGTCGAGCTGGATCGCCAGCAACTGCCGTTCGTCGAGGTGCGGATGCAGGCGCAGGTCGTCGCGGATCTGCTGCGCGCGTGCGCCCAGCGCGTAGCCGCCGTCGCCGATCGGCGCCAGGTCGGCGCCGCCGACCACGCGGGCGTTGGCGGTCCACAATTGCCCGTCGGCGGGATCGATGCGCTGCGGCGACTGGGCGGTGGACAGTGGCCACGGCGCGCAGCGGGCATCCGTCGGCACCGTCGTGCGCACGTCGTGCATCACCGCATCGGCCGCACAGTGCGGGCCACGCAGCGGCAACGGGCCGAGCACGCGCCAGCCGATGTGGCCGTCGCGGTCGGCCAACACCAGGTTCTGTGCCGGCGTGGCGATGTGCTGCGCACGGGCGAAGGCATCGGGCAGGGTGTCGGCGCGGGCGAAGTCGGCCAGCCCCAGGTTCAGTGCACCCGGCAACTGCGCGGCCCAGCGCAGCGCCAGCGCGCTGCCGTCGGGTTCGTGCTGCAGGATCGGGCCGTAGGCGGTGTCCTCCACCTGCAGCACGGTGTCGGGCGCGCCCGAGACCCGGATCCGTTCGCGGTGCACGGTGACCGGCGTGCAGCCGGGCTGCGCCACCGCGGCGCAGGGAGTGAGCCGGTACCAGTCGGCGGTATCGGCATAGCTGTTGGTGAAGCCCCAGGCGATGTGGCCGTTGCTGCCGACGATCACCGCCGGCAGGCCGGGCAGCGAGAACCCGGACACGTCCACGCGGCCGCCCGGCGCATGCGCATCGGCATAGCGCAGGCGCACCCGGAACCACAGGCTGGGCGCGCGCAGGCCCAAATGCATGTCGTTGGCGACGATGGCGCGGCCGTCGGCGGTGCCGCTTCCGGCGATCGCCCAGTTGTTGCTGCCGGGCGCGCTGGTGGCCACCGCGTCCGCCGCGGCGGGCGCGGATGCGTCTGCCAGGCGGCGCAGATCGACCTGATCGGCGGCGGGCAGCTGCGCGTCACCGCGCGCGCTGCCGTCCAGTGTCGCGTCCCAACTGCTGCCTTCGTGGCGCAGCAGGGCATACAGCGGCGCCGGCAAGCGCTGCTGCAGGCGGTACAGGGCCAGCTTGCGGTCGAGTTGCTTGCCCTGCAGGTCGAAGTACATCGCCTGGCCGGCGAGCGCCGAATCCACCGGCTGCCAGTCGCGCGGCGCGGCGAACAGCATCAGGTAAGGCCACGGCCGTACCCGCAACGCGTGCAGGCCCTGGTTGACGCCGGCGCTGTAGGCCTGCAAAGCCGCTGCGTGCGTGCCGGCGAACGCGGCCAGTTGCGCGCTGCTGCGTGCGCGCAGGCGATGCGCCCGCCGTGCCTTGTCCACGTCCAGCGCGTGCGGACCGACCAGCTCGGACAGTTCGCCGGCGGCGGCACGGCGCAGCAGATCCATTTCGAAGAAGCGCTCCTGCGCGTGCACGTAGCCGAGCGCGCGCATCGCGTCGGCTTCGTCGGCGGCATCGATGGTGACCACGCCCAGCGCGTCGCGCTGGATGCTCGCCGGCGCCCGCAGGCCTTGCAGCGGCGCGTTGCCGTCGAGCGCGGCCAGGCTGCCGCGCAGCAGCAGCCAGATGCCCAGCACCACGGCCGCCGTCAGCAGCAGCGTCCCCAGCAGCAGGCGTTTCCATCGCACGCGCATCGTCTCTCTCCGGTGGCAAGTCTCCGATTCTAGACACGCGTGCGTGTCGTTCCCGCGTAGGCGCGGCGCGCTGTGCGCGGGGTCACGCATCGCGGACGTTGCGACTCGGGATGTGAATGATTCCGATTGGAACGCGGCGCGGCGGCATCGGGCACTATGGTGCCCTCAGTCGACCCCACGGAGCCCGCCCCATGAAGGGACACCCCGACGTTGTGCAATGCCTCAAGGAGCTGCTGCGCGGCGAACTGGCCGCGCGCGACCAGTATTTCATCCACTCGCGGCGTTACGAGGATCAGGGCCTGCTGGCGCTGTACGAACGCATCAACCACGAGATGGAGGAGGAGACCGAACACGCCGATGCGCTGCTGCGGCGCATCCTGTTCCTGGAGGGCGACCCGGACATGCGCCCGCATGCGTTCGAGCCCGGGCGCACCGTCGAGGAAATGCTGGAGAAGGACCTGAAGGTCGAGTACGAAGTGCGCGCCAATCTGGCGGCGGGCATGAAGCTGTGCGAGCAGCACGGCGACTACGTCAGCCGCGACGTGCTGCTGGCGCAGTTGCGCGACACCGAGGAAGACCATGCCTGGTGGCTGGAGCAGCAGCTCGGCCTGATCAAGCGCATCGGCATGGCGCTGTACCAGACCTCGAAGATCGACGGGCACGTGTCCGGCAAGGACGCCTGATCCAAACGCGCGCCTACCGCCTGCGGGAGGCGCCGATGCGTTGAACGGGGGGGCTTCCCCCATCGCGGCCGCGCCATCGCCGGCCGCTTCGGCCGGCCGATCCTGCCGGTCCTACATCTTTCTCGTTGGTCCGCATCGGCACTGCCGCCCTCGCGGGCGGCGGTGCTTGTCATCGATGTCGTCGCGTCGCTGCAGCCAGGTTGCAGCGAACGCCGACCAATCTCGCGTCCTTGGTCGTCTCGTGCCATTGCCGACCGCGTTCGGCTGCACGCCTGTGGCTGCGTCATTGGAGGGCGCGCGATCGACGGATTCCGTCGACGTGAGACGTTGATGGATGGTCGCAGGGCGAGCCGATCCGCGTCTTGGTCCTCGCCGTCGGCTGTTGCAATGCCGCAAAAACCGGCCAGCGCATGCGTGCCGCTATGCGCGGAATCCCTTGAAATCCAGGCGTTTGCGCGCTCCGCCGCGTCCGCGACGAACATCGTGCGTGCAATGCTTGCAAAACGGTAGTGATCGCTATACGGTAGTTTTCACTACTTAATTGCGCGATGGCGAGGGGGCGTTCGATGCAGGCGAGTTCGGGAATGAAGCGGTACGGCATGGTCGGCGCACTCGTCGCCGGATGGTTGCTGGCGCCGGCCGCGGCGGGCGCCGCACCGGCCTCGGCACAGGGGCTGTGGCTGACTGCGGCCAAGGACGCGGTGGTGGAGTTCGCGCCCTGCGCGGATGCGGCCACCGCCTTGTGCGGGCGCATCGTCTGGGACAAGGACGCCGGCACCGCCACCGATACCTGCGGCGTGCAGATCGCGCGCCTGGGGCGCGAGGACGGCGACACCTGGCGCGATGGCTGGGCCTTCGATCCGCGCAGCGGCAAGCGCTACAAGGCCACGCTGCGCGCCAGCGGCAAATCGCTGGATCTGCGCGCCTTCGTCGGCGTGGAAGTGCTCGGCGAGACCGAACGCTTCACCCGCGTGCAGGCGCTGCCCAGCACGCCGGTCTGCGCCAAGTAATCCACCCGCCGCGCGCGCAAGGCGCCGGTGCCATCGACGTGCGGGGCCGCCGCCGGCCGCCGCGCGTCCCACCTTCCTCAGCGAACCAGGGGAGATTGAGATGACTGCAGTCCGCTTCATGGCGACCCTCGCGGGCGCACTGGCCCTGCACGGCGCGTGCTGTGCCCAGGCCCACGCCCAGCAGGCCGACACCGATGGCATGGTCAACTACGAGTTCCAGAACCAGATCAGGCTGATGAGCGAGCAGCGCACGCGCGGCGTGTCCGACTCGCTGATGCGCCCATCGCTGAAGTGGACCACCCAGTTCGTGCACGCCAGCGGTTTCGTTGCGCTGCTGGAGGTGGCCAAGGTCAGCAAGAAACAGTTCCTCGACGGCGACGGCCTGGGCATCACCGCCGCGGCCGGCTACCGCTTCGGCAATCCCGATGCCTGGCATGGCGGTGTCGGCCTGGCGACCGAGCGCTTCCCCGGCGCCAGTTTCCTGGCTCCGCACCGGATCGACCTGGAGACCGGCACGCCGGAGGACATCCGCCGCACCAACTACAACAGCAACTTCGGCGTGCTCGAACTCGGCTACGGCGCGATCGAAGGCCGCGTGTTGTACGTGTTCTCCAAGACCTACCGCGGTGCCGACACCGGCGGGGTGTGTGCGCAGATCCTGCAGTTCGCCGCCGATCCGACGACGGCGCTGCGCTGCTTCGCCCGCGGCGAGCACGATTCGCGCGGCACCCTGCTCGGCGATCTCAACTACCAGACCCCGCTGCTGCCGTCGGTGTTGCCGTCGACCACGTTGCGCCTGCATGCCGGCTACCAGAAGCTGCGCAACTTCAGCGAGGGCAGCTTCGCCGATTACCAGATCGGCGTCACCCACAAGCGCTGGGGGCTGGACTGGAACCTGGACTGGGTCAGCACCCGGGTCAACGCGCATGAACTGTACTGGGTGCAGGACGGCGCGCGCATCCGCAAGACCGACGGCGACACCCTGGTGGCTTCGATCGGCTACACGTTCTGACCCATGCGCAGCGAACTGCTCGATGCCGACCGGGGCGGCGACCAACCGCTGGTGCTGGCGGTGGACCTGGGAACCTCCGGCTGCAAGTGCGCGCTGGTCACGCTGGACGGCCAGGTGATCGCCTGGGCATTCGAGCCGGTGCCGCTGCACGTGCACGGGGTCTGCGCCGAGCAGGATCCGCGCGACTGGTGGAACGCGCTGCTGGTTACCGCCGCGGCGGTGCTGCAGGGCGGCGAGGCGCTGCGCCGGCGGGTGACCGCGGTGTGCTGCTCGACCCAGGGCGAATGCACCGTGTGCGTGGATCGCGACGGCCGCGCGCTGGGCAACGCCATGTTGTGGCTGGACATGCGCGGGCAGGCCGCGATCGCGCGGCGCCTGCGCGGTCGTTGGCTCAACGTGCGCGGCTATGCGCCGCTGAAGCTGCTGCGCTGGCTGCGCCTGAGCGGCGGCGCGCCGGCCGGCAGCGGCAAGGACTGTGCCGGCCACATCGCCTACCTGCGCGACCACGAACCGCAGCGCTACCAGCGCACGCACAAGTTCCTCAATGCGCTGGACTATCTCAACCTGCGCCTGACCGGGCGCTTCTGCGCCACCGCGGACTCGGTGCTCACCACGTGGGTGACCGACAACCGCGACCCGATGCGCATCCGCTACGACGACGGCTTGCTGCGCCTGCTCGGCATCGAACGCGACAAGCTGCCGGACCTGGTGGCCTCCACCGAGGTGCTGGGGCCGCTGCTGCCGCAGGTGGCGGCGCAGATGGGCCTGTCGCCGCAGACCCGGGTGATCGCCGGCGCCATCGACAACTCGGCGGTGGCGGTGGCCGCGGCGGTCGAGGACTACGCCGCGCATCTGTACCTGGGTACCTCGTCGTGGCTGGGCGCGCACGTGCCGCGGATGAAGACCGATGTGTTCAGCAACATCGCCGCGGTGCCGTGCGCGGTGAGCGGGCGCTACCTGGCCACCGCGCTGCAGTCCACCGCCGGCGCCAACCTGTCGTTCCTTCGCGACCGCATCCTGTTCCATCCCGACGAACTGCTGCGCGACGAAGAGCGCCCGGACGTGTACGAGGTGCTCAACGTCATCGCCGCGCGCGTGCCGCCCGGGGCCAACGGCCTGGTGTACATGCCGTGGCTGTTCGGCGAGCGCACCCCGGTGGAGGACCACAGCCTGCGCGCCGGGCTGGTCAACCTGTCGCTGATGCACACCCGCGAGGACATCATTCGCGCCTTCATGGAAGGGGTGGCGTTGAACACGCGCTGGATGATGGAGCCGTTCGCGCGCCTGCTCGGCCGCGATCCCGGCGTGATCGCCGCGGTCGGCGGCGGCGCGCAGTCGGACCTGTGGTGCCAGATCATCGCCGACGTCAGCGGCCAGCCGATCCGGCAACTGCACAACCCGATCCAAGCCAATGCGATCGGCGCCACCTTCATCGCCGGCGTGGGCCTGGGCCGGCTGCGCTTCGCCGACCTGCCGGCGCTGCAACGCGCGCGCCGGGTGTACGAGCCGTCGTCGCTCACCCGCGCGCTGTACGACGACCGCTACGCGATGTTCCGCGAATTGCAGCGCACCCTGGCGCCGATCTACCGGCGCATGAATCCCGTTCCCGAATGCGTGCCGGAGGTTCCCCAGCATGTTTGCCCATGAACAACGCGCGCGCGTGGTCGCGCTGTGCGTGGAGCTGTCGCGGCGCGGCTACCTGGCCGGCACCGGCGGCAACGTGGCGCTGCGCCTGGATGCCGAGCGCTTCGCGGTGACGCCGTCGGCCATCGATTACCTGGCGATGCGCGCCGAGGACATCTGCGTGGTGCGCCTGGCCGACCTGCGGCAACTGGACGGTGCCGCCACGCCGTCGGTGGAGACCGGGCTGCATGCGCAGGTGCTGCGCCGCCGGCCCGACGTGGCCTGCAGCATCCACACCCATCAGCCGGTGGCCAGTGCCTGCGCGCTGCTCGGTGCGGCGCTGCCGGTGGAGGATCCGACGTTGCAGGCGACGATCGGCGTCCGCGTGCCGATGGTCGGCTACTTCCCGTCCGGCACCGGGCTGCTGGCCTGGCTGCTGGCGCGGCAACTGCGCCCGTCGCGCAACGCCTACCTGATGCGCAACCACGGCGTGCTGTGCTGCGGCCGCAGCGTGGAACAGGCGGTGGCCGCGGTCGATGCGCTGGAGCAGGTGGCGCGCGATCACCTGGCGCGCCGCATCGAACGCCGCGCCCTGCACGACGCCGGCCTGGCCGCGCCGTTGCGCGCCGTCCTCACCGCACTGGAGGCCTGACCCCATGCAAGCGCTTTCCGTTTCCGTTCCCCCGAGCCCGGCACCGACCATGAGCCAGACCCCCGTCATTTCGCAGTGGCCCGATGTGGACCAGCTGTACGCACGCTTCCATGCTTTGGTGAACCAGCCGATGCGGCCGATCGGCGCCGCCGGCATGGCCAAGGTGATGCGCTATTTCGACGAGCGCTGCCAGGGCTCCAAGCGCCTGGGCGAGGCGGCCAAGCAGGTGATCCCCGGTGGCGTGCAGCACAACCTGGCGTTCAACCATCCGTTCCCGCTGGCCATGCACAGCGCCGAGGGCGCGTACCTGACCGACGTGGACGGCAACCGCTACATCGACTTCCTGCAGGCCGGCGGCCCAACCCTGCTCGGGTCCAATCCGCCGGAACTGCGCGAGCACGTGCAGGCGGTACTGGACCAGTGCGGTCCGGTGACCGGCCTGCTGCACGAGTACGAGGTCAAGCTGGCCGAACTGGTCTGCGCCAGCATGCCGGCGGTGGAGATGCTGCGCCTGCTCGGCTCCGGCACAGAGGCGGTGATGGGCGCGGTGCGCCTGGCGCGGACCCACACCCGCAAGAAATGGATCATCAAGATCGGCGGCGCCTACCACGGCTGGAGCGACCAGCTGGTGTACGGCATGCGCCTGCCGGGCACCGGGCGCATGGAGGCGATCGGCATTCCGCGCGGCGCCACCGCCTACACCCAGGAATGCCATCCCAACGATCTGGAGGCCTTGCGGCGCAAGCTGCAGTTCAATCGCCTGCGTGGCGGTACCGCGGCGGTGCTGCTGGAACCGTTGGGGCCGGAGAGCGGCACGCGGCCGGTGCACCACGACTACAACCGGCAGGTGCGCAAGTTGTGCGACGAGTTCGGTGCACTGCTGATCTTCGACGAAGTGGTCACCGGCTTCCGGCTCGGCCCGGGCGGTGCGCAGGGCTACTTCGGGGTCCTGCCGGACATCACCGTGCTCGGCAAATGCCTGGCCGGCGGCTATCCGATGGCCGGTGCGATCGGCGGCCGCCGCGAGGTGATGATGAGCCTGGTCGGCGGCATCGGCACCACCGCGCGGCGCGCCTTCGTCGGCGGCACGCTGTCGGCCAATCCGCTGTCCTGCGTGGCCGGCTACCACGCCTTGCTGGAAGCGCAGCGCAGCGACGCCGCCGGCCAGGCCGGCCGCGCCGGCGATCGCCTGCGGCAGGGCCTGGAGGCGATCATCCGCCGTCTCGGCCTGCCATACGTGGTCTACAACATGGGCTCGATCGTGCACCTGCAGACCTCCGGCGTGCTGCTGCTGGACACCGGCAACCTGTACAAGCTGTGGCGCGTGCGCAACGAAGCCAAGGAGCGCAAGCACATGATGGAGGAGATGGGCGCGGCGTATTCGGCGCACGGGCTGATCACCCTGGCCGGCAGCCGCATCTACACCAGCCGCGCCGATACCGATGCGGTGGTCGACGAGGCGCTGAACCGCTTCGACGACGTGTTCAAGCTGGTGTAGCGCATGCCCACCGTCCCGCAGATCGAAGCGCTCTGGTTGCAGACCCGCGAGCGGCTCGTGGCCAAGCGCCTGCTCGGCGACGACACGGCAGCCCTGGCGCTGCGCTGTCCGGGCAGCACGGCGATGTGCTGTGGCGCGCTCGAGGCGGAGCGGCCGCAGTGGCTGGACTGGCGCGACCCGGCACTGCCGGCATGGGCGCAGGTGCACGCGCAGGTGTACCTGCGGCGTCCCGATGTCGGCGCCAGCGCCTGGTCGGCCGGCGCATTCGGCCACCTTCTGGCCAATGTCGGCGGCGTGCTGCCGCAGGTCTTCGACGAACAGGCCCGGCACATCGGGCCGATGCCGCCGCCGTTTCCTGCGGTCGACGCGTTGGCGACGGCCGCGCCGGGCGTCGGCAGCGTCCTGCTGTTCGGCGGACGCCCGCTGTGTCTTGGCATCACCGCGCAGCGGCTGGCGTTGAACGTGGAGTTGTTCGAGAAATGCGCCAAGGCCTATGTGCTTGCCGCGGCCACCGGCGGGCAGGTGCGGGAACTGCCATGGTGGGTCCGGCGCATCGCCAACGGGCGGCTGCGCAAGGACCAGATGCGGGCTGCCGCGGCCTTCGCCGCGGGCGAACTGCCGGCCGAAAGCAAAGGCTACTGAGGGTCCATCGCGATGACCGCCACGCCATCCCCGTCTTCCGTCGCATCAACCGCCGTCCAGGCGACACGTCCGCTCGCCGCGGCCTTGTCGATCGGCGCCATCGCGCTGCTGATCCTCGGCGTGCAGCCGATCGTGCTCGGCGCACTGGTCGAGCAGCACCTGATCACGCTGCCCGGCGTGGGCGTGGTGGCGATGGGCGAGATCATCGCCCTGGGCATCGGCGTGGCGCTGGCCGATGCGCTGCTGCCGGTGTCCTGGCAGCGTGCCACGGCGGTCGTGGCGGCGTTGCTGGCGGCGCTGCTGAACCTGGCTACCCTGCAGGCGCAGGGCGATGCGGCTTTCGTCGCGCTGCGCGCCGTCGCTGGCCTGGCCGAGGGCCTGCTGGTCTGGGTGGCCACCGTCAGCATCGTGCGCGCGGCCACGCCGGACCGGATCACCGCGGTGTTCATGGTGCTGCAGGCGCTGGCGCAGATTGCGCTGGCGGCGGCGCTGGCGCTGTGGGTGTTGCCGGCGGCCGGCTGGAAGGGCGGTTTCGTCGCCATGGCCGC
Source organism: Xanthomonas sp. NCPPB 1128 (assembly GCF_001043115.1). Taxonomy (GTDB): domain Bacteria; phylum Pseudomonadota; class Gammaproteobacteria; order Xanthomonadales; family Xanthomonadaceae; genus Xanthomonas_A. The sequence continues at coordinate 15,198 of NZ_LFME01000045.1, read as the reverse complement.
GACCTGCCTGCTGGTGCTGCCGCTGGCGTCGGCACTGCCGGTGCCGGCAAGCCTGGCTCCCGCCGCCGATGCGCAGTGCGCGGCGACCGCCACCGCCAGGCTGCGCTGGTCGCCGGCGACGCTGGCGCCATTGCTGGTGGCGTTCCTGCAGATGTCGGCGATCGGCGCGCTGTGGGCGTACCTGGAGCCGCTGGCGTTGCGCGCGGGGCTGGACGCGCATGCGGCGCAACTGCAGACCTCGTGGGTGCTGGGCATGCAGATCGTCGGTGGTCTGGCGGCGATCTACTGGGTGCGCCGGCTCTCGGTGACGGCGACCCTGACCCTGGGCAGCGTGGCGCTGTGTGTGGTGGCCGCGGCGATGTACCGGGTTCCCGGCAATGCGGCGCTGGGCTTTGCCGCGGTGTGCGTGGCGTTCGGCTTCGCCTGGATGTTCCTGATGCCGTTCCATGTCGGCCTGGCGCTGCGCGCCGATGCGCAGGGGCGGGTGGCGGTGCTGGTGCCGGCCGCGCAGTTGATCGGGTCGGCCTGCGGGCCATTGTTGGCCTCGCTGCTGCTGCACGCCGACGATCCGGCGCCGGTGCCGCTGGTCGGCCTGGGCTTTGCGCTGGCTGCGGCGCTGCTGGCGCTGTGGATCAGCCGGCGGCAGCGCCGTCCGGCTGTCGTGGAGGCGGGCTCGCATGCGGGCTGATGGTGGTGGCCGTGCGAGCGCGCTGGTCGTTGCGGTGACGCGCTTCCGTCGGCCGCGCATGGCGCAGGGCAGGGGACTGCCAAGCATCGGGCGTTGGCCGGCGTCCGCCAAGCAGGAGCGCGGCGATGGCGCCTGAGCCCGTGCCAGACACCCCACCGGAGACGGTCGCGGCGCTGTTCGCCGCGCAGCAGGCCACTGCGCTGGCCTGGCGCGGCTCCTCGGCGAACACGCGGCGCGCACATCTGCGTGCACTGCGTGACGCCTTGCTGGCGCGACGGCAGGCGCTGATCGCCGCCTTCGCTACCGATTTCGCCAAGCCCGCACTGGAAGTGGAATTGACCGAGCTGCTGCCGGTGGTCGACGAGATCGCCACCGCCATCGCGCAGCTGCCGCGCTGGATGCGTCCGCGCAAGGTCGCGCCGACCCTGCTGGCCCTGGGCACGCGCGCGCGCATCGCGTTCCAGCCCAAGGGCCGCTGTCTGATCATCGGGCCCTGGAACTACCCGGTGGCCACCGTGTTGGGGCCACTGGTGTCGGCACTGGCCGCCGGCAACACGGCGCTGATCAAGCCCTCCGAATTCACCCCGCAGGTCAACGCGGTGCTGCAGGCGGTGCTGGAGGAGGCGTTCGCGCCGGAGGAGGTGGCCTTGGTGCAGGGCGGCGCGGCGACCGCGCAGGCCTTGCTGGCGTGTCCGTTCGACCATGTGTTCTTCACCGGTTCGGCGTCGGTCGGCCGGCAGGTGATGGCCGCGGCGGCGCGGCAGTTGACCCCGGTGACGCTGGAACTGGGCGGCAAGTCGCCGGTGATCGTCGACCGCAGCGCCGACCTGCGTCTTGCCGCCGAGGTGATCGTCTGGGCCAAGCTGGTCAACGCCGGGCAGACCTGCATCGCGCCGGATACCTTGTTCGTGCATCGCGATGTCAGCGCGCGCCTGCTCGCGCACTGCCGCGCCCTGCTGGCGCAGCGCTACGGTGCCGACGCGCAGGCGGTCGCCGCCAGTCCGCACCTGGCGCGCATGATCCACCCGGCGCATGCCGCGCGCGTGGCCGCGCTGATCGACGAGGCGCGCGCCGGCGGCGCGCAGTTGCTGGCCGGTGGCGAACACGACGCGGCACAGCGTTATGTGGCGCCGACCCTGCTGGGGCAGGTGCCGGCGCAGGCGCGGATCGCGCAGGAAGAGATCTTCGGCCCGGTCCTGCAGGTGGTCGAGTTCGCCCACCTCGACGAGGTACTCGACCGGCTCGACGCCGCGCCCAAGCCACTGGCGCTGTACCTGTGGAGTCGCGACCGCGCCGGCATCGCCCACGTGCTGGCGCGCACCAGTTCCGGCAGCGCGGTGGTCAACCACTGCCTGCAGCAGTTCGTGCACAGTGGCCTGCCGTTCGGCGGGGTGGGCGCCTCGGGGTTCGGCAGCGCGCACGGCGTGCACGGCTTCCGCACCTTCTCCCACGAACGCGCGTTGCTGCGTGGCGGGCGCCTGCCGATCGTCAAGGCGTTCTTTCCTCCGTACACCACGTTGCAGCAGCGCTTGGCGGCCGGCCTCAGCGCTTGGCTGGCGCGGCGCTGAGCGCGCTGCCGATGTGCCAGCGGCGGGCGCGGTAAGATGCGATGTCGGCGCGTGCAGCGACGTCGCGGCGCAATCCGCGCCCCCATTGCCGTGGCGATGCGTGCCGTGCGGCTGGCGTAGTGCCGCCACCGCGGCGCCTGCCGCTTCATCACCATCGAGATCCCATGCCCGCCGACACGCCGCGTCCCTCCGCACCGCACCGCCCACGCCTGACCGGGAACAAGGTGCCGGCCCAGCATCGCGCCACCGAGACCTACGAACAGATCCTCTCGGTCACCGCGCAACTGCTCGGCGACGTCGGCGTGGAGCGGCTGTCCACCAACCTGGTGTGCGCGCGTGCCGGGCTGACGCCGCCGGCGCTGTACCGCTATTTCCCCAACAAGTACGCGCTGCTGTCGGAACTGGGCCGGCGGCTGATGGAGCGGCAGAACCAGCTCGTCCCCAAGTGGATCACGCTGCCGGCGATGAGCGGCACGCGCGAGGAACTGCAGCGCGCGCTTTCAGGCTTGGTGCTGGACACCTACCGCGTCACCAAGGCGACCGAGGGAGGGGTGTGGGTGCTGCGCGCGCTGCGCGCGGTGCCGGCATTGCAGCAGGTGCGCCTGGATTCGCATGCGCAGGTGACCAAGGGCCAGGTGCGCTTTCTCAGCGAGGCCTTCCCCGACGCCGATCCGCGCCAGCTGCGGCTGGTCAGCCGCATCGTCGTCGACCTGATCTACGCGACCGTGGAACTGCTGTTCGACACCCGCCTGAGCGCACGCGCGGTGGCCGACACCGTGGCGGCGATGATCGCCAGCCACATCGAGCAGCTGCGCGATGGAGCGTCGGCTGGGTGAGCCGCGACTGCGGTTCCTGATATGGCCTCCTGCTTGGCACACGCGGGCAGGAAACCGAACCGCAAGGCGCGGCAGCCGACGATGTCGCGAACCACGCGTCGCCCCACGGCCGCCTGCAGCCGGCAGCAGGCGAGGCGTCAGTGCACGAGGCGCGGCGCCTGAAACTTGGTACGCATGCCGCTGCGGCCGCGATCAGGGCGCGGCGGCGAACGTGGCTTCATCGAGATCCGCGATCAGCGTGGGGCCGGTCGGCGTCCAGCCGAGCCTGGCCTGCGTCAGCGCGCTAGAGGCCGGCATGTCGAGTTGCACGAACATCGCCATCCAGCCGAAATGCGCGGCCGCCTCGCCCGGGGCGATGGACACCACCGGCAGCTTCAGCCCGCGCCCCAGCGCCTCGGCGATCTCGCGCATGCGCACGCCTTCCTCGCCGACTGCGTGATAGCGCGCGCCGGGCTGCGCCTTCTCGATCGCAAGACGATAGAGCCGCACCGCGTCGGACAGATGGCCGGCCGCCCAGCGGTTGCTGCCGTCGCCGACGTAGGCGACCACGCCCTTGTCGCGCGCGATCGCCGCCAGCGGCGTGATCAGCCCTTGCCGATACGGGTCATGGATCTGCGGCAGCCGCATCACCGAGACATTGACGCCGGCCTCGATCAGCGCGTTGCCGGCCTGCTCGGAGGCGATGCGCGGATTCGGGTGCGTGGCGTTGAACACGTCCTCGCTGGCCGGCGCACCGTGTTCGCCGCTGCCCACGCCCGTGCCCGAGGTGATCAACAGGGGGCGATCGGAACCCTTCAGCGCCGCGCCGAGCGCCGCGATCGCGCGTTTGTCCTTCTCGCAGTTGGCGGCGAAGTTGCTGAAATCATGGTCGAACGCCGCATGGATCACGGCATCGACTTGGGCGGCACCACGCTGCAGGCTGTCCGGATCCTCGAGCGTGCCGTGGTGGACCTCGGCGCCGGCCGCGCGCAGCGCCTGCGCGCCGGCCTCCGATCGGGTCATGCCGAGCACGCGATGGCCGGCCTGGAGCAGTTCGGGAACCAGGGCCGAGCCGATGAAACCGGTCGCGCCCGTCAGAAAGATACGCATGGTGCACTCCGTTGAGTCAGTGCGGGCGACTCTCCGGTATTGGCGTATCCCGTTAAAGTAGTGACGTCATCGTAGTAAAGCGACTAACAGGCTTGCCATGCCCTCCGATCCAGCCAATTCCCTGGGCGACTTCCTGCGCAGCCGGCGGACCCGGCTCGACCCCACAAGCTTCGGTTTCTCCGGGCGCCGGCGCACGCCGGGGCTGCGTCGCGAAGAAGTCGCGCAGCGCGCCAACATCAGCCCGACCTGGTACACCTGGCTGGAACAGGGGCGCGGGGGCGCACCGTCGGCGCAGCTGCTGGAGCGGATCGCGGGCGCGCTGCTGCTGACCGACGCCGAACGCGATCACTTGTTCATGGTCGCGCTCGGACGACAGCCCGAGGTGCGCTACCGCGGAGTAGCGGGCGTCGACCCGCGGCTGCAGCGCGTCCTGGATGCGCTGGAAACGAGCCCGGCCATCGTCAAGACGCCGACCTGGGACGTGGTGGCCTGGAATCGCGCGGCGGCGGTGGTGCTGACCGACTACAGCCAGTTGCCCGTCGGCGAGCGCAACATCCTGCGCTTCCTGTTCGGCAATCCTGCCGCGCGTGCCAAACAGCACGATTGGGAGCGGGTGGCGCGCTTCGTGGTGGGCGCGTTTCGTGCCGACGTGGTGCGTGCGGGCATCGCGTCGGACGCGGCTGCCCTGGTGACCGAACTGTGCGCGCTCAGCGCCGAGTTCGAGATGTTGTGGCACGACCACGAGGTGTTGAGCCACGGCGAGGGCGATGGCGAAAAACGGCTCAGGCATCCGCTGCTCGGCGAGATCGCGCTCGAGTACTCGGCCTTTGCCGTAGACGGCCGGCCGGACCTGGGCATGATCGTCTACACGCCCGTCGAGGCCGGCGTGGCCGCGCGGATTCGCGCGCTCGCGGCCGCGCGGACCGACGCGGCGCCGGCATCCGTGTGACTTAGCGAAACGACTTGGGAGAAGCGGCGCGCACGCTGTCGCGCCGTCCTCTGGACCCTTGCCGGCGCAGCGCGCTTATTCCACCGCCAGATCGTCGACCTTCTGCCAGCCGCGCGGCAGCAGCCCGCCACGGCTGGCGCGGGCGCCGAGGTAGGCGTCCAGGTCCTTGAACGACAGCGACATGGTGCGCTGGCCGCTCTTGACCAGCAGCGTGTTGCCCGGCGCCACTGCGGCGATCGCCACCACCCGTTCGGTGCTGAGCTTGGCCTTGGGGATGTCGATGATCTTGTTGCCCTTGCCCTTGTCCAGCTCGGGCAGGTCGGCGACCGGGAAGGCCAGCAGGTGGCCGGCACTGGTGACCGCGACGATGCGGTCGCTGCCGGTGCCGCTCACCGCTGCCGGCGGCAGCACCTTGGCGTTCGGGGTCAGGTTGAGCATGGTTTTGCCGGCCTTGTTGCGGCTGGTCAGGTTCTCGAAGCGGGTGACGAAGCCGTAGCCGTGCGAGGACGCCAGCACCAGGCGGCTGTCGTTCTCGCCGCTGGCGATGGCCTGGAACGACGCGCCGGCTGCGGGCGAGAAGCGTCCGGTCAGCGGTTCGCCGTTGCCGCGCGCCGAGGGCAGGGTATGCACCAGGGTCGAATAGGCGCGGCCTTCCGAATCCAGGAACGCCACCTGCTGCGTGCTGCGCCCGCGCACCGCCGCCAGCAGGCCGTCGCCGTCGCGGTAGGACAGCGCCGCCGGGTCCACGTCGTGGCCCTTGGCCGCGCGGATCCAGCCCTTCTCCGACATCACCACGGTCATCGGCTCGCTCGGCACCAGCTCGGTCTCGTCGATGGCCTGGGCCGCGCCGCGCTGCACCAGCGGCGAACGCCGTGCATCGCCGAACTTCTTGGCGTCGGCCATCAGTTCGTCCTTGATCAGCTTCTTCAGCTTGGTCTTGCTCGCCAGCACCGCCTGCAACTGTTCGCGCTCCTTGGCCAGCGCGTCCTGCTCGCCGCGGATCTTCATCTCTTCCAGCCGCGCCAGCTGGCGCAGGCGCGTTTCCAGGATGTAGTCGGCCTGTTCCTCGCTGAGCGCGAAGCGCGCGATCAGCGCCGGCTTCGGCTCGTCCTCGGTGCGGATGATGCGGATCACCTCATCCAGGTTGAGGAACGCGGTCAGCAGGCCTTCCAACAGGTGCAGGCGGCGCTCGACCTTGTCCAGGCGATGGTTGAGGCGGCGCACCACGGTGTCGCTGCGGAAGCGCAGCCATTCCTCCAGCAGGGTCTTGAGGTTCTTGACCTGCGGGCGGCCGTCCAGGCCGATCACATTGAGGTTGACCCGGTAGCTGCGCTCCAGGTCGGTGGTGGCGAACAGGTGGCCCATCAGCTGCTCGGCGTCGACCCGGTTGGAGCGCGGCACCAGCACCACCCGCACCGGGTTGGCGTGGTCGGACTCGTCGCGGATGTCTTCCAGCCACGGCAGCTTCTTGGCGCGCATCTGCTGCGCGATCTGCTCGATCACCTTGGACGGCGACACCTGGTACGGCAGCGCCGTGACCACGATGTTGGTGTTTTCCTTCTGGTAGGTGGCGCGGGCGCGCACGCTGCCATGGCCGGTCTCGTAGATCGCGCGCAGGTCGGCGGCGGGGGTGATGATCTCGGCGGTGGTCGGGTAGTCCGGGCCGCGCACGTGCTCGCACAGGTCGGCGACGCTGGCGTCGGGGTCGTCGAGCAGGCGGATCAGCGCGCTGACGATCTCGTTGAGGTTGTGCGGCGGCACGTCGGTGGCCATGCCCACGGCGATGCCGGTGGTGCCGTTGAGCAGCAGGTGCGGCAGCCGCGCCGGCATCCAGGTCGGCTCGTCCAGGGTGCCGTCGAAGTTCGGCGACCAGTCCACGGTGCCCTGGCCGAGTTCGCCCAGCAGCACTTCGGCGATCGGGGTCAGCTTGGACTCGGTGTAGCGCATGGCCGCGAACGACTTTGGGTCGTCGGTGGAGCCGAAGTTGCCCTGGCCCTCGATCAGCGGGTAGCGGTAGGAGAACGGCTGCGCCATCAGCACCAGCGCTTCGTAGCAGGCGCTGTCGCCGTGCGGGTGGTACTTGCCGATCACGTCGCCGACGGTGCGTGCGGACTTCTTCGGCTTGGCCGTCGCGTTCAGGCCCAGCTCGCTCATCGCATAGATGATGCGCCGCTGCACCGGCTTGAGCCCGTCGCCCAGGAAGGGCAGGGCGCGGTCCAGCACCACGTACATGGAGTAGTCGAGGTAGGCGCGTTCGGCGTATTCGCGCAGCGGCAGCTGTTCGAAACCATGGAAGGCGGGGCGGGCGAGATCGGTCATGCGCAGGAAATACCTATGAGGGGACGCGGCGCCAGGCGCCGCAGGTCAGCCGGTCGATTATCCGGATGCGGCCGGCGATGCCAAGCCGCGCGTGCCGCCGGCGCTGGCCAGGTAACGCGCCGGAGGATGGCCGAAGCGGCCGCGAAAAGCGGTGACGAAGGCACTGGGGCTGCTGTAGCCGAGCCGGTAGGCGGTGTCGGCGACGCTGGCGCCGTCGCTGAGCCGGCGCAGCGCCTCGGCTAGCCGTGCCTGCTGGCGCCAGCCGGCGAAGCCGAACCCGGTCTCGTCGCGGAAGTGCCGGCTCAGGCTGCGCGGCGACAGCCCGGCCCAGTGCGCCCATTGCGCCAGCGAGCGGTCGTCGGCAGGGGTTTCCAGCAACTGGGTGGCGATGCGCAGCAGGCGCCGGTCGCGTGGCATCGGCAGGTGCAGATGCTCGACCGGGGCGTTGCGCACCTCGTCCAGCAGCACCGCGCACAGGCGCTGCTGCTCGGCCTCCAGCGCCGTTGGCACGCCCCATTGGCACATCCGCCGCAGCACCTCCCGGAACAGGTCGTTCATGCCGATCACGCAGGTCCGCGGCGGCAGGTCGGCGCAGACGTCGGGGCGGATCAGCACCAGGTAGCTGCGTACCCGCCCGGAGACCTGCACCGTGTGCAGCTCCTGCGGCGGCATCCAGCCGGCGCAGCCGGGCGGCAACGACCACTGGCCGTGCGCGGTGCGGGTGCCCAGCACGCCGTCCTCCACGTAGATCAGCTGGCCGCGCACGTGGCGATGCCAGTCCACCTCGCGCCGCAGCGACACCGGCGAATGCGCGATGAAGGCCAGCGCGGGCGGGCCATCGGCGCGCTCGAACCACTCCATGGCGCGCGGGTCCAGCGCGCTGTCGGCGCCGGCGGTGGCCGGAACGTCGGCCGAACGGGTTGGCGCGATTTTGATATCCATTGTCCGAATTGTAATACCGAGCCACCGTTGCCCGCCGCTACAGTGCGTTCGCCATCAGCGTTCTCCTGTCGCAACGCAGCATCTACTTTCCTTGGGGATATTTTCTTGACATATATTTCTAAATGAAAATAATAGGCGCCCATGAACTGCGCTCCCTCCTTTCCCGGCCCGCCCTCGTTCGGCCTGCTGCTGCGCCAGGTGCGTGACGGCCTGATGCGCCGTCTCGACCAGGCCATGGCCGGGCTGGAACCGGACCTGGGCTTCAGCCACTACATCGGCATGAAGGCCCTGGCCCACATGGCGCCGTGCACCGCCAACGAACTGGCCCAGGCCATCGACCAGAACCCCAGCGCGGTGACGCGCCTGCTGGACAAGCTGGAAGACCTGGGTTGGGTGCGCCGCGAGGCGCACGCGCAGGACCGTCGCGCGCTGCGCCTGGTGCTCACCGACGAGGGCCAGGCGCTGTGGCAGCAGCTCAAGCGCCGCGGCGACGACGCCATCGCCGATGCGTTGCGCGATCTGTCCGCCGAAGAGCGCGAGCACCTGTTTTCGTTGTTGGCCCGCGTCCGCGATTCCCTCAATTCGCCCTGAACCCGCCCACATGACTCTGTCTCCTTCTCTCTCCCGCCTGCGCCCGTTCGCGGTCGCGGCCCTCACCCTGGCACTGGCGGCCTGCGCCAGCAGCCGTGGCCTGGAACCGCAGGGGCGCCGGCTCGATGCCGACCGCCAACTGCACATCGGCAAGACCCTGGCCGCCGACGCGCTGGCGCCGGCGCCGTGGCCGCAGCAGGACTGGTGGAAGGCGCTGGGCGATCCGCAGCTCGACGCGCTGATCGCCGAGGCCTTGCAGGGCACGCCCAGCCTGGACGCGGCCGACGCGCGGCTGCGCCTGGCGCAGGCGCAGGCCGGTGCGGCCGATGCCGACCGCGGCGCCAAGCTGTCGCTGTCGGCCGGCTACACCGGCCTGCAACTGCCCAAGGGCCTGGCCGGCGACGAGATCGGCGGCAAGTACATCCACAACGAACAGGCGCTGCTGGACTTCAGCTACGGTTTCGACCTGTGGGGCGGCAAGCGTGCCTCCTGGGAGGCGGCGGTGGACCAGGCGCATGCGGCCGAGGTCGACGCGCAGGCCGCACGCCTGGACCTGTCGGCCGGCGTCGCCCGCGCCTACGCGCAACTGGGCTACGCCTGGCATCTGTACGACCTGGCCGGCGCCGAACTGGCGCGCTCGGAGAACAGCCTGAAGCTGGTGCGGCAGCGCCGCGATGCCGGCATCGACAACAACCTGCAGTTGCGCCAGGCCGAGGCGCGGGTGCCGGCGGCGCGCCAGCAGCAGGCGGCGGCGCAGCAGCAGATCGACGAAGCGCGCACCGCGCTGGCGGCCTTGCTCGGCCGCGGCCCGGACCGCGGGCTGCAGATCGAGCGGCCGCGCCTGCTCGACCCGCAGGCCGCGCGAGTGCCGTCGGTGCTGCCCAGCGACCTGCTCGGCCGCCGCCCCGACGTGGTCGCCGCGCGCTGGCGGGTGGAAGCCGCCTCGCAGGGCATCCATGCGGCCAAGGCGCAGTTCTATCCCAGCATCAACCTGACCCTGCTCGGTGGTGTCGCCGCCACCAACCCCGGCGACCTGTTCAAGAGTTCGTCGGTGCTGGGCCTGCTCAGCCCGGGCGTGAGCCTGCCGCTGTTCGACAGCGGGCGGCTGCGCAGCCAACTGGCCGAGCGCGATGCGCAGTACGACCTGGCCGTGGCCAACTACAACCAGACCCTGGTGGCGGCGTTGCGCGAGGTGGCCGACCAGGTCAACGCCGCGCGTTCGCTGGCCGAGCAGGCGCAGCAGCAGGCGCAGGCGCTGCAGACCGCGCAGGCCGCCTTCGACCTGTCGCAGCAGCGTTACCGCGCCGGCATCGGCAACTACCTGGACGTGCTCAGCGCGCAGCAGCAGCTGCTGGACGCGCAACAGCGCCTGGCCTCGCTGCAATCCAACCAGATCCTGGTCTCGGTGCGCCTGAATCAGGCGCTGGGCGGCGGCTATGACGCCACCTCCGCCGCCGACGCGCCGAGCTCTTCTTCTTCCGCACCTTCGCATTCCTGAGATCGCTGCAATGAATCAGACAACGACCCCCGCTTCCCCCGCTCCCGCCACCAGCCGGCGCGGCAAGCTGCTGCGCGGCCTGGCCGTGGTAGTGGTGCTGGTGCTGATCGCGCTGGCGATCTGGTACTTCCTGGTCGGGCGCTGGCACGAGGACACCGACGACGCCTACGTGCAGGGCAACCTGGTGCAGATCACCCCGATGGTGGCTGGCACCGTGGTGCGCATCGACGCCGACGACGGCATGCGCGTGGAACGCGGCCAGCCGCTGGTCAAGCTCGACCCGGCCGACACCGAGGTCGCGCTGCAGCAGGCCGAGGCCAATCTGGCGCGCACCGTGCGCCAGGTGCGCGGTTTGTACCGCTCTGTCGAAGGCGCCCAGGCCGAACTGTCCGCGCAGCAGGTGACCCTGCAGCGCGCCCGCGCCGACGTCGCCCGCCGCGCCAGCCTGGTCGCCACCGGTGCGATCTCCGCCGAAGAGCTGGCGCATGCCCGCGACCAGCTGGCCGCCGCCGAGGCCGCGGTCAGCGGCTCGCGCGAGACCCTGGCGCGCAACCGCGCGTTGATCGACGAGAACGGCGTGGCCGACCAGCCCGACGTGCAGGGCGCCGCCGCGCAGGTGCGCCAGGCTTTCCTCAACAACGCCCGCAGCGCGATCGTCGCGCCGGTGTCCGGCTATGTGGCGCGGCGCTCGGTGCAGCGCGGCCAGCGCGTGCAGCCCGGTACCGCGCTGATGGCGGTGGTGCCGCTGAACCAGGTGTGGGTGGATGCCAACTTCAAGGAAACCCAGCTCAAGCACATGCGCCTGGGCCAGCCGGTGGAACTGGAATCGGATCTGTACGGCGGCGCCGTGACCTACCGCGGCACCGTGCAGAGCCTGGGCATCGGCACCGGCAGCGCGTTCTCGCTGCTGCCGGCGCAGAACGCCAGCGGCAACTGGATCAAGATCGTGCAGCGCGTGCCGGTGCGCATCGCCATCGACGCCAAGCAGTTGGAGCAGCACCCGCTGCGCATCGGCCTGTCGATGAAGGTCGACGTCAACCTGCACGACCAGAACGGCTCGGTACTGCCGAGCAAGCCGGCCAGCGGCACGCTGCTGGATACCGACGTCTACGCGCAGCAGCTGCAGCAGGCCGATGCGGCCGTGAAGCAGATCATCCACGCCAACCTGCCTGACGCCGCCAAGGCGAACTGAGCCCGGTCATGTCCAACCAAGCTGTCGCTCCCGCCGCGCCCGGGAGGCCGGGCGCACCGGCCGCCGCGTTCCGCCCGGCCAGTGTGGCGTTGTGCACGGTGGGCCTGGCGATGGCCTCGTTCATGCAGGTGCTCGACACCACCATCGCCAACGTCTCGCTGCCCACCATCGCCGGCAACCTCGGCGCCAGTTCGCAGCAGGCGACCTGGGTCATCACCTCGTTCGCGGTCAGCAACGCCATCGCGCTGCCGCTGACCGGCTTCCTCAGCCGCCGCTTCGGCGAGACCAAGCTGTTCGTGTGGGCCACGCTGGCCTTCACCGCGGCCTCGCTGCTGTGCGGCCTGGCCCAGAGCATGGGCATGCTGGTGGTGTCGCGCGCGCTGCAGGGCTTCGTCTGCGGCCCGATGTACCCGATCACCCAAAGCCTGCTGGTGTCGATCTACCCGCGCGAGAAACGCGGCCAGGCGCTGGCGCTGCTGGCGATGATCACCGTGGTCGCGCCCATCGCCGGGCCGATCCTCGGCGGCTGGATCACCGACAACTACAGCTGGGAATGGATCTTCCTGATCAACGTGCCGCTGGGCATCATCGCCGCGACCGTGGTCGGCTCGCAGCTGCGCGACCGTCCCGAGCCGATCGAGCGCCCGCGCATGGACTACGTCGGCCTGATCACCCTGATCATCGGCGTCGGCTGCCTGCAGGTGGTGCTGGACCTGGGCAACGACGAGGACTGGTTCAGTTCGACCAAGATCGTCGTGCTGGCCGCGATCTCGGCGGTGGCGCTGGCGGTGTTCCTGATCTGGGAGCTGACCGACAAGGATCCGATCGTCGACCTGCGCCTGTTCCGACACCGCAACTTCCGCGCCGGCACCATGGCGCTGATCGTGGCCTACGCCGCGTTCTTCAGCGTGTCGCTGCTGATCCCGCAGTGGCTGCAGCGCGACATGGGCTATACCGCGATCTGGGCCGGTCTGGCCACCGCGCCGATCGGCATCCTGCCGGTGATCATGACCCCGTTCGTCGGCAAGTACGCCTCGCGCTTCGATCTGCGGATGCTGGCCAGCATCGCCTTCATCTTCATGGCCACCACCAGCTTCATGCGCTCGGACTTCAACCTGCAGGTGGATTTCCCGCACGTGGCTGGCGTGCAGTTGCTGATGGGCGTGGGCGTGGCGCTGTTCTTCATGCCGGTGCTGCAGATCCTGCTGTCGGACCTGGACGGGCGCGAGATCGCGGCCGGTTCCGGCCTGGCCACGTTCCTGCGCACGCTGGGCGGCAGCTTCGCCGCGTCGCTGACCACCTACCTGTGGGCCAAGCGCACGCAACTGCACCATGCGCACCTGACCGAGCACATCTCCACCTACACGCCGGGCATGCAGGAACAGGTGCAGATGATGGGCAACGGCAGCCTGCAGAACGGCGCGGCGCTGCTCAACAACACCATCAACCACCAGGCCTCGCAGATGGGCTTCAACGACATCTTCTACCTGCTGGGCTGGACCTTCCTCGGGATCATCTTCTTCCTGTGGCTGGCCAAGCCGCCGTTCGGCGGCGGTGGTGGCGCGGCGGCGGCCGGGGGCCACTGAGTCCCGCGATCGGGCGTCGGCATGCCGGCGTCCGGCCGGCGCGGACAGCAGACAGTTCGCGCCGGTGACGCGGCAGCGGCGCGTGCGTTCCATTGCGCGGCGGTCGGTGCGGCAGGCGTGCCCCGCGTCGCGCTCCGGCGACTGGACACTTGCCGCTGCCGCGGCCTGCGCACCAGAATGCGGCTCTTCGCAGGCTTCGGCAGCCCCGCACATGCAGCGCTTTCTCCGCGCCTTCGGCGCCCGCTTCGCCGCATCGCTCCCGCGCGCGGCCGTCCTCGCACTGCTGTGCCTCGCTGCGCATCCGGGCAACGCCCGGTCCGCGCCAGCGCCTGTGGCCTCGCAGGTTCCGGTGACCCCGGCCGATCGCCTGCACGAAGCCTGGTGGGCCGAGCGCCACCAGCAGGTAGTGGCGCAGGTGCGCGCGCAGCCGGATGCGCCGCTGCTGCTGATCGGCGATTCGATCACCCAGAACTACGAGAAGGCGCAGGCGCCGGACCAGGACTTCCAGTCGACCTGGCGGACCTTCTACGGCAGCCGCGGCGCGCTCAACCTCGGCTTCAGCGGCGACGCCACCGAACACGTGCTGTGGCGCCTGCAGCATGGCGAAGTCGATGGCTTGCGGCCCAAGGTGGCGGTCCTGCTGATCGGCACCAACAACACCGGCCGCGACGGCGACAGTGCGGCGGATACGGTGCGTGGCATCGATGCGGTGGTGGCCACGCTGGAGCAGCGCCTGCCGCGCACGCGCATCCTGTTGCTCGGCCTGCTGCCCAGTGGGCTGTCGGCGCAGAAGAGTGCGCGCGATGCCGAGATCAACCGTGCGCTGGCGGTGCGCTATGGCGACAATCCGCGCGTGGCCTACCTGGACATCGGCACGGTGTTCCAGCGCGCCGACGGCACCTTGGATCCGAGCCTGTTCTACGATCCGCGCCAGCGTCCCGGCAGCGGCGCGCTGCACCCGGACACCCGCGGGCAGCGGCGCATGGCCGAGGCGATCGCGCCGACCCTGGCGCGGCTGCTCGACGACGCGCCACGGGTGCCGTTGGACGCGATGACCGACGTCGACACGGCGCGCATCCCGGTGCCCTGGCTGGAACAGGATTCCTACGATTGGGATGGCCGCCACCATGCCGCGCTGGACGCCGCGCGGCAGGTGCAGCCGCAGGTGGTGATGCTCGGCGATTCGATCACCCATTTCTGGGCGGGGACGCCGCAGGCGATCCGGGTGAACGGCGCGCAGGCCTGGCAGCGCACCTTCGGCGCCGCGCGTGTGCTGAACCTGGGCTTCGGCTGGGACCGCACCCAGAACGTGCTGTGGCGGCTGCGCCAGGGCGAAGTCGATGGCCTGGCGCCGCGCTGGGTGGTGATCAACCTCGGCACCAACAATCTCGCCGGCACCGAGCATGCGCGCACCAACACGCCGCAGGAGACCGCCGATGGCGTGGCGGCGGTGGTCGCCGAGATCCGGCGGCGCCTGCCGCACAGCCGGATCGTGCTGATGGGCATCTTTCCGCGCGGCTTCGCCGCCGATGCGCCGCAGCGCGAACCGATCCTGCAGACCAATCGCCTGCTGGCCGCGCGCTTCGGTCACGACCCGCAGGTGCGCTGGCTCGACATCGGCGCGCGGTTCCTGCAGCCGGACGGCACACTGCCGGCGGCGCTGATGCCCGATGGCACCCATCCCAGCGAAGCAGGCTACGCGATCTGGGGCGAGGCTCTGCGCAAGCTCGGCGTCGGCCGCTGAAGGGCGTCTCCAACATCACGCTTGCCGCGGCTCAGCGGGACGTGGCGTTGTCCTCGCAGGAGCGGCTTCAGGGCACCTCGAACAACCTGCCATGACCTGGAGCTAGGGGGGCAGCCTCTGTCGCAACGGCACCAGAGAGGCGTCGGATCATGGTGGTTGGGAGGCTGAGGTGGCCGTTGGGCCTGCTCATCCGATC
>NZ_LFME01000044.1 GCF_001043115.1 Xanthomonas sp. NCPPB 1128 | reverse complement strand
TCGTTCCCCCGAGGTCGTCCTGCATGCTCCCCACCCGCCGCTTCCCCGCCCCGAACGCCCTCGCCCTGGCCCTGGCCACCGCCCGGCCACTGCTGGCCCTGGCCGCCGACGCTGCGCCAGCGCCCGCCGCGACGCAGACCCCGGTCGAACTGGACGCGGTCAACGTGCAGGGCCGCCAGCCGCAGAACCGCAGCAGCCTGAGCGGCTATGGCGATGCACCACTGCTGGATACGCCGATGGCGATCGACACCATCGACCGCAGCCAATTGTCCGACCGCCAGGTGCGCGTGCTCAGCGAGGTACTGCGCGCGGACGCCGCGGTGGGCGACAGCTACGCGCCGATCGGCTACTACGAGAACTTCCTGGTGCGCGGCTATTCGCTGGATGCGGCCAACAGCTACCGCATCAACGGCCTGACCATCGCCGGCGAACAGAACGTGGCGCTGGACAACAAGGAGCAGGTGCAGGTGCTCAAGGGTCTGTCCGGGGTGCTGTCGGGCATCACCACCCCGGCCGGGGTGATCGACTACCAGACCAAGCGCCCACAGCACGTGCGCAGCCTGGTGCTGAGCGGCGATGACGACGGCAGCCGCGGCGCGGCGGTGGACCTGGGCGACTGGTTCGGCAGCGAGCGCCAGTTCGGCCTGCGCGTCAACGCCGCGCACGAGACCCTACGCAGCTATGTCGATCACGCCGACGGCCACCGCAACTTCCTGTCGCTGGCCGCGGACTGGAAGATCGATCCGCAATCGACCCTGCAACTGGACGTGGAATACCAGGACCGCCAGCAGCGCTCGGTGCCGGGCTACCAGTTGCTCGGCGGCACGCAGCTGCCGAGCAGTGTGTCGGTGCATCGCCTGCTCGCGTACCAGCCATGGTCCAAGCCGGTCGGCATCGAGGCGCTGAACGCGCAGATGCGCTACGAGTACCGCTTCAGCGACGCCTGGAATGTGCATGTGGCGGCCTCGCACAGCCGCGCCCTGATCGACGATTACTCCAGCTTCGCCTGGGGCTGCTACGGCGCCGCCAGCTGCGCCGGCGACGCGGTGCCCAACCACTTCAGCCGCGAAGGCGACTACGACATCTACGACTACCGCAGCCCTGCCGACAGCCGCCGCAACGACGAACTGCAGGCGATCGCCAGCGGCAGCGCCAGCACCGGCGTGCTGCAGCACCAAGTCCAGGTCGGCGTCGACTATCTGCATCGCACCATCGACCGCCACGGTTCGATCAACGAGATGATCGGCAGCGGCAACATCGACGCCGATCCGCCGCTGCTGGCACAGGCCGATGCCACGCTCGGCCCCAAGCGCCGGCGCCTGGACAGCGAACAGACCGCGCTGCTGGCCAGCGACCGCATCGGCCTCGGCGATGCCTGGCAACTGCTGCTGGGCGCGCGCCAGGTGCGCTACGACGAACGCGCCTGGGACCGCGACGGCATGCTGACCCGGCGCACGCGCCGCTCGGTGCTGCTGCCGCAGGCAGCGCTGCTGTTCAAGCTGCAGCCGTCGCTGTCGCTGTACGCGAGCTTTGCCAAGGGCCTGGCCCCGGGCGGGACCGCGCCGTGGTTCGCCAGCAACGCCGACAGCATCCTCGCCCCCACCAGCGCCTACCAGCGCGAGGCCGGCATGAAGTACGAGCGCGACGGCGTGACCCTGGGCGCGGCGCTGTTCGACATGCGCCAGGCCAACCAGTACGCGCAGCCGCAGGCCGAAGGCAGTTTCCTGTTCGTGCAGCAGGGCCGCCTGCACAACCGCGGCATCGAACTATCGGCCGCCGGCACGCTGGGTGCCGGCCTGCACCTGCAGGCCAGCGTCGCCGGCATCCGCGCGCGGGCAGAGGACACCGGCACGCCGGGCGACGAAGGCCACCAGGCACTGAACGTGCCGCGCTTGCGCGCCAGCGCCCAGGCCAGCTGGGACGTGCCCGGCGTCAGCGGCCTGGCGCTGCTGGGCGGCGCGCAGTACAGCGGCGCCAAGTACGCCGACCGCAGCGGCCAGGTCGCCGTCGGCGGCTACAGCGTCTACACCCTCGGCGCCCGCTATGCCACCCGGCTGGGCGCGGTGCCGACCACGCTGCGACTGAGCGTGGACAACCTCACCGACAAGCGCTACTGGCGCGACGTCGGCGCCTACGAAGGCGACGATTATCTGTTCCTGGGCGCGCCGCGAACCGCGCGGCTGGCGTTGCAGTTCGATTTTTGAGGAGCTGGGAATGGGGAATCGGGATTGGTTGAGGAGCTGGGAATGGGGAATGGGGATTCGGGATTGGTAAAAGCCAAACGCGGAACATGGCGCGTCATCTGTGCAGGAGCGGCTTTAGCTGCGACGCGCTATTGCTGACGAGTTGCGGGTGATTCCCACAGACGAGCGCTGCTTCTTCAACGAACACTGTCTTCTTCGCTCGCAAAAACGCCTGAATCTGTTCTCCGGATCCACCATGACTTCATCCACTCGTGTCCCCTCTCGAACACCAGCCGCGCCGATGACCACTGTGGCGATCAACTGTCCTGCAGCCGCGACGCGCAAGGTGGTGTGCGTTCCGGTGCCGTAATCCGTCGGGACTGAAGTCCCTCCCACAGTGCACTCGGCGGGCTTGCCGCAAGCCACTGTGGGAGCGGCTTCAGCCGCGACGGGTTTTCCCGGTAACGCCTGTCGCGGCTGAAGCCGCTCCTACAGAAAAGCGCGCAATGCACCGCGCTCGCGAACCATCCCCAATCCTGAATCCCCAATCCCGGCCTCCCACCATGTCCCCGCTCGAACTGCTCGCCGTCCTGATCAACGTCCTGGGTGTGTGGCTGACCGCGCGACGGGTGCGTTGGTGCTGGCCGGTCAACGTGGTGGCGGTGCTGCTGTACGCGTGGCTGTTCTATCAGTGGAAGCTGTATTCGGACATGCTGCTGCAAGGGCTGTACGTGGTGCTGCAGGGCTACGGCTGGTGGCGCTGGAGCAACGGGCTGGGCGACGACGGCAAGATCCAGGTCGGGCCGCTGCCGTTGGCAGAAGGCGTGCGTTCGATGCTGGCCGGCGCCGCCGGCGCGGCGCTGCTGGGCTGGTGGATGCACCGGCACACCGATGCCGCGCTACCGTGGCTGGATGCGGCGCTGTCGGCGTTCAGCGTGGTCGCCAGCGTCTGGGCCGCGCGCAAGCGCATCGCCAACTGGGGCCTGTGGATCGTGCTGGACTGCGTCTATGTCGGCGTGTTCGTGTACAAGGGGCTGTACCCCACCGCGGCGCTGTACGCCGGATTCGTGGTATTGGCGGTGTACGGACTGCGGCTATGGCAAGCCGATCTGCGCCGCGCACAATCCGTCGCCTGACGCGCCGCTCTCGCTTTGCTGACCAGCGGTACAGCGCGCGCCATCACTAGATGGGTGCGAACCGCACGCAGCAGCCGCGCCAACATCACGCGAACCTCAGAGGCCACGCATCGTCGACGTGCCTGTCGGCAGCGTAGTCTTGTCAGCCACGCCTCACCACGCCCAGAACGCCGCATGCGCTTTCCCACTGTCACCGCCGCCGGCTTCGCCCAACGCATCGCCGATGCACTGCTGGCGCGCATCGCCGCCGGCGAATGGCACGCCGACCAGCGCCTGCCGGTGGAGCGCGAACTGGCCGCGTTGTTCGGCTGCACCCGCATCACCTTGCGCGAGGCCCTGCAGCAACTGGAATCGGATGGGCACATCTACCGCGAGAACCGTCGCGGCTGGTTCGTCAGCGCGCCGCGGGTGCGCCACGATCCCAACAGCATCGCCGGCTTCATGCAGTACGTGGCCGCACAGGGCGGCGTGCCGCGTACGGAACTGCTCGCCGCGCAGCGCCAGCCGGCGGGCCCGGCGCTCGCCCGGCACCTGCACCTGGACGATCCCGATGCCGAAGTGTTCGTGCTGCGGCGCCGGCGCTGGATCGGGCGGCGTGCCGTGCTGCTGGAGACCAATGCGATCCTCGCCGCATGGGCGCCGCGCCTGCTCGACCACGACCTGGCCGGCTCGCTGAGCGCGGTGCTGACCCAACGCCTGGGCTTGCGACAGGCGCGCAGCCGACTGTCGATGTATCCGGCCACGCTCGATGCCGAGCAGGCCGCACTGCTGCAATCCACCGCCGGCACGCCCTGCTTCCGCCTGCAGCGCGTCAGCTATGCCGCCGACGGCCGCGCGGTGGAGTTCGACATCGAATCCTGGCGCCACGACGTGCTGGAAGTGTCGGTGGAGGTGTACGCGCCGGTGGAATGAGATGGGCTTGTTCGCTATCGCGACACGAGACGCAGACGCAGACGCAGCGGACCATATTCGCTCGCAGCAAGGCCACCGCGGTGACGCCGCTGGGCCTGGTCGCACCGTCGGCAGTGACGGCCTGCCGCGTCAGCCGACGCGTCGGGAAGCAACGCTTCGACAACCTTGGAACAGGCGCATGGCGGCAATTCCCGCCTCACCACCAGAACCATAGTCGATGGCCACCCTTACCGATGGCGTGGTCGCCCTGCCCCCGCGCAATGCCGGCGACGCCTTCCCGCAACGCTGCAAGCCACGCCGAGCCGACCTCAAGTGCAGCCGGCGCTGCGCCCACGGGAAAAGACCAGTGATCGTCGATCGTGGACAGCGTGAGGCGCAGTTTCTCCGGCGCCACCCAAGCGGCAAGACCCCGCCGATTGTTCGGCACGCCAAGTTCGGCCTTGCTGGGCGCAGTGATGAGAATCGTGCGGAAACCGGCGCCGTCGGCAACCAATCCGTCAAGCAACGCCAGCAGCGACTGGCATCCAGCCGGATCTGCGTTGAGATGCCAGCCGGGATAATTGCGCTCGTTCTGGAGATAGCGCCACAGCGAGATGCGGCCGGATTGTGTCCAGCGCTGAGCACGCGGCAGATCGGGTGGCGACAGGCTACGCATCGAACAGCGCACGTTGCGGATCCGGTGGCGGCAGCGTGTCGTACAGGCGCTGCAGTTCCTCGCGGCAGGCGCGCAGCGGATCGTGCATCAGGAAACCGGCCAGGCGCGCGTGCCAGGCCGGCCAGCGCGTGGCCAGCGCGTCCATGTCGCCGTCGGCGGCGCGGCCTTCGCCACTGCAGGCGACATGCGTGGTCTCGCACAGCACGTTGCGCCAGCCGAGCCCGGCCATGCGCAGCGACAGGTCGGTCAGCGCCGCATACCAGGAGCCGTAGCTGCTGGCGTCCAGCCCGCCGGCGCGCTGCCGTGCCACGCCGCGCAGCACCACCGCATGGCAGACAGCCGACGGCAATTCCGGATGCAGCGGCGGCAAGGCCGCGCAGGCCCGTGCCAGGCGCTCGGGATCCTCGGGCAGCGGATTGATCTCGCCCAGCCGCGGCCACGCGCAGGCTTCGCCGGCATTGCTCCACGGCGTGGCGCTGGCGATGGCCGCGTCGCGCGCCAGGCAGGCGCTCAACTGCAGCAACCAGCCCGGGCCGGGCTGCGCATCGGCCGCCAGCACCGCCACGTCGGCGTCGCCGCAGGCACGCAGCATTTCGTCCACATGCGCGACCTCGCCGAGCATGCGCGGCCGCCGCGTGTAGTCGGCCTGCAGGCGCGTGCGCGCCAGCCAGGCCTCGATCACCCGCATGCCGCGCGGGCCGGCCTGCGCATCGTCGGCCAGCCACACGCGGGTGCCGGCCGGCGTGTTCGCTTCGAGCGCGCCCAGGCAGGCGTCCAGCGCGACGTCGTCGACGCCGACCGCCAGCAGCACGATGGGCAGGCTCACCCGCTTACTTCTTGCCGCGTGCCGGCAGCGGCTCCATGGCCTTGAACTTCTGCCCGTACTCGTCGGTGAGATTGCGCGCTTCCTGTGGGTTGCGCACGATCGTCGGGGTCAACAGCACGATCACCTCGTTGCGGGTCTTGTCCTGGGTCTTCTGCCCGAACAGCGCCCCGACCACCGGCAGCTTGCTCAGGTACGGCACACCGCTGCTGCCATCGGTGGTGCTGTCGTTGATCAGTCCGGCCAGCATGATGGTGTCGCCGCTTTGTACCGCGGCCTCGGTCTTGACCCGGCGGGTGTTGATATCCACGTTACAGGCGGAACTGTTGACGACAGTGGTGGAGGAGGTACATGCGGCCGGGCGCGCGCCGGGCGTACTGACCTCCTGCACGATGTCCAGGAACACCATGCCGTCCTTGGTCACCCGCGGGCGCACCTTGAGGATCACACCGGTGTCGATGTACTGCACAGACGAATAGCTGGTATCGGTGCCGATACCCGTGTTGATCGAGGTGGAATTGATCGGAATACGCGTGCCGACGTTGAGCGTCGCCTCGGCATTGTTGCGCACGAATACCGACGGGGTCTGCAGGAGCTTGAGGTTGGTGACCTTGTCCAGTGCTGAGATCACCGCCGCGGCATTGGTGCCGAGGAAGGTCCAGCCCAGGCCCGTACTACCGGTGATCTTGCCAGCGATATCGCCCCAGATCTTTCGGCCCAAGGCACTGGGCAAGCCCGCGCCCGCTCCCAGGCCGGTGGAATTGGCCACGGTGGAATCGGCGGAGGCGTTGACCGAATTCTCGAAGAACCAGTTGACGCCATACTGGAGTTGACCAGTCAAGCTGACCTCGGCCACTTGCGCCTCGATGTGCACCTGCATCGGCATCACGTCGAGCTTCTCGACCACGTCGCGGATCGAACGCCAGGCCTGCGGGGTGGAGCGCACCAACAGGGTGTTGGTTTCCTCCACCGCCGACACGCCGACCTTGTCGCCCTGCACTTCCAGGGTCACGCTGCCGTTGCCGGACGTGCGCGGCGAGAGCTGCAGGCTGCCGCTACCGAGGCCGCCGCTGCTGCTGCCGGAAGAGCTGCTGCTGCCGCCCAGGCTGTCGCTACTGCCGCCCAGGCTCCCACCCAAGCTGCCGCCGCCCAGGCTGCTGCTATCGCTGCCGTTGAAGCCGCCCAGGCCGCCGCCGTTCAACTGGCTCATCTGCGAGCCCGGCATCAGCGAGGCGTTGGAATCGCCGCGGTTGCCGCCGCCGGCGCCGAACACTTCGGCAAGACGATCGGCCAGGTCCTTGGCCTTGATGTACTTGAGTTCGTAGGAGAACAGCTGCGCGCCGCCGCCGGCGCTGTCGATGCGGTCCAGCCACTCCTGGATCTGGTCCAGGTAGCGCGCCTGCGGGGTGATCACCAGCACCGCGTTGGCGTTCTCCAGCGGCATGAAGCGGAACATGCCGGCGCTGGGGGTCTTGCTGTTCTCGCCGAACACTTTCTCCAGGTCGGCCGCGACCTGCTCGGCCTTGCCCGACTGGATCGGGAACACGCCCACCGACATGCCAGACAGCCAGTCGACGTCGAAGATCTGCACCGTGCGCAGGTAGTTCTCCAGTTCGGCGCGGGTGCCGCCCAGGGTGATGACGTTGCGCGAGCCGTCGATGCCGACGATGGCGTTCGGCCGCGCGTACGGCTCCAGCACCTTCTTCATCTCGCTGGCGGAGATGTACTTCAGCGGCACTACGCGCACCTCGAAGCCGCGCGCGTTGGCCGGCGAGGCGGTGCTCGGCGCCACCGTGCCGGCCAGGGCCTGGTCGGCGGGGACGATGTTGTAGCGGCCGCCGCTGTAGACCATGCGTGCGTTGTTCCAGCCCAGCACCATCTCCAGCAGGTTCAGCGCCTGCGCCGGCGACACCGGCTTGGGCGTGGCCAGGGTCACCGTGCCCTGCACGCCCGGCGCGATCACGTAGTTCTGCCCGAGCATGTCGCCGAGGATGGCCTTGACCACCGCCTGCAGCGATTCGCCCTCGAAGTTGAAGGTGGCGCTGCCGCTGCTGGCGTTGCCCAGCGACGGGGCCGGCGCGGCGGCGGCCGCGGAATTGATCATGGTGCCGCTGCCGCGGCGGATCACCGGGGTGGCGCGCTCGGGCAAAGCATTGGGATCGGCCGGGCCGCCCTGGCCGTCGCTCTGGGTGCTGCCGGCCGCGCCGACCTGGGGATTGATCGCGGCGCCGCGGCGGACGTCCGGCGAGGGCGTGGTGGCGCAGCCGGCCACCAGGCCGATGGCGAGGAACAGGGAAAACAGACGCGGCGTCATGCGATCACTCTTCAAGGGTTCTGACCTGAGGGGTTGTTCTGGCGCTGTTGCTGCAATTGCCGGCGCCGCGCTTCGATCCGCTCGCGGATGGCCTGCAGTTGCTCCGACGACGGAGCCGGCGACGACGGCTGGGGGGCGCTCGGGGTCGGCGCCTGGTTCGGCACCGGGTTGGCGGGCTGGTTCGGCGGGCGCGGCGCGGTGGCGTTGGCCTGGCCGCTGGGCGCGGACGCAGGCGGCGGCATCTGCCCCTGCGCAGCGGCACGCCCCGCCTGGCCGAGCACGGTCGGCGGTTGCCCGCCCTTGCCGTCGAACACCTTCAATTCCAGGGTCTGGGTGCCGCCGCTGCCGCTGACCGTGGCCTGGCGCGGCGCCAGCGACAGCAGCCGCCAGCCCTGCACGGCGTCGCCGCCTTCCTGCAGGCGCAGCGACTCGCCCTGCTCGGTGGTCAGCGTCGCCATCTTGAAGCCGTCGGTGAGCAGCACGCCGGTCAGGCGCACGTTGAGCGCGGCGGACTGGCCGCTATCGGCGCTGAGAAAGAACGGATGCGGGCGGCGGTCCTCGGCGAACACCGGGCGCGCGGCGATCTCGCCGTACTGCGAGAAATCGCCCAGGCGATGCGTGGTGGCCGCGGGCAGGCTCGGCAACCGCTGCAGCATCGACGGATCGTCGGGCAGCGGCGCCACGCGCTCGCCGAGCCCGCCCAGGCCCAGCGCCCAGATCAGCAGGCCCCACAGCGCCAGCGTGCCCAGCCACACGGTGCGCAGGCCCATCGCTTCAATTCGCATGGCGGCCCTCCACCTGTTGCGGCAGCCCGTTGGGCGCAGTCGGTGCCGATGGCGCATCCGCGGCATTCGGCGTGCCCGGTGTCGCGGGCAGGTTCGTCGCGCTGGGCGCCGCAGGCGACGACGGCGTGGAAGCCGGCTCGCTCGGCCCGGCGCCGGCGGACCCGCCGGCGTTCATCACCGGCGTGTCGGAGGACGCGGGCGTGGCGGCGGTGGGGGCCGCCCCGGCGGACGGGTCGGCCGCGGCGGACGCCGCCGGCGGCGCCGGCATCGCGTTCGGACGCAGGTAGCCGGCCAGTTCGAAGGCCACGTCCAGGCCGTTGCCGCTCTCGCCCGGCGAGAGCTGGTAGCGCTGCGCCATCACGTTGAGGTTGTCGATGAACAACGCCGGCGTGCCGCTCTCCAGCGCATGCAGCACCGCGGCCAGTTCCGGCGTGCCACAGCGCAGGCGCACCTGCACCGCGACGCGGGTGAAGCGGTCGCTGCGGTTGTCGGCGGCCAGCGGCGAGCGGTTGCTGATTGCGCAACTGCGGTTGCCGGGGCTGGCCGTGGCCACCGCGCTTTCCAGGCGCTGCACCAGGCCGGCCGAGGCCAGCTCGGCCGAGGTCTCGCGCAGGAAGCCCGGGCGCGTGGCCAGCTCGCGCTGCGCCTGCTGCAGCCGTTGCGCCACCTGCGGCGCCTGCTGCAACTGCATGCGCACACGCAGTTCGCGTTGCTGCAGTTCCTGGATCTGCGCATCGACCTCGCGCATCGGCACGGTCCACCACGGGTGCACCAGCACCAGGTAGCCCAGCGCCAGCGCCGCCAGCAGCAGACCCAGCGCCAGCCAGCGGTCGCGCTTATCGACCTGCACCGGCATCGGCGGCCTCCTTGCGCTTGGTCCCGGCCAGCTCGGCGGTGAGGGTGAAGCGGTCGCGGTGGCTGCCCGGGTCGGCCTGCAGCACACCGGTCAGCGACGGCGTGCGCCACAGCGGCGAGCCTTCCAGCCGCCCGACCAGCGACGAGGCTTCGCTGCTGAGGCCGATCAACTGCAACTGATTGCCCTCGATCGAGAACTTCTCAAGATAGGTGCCCTCCGGCAGGCGCTTGCTCAGTTCGTTCCAGACCTCCACCGAGGCCGGGCGCTCGGCGCGCAACTGGTCGAAAAACGCGGCGCCTTCGACCAGATCGACCAGTTGCTGGCGCTGCGCGGCGACCGCGCGCGCGCGCTGCGCGCCGCTGTCCACCTGCGTGCGCAGGTGCTCCAGCGCGTCGCGGCGGTTGTCCAGCAGCTGCCAGCCGGCCGCGCACAGCGCCAGCACCGCGGTGGCGGCGAGGATCGCGTTCCAGCGCCGCATGGGGTCGGCACGGCGGTGGCGCTGTTCCTGCGGCAGCAGGTTCACCCCCAGCGGCGCGCCACTGCTGCCGGCAACATCGATGCCGGCCAGGGTCGGGCGCAGCGCACCGGCGCTGGCCTGCAGATCGTCCAGCACGCGGCGCGGCGCCACCACCAGTTCGGCATCGAGCTGGGCGTCGTCGCGGCGGCCGTCGACGCGCACGTCGTAGATCACCTGGTCGGCCTGGAATGGGGTCTGCCGGTCGATCTCGAACTTCACCACCTCGCGCAGGTGTTCGGCCGCCGCCGCCGGCAGGCGCAGCCGGCGTTGCAGCGCCGCCTCGGCCGGCAACAACCAGACCCGCGGCAGCGCCGCCAGGCGCGGCCCCAGCAGCGCCTCCAGTTCGGCGGGCAGCAGCGGCCACGGCAGCGCCAGCGGCGCGCCCAGTTCGGACTCGACCTGCCGCGCCAGCATCAGCTGCTCGCCCTCGCGCCACAGCAGCAGCCGCGCCTGCGACCAGCCCAGCTGCAGCTGCCAGCGCGGCGGCAGCCACGCCATCAGCGAGCGCTGCCACCAGGCCAGCAGCCCGCCCGCACCGGGGGCGATGCGTACGCCAAGTTTGTCCATCGTGTCGCGCCACGCCGTCATCGCACCGTCGTTCCTTCTTGCCAACGCAACACAGTGTAGGCGGAGCCCGGCAGCGCCGACGAGCCTGGGCGCACCACTGCACGCAACACGCCCTCGCGGCCATTGCCCAGCCGCGCCCGGCTTTCGATGCTGTAGGTGCCGCCACCGCCCATGCCGACCATGCCGAGCTGGGTCTGGTCGGTGCGTTCGCGCTGCGCCAGCACCTGCTGTGCGTCCAGGCCGAGCGCGGTCAGCACCGGCCCCGGCGCGAAGTCCGGCGTCGGCCGCGACACGCCGCCGTACAGGGTCAGGTTGGGCAGCAGCTTGGCGTACAGCTCCGGGTCCATCCCCAGCACCAGTTGCAGCTCGGCCAGGCTCTCGAACGGCGCATCCTTGGCGCCGTAGGGCAGGCCGGCCGCGGCATAGTCCGGATCCTCGGCGCCGTTGGGCTGGGTCAGGTTGTCCGGGTCGCGCCAGTCCACGATCGCCGCGGCGATGCGCTCGGCGCGCTGCGGATCCTCGCCGACCGCGCGCACCAGCGCCGCCAGCAACGGCGCGTCGGCCATGTTCAGATCGACCTTGCCGCTCTCGTCGGTGACCCGCAGGTCGACCGTGGCGCCTTCGTACTGCCAGCGGTAGCGGCGCCCGTCGGCACGCCAGCCCGGCTGGGTGGGCGTGCCGGCGAGCCGGGTCAGCGCGTATTCCAGGCCGGCGCGGGCGCGCTCCTGCGCCTCGGCGCCATCGCCCAGCACCTTGCCCTGCAGGTTCTCGGTGCGCGCGGTCAGCGCGAAGGCGCCGATCAGCGCAGTCAGCAGCGCGATCAGCCACAGCACCAGCACCAGCGCGGCGCCGCGGTCGCGACGCGCCGCGCTCATTGCCGCATCTCCGCGCCGCCGGCCTGGCGCAGCGCCACCACCAGCGGCGGCCACGCCGTGCCGTCGCCACTGCGCAGTTCGATCGAGACCAGCAGCGGCAGCGTGTCGGTGCGCTCCCAGCGCTCCTGCCAGGGGCCGATGGTGCCGCGCTCCGGGTCCAGGCCGCGGTAGCGGAAGCGCACCTCGCGCAGGTCGCGCGCCAGCGGCTCGGGGGGACGCGGCGGGGTCTCGGCCAGTTGCTTGCCGGCCTGCACCTGCACCAGCGCGATCGCCAGTTGCCGATGGTCGCCCTCGCCGCTGACCCGCAGGTCGTGCAGATAGGGGCCGCCGCGGCCGAGGTACTCGGGCAGATCGGCCACGAACTGCATGCGCTGCGGTTCGCCGACGAAGCGCACCGGCTGCAGGGTATGGGTGTCGATGTCCAGCGGCAGCGACTGCGCGCCGCTCAGGCGCCGGCGCAGGAAACCCTCGACCGCGCGCATGCGTTCGCTGCGCCCGGCGATCGCTTCGCCGCGGCCGCTGATCGCCATCGCCGAGCGCAGCGTGGCGAAGGCCAGGGTCAGGCCGCCGACCAGCAGTACCGTGGCCAGCAGCACTTCGATCAGGGTGAAGCCGCGCGCGGTGGCGCGGTGCGGCGCACGCGTGTTCATTGCGGCACCCCGTTGCCTTGCGGGGCGACCAGGCGCAGGGTCTTCCACTGCAGTGCCTGCGCCGGCGCATCGCCCCAGCGCACCTGCAGGGTCAGTTGCAGCAGGGTCGGTGCGCCGGGCGTCACCGCGGCGTCGGGCGGCCGCCGCGGGTCGGCGTAAGGCGCCACGTCCAGGATCCAGCGGTAGCGGCCCTGATCCAGCGTGCCCTGGCTGCGCCCCGCCTGCAGCGGTTGCTCTACGCCCTGCGCGGCCAGCAGCGATTGCGCATATAGGGTGGCGCGGCTCAGTTGGTCGGCGCGCTGCACCTTGCGTGCGGCGCCGGACAGCGAGCCGAGCAGCAGGGTCAGCGCCAGCGCCAGCAGCGCGAACGCCACGATCACCTCGATCAGGGTGTAGCCGCGCTGGCGTTTCATGAACCCGCCTGGTCCGGTGCACGCCCGACCGCGACCTCGCCGGTCAGCCAGGTCACGTCGATGCGCCAGCGCGCCTGGCGCGCCTGCAGCTCGATGCGCCCGCCGGTGGAGGCGCCGTCCTCGAAGAACTGGATCGCGCCCTCGCCGTCGCGGCGCTGCGCCTGGCGCGCGCCGGTGAAACGGATCGTCAGCGACGGCGGGATCTCGCCGTGGCGGCCGTTGGGCGCCTGCCAACGGTGCGCCTGCGGATCGATCAGGAAGCGTTGCGGCTGGCCGCTGGCGATCGCCTGGGTGCGGGTGTAGCGCAGTTGCGAGGCGATCTCCTTGGCCGCCGAGCGCAGGCGCATGCCGTCGATACCGCCGGTCAGCACCGAGGCCGCCAGCAGCGCGGCGATCGCGATCAGGCCCACCACCAGCAGCATCTCCAGCAGCGACACGCCGCGCATGCGCGCACGCGCGGCCGGCGCGCACGTCGGCGCGCCGAAGCGCAGCGCGCCGGCAGGGGCCCGGATCACGGTGCCGGATCACTCGTACTTGATGTCGGCGTCGTAACTGCTGCCGCCGGGCTGGCCGTCCTTGCCCAGGCTGATCAGGTCGAACGGACGGCCTTCGCCAGGCACCTTGTACTCGATCGGGTGGCCCCAGGGGTCGTTCAGCTCGGCGGGCTTGGCGTACGGACCGAGCCAGCCGCTGACGCCGCCCGGCGCGGTGACCAGGTCGTCGAGCTTGGACGGCAGCTTGCCGGTGTCGAGCTGGTAGTTGTCGATCTTGCCGGCCATGGTCTGGATCTGCGACTTGGCCAGATTGGCCTTGCCGCGGTCGGCGCCGCCGAGCACGCGGCTGCCGACCAGGGTCAGCACCGCGCCGATCAGCACGATGACGATGATGATTTCCAGCAGGCTCATGCCCGCCTGGCGTGCGGCGGACGGGGAACGGGTGAGGGAGCGGCGGAGAGTGCGCATTGCATGGATCCTTGCGGTGGAAGACCTATGTAGCCGAACACGGTGACGATGGCAGCCGGTGCCGGACGGCGGTACAGCGGCGCGTCACGCACGCCGTCACACCGGCCGACGGAGGATCCGTGCCGCGCGCACGCACGGCAACGGCCAGCACGCGCGGCGCCGCAGCCAATGGGACAGAGGCGGCGGCGGAAGGTTCCCGCGCGGGAACGCGCGGCGTCACAGTCCGCGAGGGTCGCCGGAGGCCTGGCCGCCGCCGGGCGTTCGGCGCCACAGGCGCCATGGCGCATAAGCGTGGCGCCTCACCCAATCGCATTGGTGAGGTCGTAGAGCGGAACGAGGACAGAGATGATCACCAGGCCGACCACCGAGGCCAGGACCAGGGTGATCGCCGGCACCATCGCCGCCAGCAGGCGGTCGATGGCCTGGGCGGTCTCCTGCTCGAAGGTATCGGCGGTCTTCAGCAGCATGATGTCGAGCGCACCCGATTCCTCGCCGACCTGGATCATCTGCAGCGCCAGGCGCGGGAAGCGCTTGCCCTTGGACAGCGACGCCGACAGGCCGTGGCCGTTCTTGACGTCGTCGGCCGCAGCGGCGACGTCGGCGGTCAGCGCCAGGTTCGACAGCACGTTGCGGGAGATGCCCAGCGCCGCCAGCAGCGGCACGCCGTTGCGCAGCAGAGTGCCAAGCGTGCGGGTCAGGCGCGCGGTCTCCAGCCGCGAAATCAGCACGCCAACGAAGCGCTGGCGCAGCAGCCAGGCATCGAAACTGGCGCGGAACGCCGGGTCGCGGCGCTTGCGGTCCACCGCCAGGAGGGTCACGCCCGGCACCACCAGCAGCACGATCCACCAGTCGCGCACGAACAGGCCCACGCTCAGCACCGCCTGGGTGAACCACGGCAGCGCCACATCCAGGCTCTCGTACATCTGCGCGAACTGCGGCACCACGTAGCCGAGCAGGAACAGCAGCGCGCAACCGACCACGCTGACCAGGATCGCCGGGTAGATCAGCGCGTTGATCACCCGCCCGCGCAGTTCGCGGCTGCGCTCCAGGTACTCGGCCAGGCGCTGCAGCGTGTCGTGCAGGCTGCCGCCGGCCTCGCCGGCGCGCACCATGTTGATGTACAGGCGCGAGAACAGCCCGTGCTGGCGCTCCAGCGCGGTGGACAGCGGCGCGCCGCCGCGCACCGCGTCGCGGATGTCGCCGACGGTGCGCTTGGAGCGTTCGTCCTCGGGCAGTTCGAGCAGGATCGACAGCGCGCGGTCCAGCGGCTGGCCGGCGCCGAGCAGGGTCGCCAGCTGCTGGGTGAACTGCACCAGCGCCGCGCCGTCGAACGGCTTGGGCCGGAACAACCCGCGCAGCGAGGTGCCACCGCCCTCGGCGGCGAGCTTGGCCTGCATCGGCATGTGCCCCTGCTCCTGCAGTCGCAGCGCCACGTCCGCCTCGCTGGCGGCTTCCATCTGCCCTTCCAGGACCTCGCCGTGCGAGTCCAGGGCTTTATAGCGATAGAGCGGCATCAGGTGCGGGACCCGGGACCCGGGACTCGGGACCCGGAAAACAACAATGACGCATTGCGTGCGCACAGACGCAAAGCGGCGAGCGAGCGGGTGGGCGCGACGGACCTGCGCGACAACAGCATCACGTTTCCTCCGTCACGCGCAGCACTTCCTCGATCGTGGTCTGGCCGCTGAGCGCCTTGGCCAGGCCGTCCTCGTACATGGTGCGCATGCCGGCCTCGCGCGCCAGTTGCTCGATCTCGCCCATGCCGGCATGGCGCATCACCGCGCGCCGCAGCACGTCGTTCATCACCAAAAATTCCATGATCGTGGTGCGGCCGACATAGCCGGTCGGCGCGATCGCCGAGGGCCGCGGGCGGTACAGGAAGATCTCGCCTTCCGGCTGCAGCCGGCGCAGTTCGAACTTCTCGATCTCCTCCGGCGAGGCGGCATAGCGCTCGGCATGGGTCGGCTCCAGCCGCCGCACCAGGCGCTGGGCGAGGATGCCGTTGATGGTGGAGGTCAGCAGGTAGTCCTCCACGCCCATGTCGAGCAGGCGGGTGATGCCGCCGGCGGCGTTGTTGGTGTGCAGGGTGGACAGCACCAGGTGGCCGGTCAGCGCGGACTGGATGGCGATGCGCGCCGTTTCCAGATCGCGCATTTCACCGATCATGATGATGTCCGGGTCCTGGCGCACGATGCTGCGCAGCGCGTGCGAGAAATCCAGGCCGATCTGCGGCTTGGCCTGGATCTGGTTGATGCCCTCGATCTGGTACTCGACCGGGTCTTCGACGGTGATGATCTTGACGTCGGCGGTGTTGAGCTGGCTCAGCGCGGTGTACAGCGTGGTGGTCTTGCCCGAGCCGGTGGGGCCGGTGACCAGCAGGATGCCGTGCGGCTGCTCCAGCACCTTGCGGAACTGCGGCAGGAACGCATCGGTGAAGCCGAGCCGGTGGAAGTCGAACACCACGGTCTCGCGGTCGAGCAGGCGCATCACCACGCTCTCGCCGTGAGCGGTAGGCACGGTGCTCACGCGCAGGTCCAGTTCCTTGCCCTGCACCCGCAGCATGATGCGGCCGTCCTGCGGCAGGCGGCGCTCGGCGATGTTGAGCTTGGCCATGATCTTGACGCGGCTGATCACCGCCGCGGTCAGGTTGGCAGGCGGGCTCTCGCCGTCGATCAGCACGCCGTCGACGCGGTAGCGCACCTTCAGCCGGCTCTCGAACGGTTCGATGTGGATGTCCGAGGCGCGCAGTTCCACCGCGCGCTGGATCACCAGATTGACCAGGCGGATCACCGGCGCCTCGGAGGCCAGGTCGCGCAGGTGTTCGATGTCGTCGGCGGCGACGCTGTCGCCGTCGGCGGTTTCCACGATCGCGCCCATCGCGCTGCGGCCCTGGCCGAACCAGCGTTCGATCAGGTCGTCGATCTCCGAGCGCAGGCCGACCCGCGGCAGCACCTGCAGGCCGGTGGCCAGGCGCACCGCGTCGGCGGCATAGGCGTCGTGCGGATCGGCCATCCACAGTTCCAGCACGCCGTCGCGTTCGCCCAGCGGACACACGTGGAACTGCTTGAGGAAGCGCAGCGACAGCGGTTGCGCCTCGGGCAGGCTCTCCGGCGCGGTGGCCGGCAACTGCTTGGCGTCGAGCAGCGGCAGGCCCAGGACCTCGGCGCTGAGCTCGGCATGGTCGCGCTCGGAAACCAGGCCCAGGCGTGCCAGCAGCGCCAGCAGGCTGCCGCCGGACTCGCGCTGCAACTGCCGCGCGCGCGCAAGGTCGCCGTCCTTGAGCCGGCCCTTGGCCAGCAACGCCGCGATGATGCGGCTTTCGGGCGTCTCCACGGCAACGGCAGTGTCCTTCACGAGCGCGTTCACGCTATCCCTCCCAGATGACCGTGCGACTTTAGCAGTTCGGCATGACCCGACGCCGAATCCGGCGCGCGCCCATGCTGCTGTCTACCGGGCGGCCGGGCCGCGGGTGCCGGCTGGCCCGTCGCGGTCATCGGCCTGACATTCGGACAGGACATGCTAGTCAGTTGCGTAGCGCCCCATGGCGACCGTGGAGCGGGCCGCACGGCGCTGCCCCCAGACGCAGGAAACCCGGCCGGAGCCGGGTTTCCTGGAACCGCATGGCGCTTCCCTGCGCCGCGTGCGCTTACTGGCGCGCGACCAGGCTCACGCCGTTGTAGGCGCTCTCGCCGACCAGCTTGATGTAGTAGGTGCCGGCCTGCGGCGCGGTGAAGCGCACCGTCTCGTTGTTGCCCGGACGGGTCGACTTGGCGTCGGCGTTGCCGGTGCCCGGCTCCTTGCCGAAGCTGACATACAGCGACACGTTGCCGCTGCCGCCGTAGGTGAGGAAGCTCAGCACCGCACCGGCCTTGGCCTCGAAGCTGTACAGCGCCTCGTTGCCCGCGGCGCCGGTCAGGCCCGCCACCGCCACCTTGTTGGTCAACGCGGTCGCTGGCGGCGCGCACTGCTCGGTGGCCGGATCGCACGGCTCTTCCAGCGCCTTGGCCAGGGCGGCCTTGGCGTCGAGGATGCCGGTGCCGATCGGGGTGCTGGACGGGATCGACACCGGGAACGGACGCGCGGTCTGCTTGAGCAGGGTCTCCAGCGCTGCCGGGGTCAGCGGTGCCTTGCCCGCGGCGATCAGCGCGCTCTGCACCAGTGCGGCCACCGCGGCCACGTGCGGGGAGGCCATCGAGGTGCCCCCCATGCCGATATAGATGTACTCGCCCGAGGTCGGCGTGGTCTTGCCGCTGTAGCTGGTCTGCCAGATGTAGCCGCCCGGGTTGCCGTCGACGCTGCCGCCGCCGCCCGGACCGGACAGGTCCACCTTGGCGCCGAAGTTGGAGTAGTAGGTGATGCCGCCGGTGATACGGGTGGCGCCGACCGCGACCACGTTGTCGCAGCTGGCCGGGCTGAAGTTGGCGGCGTTGGCGGTGTTGTTGCCGGCCGCCACCACCACGGTGGTGCCACGCGACACCGCACCGTTGATCGCCTCCTGGGTGGCGCTGTCGCAGGCGCCGCCACCGCCGAGGCTCATGTTGATGATCTCGGCCGGGTTCTGGTTGGCCGGCACGCCGGACACGGTGCCGCCCGAGGCCCAGATGATGGCGTCGGCGATGTCGGAGGTGTAGCCGCCGCACTTGCCGAGCACGCGCACCGGCAGCACGGTGGCGTTGGGCGCCACGCCGGCCATGCCGATGCCGTTGTTGGTGGCCTCGGCCACGGTGCCGGCGACGTGGGTGCCGTGCCAGGAACTGTCGTCGGCGAGGGAACCGGCGTAGCACTCGTTGTCGTTCTCGACCCAGTCGCCGTAGTCCAGCGCGCCCGGCACGCGGGCGTCGGTCGGACGCCGCGAGGTCGCCGCGTCGGAGATGAAGTCGTAGCCCTGCAGCAGGTTCACCGCCACGTCCGGATGGTTCGGCAGGATGCCGGTGTCGAGCACCGCCACCACCACGCCGTCGCCCTTGGACACGTCCCACGCGGCAGGCGCGTTGATGCCGCCGGTGGCGTTGCTGTAGTGCCACTGGTACTGCGCGTACAGCGGGTCGTTGGGCACGAACTGCGGCTGCACCTGCGCCTTGGCCCGCAGCACCTCGACCGGGCGCAGCTTGGCGTCGACCTGCGCGTACTTCACCGTCGGGTCGGCGGCGATCTCCGCCACCACCTTGTCCAGGTCGGCCTTGCTCAGCTTGCCGGTCAGGCGGATCAGGTCCGCGCCGATGCCCAGGGTGCGCACGTACTCGGCGCGCACGCTGGCCGCGGCCGCGCGCGAGATGCCGTTGCCGCCGCCGAGGCTGGCGCGGCCCACCGCCGACTGCACCGCCGACAGCTTGGCGCTGCGGTCGCTGGCCGCGGCGGTGCCGGCGTTGTAGCGCACCAGGATGCGGTTGGAGGTCACCGCATCGGCCGGCGCGGACCTGCCCGGTTCCTTGACCGGCAGCGGCGCCGAGGCGCTGGCCGCGATCGCGCTCGAGGCTCCCAGCGACATCGCCAGCATGGCGGCGGCGATGGCATTGATACGAAGGTTTTGCTTGTCGATCACGTTGACGTCCTCTTCAAAGTTTCGTGGATCAGGCGACAGTTGCGGCCGTAAAACTCCCTTTTTCCGAATCCGTTGGCCGGCCCAGCCAAGGTCCTGTGGTCTGCCCCCTCAGGCCATTGCGTGGCGGACGGCGGCACGCGCCGCCGTCCGCGATGGATCACCAGCCGAAACCGGCACCGATGCCGATGGAGCTGTCGTCGCTGCTGAAGGCACCACCGATGGTCACGGTGGCGCGATCGCTGAAGGCGCGCTGGTAGCCCACCGACAGCGCCGACTCGCCGTTCTGGAAGCCGATGCCGGCGCCGACCCGGTTCTGGGTGCGGATGCCGGCGGCGCTGGTGGCCATGTTGAGCATGGCCGCGCTCATCGCGCCCTGGCGGTCGATGCGGCGGTCCTGGTCGCGCAACCGCGCATCGACGTCGCCGCGCAGCACCTCGAAGCTGTCGGCCATGGTGCCGAAGCGCGCATCGGTGTACGACTTGGCGGTGGCCACGCCGTTGTCGAGCTGGCTCTTGTTGACCGCGTCGGTGGCCTGGGTGCCGGCGGCGACGTTGGCGAGCTGGCGCTCGTTGCCGGCGCTGCCGATCGAGACCGTCTGCGCACGATCGGCCACCGAACCCTGCCCCAGTGCGACCGCACCTTGCGCCGTGGCACTGGCGCCCTGGCCGATGGCGGTACCCGAGGCCGCGCTGACGCTGGCGCCCTCGCCCATCGCCACCGCATTGGTCGCCACCGCCGCGATGTGGCTGTTGGCGCCCACCGCGGTGCTGCCGTCGGCATTGACCTTGGCGTTGCTGCCGATCGCGGTGTCGTTGGGGCCGTGCGCGTAGGCGCTGCCACCGATCGCGGTGCCAGTGACGTCGTTGGCGCGCGCGGCGGTCCCCACCGCCGTGGCGCTGGAGGCAACCGCCGTGCTTTCGCCGACCTGCGCGGTGCCGATGCTGCCGGACACCGGGGCCTCCGCCGCCGCAGTGGCCGCCGTCGCGGCCGGCGCCGCAGGCGCAGCCTCGGTGGCCTGCGCGGCCACCGCACTGGTGCCGACCATGCGCGCGCTGCGTGCCGCGGTGGTGCTGCCGCCGGTGCGCGCATCCAGTTCGCTGACCTTGCCGTCCAGGGCCGCCAGCGCCGCGCCGACGTTGGTGTAGCTGGCGCCCTGGATCACGTAGGTCGGCGCCACGAACAGGCCCTGCGCGCCGAGTCCGGCACCACCGCCCAGGAACGTGGCCATGTTGCTCAGCGACTGGTACAGCTGGCCGCCGTTGATCGCGTCGGTGCTGCCGGCGGCGACGCTGCCGGCGGTCAGGTTGACGATGCGCCGGGTGGCCGGGCCGCCGCGGCCGTTGCCGCTGCCCAGCGACACGGTGTCGGCCTCGTACACGCGCGAGCCGGCGCCGAGCGCGACCGCGTTGTCCGCGGAGACGCCGGCATTGGCGCCGAGCGCGACGCCGTTGCTGCCGCTGTTGCGGACGAAGCTGTTGTAGCCCATCGCCACGCCGTTCTCGCCGATCGCATTGGTCTGCAGACCGATCGCGGTGCTGCGCGCACCGGTCGCCGAGCTGCCGGCACCGTTGGCAGTGGCACCGGCGCCGGCGGCGACGCTGCCCACGCCCAGCGCGGAACTGCGCAGGCCGCTGGCGGTGGCACCGGCACCGGCCGCGGTGCTGTCCACGCCGCTGGCGCTGGCCACCGCGGTGCCGGAACTCTGGAAGCGCGCACTGGTGTCGCCGGCCGCGGTGGCCACCGCGTCCAGCTGCGCCTTGTTCACCGCATCGGTGGCATTGACCGCGGCACCGACATTGGTGATGCGGCGCGTCGCCGGTGCAGTGACGCCGTTGCCACCGCCCACCGACACCACATTGGCTTCGCTGGTGCGCGCGCCCGAGCCCAGGGCGACGCTGCCGGCGCCGCTGGCCGAGGCGTTGATGCCTAGCGCCGTGGCATTGGTGCCGCCGAAGGCGAAGGCGTTCTGGCCGATCGCGGTGCCGCCTTGCGCGGTGGCCCAGGCGAACTGGCCGACCGAGGTGGTCTGCGCCGCGGTGGCCCAGGCCGACGCACCGAGCGCGGTCGCATCCTCGCCGGTGGCGCGGGCGCTGTAGCCCAGCGCCGCGGCATACGCGCCGGAGGCGGTGCTGCCCCAGCCCAGCGCCGAGGCGTAGTTGCCCGCCGCCGCCGCACCGTAGCCGAAGGCGCTGGTGCGGGTGCCGCTGGCGTTGCTGAAGGCACCGACCGCGGTGCTGTAGTCGCTGCCGGCGCTGGCCTTGTAGCCGTCGGCGGTGGCCTGCAGGCCGCTGGCGATGGCGCCGGCGCCACTGGCGCTGCTGAACGTGCCGCTGGCCTGCGCACCTGCGCCGAGCGCGGTGGCGCCGGCGGCACTGGCGGTGGTGGTGCCGTCGAGCAGCACGTTGCCGGACGCATCGGTGTAGTACAGCGAGCCGCCGATCGCGGTGCTGGATTCGCCGGTGGCGGTGGCGTTGTAGCCGGACGCGGTGGCGTAGCGGGCGCCGGCCAGCGCGCCGCTACCGAACGCCGACGCGCCGGTGCCGTACGCGTTGCTGGCCTCGCCGGCGGCGGTGGCGTAGTTGCCTTCCACGTAGCTGCCGACATCGTCGGCCGGATCGCTGCCGCCGCTGGCCTTGAACTGCTTGCCGGTGGCATCGGCGGACTGCTTGACCTCTTCCAGTTGGGCGACGTTGACCGCATCGGTGGCCTCGGTGCCGGCGGCGACGCTGGTGATCTGCCGCTCCTTGCCGGCGCTGCCCACCGAGACGGTGTTGTCGCGCGCCGCCTCGGAGTTCGCACCCAGGGCCACGCTGTTGACGCCGGACGCATAGGCGCCGTAGCCGAAGGCGCTGGCGCTGTCGGCACTGGCGTAGCTGAGGCTGCCCAACGCGCTGCTGAAGTCCGCGGTGGCGCCGGCACCGGCACCGAACGCCGCGCTGTTGGCGCCCGAGGCCTCGGCCGGGATCAGGCCGAAGAACGAGGTGCCGCCGACCGCCACGCTCTCCGCGCCGGAGGCCACGCTGTATTCGCCTACCGCCACGCTGCCGCTGCCGGACGCGGTGGAAGACACGCCGACCGCGGTGCCGTAGCTGCCGGAGGCGAGCGCGCCGTAGCCCAGCGCCGAGGACAGGTAGCCGGTGGCCTCGCTGTAGCCACCGAGCGCAGTGGCGCCGGTGCCCGAGGCAGTGCTGCGGAAGCCGGTCGCCGTGGCCTGGTTGTCCGAGGCCACCGCTTCGTTGCCGGTGGCGGTGGCATAGGTGCCGCTGGCCTGCGCGCCGGCACCGCTGGCGGTGGCGCCGATCTCGCTGGCCTGCGCGTTGCTGCCGATGGCGATGCTGTTCTCGCCCGACGCCTGGCTGGTGTTGCCCAGCGCGACCGCGTCGACGCCGCTGGAGACGGCATTGAAGCCGATCGCGGTCGCCCCGGCGGCCACGGCATTGGCGCCGCCGCCGAGCGCGGTGGCGCCGTCGGCGGTGGCGTTGGCGGCCTCGCCGGCCGCCAGCGCATTGTCGCCGTCGACCAGCGCGCCGGCATCGCTGTCGGCGCTGCCGCTGGCCTGGAAGTACTTGCTGGTGGTCGCCGCCGCCTGCTTCACCGCATCCAGCTGGGCGACGTTGACCGCATCGGTGGCCTCGGTACCGGCGGCGACGTTGGTGATCTGCCGCTCCTGCCCGGCGCTGCCCACCGACACGCTGTAGGCGCGATCGGCAACCGCCCCGGCACCCAGCGCCACCGCATTGGCGGCGGTGGCCTCGCTGCCGGCACCGAGGCTGATCGCGCTTTCCGCATCAGCCACGGTGTTGGTGCCGATGGCGATGGTGTTGACCTGGTTGCCCAGCGCCTGGAAGCCCAGCGCCACGCTGTAGCTGCCGTAGCCGAAGGCGCCGCGGCCGACCGCAGTGGCACTCAGCCCCGGCGCCCAGCTGTTGAAGCCGATCGAGGTGGCGCCGCTGCCGCTGGCCCACGCCCCGGTGCCGAACGCCGAGGCGTTGGCGCCGCTGGCCCAGGCCGAGGTGCCGAACGCCGAAGCGCCATCGGCCGTGGCCCAGGCGTAGGCGCCGACCGCACTGGCGTCCTCGCCGCTGGCCCAGGCGTTGTCGCCCTGCGCCAGGCTGTAGTTGCCGGTCGCCCGCGCCTTGTAGCCGCCGGCAGTGCTGTGGTCGCCGGTGGCCTGCGCGCCGTAGCCGGTGGCGGTGGCGACGCTGCCGGTCGCCTGCGCGCCGGCACCGAGCGCGGTGGCGTTCTCGCCGGCATTGGCGCCGACCAGCATCGGCTTGCCGTCGGCATCGACGATCGGCTGGTTGTATTGGTCGTAGGCCTGGCCGCGGCCGCCGATGGCGGTGCCGCCGGTGCCGCTGGCGCTGCTGCCGTTGCCGAGCGCGACCGCGTCATCGCCCATCGCCGCCGCGCCGCTGCCGAACGCCGCCGCGCCGGCGCCGTAGGCATTGGCTGCATCGCCGGCGGCCAGCGCACCCTCGCCGTCGGCATAGGCGCCGACCGTGCCGCCGCTGTGGGCGAAGAACTTGGAGGTGCTCTCGGCGGTGGCACGCACCGCATCCAGCTGCGCGAGGTTGACCGCATCGGTGGACTGCGTGCCCGCGGCGACGTTGACGACCTGCCGCTCGCTGCCGGCATCGCCGACCGAGACCGTGTTGGCGCGGCGCGCCACCGAATTGGCGCCCAGCGCCACGCTGTCGGCCGCGAACGCGGTGCTGTAGTAGCCGACCGCGGTGCTGTTGGCGCCGCTGGCCCAGGACTGCGCGCCCAGCGCGCTGGCATGGTCGCCCGGCGCATAGGCGAAGTAGCCCAGCGCGGTGCTCTGCAGGCCCGAGGCTTCGGTCATGCTGCCGGTGGCGGTGGAGTCGTCGCCCGAGGCGATCGCGCCGGCGCCGAACGCGGCCGCGTTGGCGCCGCTGGCCTGGGTCTGCACGAACAGGCCCAGGCCCGGGATCAGGTCGGCCGGACCACCGACCGCCACGCTGCTGGTGCCGGTGGCCGCGCTCTGGGTGCCGACCGCGGTGGCGTAGTCGCCGGTGGCGTTGGCCACCGCACCGAAGGCCGATGCCTGTGCGCCGCCGGCGTAGGCACCCACGCCCACCGCCGAGGCGGCGAAACCGCTGGCATCGGCGCTGGCGCCCAGCGCGGTGCCGCCAACCCCGGCGCTGGTGGCGCCGGTATCCACCGCCACCCCGCTCTTGGTGATCAGCGGCTCGCCGTTGGCGTCGACCGCCACCCCGCCGACCGCCACCGCCGCCGGCCCGGTGGCCTGCGCGTTGGTACCGAAGGCGGCGCTGTTCTGGCCGGCCGCGACCGCGCCGCTGCCCACCGCGGTGGCCCCGTTGTTGAGCGCGTCGGCGCCGGCACCGAGCGCGGTGCTGCCGTTACCGATGGCATTGGCCGCCTCGCCGGCGGCCAGCGCGTCGTCGCCTTCGACGTAGGCGCCGGCATCGCTGTTGCCGGCGCTGGCCTGCAGGTACTTGCCGGCCTCCTGCAACTGCGCCACGTTGACCGCGTCGGTGGCTTCGGTGCCGGCGGCGACGCTGGTGATCTGCCGGGTCAGGCCATTGGCCACGTCGCCGACCGACACGCTGTTGTCGCGCGCGGCGTAGGAATGCGCGCCAAGCGCGACCGCATTGGTCGGCGCCTGGTTGCGCGCGTCGTCGAGCCAGTTGCTGACGCGCGCGCCATAGCCGATCGCGGTGGCGTCGCTGCCATTGGCCTGGCTGTCGGTGCCGAGCGCCGTGCCGTTGCTGTTGAAGGTCGAAGTCACCGCGCGCGCGCCCAGCGCGACGCTGTCGGCATTCCAGGCGGTGGCCTTGTAGCCCAGCGCGATGCCGCTGTCGCCAGAGGCCAGCGCATAGCTGCCCAGCGACACCGTGTACGGCGCGAACGAGCCGGCGCTGTGGCCGATCGCCACCGAGTCCGTATTGCCCGGCAGGTTCGGGAACACGTTGGCGTTGTAGCCCAGCGCGATCGCGTAGTCGGACTGGCTTTGCGCGCCAGCGCCCAGGGCGATGCCGCCGACGCCGGTGGCGGCGGCGATGCCCATGCTGTTGCCGGCGCTGGCCGCGGCGGTGCTGACGCCGCCCACGGCGACGCTGTCGGTGCCGCTGGCCAGCGCGTTCATGCCCACCGCCACCGTGCTGGTGGCGGTCGCCCGCGCGCCGATGCCCATGGCGGTGGCGTAGTCGCCGGCCGCGCGGGAGCTGTAGCCCACCGCCGTGCCCAGTTCGCCGGCCACCTCGGACAGGCCGCCGACCGCGGTGGCGCCGTCGTTGAAGGTCTGCGCGTGATAGCCCAGCGCGGTGCTCTGCACGCCGCTGGCCGAGGTGCCGGTGCCGACCGCGGTGGTCAGCGGATCCAGCGCCTGCGCGCCGCCACCGACCGCGGTGGCGGCCACGCCGAGGGCTTGCGTGGTCTGCTCGCGGCTGCCGACGATGAAGCCGTTCTCGTCGTACTCGTACACCGTCGCGGTGCTGCCGATCGCCGTGGCCGAGGTGCCGACCGCGGTGGCATCGGTGCCGACCGCGCTGGCGTGGTCGCCGCTGGCGACCGCGCCGCTGCCCAGCGCCGCGGCGCCGAGGCCGGCGGCGGTGCTGGTGGAGCCGATGGCGGTGGTGTAGTCGCCATCGGCCAGCGCATCGGCGCCGGCGGC
The DNA here is from genome assembly GCF_001043115.1 of Xanthomonas sp. NCPPB 1128. Classification (GTDB taxonomy): domain Bacteria; phylum Pseudomonadota; class Gammaproteobacteria; order Xanthomonadales; family Xanthomonadaceae; genus Xanthomonas_A. The sequence goes on along the minus strand of NZ_LFME01000044.1, from coordinate 9,078 downwards.
GGTGGCCTGCTGACCCTGCGCCAGCGCGGTGCCGTCGCCGCTGCCGGCGAACAGCCGCGCGGTGCCGTCGGCCACCTGCTTGACCGCATCGAGCTGGTCCAGGTTCACCGCATCGGTGCCCTCGGTGCCGGCGGCGACGTTGGCGATCTGCCGCTCCTTGCCGGCGCTGCCCACCGACACCGTGTCGGCACGATCGGCGACCGATCCCTGGCCGAGCGCGACGCTGCCGCTGGCCGCGGCCTTGGCGCCGTAGCCGAGCGCGGTGGAGTCGTCGGCCTGCGCCCAGGACGCGGCACCGAACGCGGCGCTGGAGGCGCCGTCGGCCGAACTCAGCCAGCCGACCGAGGTGGAGAAGTCGCCGTTGGCCCAGGCACCGGCGCCGAACGCGCTACCGCCTTCGCCCTGCGCCTCGGTGGTGAACAGGCCGAGCACGCTGCCGCCGACGGCGGTGCTGGACACGCCGCTGGCGAGGCTGGAAAAGCCCACCGCCACGGCATCGCCACCGCTGGCGTTGGCGCCGTAGCCGAACGCGGAGGCGAAGTCGCCGCCAGCCTGGCTGAAGCCGCCGGTGGCGGTCGCCGCCAACCCGGTGGCGGCGGCGGAGAAGCCGGTGGCCGTGCTCTGCGTACCGTCGGCGCGCGCCGCGGTGCCCAGCGCGGTGGAGAACGCGCCATTGGCCTGCGCACCGGCGCCGAATGCGCTGGCGCCCTGCGCGGCGGCGGTGGTGGTGCCTTCCAGTAGCACCTCGCCGTTCTCGTCGACGATCGACAGCGCACCGCCGACCGCGGTCGCCGAGGCGCCGACAGCGGTGGCGTTGCTGCCGACCGCAGTGGCATTGCCGCCCAGCGTGGTGGCGCCGCTGCCCCGCGCGCTGGCGCCGTTGCCGATGGCGTTGGCGCCTTCGCCGGCGGCGATCGCATTGGCGCCCTCGACGTAGGCGCCGGCATCGCTGGCGTCGCTGCCGCTGGACTGGAAGTACTTGGCGGTGGTGTCGGCGGTCTGCTTGACCGCGTCGAGCTGCGCCACGTTGACCGCATCGGTGGCCTCGGTGCCGGCGGCCACGTTGGTGATCTGGCGTTCGTTGCCGGCCGTGCCGACCGAGACGCTGTCGTCGCGGTCGGCCACCGCATCGGCCTGCAGCGCCACGCTGTTGCGGCCCTGCGCGACCGCGCTGTTGCCCAGCGCGGTGCTGTTGAAACCACTGGCGCTGGAGAAGCCGCCGACCGCCGTGGCGTACGCGCCGGTCGCGTCGGCCGCCACGCCGACCGCGGCGCTGGCCGCGCCGGAGGCGATGCTCTCGGCGCCGAGCGCGGTCGCGCCATCGCCGCTGGCGGTGCTGTAGTAGCCGAGCGCGCTGGCCTCCACGCCGCTGGCTTCGCTGAGGGTGCCGCTGGCCACGCTGCCGTCGCCGCTGGCGTTGCTGGCCGCGCCGGTCGCGGTGCTCTGCGCGCCGCTGGCGTTGCTCTCGGCACCGACCGCGGTGGCGTAGTCGCCGCTGGCGCTGGCGTTGTCGCCGATCTGCAGGGCCTGCGCCTGGGCGCTGGTGGGAAGGGCGCCGGCGCCCAGCGCCAGGGCGATCGCACCGGCCAGGGCCAGGCCGTGTGCGCGTGCGGCACGGCGGTCGCGGACGACCGCGCCGCGCGCATCGCCGCTGGCCAGTTCCGATGCCACCACCCACATCCCCAGTGCGTTGTTCCAGACCTTGCGATAAATCCGATTCATCGACGACTGCTCCTCAATTCGGCTGGTTTTTGGTCAAAAAGCCACCCTCGCCCGGCGTTCCGGCCGGCCGACCCCCTGTCGGTTTTTTGGTGCCGCACGTCCCTGCCGGGACGCGAGAGGCTCACGCCTGTCGCTGCTCGGAGCTGTAGATGAACCGAGGTGGAATGCGGAACTGACTCGAGTGTTAACCCGGCCTCTCGAGTACGTCAAGTTTTTGACTTGATGCGACACAAGCCGTGACAAAGACCGCGAATTCAGCCTTGATTCGTTAAATTTTCGATAAATATCAATGAAAACAACCAAGTTCCGCCAATTTTTCGGCACGCACCTTGCCATCCTTGACATGTGGCCCCGCAGGCGATTTCTTTTCCTGTCAAGGACTTGACGCAAAAGGGTGGTAAGCGCGCCGAAGCCCGTCAGCAGACGCCCGGCAACCGCGCCAGACGGAGGCGCATGGCGCCGGTTGCGCGAAATGGGGCGAGCGGTCGCGCGGCGGAGCGACCTGAGTGCCCGACGACGGATGAGTGCTGCCACGATGTGTCCACGCAGCAGAAAGCCATGAGAGGGCACGTGCACCACTCGCTGGCTTGCGGCGGCGGATGGCGCAGGCACACGCACGCTGCCGCCATGACAGCAGCGTGCAAGGCGCAACGCACCGTGATTTTCGTAGGAGCGGCTTCAGCCGCGACCGCGCGCGGTCAGATCATGCGAAGGCGGGACGCGCCGACGAGAAACCCACTCGACACACAGGAAATCGACGGCATCGGCCGGTCAAACCGCCGGCTCGGCCACCTGCACGCGGCCCTGCGTCGGGACTGAAGTCCCTCCCACATGGGACACAGCGCCGCGCGATTCGGCGCATGCGCCACGCCACCAATCCCGGCACTGCTTTGCGATGGCAGCGCGGCACAGGCCCTCGATCAACGCAGGCGGCAGCGCCAGCCCGAACATCGCGGCAGCAGGCACTGCCGACGGCGCGCTGGCAAGCGCCATCGTCAGGCCACGATCAGGGCGCGAAACACGGCACCGTCGATGTCGACCGCGCAGGCGCGCCGCCATCGCGGCGAGCGCGCCGGGGCGACGCCGGGCTCAGCCCACCCACACCCGCGCATTGCGGAACATGCGCAGCCACGGCGACGCGTCCTGCCACTCGGCCGGATGCCAGCTGAGGTTGAGCGAGCGCAGGGTGCGTTCCGGATGCGGCATCAGGATGGTCACTCGGCCGTCGTCGCTGGTCAGGCCGGTGATGCCGTCGGGCGAGCCGTTCGGGTTCAGCGGGTACTGCGTCGCGACGGCGCCATGGCCGTCGACGAAACGCAGCGCCACCCGCGCGGCGGCCTGATCGACGGCGCTGTCGAATTCGGCGCGGCCTTCGCCGTGCGCCACCGCCACCGGGATCCGCGAGCCGGCCATGCCGCGCAGGAAGATCGACGGCGATTCCACCACTTCCAGCAGGCTGGTGCGCGCCTCGAATTGCTCGCTGCGGTTGCGCAGGAAGCGCGGCCAGTGCTCGGCACCGGGAATGATGTCCTTGAGCTGGCTGAGCATCTGGCAGCCGTTGCACACGCCCAGGGCGAAGGTGTCCGCACGTGCGAAGAACGCGGCGAAGGCATCGCGCAGCGCCGGCCGCTCCAGGATCGAGGTGGCCCAGCCGCGGCCGGCACCCAGCACGTCGCCATAGCTGAAGCCGCCGCAGGCGGCCAGGCCGACGAAATCGGCCAGGTCCACGCGGCCGGCGATCAGGTCGCTCATGTGCACGTCGAAGGCACGGAACCCGGCCTGCTCGAACGCATTGGCCATCTCGATCTGGCCGTTGACGCCCTGCTCGCGCAGGATCGCCACCTTCGGCCGCTGGCCGCTGGCGACGAACGGCGCGGCGATGTCCTCGGCCGGGTCGAAGGCCAACTTGGGCTTGAGCCCGGGCGCGGCGAAATCGCGCGCCAGCGCGCGTTCCTCGGCGGCGCTGTCGGGGTTGTCGCGCAGCGTCTGCATGGCGTGGGTCACCGACCACCAGGCATCGAACAGCTCGTCCCAGCGCCACTCGGCCAGGGTCTTGCCGCCCAGGCCAACGCGCACCGCGGCGGCGGTGCTGGGGCGGGCGATACGCTGCGCGCACTCGGTCAGCGCATGCCGCTCGACCAGGTCGGCGAAGGCGGCGCGGTCTTCCCTGGCGACCTGCACCACCGCACCCAGTTCCTCGTTGAACAGGCTGCGGAACGGATCGTCGCCCCAGGCATCGAGGGTGATGTCCAGGCCCTGCCGCGAGGCGAACGCCATCTCGCACAGCGCGGCGAACGCGCCGCCGTCGCTGCGGTCGTGATAGGCCAGCAGCATGCCGGCCTCGCGCGCATCGCGGATCAGCTCGAAGAACGCGCGCAGCCGCTGCGGATCGTCCAGGTCCGGCACCGCGCCGCCGAACGCCGGCAGCGCACCGTCGCCATGCACCTGCGCCAGCACCGAACCGCCCAGGCGCTGCTTGCCGCCACCCAGCCCGATCAGCCACAGCTCGCTCTCGGCCTCGCGCGCCAGCAACGGCGTCAGCTGCGCCCGCGCATCGGCGACGGGCGCGAAGGCGGAGACGATGAGCGAGACGGGCGAGACGCTTTTGTGCGTCTCGCTGACGCCGGGAGCGGGGAGTGGAGATTCGGGATTCGCAGAAGCGCTATCCGCGCGCGCGGCGCTCTCCCCAATCCCCAATCCCGACTCCCGAATCCCAGCCACACTCCATTGCGCCTGCATCGACAGCGAGTCCTTGCCCACCGGGATGCTCAGGTCCAGTTGCGGGCACAGTTCCATGCCCACCGCTTTGACCGCGGCGTACAGGCGCGCGTCCTCGCCGTCGTGGTTGGCCGCGGCCATCCAGTTCGCCGAGAGCTTGACCTGGTCCAGCGCCTGCACCGGCGCCGCGCACAGGTTGGTGATCGCTTCGCCCACCGCCATGCGTGCGGCTGCGGCGGCATCGAGCAGGGCCAGCGGGGTGCGCTCGCCGATCGCCATCGCTTCGCCAGCGTGGGTGTCGAAGCCGGCCAGGGTGATCGCGCAATCGGCCAGCGGCAGCTGCCAGGGGCCGATCATCTGCTCGCGCGCGGTCAGGCCGCCGACGCTGCGGTCGCCGATGGTGACCAGGAAGCTCTTCGCCGCCACGGTCGGATGGGCCAGCACCCGCAGCCCCGCCTCGCGCAGGTCCAGCGCCTCGGTGTCCAGCTCCGGCCAGCGCGGCGCCGGCGGCTGCCGGGTGTCGCGGTGCATCTTCGGCGGCTTGCCGAAGAGCACGTCCATCGGCAGATCGATCGGATGCGGGGATTGGGGATTCGAGATTGGGGATTCGTGAGAAGCGGGTGCGGCTGGTGTTTCGCCATTCCCTCCGCCGAGGACACCGTAACCCACGACCAGCCGTTCCTCGGCGGTCGCCACGCCGACCGCGGCGAACGGACAGCGCTCGCGCTCGCAGATCGCGGCGAATTCGGCCAGGCGCGCCTGCGGCACGCCGAGCACGTAGCGCTCCTGCGATTCGTTGCACCACAGCTGCATCGGCGACAGCGACGGGTCGTCGCTGGGTACGCGGTCCAGGTCAATGATCCCGCCCACGCTGGAGTCGTGCAGCAGTTCGGGGATGGCGTTGGACAGGCCGCCGGCGCCAACGTCGTGGAACCAGCGGATCGGGTTGTCCGCGCCCAGCGCCACGCAGCGGTCGATGACCTCCTGCACGCGCCGCTCCATCTCCGGGTTGTCGCGCTGCACGCTGGCGAAATCCAGGTCCTCGGCGCTGTCGCCGGAAGCCACCGAACTGGCCGCGCCGCCGCCCAGGCCGATCAGCATCGCCGGGCCGCCGAGCACGATCACCGCATCGCCGGGCTGCAGCGGGATCTTCTCCACCTGCACGCGGTCGATCGCGCCCAGGCCGCCGGCCAGCATGATCGGCTTGTCGTAGGCACGGGTCAGCTCCTGCGTCTCCCGCAACTCGAAGCTGCGGAAATAGCCGAGCAAGTTGGGCCGGCCGAATTCGTTGTTGAACGCGGCGCCGCCGAGCGGGCCGTCCAGCATGATTTCCAGGGCCGGGGCCATGCGCGGGTTGAGCGGGCGCGCGCCCTCCCACGGCTGCGGCAGGCTGGGAATGCGCAGGTGCGAGACGCTGAAACCGGTCAGGCCGGCCTTGGGCTTGCCGCCGCGGCCGGTGGCGCCCTCGTCGCGGATCTCGCCGCCGGCGCCGGTGGAAGCGCCCGGGAACGGCGCGATCGCGGTCGGGTGGTTGTGGGTCTCGACCTTGATGCAGAACGCCGACGGCGCCACCGCCTCGCTGCGGTACTCGCCGCTGGCCGGATCCGGGCGGTAGCGCGCGGCCGGATGGCCTTCCACCACCGCCGCGTTGTCGCTGTACGCGCTGAGCGTGTGCTGCGGGGTCTGCTGGTGGGTGTGCTTGATCATCCGGAACAGCGAGCGGTCCTGCTCCTTGCCGTCGATGGTCCAGCTGGCGTTGAAGATCTTGTGCCGGCAATGCTCGGAATTGGCCTGCGCGAACATCATCAGTTCCACGTCGGCCGGGTCGCGGCCGAGTTCGCCGAAGCGCTGGCGCAGGTAGTCGATCTCGTCCTGGGCCAGGGCCAGGCCCAGACGGGCGTTGGCCGCTTCCAACTGCTGCAGCGGGATGCGCTCGACCTCGCCGCGCGCCGGCGCCTGGAACAGCGCCTGCGCCTGCGCGGCGTCGTCCAGCAGCGACTGCGTCATCGGGTCGTGCAGCAGCCTGGCCAGTGCGGCCTGGTCGGCCGGCGCCTGCGGCCAGCCGGCCAGGTCCAGGCGGGTACCGCGCTCGACCCGGCGGATCGCCAGGCCGGCACCGCGGACCAGTTCGGTGGCCTTGCTCGACCACGGCGAGCGCGTGCCCAGCCGCGGCACCACGTAGCGCGAGCAGGTGCCCGCGTCGGCCGGCGCCGGCGCGTCCTGCGCCTGCAGGATGCGGCGGGCCGCAACCAGGTCCAGTTGCCCGGCGTCGTCGCCGTCGAGGAAGTACACGTGCCAAGCGCCGACGATGCGCACGCCGGGAACGAGGGACTGCAGGCGGGTTTCGAGCCGAGCGCGACGGAACGGCGAAAGGGCGGAAGCGCCCTCGAGGACGATCATGTCCGGGGAACCGTGTGAGGAAACGGGCTGGCTATTGTAAGCCGGGATTGGGGATTCGGGATTTGGGATTGGTAAAAGCGGCGTTGCGCGCACGGACGCTCACCAGGCGACGCCATGAAGATGGCCTGCCGTGGCGGAGTTGTGGGATCGAGCACGGCGCGACAATGACGCGTCCAGGGTGGGCCGCTCGCCATGGGACGCGCTGACGGCGTCCGGATCGCAGTAGAAGTGGGAATCGGTAGCCCGAAACCGCACGCAGGGCGTCTGCGCAAAGGAACTCGCCGCCGCAGCGCTCCAGCGAATCCCCAATCCCAAATGCCGAATCCCAGCGCGCCAGCGCTAGCGCGCGCCGCCCGCCTTGGTCGCTTCGGCCGCGCGCTTGTCCAGGGCTTCGCGCAGTTTGGCCGGGGGCAGGTAGCCGCCGAGCTGGGTGCCGTCGGGGGCGAAGATCGCCGGGGTGCCGTTGACGCCCAGGCGCTGGCCCAGGTTGTACTGCATGGTCACCGGGTTCTTGCAGTTGGCCGCACTCGGCACCTTACCGCTGGCCTTGGCGTCGGTCAGCGCCTTCTTCTTGTCCGCCGCGCACCACACCGCGACCATGTCCTTGTAGTCCTGGCTGCCCAGGCCCATGCGCGGGAACGCCAGGTATTCCACGGCGATGTCCTGCTTGTTGAGCTCGCCGATCTCGCTGTGCAGCTTGCGGCAGTAGCCGCATTCGATATCGGTGAACACACTGATGGTGTACTTGGGATTGGCCGGGGCGAACACGATGCGATCGGCGCGCGGCGCCGATTCCAACAGCTTGCGGCGGTAGCTCAGCAGGCCCTCGCTGGAAGCGAACTGCTTTTCCTGGATGTCGAACGGCTGCGCCTGGAACAGATAGCGGCCGTCGTCGGAGACGTACAGCACCTGCCCGCCGACCACCACCTCGCGAAAGCCCGGGAACGGCGCGGCGCCGATGTAATCGGGCTTGAAGTTGGGATCCAGCTCCAGCAGCGCCGAGCGCACGCGCTGCTCGCCCGGTGCGCCGCTGGCGGCAGGAGCAGACTTGGTCGCCGCGGCAGCGCCGGCCGGAGGGGTGGTGGACTGTGCGCAGGCGGAGAGCGAAGCCGCGCCCAGCAGCGCGCAAAAAGCAAAACGGAGCATTGGCGATCCATGAGGGCTGCGAATCGCCGGATTGTCGCACACCCCCCGGCACGGTCCATGTAGACAGGCTGAGCGGGCGCCACGCATGTCGTGGCGCCCGCTCAACCGCGTGGATGATGCTTGCGGTGCAGGCTCTGCAGGTGCTCGCGCGCGACCAGGGTGTAGATCTGGGTGGTGGACAGGGAACTGTGACCGAGCAGCATCTGCAGCGCACGCAGGTCGGCACCGCGGTTGAGCAGATGTGTGGCGAAGCTGTGGCGCAGCCCGTGCGGGCTGATGCGCGCCGGATCGATCCCGGCCACCGCGGCGTAACGCTTGACCAGCACCCAGAACTGCTGGCGGGTCAACGCGCGCCGCGCGGCATCGATGAACAGCGGCACCACGCCGTCGCTGGCCGGCACCGGCTGCCCGGCCGTCAACGCCGGCCGTGCGCTGTCCAGGTAGCGCTGCAGCCAGTGCTGCGATTCCTCGCCCAGCGGCACCAGCCGCTCCTTGCTGCCCTTGCCGGTGACCCGCAGCACGCCCTGGCGCAGATTCACCGCATTGGCCGGCAGGTTGACCAGTTCGCTGACGCGCAGGCCGGCGGCGTACATCAGCTCGAGCATGGCGCGGTCGCGCAGCCCGGCCGGCGCCGTCGCGTCCGGCGCCGCCAGCAGCGCATCGATCTGGCTCTCGGCCAACGCCTTGGGCAGCGAACGCGGCAGCCGTGGCGGTTCCAGCAACGCGGTCGGATCGTCGCTGCGCTCGCCACGGCGCACGCGCAGCGCGAAGAACGCGCGCAGCGACGACAGCCAGCGCGCATTGCTGCGCGGCGAATAGCCCAACTCGGTACGCCAGGCCAGGTAGTCGAACAGTGCCTGACGATCGGCGCCGGCCAGCCCGCCGCCCGCACCATCGCGCCAGCGCGCGAACCCCGCCAGGTCGCGGCGGTAGCTGTCCAGGCTCTGCCGCGCCAACCCCTGCTCGGCCCAGACTGCATCCAGAAACTGCTGGATCGCCACCGCATCGGCCTCGCGCAGCGGCGCGAGCCGTTGCGTCTGTTGGCGGCGTTCGGCAGGGGAATGCAGGGAGGGCATGTGGGCGGGATTGGGG
>NZ_LFME01000043.1 GCF_001043115.1 Xanthomonas sp. NCPPB 1128 | reverse complement strand
TGTCGCGGGTGGGGCGGGCCGGGCAGACCACGGCGCTGCCGTAGACCGGCGCGTACACGTCGAGATTGCCGACGCGGCAGGTCGACTGCACGTTCCACTCCCAGGTCTTGAACGCGTCCAAGCCGGCGGTGACGGTGTGCTGCCAGGTTCCCGTGGCGAAGCCGCCCTGCAGGTAGGTGTCCTGCACCCAGGTGCGCCCGTCGAACTGTTGCTGGATGGCGGTGCGGCGCAGGGTGCGCAGGTTGGCGGCCAGGCCGTTGTTGGCGATCAGGAAGCCATCCAGGCCGAAGCTCTGCCAGCGTGCGGCGTGGTGCAGGCTCCAGCCGTTGTCGAAGCGGTGATCGAGCACGTAGCCGATCCGGCTCTGGTGGCTGTGGTACGGCCGCTGTCCGGGTTCGCCGGTGAACAGCGCGCGGTCGATCCTGCCGTTGCGGTTGGGTTCGGCGCTGCCTTCCCACGGCAGGCCCTGCTGGCGGATGTAGTCGCGCTCCTGGTAGCTGGTCAGCAGCACGAAGTCGGTGCGCGGGCCCAGGTCCAGCGACAGCGCCGGGGCGATCCAGCGGCTGCGGAAGTACACGTGGTCGGTCGGGTCGTCGCTGTTCATCGCCAGCGCATTGAGGCGCAAGGCCACCTTGCCATCGGCCGACAGCGGCTGGTTGAGATCGACGCTGCCCTGGCGCAGGCCGTCGCTGCCCACGCCCAGGTCGACGCGCCGCATCGGTTCGGCGCCGGGACGCTTGCTGATCAGGTTGACCAGGCCGCCCGGGAGCACCTGCCCGTACAGCAGCGAGGCCGGGCCCTTCAGCACCTCCACCTGCTGCACGCCGAACAGTTGCTCGGCCACGCGGTTGCTGTCGGCGGTGCGCAGGCCGTCGACGAACAGCGCGTCGGAGGCGGTCTGCCCGCGGATGATCAGGTCGTCCCAGCCGCGCCGGCCGTAGGTGTTGGCGACCACGCCGGAGACGTTGTGCAGCGCGTCGGACAGGCTCAGCGCCTGCTGGCTGTCCAGCAGCGCGCGCGGCACCACGGTGATCGAGAACGGCGTCTGCGCCAGCGGCGCATCGGACTTGTCGGCCTGCACCGGTCCGGTGGCACGGAAGCCGCTCTGCGCGTCGGCACGCACCTGCACGGTGGGCAGGGCGGTGGCCTGTGCAGCATCGGCACCGCTGTCGGCGTCCATCGCGGGGTCGGCACCGGCGGCGTGCGCAGGCAGGCATAGCGCCATGCCCAGCAGGCAGGCGCACGAAAGGGGATGCAGTGTCATCGAGACCGTGGGGCGAAAGTTCTAATCGAGAATGATTATATTTCGCGAGGGCGGCCTTGGGAATGCCCGTGGCAGCGCACGGCGGCGTGCCCGGTGCGCGGCGCGCCTGCGCCGGTGTGCCGCCCCCGCGCTGTGCCGGCATCGCAGCGTCGGCGCACAGCGCGTGCAACGTGGTCTCCACAAACGCAAAGCGACCGCCGGTGCGGTCGCTTTGCGGCGTTGTGCCGCCGTTCGGACGGTGCGCGTCGCTCGGGCGGCGGCGGGCTCAGCCGGCGACGCGGAACACGCCGGGCTGGCCGCCAGGCGGCGTGCCTTCGAATTGGATCAGCGAGGCGACCAGTTCGGCATGCAGGCGGATACGGCCCATCTCGCGCATGATCCGGATGTCCTCGTGGCGCAGTTCGCGGTTGCTCACCACTTCGCGCTTGTAGGCGAGGATCTCCGGGTACTTGCGCGCCATGTTCAATGCATCGGCCACGCATTCCACGGTATCGGCATCGGCGGAGAGCGGCTCGCGGCTGTTGAACGCGGTGAGCCAGCGCTCGAAGCCGGCGGTGCGGTCGAACATGTTGGCGATGAACCAGATCACGAACAGGATCGCCACCCACGAGGTGACCACGATGACGATGCGCGAGAAGGTCAGGTGGTAGTCGTGCTGCCACAGCTGCGCGGTGATCACGCCGAGCAGGATCAGCGAGATCGCCTGCCAGCCGATGATCGAAGCCACCAGCCACTGCTGCTTGGCCTTGGCCAGCAAGGCCACCTCTTCGCGGATCTGCGCCTCGCTCTTGTGCTGCCAGTGCGCGACCTGTTCGGGAAACGAGCGCTGGTGCAGCGCGTTGTCCTCGAGCAGCAATCCCAAGCCTTTGAACAAAGCGAGCATGACGGGCTCCTTGCAGATGCGGTGACGGACGTGGAACGTCGACGGTCGATCTTGAGGCAGCTTCTTTCTAGCACAGCCGCCGCAAAGTGCATGCTGCGGCCGCACATGCGGCACGCGGCCGACGCGCGCCATACGCCATCGCACGGCGCTCGCGCCGTCTTCGCTAGCATCGGCACATGGCTTCGCTACTACGTGCGCTCTCCGCTCCGGCCACCACCCAGATCCGCCGCTGGGTGCTGGGCGCGTTCCCGCGCGAGCGCGACGCCATTGATTACGACCAGCCGCTCGGCGACATCGGCCTGTTCGGTCCGGACAGCGTCACCTGGCGCATCCATGCCGAGTTTCCCGGGATGCTGGCCGGCGGGCTGTGTGCGCTGCTGCTGCAGACCCTGCACCCGCTGGCGCTGGCCGGTGTCTACGACCATTCCAACTTCCGCGAGGACCTGGTCGGGCGCCTGCGCCGCACCACCCAGTTCGTCGCCGCCACCAGCTACGCGCCCACGGATGCGGCGCAGCACCAGATCGCCCGGGTCCGCGCGATCCACGCGTGGGTGCGCGGGCACACGCCCGACGGGCGTGCCTACGCGGCCGACGATCCGGCGCTGCTGACCTGGGTGCACGTGACCGAGGCCTACGGCTTCCTGCAGGGCTACCGCCGCTACTGCCGTGAAGTCCCGGCGGCGATCGCGGACCGTTACTACGACGAAGGCCGGCGCGTGGCCGAGGCGCTGGGCGCACGCCAGGTCCCGGCCAGCGAGGCGGCCGTGTTGGACTACTTCGAACGGCAGCGGCCGCAGTTGCGGGTGGATGCGCGCTCGCGCGAAGTGCTGGCGGTGCTGGCTGGCCTGCGCCTGCCGGTACCGGCGCCAGGCCTGTCGCGGGAACTGTTCCTGGGGGCCGGCGCGGCCTTGCTGCCACCGTGGGCCAGCGCCATGCTGCGGCAGGCGCGGTTGCAGCGCACCGGCCCAGCGGTGCCGGCCTGGTTGCTGCAGCGGGTGGCGCCGCTGTTCCGGGTGGCACTGCACGACGGCATCGCTGCGCGTGCCTGCAGGCGCGTCGGCCTGACCACGCAGCAACTGGCGCAGTGGCCCGCCGCGGGCTGAACCGTTTATCTGTGCCGCTGAACGCAGTATTGCGTCACGTACGGTCAAGATCGTCGGTGCCAGGCCGCTGTAACCAGCACCTACGCCCCATTCCCCACTCTCGATGCCGCAGAACCCGCTCGCCGACAGGAAGCGCGACCGTCGCTTTCGGCACAGCCTGCGGCGCGTCACGCGCGCGCCGTTGCGGGCGATCGCGACCTGGGGCCTGGTGCTGGCGGTGCTGCTGGCGGCCGGCCTGGTGCTGGTCCTGGCACAGGACCGCCACAACCGCCTGGCCGCGGCGCAGCGGCAGAGCCTGGCGCTGGCCACCGGCGCCGACCGCCTGCTGCAGTTGCAACTGGACAATCTCGGCCAGGCCCTGCATGGCGAAGGCCTGGGCGCGCAGGCGCTGCTGGCGGAGACGCCGGTGCGTGCGCCCGAGCTGATCGCCGCCTCGTTGCACGGCCTGCTGGCGCGACACCTGGAACTGCGCGACGTGGCTTTGCTGAATGCGCAGGGGCAACGCCGCTTCGGTGGCGCCGGCGATGCACCACTGCGCGCCTGGATGCAGCATGCGCGCTGCGGCGGTCGGGTCTGCGTGAGCCCGCCGTTGCGCCTGGCCGACGGCGAGGCCGTGGTGCGTGTGGCCGTGCCCTGGGGGACCGATGGCTGGGTCGAGGCGCAATGGCGGGTGGCCGCCCTGCAGCGCATCGTGCAGGGGACCGACAGCGGACGCGACGGCATCGTCGCGCTGACCGACGCGCAGGGCGTGCTGCTGGCCGCCAGCCGCCCGCTTGCGGCCGGCCAGCCTCGCCTGCCGATCGCGCTGGCGCGGCCGATGCCGCATGGCGGCGCGCTGGGCGTGCGCCGCGATGTCTTCGACGGCACGTCGCGGATCCTGGCGCTGAGCGGCGGCGGTGCGTATCCGTTGCTGGCGGTGGCCGGGGTGGGGCTGCGCGAGACGCTGTCCGGCTGGTGGTGGTTCGTCGCGGCGGCGGCGCTGGTGTACGTGCTGTACCTGCTCGGCCTGGCCTATCTGCTGGTGAGCCTGCGCCGTGCCGAGCGCCGCCAGCGCCACCTGCTGCAGCGCCTGCGCCGCGGCGACGAGGATCTGCGCCTGGCCCACGGCATGGGCGGCATCGGCACCTGGCGCATCGACATCGCCGAGCGCGTATTGCGCCTGTCCGAGCCGACCGGCGCGATGTTCGGCCTGCAGCGCATGCAGCTGCCCATCGAGGCGTTCCTGGAGCGGATCCACGACGAGGATCGCGCGCGGGTGACGCAGCTGTACGAGGACGCCGCGCAGGGGCGCGCGGACTACAACACCGTCTACCGCATGCACCTGCCCGATGGGCGCCTGCGCTGGCTGGCCGCGCGCGGCGCGCTGGTGCGTACCCGCAATGGCATGTGCATGACCGGCGCGGTGCAGGATGTCAGCGATCGGGTGGCGGCGCAGGCGCGGCTGCTCGATGCCGAGCGTCAGTTCCGGCTGGTGTTCGACCGCAATCCGCTGCCGTACTGGGTATTCGCCGTGGACAGCCTGCGCTTCCTGGAAGTGAACCAGGCCGCGGTGCGCCAGTACGGCTACAGCCGCGAGGAATTCCTGGCGATGGAGTTGCGCGATCTGCGCCCGCCGGAGGATGCCGAGCGCTTGCTGCAGGATGTGCGCAAACCGCGTGAGGGCTTCGACGTGCCGAGCGTATGGACGCACCGGCGCAAGGACGGCAGCCTGCTGTCGGTGTGCATCCACAGCGCCGATCTGGAATTCGGCGGCGTGTCGGCGCGGTTGATCCTGGCCGAGGACGTCACCGAGCGCCTGGCCCACGAGCGCGAACTGGCGTTCCTTGCCCAGCACGAGTTCAGCACGGGCCTGCTCAAGCCGCGTGCCCTGGCCGAGACCCTGCATGCGCAGCGGCGCGACGGTTATGCGATCGCCTATGTGCAGGTGCGCGGACTGTCGCTGATCGGCGACACCCTGGGCCGTGCCGCCGGCGACGCTGTGCGCTGCGCGGTGGCCGAACGCATTCGCGTGCTGGGCGAACGTTTCGGCCTGAGCGCGCACCAGCCTGTGCAGGACTTCGTGCTGGCGATCCTGGATCCGCAGGCGCTGCCGCAAGCGCTGCAGGCCTTGCAGGAGGCGCTGTACGCGCCGGTGCAGGGCGGCGAATTCACCCAGCAACTGCAGGCGCACATCGGCGTGGCGTTGTGTCCGGACGATGCCGCCAGCGCCGACGAGGTCATCGGCAGCGCTGCGCAGGCCGCGCACGCGGCACAGGCCGAGGGCCGCAGCCTGGTGCGCTTCGACCGCGCCATGGCGGCACGCACCGGCGAGCGCCTGCGCCTGGCCGGACGTATCCAGCAGGCGATCGAGCGCCAGGAATTCGAGCTGCACTTCCAGCCGATCATGGACGCCGTCAGCGGCGCGCCGCGCGAACTGGAGGCGCTGATCCGCTGGCCGCAGGCCGACGGCAGCTTCATTGCGCCGGATGCGTTCATCCAGTTGTGCGAGGACACCGGGCTGATCCTGCCGCTGGGGCGCTGGGTGATGCGCGCCGCGGCGCGGGCGCGCCGCGCCCTGGTCGAGCATGGATGGCCGGATCTGCCGGTGGCGGTGAACGTGTCGGCGCTGCAGTTCTTCGATGGCGACCTGGTCGCCGACCTGGCGCAGGCCTGCGCCGAGGTCGGGTTGGCCGCCAATGGCCTGCAGTTGGAGCTGACCGAGAGCAGCCTGATGCGGCAGCCGCAGCAGGCCGGCGACGTGCTGCGGCAGCTGCGCGCGCTGGGCGTGCGCGTGGCCCTGGACGATGTCGGCACCGGTTTCTCCAGCATGGCGTATCTGCGCGACCTGCCGCTGGACACGCTGAAGATCGACCGCAGCTTCGTCGCCGAGGTGGACCGCGATCCGCGCAACGCCTCGATCTGCCAGGCGCTGCTGACCCTGGGCCATTGCCTGGGGCTGGACGTGGTCGCCGAGGGCGTGGAAACCGAGAGCCAGTTGCGCTGGCTACGCGCGCATGGCTGCGGCGGCGTGCAGGGCTATCTGCTCGGGCGCCCGGCCCCGTTAGCGGAGGTGCTGCAGCGGCTCTGCACGGTCACAGCATGAGGTCCACGTCGTGGCCGCTGCCCGGCGTCGGGAGCGCTTCGCCGTCCCAGTAGCGGCGCAGCGGTTCGCGCACCAGATCCAGTGCGGTCGAGGCAGCGCGCGCACCCGGGTAGCGCTGCAGGTTGCGCGACTGCAGGGCGAGCATGCGCCGGTCCTGTTCGCCAACGCGGCGCAGCAGCGGCCACACCAGCAAGCGCACCGCCCACGCCGGCGCCCAGCGCCCCTCCACGTGCAGGCTGGCGAAGACGTCGGTGCTGCGTGCGCCGAGCGGGGTGAAGTACAGGCTGATCCGCACGCGGCCGCCGCGCGCGTAGCGGTACTCGATCTGCGCGCTGCCGGGGGCGGCGAAATGCGCGCGTTCCAGGATGCGCGGCGATTCGAACAGCCGGTACAGCCAGCCGCTCTGCGCCGCGGCGCCGCGGTAGTCGACGTGGAAGCCTTCGTCGGTGTGCCGCAACTCGGCGCGCATGGCGGTGCGCGCGCCGCCGCGCCGCACCAGCCCCGGATGCAGCAGATGGGTGTGCAGCGGGTCCAGGAAGTTCTCCAGCGCATCGACCACGTGCGCGTCCCAGCGCGTGCGCCACAGGAAGCGCCGCGCCGACGGCTGCAGCGCCTGCACCAGTTGCGACGGCGCGTCCGCGCCTTCCGGATCGGGACGCAGCCAGATCAGCCCGTCGTGCTCGCGCGCGGCGAAGGCGCGCACCCGCACCGCCGGCGGCGCCTGCCCGGGCGGCAGGCCGGGGATCTCGCGCAGGGCGCCGTCGCGGTCGAAGCGCCAGCCGTGGTACGGGCAGGACAGGCCATCGCCGGTGGCGCAGCCGGCCGACAGCGGGGCGTGCCGGTGCGGGCAGCGGTCCTCCAGCGCCAGCAGGCGGCCGTCGGCGCAACGCGCGATCGCCGCATGCCGGTCCATCACCGACACCCCCAGCGGTCGCTGGCGCAACGCCGCGGCGGGAGCGACGGCGAACCACTGTCGGTACAGCGACGGATGCCAGGCGCTCATGCCGCTCGCGGCGTCCGCCGCGTCCGTGGTTCGCTGCAGGCGATCATGCGATGGCGGTGCCGGCGACCCGGTTGCGGCCGGCGCGCTTGGCCGCATACAGGGCCTGGTCGGCGGCCAGCACCAGGGTCTGCCAGGGCGCCTGCGCCCCTGCCGACAGGCAGTAGCCGATGCTCACCGTGCACACCAGCGGTGTCTCCGGCACCGCCTCGATCTGCTGCTGCTCGATGCGTCGCCGCAGGCGCTCGGCGAGATCGCGCACCCCCGCCTCCTCGCCATGCGGGACCAGCACCATGAATTCCTCGCCGCCGATGCGCGCCAGCAGGTCGGGCGTGCGGATGTGCTGCGCCAGCGTCTGCGCGATGGCGATCAGCACCTGGTCGCCGACGGCATGGCCGAAGCGGTCGTTGATCGATTTGAAATGGTCCACGTCGATCATCAGTACCGCGACCGACCCCTGCTTGCGCGCGGCATCGTGGGTCGCCGCCTCGCCGCGCTCCCACATCACCCGGCGGTTGGTCACCCCGGTGAGCGGATCCTGTGAGGCATGCCGCATCAGTTCCGCATTCATTTCGCGGGTCAGCATCCACAGGAAACCGGGCGTGATGCTTGCAGTCAGCACGATGCGCGAGAGCAGGCCGAAGTTGGTGGTCGGGTCGTAGCTGGTATCGGCATCGGGGTGGAGCGCCCACCAGGCGATCCGCAGTCCCACCATGCCAGCCCACAGGAAATGGCAGACGGCGGTGAAGCGCGCCGCCGAGCGCACCACGCTGTCGGCATAGCGCCACAGCGCGACTGCGGTCGCGGCGGTCAGCAGGCCGCGCACCATGCCGCCGAAGATCACCATGATCCGGTGATCGTGGTTGGCGTAGGACAGGCTGTAGAGCTCCAGTGCGCAGAGCAGCGCGACCGGCACCAGCAGCGTCCATTGCAGCAGCGGACGCCGCAGATAAGCGTTCACCGCCACCAGCGTCAGCATGGTGGCCACGTCCAAGGTGACGTTGCCGATGTGGTTGACCCAGAAGTTGGTGACGTTCCAGGCCGGCGCCAGCAGGATGCCGAAGCCCAGGGCGAACACGCCGTAGCTCAGCGCCAGCAGCAGCAGGCTGCGCGCGTGCCGTTCCTTGCGGCCGGTGACGTACAGGGCCAGGAACATCGCCGAGGACACTGCCGCGAGCAATGCGTTGACGATCAGCAGGGTGCCGGCATGGGCCAGATGCGCAATCCATTCCACAGATGTTCCGGGCCGCCGCGGCGATGAGGTGTTGCAGGTGCAGCAAAGTATATGCCAGTGCCAGCGCCTGACATCCGGCGCGGCATGCGCGATCGAGGCTGAAAACGATTACGGTCTGCCTTCTGGCGTGGTGCTGCGTTGCCTTACAACCGGTACTTGCGCATCAGCGGCACGCCGATGCGCCGGGTCAGCGCGCCGAGCGCGGCGATCGGCTGGCGTCGCCGCAACGGCAGGTGGCGCGCATCGACCGCGCTGTATTCGATGACTGGCATGCCGCCGCGCTGGCGCTTGAAGCTGGCAGCGCCGGCGCTCTGGTTGAGGCGCTGGCCGTACCGTCGCGCATGGTCGATGCCGCAGGCGGTGAGGGTGCGGTACAGCGCCAGCCGCTGCGGCAGCCGCAGGTCATAGCCGACGATGGGAGCGGTGACGGTGCCGCCGATGCCGAACAGGCCGGTGATGCACACCAACTGCCCGGTATCGTCGCGGAAGCCGTCGAAGCGCAGCAGCCCGGCGCGGTGCCAGGCACGCAGGAAGCCGGCGTGGTAGGCCGGATTGCAGCGCGAATACTTTTCCAGATACAGCTGCGCATACAGCGCGGCGATGCGCGGATAGTCGGCCTCGCCGATGGCGTCGTTGCCGCAGCGCTGCAGATCGCGGCGGTCGACCAGCTTGAGGTCGCGGGCCAGGTCGCGATGGCGCAGCAGCTGCGGCCAGTCCTGGTACATGTACACCTGGCGACTGGCGATCAGGGTGAAGCCTTCGGCCTGCAGCGCGTGCAGCCATTGCGGCGTGTCCACCGCATTGAGCGAGCGGAACCACAGCGCGTGGTCGGGCCAGCGCGCACGTGCGGCGTCCAGCAACGTGCGCAGGCTGCCGGGCGGCAGCGGCGGATACAGGTTGGTGGACAGCAGCCAGTTGTTGAGGGTGACCGCACGGTCGATCCGCGCCCAGTCCAGCCACGCGCCGATGCCGCCGCACAGGCCGCGCACCGGTGCGGCCAGTGTGCCAGGCAGCAGCCGCGCGGCTTCCTCGGCGGCGTAGTCGGCATAGGTGGTGCGCGGCGAGCACACCCAGGCGTTGCCGGGGTGGTGTTCGCCGACCGTCACCGGCAGCGTCAGCGCGCCGGCCTGCAGTACCTCGATGCGCGCCTGCGCGTTGTCGGCCAGTTGCTGCGCGTCGCCACCGGCATGCAGCGCGGTGAAGCGCTGCAGCTGCGCGGCGTAGTCGGGGGCCGCGGGCTCGACGCTGCCGGCGTTCATGGCGGCGGCAGCGCCTCGCCGTCCCATTCGGTATCGCGGGTGGCGGCCTCGCGTACGCTGCAGCGTTGCGCCAGCGCCAGCCGCGCATGGCTGCCCAGGTCGCACAGCGTGCCGGCCAGCGGCCAGCGGTCGCCGCGCGGCGCCAGCACGTCCTCGGCGCGCACGTAGTCCTGGCGCCACTGCCGCAGCCGGCCATGGCCCAACGCTGCCGGCAAGGCCACGCCCAGCATGAGCATGCCCAGCATCGCCGCGCGGTCGTCGGCCGGGCGCAGCGGCGCCTGCGCATCGCCCGCGTCGCCGCACAGCAAGGCCACCAGTGGGTCGGTCGCGGCAAACAGGTGCAGGCCGCTGGTCGCGCGCGGATTGCACTCGATCACGCTGCAGCGCCCTTGCGCGGAGACCATCCAGTCGAAGGAGATCTGCCCGCTGAAGCGCAGCGCCTGCACCAACTGCGCGGTGAAGCGCTCGATCTGCGGATCCGGCGCGGCGTCGAAGTAGTAGCTGGAACTACGCCGCAGGCGATAGCGCGGGCGATACACCGCATGCGCCAGCAACACGCCGTCGCGCGCCAACGCATACGAGCAGCGTTCCTCGCCATCGCAGTAGCGCTGCGCGACCCAGGCGCCCTGATCGGGCAGCGGCGTGTCCGCGGCCAGCATGCCGTGCGGGTACAGCCGGACATGCACGCCGAAGCGCGAGAATTCCGGTTTCAGCACCAGTGGCGCAGTGCCCGCCCATTCGCGCGCCTGTTCCAGGTCGTGCACGCGGATGCTGTCGGGCACGTCGACGTCACTGTCCAGACCGCGCGCCAGTTCCATGAACGCGTACTTGCTGTGCAGCGTGCGCAGCGTGTCGAAGTCGTGGAGCGGCAGGTGCAGTTGCGCCGGCAGCGCGCTGCGGTAGCGGGCCAGGTAGAACACTTCCTCGCAGGTCGGCACCAGCACGTCGATGCGCTGGCGTGCCAGCACATCGTTGAGATCGGCCAGCCAGGCGCGCGGCGCATCGCGTGCCGGGGCGACGCGGTGATGCGCGGCGACCGCGCGCGACCAGCCGGAGATGCGGCTGGCGACGCTGTCGGCCAGGTGCACCCGCCAGCCCTGCGCGGCGAAACGGCGCGCCAGGTCCAGGGCGACCGGCGCACGCGCGCCGGTGATCAGCACGCCGGGGGCATCAGCCATGCGTGTGCTCCGCCGGCGCCGGCCGCCATTGCCGGCAATGCGAGGGCACCAGCCGCAACGCCGGCTCGGCCTGGCGCAGCGCATGCAGCCGCGCCAACGTGTCGCGATACACGCGGTGCTCGCCGAGCAGGTGGGTGACCAGCGCCGGCGGCGGCGTGCCATCGGCGAGCGCGGCGCTGGACCAGGCCGCGTCGGCGATCAGGAACACCGGGCCGTGCGCGTCCTCGAACCACAGGCCGTAGTGGCCGGGCGCATGCCCGGGCAGCGGCACCAGCAGCACGCTGCCGTCGCCGAACAGATCGCGCGGTGTGCCGAAGTCGCGCAGCGCGGTGGGCGGTGCGGCCGCGGGCAGCGCCTCGATCCAGTGCATGCGCGGGCGCGCGCCGTGCAGCAGCGCCGGCAGGAAGCCTTCGCGCAGCGCGGCCAGCCGGCCGCGGCGCTGCAGGTCGTCCCAGGCCTGTCGTGCGCAGGCCAGGCGCGCCTGCGGGAAATCGGCGACGCCGCCGACGTGGTCGCCATGGAAGTGCGAGAGCACGATCCAGCCGATATGGTCCGGATCCACGCCGTCGCGGGCGAGCTGGTCGCGCAGCGATTGTCCGGGCGCCAGTTGCACCGGAGTCAGCCAGCGATACAGCCGCTCGGGGAAACGCGCGGTGGCGTCGAAGAAGTGCTGCGCGTAGCCGGTGTCGAACAGCAGATCGCCGTGCTGCGGATGCTGCAGCAGCGCCGCCAGCGCCGGGAACGGGCACGGCGCCAGCGGTGCGCCGCGCCGCGTGGCGCGTTCGGGGTGCGTGCAGTGGCCGGCCTCGTACAGCCGCCAGCGCAGCCGTGGCGCGCTCATGGCCGCCCCAGTGCGGCCAGCCCGGCCTCGGTCGACAGTACCGGCGCATAGCCGAGTTCGCGGCGCGCGCGGCCGATGTCCAGCGTCTGCGAATAGCCGAGCACGCCGATGCCGTAGCGGCTGAGCCGCGGTTCCGGTTGACCGCGCCGGCGCAGCGCGATCTGTTCGCCGAGCGTGGCCAGGGCCAGTGCCGGTCCGCGTGGCACCGGCAGCAGCCGCACGCGCAGGCGCAGCACCGCGAACAGTTCGGTCAGCAGGTCGCGCACCGCGATCGGCACGCCGTTGCTGATGTTGTAGGCGCGGCCGTCGCCGATGTGCTCGGCGCGCAGCGCGGCCAGCGCCGCGGCCACCGCGTTCTCCACGCAGCACACGTCGATCATCGCGCGGCCGCCGTTGACCAGCGGGAACCAGCCGCGCTGCGCCACCGCCAGCAAGCGCGGCACGATCGCGTTGTCGCCATGGCCGAACACCGCGCGCGGACGCAGCACCACTGCCGGCAGTCCGGCCGCCGCTGCGGCGCGTACCTTTTCTTCTGCTTCCCACTTGGTCTGCGGGTAGCCACCGATCCAGCGCGCCGGCGGGGTGAAGTCTTCGCTGATCTGGTATTGATCGGCGAAGCGGAAGTAGATGCTGGGCGAACTGAAGTGCACGAAGCGGCGCACGCGCGCGGCCAGCGCGGCGGCGAGCAGGCGTTCGGTGGCGACCACGTTGGCCAGGCGGAAGGTCTCGGCGCTGGCCCACGGCGCCGACAACGCCGCGCAGTGGATCACCGCAGCGCAGCCATGCAGCAGCGGCGCCAGGTCGTCGCTGCATAGTTCGGCACGCACAACGTCGATGCGCGGATCGCCAGCGAAGGCCGCCAGCTTGGCGGTGTCGCGGCCGCTGGCGCGCACCGGCACGCCGGCCTCGGCCAGGGCGCGCACGATGTAGGCGCCGATGAAGCCGGAGGCACCGGTGACCAGGACGCGTGCCATGTCAGTAGCGCAACACCGCGCCGCCGAACGCCAGCCCGGCGCCGGAGCCGACCAGGCCGATCAGGTCGCCACGGACGATGCGGCCACTGTGGATCGCCTGGTGCAGCGCGCCGGGAATGGATGCCGCCATCTGGTTGCCGCGATGGCCGATGATCTCGATCAGCGCATCCGGCGCCAGTCCCAGCGCGACGCGCAGATGGCGCAGCGCCTTGGCGCTGGCCTGGTGCGGCACGATCCGCCGCAGTTGCGCCAGCTCGACCCCGGCCTGTGCCAGCAGCCGCTGCAGGAAGCCGGGCAGTTTCGCCGCAGCGAGGCGATAGGTGGCGCGGCCGTGCATTTCGAACTGCGAACCGGCGCGCAGCGCCTCGACGCCGTGGTCCAGGCGCAGGCGGGTGCCGCCGGCGCGCACGCGGCAGTGGTCGATGCCTTCGGAGTAGGTTTCCAGGCGTGCCGCGAGCAATTGCGAACCGCTGTCGCCGCTGTCGGCGGCGACGATCACCGCCGCGGCGCCATCGCCGAACAGCGGCGCGGTGTCGGCATCGTCCGGGTTGAGGCCGACGCTGGCGATCTCGCTGGCGACGATCAGCACGCGGCGATAGCGGCCGGCGGCGATCGCGCAGGCGGCCAGGTCGAGCGCGGCGATGAAGCTCAGGCAGGTGGCGTTGATGTCGAAGGCCGGGATGCCGCTACCCTGCAGGCCCAGCCGCGCATGCAGCAACGCCGCGCTGCAGGGGATCGCCTGTTCCATCAGGCTGCAGGCACTGATCACGCAGTCGACCTCGTGCGCCTGCAGCTGCGCTGCCTCCAGCGCCGCGCGCGCGGCACGTTCGCCCATGAAGGTGGCCGGCTCGTCGGCGCCCGCATAGTGCCGCGTGGCCACGCCGGTGTGCCGCAGGGTCCAGCCGGCGGGCTTGCCCCAGCGCCGGTCGAAGGTCTCCGCCAGCACCTGCTGCACGGGCAGATACTCGCCCGTGCCGAGGATGCGCAGCGCGAGGGGCCTGCTGGTGTGGACGCTCATCCGTAAAGCTCGCACAAGGGGCGCGCAGCGTACTGCCAGCGCATTGGGGCCGGCAACCGCGCCGCCGCGCTCAGCGGCCGCGGCGCTGCCCGTACCAGAAGC
Source organism: Xanthomonas sp. NCPPB 1128 (assembly GCF_001043115.1). Lineage (GTDB taxonomy): Bacteria > Pseudomonadota > Gammaproteobacteria > Xanthomonadales > Xanthomonadaceae > Xanthomonas_A. The sequence continues at coordinate 21,171 of NZ_LFME01000043.1, read as the reverse complement.
CGAGGCCGTCGCGCGAGCGCAGCATGCCGCGGCCGCGGCGCAGCAACTGCAGCAGCAGTTCCAGGTGCTCGCGCTTGCTGAAGCTGCGCAGCTTGCGGTCGGAGGTATGCACCGGCTCGCGCAGGATCACGAAACGTCCCTGCCGGGCCAGCGCGCGGCTCAGCGCCACGTCCTCGCCGGCGTAGTAGCGCTCGTCGAAGCCGCCGGCGGCGACGAAGGCGCTGCGCGTGCAGAACAGGAAGCAGCCGGGGGCGATGCCGGTGCAGCGGAACAGCCAGCCGAACAGCGCCTGGGCCAGGCGTTCGTGCCAGGCGATGTCGCCGAGCAGGCGCACCTGCGCGCCGCCGCCGACCGCACCGGTGCCGAGCGCGCGCAGCGCCGCGGCCAGCAGCGGGGTGTTGACGCGGGTGTCGGCATCGACGAACAGCAGATGGCGGCCGCCGCTGGCGGCGGCGCCGGCATTGCGCACGGCGGCGATGTGCCGCAGTTCCACCTCCAGCACCTGCGCGCCGTGCCGGCGCGCGATCTCGGCGGTGGCGTCGCTGCAGGCATCGGCCACCACCAGCGTCTCGTAGTCCAGCCGCAAGGCCTGGGCGGCGACATGCAGCGAGGCCAGCGTATCGCCGATAAGGGCGGCTTCGTCGTGCGCGGGGACGATGAAGGAGATCACCCCCGCATCATGCGGGGCCGGCGCGGCGCGGGCAATCGACCCGCGCCGCGGCCGGGGGCGCGGTTCAGCCCTGCAGGGCGCCGCGCGAGGCGGCGGGGTAGCGATGGCCGGCGGCGGCATCGGCGGGGAAGATCGCCTCGATCTGCGCCAGCTCCTCGGCGCTCAGCTTCACCTGCAGCGCGCCCAGGTTCTCTTCCAGGTAGGCCAGGCGCTTGGTGCCCGGGATCGGCACCAGGTCCTCGCCCTGCGCCAGCACCCAGGCCAGCGCCAGCTGTCCCGGGGTCACGCCCTTGGCCTGGGCCAGTTCGCGCACCCGCTCCACCAGTTGCAGGTTGCGATCGAAGTTCTCGCCCTGGAAGCGCGGCGAATGGCGCCGGTAGTCGTCGGCCTCGAAGTCCTCCGGCGAACGGATCGCGCCGGTCAGGAAGCCGCGGCCCAGTGGCGAATACGGCACGAAGCCGATGCCCAGCTCGCGCACCGTCTCCAGCGTGCCGTCCTGTTCCGGGTCGCGCGACCACAGCGAGTACTCGCTCTGCAGCGCGGTGATCGGATGCACCGCATGCGCGCGGCGGATGGTCGCGGCCGCAGCCTCGGACAGGCCCAGGAAGCGCACCTTGCCCTGTTCCACCAGCCGCGCCATCGCCCCGACCGTGTCCTCGATCGGCACGTTCGGGTCCACGCGGTGCTGGTAGTACAGGTCGATATGGTCCACGCCGAGCCGGCGCAGGCTGGCCTCGCATGCGGACTGCACGTACTCCGGGCGGCCGTCGATGCCGCGTGCGGCCGGGTCGTTGGGGTCGAGCTTGATGCCGAACTTGGTCGCCAGCACGACTTGGTCGCGGCGCCCGGCCAGCGCCTTGCCGACCAGCACTTCGTTGGTGTGCGGGCCGTACATGTCGGCGGTGTCGATCAGGCTGACGCCGTGCTCGATCGCGGCGTGGATGACCGCGATCGAAGCCGCGTCGTCGCTGCGGCCGCCGTAGAACGCGCTCATGCCCATGCAGCCGAGGCCGAGGGCGGAGACGCGGGGGCCGTTGCGGCCGAGGGTGCGGGTTTGCATGGAGGATGCTCCTGAGGGGGAGGGGAGGGAAAGCGTGGCCGCCGGGCGGTTCGCTCAGGGTGAGGATTCGCCGAGGACATCGCGGGCGACGGCCAGGGCATTGAGCGCGGTGGGGAAGCCGACGTAGGCGTACAACTGGTCGAGCACCGCGAAGATCTCCGCGCGGCTGGCGCCGGCGGCGAGCGCCGCACGCAGGTGCACGCGCAACTGCGGTACGGCATGGCCGAGGCTGGCCAGCACCGCCACCGTGACCAGTTCGCGGGTCTTCAGGTCGAGCGCGGTGCCCGGACGATAGATCTCGCCGAACGCGATGGCGGCGCCGCGGCCGGTGAGCGCAGCGTCCGGGGCATCGGCCAGCGCGCGGATCGCCTGCGCCTGCGCAGGTCCCATCAAGGCGTCGATCTGCGCGATGCCGGCCGCTTCGGCTTCGGCGAGGGTGGGCTGGCCCGGAAGCGCGGCGGGCGCAGTGGAGCGGGTCGGGGACGGCGGTTCGGCGGCGGCGGTCTCGACGCCGCCGACGGCCAGGCTTGCGGCCAATGCCGCCTTCAGCAGGGAAGGATGGGACGTGGACATGGGGTGGACCTCGCAGCGAGAGACGTGGCCGGCGGCGCACTGCCGCCCGGGATCAGCGCGGCTGGATGCGGGTGCCGCCGCTCAGCAAGGCCTGCGGATTCGGCGAGGCCAGGAAGTCGTGCGGGAAGCCCAGTTCGATCGCGCTGGCGGCATCCAGCCGCTGCAGCGCTTCGGTATCCAGGTGCAGGGTGAGCGCGCCGAGGTTGTCCTGCAGTTGCGCCACGCTGCGCGCGCCGACGATCGGCATCGCCCCGCGCGCCAGCAGCCAGGCCAGCGCCACCTGCGCCGGCGAGCGCTGCAGCTCGTCGGCCAGCGTCACCACCGCCTCGGCCACCGCCAATGCGTGCTCGTTGAAGGTGCGCTGCGAATGCGCGACCTCGGCGCGGCCGACGCCATCGACCTGCGCGCCGCCGGAGGCGGCCGCACGTACCCGCGCCAGATCGGCGGCGCCGTATTTGCCGGTGAGCACGCCCATCGCCAGCGGCGACCAGGCCAGCACCGACATGCCCAGCGCCTCGGCCATCGGCACCAGTTCGCGCTCGACCGTGCGCTGCGCCAGCGAGTATTCGATCTGCAGGGCGACGAACGGCGTCCAGCCGCGCAGGTCGGCCAGGGTCTGCATGCGCGCCACCTGCCAGGCGGGGGTGTCGGAGATGCCGGCATAGAGGATCTTGCCGGCGCGCACCAGGTCGTCGAAGCCGCGCATGACCTCGTCGATGCCGGTGGTGCCATCCCAGGCGTGCAGGTACAGCAGGTCCAGGTAGTCGGTGCCCAGCCGCGCCAGGCTGGCGTCGACCGAGCGCAGCAGCGCCTTGCGGTGGTTGCCGCCGCCGTTGGGATCGCCGGGGAAGGGATTGAGCGCGAACTTGCTGGCGATCACCAGGCGGTCGCGGCGGCCGGCGACGAAGCGGCCGAGCAGGGTCTCGGCGCTGCCATTGGTGTAGATGTTGGCGGTGTCGAGGAAGTTGCCGCCGGCATCGACGTACAGATCGAACAGCCGGCGTGCCTCATCGGCATCCGCGCCCCAGCCCCAGTCGGCGCCGAAGGTCATCGTGCCCAGGCACAGCGGGCTGACGCGCAGGCCGGAACGGCCGAGCAGGCGGTAGTGATCGAGGGCCATCGCGGCGGTCTCCATGTGAGGGTGCGGGCACTGTAGGCACCGCCTCGCCATGGATAAATCCGGGTAATGCGCATGTGCTTTGAAGGTGTGCTAAACAATGGCCGGCGCGCATCGCGCCCGTCTTCCACTGCCGTCCGCCATGCACCGTCCACCGCCGCTGTCCGCCGTCGTCGCCTTCGTCCGTGTCGCCCACCATGGCAGCTTCACCCGCGCCGCCGCCGAACTGGGCGTGTCGCCTTCGGCGCTGTCGCAGACGCTGCGCGCGCTGGAGGCGCAGCTGGGCGCGCGCCTGCTCAACCGCACCACCCGCCGGGTCGGCCTGAGCGAGCACGGCGAGCGCTTCCTGCAGCGGGTGGCGCCGGGCCTGGCGCAGATCGACGCGGCCTTCGCCGACCTGGATTTCCTGCGCGACCGCCCGGCCGGCGCGCTGCGCATCAACCTGCCGCTGGTGGCCGCCGAGCAACTGGTCTGCCCACACCTGCCGGCGTTCCTGGCGCGCTATCCGGAGGTCAGCGTGGAGCTGTTTTCGGACCGCACCCTGGCCGACATCGTCGCCGGCGGCTTCGACGCCGGCATCCGCCTGGGCGAGAGCCTGGCGCGCGACATGATCGCGGTGCCGGTGGGTCCGCCGCAGCGGCAGACGGTGGTGGCCGCGCCGGCGTATTTCGCCGCGCACGGCGTGCCGCGGACACCGGCCGAACTGGCCGTGCACGACTGCATCCGCTGGCGGCGTACCGACGGCCGCCTGCAGGCCTGGGAATTCACCCGCGACGGCCACGATTTCCTGGTCGAAGTCAGCGGGCGGCTGGTGGTCAACGACACCGCGGTCGGCCTGGATGCCGCGCGCCGCGGCCTGGGCTTGGGCCAGGCGTTCGAGTGGCAGGTGGCCGCCGACGTTGCCGCCGGCCGCTTGCAGCAGGTGCTGGACGACTGGCACGCGCCGTTCCCCGGCTGGCACATCTACTACCCGGCGCGCGATCACCTGCCGCCGAAGCTGCGCGTGTTCATCGATCACCTGCGCGCGGTGCACGCACCGGACGGCATGGCGTAGCGCGACGGCGCTGGCCAACGGTCGGCGCATTGCGAGATGGGGACGGAGAGAGCAGGCGGCGGTGCCGCAGCCGCGATCGCAGCGTGGCTCGGAGAAGCGCCCGACCGGCAGGGCCGGGCGCCGTGGGGGCGTGGCATCGCCCAGAGATCGCTGCGATCGCGATGCAGGGTGCCGCCCTTTGCGGGCGGCACCGACGGGCTCAGCCCTTGAACCTGGCTGCGAACTCGGCCACGCGCTTGCCGAGCAGGCGCGCGGTCTCCAGGTCGCCGCTGCGCGGCGCCTCGTCCGGCGAGGCATCGGACGGCGAGATCGCCAGCGCGCCGCCGAAGCCGGCGGTCCAGTTCACGTCGTCGGAGCCGTGCGCCTTGGTGTTGGACGGCATCAGGCCGGTGCCGACCCAGATCTGCGCGTGCTGCTGCGACAGGGTCCAGAAGTACTCGATGGTGGCGAACTTGTCGCCGTTGACCGAGGCCGAGTTGGTGAAGCCGGCGGCGATCTTGTCCTTCCAGGCCTGCGCGAACCACGGCTTGGAGCTGGCGTCGGCGAACTTCTTGAACTGCCAGGCGGGGCCGCCCATGTAGGTCGGGCTGCCGTAGATGATGGCGTCGGCCTGGCCGATGGCCTCCCAGGCGCCGTCGGGCAGGTTGCCGTCCTGGTCGATGCGGTACAGCGTGGCTTCGCCGACGCTGGCGGCGCCGGCGTGCACGGCTTCGGCCTGCTTGACGGTGTGGCCGTAGCCGCTGAAGTAGACGATCGCGATCTTGCTCATGCGCGGACTCCTGAAGGTGAGGGGAAAAGCGCGGGCATTGTGCGCATGCGTCGTGGTCGCGATCAGCGCCATCGGCGGGATGTTGTGTCCGACCGTGCGCCGCGGTTCAGCTCTCGGCCGCGGCGCGCATCGTGCGGTCGACGCCGACCTCGACCAGGTAGTCGATGAAGCTGCGCACCTTCGGCGCCAGGTGGCTGCGGCTGGCGTACACCGCATACACGCCGGTCGGGCCGAGCTGGTGATCGGGCAGGACCCGCACCAGGCGGCCCTCCTCCAGCGCCGCCTCGGCCATGAAATCCGGCTGCACGGTGATGCCCATGCCGGCGATGGCCGCCTCGCGCAGCACGTCGCCGGCGTTCGCGCGCAGGCCGCCCTGCACGCGCACCTGGGTCGGGCCGTCCGGCCCCTGCAGCACCAGTTCGTCCAGCGGCATGTAGCTGTAGCCCAGGAATTCATGGCCGGCCAGGTCGGCGGCCAGGCGCGGCGTGCCGGCACGTTCCAGGTAGGACGGCGCGGCGCACAGGTAGACCTGCACCTCGCCGAGCTTGCGCGCGATCAGGGTCGGCGCCACCTGGCGGGTGACGCGGATCGCCAGGTCGTAGCCTTCCTCGACGATATCCACGATCCGGTCCGATAGCGTCAGGTCCAGCGCGACCTGCGGATAGCGCGCGCGATAGCCGGCCAGGCGTGGCCCCAGCCGGGCGATGGCGAAGCTGAAGGGCGCGTTGATCCGCAGCGTGCCGGAGGGCGTCAGCGCCTGCTCGCCGACCGCCGCCTCCATGTCGTCGAACTCGGCCAGCAGCAACTGGCAGCGCTGGTAATACGCCGCGCCGACGCTGCTCGGGCTGACCCGGCGGGTGGTGCGGTTGAGCAGGCGCAGGCCGAGCCGCTTTTCCAGCCACGCCACCTGGCGGGTGACGCTGGCGGTGGACATGCCGAGTGCCTCGGCCGCGGCGTTGAAGCCGTTGCGGTCGACCACGGCGACGAACACGCGCATCGCATCGAGCGTATCCATTGTTGCGGATCCTGAAATTAATTGCCGAAATCACGATAATTTATTCGCGGTGGCGCTGGGAATAGCCTGTGCGGGTCCCTTCCCATCGGAGATCGTTCATGTCCGCTCCCGTGTCCCGCCTGGCGCCCTACGGCGCCACCCTGCTGCGCCTGGCGCTGGGCGTGCTGTTCCTGGTGCATGCGCTGACCAAGCTGCTGGTGTTCACCCCGGCCGGCACGGCGGCCTACTTCGTATCGCTGGGCTTGCCCGGCGCGCTGGGCTATGTGGCCATGGCGCTGGAATTCGTCATCGCCGCGGCATTGTTGTTCGGCCTGTACGCGCGCTGGGTTGGACTGCTCGGCATCCCGCTGTTGCTGGGCACCATCGTCAGCGTGCATGGCGCCAACGGCTTCGGCTTCGCCAATCCCGGGGGCGGCTGGGAGTACCCGGCGTTCTGGGCGCTGGCGCTCGTGGTGCTGTTCCTGATCGGCGACGGCCGGTTCGTGTTGCGCACGCGCTGAGCGCGGCGCCCCCATTCCTGTGTGGAGACCTGCCATGGCACGTTTGCCTTCCCTGTACATCTCGCACGGCTCGCCGATGACCGCGCTGCAGCCCGGCCTGGTCGGCACGCGGCTGGCCGAACTGGCGGCGACGCTGCCGCGGCCGCGCGCCATCGTGCTGGCGTCGGCGCACTGGCTGGGCCGGCGGCCGCTGGTCGGCGCCGCGGCGCAGCCGCAGACCATCCACGACTTCGGTGGCTTCCCACAGGCGCTGTATACGATGCAGTACCCGGCGCCGGGCGCGCCGGCACTGGCCCAACGCGTCGCCGAGCTGCTGGCGCAGGCCGGGCTGGCGCCGGTGCTGGACGAGCGCCGCGGGCTGGACCACGGTGTGTGGGTGCCGCTGTCGCTGCTGTACCCGCAGGCCGACATCCCGGTGGTGCCGCTGTCGATCCAGCCGGAACTGGGGCCGGAGCATCACCTGGCGCTGGGCCGCGCGCTGGCGCCGCTGCGCGAGGACGGCGTGCTGGTGATCGGCTCGGGCAGCATCACCCACAACCTGCACGACTTCGGCCGCTACGCCGAGGGCAAGGAAGTGCCCTACGTGCGTCCGTTCATCGAATGGACCGAGCAGGCGTTGCGCCGCGACGACGTGCCGGCGATGCTCGACTACCGCCGGCAGGCGCCGTTCGCCGCGCGCGCGCATCCCACCGACGAGCACTGGCTGCCGATTTACGTGGCGATGGGCGCGGCCGGCGCTGACGGGCTGGGCGCGCAGCGCATCGATGCGGGGATCGACGCCGGCCTGCTGGCGATGGACATCTACCGCTTCGACGGCGCCGCGGCGCGTGCGGCGGCCTGAACGCCAGGAGGTCGACCTGAGCGATTCATCGCGGTGAAGGCCGCAGCGCATCCGCGTCTCACCGTTTGAGACGCGGACCCGGCATCGTCGGCCGGTGAATACCCTCGAAAAACTCGCCGTGCTCGCCGACGCGGCCAAGTACGACGCGTCCTGCGCCTCCAGCGGCGCCGACAAGCGCAATTCCCTGCGCAGCGGCGGCATCGGCAGCACCGAGGGCATGGGCATCTGCCATTCGTACACGCCCGACGGGCGCTGCGTCTCGCTGCTGAAGATCCTGCTGACCAACTTCTGCGTGTTCGACTGCGCGTATTGCGTCAACCGCGTGTCCAGCAACGTGCGCCGCGCGCGCTTCACCCCGGCCGAAGTGGTCAAGCTGACCCTGGACTTCTACAAGCGCAACTACATCGAAGGCCTGTTCCTCTCCAGCGGCATCATCCGCAACAGCGACTACACCATGGAGCAACTGGTGGAAGTGGCGCGGCAGCTGCGCGAGGAGCACCGCTTCGCCGGCTACATCCATCTCAAGACCATTCCCGACGCGGCGCCGGAACTGCTCGCCGCCGCCGGCCGCTACGCCGACCGGCTCAGCATCAATGTCGAACTGCCGACGGAAGGCGGTCTGGCGCAATTGGCGCCGGAAAAGAACGTCGGCGGCATCCGTGCGGCGATGGGCGAGCTGCGCTGGCGCATCGAGGAGAGCAAGGAGGCGCGCAAGGCCGAAGCCCGCGTCCGCGCCAAGCCGCCGCGCTTCGCCCCGGCCGGGCAGAGCACGCAGATGATCGTCGGCGCCGATGGCGCCGACGATCGCGCGATCCTGCACACCAGCCACAATCTCTACGGCAACTATCGCCTGCGCCGGGTCTACTACTCCGCGTTCAGTCCGATTCCCGACGCCTCCAGCAAGCTGCCGCTGCAGGCGCCGCCGATGCAGCGCGAGCACCGCCTGTACCAGGCCGACTGGCTGCTGCGGTTCTACGAGTTCTCGGTGGAAGAAATCGCCCCGCCCACCACCAGCGGCATGCTCGATCTGGACGTGGACCCCAAGCTGGCCTGGGCGCTGCGCAACCCGGAGCGATTCCCGGTGGATCTCAATACCGCCGCGCGCGAACTGTTGTTGCGCGTGCCGGGGCTGGGCACCCGCAACGTCGAGCGCCTGCTGCTGGCGCGGCGGCACGCGCGGCTGCGGGTCGGCGACCTGGCGCGGCTGCGGGTGCCGCTGAAGAAACTGCTGCCGTTCGTCAGTGTGCTCGATCACCATCCGCGGCAGCGGCTGGACGATCCGCAGCGGCTGCGTGCGCAGTTGGCGCCGGCACCGCGGCAGGGTGGCTTGTTTGATTGACCCGATGGGCACGGTCTGTTGCGTTCGGCGCGCCGGAGCGATGCAGCGAGCGGACTGTGTTCCAGGCTGAGGTGGTGCCGCCGTGGAGCCTGGAAGCGTGGCGGGCGGTGGCGCGGGCGGCGTGGTGTGCGCAGGTGGCGCCGGAGACGCTGGCCTGGGACGGCGACGCGCAGGGCGGCCTGCTGGTCGGGACCGACGTCGCCACGTTGCCGGCGCAGGTGCCGCCGCCGCGGGTGTCGGCCGAGTTCCTGGCGCTGGCCGGCGCGGTGCTGTGCCATCGCGATCCGCAGCGGCATGCGCTGTTGTACCGGCTGCTGTGGCGCATCGCCGGCGGCGAGCGCGCGCTGCTGCAGCGGGTCACCGATGCCGATGTGCACCGCGCGCAGCAATGGGCGCAGGCGGTGCGCCGCGACAGCCACAAGATGAAGGCGTTCGTGCGCTTCCGTGAGGTGCCGGGCGAACAGGAGGCGTATATCGCCTGGTTCGAGCCGGAGCACCACATCGTCGATCGGGTGGCGCCGTTCTTCGCGCGGCGCTTCGCGGGCATGCGCTGGGCGATCCTCACTCCGTACCGCAGCGTGCGCTGGGACGGCGAGACGCTGCAGTTCGGCGCCGGCGCGCAGCGTGCCGATGCGCCGGCCGACGATGCGCAGGACACGCTGTGGCGCACCTACTACGCCAACATCTTCAATCCGGCGCGGCTCAATCCGACGATGATGCGCCAGGAGATGCCGCAGAAATACTGGAAGCATCTGCCGGAGGCGCAGCTGCTGCCGACGCTGATCCGCGATGCCGGGCAGCGCGTGCGCGAGATGGCCGAGCGCGCGCCCGAGCCGGTGCGGCGGCGCATTCCCGCGCCGGCACCGGCGCCGGTGGTGGCCGCCGACGACAGCCTCGACGCGCTGCGCGCGGCGGCGCGCGACTGCCGCCGTTGTCCGCTGTGGCAGCCGGCGACCCAGACCGTGTTCGGCGAGGGACCGCAGGATGCCGCGGTGATGGTGGTGGGCGAGCAGCCTGGCGACGAGGAGGACCTGAGCGGGCGTCCCTTCGTCGGCCCGGCCGGGCGCCTGTTCGACCGCGCGCTGCAGGAGCTGGGGGTCGACCGTGCCGGCATGTACGTGACCAACGCGGTCAAGCACTTCCGCTTCGAGCAGCGCGGCAAGGCGCGGCTGCATCGCAATCCCGAGCGGGCCCATGTCGAGGCCTGCCGCATGTGGCTGGCTGGCGAACTGGCGCGGGTGCGCCCGCGCATCGTGCTGTGCCTGGGCGCGACCGCGGCGCGCGCGGTGCTGGGGAGCGGCTTCAAGCTGATGGCCCAGCGCGGGCAATGGCAGGCGCTGGACGACGGCACCCGCGCGCTGGCCACCGTGCATCCGTCGTGGGTGCTGCGCCAGCGCGGCGGCGAGGCGGGCGAGGCCGCCTATCAGGGCTTCGTACGCGACTTGCGCGTGCTGGCAGCGCAGGTGCCGATGCCGCACGCAGGCGGTGCCGGCGACTGACGCCCTGTGCGCGTGGCGCGGTCGTCGTCGGCGGAGCGCCGTCGTGGTCGGCCGCATGCACGTGCAAAACGGGGACGGCCGTAGCCGCCCCCGCGATGCCAATGCACCCCCCGACGTGTGCTTACGGCATCAAAACCTTGTCCACCACATGGATCACGCCATTGCTCTGCATCACGTCGGCGGTGGTGACGTGCGCGGTGTTGCCCTTGCTGTCGGTGAGGGTGACCTTGCCGCCGCGGGTCTTGGCGATCAGCGTTTCGCCCTGCACGGTGGTCAGCTTGGCGCTGCCGCCGCCGGCCTTGATCTGCGCCAGCAGTGCAGCCGCATCGAGCTTGCCGGGGACCACGTGGTAGGTCAGTACCTGGGTCAGCTTTTCCTTGTTCTCCGGCTTGAGCAGCGTGTCCACCGTGCCGGCCGGCAAGGCGGCGAAGGCGGCATTGGTCGGCGCGAACACCGTGAACGGGCCCGCGCCCTTCAGCGTGTCCACCAGGCCAGCGGCCTTGACCGCGGCGACCAGGGTGGTGTGATCCTTGGAGTTGACCGCGTTGTCGATGATGTCCTTGGTGGCGTACATCGGCGCGCCCCCGACCATCGGATTCGGCTTTGCTTCGCTCATCGCGGCGTGGTCGTGCATCGCGGCCTGGCTGGGGGCGGCCATGGCGGGCAGGGAGACGAGGCCGGCGAGGGCCAGGGACAGCAAGTGGATCTTCATGGGCTTGCTCCTTGAAAGGGATGCGCGGCCAGTCGACCGTGCACCCCTCTCTACGCGCCCAGCGTCGGCGTGGTTGCATCACGCCGTCCAGATAATGATGAATGGGTGCTGCTGGCGGGCATCGTCGCGCGTATCAAGGCAAGCTAGGCGAGCATTCCCTCGTACGGCGGCGCAGGCTGTAACAGGTACGGCGGCGCGGCGGGAACGATCGATCCAGAGACAGGTGCTTCGTCATCGTCGGCCTGCATGGATGAGGTCAAGCACACTGAGAAGGTATATCCATATGTTCAAACTGGCTTGCCTGTGGTAAGGCGCCGGCCTCAAATTTGACGCCACGAAAGTCGCAATTTTTGAATTGCGAATCGGAAAAAGTGCAGTTGATGAATTTTGATGCTCTAAACTCAACCCTGTCGAACACGGCGCCGGTAAAATCGCAGTCTATGAATGTTACCCGACGACCGCCGTACTCCATTCCACGAGATCCAGCGGCGAATCTGGCGTTGACGAAATCCGTTCTTTCACATACTGCATCATCCATGGTGATCACAAGCCTGCTTCTTGAGAAGTTGCACCTCTTTATTTCTGTCCTGCAGAGGATTGCCCTGTCCAAGCAGGATTTTTCGAAATTGACATCCATGAAATAGCTGTTGCTCGCACTTCCCGATATCTTCGAATAAGACAGGTCGGTGTTGCTTATCCTTGATTCGAAGAGATTCGCGATCTTCAATTGCTCCAGGATGGCAAATGAACCGATGGTGATGCCGGAAAGATCGGCGTCGCGAATGATCGGCCGTCCGGCCGCAATGGAATCAATGCTGTCGATGATGCTCGCCACATAGTCATGGTCGCGCCATTTATCGGTTGTGTTTTTCATGATCGGACGCCTCGATGACGAATTGGCGTCATGATATCGGCCATGCCGTTATGTTTGAGCATGGCTGTCGCGTCAGATGCACACGTCCCCACCCTGAGTGGCTGTCGGGTTTAGGATCCGGGGTTGACGATCGGTGCTTTGCAGATGCTTGGCTTGCTGGAGGGGCAAAGGCGCGTCGGCTCAGCGGCGCTGCAGCACGTAGCTGTTTTCGAAGCCATGGGCGCAGCCGAGCACGTGGAAGTCGCCGAAGTAGCCGGCGGCGCGCAGCAGGTCCACCGCGGGACCGACCTCCGGCGAGTACTCCCAGTCGCCGTAGTCGTCGAACACCACGAATCCGCCGGAGACGACGCTCGGCCCATACAGCAGGAAATCCAGCAGCACGTTGCGCCCGGTATGCCCGCCGTCGATGTGCAGCAACGCCACCTTCGGCTCCATCGCGTAGAAATGCTCGGCGCAGAATTCGGAGTAGCCGCGGATGAAGCGCGCATTGGGCAGCAGTTGCTGCCGGTAGTGGTTGAATTCCTCGAACTGGTTCGGCAACGCGAACGGATCCATGCCGATCACCCGGCGCTGGCGCCCGCAGACCTCGTTCATCAGCACCAGCGACTTGCCCTTCCAGACCCCGATCTCCACCAGGTCGCCTGGCACGCCTTCCAGCAGCAGGCACAGGTAGCCCAGCAGCCGCACGTGATCGTGGAAGGACAGCTCGCGCCGCTCCATCGCGTGCTCGGCCGGCAGGCTGGCCTGGGCCTGGACGAAGTGCTCGCCGACCAGGTCCCAGATCCGCGGAATGCTGCCTTCCGCCGCGTGTTCGTCGATGAAACGGTTGAGTTGCTGGATGGTGAGCATGCGGTCTCCGGCGGAAGGGTACCGGTGTCCGCCACCGGCTCTGTCGCCGGATAGTAGCCTGGGTGCCGCCCGCGCCACTGGACATCGCCGCCGCGGTGCGCTTTGCTTGCAGGCTCCCCCATTCATGGGCGGCGCCGCCGGCGTGGCGCCGCCGTCCGGACGAGCATGCATTCGATCGAAGTTGTCTTGGCGATGTTGCTGGCGGTGGTGGCCAGCGGCTACCTGGTGCGCGTCCTGCCGTTCTCGCTGCCGTTGCCTCTGGTGCAGATCGGCCTGGGCGCGATCATCGCCGGCGTGTTCAAGAAGGGCTATGCGCTGGAGCCGGAACTGTTCTTCCTGCTGTTCCTGCCGCCGCTGCTGTTCCTGGACGGCTGGCGCATCCCCAAGCAGGGCCTGTTCCGCGACAAGGGCGTGATCCTGGAACTGGCGCTGGGCCTGGTGGTGTTCACCGTGATCGGCGCCGGCTTCCTGATCCATTGGATGATCCCGACCATGCCGCTGGCGGTGGCGTTCGCGCTGGCCGCGGTGGTGTCGCCGACCGATCCGATCGCGGTATCCTCGATCGCGGCGCGCGCGCCGATCCCCAAGCGGCTGATGCACATCCTGGAAGGCGAGTCGCTGCTCAACGACGCGTCCGGCCTGGTCTGCTTCCAGTTCGCGGTGGCCGCGGCGATCACCGGCACGTTCTCGCTGGCCGACGCCTCGCTGACCTTCCTGTGGGTGGCGCTGGTCGGCGTCGCCGCCGGCATCGCGGTGGTGGTCGGCACCAGTCTGGCGCAGCGTTGGGTGTGGCGCCAGGTCGGCGAGGAGCCGGGCGCGGCGATCCTGGTCAACCTGTTGCTGCCGTTCGCCGCCTACCTGCTGGCCGAGGCGATCAACGCCTCGGGCATCATCGCCGCGGTCGCCGCCGGCATCGCCATGAGCTACGTGGAGCTGAGCGGCCGCGCCCCGGGCAGCATGCGCGTGCAGCGCTCGGCGGTGTGGGACATGGTGCAGTTCACCCTCAACGGCATCATGTTCGTGCTGCTGGGCGAGCAACTGCCGGGCATCGTGCAGGGCGCCATGCACAACATGGACGAAGCCGGGCACCTGGACCCGTGGTGGCTGCCGGCCTATGCGCTGGCGATCTACGTCGGCCTGCTGCTGTTGCGCTTCCTGTGGGTGTGGCTGTCGCTACGCTGGACCCTGCTCAAGGCGCGCCGCCGCGGCGAGGACCGGCAGAGCCCGCCGTGGCGGATCGTGGTGGCGACCTCGCTGGCCGGCGTGCGCGGCGCGATCACCCTCGCCGGCGTGCTGACCCTGCCGCTGGCCCTGCCCAGCGGCGCCGCGTTCCCGGCCCGCGACCTGGCCATCTTCCTGGCCAGCGCGGTGATCGTCACCTCGCTGCTGGTCGCCAGCATCGGGCTGCCGCGGCTGCTGCGCGGCCTGGAACTGCCGGAAGAACCCAACGACCAGCGGGAAGAGGACCTGGCGCGGCGCGAGTCCTCGCGTGCGGCACTGGCCGCTGTGGAGAAGCTGCGCCAGCGGCTGGTGCAGGACAGCGAGCATGCCGATCTCTACAACGAAGCGGCGAACCGGGTCAGCGCGCTGTACCAGCGCCATCTGGACCACGGCGAGGCGATGGAGAGCGACCCGGAGGAGGCGCGGCGCCTGGACGCGGTGCTGCGCCAGCTGCGCAACGCCGGGCTGCAGGCCGAACGCCAGGAACTGTTCAAGCTGACCCGCCAGCGCAAGATCTCCGACGAGATCGCCCGTCGCCTGATCCGCAACTTGGATCTGCTGGAGGCGCGGCGCAAGAGTTGAGGGCCGGGATTGGGGAGTCGGGAGTGGGGATTCGCAGAAGCCCGGCAATCGCGCGTGCACGCCATGTGCAGGCACCCGAATCCGCCATCGCAACGCGCAGCCCGCGCTTTGCGAATCCCCACTCCCGACTCCCCAATCCCGGCTTTTCAGCACTATCCCGCACACGGGAGAGTGCTTCCGCTGCATCGGGATTTATCCATCACGACCAGGCTTCTACCCTGAGGGCCGTTTCCGCAGCCGCTGCGCCACCCCGGGAGGTCCCGTGTCGCCGATCATTTCCGTGCAACAGCTCACCAAGACCTACGCCGGGGGCTTCCAGGCGCTCAAGGGCATCGACCTGGAGATCCATCGCGGCGAGATCTTCGCCCTGCTCGGCCCCAACGGCGCCGGCAAGACCACGCTGATCAGCATCATCTGCGGGCTGGTCAATCCCAGCAGCGGTCGGGTGCTGGCCGACGGCCACGACATCGTGCGCGACTACCGCGCCGCGCGCGGCAAGATCGGCCTGGTGCCGCAGGAACTGGCCACCGATGCGTTCGAGACGGTATGGGCGACGGTGCGCTTCAGCCGCGGCCTGTTCGGCAAGCCGCGCGACGACGCCCACCTGGAGCGGGTGCTGCGCGAGCTGTCGCTGTGGGACAAGCGCGACAGCCGCATCTCCACCCTGTCCGGCGGCATGAAGCGGCGCGTGCTGATCGCCAAGGCGCTGGCGCACGAGCCGTCCATCCTGTTCCTGGACGAACCCACCGCCGGCGTCGACGTGGAGCTGCGCCACGACATGTGGCAGATGGTGCGGCGCCTGCGCGAGCAGGGCACCACCATCATCCTGACCACGCACTACATCGAGGAGGCCGAGGACATGGCCGACCGCGTCGGCGTGGTCGCCCGCGGCGAACTGCTGCTGGTGGAGGACAAGCGCACGCTGATGCGCAAGCTCGGCAAGAAACAGCTGGCGCTGACCCTGCAGGCGCCGCTGCCGGCGTTGCCGCCGGCGCTGGCGGCGCAGCCGCTGGAGCTGTCCGCCGATGGCGCGACGCTGACCTACACCTACGACGCGCAGGCCGCGCAGACCGGCATCGGCCCGCTGCTGCGGCAACTGGAGGCGCAGGGCGTGGAGATCAAGGACCTGCAGTCCAGCGAGAGCTCGCTGGAGGAAATCTTCGTCAATCTGGTACGGCCGGCGGCCGCCGCTGCGGAGGCGCGCGCATGAACCTGCACGCGATCGCCGCGATCTACCGTTTCGAGATGGCGCGCACCTTCCGCACGCTGACCCAGTCGATCGCCTCGCCGGTGCTGTCGACCTCGCTGTACTTCGTGGTGTTCGGCGCGGCGATCGGCTCGCGCATGGGTGCCATCGACGGCATCAGCTACGGCGCCTACATCATTCCCGGGTTGGTGATGCTGTCGTTGCTCAGCGAAAGCATTTCCAACGCCTCCTTCGGCATCTACATGCCGCGCTGGGCCGGCACCATCTACGAGGTGCTGTCGGCGCCGGTGGCGTGGTGGGAAGTGGTGATCGGCTACGTCGGCGCGGCGGCGAGCAAGTCGGTGCTGCTGGGCCTGCTGATCCTGCTCACCGCACGCGCCTTCGTGCCGTACGAGATCGCCCATCCGCTGTGGATGTTCGGCTTCCTGGTGCTGACCGCGCTGACCTTCAGCCTGTTCGGCTTCATCATCGGCGTGTGGGCCGACGGCTTCGAGAAGCTGCAGGTGATCCCGTTGATGGTGATCACGCCGCTGACCTTCCTCGGCGGCAGCTTCTATTCGATCAACATGCTGCCGCCGCTGTGGCAGAAGATCAGCCTGTTCAACCCGGTGGTGTACCTGGTCAGCGGCTTCCGCTGGGCGTTCTACGGCAAGGCCGACGTGCACATCGCGACCAGCCTGGGCATGACCCTGGGGTTCCTGGCGCTGTGCCTGGGTGTGGTCTGGGCGATCTTCCGCAGCGGCTATCGGCTCAAGCCCTGAAGCGGTGGCCGACGGGCGCGCGGCGTGCGGCCGCGCGTCGTCGTGCGTCGGCAGGCGCTGTGCCTGCCGGCGATCGCACCTACTTGGCGTCGAGCCAGAAGGCTTCGACTTGGCCCTTGACCTTCATGGTCATGGGATTGCCGCGGCGGTCGCGCGCCTTGCCGACCTGCACGCGGATCCAGCCTTCGCTGATCGAGTATTCCTCGACGTTGTCGCGCTCCACGCCGTTGAAGCGGATGCCGACGCCGCGCGACAGCGTCTCGGCATCGTGGAAGGGGCTCTGCGGGCTGACCGCCAGGCGGTCGGGGGGCGTGTCGGACATCGTGATGGCTTCGCGTGGCGGCGGACAGCGCCGTCTTCCGGGCTGCGAAGGATAAACGTCCACGGCGCCGTTGCCGAGTTTTGCGCTTCCGCCGGCGCGCCGGGCGCGGCACACTGGCGCTCCCCCGTGATGCCCGATCCGCCGCCATGCCCGACAACAGCGCCGACTACGACGATCCCGACGACCTGTTCGACGACGATGACGATCCGGACACCCAGCAGGGCTTGATCTGGAACCTGCTGCTGCTGATCAACCCGGGCGACGAGGAAAGCGCGCTGCGCCAGTTCGACGCCTACCGCGAGGCGGCCGGCGAGGCCGAGCGCGAGGACGCGGACTGGCTGTGGACGCTGAAGGATGCGATCGACTGGCGCGCGGGTTTCTACGTCGACGGCCACGGCCGCGAGGCGCTGATCGGCGCGATCGACGAACTGGCCGCGCGCTGGAACCTGCGCATCGACTGGGGCGGCGACGTCGACGACGCCGATTTCCTCGAGGACCACGACAGCGCCTCGCTGCTGGCCGTGGCCTACGACCGCCTGCGCGAGCACGGCTACAGCATCTGGTGCTGGGACGCCGGCAGCGAAATCCGCGCCGGCTGGATGGCGCTCAGCCGCGACGACCAGGACATGCAGCGCCTGGCCGCGATCCTGGGCATCGACCTGCGCCCGGGCAGCGATCCGTTCTAGGTAGACGTCAGTCGGCGCTGCGGGCGTGCTGTAGGAGCGGCTTCAGCCGCGACAGGCTTTCCCGGGAACGCCCGTCGCGGCTGAAGCCGCTCCTACGAAAGCGCGTTGGCGGACGCGGTGGCGCCGCTCACTGCGCCTCGCCCCGCGCCTGCGCGCGGGCATTGCGGATCAATGCTTTCAGCAACTCGCGGTCGCTGTGTCGTGAGACCGGCACCGCGCCCAGGCGGATCGCCTCGTCGCGCAGGGCCGCCGGCACGTCGTAGTGCGCGCCGCTGAGCTTGTTCTGGAAGGCGCGGCGGGGAATGCCCAGCCGCGCCGCCATGGCGTGCAGTTCGTCCAGCGTGTCGGCGAGCAGGTGGCCCCAGCGCTGGCCGCGCCAGGGATGCACCGCGTCGTCGATGTAGACCGCCATCGGGTCCGGTCAGGCCGGCTTGTGCGTTTCCGCCGCGGCGTCCGGCGCCGCCCTGCTGTCGGCCTGTGCCGGCGCGGCATCGGTCGTCTCCGGCGCGTCGTCCGCGTCGGTCTCGTCCTCGCCCGCATCCTCTGCCGCGCCATCGCCCGCCGCGAACTCGGCGACCAGGGCGTCCAGGTACTCGGCCGGGGTCTGGCCGGCCTCGGCCGCCAGCGCGTCGATCATCTGCTGCAACTGCGTCGAGTATTCCAGGGTGATGGTGTTGCCTTCCTGCTCCTGCAGGTTGGCCAGGTGCTTGAGCATCGCCAGCATCGGCACCGGATTGTCGGCATTGCCCATGGTCTGGCCGCCGACCGCCAGCAGCCACTGGCGTCCCTGCAGGCCAATCGCGGCCAGCACGCGGCCGCTCTGGTCCTGCAGCACGGCGTGGTTGGCGATGGGCTGCTCGCGGCCCAGGCGGGCGAAGGGGCGCGGCGACTGCTGCTTCTTGCGCTTGTCGCGCTTGGCTTTGGATTGCTTGGACACGGCGGTCTCGTTGGCGAAGTGGCGGCCATTGTAAGCGCCGCGCCGTGTACGGTCCTGCCGGGTCATCGTGGCGCGGAAACTGACTGCGCGCCGGGTACCGCCGCGATCAGCGTGCGCTGGCCGCCTCGGTCCCGCCGCTGCCGGCGGCAGCCGTCACCGGGGCGCCACCGTTGATGCTGCGCAAGGCATCACGCGCGGCGGCTGCCGCCGCCTCCGGCGAGGTCGTGCGCGGCTCGGCGATCTGCACCGAGGCCTTGGCCGGCGTCGCCGCCGGTGCCGCCGGGGCAGCGCCGTTCGTGGCGGCCGGTGTCGCCGCGGGTGCGCCCTTGCCAGCGGCCGGCGCTGCGGCGGCTTCGGTCGCCGCGGCGCTCAGGTCCGGCACCTTGGTGTCGGCATCGGATTGCACCGTGCCCAGGGCGACGCTGTGGTCGCCATCGGCGGTGGCGGCGTCCTCGGCATCCTTGGTCATCACCACGATGCTGATGCGGCGGTTGATCGGATTGTTCGGCACCTGCTTGTCGAACAGCACGGACGAGGACAGCCCGACCACGCGCGAGACCTTGTCCTCGCCCATGCCGCCGGCGACCAGTTCGCGGCGCGCGGCATTGGCGCGGTCCGCGCTCAGCTCCCAGTTGCTGTAGCCATTCTTGCCGCTGTACTGGGTGACGTCGGTGTGGCCGGTGATGCTGATGTGGTTGGGCACCTGGTTGATGAAGCCGGACAGCTCGTGGAGGATGCCGCGGGTGTAGGGCTTGAGCACCGCGCTGCCGAGGTCGAACATCGGCCGGTTCTCCTTGTCCACGATCTGGATGCGCAGGCCGTCCGGGGTCAGGTCCAGCAGCAACTGGTCCTTGAACGGTTCCAGCGCCTGGCTCTTGTCGATGGCCTGCTTCAGCTCCTGCATCAGCGTTTCCAGGCGTTCCTTCTCCTTCTCGCGCTGGCTGCTCTTGCTGTTGTCGTCGCCCTTCAGGCTCTTGCTGCCGAACGGATCCTTGTTGTTGCCGCGCTGCATCTCGCCGGCGCCGCCGAGCTTGATCATCGAGGTGCTGGCGCCGCCGGGGCCGGCCATGCCGGGACTCGGCGCCGGGCTCTTGCCGGCCAGCGGGCTGGGATTGCGGAAGTATTCGGCGATCGCCGCGCGCTGTTCCTTGGTGGTGGCCGCGACCAGCCACAGCACCAGGAAGAACGCCATCATCGCGGTCACGAAGTCGGCATAGGCCACCTTCCACGCGCCGCCGTGGTGGCCGCCGCCCTGGACCTTCTTGACCCGGCGGATGACGACGGTGGATTTGGTCTCGGCCATGACCGCGTTACTTGATCGTCTTCAGATGCGATTCGAAGTCGGCGAAGCTCGGCCGCACGTCGGTCGGCAGGGTCTTGCGCGCGAATTCGAGGGCGATCTTCGGGTTGTAGCCGCGCAGGCAGGCCAGCAGCGCGGTCTTCACCGATTCGAAGATGCGGCTGTCCTGCTCGGCGCGCGCTTCCATCGCCGCAGACAGCGGCGCGACGAAGCCATAGGCCAGCAGGATGCCGAGGAAGGTGCCGACCAGCGCCGCGCCGACGTGGTGGCCGATTTCCTCGATCGGGCCGCCGATCGAGCCCATGGTGATCACGATGCCCAGCACCGCGGCGACGATGCCGAAGCCGGGCAGGCCGTCGGACACCTTGCTCAGTGCATGCGCCGGCGCCATCGCCTCGTGGTGGTGCTTCTCCAGCTCCAGTTCCAGCAGCGGTTCCAGTTCGTGCGGCTCGATGTTGCTGCCGATCATCAGGCGCAGGCAGTCGGTGATGAAGTCCAGCAGGTGGTGGTCGGCCAGCACCTTCGGGTAGTTGCCGAAGATCGCGCTGTCGGCGGGGCGCTCGACATGGTCTTCCAGGGCCATGAAGCCGTCGCGGCGCGCCTTGTTCAGCAGTTCGTAGATCAGGGTCAGGGTGCTGCGGTAGTCGTCGGCCTTGTACTGCGGGCCCTTGAACACGCCCAGCACGCCGGAGAGGGTCGCCTTGACGATCTTGCCCGGGGTGCTGACCAGGAACGCGCCCAGCGCCGCGCCACCGATGATCATCAGCTCGTAGGGCTGCCACAGCGCGCCGAGTTTGCCGTGCGACAGCACGTAGCCGCCGACCACGCTGATGATGACGACGATGAAGCCAACGATGATGAGCATGGCGGGGCAGCCTGCGGGCCGGAACGGGGACGCTCTAGATGTCGGCCCCGCCGCGCCATTCTGAAGGTGTGAACTGTGCCGGGTTTTTGGCGGTGCCGGCGGCAGGCCGG
Organism: Xanthomonas sp. NCPPB 1128; assembly: GCF_001043115.1. Lineage (GTDB taxonomy): Bacteria > Pseudomonadota > Gammaproteobacteria > Xanthomonadales > Xanthomonadaceae > Xanthomonas_A. Next base: position 308 of record NZ_LFME01000043.1, on the reverse strand, counting down.
GTGCTCAGCCGGTCATGCCGCTGTCGTGGCGGACGCATTTGAGCGTCTCGCCCAGGCCGGCGAGGGTCAGCGTGGCCTGGTCCGGTTGCGACTGCCAGAAGGTGTTTCCCAGCGCATCGGTGTAGCGCGCGCCGGTGGCAGCGCCGGCATCGGTGCGCTGCATGTCCAGGCGGGTGCCGCGCACCTGCAGGGCCTGCCGCTCGCGCGCCGGATCGGCCGCCGCCTGCACCAGTTCCTCGCCGCACCGCCACTGCATGGGCAGGGCATCGGCCTGCAGGCCGGGGGTGGCGGCGGGCGAAGGCGTGGCC
>NZ_LFME01000042.1 GCF_001043115.1 Xanthomonas sp. NCPPB 1128 | reverse complement strand
AGGTGGAGGCGGTGGAGGTGGCGGCGAACTCGGCTTCGGCGGATGCTGCTCGACCCATTGGATCGTCGCCGGCGTGGGCGGCCACGACGGCGATGCCGACGGCGCGGACGCAGGCGGCGGCACGGGCGTCAGTCCCATCGCTTCGCGCTGGCGGCGGTCGTCGTCCTGGCGTTGCAACTCCTTCGCCAGTTCCTTGTTGTAGCGGGGGTTGAGCGCGTCCGGCGGCGGGATCTGATGCATCCGCTCGCCAGGCGGCGTCCATTGCGGCGAGGCGCTCACCGCCTCGGACGCGGACGCAGGAGGCGGTGGCGGCGCCCGCCATTGCGGCGCCAGCTGACGCTGCAGCGGCGCCGGGATCTGCGCTGGGCCGGCCGCGGTCGACGCGCTTTCCAGCGGGCGGTAACGCGCGCGTTCGCGCGCCCACGGCTGGCCGCGATAGTGCGTGTCCCAGTAGCGGTCCAGCGCAAAGCCGACGGTCGGCACGGCGGGCGCGACGCCCTCGCCTTGCGTGCCGAAGTCGATCGCCCCACCCGGCAGCCAGCCGCGTTTGCCGCTCCAACTGACATCGCACCAGGCCCAATCCTGGGTGCAGCCATGCACCCGCAGCGTGTCATGGCTCACTGTGGTCGCCACACGCGGATACTCCAGCGCCGGGCCAGCGCGCAGGCTGGCGCCAATGCGGACCGTGCCGCTGCCGTCCTGCGCCAGCGCAGGCGCGGCCATGCTCAACAGCAACGGCGTCCACCACTGTGCTCGCTTCATGCGGTCCTCCTTGTGCAGTGCGGCAGTGTCCTGTGCCGCGATCGCGGCAGCGAAGATCGCCTGCCGCTGTGCTTTGTTCTAGCACAGAGGGGCCGGGATTGGGGATTGGGGATGACCAGCCTGCGGCTGTTGAAAGCCGGGATTGGTGATTGGAGATTGCGGGCGGCGGCGTGCTGTGCGGAGCCAAATCGTTGGCAGGCGATTTTCTGTAGGAGCGGCTTCAGCCGCGACGGGCGTTACCGGTAACGCCCGTCGCGGCTGAAGCCGCTCCTACAACAACGCCAGAAGCGCTGGAAATGCCCTGCACTCGCGAAAAATCACGAATCACGAATCCCGGCTCCCCGCCTACCCCGCCATGCCGCTGTGCCGCAGCAACGCCTCCAGCTCCGGCGCGCGACCGCGGAAGGCGGTGAAGTTCTCCAGCGCCGGGCGGCTGCCGCCCCGCGACAGGATCTCGCGCAGGAAGCGCGCACCGGTGGCGGGCAGCTGGTCGGGCGCTTCCTCGAACGCCGCATAGGCGTCGGCGCTGAGCACCTCGGCCCATTTGTAGCTGTAGTAGCCGGCCGCATAGCCGCCAGCGAAGATGTGGCTGAACTGGTGCGGGAAGCGATTCCAGGCCGGCGGCCGGTTCACCGCGACTTCATCGCGCACGCGTTCGAGCAACTGCAGCACGCTGTCGGCCTGCGCATCGAAGCGATGGTGCAGTTGCATGTCGAACAGCGCGAACTCGAGCTGGCGCACGGTGAACATGCCGCTCTGGTAGTTCTTCGCCGCCAGCATCTTGTCGAACAGCGCGCGCGGCAACGGTTCGCCGCTGTCCACGTGCGCAGTCATCGCCTGCAGCCGCGGCCACTCCCAGCAGAAGTTCTCCATGAACTGGCTGGGCAGCTCCACCGCGTCCCATTCCACCCCATTGATGCCGGCCACGCCCAGTTCGCCGACCTGGGTCAGCAACTGGTGCAGGCCGTGGCCCATCTCGTGGAACAGGGTGGTGACCTCGTTGTGGGTGAAGGTGGCCGGCTTGCCGTCGCTGCCGCGGCCGAAGTTGCACACCAGGTAAACAAGTGGGGTCTGCACGCCGTCGGCGCGCTCGCGGCGATTGCGGCAATCGTCCATCCAGGCGCCGCCGCGCTTGCCTTCGCGTGCGTACAGGTCCAGGTAGAACTGCCCGACCAGGCGCCCCTGTGCGTCGCTGAGGCGGAAGAAGCGCACGTCCGGATGCCACACCGGCGCGCTGTCGGCCTCCACGCGCAAGCCATACAGGTCGTGGATCAAGCCGAACAGGCCGTCCAGCACCTTCGGCTCGGTGAAGTAGCGCTTTACGTCCTGCTCCGAGAAGCTGTAGCGCGCCTGCTTGAGCTGCTCGCTGGCATAGAGCAGGTCCCACGCCTCCAGCGTGTCCAGACCCAGGTGTTCGCGGGCATAGGCTTCCAGTTCGGCGCGGTCGCGCTGCGCGTAGGGCTTGGCGCGGGCGGCCAGATCGTGCAGGAAGTCGAGCACCTGCGCGGGATCCTGCGCCATCTTCGTCGCCAGCGAATACTCGGCGTAGCTGGCGAAGCCGAGCAAGGCGGCCAGTTCTCCACGCAAGGCGAGGATGCGACCGATCGCGGCGCTGTTGTCCAGCGCCGCATCGCCGAACTCCGAGGCGCGGATCGCGTTGGCGCGGTACAGCGTCTCGCGCAGCGCGCGGTCCTCGGCGTACATCTGCACCGGCAGGTAGCACGGCATCTGCAGGGTCAGCTTCCAGCCCGCCTGGCCATCGCGTTCGGCCACCGCACGCGCGGCGGCGATGCTGTCCTCGGGCAGGCCGGCCAGCCGCGCCGGGTCGTCGATCAGCAGCGACCACGCATCGGTGGCGTCGAGCACGTTCTGCGAGAACTTGGCCGACAGCGCCGACAGTTCCTCCTGGATCGCGGCGAAGCGCTGTTTGTCGGCTTCGCCCAGTTCGGCGCCGCCCAGGCGGAAATCGCGCAACGCGTTGTCCAGCACCTTGCGCTGCGCCGGGCCGAGCGTGGCCGCCTCCGGCGAGTGCGCCAGCGTGCGGTACTGCGCGAACAGCGCCAGGTTCTGCCCCAGCGCGCTGGAGAAGCGCGTCACCTTGGGCAGGTTGGTGTTGTAGGCCTCGCGCAGCGCCGGCGTGTTGACCACCGCCTGCAGGTGGCTCACCTGGCCCCAGGCGCGCCACAGCCGCTCGGTGGCATCGTCCAGCGGCGCTACGAAACTGTCCCAGCGCACCGGCGCCACGGTCTCGGCGGCGGCCACGGCGGCCTCGGCCTGCGCCAGCAGCGTGTCGATCGCCGGGCCGATGTGCTCGGGCTGGATCGCATCGAAGCGCGGCAGGCCGGAAAAATCGAGCAGGGGGTTGGTCATCGCGGAAGTCTCGGTCACGGAAGGAAGGCTGGCGGCGCCGGCCATGGCAGTGAGATGGCGGTCAGTCCAGCGCGGCACAAGGCAGCGGCGGCAACCCGGCACCGGCCACCGCCGCGGCCAGTTGCGCATCGGCCTGCTCCACGTCGATGCCGTGCTCGGCGTACCACTGCGGCCGGTAGTAGCTGTGCACGTAGCGCTCGCCGCTGTCGCACAGGATGGTGACGATGGCACCGCTGCGGCCCTGCTCGCGCATGCGCGTGGCCGCCTGCAGCACGCCGACGAAGTTGGTGCCGGTGGAGCCGCCCACGCGCCGGCCCAGGCGCGCGCTGACGTAACGCATCGCCGCCAGGCTCAGCGCGTCGGGCACCTTGACCATCGCATCCACGCAGCTGGGGATGAAGCTCGGCTCCACCCGCGGCCGGCCGATGCCTTCGATGCGCGAGCCGCCGGTGCTTTCCAGGCCGGCGTAGTCGCGCCCGGCCAGTGCCTCGCGGTAGCCGTCGAAGAACAGCGACACCTCCGGATCCGCGCACAGGATACGGGTGGGATGGCGCCGGTAGCGCACGTAGCGCCCGAGCGTGGCGGCGGTGCCGCCGGTGCCGGGGCTGCACACGATCCAGGCCGGGATCGGATGCGGCTCCTCCTGCATCTGCCGGAAGATCGATTCGGCGATGTTGTTGTTGGCGCGCCAGTCGGTGGCGCGTTCGGCGTAGAGGAACTGGTCCATGAAGTGGCCACCGGTCTCGCGCGCCAACTGCACCGAATCGGCGTGCAGGTCGCAGGCGCGCCCGACCAGGTGGCAGCGCCCGCCCTGGAACTCGATCGCGGCGATCTTCTCCGGCGAAGTCGTCGCCGGCATCACCGCGATGAACGGCAGCCCCAGCAGGCGCGCGAAATACGCCTCGGAGACCGCGGTGGAGCCGCTGGAGGCCTCGATCACCGGCCGCCCCTCGCGCAGCCAGCCGTTGGCCAGCGCGTACAGGAACAGCGAGCGCGCCAGGCGATGCTTGAGGCTGCCGGTGGGGTGGCTGGACTCGTCCTTGAAATACAGGTCGATGCCGGGAAAACCGGGCAGGTCCAGCGGGATCAGGTGGGTGTCGGCCGAGCGGTTGAAGTCGGCTTCGATCTTCTGGATGGCGGCGGCCACCCAAGCGCGATGGGTCATGGCGGTGCGAGAGCGGAGAAACCGCGCCCACGATACACGCCCGGCCACGCGCCCGGGCCATGCACGGCGGCGGCCGCCACGCCGGCGTTCACCCGGGAAGACGCGGCGCCGGGGCGGCGCTCAGCCGGCGGCCACGCTGAAGCCGGCGTCGGCGATCGCCTGCTCCAGGGCGGCCGCGTCGATGCGCGCGGGGTCGTAGTCGATGCCCACGCGCCCGTCTTCCAGCACCACCGTGCTCGCGGTCACGCCCGGGCAGGCGTCCAGCACCCGCTGCAGCCGCGCGCTGCAGCCGCCGCAGGTCATGCCGTGGACGAGGAAATCGAGATGTTGCATGTCAGGCTCCAAAGTGAAGAAATCGGACCCGCGCTCACTGCGCCCGCCAGCGATTCAGCAGCAGCGCGTTGCCCAGCACCGAGACCGAACTCAGCGCCATCGCCGCGCCGGCGATCACCGGGTTGAGCAGGCCGAACGCGGCCAGCGGGATACCCAGGCCGTTGAAGACGAAGGCGAAGAACAGGTTCTGGCGGATCTTGCGCACCGTCGCCGCGGACAGGTCGATGGCAGCAGCGACGCCGGCCAGGTCGCCGTGCATCAGCACCACGTCCGCCGCCTCGATGGCAATGTCCGAGCCGCTGCCGATGGCGAAACTGACGTCGGCCGCGGCCAGCGCCGGGGCGTCGTTGATGCCGTCGCCGACCATGCCCACGTGTGCGCCCGGCACGGCCTGCAGCCGGCGCACGTGCTCGGCCTTGTCCTGCGGCAGCACCTCGGCCTGCACCTGCGCGATGCCGAGCCGCGCGGCCACCGCTTGCGCCGCGTGGCGGTTGTCGCCGCTGAGCATGGTCACCGCGATGCCGCGCGCCTGCAGCAGGGCCACCGCCTCGGCGGCGTCTTCGCGCAGCGGATCGGCGATGGCGATGTAGCCGGTCACGGCGCCGTCTACCGCCACCCCGACCACGCTCTGGCCCTGCGCCTGCGCCGCCTCGGCCTGGCGGCGCAGCGTCGGGTCGACCGGCGCGGCGGCCAGACCGTCGAGCCATACCAGCGCGCCCAGCGCGACCTCGCGCCCATCCACGCGGCCGCGCACGCCCTGCCCCGGCAACGTCTGCACCGCCTCGGCCAGCGGCGCCGGCGCGGCCGTGCGTACGCCCAGGTCGGCGGCGCGCTGCACGATGGCGCGCGCCAGCGGATGCGCCGAACCGGTCTCCAGCGCCGCGGTCAGGCGCAGCAGCGGCGCGGCCTCGGCCTCGTCGGCGACCAGCACCGCGGTCACCTGCGGCTGGCCCAGGGTCAGGGTGCCGGTCTTGTCGACCACCAGCGCGGTCAGCGCGCGGGCGCGTTCCAGCACCTCGGCGTCGCGGATCAGGATGCCGACGCGGGCGCCGACGCCGGTGCCGACCATGATCGCGGTCGGCGTGGCCAGGCCCAGCGCGCACGGGCAGGCGATCACCAACACCGCCACCGCGTGCACCAGGGCGTCTGCAAAATTGCCGCCCAGCGCCCAGGTCGCGCCCAGGGTGATCGCGGCGGTGGCCAGCACCGCCGGCACGAACACCGCGGCGATGCGGTCGACCAGGCGCTGGATCGGCGCGCGCGAGCCTTGCGCGGCGTCGACCATGCGTACGATCTGCGCCAGCAACGTGTCCGCGCCGACACCGGTGGCGCGCGCGCGCAGCAGGCCGAGCTGGTTGACCGTGGCCGCATGCAGGCGACTGCCCGGCGCCTTGGCCACCGGCAGCGCCTCGCCGGAGAGCATCGCCTCGTCCACGCTGGAGTGGCCGTCGAGCACCTCGCCGTCCACCGGCACGCGCTCGCCGGCGGCGACCACGAACACGTCGCCGACCGCCAGGTCCGCTGCATCCACTTCCACGATGACGCCGTCGCGCTCGACCCGCGCGGTGGTCGGCGCCAGATCGAGCAGCGCGCGCACCGACGCGGTGGTGCGGCGCTTGGCGCGGGCCTCGAGCAGGCGCCCGAGCAGCACCAGGGTGATGACGCTGGTGCTGGCCTCGAAGTACACGTGCTGATCATGCAGGCCGGCCACGGTGACCACGGCGCTGTACAGATAGGCCATGCCGGTGCCCAGCGCCACCAGCACGTCCATGTTGGCGCTGCCGTTGCGCAACGCGCGGTAGCCGGCGCGGTAGAAGCGCGCGCCGATCCAGCACTGCACCGGCGTCGCCAGCAACAGCTGCAACCAGCGCGGCAGCGGCTCGGCATGCGCGCCGCGCAGGGCATCGCCATCCAGCATGCCAAGCATCTGCCCCCAGAATGGCAGGGTCAGCAGCACCGCCGCGGCGAACAGACCCAGCTCGCGCCGCCAGGCGCGACGCTCGGTCCGCTCGCGCTCGGCCAGTTGCTCGTGGTCCATGGCCTGCGCGACGCGTGCGCCGAACCCGGCACGGGCGATCCGCGCGATCAGCTCCGCCGGTGCGACCGCGCCGGGCACGATCTCCACCCGCGCCTTGGCCGAGGCCAGGTTGGCGTGGCCGGCGAGCACGCCCGGGGTCTTCGCCAGCACCGCATCGATCGACGCCACGCAGGACGCGCAGTGCAGGCCACTGAGCTCCAGGGTCACCGCCTGGGTGGGCACGCTGTAGCCGGCCTGCTGGATGCGCTGCAGCAGCGTCGGCAGGTCCACCTGCTGCGGGTCGTAATCGACCTGCACGCGCGCGCCGGCATAGCTGGCTTGCGCCACCACACCGGGCAGGCGCTGCAACGCCTTCTCCACGCCGGCCGCGCAGGCGGCGCAGGTCATGCCCTGCACCGGCAGGGTCAACGAGGCGGTGGCGCGGTCCGTGCTCATCGCGTCGGCTCGCCGGCGGCATCGCCGCGGATGTCGCCCAGGATCGGGCAGGCGTCCGGCGCACCGCGGCCGGGGCAGTCCTCGACCAGCGCCGCCAGGGCGTTGCGCATCTCGGTCAGCTCGGCGATGCGCCGGTCCAGCGCCTGCAGGCGCGCGCTGGCGCGCTGCTTGATGCCCTCCACGCCGTGCACGCGATCGTCCTGCAGCGCCAGCAGCTCGCCGATCTCCTCCAGCGAGAAGCCCAGCTCCTTGGCGCGGCGGATGAAGCGCACCCGCTGCACTGCCGCGGCGTCGTACTCGCGGTAGCCGGAGGCGCGGCGCGGGGCGGGCGGCAGCAGGCCCTGGCGTTCGTAGTAGCGCACGGTATCGATGGCGACGTCGGCCTGGCGGGCGAGCGCGCCGATGGTGAAGCGGGCGGGGGCGGGGGCGGATCGCATGCGCACACCCTACTCCCTGGAGTCGGGTCCAGAGTCAAGCCTTGCCACGCGGCGGTCGCTTGCCGCCCACGCCGGCTTCGGTATCCTCTGTTGCTCCCCGCCGCCACGCTGCCGCCTGTCCGTGCCAACCCTTTCCGCCCTGCTGCGCTTGCTGCTGTGCCTGAGCCTGCTGCTCAACGGCACCGCGGCCGCCATGGCGATGCCGGGCATGGCGGCGCACGGTACCGCGACGCACGACACGGCTGCCACGGTCGCCAGCGCGGTGCCGGCGCATGCGGCGATGCCCTGCCACGACGCGCCGCCACCGCCTCCCGCGGATCACGACGGGCACTGCCACGACCATGCCGGCAAGCACGGTGGCTGCGGCGGCATGGCCGGCTGCCAATGCCCGCATGCGCAACCGCTGCCGGCGCTGCTGGCAATGCCCATGGCATTGCCGCGCCTGCCCCGCACCTTGATCTCCGCCGATCCCCAGGCCGCGCACGGTGCGCCCGGTCTGCCGCGGCTGGAACGTCCTCCCAGCGTCTGAGCGCACGCGGCCGCCCCTTGGGCGGCCTCCTGGCGGCGGCGCACAGGCGCTGCCGCGTCTACGCCTGCAGTGCCCCGTCGGCGCTGCGCGGCACATCGCTTCCGCTTACGGACATCGCACATGAACCCATCTTCTTCCGGCCTGCCGACGCTGCCGTCGCGGCGCCGCTTCGTCACCGGGCTGGCGCTGGGCGCCGCCGCCGGCCTCACCGGGCTGCCGCTGCGCCACGCCCAGGCCAGCGCGCTGGCGCGCAACGGCGCCGCGCCCTACGTACTGCACGGCACCGACCTGGACCTGAGCATCGGCAGCACCCGGGTCAACTTCACCGGGCGCGAACGCCCCGCCATCGCCGTCAACGGCAGCGTGCCGGCACCGCTCCTGCGCTGGCGCGAAGGCGACACCGTGACCATCCGCGTGGCCAACCGCTTGCCCGGCCACACCCAGACCTCGGTGCACTGGCACGGCCTGCTGCTGCCGGCGAACATGGATGGCGTGCCGGGCATGAGCTTCGACGGCATCTATCCCGGTGAGACCTACCAGTACCGCTTCGCCCTGCGCCAGTCCGGCACCTACTGGTACCACAGCCACTCGCTGCACCAGGAGCAGGCCGGGCTGTACGGCGCCATCGTGATCGACCCGCGCGAGCCGCCGCCGTACCGCTACGATCGCGAGCACGTGCTGCTGCTGTCGGACTGGACCGACCTGGATCCTACCGCGCTGTTCCGGCGGCTGAAGCAGATGCCGTCCTACGACAACCTGTACCAGCGCACCGTCGGCGATTTCCTGCGCGACGCGCGGCAGGACGGGCTGCGCGCCACCCTCGCCGACCGCGGCATGTGGGGGCGCATGCGCATGACGCCGAGCGACCTGTCCGACGTCAACGGCAACACCTACACCTACCTGCTCAACGGCGTGACCCCGGCCGGCAACTGGACCGGGCTGTTCCGCCCCGGCGAGAAGGTGCTGCTGCGCTTCATCAACGCCTCCAGCATGAGCTACTTCGACGTGCGCATCCCCGGGCTGAAGATGACCGTGGTCGCCGCCGACGGCCAGTACGTGCATCCGGTGAGCGTGGACGAGTTCCGCATCGCCGCGGCCGAAACCTTTGATGTGCTGGTCGAACCCAGCGGCCAGGACGCCTACACGGTGTTCGCCCAGGACATGGGCCGCACCGGCCACGCACGCGGCACCCTGGCCGTGCGCGAGGGCCTGCAGGCGCCGGTGCCGGCCAACGATCCGCGCCCGCTGCTGCGCATGCAGGACATGGGCCACGCGATGGCCGGACACGCCGGCATGGAGCACGGCGCGGGCACGGCCATGCACGGCATGGAGGGCGGCTGCGGGGCGAGCATGCACATGGCCGGCATGCCGGGCATGGAGCACGCCGCGCACGCGGCTGCAGGCGCTGCCGCCGCACCCGTGCATCCGCGCAGCGAACGCGGCAATCCGCTGGTGGACATGCAGTCCTCCGCCACCGCGCCGCGGCTGGACGACCCGGGCATCGGCCTGCGCGACAACGGCCGCCGCGTGCTGGCCTACGCCGACCTGCACAGCCTGTTCGAGGACCCGGACGGGCGCGAGCCGGGACGCGAGATCCAGTTGCACCTGACCGGCAACATGGAGAAGTTCGCCTGGTCCTTCGACGGCGTTCCCTTCGCCAGCGCCGAGCCGCTGCGGCTCAACTATGGCGAGCGCCTGCGCATCGTGCTGGTCAACGACACGATGATGCAGCACCCGATCCACCTGCACGGCATGTGGAGCGACGTGGAGGACGCCGCCGGCCGCTTCCAGGTGCGCAAGCACACCGTGGACATGCCGCCGGGCACGCGCCGCAGCTATCGCGTGCGCGCCGACGCGCTGGGCCGCTGGGCCTACCACTGCCACCTGCTCTACCACATGGACGGCGGCATGATGCGCGAAGTGCGGGTGGACGCATGAGCATGCGCCACTCCCGCCTCGCTCCACTCGCCCACGCCACCGGCCTGGCGCTGCTGTTGGCGCATGCCGCCGCGCAGGCGCAGCCTGTCCATGATGCCGACCCCGGCGCCGATGCAACTGCCGCACGCTGCGCCTGCCCGGCGTCCGCTGCCGCCATGCCCACGGCAGGCGCGGCGGCGATGGCGGCGCATCCCGACACGGCGTTGCACGGCGCCATGGACCACGCTGCGATGGGGCATGCCGCGCACGCGCCGGCCACGCAAGGCGCGCCTGCCGCGCAGACCATGGCAGAGCACGCCGACGCCATGCCGCACGAGCCCATGGATCACGCGACGATGGACCATGCCGCCGCGCCGACATCGCAGGCCGATCACAGCGAACACGCGCATCACCCACACGACGGCATGGATCACGAGGGCATGGACCATGCGATGCCCTCGGCGCCGACATCGACCGCGACCGCATGCCAGTGCCCCGCGAACACCGACACGCCGCTGCCACGCGAGCCGATCCCACCGATCACCGCGGCCGATCGCGCGGCCGCATTCCCGGTGCTGCGCGACCACGGCATGGCGCACGGCGCGGCGCACACCGGCTATCTGCTGGTCGACCGCCTGGAGGGCTGGGACAACGCCCACGGCAGCGGCCAGGCCTGGGAAGCGCGCGGCTGGTACGGCGGCGACATCGACCGGCTATGGCTGCGCAGCGATGGCGAACGCGAGGGCGGCCGCACCACGGCATCCTCGCTGGAACTGGCCTATGGCCGCGCGATCTCGCCGTGGTGGGACGTGCTGATCGGCGCCAGGCAAACGTTCGCGCCGGGCAGCGCGCGGACCTCGGCGGCGTTCGGCGTGCAGGGCATGGCGCCGTACAAGTTCGAGGTCTCGGCCATGCTCTACGTCGGCGAAGGCGGCCATGCCAGCCTGCACCTGGAAGGCGAGTACGACGTGCTGCTGACCAATCGCCTGATCCTGCAGCCACGGCTTGAGGCGGAACTGGCCGCGCGCGACGATCCGGCGCATCGCACCGGCAGCGGCCTGACCAGCGTGGAGGGCGGGTTGCGCCTGCGCTACGAGGTCACGCGTCGGTTCGCGCCTTACGTGGGTGTGGACCATGCCCGCAGCTTCGGCGATACCGCCGACCAACGTCGCACGGTTGGCGAGGCAGCGCGTGAAACGCGCTGGGTCGCCGGCCTGCGGTTCTGGTTCTGAGCCGCGGCGCGCGGCACGGAACATGGCAGACGGCGGCGCGGCGTCCGCGCCGCCGTAGCAGCACACGGCGCTGCCGCTGAACCGGCATTCGCGATGTGCCAGGCGTGTGCATCCAGCCACCTGCATGCCCCGCGAGCGGAGACGGTCATTTGTAGGAGCGGCCTCAGCCGCGACGGACGTTACCGGTAATGCCCGTCGCGGCTAAAGCCGCTCCTACGAAACGCGGCACCGGGCTGCGACGAAAGGACATACGACGCGCCTCGCCAGCCCTCACGCGTGCAGCGCCGCCTGCAGGGCCTCCATCTCGTGGCGTGGCGGGCGCAGCGCACCCAGCGTACGCACCAACTCTCGATAGCTGTGTGCGAGTTGCGCGAACAGGCTGGCATCGCTGGCGCGTGTCTCGGCGACTTCGGCATAGGCGCCGCGACCGAGATCGATGAAATAGTCCACGCTGACCCGGCGCCGCGCCGCCACGCCGGGAAACAGCCCGGCGATCAGCAGACAACCATCGCCGACCTCGCGCAAGGCATCGGCGCGGGCGCGCCCGACCTGCTCCTGCGCATGCAGCCAGGCCAATGCCTGGATGTGCGCCAGCAACTGCGCATCGCGCTGGTAGCGCAGCAGCACGAACACCAGATAGTGCTCGCGCGATTCGTCCAGCGGCCGACCCAGGCGCTGCCCGGCCTCGTGCACCAACGCCTGCCACAGCTCGGCCGGCGCCCCCTGTCTGAAAGACTCGTACATGCGTCCTCCTGCGTGGTGGGAACCCTCGCCTGTATCAATGCATATTCCAGGCCACACTGCTGGCAATGTCCGCACGCAAGTGCCAGCGTTCGCGGTTTGTGCTGGCATCGCCATGCGATGTTGACGCGTCGTGCCAGGATCCTGTGGAGCGCGATGCGCCTCCGCCTGCCTTGACGATGGCGCACGCTGTCGACCGATGCCGGCAATGTCGATGCCGTCGCCTGGCGCATCCCGGGCCGCGCAGAACGCTGGGGCGGCCGCGCTGCATACAGCGGCTCGACCGCGCCGACGGCACAACGACAGGACGCAGGTGCAATCCGCACAGCCGCAACGCGCGCAACTGCATCCGGCGCAGGATCACTCAGGAGTGGCGGCGCCTCCGCACCCCGCCGGCCACCTGCGCGTCGTCCTGCGCCACGATGCCGGCCAGGATCAGGTCGATCCCGGCGATGAAGTCCATGCGGTCGTCGTGCGTCCGCAGTGCGCCGGCCATACTGCATACGAAGGGATACGCGACCGGGTCGAGCCGCGACCACGTGCTCGCCATTGCGGCCAGGGTCTCGTCGCGGACGAGGCCTTGGGTGAGCGCCAACTGCGTATTGGCCGCGTTCTGCCCGCTCACGCCAAGCATGTAGTTGAGCAGGGCGGACACCGCCGCCCACTGTGCCGTGTCGGCCACACCGAGTGCACGCAACGGCTGGCCCAGGCCTTCGATGATGCGCACGATCGGCAACTGTCCCGGTGCCTGCCACAGCGCCGACCCGATCCAGGGATGCGCATCGATCGCATCGAACATGGCCAGGGCCAGCGTGCGGATCGCGGCCTGCGGCGTGGCGTCCGCCATTGGCGCCGGCAGGCTGCGCGCGATGACGGCATCGCAGGCAGCCGTCAGCAGATCGCGCTTGTCGGCGATGTGCCCATACAGGGCGCCAGGCCCGGTGGCGAGCCGTTCGGACAAGGCACGGAAGGTCAGGCCGGCTTCGCCGTCGCGATCGAGCAGGACGATCGCCGCGTCCACGATCTGCTCGCGCGATAGCGCGGCGTCACGGCGTTGTGGGCTGTTGCGTTGTTTGGCCATGGCCGATCTTGACACCAATGGAACGTCATTCCAAGATGATGGAACGACATTCCATCGGCCCAGTGCAGCAGGTTCGCTGCCCACGTCATCGAGGCACCATGCACACTCCCATCGCCATCATCGGTGCCGGACTCGGCGGACTGGCCCTCGCCCGCGTGCTGCACCTCCACGGCATCGCCGCAACCCTCTACGAAGCCGAGGCATCGGCCGATGCGCGTCCGCAGGGCGGGCTGCTCGACATCCACGACTACAACGGCCAACTGGCGCTCAGGGACGCCGGGCTCTACCCGCAGTTCCGCGCGTTGGTGCTGCCCGGCGCGGATGCGAAGCGGGTCGTCGACCGCGATGGCACCCTCCTGATCGAGCGGCCGGACCTCGGCACCGGCAACCGGCCGGAGGTGGATCGCGGGCAGTTGCGCCAACTGCTACTCGACGCACTGCCTGCGGGCGCGGTGCGCTGGGGCTGCAAGCTCGCCGGCGTATCGCCGCTCGCCGATGGGCGGCATCTGCTGCGCTTCGGCGACGGCACCACGGTCACCACCGACCTGCTGGTGGGCGCGGACGGCGCCTGGTCGAAGGTACGGCCCTTGCTGTCCGCTGCGGTGCCCGCCTACAGCGGCACCACCTTCATCGAAACGCGCCTGTTCGATGCCGACATCCGACACCCGGCCAGCGCGCAACTGGTCGGCCACGGGACGCTGATGGCCGTCGCACCGGGCAAGGGCCTGTTCGCGCACCGCTATGCCGACGGCACGCTGCATGCCTATGTGTCGCTGGTCAGGCCGCAGGCGTGGTTCGACGGCATCGATGTCGCCGTGCCGGCCAGCGCGATGGCGCGCATCGCCGCGGAGTTCGCCGGTTGGGTGCCGGCGCTGACGGCGTTGATCACCGCCAGCGACACGCCGCCGGTGCTGCGCCCGATCCATGCCTTGCCGGTCGAACACCGCTGGGAACGCGTCCCCGGCGTGACCCTGCTCGGCGACGCGGCGCACCTGATGTCGCCGTTCGCCGGCGAAGGCGCCAACCTCGCGCTCTACGATGGTGCCGAACTGGGCAAGGCCATCGCCGCGCATCCCGGCGCGATCGAGACCGCGCTGGCCACGTACGAAACCCAACTGTTCGCCCGCAGCGCGCCATTCGCGCGCGAGTCGCAGCGCAACCTCGCCCTGTTCTTCGACGCCGCCGCGCCGCAGAGCCTGGTCGAGTTCTTCAACGGCATCGGCGCCTAGCTGTCAGCGCCCCTCGCCAGTGGCGTGCCCGCGGAACGTCGCTGCGCACGACACCGGCATCGCGACGCCGGCGACCGCCATCGCTGGCGCACCGAACGCGCCTGGACCCGCCTACTCCACCGTCACCGACTTGGCCAGGTTGCGCGGCTTGTCCACATCGGTGCCGCGCGCCAGCGCGGTGTGGTAGGCCAGCAACTGCACCGGCACGGTGTGCAGCACCGGGCTGAGCACGCCGGCGTGGCGCGGCGTGCGGATCACGTGCACGCCCTCGGACGCGTTGAAGTTGCTGTCCTGGTCGGCGAACACGAACAGTTCGCCGCCGCGCGCGCGCACTTCCTGCATGTTCGACTTCACCTTCTCCAGCAGGGTGTCGTTGGGCGCGATCACCACCACCGGCATGTTGGCGTCGACCAGCGCCAGCGGGCCGTGCTTGAGCTCGCCGGCCGGATAGCCCTCGGCGTGGATATAGGTGATCTCCTTGAGCTTGAGCGCACCTTCCAGCGCGATCGGGTAATGCAGGCCGCGGCCGAGGAACAGCGCGTTGTGCTTGTCGGCGAAACGCTCGGCCCACACCGCGATCTGCGGTTCCAGGTTGAGCACGTGCTGCACGCTGCCGGGCAGGTAGCGCAGCTGCTCCAGGTACTCGGCCTCCTGCTCGGCGCTCAGCCGCCCGCGGCGCTTGGCCAGCACGCAGGTGAGCTGGAACAGCGCCGCCAGCTGGGTGGTGAAGGCCTTGGTCGAGGCCACCCCGACCTCGGCACCGGCGCGGGTGTACAGCACCATCGCGCTGGCGCGCGGGATGGCGCTCTCGGGCACGTTGCAGATCGACAGGGTCTTGGCATGGCCCAGCGCCTTGGCGTACTTGAGCGCCTCCATCGTGTCCAGGGTCTCGCCGGACTGGGAGATGGTCACGATCAGCTGCCGCGGATTGGCGCAGGCGTCGCGGTAGCGGTACTCGCTGGCGATCTCCACGCTGCACGGCAGCCCGGCGATGCCCTCGATCCAGTAGCGCGCGGTCAGCCCGGCGTAGTAGCTGGTGCCGCAGGCCAGGATCTGCACGGCGTCCACATCGGCCAGCAGCGCCTCGGCCTTGCTGCCGAACAGCGTGGTGTCGAACCCGCCGGCGTCGAACAGCGCCTCCAGCGTATCGGCCAGCGCGCGCGGCTGCTCGTGGATCTCCTTCTGCATGAAGTGGCGGTACGGCCCCAGTTCCAGCGAGGCCAGCGACACGTCGGACACGTGCGGCTCGCGCTGCACCGGCTGGTCCTGCGCGTCGTACACCTGCACGCCGTCGCGGCGCAGCTCGGCGGTATCGCCTTCCTCCAGGAAGATCACCCGGCGCGTGGCCTGGATCACCGCCGAGACATCGGAGGCGATGAAGTTCTCGCCCTCGCCCAGGCCGATCAGCAGCGGGCAGCCCATGCGCGCGCACACCAGCAGGTCCGGGCGCGACTTGCTCACCGCGGCCACGGCATAGGCGCCGGTCAGCTCCTTCACCGCCGCCTGCAGGGCGCCGAGCAGGTCGCGGCCCTGGTCGATGTAGTGGTGGATCAAATGGGCGATGACCTCGGTGTCGGTCTGCGACTCGAACACGTAGCCCAGCGCGGTCAGGCGCTCGCGTTGCTGCTCGTGGTTCTCGATGATGCCGTTGTGGACCAGGGCCAGATCGCCGTGGCTGACGTGCGGATGCGCATTGGCCTCGGTGACGCCGCCATGGGTGGCCCAGCGGGTGTGGCCGATGCCCAGCGGGGCATGCAGGCCCTCGGCCAGCGCGGCGCTTTCGGTCTCGGAGACGCGGCCGGTGCGGCGCACGCGGCGCACCTGCCCGTCGGTGACGGCGGCGATGCCGGCCGAGTCGTAGCCCCGGTATTCCAGTCGCTTGAGCCCCTCGATCAGGACCGGAACCACATCGCGATCCGCGATCGCACCGACGATACCGCACATAGCCACGCCCTTCGCCGAAAAGTCCGCCATTCTAGCCAAGTCCGCTGAATGTCTCGCCGCTGACCACACTAGGACCTAGAGCGTGTCACCCATTCCCGAGTATGCCGCGTTGGGCCTGGCAGGCGCGCGGCCGGCGTTGCGTGGCGCCGCGCCTGACTGGCCGTCAGGTCAAGCCGCGCGGCGCCGGCCGCGCGCCTGCCAGGCCCAACCCGAAGGGCCGTGATTGCGCGCGCCCATGGCCGCGTCATCGCTCGGGCGTGGACGGACGTCCACTTCCTCGCTCTTCCTTGCCACAGGCACGCGCAATCGCGGCGCGGCATGCTCGGGAATGGGTGACACGCCCTAGTGTCCGCGAACGTGTCCGCGGACACTCGGACACCTGTCCGCGTCGCGCATACCCATGCAATTCAATGGTTTGCAGTTGGCACGCATCGTGCTGTGAAGTCCCCATCCTCACCGCTGCGACCGTCCGATGATCCGTGACACCTCCGCCCAGGACCAGGTTCTCGCCCGCCCCCGCTCCCGGGCCTGGCGCCGCTGGCTGTGGCCCGGGCTGATTGCCACGCTGGTGCTGCTGGGCATCGCCTTCGCCGCACGCGGCTGGATCGCCGGCAGCCGTTCCTTCGACGCGCAGCGCGTGCGCATCGCCACGGTGACCCGCGGCGACCTGGTCCGCGACATCTCCGCCGACGGCCGCCTGATCGCCGCCAACAGCCCCACCCTGTACGCCATCTCCGGCGGTACCGTGACCCTGAAGGTGGTCGCCGGCGACGTGGTCAAGCAGGGCCAGGAACTGGCCGAGATCGACAGCCCCGAACTGCGCAGCAAGCTGGCCCAGGAAGAGGCCACCCTGGCCGGCCTGGAAGCCGAGGCCGGCCGTGCCGACCTGGACGCGACTCTGGCCCGCGCCAACGCCAGCAAGCTGGTCGACCAGGCGCAGATCGAGCGGCAGGCCGCCAGCCGCGACCTGGAGCGCTACCAGCGCGGCTTCGAGGGCGGTGCGGTGCCGCAGGTGGAACTGGCCAAGGCCCAGGACACGCTGAAGAAGGCCGACATCGCGATGAGCCACGCGCAGAAGGATTCGGGCCTGCAGGCGCAGGGCGCGTCGCTGGACGCGCGCAACAAGCGCCTGCTCGCCGAGCGCCAGCGCGCGGTGGTAGCCGAGGTGCAGCGCCAGGTCGACCTGCTGACCCTGCGTTCGCCGTTCGACGGCCAGGTCGGCCAGGTGCAGGTCTCGCAGCACACCAACGTCGCCGCCAACGCGCCGGTGCTGAGCGTGGTCGACCTGTCCAAGTTCGAACTGGAGATCAAGGTGCCGGAAAGCTTCGCCCGCGACCTGGCGATCGGCATGCCGGCGCAGTTGACCAGTGGTGCCGGCGAACCGTTCGCCGGGGCGATCTCGGCGGTGTCGCCGGAAGTGGTCAACGGCGAGGTCAACGCACGCATCCGTTTCACCGACAAGCAGCCGCCGGGCCTGCGCCAGAGCCAGCGCATGAGCGCGCGGGTGCTGCTGGATACCCGCAAGAACGTGCTCAAGCTCGAGCGCGGTCCGTTCGTCGAACAGTCCGGCGGCCGCTACGCCTACGTCATGGACGGCGACTCGGCGGTGCGCCGCCCGGTCGAACTGGGCGTCACCAGCCTGGGCGAGGTCGAAGTGCGCTCGGGCCTGCAGCCGGGCGACCGGGTCGTGGTCTCCGGCAGCGACCTGTTCGGCGACGCGCCGCAGGTGACGGTGCATTAGGAGCCGGGATTGGGGATTCGGGATTGGGGATTCGTTGAAGCCCCATGCTGCTCTCCTGTCCTTGCCCCTGATCCAGACGCGTCGCGCCCCACCAATCCCCAATCACGAATCCCCAATCTCCGCTCCACAACCATAGGAACTTCCGCCATGCTCGAAATGCGCTCCGTCTCCAAGGTCTTCCGCACCGAACAGGTCGAAACGCATGCGTTGCGCTCGCTGGACCTGCATGTCCGCGAGGGCGAGTTCGTCGCCGTCACCGGGCCGTCGGGCTCGGGCAAGACCACCTTCCTCAACATCGCCGGCTTGCTGGAGACCTTCACCAGCGGCCAGTACCTGCTCGATGGCCAGGACGTCAGCAACCTCAACGACGATGCGCGCTCGCGCATGCGCAACCAGAAGATCGGCTTCATCTTCCAGGGCTTCAACCTGATCCCCGATCTCAACCTGTTCGACAATGTCGACGTGCCGCTGCGCTACCGCGGCATGGGCGCTGCCGAGCGCAAGCAGCGCATCGAAGAGGCGCTGAGCCGGGTCGGGCTGGGTTCGCGCATGAAGCACTATCCGTCCGAACTCTCCGGCGGCCAGCAGCAGCGTGCGGCGATCGCCCGCGCCCTGGCCGGCAGCCCGCGCCTGCTGCTGGCCGACGAACCGACCGGCAACCTCGACTCGCAGATGGCGCGCGGGGTAATGGAACTGCTGGAGGAGATCAACGCGCAGGGCTCGACCATCGTCATGGTCACCCACGACCCGGAACTGGCCGCGCGCGCGCAGCGCAACGTGCACATCGTCGACGGCCAGGCCACCGACCTGCAGCGCGAACCGGTGCTGGGGCACGGCGGCAACGACGCCGCAGCGGCGCGCTGACCCGAACGGCGACGGCGCGGAGACCGACATGCTCGGCTACTACTTCCAGCAAGCGTGGCGCAGCCTGCGCCGCAGCCCGGTGCTCACCGCGCTGATGGTGCTGTCCATCGCCGTGGGCATCGGCGCGGCGATGACCACGCTGACGGTGATGCGGCTGCTGTCCGGCGATCCCTTGCCCGGACGCAGCCAGCAGATCTTCTTCGCGCAGCTCGATCCGCGCCCCAGCAACGGCGCCAACCAGAAGCCGTACGACAAGCTCGACTACCCCTCGGCCATGGACCTGTGGAAGAGCGGGCGCGCCGATCGCCAGGCCATGGTCGCCGAGAGCGAAATCAAGGTGCATGCGGCGGACAGCGCCACCCCGCCCTTCATGACCCAGTTGCTGATGACCCAGGCCGACTTCTTCCCGATGTTCCAGGTGCCGTTCGCCTACGGCAGCGGCTGGCGCGCGCGCGACGACCAGGACCGGGCACGGGTGGCGGTGATCTCGGCCGATCTCAACGCCAAGCTGTTCGGCGGCCGCAACAGCGTCGGCCGCAGCCTGCTGGTGCGCGGCACCGCGGTACGCATCGTCGGCGTGCTGGCGCCGTGGCGGCCGTCGCCGCTGTTCTACACACTGGCCGGCGGCAGCTTCGCCCATGGCGATACCGCCAGTTTCTATGGACGGCCGCAGGACGTGTTCATGCCGCTGTCCAGCAGCCTGGAGGTCAACGACGGCCATATCCAGCCGTGGACCTGCTTCAGCAAGCCCGAGGCCAACCTGGACCTGCGCAGCGCCCCGTGCGTGTGGCTGCAGTTGTGGGTGCAGCTGGACACGCCGACGAAGGTCGCCGACTACCGCCGGCTGCTCGCCGACTACGCCGCGCAGCAGCACGCCGCCGGGCGCATCGGCCGCGCCGACACCGCGCGCCTGCTGTCGTTGCCGCAATGGCTGGACCACAACCGCGTGGTACCGGGCGACGTGCGCCTGCAGAGCTGGCTGGCGCTGGCGTTCCTGGGCCTGTGCCTGTTCAACAGCATCGGCCTGCTGCTGGCCAAGTTCCTGCGCCGCGGCGGCGAGATCGGCGTGCGCCGCGCGCTCGGCGCCTCGCGCCGCGCGATCTTCGCGCAGTGCCTGACCGAGGCTGGCGTGATCGGCCTGATCGGCGGCGCCGGCGGCTGGCTGCTGACCCTGCTGGGGTTGTGGAGCGTGCGCCAGCAGCCCACCGCCTACGCCGACCTGGCGCATCTGGATCCGACGACGTTCGCCGGCACCTTCGCCCTGGCGATCGCCTGCAGCCTCGCTGCCGGCCTGTTCCCCGCCCTGCGCGCCAGCGGTATCGCGCCGGCCATGCAACTCAAGAGTCTGTAACCGGGGCACGCGACGATGCAGATCACTCCCATCCTGAGCGCGCTGTCGCGCCATCGCATTGCCGCCGCGCTGATCACGCTGGAAGTGGCGCTGGCCTGCGCGGTGCTGTGCAACGCCTTCTTCCTGATCGGCAACCGCCTGGAACTGGTGCACCTGCGCAGCGGCATCGACGAGGCCGCGCTGGGGCTGGTGTCGCTGTCCGGCTGCGATGGCTGCAATGCAACCGACGTCAACGCCCGCGCGCTGGATGCGGTGCGCCGCACGCCCGGCGTGCGTGCGGCCGGCGCCATCAACACCGTTCCGTTCGCGCCGCCGGTGTTCAACAACGGGCTGTGCCTGGACCAGGACTGCACCCAGGTCGGCGGCGTACCGCACTTCTACATGGTCAGCCCGGGCGCGGTCGCGGCACTGGCGCTGAAACCGGACAGCGGCCGCACGTTCGGCGACGCGGACTACCAGCCGCTGGACAACGGCATCCCGACCGCGGCAGGCGTGTGGATCACGCGGGCACTGGCCGCGCACCTGTGGCCGGGCCAGGATCCGCTGGGCAAGGAATTCTGGTCCGGCGGTCACTTCCGCGTGATCGGCACGCTGGAGCACCTGGCGCGCCCCGATCCTGGCCGCAGCGAGGACGGCACGATCGGCAGCGACTGGTCGGTGGTGATTCCGGTACGCGAGGCTGCGCAGTCCGGCACCTATGTGCTGCGCGCCGATCCGCGCGACCTGCCGCGGGTGTTGGCGCAGGCGCGCGCCGCGGTGGCACGGGCGGTGCCCGAGGCGGTGCTGGACAACGCCAACAGCAAGCCCCTGGACGAACTGCGCCAGACGTATTTCCAGAGCGACCGCGCGATGACCGGGCTGCTGGTCGCGATCATCGTCGCGATGCTGCTGGTGACCGCGCTGGGCATCGTCGGCCTGGCAAGTTTCTGGGTACAGCAGCGCACCAAGCAGATCGGCATCCGCCGCGCGCTCGGCGCCACCCGCCGCGACATCCTGCGTTATTTCCAGACCGAGAACCTGCTGCTGGTCGGCGCCGGCGTGGCGCTGGGCATGTTGCTGGCCTACGGCGGCAACGTGCTGCTGATGCAGGTGTTCGAACTGGAACGGCTGCCGGCCAGCTACCTGCCGGTCGGCGCGCTGCTGCTGTGCGCGCTGGGCCAGCTCGCCGTGCTCGGTCCGGCCCTGCGCGCCGCCGCCGTCGCTCCCGCCATCGCCACCCGCAGCGCCTGACCCGGAACCCGCATGTTCGCTTACTACTTCCGCCTGGCGCTGCGCAGCTTCGGCCGCAACCGCATCCTCACCGCGCTGATGGTGCTGGCCGTGGCGCTGGGCATCGGCGCGTCGATGACCATGTTGACGGTGCTGCACACGCTGTCCGGCGATCCGCTGCCCGGACATAGCGCCACGCTGTTCCATCCGCAGCTGGATCCGCGTCCGCGCAACCTGCCCAGCGCCGACGCCGAGCCGCCGGACGAGCTGACCTGGCAGGACGCGACCGCGCTGTATCGGGCAAAGGCGGCGCCAGCGCAGACCATGACCAGCGCGAACTGGTTGCCGGTGCGCCAGACCGTGCCCAACAGCCCCCTGCGCATGCTCACCACCCGCGCCGCCACCGCCGACCTGTTCGGCATGTTCGGCATGCGCTTCCTCTACGGCAGCGGCTGGAGCCAGCGCGACGACAGCCAGCGCGCGCCGGTGGTGGTGCTGAGCCGCCAACTCAACGACGCGCTGTTCGGCGGCGCGGACAGCGTCGGCAAGACCCTGACCATCGCCACCCGCCCGTTCCGCGTGATCGGGGTGATCGACGCCTGGGATGCGCAGCCGCGCTTCTACGATCTCAACTCCGGCGCGTACACGCCGCCGGAAGCGTTGTACATCCCGTTCGAGACCTGGCTGGACCTGCCGCAGGACTACGGCTACGGGCCGATGCAGTGCTGGGGCAAGGATGGCGAAGCCGGCCTGCACGACCCCAAGGCCGCGCAATGCACCTGGGTGCAGTACTGGGTGCGGCTGGACACGCCGGAACAGGTGCGTCGTTACCGCGCGGCGCTGGACGCCTACAGCGCGCAGCAGCGCCAGCTCGGCCGCTTCGAACGCGCCCCCAACACTCGCCTGCGCAGCCTGGTCGACTGGCTGGACTACAAGCGGGTGGTGCCGGCCACGGTGCGCATGCAGACCTGGATCGCCTTCGGCGTGCTGCTGGTGTGCCTGCTCAATGCGGTCGGTCTGCTGGTCGCCAAGTTCATGCGCAAGGCCGGCGAGATCGGCGTGCGCCGCGCGCTTGGTGCCAGCCGCCGCGCGGTGTTCGCGCAATGCCTGGCCGAATCGGCGCTGATCGGCTGCCTGGGCGGCCTGCTCGGCATCCCGCTGACCTGGATCGGCCTGTGGCTGGTGCGCCAGCAACCGGTGGCCTACGCGCAACAGGCGCATGCCGATCCCGCGATCCTGGGCATCGCCCTGGCCGTGGCCACGCTCTCGGCACTGGCCGCCGGCCTGTGGCCGGCCTGGCGCGCCTCGCGCATCGCCCCCGCCCTGCAGGTGAAATCGCTATGACCGCGCTGCCTCCCGTGCGCCCCATCCTGTCCGCGCTGGGCAGCCATCGCGCCGCGGTGGTGCTGATGGCGCTGCAGATCGCCCTGACCCTGGCGGTGCTGTGCAACCTGGTGTTCATCATCGCCCGCACCTACCAGCGCGTGCAGACCCCGACCGGGGTGATGGAACAGGACATCGGCCTGATCCAGAGCATCAGCGTGATCGGCGAACCAGGCAGTGTCAGCAGCGTCGGCCACAGCCTGGACATCCTGCAGGCGGTGCCCGGCGTGGAAGCGGCGGCCTTCGGCACGCCGCCGCTGTGGGGCCCGACGCAGGCGCAACTGTTCCTGCAGCCGCAGGCCACGCAACCGGTTGCCCGTGCCCGCCTGTTCCTCGGCAGCCAGGGCCTGAACCGCACCTTGGGCATCCGCATCGTCGCCGGCCGCGACCTGCGCGACGCGGAGCTGACCGGTGCCTCGGACCTGTTCGGTGCGCCCCCGGAGATCGAGCGGCGCCTGCCGGCGCTGATCACGCCCTCGCTGGCCGCCAAACTGTTTCCCGGCGCTTCGCCGCTGGGGCGCACGCTCTACACCAGCACTTTCAACCAGCCGGTGCGCCTGGACATTGTCGGGGTGATGGCGCCGGTACGCGGCGAGATCACCGGTCACGACGACGATGCCGATGCCCTGCTGGCCGAGATCCGCATCGGCAGCGAAGGCTGGGGCGGCGGTTACGTGATCCGCAGCAAGCCGGGGCAACTGGCGCAGGCGCTGCCGCGCGCGGCCGCGGCGATGCAGCGCGCCAACCCGACCTACGTGCAGCAGCGCGTGGCCACCATGCAGGAACTGCGGAGCGATTACTTCAAGAGCGACAGCGCGGTGGCGCGGATGCTGCTGGCGATCATCCTGATCCTGCTCACCGTGACCGCGCTGGGCATCGGCGGGCTGGCCAGCTTCTGGGTGCAGCAGCGCACCCGGCAGATCGGCATCCGCCGCGCGCTCGGCGCCACCCGCGGCGACATCCTGCGCTACTTCCAGGCCGAGAATCTGCTCATCGTCGGCGCCGGCGCGCTGCTCGGCGCGGTGCTCGCCTACGTCATGAACCAGTGGCTGATGCAGCGTTTCGAACTGGAGCGCCTGTCCTCGCCCACCGTCCTGACCGGCATCGTCGCGGTGTGGCTGCTCGGCCAGTTCGCCGTGCTCGGCCCGGCCCTGCGCGCCGCCGCCGTCCCCCCTGCCACTGCCACCCGCAGCGCCTGATCCACGGAGCTCCCATGTTCGGTTACTACGTCCGCCTCGCCTTGCGCAGCTTCCGCCGCAACACCGTCCTCACCGCGCTGATGGTGCTGGCCATCGCCTTGGGGATCGGTGCCAGCATGACCACGCTGACCGTGTTCTACGTGCTCTCCGGCGACCCCATTCCGCAGAAGAGCGACCGCCTGTTCTACGTGCAGGTGGATGCGCAGCCCAAGTCCGGCTACCAGCCGGGCGAGGAACCGGATTCGCAGAACACCCGCTTCGATGCCGAGACCCTGCTGCGCGAGAAGCGCGCCAAGCACCAGGCGCTGATGACCGGCGGCAGCGTCGCGATCGAACCGACCAAGAGCGGATTGAAACCGTTCAAGTCGGAAGTGCGCTTCACCTCGGCGGACTTCTTCCCGATGTTCGACACGCCGTTCCTGTACGGCCACGGCTGGACCGGCACCGAAGACGAGCGCCACGACCGCGTGGTCGTCATCAGCAGGAAGCTCAACGAGAAACTGTTCGATGGCGCCGACAGCGTCGGCCGCGAACTGCGCATGGACCAGAACACCTTCCGCATCGTCGGCGTGCTCGACACCTGGGAGGTCAAGCCGCGCTTCTACGACGTCACCAACACCTACGGCTCGGACGAACAGGCCTATCTGCCGTTCTCGGTGGCGATGGACCTGAAGATGGACCGCAACGGCAGCATGAACTGCTTCGGCGACAGCAACGGCGACCAGACCGCACTCAACGCGCCCTGCACCTGGGTGCAGTACTGGGTGGAACTGGAGAGCCCGGCGCAGGCCGCCGACTACAAGGCCTATCTGGAGAACTATTCCTCCCAGCAACGCGCCGCCGGCCGCTTCCAGCGCCCCAACAACGTGCGCCTGCGCAACGTCATGCAGTGGCTGGACCACAACGAGGTGGTGCCCGGCGACGTGCGCCTGCAGCTGTGGCTGGCGATGGGCTTCCTGCTGGTGTGCCTGCTCAACACCGTCGGCCTGCTGCTGGCCAAGTTCCTGCGCCGCAGCGGCGAGATCGGCGTGCGCCGCGCACTGGGCGCCTCGCGCGGCGCGATCTTCGCGCAATGCCTGGTGGAAGCCGGCGCCATCGGCCTGGCCGGCGGCGTGGCCGGCCTCGGCTTGGCCACGCTCGGCCTGTGGGCGGTCCGCCAGCAGCCGGCCAGCTACGCCAAGCTGGCGCACCTGGACCCGAGCATGCTGGCGCTGACCTTCGCCATGGCGGTGGGGGCCAGCCTGCTCGCCGGCCTGTTGCCGTCGTGGCGCGCCATCCAGGTGGCGCCCGCCCTGCAGCTCAAGTCCTGATCCTGCGCGCCCTGCGCCTTCCACGCATTCTCACAAGGTCATCGCCATGGATATCCGCCCCATCCTGTCCACCCTGCGCCGGCACAAGACCGCCGCCGCGCTGATCGTGCTGGAGATCGCCCTGGCCTGCGCGATCGTCTGCAACGCGCTGTTCCTGATCGGCAACCGCATCGAGACCCTGCACCGGCCCAGCGGCATCGCCGAGTCGGAACTGGTGACGATCTCGCTGGGCGGCATCGGCCAGCAGGTCAACGCCGCCGCGCGCACCCGCGAGGACCTGGCCGCGTTGCGTGCGCTGCCCGGCGTGCGCAGCGCCACGCTGCTCAACCAGGTGCCGTTCGTGCACTACTCCTGGAACACCAGCCTGTCGCTGACCCCGGACCAGGAGCGGCCCACCCTCAACGCGGCGCAGTACATGGCCGAAGAGGGCACGCTGAAGACCCTGGGCCTGCAGTTGGTGGCCGGACGCGATTTCGCGCCCGACGAGTACATGGACATGGATGCGGCACAGACGGACCGCAGCATCAAGGAAAAGGGCACCGCCATCATCCTCAACCGGGCCACCGCGGAAAAGATGTTCCCGGGGCAGAACGCGCTGGGCAAGACCGTGTACACCGGGCCGGTGGCAGCCCGCGTGGTCGGCATCGTCGAGACCCTGGCGCGCCCGACCGCCGCCAGCGGCCTGGCCGAGATCGAGTACGCGATGCTGCTGCCGCTGCGCCTGACGTACCCCGACGGGCTGTACGTGCTGCGGGTCACCGATCCGGCGCGGCGCCAGGAAGTGCTGAACGCGGCGACGGCGGCCTTGATGAAGGTCGACAGCAGCCGCCTGGTGCTCAAGCAGCAGACCTACAGCGAGATCCGCGACGCCTACTTCCAGGGCGACCGCGCGATGGTGTGGCTGCTCGGCGCGGTGTGCGTGGCGTTGCTGGTGGTCACCGCGCTGGGCATCGTCGGCCTGGCCAGCTTCTGGGTCCAGCAGCGCACCAAGCAGATCGGCATCCGCCGCGCGCTCGGCGCCACCCGCGGGCAGATCCTGCGCTACTTCCAGACCGAGAACTTCCTGCTGGCCAGCACCGGCATCGTGCTCGGCATGCTGCTGGCCTACGCCATCAACCAATGGCTGATGGGCAAGTACGAGTTGCCGCGACTGCCGCTGTCCTACCTGCCGATCGGCGCGGTGGCGCTGTGGCTGCTCGGCCAGTTGGCGGTGTTCGCGCCGGCGCGGCGCGCCGCCGACGTGCCGCCGGCCGTCGCCACCCGCAGCACCTGACCCATCCCCTTGGCCGGCTCCGACCGGCCTTTTTTATCGAGCGTGCCATGCCCAGCGACCACAACTCTCTGCCGCCGTCCGGTCTCCAGTGCCACGCACATGCGCAGGCGCGGCCGCGCCCGGCCGGCCAGGCGGCGCCAGCACGGCGCGGCGCCTGAGCGACGTCGCCATGGCACTTGGCCCGATGCTCTCGACGCTGTCCCGGCACCGCACCGCGGCGACGCTGATCGTGCTGGAGATCGCCCTGGCCTGCGCGATCGTGTGCAACGCGCTGTTCCTGATCGGCAACCGCATCGCGGCCCTGCGCAGCGCCAGCGGCGTCGCCGAGGCGGAACTGGTGACGATCGCCCTCGGCGGCATCGGCCGGCAGGTCGACGCGGCGGCACGCACCCGCGAAGACCTGTCCGCGCTGCGCGCGCTGCCCGGCGTGCGCAGCGCCACCGTCATCAACCAGATCCCGTTCGGCGACGCGGCCTGGAACGTCGGCCTGAATCTGACCCCGGACCAGGAATGGCCCACGCTCAATGCCGCGCAGTACAAGGCCGAGGACGCCACGCTGCGCACCCTGGGCCTGCGCCTGGTCGCCGGGCGCGATTTCCACGCCGACGAGTACCTGGACCTGGACACCCTGCGCAACGACGCGCGTCTGCGCAACGCCGGCGGCGCGGTCATCCTCAACCGGGCGGCGGCGGAGACGATGTTCCCCGGACAGAACGCGCTGGGCAGGACCGTCTACCGCGGCACCGTGCCGGCGCAGGTGGTCGGCATCGTCGACGCCCTGGCCCGTCCCAACCCGGACGTGGTCGGCCCGGCGCAGGCGCCCTACGCACTGCTGATTCCGCTGCGCATGCCCTATACCGACGGGATGTATGTGCTGCGGGTCACCGATCCGGCGCGGCGCCAGGAAGTGCTGAACGCGGCGACGGCGGCCTTGATGAAGGTCGACAGCAGCCGCCTGGTGCTCGAGCAGCAGACCTACAGCGAGATCCGCGACACCTACTTCCAGGGCGACCGCACCATGGTGTGGTTGCTCGGCGCGGTGTGCGTGGCGTTGCTGGTGGTCACCGCGCTGGGCATCGTCGGCCTGGCCAGTTTCTGGGTCCAGCAGCGCACCCGGCAGATCGGCATCCGCCGCGCGCTCGGCGCCACGCGCAGGCAGATCCTGCGCTACTTCCAGGCCGAGAATTTCCTGCTGACCAGCGCCGGCATCGCGCTGGGCATGCTGCTGGCGTACGCGATCAACCAGTGGCTGATGGGCCGCTACGAATTGCCGCGGCTGCCGCTGTCCTACCTGCCGATCGGCGCGGCGACGCTGTGGCTGCTCGGCCAGTGCGCGGTGCTCGCGCCGGCGCGGCGCGCCGCAGCGGTGCCGCCGGCCGTGGCCACCCGCAGTCTCTGACCCCCTCCTTCCCTCGCCCGCCACCGCCCCGTCCAGGACCCACGATGTTCGGCTACTACTGCAAACTGGCGCTGCACAGCTTCCGCCGCAATCGGTTGCTCACGGCCCTGATGGTGCTGGCGATCGCCGTCGGTATCGGTGCGTCGATGACCACGCTGACCGTGTTCCATGTGCTGGCGGCCGATCCGATTCCCGGCAAGAGCGCGCAGCTGTTCAACGTGGAGCTCAACGTCCAGCCTGACGATCGCTACGATCCGAACGATACCGACCCGCAGCAACTGACCCGCCGCGATGCCGAGACGCTGCTGCGCGACAGGCGCGGCGACCGCCAGGCGATGATGTCGGCCGGCGGCGTGACGGTGGTGCCGGCGCAGCCGCAACTGACGCCGTTCGGCGCCGAAGCGCGCTACACCAGCGCCGACTTCTTCCCGATGTTCGCAGTGCCGATGCGCTATGGCCACGCCTGGACCGCGGACGACGATGCGCGGCGCGCGCGTGTCGCGGTGATTTCGCGGCGGCTCAATACCCAGTTGTTCGGCGACGTGGACAGTGTCGGCCGCCAACTCCAACTCGGCGATGCAGTCCTGCGCGTGGTCGGGGTGATCGACGTCTGGGACATGAACCCGCGCTTCTACGACCTGACCAACAACGAGTACGGCGACAGCGAGGACGTGTTCGTGCCGTTCTCCACCGCACGCGACCTGGGCCTGGACGTCAGCGGCTCGATGTCCTGCTGGGGCGACAGCGGTGGCGACAAGACCAGCGAGAGCGCGTCCTGTGCCTGGATCCAGTACTGGGTGGAGCTGGGAAGCCCCGGCAAGCGCGCCGCCTACCTGGACGCGCTGCAGGCCTATGCGCAGCAGCAGCGCGACGCCGGCCGCTTCAGCCATCCGCCGGACATCCGCCTCAGCGATGTGATGACCTGGCTGGACCGCAACCATGCTGTCCCCTCCGACGTGCGCCTGCAGGTGTGGCTGGCGCTGGCGTTCCTGGGCATCTGCCTGCTCAACACCGCCGGGCTGATGCTGGCCAAGTTCCTGCGCCACAGCGGCGAGATCGGCGTGCGCCGCGCACTGGGCGCCTCGCGCCGGTCGATCTTCGCCCAACACCTGGTCGAAGTGGTGGCGATCGGCGTGGTCGGTGGCAGCGGCGGCCTGCTGCTGGCGTGGATCGGCACCTGGCTGGTGCGGCAGCAGCCGTCCACCTACGCCGCGCTGGCGCACCTGGATGGCCGCATGCTGCTGCTCGCGCTGGCGCTGAGTCTGGGCAGTGCGCTGCTCGCCGGCCTGCTGCCGGCCTGGCAGGCGATGCGCGTGCCCACCGCCCTGCAACTCAAGTCGCAATGACGCGCCGCGCGCGCCCCTTTCCGCCAGGAACTTCCGCCGTGTCCCTCCATCCCATTCTCTCCAGTCTGCGCAAGCACCGCGTCGCCGCCGGCCTGATCGTGCTGGAGATCGCCTTCAGTTGCGCCGTGGTCTGCAACGCGCTGTTCCTGATCGATCAGCGGCTCGAGCGCATGCACCGGCCCAGCGGCGTCGCCGAGCAGGAACTGGTACAACTGCGCAGCCGCAGTGTGGTCAGCGACGGTAACGGCGCCGCGCAGACCCGCGCCGACCTGGACGCACTGCGACGCATCCCCGGTGTGCGCGACGCCAGCATCATCAACCAGGCGCTGTTCGGCGATTCGCTCGGCTACAGCGGCGTGTCGCTCAGCCCGGACCAGGAACGCAGCACCCTGCATGCCGTGCAGTACTTCGGCGACGCACGGCTGCTCGACACCCTGGGGTTGCACCTGGTCGCGGGGCGCCGCTTCGCGGACGACGAGTTCATCGACTACGCGCAGTTGCGCGATCCGGTCACCAAGCGCATCCCGCCCTCGGTCATCGTCAGCCAGTCGCTGGCGCAACGCCTGTTCCCCGGCCAGAACGCGGTGGGCCGCACCATCTACGTCTATGGCGAACACCGCATCGTCGGCGTGGTGCAGCGCCTGGTGCAACCCCGCGAAGGCGGGAGCACCGGCCACTACGAAGACACGATGCTGTTCCCGGTGAACGTTCCCTACGATCACGGCACCTACCTGCTGCGCGTAAGCGACCCGGCGCAACGCGAGGCGGTATTGCGGCAAGCCAAGGCGACGCTGTCGCAACACGGTCCGCGGCGCATGGTGAACGGCGCCAAGACCTTGCAGCAGGCGCGCGCGGCCTATTACCGCGACGACCAGGCGATGGCCTGGCTGCTGGTCGGCGTGAGCGTGGCGCTGCTGCTGGTCACCGCCCTGGGCATCGTCGGCCTGACCAGTTTCTGGGTGCAGCAACGCACCAAGCAGATCGGCATCCGCCGCGCGCTCGGCGCCACCTGCACGCAGATCCTGCGGCATTTCCAGCTGGAGAACTTCCTGCTGGCCAGCACCGGCATCGTGCTCGGCATGCTGCTGGCCTACGCTGCCAACCTGTACCTGATGAGCGCCTACGAGCTGCCGCGGCTGCCGCTGTGGTACCTGCCGGTCGGCGCGGTGGTGCTGTGGCTGCTCGGCCAGCTCGCGGTGCTGCCGCCCGCGCGTCGCGCCGCCGCAGTGCCGCCGGCGGTGGCCACGCGCAGTGTCTGACCTGATGCGGCCACCACTCACGCGGGGAGATGCAGGATGCTGAACTATTATCTGCCGCTGGCCTGGCGCAGTCTGCGGCGCACGCCGATCGCCACCGCGCTGATGGTGCTGGCGATCGGCCTGGGCATCGGCGCGAGCATGACCATGCTGACGGTGCTGCATGTGATGTCGCGCGATCCGCTGCCGGGCAAGAGCGGTGTGCTCTACACCCCGCATCTGGACCCGTTGCCGGCCAGCTACCCAGAAAACCAGGAGTGGGGCGATCCGGCGGACAACCTCACTTGGCCCGACGCCATGGCGCTGCTGCGGGCCGCCCCCACCACGCCGCAGGCGGCGATGGCCGGCGGACAAGCGTTGCTGTGGCCACCACGCGGGTCCCAGGCGCCACTCGACCTGAGCGGCCGCTACGCCAGCGCCGGGTTCTTTACCCTGTTCGGCATCCCGTTGCAGCGCGGACGCGGCTGGAGCGCAGCTGACGACCAGAACCATGCCCGCGTCATCGTGCTGAGCCGCACCCTGGCCGACACGCTGTTCG
This sequence comes from Xanthomonas sp. NCPPB 1128, assembly GCF_001043115.1. Taxonomy (GTDB): domain Bacteria; phylum Pseudomonadota; class Gammaproteobacteria; order Xanthomonadales; family Xanthomonadaceae; genus Xanthomonas_A. The sequence continues at coordinate 4,881 of NZ_LFME01000042.1, read as the reverse complement.
GTGGGCGCGATCCGGTCGGCCAGCGGGTGGCGCTCGGGGAAAAGCGCATCGGCTTCGAGGTGATCGGCGTGACCGGCCAATGGAATCCGCAACCGCTGTTCTATGCCGATCCGGGCAGCAAGGGCGGCTTCGGCCAGCAGGACGACTTCTTCCTGCCGCTGTCGACCGCGATGGAACTGGCACTGGACGTCAACAGCAACATCAGTAGCTGGAACAGCTTCAACGGCGACGACGCGGCGCGCTTCAAGGATCCTTCGACCAGTTGGCTGCAGTTCTGGGTGCGCTTGGACACGCCGCAGCAGGTCGCCGACTACCAGCGCCTGCTCTACGACTATGCCGCGACACAGCACGCCAGCGGACGCTTCCAGCGCCCGCCGGAGCGTGCGCGGCTGTATGCGTTGATGGACTGGCTGCGCCACCTGCGGATGGTGCCCGACGACGTGCGCCTGCAGACGCTGCTGGCACTGGGCTTCCTGTGGATCTGCCTGGTCAATGTCATCGCCTTGTTGTTGGCGAAATTCCTGCGTCGCGGCAGCGAGATCGGCGTACGGCGCGCGCTCGGTGCCCGTCGCGGCCACGTGTTTCTGCAGTTCGGTAGCGAAGCCGCGCTGATCGGGCTGCTCGGTGGTGTCGTGGGCGTCGCGATCGCCGAGCTGGGTCTGTGGAGCGTGCGCCAGCGCCCGGACGACTACGCCAGGCTGGCGCGGATGGACCTGCAGATGCTGCTTGCCACCGTAGTGCTGGCGGTGATCGCCGCGCTCCTGGCGGGCCTGCTCCCGGCCTGGCGGGCCAGCCGGATCGACCCCGCCCTGCAGATCAAGGATCTGACATGAATCTGCCGATCCGCCCCATCCTCTCCAGCCTGCAGCATCACCGCCTCACGGCCGCGCTGCTGGCGCTGCAGGTCGCGCTGACCTGCGCCTTCGTCGCCAACGCCGTGTTCCTGATCGGCGGGCGCATCGAACGTTTGCGGGTCTCCAGCGGCCTGCCCGAGGAAGAACTCTCGCTGATCTCGGTCCGCGGCGTCCAGAGCGACAGCAATGCGCTGGCCCAGCAACAATCCGACCTGCTGGCGTTGCGCGGCATCTCCGGCGTCACGGCGGCGGCCGCGATCGGCTTGAGCATGCCGCTGTCCGGCGGCGCCAACGACTATGGCGGCTGCCCCGACCGGCAGACGCTGGACCGCGCGATGGCGCAGCATTCGATGGACAATACAGGGTGCATCCAGGCCACGTATTACTCCGGCTCGCAAGGTTTCGTGCAGGCCATAGGCGCGCAGTTGATCGCCGGCCGCGACTTCCGTGCCGACGAATATTCCACCGCCACGCCAAGCGCCGTGATCGTCACCCGCACGCTGGCGCGGCAGCTATGGCCAGGTCAACCTGCGGTCGGCAAAACGCTGTATGGCGAGGGCCAGGGCAGCATCGTCGTCGGCGTCGTCGACGATCTGCTGCGCACGACGCTGCGCAGCGCAGCGGTCGATCGCTTCGTCGCGCTCTCTCCGCGGCTTCCCGCGAGTAACCAGGCGCAGTACCTGTTGCGCAGCGCTCCGCAGGACCGCGAACGGATCCTGGACGCCGCGGCGCGCGCGTTGGCGAAGGCGGGTCCGCCGCGGCTGATTCCAGCCGAAGGGCGCCGCAGCTTTTCCCAGGTCCGGCAGCGCTACTTCCAGCGCGATGCCACCATGGTCGGGCTGTTGCTCGCGGCGACCACGGCACTGTTGTTCGTGACCGCCCTGGGCATCGGCGGGCTGGCCAGTTTCTGGGTGCAGCAACGCACGCGCCAGATCGGCATCCGCCGCGCCATCGGCGCGACCCGTCGCGACGTCCTGCGCCATTTCCAGACCGAAAACCTGCTGATCGTAAGCGCCGGCAGCGCCGCGGGCATGGTGCTGGCATTGCTGCTCAATCAAGCGCTGTTGCAGCGCTACGATCTGCCACGTCTGCCGCTGGGCTACCTGCCGACCGTCGCCGCGGCGCTCTTGCTGCTCGGCCAGCTCGCGATCCTGGCGCCCGCGCGCCGCGCGGCCGCGGTGCCGCCGGCGGTGGCCACGCGCAGTGTCTGAGGCGCCGATGCGCGCAGGCACGACAAGCCGCGCGCGGGCTGCGATGATGCCACCTGTCCCATTTTTCTTCGCCGGCGCGCCCCGCCGCGCCCAAGGTGCACGATGCCCTGCCTGCTGATCATCGACGACAACCCCGCAGTCGCCACCGCCCTGGAAGTGCTGTTCTCCCTGCACGACATCGACACCGTCTACGCCGACAGCCCGCAGGCCGGCCTGCAGCGCCTGGGCGAGGGCGATATCGACCTGGTCCTGCAGGACATGAACTTCACCGCCGACACCACCTCCGGCGAGGAAGGCGTGGCCCTGTTCGAGGCGATCCGCACGCGCCATCCGGACCTGCCGGTGATCCTGCTGACCGCCTGGACCCAGCTCAGCAGCGCGGTGGAACTGGTCAAGGCCGGCGCCGCCGACTACCTGGCCAAGCCCTGGGACGACCGCAAGCTGCTGACCACGGTCAACAACCTGCTGGAACTGTCCGAGACGCGCCGCGAACTGGAGCGCCGCCGCGACGGCGAGCGCCGCCACCGCCAGCAACTGGCGCAGCGCTACGACCTGTGCGGCGCGGTGTTCGCCGACCCCGCCAGCGAGCGCGCCATCGCCCTGGCTTGCCAGGTCGCACGTTCGGAGCTGCCGGTGCTGATCACCGGCCCCAACGGCAGCGGCAAGGAGAAGATCGCGCAGATCATCCAGGCCAACTCCTCGGTGCGGCGCGGCCCGTTCGTGGCGCTGAACTGCGGCGCGATCCCGGCCGAACTGATCGAGGCCGAGCTGTTCGGTGCCGAGGCCGGCGCCTACACCGGCGCCAACAAGGTGCGCGAGGGCAAGTTCGAGGCCGCCGACGGCGGCACCCTGTTCCTGGACGAGATCGGCAACCTGTCGCTGGCCGGGCAGATGAAGCTGCTGCGGGTGCTGGAGACCGGCCGTTTCGAGCGCCTGGGTTCCAACCGCGAGCGCCAGGTCAAGGTCCGCGTGATCAGCGCCACCAACGCCGACCTGACCGCGATGATCCGCGACGGCAGCTTCCGCGAGGATCTTTACTACCGGCTCAACGCGGTGGAACTGTCGCTGCCGGCGCTGGCCGAGCGCCCCGGCGACATCGTGCCGCTGGCCGAGCACTTCCTGTCCGGCGACAAGCCGCTGTCGGCCGGCGCCTGCCAGGCGCTGCAGCGCCACGCCTGGCCCGGCAACGTGCGCGAACTGCGCAACGTGGTGCAGCGCGCCGAACTGCTGGCCAGCGGCGCGCAGATCGAGGCGGCCGACCTCAACCTGCCGAAGCCGGCAGCGCCGCGCATGGCGGCCGCCGCCGAACCCGACCGCGAGCGCATCGTGGCCGAACTCGGACGCGCCCACGGCGTCATCGCCCAGGCCGCCGCCGAACTGGGCATGAGCCGGCAGGCGCTGTACCGGCGCATGGACCGCTACGGCATCCCACGCGAATGAAACTGCGCCGCTCCTTCACCGTCATGCTGTTCCTGCGCCTGCTGCCGGTGCTGGCGCTGGCCGCGGCCTTGCCGTGGCTGCTGGCCTACTGGATGGACCGCGGCTGGGAAGTGGTGACGGCCTCGGCGCTGGCCCTGCTGCTGCTGATGTGGTGGACCCTGCGTCGCGCCACCGCGCCGATGCGTTCGCTGTTCCGCGCCCTGGCCGGCACCGTCAGCAGCTACCGCGATGGCGAATACAACTTCGGCGTGCACTGGCGCGGCGACGACGAACTGGGCGAGATGGTCGCCGCGCACGCGCACCTGGGCGAGATCCTGCGCGAGCAGCGCCAGGGCCTGGCGCAACGCGAACTGATGCTCGACACCATGGTGCAGAACACCCCGGTGGCGATGCTGCTCGTCTCCAAGGGCGGCGATGGCCTGCGCCGCGTGGTGTTCTCCAACCTGGCCGCGCGCAAGCTGCTGCACAGCGGCTGGAAACTGGAAGGGCAGCGCCTGGACGACCTGCTGCTGGGCGTGCCGGCGCCGCTGCGCGAGGCGATCTCGCGCGGCGGCGACAGCCTGTTCGCCATCGAGGGCGGCGACGAGGATCCGGACGAGGAGCAGATCTACCACCTGTCGCAGCGTCGCTTCCATCTCAACGGCCGCCCGCACGAACTGCTGCTGATCCGCCTGCTCACCGCCGAACTGCGCCGCCAGGAAGTGCACACCTGGAAGAAGGTGATCCGGGTCATCAGCCACGAACTCAACAACTCGCTGGCACCGATCGCCTCGCTGGCGCACTCCGGCGCCGAGCTGGTGCGGCGGCAGAAGGTGGAGCGGCTGGAGGAGGTGTTCGGCACCATCGAGGAGCGCGCACGGCACCTGGAAGGCTTCATTCGCGGCTACGCGCGCTTCGCCAAGCTGCCGCAGCCGCAGTTGCAGACGGTGCACTGGGCGCAGTTCCTGGCCGGGCTGCAGCAGCACATTCCCTTCGCACTCGAACTGGAGTCGCCGGACCTGCACAGCCGGGTCGATCCGGCGCAACTGCAGCAGGCCCTGCTCAACCTGGTCAAGAACGCACACGAATCCCTGCCCGAGGGCCAGACGCCGGCCGACGGCGTACGCGTGCGCGTGTCCACCCGCCCGGACTGGCTGCGCCTGGAAGTGCTGGACCGCGGCAGCGGCATGAACGAGGCGGTGCTGCACAACGCGCTGATGCCGTTCTATTCGACCAAGCGCAACGGCACCGGCCTGGGCCTTGCCCTGACCCGCGAGATCGTCGAGGCCCACGGCGGCCGCCTGTCGCTGCACAACCGCGACGAAGGCGGGCTGTGCGTGACGGTGCAGTTGCCGCAGGGGGAGCGGGGCTGATTCTTTTTGGAGCCGGGATTGGGG
>NZ_LFME01000041.1 GCF_001043115.1 Xanthomonas sp. NCPPB 1128 | reverse complement strand
GGTTGGGGGTTGGCAAAAGCGTGGCTTCCTGCGCGTGCGCTGTGCCTGAGTGGCTGACCGACCCTCACCCCAACCCCTCTCCCGGGAGGAGAGGGGCTTGGCGTGCCCGCGGGGCCGGAGGGGGCATGCTTGCGTTGCACGAAGCGTGCACCGTGTGCTCACTCTGTGGCCTTTCCAATGAAGCCTGCGACTTCTACGCTGTTGCCCATGCTTTCCTTGCGTTTCGACAATCGCTTCGTCGCCGAGCTGCCTGGCGACCCGGAAACCGGTCCGCGGCGCCGCGAGGTGCTGGGGGCGCTATGGTCGTCGGTCGAGCCGACCCCGGTGGCGGCGCCGCGGCTGCTAGCGTATTCGCCGGAGGTGGCGGCCTTGCTCGGCCTGTCCGAGCAAGACGTGCAGGCGCCGGAGTTCGCCGCCGTGTTCGCCGGCAATGCGCGCTATCCGGGCATGCAGCCCTATGCGGCCAATTACGGCGGCCACCAGTTCGGGCATTGGGCGGGGCAACTCGGCGACGGACGCGCGATCTCCCTGGGCGAGGCGCTGGGCGTGGACGGGCGGCGCTGGGAATTGCAGCTCAAGGGCGCCGGGCCTACGCCGTATTCGCGCGGTGCCGATGGCCGTGCGGTGTTGCGTTCGTCGATCCGCGAATTCCTGTGCAGCGAGGCCATGCATCATCTGGGCGTGCCGACCACGCGCGCGCTGAGCCTGGTCGGCACCGGCGAGACGGTGGTGCGCGACATGTTCTACGACGGCCGTCCGCGCGCCGAACCGGGCGCGGTGGTGTGCCGGGTGGCGCCGTCGTTCGTGCGCTTCGGCAGTTTCGAACTGCCGGCCGCGCGCGGCGACACGGCGTTGCTGCGGCGCCTGGCCGACCTGGTGATCGCGCGCGATTTCCCGGAGCTGCCGGGTACCGGTGGCGCGCGCGATGCGGCCTGGTTCGCCGAGATCTGCGCGCGTACCGCACGCATGGTCGCGCACTGGATGCGGGTCGGCTTCGTGCACGGGGTGATGAATACCGACAACATGTCGATCCTGGGGCTGACCATCGACTACGGCCCGTATGGCTGGATCGACGACTACGATCCCGACTGGACGCCCAACACCACCGATGCGCAGGGGCGCCGCTATCGCTTCGGTACACAGCCGCAAGTCGCGTACTGGAACCTCGGCCGGCTGGCGCAGGCGCTGGCACCGCTGTTCGACGACGTCGCGCCGCTGCACGACGGCCTGGAGCGGTTCCGCGCCGAGTATGCGCAGGCCGAGCGCGACAACACCGCGGCCAAGCTCGGCCTGGAGACCTGCGGCGACGAGGATGTGGCGCTGATGCGCGACCTGCTGGACCTGCTGCAGCAGGGCGAGGTCGACATGACCCTGTGGTTCCGCGGCTTGAGCGCGCTGCCGCTGCAGCCGTGGACGCCGGCGCAGGCCCTGGCGGCGCTGGCGGAAGCGTTCTACGACCCGGCCAGGCTGGCCGCGCAGGCGGCAGCGTTCGAGGCCTGGCTGGCGCGCTATGAGCAGCGCCTGCAGCAGGATCCGTTGCCCGCCGCGACCCGCGCCGCGCGGATGCGTGCGGCCAATCCGCGCTACGTGCTGCGCAACTACCTGGCGCAGCAGGCGATCGACCACGCCGAGCAGGGCGACACCGGCGGCATCGACGAGTTGCTGGAGGTGATGCGCCATCCGTACGACGAGCAGCCCGGGCGCGAGGCCTTCGCGGCGAAGCGTCCGGACTGGGCGCGGAGCCGGGCCGGCTGTTCGATGCTGTCGTGCAGTTCCTGAGCAGGGCCGGCGCGTGCGCTCAGGGCGCGGTCGCGCCGCGATAGCGCCAGGCGGCCAGGAAGGTCGCCACCACTTCCTCGGCCAGCGCCTGCTGCGCGGCCGCGTCCGGCGCCTGGCCATTGAGCATCGCGCCGGGATACGCATAGCCGAAGGTGGCGCCGATGAACGCGGTGGCGGCGAGGAAGGGCGCGTCGACCTGCACGTCGCCACGCAGGTGCAGGGTCTGCAGCAAGGCGCTCAGACGCTCGCGCAGGCGGCCGGCGCGGCGTTGGTGCAGCGACTGCAGCAGGTCCGGCATCTGCGCGCTGGCCTGCACCAGCAGGCGATGCAGGCGCAAGGCGTCGGGCGCGTACAGATGCGCCGGCACGGTCAACGCGATCTGCCGCAGGGTCGCGGGCAGGTCCTGTGCGGTCGCGTTGCCGATGTTCTCCAGGCGGGTCTGCAACTCTTCGCCCAGGGCCTCGAACACCTGCATCAACAGCTCGGCCTTGCTGGAGAAGTGGTTGTACAGGCTCTGCCGGGTCAGCCCGGCCTGGCTGGCGATCTGTTCCAGCGACACGTCCAGCCCATGTTCCAGCAGCAGCGTGCGCGCCGCCGCCAGCAGGCGCGGTCGTGCCGATGCCGGCCGTCCGCGTGGGCGCGCGGGCACGCCCGTTGTCGCGGGCTCGGGCGTCGCCGTCGCAGTTTGCGCATCCTGGCGGCGAAGGGTTGTGCTTCCCTTCATGATTGTTTTTTGTCTTTGAGTAAATTAAATGATCCTCCTCACCGTCCCCAGGATCAAGCGCATGCCCGCGCCTTTCGTCCAGCGCCGCCGCGCGCTGCCGTTGCTGCTGTCCGTCGTCGTGCTCGCGTTCGCCGGCTGCAAGGGCGGAGGCAAGGTGCCGGCACCGGCAGCGAAGACGGTGGAGGTGGTGACCCTGCAGCCGCAGAGCGTGCCGCTGAGCGTGGAACTGGCCGGGCGCACCGTGGCCTCGGAAGAATCGGAGGTGCGGCCGCAGGTCAGCGGCATCCTGCGCCAGCGGCTGTTCGAGGAGGGCGCCACGGTGCGCGCCGGGCAGCCGCTGTTCCAGATCGAACCGACCCTGTACCAGGCCGCGGCCAACCAGGCGCAGGCCAATCTGGCCACCGCCGAGGCCACGCTCGCTGCCGCCACGCTGCGCGCCGAGCGCTACCGCACCCTGGGCAAGACCCGGCTGGCCGCGCAGCAGGACGTGGACGATGCGCAGGCCGCCTACAAGCAGGCGCTGGCCAGCCGCGACGCGCAACGCGCAGCGCTGGACACCGCGCGCACGCAACTGCGCTTCGCCACGGTGCTGGCGCCGATCGGCGGGCGCATCGGCCGCGCGCGGGTGACCCCGGGCGCACTGGTCACCGCCAACCAGACCGATGCCATCGCCAAGATCCAGCAGCTGGACCCGATGAACGTGGACATCACCCAGTCCGGCAACCAGTTCCTGGCGCTGCGCCGGGCGATCGCCGCCGGCGGCGTGCAACCGGCCAGCGCGCAGGTGCGGCTGACCCTGTCCGACGGTACCGCGTACCCGCTGCCGGGCACGCTGGAGTTCGCCGACCTCGACGTGGAAGAGACCACCGGCGCGGTGACCCTGCGCGCGCGCTTTCCCAATCCCGATGCGCAACTGCTGCCAGGCATGTACGTGCGCGCGCTGGTCGGGCAGGGTGTGCGCCAGCAGGCGCTGCTGGTGCCGCAGGCGGCGGTCGACCGCACTCCGCGCGGCGAGGCGGTGGCCTGGGTGGTGGGCGCCGACAACGTGGTGCGCCAGCGCGAGTTCACCACGCTGCGCGCGGTCGGCGACCGCTGGCTGGTGGGCGATGGCCTGAAGCCCGGCGAACGGGTGGTGGTGGCGGGCCGGCAAGGCCTCAGCGACGGCGCCAAGGTGACGGTGAAGACCGCCGCCACGGCTGCGCCTGCCGCCAGCCAGGGCTGAGCCGGCATGCTGCCGCGTTTCTTCATCCACCGCCCGATCTTCGCCTGGGTCCTGGCCATCTGCATCATGGCCGCCGGCGCCATCGCCGTGTTCACCCTGCCGATCGAGCAGTACCCGGACATCGCCCCGCCGTCGGTCAACGTCACCGCCACCTACAACGGCGCCTCGGCGCAGACCGTGGAGGACAGCGTCACCCAGGTGATCGAACAGCAGATCAAGGGCATCGACCACCTGCTGTACTTCTCCTCGACCAGTTCCTCGTCCGGGCAGGCGCGGATCAGCATCACCTTCGACCAGGCGGCCAATCCCGACATCGCCCAGGTGCAGGTGCAGAACGCGGTCAACCAGGCGCTCAACCGCCTGCCGCAGGAAGTGCAGCAGCAGGGCGTGACCGTGGCCAAGTCGCAGGGCGACAGCCTGATGGCGGTGGCGATCTACGACCGCACCGACCGCATGGACAACGTCGACATATCCGACTACCTGGTCAGCACCCTGCAGGACCCGATCAGCCGCATCAACGGCGTGGGCGAGATCAACGTGTTCGGCGCGCAATACGCGATGCGGGTGTGGCTGGACCCGCACAAGCTCAACGCCTATCAACTCATGCCCGGCGACGTGCGCAGCGCGATCCTGGCGCAGAACACCCAGGTCACCGCCGGCGAACTCGGCGCGCTGCCCACCGGCGCCGAGCAGGAACTCAACGCCACGGTCACCGCGCAGTCGCGGCTGCAGACGCCGGAACAGTTCCGGCAGATCATCCTGGCCACGCGCGCGGACGGCTCCAGCGTGCGCCTGGGCGACGTGGCGCGGGTGGAGATCGGCGCGGAGAACTACCAGAACAACGCCACGCTCAACGGCCATCCGGCGTCCGGTTTCTCGGTGACGCTGTCCGCCGGCGCCAATGCGATCGCCACCTCCGACGCGATCCACGCCACCATCGAACGGCTCAAGCCGACCTTCCCGCCAGGCCTGGACGTGGCCTATCCGCGCGACAGCACGCCGTTCGTGCGGATCTCCATCGAGAACGTGGTGCACACCCTGGCCGAGGCGATCGTGCTGGTGGTGGTGGTGATGTTCCTGTTCCTGCAGAACGCCCGCGCCACGCTGATCCCGGCGATCACCGTGCCCGTGGTGCTGCTGGGTACCTTCGGCATACTCGCCGCGGCCGGTTTCACCATCAACACGCTGACCTTGTTCGCGATGGTGCTGGCGATCGGCCTGCTGGTCGACGACGCCATCGTGGTGGTGGAGAACGTCGAGCGGATCATGCACGAGGAGCACCTGCCGCCGCGCGAGGCCACCGAGCGCTCGATGGGCGAGATCACCGGTGCGCTGATCGGCATCACCGTGGTGCTGGGCGCGGTGTTCCTGCCGATGGCGTTCTTCGGCGGCTCCACCGGCATCATCTACCGGCAGTTCTCCATCACCATCGCCTCGGCGATGGCGCTGTCGGCGCTGGTCGCGCTGACCCTGACCCCGGCGCTGTGCGCGACCCTGCTCAAGCCGGTGGAGCAGGAGCGCAAGCTCGGCCGCTTCTTCCAATGGTTCAACCGCAACGTCGAGCGCGGCCAGCAGGCCTACCAGCGCCGCCTCGGCACCCTGCTGCAGCGGCCGCGGCGCTGGCTGGCGCTGTATGCGCTGGTGGCGCTGGCGATGGTCGTGCTGTACATGCGCATGCCCACCGGCTTCCTGCCGGTGGAGGACCAGGGCCAGGTGCAGATCCAGTTCACTACCCCGGAAGGCACCCCGCTGGCCAAGACCCAGGCCCTGGGCGAGCGCATCAGCGATTACTTCATGACCCACGAGAAGGCCAATCTCACCGCCATCTTCATGGTGGTGGGCCGCAACAACGCCGGTACCGGGCAGAACGCCGGCCAGGCGTTCGTGGCGCTCAGGCCGTGGGGCGAGCGCAACCGCGACAACACGGCGCAGGCCATCATCGACCGCGCCAACGCGCATTTCCGCGGGGTCAGCGACGCCAAGATCAGCGTGCTGTCGCCGCCGGCGGTGCGCGGCCTGGGCCAATCCAGCGGCTTCGAACTGTGGATCCGCGACAGCGACGGCGCTGGCCGCGCGGCACTGCTGAAGGCGCAGCAACAGGTGCTCAAGGAGGCCGGCGACGATCCGCAACTGACCGCGGTGCGGCTCAACGGCCTGGGCGACAAGGCGCAGCTGCAGGTGGATATCGACCACGCCCAGGCCAGCGCGCTGGGCCTGGCGCAGAGCGACATCAACGCGACCCTGGCCACCGCCTGGGGCGGCAGCTATGTCAACGACTTCATCGACCGCGGCCGGGTCAAGCGCGTGTACGTGCAGGGCGATGCGCCGTACCGCGCGCTGCCGGAGGACATCGCGCAGTGGTACGTGCGCGGCAGCGGCGGGCAGATGGCGCCGTTCGCCAGTTTCGCCAGCACCCACTGGACCCGCGGCCCGCAGTTGCAGCAGCGCTTCAATGGCCTGCCGGCATCGCAGATCCAGGGCGGCGCCGCCGCCGGCAGCAGTTCCGGCGAGGCAATGCAGCGGATGCAGGCGCTGGTGGCCAAGCAGGAGGGCTTCGATCTGCAGTGGAGCGGGCTGTCCTATCAGGAGCAGTTGTCCAGCAATCAGACGCTGTGGCTGTATACCGCCTCGATCCTGTTCATTTTCCTGTGTCTGGCGGCGCTGTACGAGAGCTGGTCGATCCCGGTGTCAGTGTTGCTGGTGATTCCGCTGGGCGTGGTCGGCACGGTGCTGGCGACCACGCTGGCCGGCTTCGTCAACGACATCTACTTCCAGGTCGGCCTGCTGACCACGATCGGCCTGTCGGCGAAGAACGCGATCCTGATCGTCGAGTTCGCCGAGGCGCGACAGCGTGCGGGCATGCCCTTGCTGGAGGCGACGCTGGAAGGCGCGCGGCTGCGCCTGCGGCCGATCGTGATGACCTCGCTGGCGTTCGTGGCCGGTGTGCTGCCGCTGGCGCTGTCCACCGGCGCCGGTGCTTCCAGCCGCCGCGAGATCGGCGTGTGCGTGATCGGCGGCATGGTCACCGGCACCGTGCTGGCGGTGCTGCTGGTGCCGTTGTTCTTCGTGCTGGTGCGCGGCCTGTTCCGCAGTCCGGCGCGGCAGGATACGGGCGCTGCGGCGGCGTAAGCGGTAGACCGACGAGGCGGCCCCGCGACGCGGTGCCGCCTAGCGACTAGACTTTGCGTTTCCCCACGCCATACGACTGTGCGATGAACGATTCCTCCTGTTGCGGCGCGCCCAGCGACGCACCGGCCCACTGGTCCGGCCGCATCCGCGATATCGCCGATTTCCCGAAGCCGGGCATCGTGTTCAAGGACATCACCCCGCTGCTGGCCGACGGCCCGGATTTCGCCTCGGCGCTGGACGAAATGGCGCGTCCGTGGCGCACCACGCCGCTGCAGGCGGTGCTGGGCATCGAGTCGCGCGGCTTCATCCTGGGGGCGGCGCTGGCGCACGAACTGCGCACGGGCTTCGTGCCGGTACGCAAGCCGGGCAAGCTGCCGGGCAGGACGGTCACCCAGGAGTACGCGCTGGAGTACGGCAGTGACCGCATCGAAATGCACGCCGATGCGCTACCGGCCGGTGCGCGCGTGCTGCTGGTCGACGACGTGCTCGCCACAGGCGGCACCTTGCGTGCGGCCCTGGCGTTGGCGCAGCAACTGGAACTGGAAGTGGTCGGCGCCGCGGTGCTGGTGGAACTGCAGGGGTTGCGTGGACGCGATCGCTGGAGCGAGACCTTGCCGCTGCTGGCGACGCTGACTTACTGAGCACGGCCACTGCCCCTGGCAGCGCAGGTGGCGAGGCCGGGGATCGAAGCGTTGGGCGAGGCCGCGGCGCAGATGCGTCGTGGCAATCGCGCATGGTGCGGGCGATGCCTGACGCCGCAACTGCAGGCACCCTGTCAGGTCGGGTAGATCACCGTTTCCAGGCTGGGGTCCGCATGCGCGGCGGCATGGCTCAGCTGGCCATCGAACGGACCGACCTTGCAGATCCGCCCGTCGTCGGCGAACACCAGGTGCAGTCCATGCTCCGCTTCCCAGTCGCAGTTGCATTCCAGGCTGATGCGCAGGCGGCCATCGCGATAGCGGCGGAGGTAGGCTTCGCTGCCGAACTGCACGTGCTCCCATATTGCGGCGGGGCTGGCGATGTCCGGCGACGGCCATCCGTACTTGGCGCACAGCGCCTGCGTGTGCTTGTAGTAGGCGAACACGTGTGGCGCGGCTGCGGCGAACACTGCGGCGTCGAGCTGCAGGAACGTTGCGATGGCGGACGCTGCGTCGGCCGGGATGTCGCCGGCGTCGCAGTCCTCCAGGATGAAGCAGCAGGTGCCGCGCATCCACGGCACCGGGACCGCGTCGCTCCACAGGGCGCCGTCCTCGTCCGGGCGCAGCGACGCCAGGAGTTGCGCTGTCGTGTTCACAGCTTGGCGACCCGGAACCGGCGGCCCTTGATCTTGCCGGCCTGCAGCTGCGCCAGCGCCTTCCCGGCGTGGGCGCGGGCGATGGCGACGTAGGAGCGGGTGGCGTAGATGGCGATCTTGCCGATCGCCGCGCCGGACAGCCCGGCATCGCCGGTCAGTGCGCCGAGGATGTCGCCGGGACGCAGCTTGTCGGTCTTGCCGCCGTCGATGCGCAGGGTGACCATCGCCGCCTGCGGCAACTGCGCCGGCCGCGCGGTGGCCAGCGGTGCGCGCGACCAGCGCAGCGGCTGGCCCTGTTCGGTTTCCAGTGCCTGCGCACGCGCGGTCTCGCGCGGCGCCACCAGGCTCAGGGCCAGGCCGTGCTTGCCGGCGCGCGCGGTGCGGCCGATGCGGTGGCGGTAGGTCTCGGTGTCGGTCGGCAGTTCGTAGTTGATCACCGCCGCCAGGTCTTCCACGTCCAGCCCGCGCGCGGCCACGTCGCTGGCGACCAGCACGTTGCAACTGCGGTTGACGAAGCGCACCAGCACCTCGTCGCGGTCGCGCTGCTCCATGTCGCCATGCAGCGCCAGCGCGGAGAAGCCGAACTGCTGCAGCGACCCGGCGACCTCGTCGACCTCCTTGCGGGTGTTGCAGAACACCACGCTGGATTCGGGGGTGAAGCGCAGCAGCAGGCCGGCCACGGCCTTCTGCCGGTAGGTGGGGTCGACCTCGAAGAACTGCTGGTCGATTTCCGGTGCGCTGTCGGCGCCTTCTACGGTGATTTCCGCCGGCTCCTTCAGCAGGTCGCGCGCCAATGCGCGGATTTCCTCCGGGAAGGTGGCCGAGAACAGCAGGCTCTGGCGGTGCTTGTCGCAACGGCTGGCGATCTCGCGGATCGGCTCCTCGAAGCCCATGTCGAGCATGCGGTCGGCCTCGTCCAGCACCAGCGTGCGCACCCCGCCCAGGTGCAACGCCCGCTTGCGCGCCAGCTCCTGGATGCGACCAGGCGTGCCGACCACGACCTGCGGGTCGTGCGCCTCCAGCGAGGCCAACTGCGGGCCCAGCGGCATGCCGCCGGTCAGCACCACCAGTTTCATGTTGGGAATGCCGGTGGCCAGCTTGCGCAACTGCTTGCCGACCTGGTCGGCCAGTTCGCGGGTCGGGCACAGCACCAGTGCCTGCGCACGGCTCAGCGCCGGGTCCAGCTTGTGCAGCAGGCCCAGGCCGAACGCCGCGGTCTTGCCGCTGCCGGTGGGCGCCTGCACGATGACGTCCTGGCCGGCCAGGATCGGCGGCAGGCTCTGCGTCTGCACCGGGGTCATGCTGGTATAGCCGAGCGCGTCGATGCCGGGCGCGAGCGCCGGGGAAAGGGAGAGGGTGGCGAAATCGTTCATGCGGCATTTTAGCTGGTGGGGCCGGGACCCGGGGACCCGGGACCCGGAACGTCAACAGCAAAAGGGCATCTCGATTCGCAAGACGCGCCGCTTTTTGCTTCCCGGGTCCCGGGTCCCGGGTCCCGTACAATACCGCGATGCCTCTTATCACTCTGCAGAACCTCGACTACAGCGTCGGCGGCCCCTTGTTGCTGGAAAAGACCGACCTGTCGATCGAGCCGGGCGAACGCATCGCCCTGATCGGCCGCAACGGCGCCGGCAAATCCACCCTGATGAAACTGATCGCTGGCGAGCTCAAGCCCGACGACGGCGAGGTCCGCGTGCAGCAGGGCGTGCGCATCGCCCGGCTGGAGCAGGAGGTGCCGCATGGCGCCGCCGGCAGCGTGTTCGACGTAGTTGCAGACGGCCTGGGCGAGCTCGGCCATTGGCTGGCCGAGTTCCATCGGCTCAGCCATGCCGCCGAGTTCGACGGCGATGCGCTGGGCGCGGTGCAGTCCAAGATCGACGGCGCCAATGGCTGGGCGCTGGACCAACGGGTCAACGAGACCCTGACCCGCCTGGAGCTGGACGGCGATGCCGAGTTCGCGCGGCTGTCCGGCGGCATGAAGCGCCGCGTGCTGCTGGCGCGGGCGCTGGTGTCGGCGCCGGACCTGTTGTTGCTGGACGAACCGACCAACCACCTCGACATCGAGGCCATCGACTGGCTGGAAGGCTTCCTCAAGGGCTGGAACGGCAGCGTGGTGTTCGTGACCCACGACCGGCGCTTCCTGCGTGCCCTGGCCACGCGTATCGTCGAGATCGACCGCGGCCAGGTCAGCAGTTGGCCGGGCGACTGGGCCAACTACGAGCGCCGCCGCGAGGAGCGGCTCAACGCGCAGGCGCAGGAAAACGCACGTTTCGACAAGCTGCTGGCGCAGGAAGAAGTGTGGATCCGCCAGGGCATCAAGGCACGGCGCACCCGCGACGAGGGCCGGGTGCGGCGCCTGGAAGCCATGCGCCGCGAGCGCACCCAGCGCCGCGAACTCGGCGGCAACGTGCGCATGGAGGCTGCGCAGGGCGAATCCTCCGGCAAGAAGGTGATCGAGGCCAAGGAGCTGAGCTTCGCCTTCGGCGCGCGCAGCATGGTGTGCGACTTCTCCACCACCATCCTGCGCGGTGACCGCATCGGCCTGATCGGCCCCAACGGCAGTGGCAAGACCACGCTGCTGAAGCTGCTGCTGGGCGAACTGACCCCGGACGGCGGCGAAGTGCGCGCCGGCACCAATCTGCAGGTGGCGTATTTCGACCAGTACCGTGCCACCTTGCGCGAGGACTGGAGTGCGATCGAGAACGTGGCCGAGGGCCGCGACTTCATCGAGGTCAACGGCAAGCGCAAGCACGTGCATGCCTACCTGCAGGACTTCCTGTTCACCCCGGAGCGCGCGCGTGCGCCGATCACCCGCCTGTCCGGCGGCGAGCGCAATCGCCTGCTGTTGGCGCGGCTGTTCGCGCAGCCGTCCAACCTGCTGGTGATGGACGAACCGACCAACGACCTGGACGTGGAAACCCTGGAGTTGCTGGAAGAACTGCTCGGCGACTACAGCGGCACCTTGTTGCTGGTCAGCCACGACCGCGACTTCATCGACAACGTGGTGACTTCCACCATGGTCATGGAAGGCGACGGCCGCATCGGCGAATACGTCGGTGGCTACAGCGACTGGGTGCGGCAGCGCCCGGCGACGCCGGCCAGCGCGATGGCGGTGGCCAAGGCCTCGGCCACCGCGGCGGCGACCACGCCGGTGGCAGCGGCGGCACCGTCGCCAGCACCTGCAACCGTGCCGGCCAAGCGCAAGCTCAGCTACAAGGACGCGCGCGAACTGGAGCAGTTGCCGGCGCGGATCGATGCGCTGGAACAGCAGGTCGCGGCATTGACCGAGGCGATGACCGACGCGGCGTTCTACCAGCGCGACGCGGCGGCGGTGAATGCGCACACGCAGGCCTTGAGCCAGGCGCAGGCGGACCTGGATGCGGCGTATGCGCGGTGGAGCGAGCTGGACGGGTAAGGCGCGGAGCCGGGGCCTATTGGGCCCGGAACGGCGACCGCTACCGCTAGACGTCTAAGGCCGGCAGGCGCGATATTGCACGCTGGTCGTAGGAGCGGCTTCAGCCGCGACGGGCATTCCCGGTGAATGCGGTCGCGGCTGAAGCCGCTCCTACAAGATGCTCAGTCGGCATCCGTGGGCGCTTCCGGTTCCTCGCTGCCGCCCGCGAACGCGACGAAGCTGACGCCGTCCTGCGCCCACTCGCGGGCGACGTCGTCGAGGATCTCCAGCAGCACGTCGAAGGCCGGCTGCGCCACCGCCTGCAACTGCCCCGCGTCCTCCAGCAGCAGCGCATAGCCGCGCGGTGAGGGCAGCCAGGACAGGTCGCGCAGGCCGTCGGTGAGCGCGTCCCAGTTGCGGCCGAAGCCGGGCGGGAAGTCCAGTTGCGCGGCCAGCCGCATCAGCAGCATGGCCTTGCCGGTGCAGCCGTCCAGGTCGATCCGGCACAGCCGCAGGCCAGCGTCGCGGGCCAGGGCGGCGACGCTGTCCAGGTCGCGGTTGGCGACGCGGTAGACGCCGGAGGCGGCCGGCTCGGCCAGGTTCAGCGCGAACGGGAAGCCGCTCATCGCGCCAGCCCCGCGCCGCCGACCTGGAAGCCGCGGAAACTGTCGTAGTGATCGTCGCTGTAATACCAGACCTGCGGCGGCGTGCCGCCGGTGACGATGCGGCGTGTGCCGCGATGCGACAGGCCTGGCGTGTCGACGGTGTATTCGCGGTAGTAGCCGCGCGGTTGCGCCGGCAGGCGGTCCTCGCGGTTGCCGAACACGCTGCCGTCTTGGCGATGCGGGAACGGGCCGCCACGCAGGATCAGCGCCACCGTGGCGCGCGCTTCGGGCGGCAGGAACGCGGGCAGCTCCGGCGCCGCGGCGTCCGATGCGGCGGTTGCCTTGCCTGGCGCGGTGTACGGCGCCTGCGCGGCCGCGTCGAGCGAGGGTGCGAACTGCTGGTGCGGCGGATGCTGCAGCCCGCGGATGCCCCACAGCCCGCCCACCAGCAACACGATGGCGGCGATCAACAGCACGGGCTTGCGCATGGATTCTCCTGCGGAACGGCGGCGGCGCGCGACATGGCGCCCTCGTGCACAGTATGGGCCGGCCTGCCTGTTCCCGCTCTAAACGCCGCCGGTCACCATCGTGACGCAGGCGATTCACATCCGACTAACCGGGGCGTGGGGCATGGTAGGCGCCGATTCGCAAGGCCGGCCGGCACCGCCGCCGCGGGATGGGACGATGTTTCCCCAGCCGCGCCCTTGGTAAGGTCGCCGACCGTCCCTACCATTGCTCACGCAACGCTCGTCCTTTCGACGGCGAAAGTCCAGGAGAACCGCATGGCCTACACCCTCCCCAAGTTGCCCTACGCCTACGACGCGCTGGAACCGCACATCGATGCGCAGACGATGGAGATCCATCACACCAAGCATCACCAGACCTACATCAACAACGTCAACGCCGCGCTGGAAGGCACCGAGTACGCCGATCTGCCGATCGAGGCGCTGGTGTCCAAGCTGAAGTCGCTGCCGGAGAACCTGCAGGGTCCGGTGCGCAACAACGGCGGCGGCCATGCCAACCACTCGCTGTTCTGGACGGTGATGGCGCCCAACGCCGGCGGTACCCCCAGCGGCGACGTCGGCAAGGCGATCGACAGCGAACTGGGCGGCTTCGACAAGTTCAAGGAAGCCTTCACCAAGGCCGCGCTGACCCGTTTCGGCAGTGGCTGGGCCTGGCTGAGCGTCACCCCCGACAAGAAGCTGGTGGTCGAGAGCACCGCCAACCAGGACAGCCCCCTGTTCGAGGGCAACACCCCGATCCTGGGCCTGGACGTGTGGGAACACGCCTACTACCTGAAGTATCAGAACCGTCGCCCGGACTACATCGGCGCGTTCTTCAACGTGGTCGACTGGAAGGAAGTGGAGCGCCGCTACCACGCCGCGATCGGCTGATCAGCCGCCAGCGCCGCAGCATGAAGAAGGCCGGGTTCGCCCGGCCTTTTTTTGTGTGGATGCCCGACAGACGCGCTGGAAGTGCGGGTGGGTTGTGGCTGCCTGGTTGGTACGCTGGCCTCGCGCGCGTGACCAGCGTGCTTCGGCAGCGATGGCGGCCTACGCCGCATTGGCCGCCGCTTGCGCCGCTCCGTCGCCAGGGCGTCTCTAAAAAGCTAGGGGCGCACGCGTAGGAGCGGCTTCAGCCGCGATGAGCATTCCCGGGAATGCCTGTCGCGGCTGAAGCCGCTCCTACAATCGCGACGATACATCATGCCGAGCTGCGGTAGTAACGCGTTATTAGAGGTGCCCTAAAGCCGCGCCGAGGCTTTCCGTGGAAGGCCTCGCGGCTGAAGCCGCTCCTACAACAGATGCAGTGATGCGTGACGAAAGCAGGGGATCAGCCGTGCCCGATCGTCCTGGGCCGATGGCATGCCGATGCCGATCCATCCCCATGTGCCGCATCGCACGGCATTGATCGCACGGCGCGCGAATGCGCTCAGCCGACCATCCGCTAAGGCGCCGGTTGCAGCGACGCCGGCATCGGGTCCAGCGGCTGCAGCGCCATCGACAGGCCGCGCGTGCCGGCCGCGGGCAGGTCCGGCGCCGGCGCGAACAGGCGCGCGCCATGCACGGGGCGGAAGTGGCCGCGTTCGAAGAACACGTGGTCGGCGGCCGCCGATGTGCCGGGCGCACGAACATCGATGCGATTGCGCGCCGACTCGCCGCGCACGCTGCCGTCCTCGAAGCGCACCGCCAGCGGCGCCAGCTCGGGTGCGCGCGCCGCGGCGAAGAAGCCGCCCGCCAGCAGCGATGGCACGCCCTCGGCGGTGGCGTCGATCCATGCCATCAGATCCTCGGCCTGTTCGCGGCGGCTGGCGCCACCGTCGCGCGCGGCGTGCAGGCGGGTGAAATACAGGTTCACCGGCTGCCCGTGCAGGTCCACCCGCACCAGGCCGGCCACGCTGTAGTCCTCCAGCGGATGCAGCAGGGTCTCGGCTTCCTCCAGCACCGGCAGGCGGGTCAGCAGCGCATTGCCGCGGCGTTGCGGCCGGCTCGGTGGATCGGGGCTGATGAAGTGGCAGTGGTAGCCCAGGCGCGCGGCCAGCCATTGCGCCTGGTTCGGCATCTCCGGTGTCTGCAGCACTTCCTGCAGGGCGATGGCGTCGGGATGCAGGCGCTGCAGCGCCGCGACGATGCGCTCGCGGCGTGCGGTCCAGTCGTCGCCGTCCTGTGCCGCGCGCGGATCGCCGGCGAGCGTGAGGGTGACCACGGTGAGGGGGCTGTCCGGCGCCGCCGCGATCGTCGGCACCGCGTCCGTCGCAGCCTGCGCCTGTGCCAATGCCGCAACGGCCAGCAACAGCCAGCCGGTGCGATGCCATCGGAAGACGCGGGGGTTCATGCAGGCGATGCTACGGCGCAGGGTCTCAGGGTTGCGTATACAGCCGGCGGCGCTGCGGCGTCCGCCACACAATCGCTGCCGCGCAGGGCGCGATCGCGAACATCGCCCCGCCTCAGGCGCACGCGCGTGGAGGCGGGGCGTGACCGGGACGCGGCATGGACGCCGCGGCCTTCGCTCAGTGCTGCAGCACCCCGTCCTTCAGCTGCAGCGGCGCGCGCGCCTCCACCTGCGTCGCCGAACGGCCCAGCAGCAGTTCGTAGTCGCCAGCGGCGATATGCCAGCGGCGCTGCTTTGGATCGTAGTCGGCCAGCGTCTTGGGTTCGGCGACGATGCTGATGTGGCGGCTCTCGCCCGGCTTGAGCAGGACCTTGTCCCAGCCGACCAGGCGGATCGGGGTGTGGTGGCCCTGCGGCAGGCGCAGGTACAGCTGCGGCACGTCGGCACCTTCGCGGTCGCCGGTGTTGCGCACGTCGAAGCTGGCGACGACACGGCTGCCGTCGGCCTGCACCTTGAAGTTCGAGTAAGCGAACGTGGTGTAGGACAGGCCGTAGCCGAACGGATACACCGGCTCCAGGCCGCGCGCGGCGAACCAGCGGTAGCCGACGTTGGCGCCTTCGATGGTGTAGTCGACGTTGCTGCCGGCCGGTTGCGCCGGCTTGAAGCCCAGCCCGGGGATCGACGGCCGCGGCAGTTGCGACACGTCGCGCAGCCAGGTCACCGGCAGGCGTCCGGACGGATTGACCTCGCCCAGCAGCAGCCGCGCCAGGCCTTCGCCGCCACGGATGCCCGGATACCAGGCCTCGAGCACCGCCGGCACCTGCTGCAGCCACGGCATCGCCACCGGGCCGTTGGTTTCCAGCACCACCGCCGTCTTCGGGTTGGCCTTGGCCACCGCCGCGATCAGTGCGTCCTGCTTGTCGGGCAGGGCGATGTCCGGCAGGTCCACCGACTCGGCCGACCATTGCGTGGCGAACACGATGGCCACGTCGGCCTCGCGCGCGAGCTTGGCCGCCGCGGCCGGGTCGGCGCCGCTGGCGTAGTCGATCTGCGCATCCGGCAGCGCCTTGCGCAGCGCCTGCAGCGGCGAGGACGGGTGGAACATCACCGGACCCGGCCAGGTGGTCGGGGCGATCCCCGGCACCGCGTTGCCGCCGTTGACGGTGATGCCGACCATCGACGAACCGCCACCGCCGATCACGCCCTTGTCGGCATGCCCGCCGATCACCGCGATGCGGCGCACGCTGCGCGACAGCGGCAGCAGCTTGCCCTCGTTGCGCAACAGCACCGTGCCTTCCTCGACCACGCGCTGCACGGCCAGGCCGCCGGCGGCATCGTCGATCGGCTGGTGCTGCGGCGGGTTGTCGAAGCTGCCGGTGGCGATGAAGGCGCGCAGGATGCGCTTGACCATGTCGTCCAGGCGCGCCTGCGGCACGGTACCGGCGGCCACCGCCATGCGCAGCGGCTGGTCGAAGTACACCGCCTTGTCGAACACTTCGCCGGCCGACTGCTGGTCCAGGCCGGCCAGCGCCGCCTTGGAGCCGCTGTGCACGCCGCCCCAGTCGGACATCACGTAGCCGGGGAACTTCCACTCCTGCTTCAGCACCTGGTTGAGCAGATAGTCGTGCTCGCAGCCGTACACGCCGTTGATGCGGTTGTACGAGCACATCACCGAGCCGGGCTGGCCGATCTTCAGCGCCAGCTCGAAGGCCAGCAGGTCCGACTCGTGCATGGCTTGCTCGCCGATGTCGGCGCTGTGGGTATTGCGCCCGGTCTCCAGGTCGTTCATCGCGAAGTGCTTCATGGTCGAGACCACGTGCTGGCTCTGCACGCCGCGGATCGATTCGCCGACCATCACCCCGGCCAGCAGCGGATCTTCGCCGGCGTACTCGAAGTTGCGGCCGTTGCGCGGGTCGCGCTGCAGGTTGACGCTGCCGGCCAGCAGGACGTTGAAGCCCTGCTGCCAGGCTTCGCGGCCCATGGTGGCGCCGCCGGCGAAGGCCAGTGCGCGGTTCCAGGTGGCGGCGGTGGCGGGGCCGGAGGGCAGCGCGGTGGCGTGGTCGCCGGGGCGGATGTTGCCGGGGTTGGTCACGCCGACGCCGGCATCGGCCAGTTGCTGCGACGGGATGCCCAGGCGTTCGATCGCCGGCACGTAGCCGGCCGAGCCGATCGCGCCCGGCGGACGCGGGCCGCCGTCCTTGCCCAGCCCGAAGTAGCTGTGCAGCATCTGGAATTTTTCGTCCGGGGTCATCGCCTGCACCAGCAGCGCGGCGCGCCGGTCCGGCGACAGGCTGCGATCGTTCCACGGGCGCTGCGCAGCGGCAGCGGCGTTCGGCGTGGACGCGGTGCCAGCGGCCGTCGCCGGCGGCGCGGCGACGGCAGGCGAGGCCAGCGCGAGGGTCAGGCAAAGGGATCCTGTAAACGTTTTCATATCGGGGCGAACAGCCTCTCTGGCAGATGACGGGAAGGCGCATCGGGGGGAGTTGGGGGGAGATCGGAACCGCGCGTCAGGACGGGGCTTCGTCGCTGCGCATGACCGGGTACAGGCGGTAACGCTCGTCCCAGGAGCTGTGGCGGCGGTAGAAGAATTCCAGCCGCGCCTGCGGGTCCTTGGCGAAGGCGGCGTCGTGTTCGAGCTTGTCCTCGAACTCGGCCTTGAGCGCCGGGTCGCTGGCCAGCATCTGCCGCGCCACGTCCTCGGCGACGTAGTCTTCCATGTATTCGGCGCGTTCGAACGCGCTGTTGAACTCGCCCCATTGCAGCAGCGAGTCCGGCGCCTGCGGCTCCAGCAGCGCCATCAGCAGCCGCGCCTTGGGCTGGGCGATCGGCACGAACAGCGCGCCGGCGCCGATGGCGCGGGTCTCCGGTTTCCAGGCGCCGGCGACGCTGAGCCGCTGGTGGCCTTCGGACGAGCGGGCGGCGAAGTTGGCGGTCTCGGCGCGGAAGGTCTGCACCGGCAGGGTGGCGTCGTGGTCGAGGGTGCGGAAGGCGATGCCGTGCTGGCGTAGCTTGGCGCCGACCAGGGTGGCCTGCGCCGCCGGTATCAGGTAGCCGGCGCGCGGCGCGGCGACTTCCACGCTGGGCACGACCTGGTCGCGCAACGGCACCCGCCATATCTGCGGGGTGCGTTCGTCGTAGCGGGTCATCAGAGCGCCGGAGACCGGCGAGGGCGTGCGCGTGTAGGCGTAGCCGCGGAAATCCACCAGGTGCGAGGCGTCGGTGGTGCGGTAATCCAGCGCCACGGTCTTGCCGCCCAGCGCTTGCGCGCGCGCGTCGGCGGCCAGTGCGTCGGCGCGCCACTGCGCGCCGTGCCGTGCCACCTGCTGCAGCACCGAGACGATGGTGTTGCGGGTGATGCGCACACGCTCGGGGTAGCGCTTCCACGAATGCGTTTCCACCAGCATGCCGAAGCGGTTGCGCAGCTGGAAATAGCCGTGCGAGAAGCGCGGCGTCGGCACGCCGTCCTCGAAGCCGGAGGCCGGGTCGTCGTTGACCACGAACGAGGGGTAGTAGGGCAACGGCAACGAACCCTGCCGCTTCAGGTCGGCGAGCACGCCGTCGCGCAGGCGCAGGCCGTCGCCGCGCAGCGCGGCGTCGCCGGCGTGCAGCGGTTCCACCTGGATCGACACGTCGTGCTCGAACTGCGCGCCGTCGGTGACGTGCAGGTCCACGTACAGCAGCGGATCCCACTGCTCGACCAGGCGCAGCATCGCCTGCATCTCCGGCGCATCGGCCTTGACATAGTCGCGGTTGAGATTGAGGTTCTGCGCGGTGGTGCGCCAGCCCATCTGCTCGGGGCCGCGCTGGTTGGGCCGGTTCCAGGCGCCGAAGCGCTCGTGCCCGTCGACGTTAAACACCGGCACGAACAGCCACACCTGCCTGTCCAGCGCGCCGCGCGCGGCCTGGCCGTCGAGCACCTGCCGCAGCGCCAGGAAGCCGGCCTCCTTGCCGTCGATCTCGCCGGCATGGATGCCGCCCTGGATCAGCACCACCGGCAGCTTGCGCGCCTGCGCGGCGGCCGGGTCCAGCGCGCCC
This sequence comes from Xanthomonas sp. NCPPB 1128, assembly GCF_001043115.1. Lineage (GTDB taxonomy): Bacteria > Pseudomonadota > Gammaproteobacteria > Xanthomonadales > Xanthomonadaceae > Xanthomonas_A. The sequence goes on along the minus strand of NZ_LFME01000041.1, from coordinate 17,875 downwards.
GAGGTGGACACCGCCAGCGCCTTCATCGGCCGGCCTTCCGGGGTGGTGCCGAAATCGAAGCAGCGCACCGCGTGCGGATAGCGCTGTGCGAACGCATCGCACAGCGCGATGGTCTCGGCATAGCGGCCGGTGCGCGCGAATCCGCTGCGCTCGGCTTCGGTGGACAGGCCCGCCTCGCTGGCCAGCGACGGCATGCTGCACAGCAGCATCGGCAACAGCAGGGTGGCCAGCCAGGCTCGGATCATCTCGGCACCGTCTCGGGACAGACCCCCATGATGCGGGCAGCGCGCCGATTGCGAAAGCACCCTGGGGCGTGTCACCCATTCCCGAGCATGCCGCGCCGCGATTGCGCGTGCCTGTGGCAAGGAAGAGCGAGGACGTGGACGTACGTGCGCCACGCCCGAGCGATGACGCGGCCACGGGCGCGCGCAACCGCGGCCCTTCGGGTTGGGCCTGGCAGGCGCGCGGCCGGCGCCGCGCGGCTTGACTGACGGCCAGTCAGGCGCTGCGCCACGCAACGCCGGCCGCGCGCCTGCCAGACCCAACGCGGCATACTCGGGAATGGGTGACACGCCCTGGCGGTTCGATTCGCCGGAACGATCGGGTAACCTTCTGAAAATTTTGCCTGGACGAGGGCCCGTGAGCAGCAAAGCCACCACGAGGGACGCCGCATGAGCGCGGCGCAAGAGCGCGCCACCGCGCGCATGCCGCGGCAGATTCCGTACATCATCGGCAACGAGGCCTGCGAGCGCTTCAGCTTCTACGGGATGCGCAACATCCTGGTGCAGTTCCTGATCACCTCGCTGCTGCTGCAGGAAATGACCGCGCCCGGCCGCGAGGCCGAGGCCAAGCACATCATGCACAGCTTCATGATCGGCGTGTACTTCTTCCCGCTGCTCGGCGGCTGGCTGGCCGACCGCTTCTTCGGCAAGTACAGCACCATTCTCTGGTTCAGCCTGATCTATTGTGTCGGGCATCTGTGCCTGGCGCTGTTCGAAGGCAACCGCACCGGCTTCTTCCTCGGCCTGGGCCTGATCGCGCTGGGCGCGGGCGGTATCAAACCGCTGGTGGCCTCGTTCATGGGCGACCAGTTCGACCAGGGCAACAAGCATCTGGCAAAGGTGGTGTTCGACGCCTTCTACTGGATCATCAACTTCGGCTCGCTGTTCGCCTCGCTGCTGATCCCGCTGGCACTGAAGAACCTGGGGCCGGCGTGGGCGTTCGGCATCCCCGGCATCCTGATGCTGGTGGCGACCCTGGTGTTCTGGGCCGGGCGCCACCGCTACGTGCGCGTGCCGCTGCCGCCCAAGGATCCGCACGGTTTCGCCCAGGTGGTGCGCACCGCGCTGCTGCGGCAGGCGCCGGGGCAGGGGCGTCCCGGGCTGGCCCTGGCCGGCGTGGCGGTGCTGCTGGCGCTGGGTACGTTCGCGCTGGTGCCGACGCTGGGCCTGGTGATCTGCCTGTGCCTGGCGCTGGTGCTGCTGCTGGCCGGCATCGGCGGCGGTACGTGGTGGCAGCTGGAGCGCGCCCGCGCGGTGCATCCTGACGCCGCGGTGGATGGCGTGCGCGCGGTGCTGCGGGTGCTGGTGGTGTTCGCGCTGGTCACCCCGTTCTTCTCGCTGTTCGACCAGAAGGCCTCGACCTGGGTGCTGCAGGGCCAGCAGATGCAGATGCCGGCGTGGTTCAGCGCCTCGCAGATGCAGGCGCTGAATCCGGCGCTGGTGATGCTGCTGATCCCGTTCAACAACCTGGTGCTGTACCCGCTGCTGCGCCGGCGCGGCTACGAGCCGACCGCGCTGCGGCGGATGACCGCCGGCATCGCCTTCAGCGGCCTGGCCTGGATCGTGGTCGGCAGCCTGCAGGTGATGATGGATGGCGGCGACGCCTTGTCCATCGCCTGGCAGATCCTGCCGTATGCGCTGCTGACCTTCGGCGAGGTGCTGGTCTCGGCCACGGGCCTGGAGTTCGCCTACAGCCAGGCGCCGCAGTCGATGAAGGGCGTGGTGATGAGTTTCTGGAACCTCACCACCACCGTCGGCAACCTCTGGGTGCTGCTGTCCAACGCCGCGGTGCGCAATGACCGCGTCACCGCCCACATCGGCAGCACCGGGCTCAGCGAGACCGCGTTCCTGATGTTCTTCTTCGCCGCCTTCGCCTTCGTCGCCGCACTGCTGTTCGGGCTGTACGCGCGCCGCTACTGCATGGTCGACCATTACCGCCCCGCCTGAGACCCCGCATGCCTTCCGTCACCCCCGTCAACCTGATCCTGATCGTCCTCACCGTGCTGGTGTCGTGGGCGGCGTTCAACAACCGCCGGCTGCTCGACCGGTTGATCCTGTGGCCGCCGGCGGTCGATCGCCACAAGCAGTACGACCGGCTTGTAACCTACGGTTTCATCCATGCCGATTTCCCGCACCTGTTGTTCAACATGGTCACGCTGTACTTCTTCGGTGGCCCGATCGAGGTGCTGATGGAGCGGCTGACCGGCAACATGCTGGTGTACCCGCTGTTCTACCTGGCGGCGCTGGTGGTCTCGATCCTGCCCAGCTACCTGAAGAACCAGAAGAACCCCAACTACATGAGCCTGGGCGCGTCCGGCGCGGTGTCGGCGGTGCTGTTCGCCTTCATCCTGATGGCGCCGTGGACCGGGATCTTCTTCTTCTTCATCCCGATTCCGATCCCCGCCATCCTCTATGCCGTGTTCTACGTCGGCTACAGCATCTGGATGGACCGCCGCGGCGGCGACAACGTCAACCACAGCGCGCACCTGGCCGGCGCGGCGTTCGGCGTGATGTTCCTGCTGATCATGGAACCGTCGGTGTTCCAGCACTTCCTGGGCGAGCTGGCGAACCCGCGCTTCGGGCGCGGCTGATCGATGACGTCGCGGCGCCGGAGTGCGGCGCCGCGCGATCGGCAGCTGTCGGACTGATGTCTTGGATGGGCGCTACGGCGTCGATGCGGCCGTGGACGAACGCATCGCGCATGGGCTGGCTGCGGCGACCCGTTCGGCCGCCGTCCGCGCTCAGCGGGTCTGCTGCCCGCGCAGCTGCACCTTGGCGCTGCCGATGGCGGCGTTCTCATAGGTGACCTTGAGGCGCTGGTAGACCTCGTCGTCGAGCTGCTGGAACTCGCCGCCATGGTGGTCGCCGCTGACCGACAGTTGGAACAGCCCTTCCAGCAGGAAAGCGTTGTGGTCGCCCTGGCTGTATTTGTTCTCGTTCTCGCTCATGCGCGTGACTCCCTGTTGGATCGTTGCGTGATGGGAGCTGCAACTCCCATGCCAGGTTTTCGTCCTGTCCTGGCGTTATCGGCCGCGCGCGGCACGACTTGAGTGGCGGGCGGCTGACGCGCCGCGTCGGCGGTGTGACGCGGTGGGGCAGGTGCTTCACATGGCCACGGCAAGCCGCAGCGGACACTGCGTACTCCGTGACACACGCCGCTCTCCATGTCCGCACCGAACGTTCCGATCGCGCACGATCCGCAGCAGCGGCGCTTCACCCTGGAGGTCGACGGCCACCGCGCCGAACTCGACTACGTGCTGGAACAGGGGCGCATGGTCATCACCCACACCGGGGTGCCGGCGCCGATCGGCGGCCGCGGCCTGGCGGCGCAGCTGGTTACCGCCGCGCTGGAACACGCGCAGGCGCAAGGCTGGAAGGTGGTGCCGGCGTGCTCGTACGCGGCGGTGTTCGTCCAGCGGCATCCGCAGTACGCCGCGCTGCTCGCCTGAGCGCGCGGCATCGCAACGGCGCGATAATGCGCGCCACTCCACAGATATCGCAGGAACAGGGGCAGTCGACGTGAGCAGGGCAGAGACGATGGGCAACGGGCGGATGGCATGGACGGCACTGGCGGTCGCGGCGGCGCTGGCACTGGCCGGCTGCAAACGCGAGGAACCGGCCGCCGCACCGGCGCCTGCCGCGGCACCGGCACAAAGCCAGGCCACCGCACCTGCGGCGCCGGAGCCGGCGCAGACCGCACCGCCGGAACTGAAGGACATCGTCGAGCACAGCCCCAGCTATGTGGTCGGGATCACCTTCCCGCCGTCGATCAACCGCTACCCGGGGCTGGCCGACGCGGCCAATCGCTATGCGCAGAGCGCGCGCAGCGAGCTGATGGAAGCGGTCGACGGGCTCGGCAACGATCGCCCGCGCGCGCCCTACGAACTCTCGCTGCAATTCGAGATGCTGCTGGAGCGTCCGGACCTGGTCGCGCTGAGCGCCGACGGCAGCCGCTATACCGGCGGCGCCCATGGCGAACCGCTGGTGGCGCGCTGGGTGTGGCTGCCGCAGCAGCAGCGCATGCTCACTGCCGAGACGCTGATCCCGGATGCGGCGCACTGGAAGCAGGTGGCCGGCTATGTCGCCGCGCAGCTGCGCCAGGCGGTGCAGACGCGGGTGGATGCCGAGCAGGTGCCGCCGGAGGATCAGCAAGAGCAGGTGCGCAGTGCGAGCAAGATGATCGCCGAAGGCACCGAGCCGCAGCCCGGCAACTTCAGCCAGTTCCAGCCGCTGGTCGACGCGGCGGGCAAGATCACCGCCTTGCGCTTCGTGTTCCCGCCGTACCAGGTGGGGCCGTATGCCGATGGCACGCAGACGGTGGACGTGCCGGCCAGCGTGCTGCGCGAGCTGGTGGCACCGGAGTACGCGCCGCTGTTCGCCGCCTGATCAGCGACCGGCGCGCCATCGCGCGCCGGCGTCGGCGTGCGGTGCACTGTGTCGACAGCATGCGGGAACGCAACGCATGCCCTCGTCGGGACGATGCGCAATGGGTAGCATTGGCGGCTACCCCACTTGCAATCGATGTCTCATGGGCAGTTTCGATCAGACCGAGCGGCGCGTGGCGCACACCTGTGCGCGCTATCCGGCCTTCCCGCGCGAGCCCGCCGTCCTGGTGCGGTTGGTCAAGCATCTCTACAAGCGCGTGCACGCCAATGCCTGCGGCATGCTCAAGGACTACGGCATCAGCCCGCCGGAGTACGAGATCCTGATGATGCTGTACGGCACGCCCGAGCAGCGCATCACCCCCACCGAGGTGGCCGAAGCCGCCAGCGAGAAGCCGGCCAACATCACCCGTCTCACCGACAGCCTGTGCAGCAAGGGACTGCTGTCGCGCACCGCCAGTCCGGACGACCGGCGCAAGGTCGCACTGACCCTGCAGCCGGACGGCATCGCCCTGATCGAGCGGCTGCTGCCGGACGTCTGCGCGTTCCTGGACACCGAGACCGCGGCGCTGGATGCCGGCGAGCAGCAGCAGTTGGAGATGCTGTTGAAGAAGATGCTGGCCGGCATCGACGGCCTCGACGCTGCCGCTGAGTCGAAGACGCAGGCTGCGCTGGCCTGAGGGCACCTCGAAAAGTTGCGTCCGCGCATCGAGCTTGAGGCGATGTGCTGTAGGAGCGGCTGCAGCCGCGACGGGCTTATGGGAAACGCTCGTCGCGGCTGAAGCCGCTCCTACGGTACGCGGTCCGGCGCGATTCGGAGGTGCGCCAAGGCGCGATGTCCATCCCAACGCAGGCAGGGCATCGGGCTGTTGCTAGCGCCAGCCGCGCGCGCGCGCGCGCTGCTCGCCGTCGGCATCCAGCGCCTCGCCGGCGATGCGCTCATCCACCGCTTGCAGCACCGCGGCCGGCATCGGGCTGGCGGCCATGCGCATGCCGCGGTCGTCGTCGCCCGCGGCGGCGGGCGCCAGCAGTTCCACCCGCCATGCGCCGTCGCGCTGGCAGGCCAGGCCGGCGCTGGCGCGCGGCAAGGCGAAGGTGCGGCAGTAATGGCCGTCGCGATCGCGGAAGCTCAGGCCGATGCGGACGCCGGCCTGGGTCTGTCCGGACAACTGCTGCGTCAGCGCCTGCGCCAATGCGCCCTGGGCAATGCCACCCTGGGTTGCCGCGACCGTCGGGCCCGGTGCGACCCCCTGCGGCAATTGCCGCTGCGCGACCCACAGCCCCAGCAGCAGTGCCGCCGCCAAGGCCGCCGGCAGCGCCCAATGGCGTCGCGCACGCGGGCGCAGCGGTGTCGGCCGGCTTGCCTGCCCCGTCGCATGGACAGGCGAGGGCGGCAGCGCTGCGATAGCAGTGTCCTGGCTGGGCGCGTCCGCCGGCCGTGCGCGCGCCGCAGCGAGCAGGCGCGCCGGTATCGGTTCGTCCAGCACCGGCGCGAAGCCGGCACGCAGCCGCGCCTGCAGGCTGCGCAGCCGCTCCAGGGCCTGCGCCAACTGCGGGTCGGTGCGCAGCGCCGCTTCCACCTGGGCGGTCTGTGTCGCGTCCAGTTCGCCGTCGGCGTAGGCCTGCAGCGTGAGTGAATCGATCGTGGTGTTCATGCGGTCGCCTCCAGTGACGCCTGCAGGGCTTCGCGTCCACGCGCGAGCCGGCTGGTGAGTGTGCCCAGCGGAATCTCCAGCACCGCCGCGGCATCCTTGTAGGACAGGCCTTCGATCAGCACCAGCGCGATCGCCAGGCGTTGTTCCTCGGGCAGGCCGGCCAGCGCGGCCTGTACCGCCATCCAGTCCTGCTGCCGCTCCAGCGGCGTGTCGCCGACATGCTCGCCCTCGGTGGCATCGACGAACACCTGCCGGCGTCGCCGCTGCGCCCGCACCTCGTCGATCCAGGCGTGGCGGATGATGCCGTACATCCAATACTGCAGCGGCGTCTCCGGCCGCCACTGCCCGGCCCGGCGCAGTGCGCGTTCGATCGCGATCTGCAGCAGGTCGTCGGCATCCTCGCGATGGCCGGCGACGGCACGTGCGAAGCGCCGCAACTGCGGCAGCAGGGTACAGATGCCGTCGCCGACGGCGGCCGTGGGATCGGCGTGCATGTCGGTGATACGTTCGGCGGAGGTGTTTTCTTCCATGGGCGCGGCGCGGCGTTCACCGCGGGTCGGGATGGCTGGATTAGTGTGGCACGCCAACAGGGGCGGGCGACGGAGCGGGGCATGGCAGCGGGCAGGCGAATGCGTTGGATGGCCGTGGCATGGCTGGCGGTGGCGACACCGGCGCTGGCGCAGCTGGCGCTGCCATCGGCGGGCGGACTGGTGCAGGACGTCACCCAAGGCATGCAGGGTGGTGTGAACCGGTTGGGACAGTCGCTGCAGGACGCGCGCGGCGATCTCGAACGGCTGCGCCTGAAACGTCTGCAGGCGCTGCTGCGCAGCGATCCGCGCGGGCTGGAGCGCGACGAGGCCGGCGCCGTGGTGATGCGCGGGCAGGTGGTGGCGCTGGAGCCGGACCCGGCCGCGCTGCAGGCGGCGCAGGCAGCCGGCTTCGCGGTGCTGGAGCAGCGTAGCTTCGGCGAATTCGGCCTGCGCCTGGTGGTGTTGCAGGTGCCGTCGGGCCTGTCCACGCGCCGCGCGTTGCAGCAGTTGCGCGAACGCGATCCGCAGGGCGACTACGACTACAACCATGTCTACAGCGGATCGGCGGCGACGCCACCGGCACCCGCCAGCGCATCCGCGGCACCGGCAGCCGTCGGTGCGGCGACCGGCGGATTCGTGGTCGGCCTGATCGACAGCGGCGTGGACGCGGCGCATCCGGCGCTGGCCGGCGTGCAGGTGCAGACATGGGGCTGCGACGGGCAGGTACGCGCGCAGCCGCACGGCACCGCGGTCGCCTCGCTGCTGGCCGGACGCGCGGTGGCGCACGGGCCGTTCGCGCGCACCCTGTATGCGGCCGACATCTACTGCGGGCAGGCCGACGGCGGCACCGTGGTGGAACTGGTCGGCGCGTTGGCCTGGATGGCGCAGCGCCAGGTGCCGGTGATCAACATCAGCCTGATCGGCGGCCCCAACCGCGCCCTGCAGCTCGCCGTGCAGCGCATGCTCGCGCGCGGGCACGTGCTGGTCGCGGCGGTGGGCAATGACGGCCCGGCGGCACCGCCGTTGTATCCCGCGTCCTATCCCGGGGTGATCGGCGTCACCGCGGTGGATGCGCGTGGGCGGGTGTTGCCGGAGGCCGGGCGCGGGTCTCAGGTGGCCTTCGCCGCGGTCGGCGAATTGATCGCCGCGGCGCCGCAGGGCCGTTGGCAGACGCAGCGCGGTACCTCCTTCGCCGCACCGCTGGTGGCGCGGCTGGCAGCGCAGGCCTTGCCGCAGCCGGATCCGCAGGCGGCTGCGCAGATGCGCGCGCAGTTGGAGGCGCGGGCGCGCGATCTCGGTGCGCCCGGCACCGATCCGGTGTACGGCGCCGGCCTGCTCGGCGCGGACCTGGCGCTGCAGCGCGCGCCGGGCGGCTGAACGCATTCTGTCTGCACCCGTTGCGACCGGGATGTTCTGCATCGCTCGATTCGTAGGGATACATGAGAGCCGCAGATGGCCTGCGGCGACACGAGGAGAACGCGATGAACGGCAAGACTCTGTTGGCGAGCGCGGTGCTGGTGGCGACGGTGGCGCTGACCCCGGGCGTGGCCGGCGCGCAGGTGCTGGGCGGTGCGGGCAGCGTCGGTGGTGCCGTCAACGGCACCCTGGGCGGCCTGGGGGGCGGCAGCCTCGGCGGCAACGGGATGGGCGCAGGCCGCCTGGATGCCGGGGTTCCGCTGGATCGTGCGCGCAGTGGCATCGAGCAGTCGTCGCAGCGTGCGCGGATGGCCGCGCAGCGGGCGGCGGCGCGCGGTGAGGCCGCGGCGAACGGCGCCGTGCAGACCGCGGGCACTGCGGTGAACGAGGGCCGCACGCTGGCGGGCAACGCCGCCGCCAGCGGCAATGCGGCAGCACGTGGCGCGGCCGGTAGCGCGACGGGCCAGGCCAATGGTGCGCTCGGCGCGGCGACCAGCGCAGCCAATCCAGCTGCGGCGCTGTCGACGGCTGGCAATGCCGCCGGTGCAGTGAACGGCATGACCGGCAATGGCACGAGCGCGGCGAGCGCGGCCGGCAACGGCGGCAGCAACGGTGCCGCCAGCGCTGCTGGCCTGCCCGGGGTGCCGGCGCTGTCCGGGAGCGGGAATGCCACTGGCGCGGCGAGCGGCGGCGCATCGCACAGCGCGGGCACGCGTGGCGGCTCGGTGTCGGGCCAGGCGGGTGCAGGGGGCCAGGGCGGTGCGCAGGCCGGCAATGGTCAGGCGCAAGGGCAGGCCGGCGGTGCGGCGGCGCTGGACGTCGGCGTCGATGCCTCCGGCAACGGCCAGTAAGCCGCTTGCGGTCACGCGCGAGGCATCGCGCGTCGCCATGGAGATTGCAGGCTGAAAAACACGACGCCCGGCAGAGCCGGGCGTCGTGCGTTTGCGTCACGCGCTTGGTCGCGGGTGTGTGTTGCTGCGTTGTCACCGTGACCGGGGGTAGCGGCACGGCCGCGTGGGCCGTGCCGCGTCGCGGGCCTCAGCGGGCGCTCGGCGTCGCCGCCGGGGTGGCGTTGAGGCCGCGCTTCTCCAGCAGGGGCTCGATCTGCGGTGCGTGCCCGGCGAAGTCCTGGAACAACTGCATCGCATCGACGCTGCCGCCGCGCGAGAGCAGCGTCTTGCGGAAGCGGTCGCCGTTGGCGCGGCTCAGACCGCCGTGCTGCTTGAACCACTGCTGGGTGTTGGCGTCCAGCACCTCGGACCAGATGTAGGCGTAGTAGCCAGCCGCGTAGCCGCCCATGATGTGGCTGAAGTAGGGCGTGCGGTAGCGCGGCGGCACCGGCGCATAGGCGATGCCGTCGGCGGCCAGCGCCTTGGCCTCGAAGTCCATCACGCCCGAGGCCGGCGGCACCTGGCCGGCGCTGAGCTGATGCCAGCGCTGGTCCAGCATCGCCGCGCCCAGGTACTCGGTGGTGGCGAAGCCCTGGTTGAACTTGGCGGTGGCCACCACCTTGTCCAGCAGCGCCTGCGGCATCGGCGCGCCGCTCTGGTAGTGCTTGGCGTAGTGCTTGAGGATGGCTGGATCGTCCGCCCACATCTCGTTGACCTGCGAGGGGAACTCGACGAAGTCGCGCGGCACGCTGGTGCCGGAGAAGTACGGGTACTTCACGTTGGAGAACATGCCGTGCAGCGCATGGCCGAACTCGTGGAAGGCGGTGGTGACCTCGTCCCAGGTCAGCAGGGTCGGCTGGCCGGCCGGCGGCTTGGGGATGTTGAGGTGATTGGCGACCACCGGCTTGTCGCCGGTCAGCGCCGACTGCGACACGTAGGAGCTCATCCAGGCGCCGCCGCGCTTGGATTCGCGCGCGTACATGTCGGCGATGAAGATCGCCAGCTGGCTGCCGTCGGCGTCGAACACGTCGTAGACCAGCACGTCGTCGCGGTAGGTGGGCAGGTCGGTGCGCTGCTTGAAGGTCAGCCCGTACTCCTGGTTGGCGGCGTAGAACACGCCGTTCTCCAGCACGTTCTTCAATTCGAAGTAGGGCTTGAGCTGGGCCTCGTCGAAGTCGTACTTGGCCTGGCGCACCTTCTCGGTGTAGTAGGCCCAGTCCCAGGCCTCGAGCTTGAAGCTGGGCTTGCCGGCGGCCTTCTGCTCCTGGTCGATCATCGCCTGCAGGTCGGCGGCCTCGCGCTTGGCGTTGGCCACCGCGGCCGGAGCCAGCTTGCCGAGCATGGCGTTGACCGCCTCGGGGGTCTTCGCCGTCTGGGTTTCCAGCGAGTAGGCGGCGTGGTTCGGGTAGCCGAGCAGCTTGGCGCGCTCGGCGCGCAGGGTCATGATCCGCGACACCAGCGCGGTGTTGTCGTACGGGCCGCCGTGGCTGCCGCGCGACACCGAGGCTTCGTAGATCTTCTGCCGCAGGGCGCGGTCCTTGAGCTGGGCCAGCGGCGGCTGGCCGGTGGTGTTGAGCAGGGCGATCACATACTTGCCGTCGAGCTTGCGCGCCTTGGCCGCTTCGGCGGCCGCGGCGATCTGCGCATCGGACAGGCCGTCGAGCTGCTTGACGTCGTCCACCACCACGGCGGCGGCGTTCACTTCGGCCAGCACGTTCTGGCTGAACTTGGTGCCCAGTTCGGCCAGTTCGGCGTTCATCGCCTTGAGCTTGGCCTTGTCGGCGTCGTTGAGCTTGGCGCCGTCGCGGACGAAGTCGCTGTGGTACTTCTCGACCAGGCGCACGCCCTCCGCGTCCAGGCCGAGCTGGTTGCGGGTGTCGTACAGCGTCTGGATGCGCGCGAACAGCTTAGGATTGAGCGCGATCGCATCGCGGTGCGCGGCCAGCTTGCCGGCGTACTCGGCCTGCAGTTTCTTGCGGGTGTCGTTGGTGTCGGCACCGACCAGGTTGAAGAACACCGTGGTGGCGCGGTCCAGGACCTGTCCGCTCTTCTCCAGCGCCACGATGGTGTTGTCGAAGGTCGGCTTGGCGGTCTGATCGGCGATGGCCTGCACTTCCTGCAACTGCTGCGCCATGCCGGCGTCGAACGCGGGGGCGAAATCGCTGTCCTTGATCTTGTCGAACTGCGGGTAGTGCAGCGGCAGCGGGCTTTCGGCGAAGAACGGGTTGGCCTGCGTGGCGGCGGTTGCAGCGGTGGGCGTGGTGGCCGGAGCGGCGTAGGCGGGCATGGCGAGTCCGAGCGTGGCGGCGAGGGCGAGGGCGAGGCGAGAGGTCATCAAGCGGTATCCGCAATCATGGTGATCGGGCAGGCTACCCCAGGCCGGCAGGCGTGACCCGTGACGAAAGCCATGGGAGCGCTGCAGCATAGGTGCTTGTTTTTCGCGGCTTTGCGGCATCTGGCGTGAATGTTGATGCAGTTCGCTCGCCGGCGAGGCGGCGCCGGCGATTGCATGGGCGGCGTCGGCAGTGTGATGTCCTGCCCACGCGGGTGTCGGCGATGCGTGCTTGCGCAGTGTCCGGGCCGCTGGCGACGCCTGCGGCCACCGCGTAGCATCGCGTCGAACTAGCGCCACAGCGGCGCGCCGCGTCACGAGGACCCATGGACACGTCCACCACCGCCTATGCCTTCACCGCGACCACCTTGGACGGGCAGGCGCAGCCGCTCGCCGAGTACGCCGGCAAGGTGCTGTTGATCGTCAACGTCGCCTCCAAGTGCGGCTTCACCCCGCAATATGCGGGTCTGCAGGCGCTGTGGCAGCGCTATCGCGAGCGCGGACTGGTGGTGCTGGGTTTTCCCTGCGACCAGTTCGGCCATCAGGAACCCGGCGATGCCGCGGAGATCCGCCAGTTCTGTTCGCTCAGCTACGACGTCGATTTCCCGATGTTCGCCAAGGTGCAGGTCAACGGCGACGGCGCGCACCCGCTGTGGCGCTGGCTCAAGCAGCAGAAATCCGGGCTGCTCGGCATCGCCGCGATCAAGTGGAACTTCAGCAAGTTCCTGGTCGGCCGCGACGGACAGGTGCTGGCGCGCTATGCGCCGACCGACAAGCCGGAAGCGCTGGCGGCCGATATCGAGCGGGCGCTGGGATAACGCTTCGGCCGGAAACTCCCGGCGTGGTCCCTAATGCCGGGATGCTTGCCATTGTGGGAGGGACTTCAGTCCCGACGCCTTTAACTCGAACGCGTCGGGACTGAAGTCCCTCCCACAAAAGAGTTCGCCACTATTCGCTTTGATCTGTTGCCGTGTCGCTTATGCCGGTAGGAGCGGCTTCAGCCGCGATGCTTTACCGGGAAAGCCCGTCGCGGCTTAAGCCGCTCCTACGACGGGAGACGCGCAGCGCCGTCACTTCTCAACGAACGCGCGCTCGAACACGTAGTGCCCCGGCGAGCCGATGCGCGGCGAAGCGACGAAGCCGCGGGCGTCCAGGGTGTGGCGCAGGTCGGCCAGCATCTGCGGGCTGCCGCAGATCATCGCGCGGTCGTGCTCCGGGTTCAGCGGCGGCAGGCCGAGGGTGCGCTGCATCTGGCCGCTCTCGAGCAACTCGGTAAGGCGGCCGCGGTTGCGGAAGTCCTCGCGGGTCACCGCCGGGTAGTACAGCAGCTTCTCGCGGATGGTCCCGCCGAGGAATTCGTGCTGCGGCAGTTCCTTCTCGAAATAGTCGCGGTAGGCCAGGTCCTTCTCGAAGCGCACGCCGTGGGTGAGGATCACCTTGTCGAAGCGCTCGTAGGTTTCCGGGTCCTTGATCACCGACAGCCACGGCGCCAGGCCGGTGCCGGTGCCGAGCAGATACAGGTGGCGGCCCGGGTGCAGGTCGCTGATCAACAGCGTGCCGGTAGGCTTCTTGCCGACCAGCACCGAATCGCCGGGCTTGATGTGCTGCAGGCGCGAGGTCAGCGGGCCATCCGGCACCTTGATGCTGAAGAACTCCAGTTGCTCTTCCCAGTTGGCGCTGGCGATGGAGTAGGCGCGCAACAGCGGCCGCGTCTCCGTTTCCAGGCCGATCATCACGAACTGGCCGTTGTCGAAACGGAAGCCGTCGTTACGGGTGGTGGTGAAGCTGAAGTAGTCCTCGGTCCAGTGGCGGACATCGAGCACCGTTTCGGGGCCAAAAGCGGAAGACATGCCGTTGATCGTGATGGGGAAGGAACGGCCGCCATTCTACCCCATGCCGGTTCAAATGAGATCAAATCTCATTTGTGGCCTGGTGCCGATCACGGCGATCCGGCTCACTTCTCGAACGAGACCTCGTAGGACAGGTACAGCGGTGCCTGCAGCGGTGCCAGCAGTGGACGCTGGCGCAGGAAGCGCTCCAGGCACAGGGCCAGCGGGGTGGTGCCGTTGCGCCAACTGGCGCCGACGCTGCCATCGGCCTGCACCTGCACCACCACCGTGAACGGCGAGGTGTCCGGACGCGGCGTGGCGCAACTGGCCACGCCCTCGTCCAGCGCCGCGCGCTGCAGGGTCTGCAGGCGCTCCTGCATGGCCGCCGGCAGGCCGGCCTCGTCGCGGTCGGCCAGGGTCTTGGCCGCAGCGTAGTCGGAAGGCGCCGGCGTGTCCGCGGCGGGAGCGGCGAGTGCCGGGACGGCGAGGGCGGCGGCGAACAGGCAGGACAGGGTGCGGAGCATGGCGGTGTCGGAAGGGGCGGACGGGCTAACGATACCCAGCGGCCTGCAGTTCGAACAGTTCCGCGTAGCGGCCGCCCTGCGCCATCAGTTCGTCGTGGGTGCCGCTGGCCTCGATCCGGCCGTCGGCCAGCACCAGGATGCGGTCGGCCATGCGCACGCTGGAGAAGCGGTGCGAGATCAGCACCGCGGTGCGGTTGTCGGACAGTTCCTTGAAGCGCTGGAACACCTCGAACTCGCTGCGTGCGTCCAGTGCGGCGGTCGGTTCGTCGAGGATCATCACCTGTGCGTCGCGCATGTAGGCGCGGGCGATGGCGATCTTCTGCCATTGCCCGCCGGACAGGTCCACGCCGGTCTTGAAGCGACGCCCGATCACCTGCGCGTAGCCCTGCGGCAGGCCGTCGATCAGCTCGGCGGCCATCGCCCGCTGTGCGGCGGCACGGATCCGCGGTGCGTCGTCCAGCGCGTCGACCTGGCCGACGCCGATGTTCTCGCCGGCGCTGAAGTGGTAGCGCACGAAATCCTGGAAGATCACCCCCAGGTTGGCGCGCAGGTCGTCCAGGTCGTAGTCGCGCAGGTCGCGGCCGTCGAGCAGGATGCGGCCCTCGTCCGGGTCGTACAGCCGCGCCAGCAGCTTGACCAGGGTGGTCTTGCCGGCGCCGTTCTCGCCGACCAGGGCCAGCACCTCGCCGGCGCGCAGCGCGAAGTCCAGGTGCCGCACCGCCCATTGCTCGGCATCCGGATAGCGGAAGCCGACGTTCTCGAACACGAAGCCCTGCCTGATCGGCCGCGGCACCGGCACCGCGCCGGGCCTGCTGCGGATCTCCGGGACGATACGGAAGAACGAATACAGGTCGTCCAGGTACAGCGCCTGCCCGGCCACCTGCGAGAAGCCGATCAGCAGGCCTTCCAGCAACTGCCGCAGGCGCAGGAAGCTGCCGGCCAGGAAGGTCAGGTCGCCGATGCTGAAGTCGCCGCGCACAGTGCGCCAAGCGATGTAGCCGTAGGCGCCGTAGTAGCCCAGCGTGCCCAGCGCCGCCAGCACGGTGCCCCACAGCATGCGCTTGCGTGCCAGCGCGCGGTTGGCCTGGAAGTAGCGGTCGGCCAGGGCGCGATAGCGTGTGATCAGGAAGTTGTGCAGGTTGAAGATCTTCACTTCCTTGGCGGTCTCGACGCTGGCGCCGAGCTGGCGCAGGTAGTCGAGCTGGCGGCGTTCGGCCGTCCACTGGAAGTTGAGCGAGTAGCCCAGCGCATTGAAGTGCGCCTCGCCGATGAAGGCCGGCACCAGCGCCACCGCCAGCAGGGCGATCAGCCATGGCGCGTAGACCAGCAGGCCGACCGCGAAGCTGACCACGGTGATCGCGTCCTGCACCTGGCCGAACAACTGGCTCATCAGGTTCATGCGGCCCATGGTCTGGCGCCGCGCGCGGTCGAGCCGGTCCTGTTGTTCCGGGTCCTCGAAGTCCTCCAGGTCCAGTTGCGCGGCGTGCTCCATCAACTGCACGCTGGTGGTGTTGTTGAACAGCTCCGAGAGCAGCGTGTCGGCATAGCTGACCAGCCGCCCGAGCAGGTCCGAGGCGATCGCCAGGGCCAACTCCAGGCCCAGCAGTTCCAGCAGCCGGTTCAGGCGCCCGCTGACCAGGGCCTGGCCCAGCGAATCGAAGCCGGGCGATTGCCCGACCAGGTGGATGGCCTCGTCGATGATCAGCTTGCCCACGTACAGCGAGGCCACCGGCAGCAGCGCCCGAATCACGCGCAGGCCGATGCTGCTGAGGGTCAGCCAGCGGCTGGTCTGCCAGATCTGACGCAGGAACGGCGGCAGGTTGCGCATCGCGTCGAAGCGTTCGCGCAGGCTCGGGCCGGTGCCGGGCGCGGTGCGGGCGCCGCCATGAGAAGGGGAGGAAGATGCCATCGGCGCATTGTGCCGGGGGCGGGTGTGGGCGGGGAGTGTGGGCTGCGCTGGGACGGCGGCTGAGCCGTCGCTGACGCGGGTGGCTGGCGCGCGGTGTCTGAAGACGAGGGGCGGCTTAGCATCGTGGATGTCCAGCCAAGGCCGTTGCCATGTCCGATCCTGCCGCGCCTGCATTCGCCCGCCTGCGTGCGCACATGCCGTCGTGGCGCGAACTGCTGGGCTGCACGATTTTCGCCCTGGTGGCCACTGCGCTGCTGCTGTGGGGCAACGCCGCTGCATTGGTGTTGACGCTGTCGTATGTCGCTTTCGCGATCGGCTACAGCCTGTTTCGCTTGTTCGGTGGGCGCGGCGGCATCGACCTCCAACAGTTGTGGCGCGATGTGCTCGATGCGGTGCTCAGTCTGTGCTGATGGGCGCTGGTTGCGGCGGGTCTGTCCGGCGCGGCGGTCGGGTCATGCGGCGTCTCCGTACCCTCACCCCAACCCCTCTCCCGGTGGGAGAGGGGCGAGCGCTTCCCTTCTCCCTGCGGGAGAAGGTGCCCCGAAGGGGCGGATGAGGGTAAGGGCGAAGCCTCGAAAGGGTTGCTACCGCCAGGCGTTCCATGGCGGCCGCACCCTCACCCCAACCCCTCTCCCGGTGGGAGAGGGGCGAGCGCTTCCCTTCTCCCTGCGGGAGAAGGTGCCCCGAAGGGGCGGATGAGGGTAAGGGCGAAGCCTCGAAAGGGTTGCTGCCGCCAGGCGTTCCATGGCGGCCGCACCCTCACCCCAACCCCTCTCCCGGTGGGAGAGGGGCGAGCGCTTCCCTTCTCCCTGCGGGAGAAGGTGCCCCGAAGGGGCGGATGAGGGTACGGGCGAAGCCTCGAAATGCTTGCTACCGCCAGGCGTTCCATGGCGGCCGTACCCTCACCCCAACCCCTCTCCCGGTGGGAGAGGGGCGAGCGCTTCCCTTCTCCCTGCGGGAGAAGGTGCCCCGAAGGGGTGGATGAGGGTACGGGCGAAGCCTCGAAATGCTTGCTACCACCAGGCGTTCCGTGGCGCCGTACTCTCACCCCAACCGCTCTCCCGGTGGGAGAGGGGCTGATTCTGCCGCGCGCGGGAGCCTCTTCGGCTTATTCGTCCAGCCGCAGCGTCAGGCACTTGGCGGCGCCGCCGGCCTTGAGGAATTCGTCCAGCGGGGTCTGCACCACGCGGTAGCCGATCGTGGCCAGGGCGGCGCACAGCGCCGGCGAGGCGCGGTTGAGCAGCAGGGTGTCGTCCAGGTCCACCGCATTGCAGGCGAAGGCCAGGGCGTCGGCCTCGCCAACCGCGATGCGCCGAGAGGCCGGGATGTGCTGTGCGATCGCCTGCTGCGCGTCGGCGTCGAACGCGGCCGGGTAGTACAGCAGGTAGCCGTCGCGCAGCGGGCAGAAGCAGGTGTCCAGGTGATAGAAGCGCGCGTCGACCAGGCGCAGCGGCACCACCTCGATGTCGAGCAGATCGGTCAGTTCGTGCGCGGCGGCCAGGTCGCTACGGTGGCCGTGGCCCATCCACAGCCGGCGCGCGCCGCGGTCCAGCAGCGCATCGCCGGCGCCTTCGAAATACACCTGCTCGGGCAATGCGTGGATGCGTAGGCCGGCCTGGCGGCACCAGGCGGTGAACAAGGCTTCCTCGCCACGGCGTTCGGCGTGGCGGAAGCGGCTGGGCACGAAGCGGTCGCCGAGCACCAGGCCGGCATTGGCGCTGAACACCATGTCCGGCAGGCCCGGCGCGGCAGCGATGCACTCGACGCGCGCACCTGCCGCTTCGGCGGCAGCCACCAGCGCATTCCACTGCGCCTGCGCGCGCTCGCGGCTGGCGGCGTGCACGTTGCCTTCCATCCAGGGATTGATCACGTAGTCCACCGCGAAGTGCTGCGGCGCGCACATCAGCAGGCGGTGGCGGTGGCTGGCGCCGGCGCGGGACTGCGGTTCGGGGGAAGCGAGGGCCAGGTCGGTCTCATCGGCCAGGCCGACAGCAAGGACGTTCTCGATCATGCGCGCGCTCCGCGTCTGGGATGCGCGCCACGCTAGCGGCGGCGTGTTGCGAGGACATGTCGGTCTTGGTGGCGGGAGTGGGGATTCGGGATTAGGGATTCGTGCAAGCAGAACCG
>NZ_LFME01000040.1 GCF_001043115.1 Xanthomonas sp. NCPPB 1128 | reverse complement strand
GTCAAGCCTTGCCCGGTTCGCCCCCCGCCGCTACCCTGCCCGGGCATCGCTCTGGTTCCGCATGTCCACTTCCCGCTTCGCCCATCTGCACATCCACACCGAGTTCTCGCTGGCGGATTCGACCATCCGTGTGCCCGAGAAACCGGATCAGGCCGACCCGAAGAAAGCCAAGCAGGCCAACCTGCTCAGCCGCGCGGTGGAGCTGGACCTGCCCGCGCTGGCGGTCACCGACCTCAACAATCTGTTCGCGCTGGTCAAGTTCTACAAGGCCGCCGAAGGCGTGGGCAGCAAGCCCATCGCCGGCGCCGACCTGCTGATCGCCGACGGCACCCAGGCGCCGTGGCGGCTGACCGTGCTATGCCGCAACCGCGACGGCTACCTCAGCCTGTCGCGGCTGCTGACCCGCGCCTGGCTGGAAGGCCACCGCAACGAAGGCGGCGTGGCACTGCGCCCGGAATGGCTGCAGACCGGCAGCGACAACCTGTTCGCCCTGGCCGGCCGCGAGAGCGTGGCCGGGCGCCTGGCCAGCGAGGGCCGCCACGACCTGGCCGAGCAGCAACTGGCCGACTGGCAGCGCATCTTCGGCGACGGCCTGCACCTGGAACTGACCCGCACCGGTCGCGACGGCGAGGAGGCGTTCAACCAGTTCGCCCTGCACGCCGCCGGCACCCGCGGCCTGCCGGTCATCGCCAGCAACGACGTGCGCTTCCTGTACGCCAGCGACTTCGCCGCGCACGAGGCGCGCGTGTGCATCTCCTCCGGCCGCGTGCTCGACGATCCCAAGCGGCCGCGCGACTACAGCGACCAGCAGTACCTGAAGTCGGCCGAAGAGATGGCCGCGCTGTTCGCCGACATCCCCGACGCGATCGACAACACCCTGGCGCTGGCGCAACGCTGCAACATCGAGATGCAGCTGGGCACCTACTTCCTGCCCGCCTACCCGGTGCCCGACGACGAGACGCTGGACAGCTGGATCCGCAGCCAGTCGCGCGACGGCCTGGCCGCGCGCCTGGAAAAGAATCCGCTGGCGCCCGGCAAGACCCGCCAGGACTACGTGGACCGGCTCGAGTTCGAGCTGGACACCATCATCAAGATGGGCTTCCCCGGCTACTTCCTGATCGTGGCCGACTTCATCCAGTGGGGCAAGAACCAGGGCATTCCGATCGGCCCGGGCCGCGGCTCCGGCGCCGGCTCGCTGGTGGCGTGGGCGCTGCAGATCACCGACCTGGATCCGTTGCCGTACAACCTGCTGTTCGAGCGCTTCCTCAACCCGGAACGCGTGTCGATGCCCGACTTCGACATCGACTTCTGCATGGATCGCCGCGACGAGGTGATCGACTACGTGGCGCGCAAGTACGGCCGCGACCGGGTCAGCCAGATCATCACCTACGGCACCATGGCCGCCAAGGCGGTGGTGCGCGACTGCGGCCGCGTGCTCGGCTTCCCGTACGGCCTGGTCGACGGCGTCGCCAAGCTGATCCCCAACATCCTCGGCATCACGCTGAAGGATGCGATGGGCGAAGGCAAGGACAGCGAGATGGCCTCGCCGGAGCTGATCCAGCGCTACCAGGCCGAGGACGACGTCCGCGACCTGATGGACCTGGCGCGGCAGCTCGAGGACCTCACCCGCAACGCCGGCAAGCACGCCGGCGGCGTGGTGATCGCGCCGACGCCGCTGTCCGACTTCTGCCCGCTGTTCGCCGAACACGACGTCGACAATCTCGGCAGGAACCCGGTCACCCAGTTCGACAAGGACGACGTCGAGCAGGTCGGCCTGGTCAAGTTCGACTTCCTCGGCCTGCGCACCCTGACCATCATCGACTGGGCGGTGAAGGCGATCAACGTGCGCCATGCGCGCGCCGGCATCCCGCCGGTGGAGATCGCCGCGATCCCGCTGGACGATGCGCCGACCTACAAGGGCATCTTCGCCTCGGGCAACACCGGCGCGGTGTTCCAGTTCGAATCCTCGGGCATGCGCCGGCTGCTGAAGGACGCCCGCCCCGACCGCTTCGAGGACCTCATCGCGCTGGTATCGCTGTACCGCCCCGGCCCGATGGACCTGATTCCCTCGTTCAACGCGCGCAAGCACGGGCAGGAGGAGATCGTCTATCCCGATCCGCGCACCGAAGCGATCCTGAAGGACACCTACGGCATCATGGTGTACCAGGAGCAGGTGATGCAGATGGCGCAGATCGTCGGCGGCTACTCGCTGGGCGGCGCCGACCTGCTGCGCCGTGCGATGGGCAAGAAGGTGCCGGCGGAAATGGCCAAGCACCGCGAGATCTTCCGCGAGGGTGCGGCCAAGGGCGGCGTCGGCGAGGCCAAGGCCGACGAGATCTTCGACCTGATGGAGAAGTTCGCCGGCTACGGCTTCAACAAGTCGCACGCCGCCGCCTACGCCCTGGTCAGCTACCAGACCGCATGGCTGAAACGCCATTACCCGGCCGAGTTCATGGCGGCCACGCTGTCCTCGGACATGGACAACACCGACAAGGTGGTCGGCTTCCTCGACGAGGTGCGCAACCTCGGCCTGACCGTGCTGCCGCCGCGCATCAACGCCTCGGCGTACATGTTCGAGGCGGCCACCCCGGACACCATCCAGTACGGCCTGGGCGCGATCAAGGGCGTCGGCCGCGGCGCCTGCGAAGCGATCGTGGCCGAGCGCGAACGCGGCGGCGAGTACGCCTCGCTGCTGGATTTCTGCACCCGCGTGGAATCGGCCAAGCTCAACAAGCGCACCCTCGAGGCGATGATCAACGCCGGCGCGATGGATGGGCTGGGCAGCAACCGCGCCACGCTGATGCTGCAGTTGCCGGAGGTGATGAAGGCCACAGAGCAGATGGCGCGCGAGCGTGCCTCCGGGCAGAACTCGCTGTTCGGCGGCGCCGATACCAGTGCGCCGGCGCTGCGCCTGGACCTGCCGGAGAGCAAGGAATGGCCGCTGGGCCAGTTGCTCGCGGGCGAGCGCGAGACGCTGGGCTTCTACCTCAGCGGCCATCCGTTCGATCCGTACCGCGACGAAGTGCGCGAGCTGGTCGGCTGCGACCTGAGCGCGCTGGAGAAGATCTGCGCGCAATCCGGCGGCGGCCGTGGTGGCGGCGGCGATGGCGAGAAGCGCGCCTGGCGCCCGGAGGTCAGCGCGATCCTCGCCGGCCAGGTGGTCGGCGTGCGCCGCAAGGGCGACAGCCAGGTGTTCGTGCAACTGGAGGACGGCCGCGGCCGCATCGAGTGCAGCGCGTTCTCCGACGCCATCGCCGAGTTCGGCCACCTGCTGACCCGCGACCGCATCCTGATCGTCAAGGGCGGCGTGCGCGAGGACGAATTCAACGGCGGCTACGCGATGCGCATCCGCCAGTGCTGGGACTACGAGCAGATCTGCACGCACCACGCGCAGCGCCTGTCGCTGCGCCTGGACCTGCGCCAGCGCAGCGCCTGGCCGCGCATCGACGGCCTGCTCGCCCGCCACCGCCCGGGCAAGACGCCGCTGCGCCTGGACCTGCTGCTGCAATCGGCGCAGGGCGGCATCGCCGGCATGCTCGACCTCAACGGCAGCCATTCGGTGCGCGTGGACCCGCAGTTGCTGGACGCCCTGCGCGGCGACCCGGCGGTGCGCGCGGTGAAGGTCAAGTACAGCCCACCATGGGCGTGAAGCCGGGATTGGGGATTCGGGATTGGGGATTCGCAAGAGCGGGAGCGGCTGCGCCGCGGCTGTTGCTCTGGCGTTTGCCAATCCCCAATCCCCAATCTCGAATCCCGGCACCACACCAGCCCGTTCCCCCCCGTACGGGCCACACACCCGCATTCGGCTAAACTCCCCCGCTTCACGTTCTCCACGGCTTCCAATGAACCCGAACTACCTCGACTTCGAGCAACCCATCGCCGATCTGGAAGCCAAGATCCAGGAACTGCGCAACGCCAGCACCGGCCCGGCGGTCAACGTCGACGCCGAGGTGGGGGCGCTGGAAGACAAACTGCGGGTGCGCACCGCGCAGATCTTCCGCGACCTGTCCTCGTGGCAGATCTCGCAGCTGGCGCGGCATCCGCAGCGCCCGTACACGCTGGACTACATCAACGTGTTCTGCGACGAGTTCCAGGAACTGGCCGGCGACCGTGCGTTCGCCGACGACAAGGCCATCGTCGGCGGCCTCGGCCGCATCGACGGCCGCGCCGTGGTGATCATCGGCCACCAGAAGGGCCGCGACACCAAGAGCAAGATCGCGCGCAATTTCGGTATGCCGCGCCCGGAGGGCTACCGCAAGGCGCTGCGCCTGATGAAGCTGGCCGAGCGCTTCAAGCTGCCGCTGCTGACCTTCATCGACACCCCCGGCGCCTACCCCGGCATCGGTGCCGAAGAGCGCGGCCAGAGCGAGGCGATCGCGCGCAACCTGCTGGAGATGGCCGAACTGAAGGTGCCGGTGATCTGCACCGTGATCGGCGAAGGCGGCTCCGGCGGCGCGCTGGCGATCGGCGTGGGCGACCGCACGCTGATGCTGGAATACGGCACCTACTCGGTGATCTCCCCGGAAGGCTGCGCCTCGATCCTGTGGAAGGACGCGGCCAAGGCCAAGGACGCCGCCGAACAGCTCGGCCTGACCGCCAAGCGCCTGTCCGCACTGGGCCTGGTCGACAAGGTGATCCGCGAACCGATCGGCGGCGCGCACCGCAACCCCACGCAGATGGCCAAGCGCCTGAAGGCGGTCCTGCTCAACGAACTGGACGCGCTGGAACAGCTGCCGATCGAGCAGTTGCTGCAGAAGCGCTACGAGCGCCTGCGCAGCTACGGCGCGTACGAGACGGCGTGAGGCGCCGCGCGCGGCGCCTCGGGATTGGGGAATCGGGATTAGGGATTCGCAAAAGCGGGGCCTTCCAGCCTAGTGTTGATCGCGGCAGCCCATGACACTTCGGCGCCGGGGATCGCTGTTACGAATCCCCAATCCCGAATCCCCAATTCCCGCTCAAAACGGCTTGGCGAGAACCAGCCAGATCACCACCAGCAGCGCCAGCACCGGCAGTTCGTTGAACAGGCGCAGCGCGCGCGAGGACGGCAGGGGCTGCGCCTGACCCACGCGCTTGAGCCAGCGGCCGGTGAAGATGTAGTAGGCCAGCATCAGCGCCACCAGGCCGAGCTTGGCGTGCAGCCAGCCGCTATGGCCGGGCGCGACCATGGTCGGGAAGTCCGGCAGCACCTTGTAGCCCAGCCACAGGGTCAGCCCCAGCAGCAGCGCCAGGCCGAACATGCTGTGGCCGAAGCGGTACAGGCGCCGCCCCATCAGCGCCAGACGCTCCTGTACCTGCGGCTGGCCCGCGCTCTCGGCGATGTTGACCAGGATCCGCGGCAGATAGAACACCGCTGCCATCCATGCGATCACGAACAGCAGATGCAGGGACTTGATCCACAGATAGAGTTGCATGCGCTGGCTCCGGGTCGCTGGCGTAGGATGTGCGGCCATTTTCGCCGATTCGTCCGGCGCCCGCACGGACCACACGCGCTCATGAGCAAACAGTACGACGCCGACTACTTCCAGCGCTGGTATCGCCGCGACGGCATCGGCGATGCCGCGCGCCTGGCGCGCAAGGTCGCGCTCGCCGTGGCCCAGGCCGAGTACTACCTGGAACGGCCGATCCGCAACGTGCTCGACATCGGCTGCGGCGAAGGCGCCTGGCGCGCGCCGCTGCTGAAGTTACGGCCGAAGGTGCGCTATCTCGGCTTCGACAGCAGCGACTACGCCGTCGCCCGCTATGGCCGCCACCGCAATCTGCACCCGGCACGTTTCGGCGATTTCGCCTGGCTGCGGCCGTGCGCGCCGGTGGACCTGCTGGTGTGCTCGGACGTGCTGCACTACGTGCCCAGCCGCGAGTTGCGCCAGGGCCTGCCCGGCCTGGTCGAACTATGCGGCGGCGTCGCGTTCCTGGAGACCTTCGCCGCCGAAGACGACTTCGACGGCGACCATGCCGGCTTCCAGCCACGCGCGGCGCGTTGGTACCGGCGCCAGTTCGGTGCGCTCGGGCTGCGCCCGGTCGGCAGTCATTGCTGGCTGGCGCCAGCGCTGGCGGGGGATGCGGCAGCCCTGGAGACGATTGGTCTGGTGCCCCATTAAGGTGCAAACATCACGGATGCGTTATGCTGCACGGCAGCATACGCTCAGGATGGAAACACCGGCATGCTCTACCAGTGGCACGAACTGACCCGTAACCTGCTCGCCCCCTGGGTGCACCAGGCCGAAGCCAACGCCAAGATCTTCTCCGACCCCAACAGCCTGTGGTCCACGCTGCCCGGTGCCGAGCGCCTGGCCGCCAGCAACGAATTGATGCACCGCCTGGGCAAGGACTACGAGAAGCCGGCCTGGGCGCTGGACCATGTCGAGGTCGACGGCCACGCGTTGCCGATCGTCGAACAGGAAGTGCTGCGCAAGCCGTTCTGCCGCCTGCTGCGCTTCAAGCGCTTCAGCGACGACGCCAAGGTCGTGGACGGCCTCAAGAAGCAGCCGGCCGTGCTGGTGGTGGCGCCGCTGTCCGGCCACCACGCCACCCTGCTGCGCGACACCGTGCGCACCCTGCTGCGCGACCACAAGGTCTACGTCACCGACTGGATCGACGCGCGCATGGTGCCGCAGGCCGAGGGCGACTTCGGCCTGGACGACTACGTGCGCTATGTGCAGGACTTCATCCGCCACATCGGCGCCGAGTCGCTGCACGTGATGAGCGTGTGCCAGCCGACTGTGCCGGTGCTGGCCGCGGTGTCGCTGATGGCCGGACGCGGCGAGACCACGCCGCGTTCGCTGGTGATGATGGGCGGGCCGATCGACGCGCGGCGCAGCCCCACCGAGGTCAACGACCTGGCTACGCGCAATCCGCTGTCCTGGTTCGAGCACAACGTCATCCACACCGTGCCGCCGGCCTACCCCGGCCACGGTCGCGAGGTCTACCCGGGCTTCCTGCAGCACATCGGCTTCCTGGCGATGAACCCGAGCCGGCACTTCATGTCGCACTGGGATTTCTACGCCAACCTGGTCAAGGGCGACCTGCAGGACGCCGAGGCGCACCGCCGCTTCTACGACGAGTACAACGCGGTGCTGGACATGCCGGCCACCTACTACCTGGACACCATCCGCGTGGTGTTCCAGGAGTTCCTGCTGCCGCGTGGGCAATGGGTGATCGACGGCGAGCGGGTCGACCCGGCCGCGATCCGCGACACCGCGCTGCTCAGCATCGAAGGCGAACTGGACGACATCTCCGGCCTGGGCCAGACCGCCGCCGCGCAAGACCTGTGCACCGGCATCCCCGCCGCACGCCGCCAGCACCTGGAAGTGCAAGGCGCCGGCCATTACGGCATCTTCAGCGGCCGCCGCTGGCGCGACATCGTGTACCCGCAGGTGCGCAGCTTCATCGCCGCCAACGCCGCTGCCAGCCGCGCGCCGGCGGCCGGCAACGTCACCCCGCTCAAGCGCCGCAGCAGCCGCAAGGCGGGCTGAGCGGCGTATCGCCCGCGGCACCCCGCCGCGGGCGATCACGCATCAGGACGTCAAGGCGCCACACTGCGCACCAGCAGCTGCTTGGCCAGCAGGCCATGCGCCTTGCCGACGCCGCGCGACAGGTGCAGGGTGACGAAGAACAGCAGGCCGCCGAGCACGCTCATCAGCAACAACGGCAGCCAGGTCTCGCCGCCGCTCCACTGCGTGCTCCCCATGCTGATCGTGAAGTGCACGATGTCCGGATCCAGCAAGGCCGCCGGCGAGAACAGCAGGGCGAAGGACGTGCTCAGCAAGGCCGCGAACACCGTGAAGTAGACGATGCCCAGCGGCAGCATCAGCAGGAAGTACAGCATCGTGGTCCAGGTGCGCGCATCGGTGAACATCCGCCCGATGCGCTGCAACCACGGCTGTTCGGGCGCGCTGTAGAGCGGCCGCCGCGGCATGCGCTCGCCCAGCAGCACTTCCACCACGCGCCCTTCCACCAGCGACAGCAGCCGCACCGAACCGAAGAACAGCACCAGCAGCGGCACGCCGACGATCAGGATCAGCATGCCCGCCGAGACGCTGATGCCGGTGACCAGCCAGGTGAAGTAGAAGATGCCGGTGACCAGCGACAGCAACATGTAGAACAGGCTGCCGTAGGCGCGCGGATCGGCGACCACGCCAAAGAAGCGGCCGAGCAACGACTTGCGCCTGGGCGGCGCCGGCGGCTTCAGCGCGCGGTTCACCGTCACTTCGGTCTCGCGGTAGATCTCGGCCACCTCGTCCGGCGCGCCGTAGCTGCCGGCCACGCCGGCGATGACCTCGGCCTCGCTCTTGCCCGGCTGCTCGGCCAGTTCGGAACGCAGGTATTCCTCCGCGTCGTACAGCGCATCCTGGACCAGCGCCGGGTCGGCACCGGCCAGCGCCGCGCGCAGTTGCGCCAGGTAGTCGGGAATGGTGGTCGGCAAGGGCCGCGGTGCGGTGTGTGCGCTGCTCATTCTGAAATCCCCTTCAGCACGGAATCGACGGAATCGCGGGTGGCGCGCCACGCCGCGGCCCATTGCCGCAGCGTGGTCAGACCCGCCGCGGTGATGTGGTAATAGCGCCGCGGCGGCCCGGCCACCGACGGCTCGACATGGCTGGAGAGCAGGCCCGCCGCCTCCAGGTTGCGCAGCACCGGGTACAGCGCACTCTGCTTGCCGCTGAGCACGCCCTCGCCCACCTGCTCCAGGCGCTTGGCGATCAGGTAGCCGTACAGCGGCGCCTCGGCCGCGGCCAGCACTGCCAGCAGGGCCAGCGACACCGTGCCGGCGCTCAGCTCCTTCTGGAATTTCTTCAGTTGCGCATCCGGCTCGACCATGGCGCCCTCGCTAGGTTGAGCTAGATACTAGTACCGAGTTCGACATAGTCACTGTGCCGTTGGTCATGCGTGCCGGGCCGCCGACAAACGTTTCGGCAACACCGCGCTGACTAGACTGGGTGACCTTCCTTCTTGCATGCCATCCAGGAGGTCACGCATGAGTTCGACGCCCACCACCCCACAGCCCGGGCAGGCCACCGACGCCAGCTTCGCCAGTTCCGGCAACCAGTTCTCGACCGGCCCGGTCAAGCGCGACCCGGAGGCCGGCTCGGGCTCGGTGGAGTACAGCCGCACGGCCGCACAGGCCAAGTACGGCCCGCTGGAATACGCGGTGGTGCACACCGGCAAGGTCGGCGCCGGCCGCAAGGAGGAGGACGGCAAGACCACGTTCAACGTCGAGGTGGAGTTCACCCAGGGCCATCGCATCCAGGGCGACTTCAAGGCCGGGCGCCTGGCCGCCGACGGCAGCCTGACCCAGGCCACCGGCGAGCGCGGCCGCTACGAAGTCAGGCTGCCCGGCGCGGCCACGGCCGACGCCGCTGCGCGAGTGAATCCCTTCGACCCCACGACGATCCCGGAAGGCGGCAGCGTCAAGCTCGATGGCCAGGTGTTCGCCAAGACCTCGATGGAAGCGGCCTTCCGCGGCTTCGCCACGTCCAGCGAGCGCACCGACGCGGCCGGCATGAGCTACGCCGTGCAGCGCGTGGATGCCAACAGCGTGCGCGTGGCAATCGGCCCAACCCAGGCGGTGGAGCGGCTGGAGGCCGTGGGCCTGAAGACCGACGTCGCCCAGGCCATGCTGGGCCGGCAGGATGCGCTGGGCCAGGCGAGCATGCGCACCGCCACCTTCGATCTGCGCGAACCGCAGGCGCAGGCCGCCTATCGCGACTTCCTGGCCAGCGGCCGACTCGCCACCGATGCGCCAGGCGTCAGCGACGTGCAGAAGGTCGAAAGCCTGACCATGAGCTCGGAAACCCGCGCCCAGCTCGGCCTGGGCACGTTCAAGGCCGAGCTGGGCGGCCAGCGCAACACCGGCGAGAACGTGCGCACCACCTATGCCGACGGCAGTTCCAGCGTGGTCGGCAAGGTGCAGTACGCCGGCAACGTGCCGCTGACCCTGACCCGCCAGTTCGACCCGGCGGGCAAGGAGCGGGTGGACGAGCGCAGCTACCAGTTCACCTTCGACAAGGTCGACCACAACCAGGCGCAGTTGCTCAACGCCGCGCTTACCGGCAAGGACACCGCCTCGGCCGATACGCCGATCGCGGCCGGCCAGAACGTCAGCCTGCGCTTCTCCGAACAGCAGATGGACGCGCTGCGCCAGCAGTACCAGCGTGCCGCCCAGGCCAGTCCGATGACCGCGCACGAGGCCGCCCAATATGAAAAACAGAGTCCGCAGGACTTCGCGATCGGGCTGGCGCGACACCTGGGCAATTCCCAGTACGGCCTGAGCGAGCGTCTGTTTCGCGTGGCCAGCAGCGCCGGCGGCACGCCGGGCGGCGACCTGGTGCGCATCGACGCGCAGGTCGACCGCGCCGACCAGCCATCACCGTCGGCGCCCACGCGCTCCGCGCCGAGCACGGGCACTGCGCCCGATGCGCGTGTCGCCGCCGATCCGCAGCAGCAGGCGATGCAGCAGGCGATCGAGCGCAAGCTCACGCCCTACGATGCCAATGTCGCGGGCGGACTGCTGCTGGCGGCCAGGCGCGACGGCCTGACCCAGGTCGATCACATCCTGCGCAACGAGCAAGGGCGCGTGTTCGCGGTGCAGGGCGACCCCCGCGCCGGCGACAAGCGCGTGGCCTACGTGGACGCGGCGCAGGCCGCCAGCATCCCGGCCGCGGAAAGCGCCAGGCAACTGGCCGCGCTGCCGCCGGCGCAGAACCAGGCGCCGGTGCAGGAGGCGCAGGAACCGCAGCGACGCGCGCTGTCGTAGGCGGCGCTGCCGGCGGCGAGCCGGTCGCGCCATGCCGGCAGCGCATTGGCAGCGGCCGCCGCTTCGGTGAGAATCGGGCGCTCACCGACCGGGCCGCCCTCATGCCGCTGCGCACTTCCCTGCTCGCCCTCGCGTTGTCGCTGTCCACCTTCGCCGCGTCGGCCGGGGCACCGCCGCCGGCCGTGCCGTACCGCAGCCCGCAACAGATCCTCGACGCGTCCAAGCCCAGCGACTGGCGCACGCTGGATCCAGCGAACACGCTGTACCTGGAACTGGGCACCGGCCGGGTGATCATCGAACTCGCGCCGGCATTCGCGCCGCAGCACGTGGGCAACATCCGCACCCTCGCCCACGAACATTTCTGGGACGGCCTGAGCATCTACCGCTCGCAGGACAATTTCGTGGTGCAGTTCGGCGACCCCGATGGCGAGGAGCCGGGCAAGGCCAAGTCGCTGGGCAGCGCCAAGACCCACCTGCCGGCCGAATTCCAGCGTCCGGCCGCCGGCCTGGCGTTCCAGCCGCTGCCCGACGCTGATGGCTGGGCGCCGCAAGTGGGCTTCGTCGACGGCTTCCCGGTGGCGCGCGATCCCCAGGCCGGCACCGCCTGGCTGGCGCACTGCTACGGCACGCTTGGCGCCGGCCGCAACAACGACGAGGACAGCAGCATCGGCGCGGAACTGTACGTGGTCACCGGGCAGTCACCGCGGCAGCTGGACCGCAACATCACCGTGGTCGGCCGCGTGGTCAAGGGCATGGAACTGCTCAGCGTGATCCCGCGCGGGCCGGACCCGATGGGCTTCTACGAAAAACCCGAACAACGCACGCCGATCCGCGCGATCCGCCTGGCCAGCGACGTGCCGGAGGCCGAGCGCACGCCGCTGCAATTGCTGCGTACGGATACCCGGACCTTCCGCGAGGTGGTCGAGGCACGACGCAACCGCCGCGACGATTTCTACAAGCGTCCGGCCGGGCACATCGACCTGTGCAACGTGCCGCTGCCGGTGCGCACGCCGCCGAAGTAACCCGTCAGGCGCGACCGCGCGCGCTCAGACGCCGCCGGCAGCCCGCCGCTGCGGCTGCTGCGCGTGCAGGAAGCGGGTGAACAGTTCGCGCGGCTGCTCCACGCCGCACTCGGTCAGCAGCATGGCGATGTTGCCGCGGTGGAAGGCACCGTGCGCGAGGACGTGGAACAGCATCTCCTGGCGGCTCATGCGGCCGGCATCGCCATCGGTGAAACGGAACGCGAGCGTCTCCTGCAGGGCCGCCGCGTCGAGCTGGGTGACGTAATCGGCATACCATCGGTCCGATTCGGTCACGGCCGTGCCCAGCGCCTCCAGTTGCGGCGTCTGCGGCGTATTGCTGGCGGTGAACGCATGCGTGCCGCCCTGCAGGTGCGCGGCGAAGATCCGGTCCACCACGTAGGTGTGGTTCAACAGCCGGATCGCACGCTGCCGCTGCGCCGGATACGCGTCGGCATCGATCTGCGCCAGCGCCTGCAGCAGTTCGGCGTTGGCCCAGGCCTTGAAGGCGAACTGCGATGCGAGCAGGGAATCGGTCATTGCGTCGTTCTCCAGGCCAAAGGTGCGCGCCAGCATCGGGCATCTTCGCGCACGCTGCCAGCGGCGCTGCTACCGCGCGCGCTGGCTGAACGCGACGCTGCCCAGGATCAGCGCCCCGGCCAGCAGCATGGTCCAGGTCAGCGGTTCGCCGAGGAGCGCCCAAGCCAGCAGCGCGCCGAACACCGGCACCAGATAGGTCACCGTCGACGCGCGCGCCGGGCCGATGCGCTGGATCAACCGGTAGTACAACAGGAACGCCAGCCCGGTGCACAGCACACCCAGACCGCCGGCACAGGCCCAGGCGACGGCCGGCACCGGCGTGGCCGGCCAATGCGTCCAGGCCAGCGGCGCCAGCAGCACCGCCCTGCAACCCAGGGTGGAGGCGGCGGCGGCGGCCGGCGGCAGGTCGCTCATGTGCCGCTTCACCAGGCTGTAGCCGATGCCGTACAGCAACGAGGCGGTGGTGCCGGCCAACGCGGCCGGACCCACGCTGATGCCGGCCGACTTGCCGGTGGCCAACACCACAATGCCGGCGAAGCCGATCAACAGCGCAAACGCGCGGCGCGTGCCGATCTTCTCGCCGAAGAACAGGAACGCGATCAATGCGGTGAACAGCACGGTCATTGCGTTGCAGATCGCGCCGATCGCCGCCGGCGCATGTTGCGCGCCCCAGGCGAAGAGCAGGAACGGCAGCGCGGAGTTGAGCAAGCCGATCCCCGCCAGGGTCGGCCAACGCCGCAGCGGGAAACGCGCCCGCGCCAACCACAGGAACGGCAGCAGCACCGCCGCGCCCAGCGCCAGGCGCAGTTCCACCAGCGCATAGGGGCCGAACTGCGGCGCGGCCACGCGCATGAACAGGAACGAGCAGCCCCAGACGACGCCGAGGAAGCCCAGTTCCAGCGGCGTGCGCCAGTCGCGCGTGGCAGCGCCGTCGGATGCGGGCGCAGGATCGGCGGAGACGATGGCCGGCTGCAGGGAGGTATCGGAGGTGGGCATGGAGGAGGCTCGCGGTCGACCGGAAACGCGCCGCAGCGATCGCGCGACGCCACGCATCCGCTGCCGGCTGCGGATGCCGGCCGGCGCGTCCGCGCCGACTCCGCACCGCGCTGCCCGTCGCGCATGTCGTGTTCGGCTGCCAGCATCGTCCTGCGCCCCAGGGCCGACAAGCGCGTAGTATCGTCGCGAGCCACAAATCTGCCGCGTGTCTGCTCATGCAACTGCGCCCCTCCCTGCTGCCCGCGCTCGGCGTATTTGCCGCCGCGGCCCGCCATCAGAACTTCGCCCATGCCGCGGAGGAACTGCATCTCACAGCCAGTGCGGTCAGCCACCATGTGCGGCGCCTGGAAGCCCTGCTCGGCGCCACCCTGTTCCAGCGCCACGCGCGCGGGGTCAAGCTGACCGCCGAAGGCCGGCAGCTGGCCGACGCCGCCAGCGCGGCACTGGCCGACATCGCCGCGGTCGCCGGCAACCTGCATCCGCAGGCCGACACCGCGCCGCTGCGCCTTACCACGCTGCGCTCGCTCTCGTACTGCTGGCTGCTGCCGCGCCTGCCGCGCTTCTGCCAGGCCTATCCGCACGTGCGCCTGGAGATCCAGACCGACGCCGCGTTCTCGCGCTTCGAGGAGGGCGGCCCGGAGCTCGGCATCCGCTACGGCCAGGGCGACTGGCCGGGACTGACCTCGCACCACCTGATGGACGACGAACTGTTCCCGGTGGCCTCGCCGGCCTTGCCGCAACTGGCGACGCTGCGCCGGCCCGAGCAGATCGCCCAGCTGCCGCTGCTCACCGACATGTCGCCGCAGGGCTGGCGCGACTGGTTCCGCGCCGCCAGCGTGCGCGGCGTGCCACTGCCGCCGATGCACACCTTCAACGACAGCACCGATGCGATGCGCGCGGCGGTGTACGGCGTCGGCGCGGTGCTCGCACGCAAGCACATCGCCCAGCCCTACCTGCAGCGCTACGAGCTGGTGCGCCTGCCCGGCCCGGCGCTGACCGCGCGCTATTCCTACTACATCGTGCATCCGACCCACCGCCTGCTCAGCCCGGCCGCCAGCCACTTCGTCGACTGGCTCAAGCGCGAGGCGCTGGACGAGCGCACGCCGATGCCGGCGCTGCCGGCCGAGCTGCTCGGATTGCCGCCGAAGGCGGGTTAGCTCGTTTGGCCGCGCGCGGATGCCCTGCGTGCGCAGTGAAGTGGTGGCGCGGCCGAGACCTTGTGTCTCACAGCGGGTCGCGTCGGGACTGAAGTCCCTCCCACAGCGAGCGGAAGCAACCAGGCGGAGAGGGATCGGCGTGCCACCACCGCGAAGCCAAACGCAGCAGAGAAAAGGAACGCCCAGCCCCTCTCCGATCGGGAGCGGGAGATCAAGGTGACGTTCCAGCCGTCTCAGCGACCTGCAGCGCATGCCCGCCCGACTGCGCATGCGGCAGCGGCCGGATGCGCACGCGGTGCGCACAGACGTCCACATCCGGATACAGCATCGAACGTCCGTTGCGAAAGGTGAAGCGGAGATCGTAGCGGCAGGCGGTGCCTGCGAGCGGGAAGGTCGCTGCGTCGCCACCGCCCAGCAACGGCGCGTGGAGTGCGACCTCACGGAACGCTCCACTGCCCGGTGCAGCGACCGCCAGCGACGTCAGCGCGTCATAGGCACGGTTGCTGAGTTCCAGATAGCGGACCGGTTCGGCGGCGACCGCCGGTGCGGTCGCGACGGACAGGGAAACGGTGAAGGCAAACAGACGGATCGAGGGCATGACGGGATCTCCGATGGGAAGGATTCGCCAGCCACACGGGGTAGATTCCCCTGTACCGGCGTCCCATCAGGCCGCGTGATCGCACGGCTGCAAATCGATTCGGGACGAATCGTCGCTCTCGCGCTCCCAATCGTAGTGCGCACGCACCAGCGCTTTCCACGGCGTGTCGCTACGCCTAGGATGCGCCCGTCCCCCTTCGACCGCCTCTGGATGAACGTCCGACTCGGCACTACCGAAATCCGCCTGGGGCGCTATATCGCGCTGTGGACGCTGGTGGCCATGGTGTTCATGCTCCAGAACATCATCAACAACGGTGCGTCTGCCGGCCGGTGGCCTCTGGAGGTGCTCATCCGGTGGTCGCTGATCCAGTGGTACAGCTGGGCCCTCCTGGCGCCCACCGTCTTCCGGCTCGCCGAGCGCTTCCCTGTCCGCGGCGCCCAGCGCTTCCATGGACTCGGCGCGCAGGCAGTCGCCAGCCTGTGCGTGACGTTTGCCGCGATGGTCATCGGCGCACTGGTCTCCACCCTGTTCGAACCCAGCGGTTTCGCCGAACAACTGGGGTATTTCCTGGAGCAGCACTTCGCGATCGGGCTGCTGACCTACTGGACCTTGTTCGCGATCCAGCAAGCGTTGCACTTCCACGCCGAGAAGGCACGGCGCGAAGTGGAAGCCAGCCGCCTGGCCGCCGAACTCGCGCAGTCGCGTCTGCAAGCGCTGAAGAGCCAGCTGCAACCGCATTTCCTGTTCAACACGCTGCATGCCATCGTCACCCTGCTGGACGAAGACACCCTCGCCGCCGAGGACATGCTGCTGCGGTTGAGCGAGCTGCTGCGTGCGTTCCTGGAAGACTACGACGGCCAGGAAATCACCCTGGAACGCGAACTGGCCCTGCTCGACCTGTATCTCGGCATCCAGCGCAAGCGCTATGGCGACCGCCTGAGCACGAAGATCTATGTCGCGCCCGGCACCCTGCACTGCGCAGTGCCCAGCCTGCTGCTGCAACCGCTGGTGGAGAATGCGATCCGCCATGGCATCGGCCGGCGTGTCGGCAGCGACCGCATCGAGATCGAGAGCCGGCGCGAAGGCGAAACGCTGTCCATCGAAGTGCGCAACGGCAACAGCACGCTGGAGGACAACGGCAGTGCGGGCGGACACGGCATCGGCTTCTCCAATACCCGCCTGCGGCTGAAGGAACTCTACGGCGACAAGGCCGACATCCGGCTCGACATGCTCTATCCGCAAGGCGTTTCCTGCCGCATCCGGCTGCCCTTCCGCGAACTGGACGCCGAGGAAGCCCCGGAGCACGTCGCCGTATGAGTATCACGACGCTGGTCATCGACGACGAGCCGATCGCGCGCCACGCCATCGTGCGGCTGTTGCGCACCGATCCGGACATCGCACTACTGGGCGAATGCGGCGATGGCGCCTCCGCGGTGATCGCGATCCGCAGCCAGTCGCCGGACCTGGTGTTCCTGGACATCCAGATGCCGGCACTGACCGGCATGGACGTCGTCGCCACGATCGGTGCGGCCAACATGCCGGCAACGATCTTCGTCACCGCCTACGAGCAGTACGCAGTGCGTGCATTCGAGGCCAATGCAGTGGACTACCTGGTCAAGCCCTTCAGCCGCGAACGCTTCGCCGAGACACTGCAGCGCGCGAAGCGGCGCCTGTCCGCCGGCAACGGCATCGGATCCTTCGCCGAGGCGCGCATTCTGCAAACCCTGGATGCGCTGCGCCAGCGCGACGACTATCTGCAACGGATTCCGGTGCGCGTCGACGAAGCAGTGGTGCTGGTCGCGGTCGAGGACATCGTCTGGATCAAGGCCAGTCGCAACACGGTGCTGATCCACCTGGCCGACCGCACCCATGAACTGCGCGAGACCATGGCCACGCTGGTCGCACGGCTGGACCCGCGCCACTTCGCCCGCGTGCATCGATCGGCGATCGTCAACCTGCGTCGGGTGAGGGCGATCCACCCCTGGTTCAACGGTCACCACGTGATCACCATGGAGACGGGGCAGCAACTGCGCATGAGCCGCTACCAGCATGAAGCCTTCCTGCGCCTGGTGACGACACGCAAGGAAAGCTGACGAAACGCCGGCACCTCACCGGTCACGTCTTTTGCGACAGCGACTCTCCTCATGGATGGAGAAGGTCATGGGGAAACCGCGTCACCGCGTCGATTCGGCACTTGACATGGACCAGGCGACACGTCATTAATTAACTAATTCGTTAATTAGCTAAGCCCCGATGTCCATCGACCGCGTCTTCGAAGCCCTCGCCTCGCGCCCACGCCGCGAGATCCTGGCCTACCTGTCGGCCCAGGAACTTACCGCTGGGGAGATCGGGCAGCGCTTCGCGATGAGCGCGCCGGCGATCTCGCGGCACCTGTCGGTGCTGGAAGCGGCCGGACTTGTGGCGAGCGAGCGCCGCGGCCAGTACGTGGTCTACCGTCTCACCCCCGACAACCTGGTCAATACCCTCAGCGGTTTCGCCTTCGAGATCTGCCCCAGCGCCGGCCCGCTCAAACGCGAGTCGCGCAGGCAGGCCAAGCGCACCGCCTGATCCTTACGCCACGGCAACAGGAGTCGCCGATGACCGCCGCACCGCTCAGCGAACACGCCGCCGCACAAACCGGATTCCCCTCGGTGCGCCTGCCCTCCTACAGCGGCGGCTTGCCGGTGGAGGTCATCCTGATCGCCCAGCTCGGCGTGGGTGCCGGCGATCCGCTGATCGCCCAGGCCTGCCTGCGCCAGCGTGCCCATCCGCAGTTCCGCGATGCGCTGGACGAACCCTCGGCGCGCCTGGCCGGCACCGATTTCGGCAATGGCGAGTCCACTGCGCTGTATTCGTTCGCGGTCGGCAGCGGCGGCCATCCGTTCCATTGCCATGCCGGGCATCGCATGTTCACCGCGATCACCGGCAGCGGCGGTGCGCTGCTGCGTTTCAGCACCGCCTCGCCAGCGCAGCTGGCGCAGGATCCGCAGCATTTCCTTGCCGCGCTGCGCCATGTCGAATTGCCCGCCGACTGCCTGTTCAGCGTGCGCTTCGGCGGCGGCACCTGGCACCAGTTCGCACCGCTGCGCGCGCAGTCCGGGCACCCGGCGTTCTTCGCCCTGTCCTGCCACAGCGACGAAGCCGGCGGCGCGCTTGCCGACGACGTGCGCGCGCAGGTCCTGGCCGGCACTGCCGACATCGCCACGTTGACCGAACTGCTGCCGGCCTCGGTCGCGGCGCTGCTGGCGTCGCCGCAGGCGCAGGGGCTGGCCGTACCGACCGTGCGATTGTCGCTGGCCGCCTCGCCGGGCAGCCGGCGCCTGGCCTGGTGCGCCGGCCTGCGCGCGCTCAGCGGACGCCTGCGGCAGCGGCTGGGCGCCTGGCGGCATCCGGCTGGTTTCGCGGCGCTGGCGCCACGCTTGCCACGCGCGCGGGTGACGCGACAGTTGATGCCCGGCTCGCTGCTCGAACGACAGCTGCCCGCGCATCATCATCAGGACAGCGTGCGGCTGACCGTGCCGGCGCAGGCGCTGCGACCGCTGGGCGCGCACGCACTGATGGCGGCCTTGCTGGACGGCTTCCTGCAGCACCCGCCGCGTACCGTGACCTGGCTGATGCACCTGCGCAATGTGCTGGTCGCGCCGCTGCGGCTGCGCACCTCGCCACTGGGCTGCCCGGTGTCCTCGCTGCTGTCGCCACAGCGCGATCAGTTGTTCGCTGGCCGCTTTCCGGTGCTGGCGCAGGCCTCCACGGCGCAGGCGCGACGCGTGCAGGTGCTGCTCGGTGCCGACGACCGCCACCTGGTGTTCCGCAGTTGCGTGGGCGTGACGCTGCGCGACGACGGCAGCGCCGAACTGAGCCTGGAGACGCGGGTGGCCTGCCGCAACCGTTTCGGGCACCTGTACATGGCCCTGATCGCCGCCGCGCACCGCCGCTACATCGCCCCGACGCTGCTGCGCGCGGCTGCGGAGGCGTTGCTGCTACCGGTGGCCGAACATGCCGGGCCGGACGCGGTCGTGCCGATGCGCTGAGCGCGTCATCACCCCGCCTTAGCCGACGCCTGCCTAGCCTGCGCCTTCCCCCTGAGAGGAAGGCCCATGCCCCAGCTCCGCATCCGCATCACTGGCAGCGAGGACGACGCCCGCGCCATCATCAACCTGCTGTCGAGCCTGGACGGCATCGAACACGTCGAGGAAATCGACGATCTGATGCCGCACATGGACGACGACGATTCCAGTTCCGCCGGGCTGCCCGACGACCAGGGCCCCGGCACCCACGAAGTGGAAGTGGACGCCGGCAACGCCGCCACCGCACAGAAGGTGCGCGAGGCGGTGGAGGCGCTGGCGTTCGAGCTGGACGTGATCGTGGAGTTCGAACAGGACGAAGGCTGAGGCCGGCCGATGGGACGTTGCGCCACATGGCGCAGCGTCCCGGCAAACGGCTTGGGCTCCTTGCGCAGAAGGATCGTCACCGCGCCCGATGGTTCGGCGCATTGCGGCCATCCGCCGGGATTGAAGCATCTCCCGCACCGCTCGCACGCATACTGTCGATCTACTTGTCGGAGCGGCTTCAGCCGCGACCCGGGACGACGACCGGCCACACCTGTTCGATGCCACGCCACCACCGCGGTGGCATGCGTGTGGCAAGCGCCGCGATGCAGCCCCTCGCTCGTGCATCACTTGCACAGGTTCCCGCCCGCCCACCTCGGACGGGAACAGCGCATTTCTCCTAGTCTGCGCGACGCCGACGTCGGCGCCAGGCGATCAGCCGCCACAGTGCGTAGCCGAGCAATACGAACGGCGCCAGGCCGACCACCGCGCGAATCGCCCAGGCGATCGATCCGGCGAAGATTTCGCCACTGTCGCGCAGCGCATCGCCGATGTCGCTGCGGCTACGCTCGGCGGTCGGCGCGGAGAACGTCAGCGTCACCCGCTGCGTATCCAGGCGCCGGCGCTGCTGCGCGGCTTCCTGGCTGGTGGCGAGCAACTGCGTCTCCACGGCGGCCAGTTTCTCCGACAGCGCGATCATGTCGGCCACGCTGAGATCGCGGCGTTGCTGGAACTCCTGCAGGCGCTGCTGCTCGGCCTGCAGACGCTGGCGCTGCGCGTCGTTGTCCTGCACCGCCTGCGCCAGATCCTCGGCATGGGTGGTGCGGCTTTCGATCTGGCCATCCTGGCCCGCCTGCGCGATCAACGGTTCCACCCCGGCGGGCGCGATCCGCACGCTGAGTTCGCCGCGCGGCTGCTCGCCGCCGCGCTGTTCGACCTGCAACACCGTGCAGGCCCCGAAGCGCGACTGCAGGCAGCCCTCCTGGAGCTGCTTGAGTCGCGCGGGAATCTGCGCCGCCGGCAATGCCACATCGACCTCGTGCTCATAGGCCAGCGTCGCCATGGCGCGATGCTCTTCGCCAGGCGCGCCCGCGGCGAAGGACGCATCTGCCACCTGCGCCGCGGCCTCGGCAGCACTGCTGGCCGCATCGGCGGCATAGGGCGGCGGCGCAGCGCTCTCGCCGCCGCGGCTGCAGGCAACGACCAGCATCAGTGCCAGGCAAGCACCCCAGCGGCGCCAGCGCCGGCTCACAGGCAGCGAGCCGCGTCGGACGCCCGCAGTCTCTGCACGCCCTGCCCCGGCTGCGGCAGGCAGCGCGGCATCGACCGTGGCGACCTCGGAATCGCAAACGACACGGCCGCGATGGCGACGTCCCTTGTCCTGCATTGCAGTGCTCCTGAGTGGCGAAAGCGCCCAGGGTAATCCAATGGCAGCGGCGCCGGCAGCCGTGGCGGGGCTACCCTGGTGGATCGACCCACTCCAGGAACCCCGATGCGCAAGCACCTGCTCGCCGCCGCCCTGCTCGCCGCCCTCGCCGGCTGCCAGAAACCCGCCGACGCGCCCGCCGCCAGCAACGCCGCCCCCGGCCAGGCCACGGCCGCACCCGATGCGGCCGCCGACGCCAGCTTCGCCGCGCTGTCCAAGCGCGCCGTCGACACCTGGATGCAGCTGTCCCCGGTCGGCGCCACCCAGACCGGCGATCACCGCTACGACAGCGAACTGGACGACCTCAGCGCCGCCGGCCGGCAGAAGAGCCTGGACGCGAGCAAGCAGTTGCTGGCCGAGCTGGACAAGCTCGACGTGGCCAAGCTCTCGCGCGAGAACCAGGTGGACGCGGCGATCCTGCGCAACCAGTTGCAGTCGGACATCTGGAACAACGAGGTGGCGCAGGGCTGGGCGACCGATCCGCAGGTCTACAACGGCCTGGCCGGCGGCGCGATCTACGGGCTGATGGCGCGCGAGTTCGCGCCGCTGCCGGAACGGCTGAAGTCGGCCACCGCGCGCATGGAGAAGATCCCGGCGCTGTTCGCGCAGGCGCGTGCCAACCTCGACCCGGCCCGCGTGTCGGAGATCAGCGCCAAGACCGTGGCCAAGCAGAACCGCGGCATCCTCAGCATCGTCGACAGCTTCATCGTCCCGCACGTCCAGGAACTGCCGCAGGCCGACGCGCAGCGCCTGCAGGCGGCGATCGAGGGCCTGAAGAAGGCCGTGGCCGAACAGCAGACCTGGCTGGACCAGACCCTGGTGCCCAACGCCAAGGGCGATTTCCGCCTCGGCGCGGAGAAGTACGATCAGAAGCTGAAGTTCGCACTCAACTCCTCGCTGTCGCGCGCCGACATCAAGCAACGAGCGGAAGCCGAGCTCACGCGCGTGCGCCAGGACATGTACGGCATCGCCCGCACCGTGCTCAAGGACAAACCCGGCGCACCGGCCCTGGTCGACGCGCCCAGCGACGCGCAGCAGCAACAGGCGATCGAGGCGGCGCTGGAGCTGGCCTATGCGCAGCACCCGGCGCGCGACAAGGTGGTCGAGGCCGCCAAGGCCTCGCTGACCGACGCCACTGACTTCGTGCGCAAGAAGGACCTGGTGACCCTGCCCGACGCACCGGTGGACATCATCCTGATGCCCGAGTTCCAGCGCGGCGTGGCGGTGGCGTACTGCGATTCGCCCGGCCCGCTCGACAAGAACCTGAAGACCTTCTACGCGGTGTCGCCGATTCCCGACGACTGGACCGCACAACAGGCCGACTCGTTCCTGCGCGAATACAACAGCCGCATGATCCACCTGCTGAGCATCCACGAGGGCGTGCCCGGGCATTACGTGGAAGGCTGGCACTCGGCCAAGTTCCCGTCCACGCTGCGCGGCGTGCTGCGCTCGGGCGTGTTCGCCGAAGGCTGGGCGGTGTACACCGAGCGGATGATGCAGGAGCAGGGTTATCTGGACAACGATCCGCTGTTCCACCTGGTGCAGTTGAAGTTCTACCTGCGCAGCATCGCCAACGCGCTGCTCGACCAGGGCGTGCACGTGGACGGCTGGAGCAAGGAGCAGGCGCTGCACCTGATGGTCCACGACACCTTCCAGCAGCAGAGCGAGGCCGAGGGCAAGTGGGTGCGCGCGCAGCTGACCTCGGCGCAGCTGCCGACCTACTTCGTCGGCGTGCAGGAACACCTGGACCTGCGCAAGGCGATGCAGGACAAGCTGGGCGACAAGTTCAACCTCAAGGCCTACCACGACCAGGTGCTGTCCTACGGCGCCCCGCCGGTACGGTTCGTGCGCGAGCTGATGCTGGACGAGCCGATCAAGTAGTCGGGATTGGGGAGTCGGGATTTGGGATTGGTAACGTCCCGGTCGCCGAGGCACCTGGAGAAGAGCCCCCTCGGATGAGGGGGCTGCCGAAGCCGGGAGTGTGTGGCTGCAATTGTCGTGCGGGGCGCACAGCGGCCATCGCGCTGCGATACACCGCGACCGCGTGACCCCGACACGCAACGGGCAGCGCGAAGGCACTTTGCCAGGCGCCGCCGTCAGCGGCGGCGCCTGCACGACTCACTCGCCGTAGACCTCGATTTCCGAGTAGGCCAACCACGAGTACGGGTTATTGGCCTCGATCTTCAGGTACTGGGCGGTGCTGCCGTTCAAGGCGATGTACACCGGCGCCACGTCGGACTGATCGGGCTCGGTGTAGTACTGCGGGTTGTCGAAGTACACCGGCCCGGGATTGCTGCTGCCGCCGAACACCGCGCCATGCCGGCCGGCAGAGACGGCGAAGTCGATCGGCTGCGCCGCGCCCGCGGTTTCGCTGGCCGCGGTGCGCACCGTGATGCGCACGCCGGTGACCTTGCGCATCTGCCCCAGGTTCACGGTGACGCTGCCCCAGTTGGTGCGGGCGTTCCAGTACTCGGTGTCGCTGAAGAAACGGCCGTCGTACAGCGAGGCCAGGTTGTCCGAATTGGTCGGCGAGGTCGCGCCGACGATCGGCAGGCGCTTGATCAGGTTGAGCGACGACGGCGCCACGTACTGCACCTTGCGCAGCGGCAGGCCGGCCTCGCTGTAGCCGGTGTTGCTCAGGCCGGCCTTGATGTAGGCCTCGCGCTCGATCGGCCGGGTCTGGGTGTTGCCGTAGCGCGAGGCGATCGCGGCGACGATCGGCGCAGCGAACGAGGTGCCGGAGACCGCTTCGGTGCTGCCGTCGTAGATCAGGTTGGTGATCTCGTGCGCCGGTGCCCAGGCCTCGATGCACGGTCCGACGGTCGATCCCTTGGCGTAGCCGCCCCAACGATCGCTGTTCTGCGCGCCGCCGAAGCGCGAGCCGTCGCGCTGCAACCCACCGACCACGACGATGCCGTCCATGTCGCGTGCGGCCCCCTGCTGGGTCTGCGTATCGATGTAGCCGAACGCCACCTTGCACGCGTCCTGCTCTAGCGGCGAGAGTCCGACGGTGTAGGCATTGCCCGCGGACTGGGTGATGAAGAAGCGATTGCTCGCGGCGCGCATGCGGCGGCCCCAGCGATTGCTGGCGTTGAACGGGTTGTAGGTCCCGCCCGGACTCTGGTTGAACGACATGTTCAGCACGGCGAATTCGCCCGACGCTTCGGCATAGCGCACGGCTGCGTCCAGCGCGGTGGCCACCGTGCTCTCGTTGAGATCGGCCAAGCCGAACGCCTTGATCGGCTGCCCAGGATTGACGCCGCGCACCAGCTGCCCGTTCTGCCTGGCGCCGATCAGGCCGGCCGTCGCGGTGCTGTGCAGGGGATTGGGCGAAAACGTCGGGAAATCCTGGCGATACACCACGTTGAGTTCGGACTGCGGCGGATTGTCCAGCACCGCATCGAGCAGATAGGCGGGATTGGACGTGGTCACCCCATCGTTGGTCTGCGTGTACGGCAACGCCCAGGACGTGATCTCTCCGCCGTTGACGATGTCGCCCGCGGCGGAGAAGGTGGCATGGGCCGCCTCGACTCCGCGCACCGAGACCACCCAGTCGGCCTTGAGCAGTTGCGCCGCGGTACGCTCCGGCATCCAGGCATAGACGGTGCTGGAAACCGTGGACAGCACCCGCTCGATCTTCACTCCCGGCAGCTGCGCGATCTGGTCGGCGTAGTGGACCATGCCGGTGCTGTTCTCGTGCGCGCGAATCGCCGGATCGAGGGTGCGGTAGTCCGAGGGACGGGACTTGGCATACAGGCGCGTGGTCTCCTGCAGCACGAACGGATTGAGGTCGATCGCGTACAGGCGCCGCCCCTGTGTATCGGTGCGCGGCATGGTCGCTTCCTGCAGCATGCGCTTGGCAGGGAACTTGCCGCCACCGGCGAGTTGCGGCTGCGCGTGTGCGGAGGCGACGGCCAGGCTCGCCAGCAGCGCGGCCAGCAGCAGTTCGGTCGAGGTCTTCTTCATGGACTCATCCTTTGACGGGGGGATGTCCCGCTCATCGGGACACCGGAACAGCGGTTCCAACCATCAAGGACGAGGCGAGCGTGCGCCTCCCCTACCGCATGTGCGGCATCGTCTACTCAGGCAGACGCTACACGTTGCGCATCACAGTCCGCGCGTTCGTCGCATCGCTGCGGCAGCGTCGGCAAGCCGAGATGGAGTGGGCATCGATGTCGCGATGCAACGACGCAATCGTGTCCCCATGCAGGATGCACGGCGTGGCCAGACCCACGGCGCGAGGCGCCGCACCCGCTCGTGTGCGGGCGCGGCAAGGTGGCGCATCACGCGACGTGATCTGCCGGCGTCTCGCTGCTCCACAGCAGCATCGCATCGCCATAGCTGAAGAAGCGATAGCGCTGGGCGATGGCGTGGCGATAGGCGGCGAAGATGCGTTCGCGGCCGGCGAAAGCCGAGACCATCATCAGCAACGTGCTCTCGGGCAGATGGAAGTTGGTCACCATCGCGTCGACGCTGCGGATGCGGTAGCCGGGCAGGATGAAGATCTGCGTCTCGCCGGCGAACGGATGCAGTTCGCCGTCCTTGGACGCGCTCTCCAGCGCGCGCACCACCGTGGTCCCCACGGCGATCACGCGGCCGCCGGCTGCGCGCGTGCGCCGCACCTGCTCGACCAGGCTGGCACCGACGTTGAGCCACTCTCGGTGCATCTGGTGCTGCTCCAGCGCCTCCACCCGCACCGGCTGGAAGGTGCCGGCGCCCACGTGCAGGGTCACGTGCCCGACCTCGACGCCACGCGCCTGCAGCGCCTGCAGCAGCGGTGCGTCGAAATGCAGCCCGGCGGTCGGCGCGGCGACCGCACCGGCTTCGCGCGCAAACACGGTCTGGTAGCGCTCGCGGTCGTCCAGGCCCGGCTCGCGGCGGATGTACGGCGGCAACGGTAACCGCCCGGCCTGCTGCAGCCAGTGCTCCAGCGCGCCGTCCACATGGAACTGCAATTGATAGAACTCGCCGTCGCGGCCCAGCACTTCGGCCTCGCCGCCGGCATCCAGGGCGATGCGTGCGCCGGCCTTGGGCGACTTGCTCACGCCCAGCTGCGCCCGCGCGCGCTGGCCGCCAAGCAGCCGCTCGATCAGGATCTCGACCCGCCCGCCGGTACTCTTCTGCCCGAACAGCCGCGCCGGGATCACCCGCGTGTCGTTGAAGATCAGCAGATCGCCGGCACGCAGCAATTCCGGCAGGTCGCGCACGTGCCGATCGGCGAAGGGCGTCGGTGCCGGCGGCACCAGCAGCAGCCGGCTGGCCGACCGCTCGGCCAGCGGTTCCTGCGCGATCAGGTCTTCGGGCAGGTCGTAGTGGAAATCGGACTTTTTCAAGGCGCCGGGGGAGATCGGGAATGGGGCCGGCCATTGTAGCGGCGCCGGGATTGGGGATTCGGGAGTGGAGATTCGCAGGAGCGCGATCCCGCCGTTGCTTCAACGAATCCCCAATCCCGAATCCCCAATCCCGGCGCGTCAGCGCTCAAACTTAGTGGACAGAATGATCGACGAGGTCGTGCGCTCGACCCCGTCCAGCGCGCCGATGCGATCGGTCAGTTCGTCCATGTCGTTGACACCCGGCACCACGCCGAGCGCGATCAGGTCGAAGGAGCCACTGACCGAATGCAGCACGCGCACCGCATCGATCTCGCGCAACGCCTTGACCACCGAGGTCATCTTCTTCGGCAGCACGGTGATCAGGATATGGGCGCGGATGTGCCCCTGCTCGTAGTCGTCGCGGGTGCGCACGGTGTAGCCGCAGATCACGCCCTCGCGCTCCAGCCGCTCGATCCGGCTCTGCACGGTGGTGCGCGACAGGCCCAGGCGACGGGCGATCTGGGCGGTGGAGGCGCGCGCGTCCTCGCGCAGCAGCGACAGCAGGGCGTCGTCGGAAGCGGTGATCTTCATGACCGTGGAT
The DNA here is from genome assembly GCF_001043115.1 of Xanthomonas sp. NCPPB 1128. Taxonomy (GTDB): domain Bacteria; phylum Pseudomonadota; class Gammaproteobacteria; order Xanthomonadales; family Xanthomonadaceae; genus Xanthomonas_A. The sequence continues at coordinate 13,179 of NZ_LFME01000040.1, read as the reverse complement.
TTTCGTCGAATCGACGAAATTGCGTCAATTCCTGCACGGATTCACGCTGCCATTCGACGATCCTGTCCCGATAATAGACAGGATCGTCACCAGACAGCCCGCCTTCAGGAGATCTCCATGACCGTACTCGGCCCCCTCGCCCCGCTCCGTGCCCATGCCGGCGACCGCCTGACCCACGGCCTGGACGACACCAGCATCGAGCGCCTGGCGGCGTCGCACCCTCAGCTGCAGGCGGCGATCGAGGCGGCGGGCACGGACCATGCGCGCATCGCCGCGGAGTTCGGCGACCTGCTCGACCTCGATGAAGCCGAGCAGATCCGCCGCCTGCAGGCCGGTTTCGTCAATTTCTATGCCGACGACGCGGTGACCCCGTACGTGGCGCTGAGCGCGCGCGGCCCGTGGGTGGTCACGCTCAAGGGCGCCGTGCTGTACGACGCCGGCGGCTACGGCATGCTCGGCTTCGGCCACACCCCGGAGGCGGTGCTGGAGGCGATGGCACGGCCGCAGGTGATGGCCAACGTGATGACGCCCAATCTGTCGCAGCTGCGCTTCGAGCGCGCGCTGCGCGCGGAGATCGGCCACCGCCGCGGCGGCTGCCCGTACGCGCGCTTCATGTGCCTCAACTCCGGTTCCGAATCGGTGGGTCTGGCCGCGCGCATCGTCGACATCAACGCCAAGCTGCAGACCGATCCCGGCGCGCGCCACGCCGGCGCCAAGATCAAGCGCCTGGTGGTCAAGGGCAGCTTCCACGGCCGCACCGACCGGCCGGGCATGTACTCCGACTCCAGCCGCAAGACCTATCTGCAGCACCTGGCCAGCTACCGCGGCGACGATACGCTGATCGCGATCGCGCCCTACGACGTGGAGGCGCTGCGCCGCGCCTTCGCCGAGGCCGAGCAGAACGGCTGCTTCATCGAGGCGGTGTTCCTGGAGCCGGTGATGGGCGAAGGCGACCCCGGCCGCGCGCTGCCGCCGGCGTTCTACGCCGCTGCGCGCGAACTGACCCGCAGCCACGGCAGCCTGCTGCTGGTCGACTCGATCCAGGCCGGCCTGCGCGCGCACGGCGTGCTGTCGGTGGTGGACTACCCGGGCTTCGAGCAGCTCGACCCGCCGGACCTGGAAACCTATTCGAAGGCACTCAACGCCGCGCAGTACCCGCTGTCGGTGCTGGCGGTGACCGGGCATGCGGCGCAGGTGTATCGCAAGGGCACCTACGGCAACACCATGACCAGCAACCCGCGCGCGCTGGACGTGGCCACCGCGACCCTGGCGCAGCTGACCCCGCAGGTGCGCGCCAACATCCGCGAGCGCGGCGTCGAGGCGGTGCAGAAGCTGGAAAAGCTCAAGGCCGAGCTCGGCGGCGCCATCACCCAGGTGCAGGGCACCGGCCTGCTGTTCTCCTGCGCACTAGCCCCGCAATACAAGTGCTATGGCGCCGGTTCCACCGAAGAGTGGCTGCGCCAGCACGGCGTCAACGTGATCCACGGCGGCGAGAACTCGCTGCGCTTCACCCCGCACTTCGCGATGGACAGCGACGAACTGGACCTGCTGGTCGGACTGATCGGTCGCGCCCTGCGCGAAGGCCCGCGCCTGGCCCAGGCTGCGGCGGCCTGAAGCCTGCCCTTGCGGCGTCGCAGGACGGCGCCGCAAGGGATCAATCCCAAAAGGCGCTTGGCGCCACCGATACAAGAAGCATGCAGCGGCCTGGACTCTGGGTCGCTGGCACTGACGAGACTTTGGCGGCGCGCGATACGCCCCTCTCAACGCGCTCCCTCGCCGTATCTCAACGCGCTTGTCGTACGACAGTCCGGCAGTAGCGCAATCCGCTTCCGTCACCTGTGGTCGCCAGGCAGCATCCGCGACCTGACACCGCGCACCTTTGCCGGTTTCTTTGGACCTCCATGGATCCGCAGCGCCCGCGCCTCACAGGCGCCAAGTCGAGCGCCCGCATAGACGGGTCACGGCACCGCATTCCCCGTCATCCGGCCGATCGCACGCCTTGGCCTGTGGGTCCGCAGACGCCCGGGATCCAAACGGCGGCGGACCGGCATCGACGACAAAGATATTGCAAACAATTCGCATTTGCATGGAAAATGAATGCACTGCCCGCAGCGCATCAGCGGCAGACACCTTTTCGCAGCCGCCCGACCTGGGCGCCGCGTCGAGTCCCACTGGGGAACGGCCGGCGTCCGCCGTCGGTCGCCGCCCATTCCTGCAAACCGAACCGCCCATGACCTCTCCGATCAAGCGCCGCAAACACACCGTGACCCGCCAGGCCGCGGCACCGACCCTCACCTCCGCCGTCCTGCTCGGCGGGCTGAGCCTGCTCTCCCCTGCGCATGCGGAGACCGCCGACCAGCCCACCACCCTGGACAAGGTCGACGTGCAGGCCCAGCGCGCCAAGCGCTACCTGGTGGAAGTGCCGGATTCGCCGAAGTTCACCCAGCCGCTGATCGACACCCCGCAGACCCTCAACATCATCGGCAAGGACCTGTTCAACGAGCAGGGCGCCACCACCCTCACCGAAGCGCTGCGCAACAGCCCGGGCGTGGGCACGTTCTATGTCGGCGAGAACGGCAACACCACCACCGGCGATGCGGTTTACATGCGTGGGTTCGACAGCTCCAGCAGCATCTTCGTCGACGGGTTGCGCGACCTCGGCTCGATCTCGCGCGACGTGTTCAACATCGAGCAGATCGAAGTCGAGAAGGGCCCGGCCGGCACCGACAACGGTCGCAGCGCGCCGACCGGCGCGATCAACCTGGTGAGCAAGCAGGCGCACCTGGACAACGCCAGCAGCGCCACGCTGTCCGGCGGCGACCATGGCCAGCGCCGCGCGACCGCGGACTGGAACCAGGCCCTGGGCGCCAGCAGCGCGCTGCGCTTGAACGTGATGGGCCAGGACAGCGACGCCATCGGCCGCGACCATGTCGCCAACAAGCGCTGGGGCCTGGCCTCGTCGCTGGCGTTCGGCCTGGGCACCGACACCCGCTACCTGCTCGACCTTTTGTACGTGAAGCAGGACAACGTGCCCGACGGCGGCGTGCCGACCATCGGCCTGCCCGGCTACAGCTCGCCCGATCCCGCGCGGCCGTGGCTCGGCGGCGCCGCGCGCGTGGACAGCAGCAACTTCTACGGCACCCGCGACGACCACGACGACGTGACCGCGAAGATGGCCACCTTCCGCATCGAGCACGACGTGTCCGACACGGTCAAGCTGACCAATACCGCGCGCTGGGGCCGCAACGACCAGGACTACCTGCTGTTCGCGTTCATGCCCAATGCCGCCAACCTGCGCACGCCGAATCCGGCGGACGCGTCGACCTGGACGGTGCTGCGCAGCCTGCCGACCTTCAAGGACCAGCAGTACACCACCCTCGCCGACCAATTGAACCTGCGCGTGGACTTCGCCACCGGCGCGGTGCAGCACAACCTCAGCACCGGCGTGGAAGCCGCGCGCGAGGAACTGCGCAGTTGGGGCCACAACATCGTCGACCGTGCCGCCTGGCTGGCAGCCAATCCGGCCAACCTGTACGCGCCGGACTGGAACACCACGCCGCTGCGCACCGCGCGCAACGGCGCGCGCAGCCATGGCACCACCACCACCTACTCGGCCTATGCCTTCGACACGCTGAAGTTCGGCGACAGCTTCCTGGTCACCGCCGGGGTGCGCGCGGACCGCTACAAGACCGCCTTCGACAGCCTGGTGTGCAACTCCGCCACCTCCACCGCCGCGCCCTGCACCACCGTGGTCGGCCTGGACACCGACATCGCCGACACGCTGTTCAGCTGGAAACTCGGCGCGGTCTACAAGGCCAACGAGGACGTGAGCGTGTACGCCAACTTCGCCACCTCGCAGCAGCCGCCCGGCGGCAGCACGCTGGAACTGAGCGCCTCGGCCAACAACGCCAACAACCCGCGCTTCGATCCGCAGAAGGCCAAGACCGCCGAGGTGGGCACGAAGTGGAACTTCCTTGACGATGCACTGTTCGCGACGCTGGCGCTGTTCCGCACCGACGTGAACAACGAGATCGTGCAGGGCAGCGACGGGCTGTACTACCAGAGCGGCGCCAAGCGCGTGCAGGGCATCGAACTGTCGGCGGTCGGCAAGCTGAGCGAACGTTGGTCTGTGTCCAGCGGCTACACCAAGCTGGATGCGCGGGTGCGCCAGGGCACGACGGTCTCGCAGGACGGCAGCCAGGACCTGGCCTACACCCCGGACAGCGCGTTCACCGCCTGGACCACCTACACCCTGCCGATCGGACTGACCGTCGGCGGCGGCGTGCGCTATTCGGGCCAGATGCAGCGCGGCCGCGACAGTGCGGTCGGCACGCCGGCGTTCGTGAAGTCGTACACGGTGTGGGATGCGGTGCTGAGCTATCCGGTCAACGACCACCTGGCGCTGCGCCTGAATGCCTACAACCTGTTCGACAAGGACTACATCGCCGCGATCAACAAGAGCGGCTTCCGCTACACGCCCGGCGCGCCGCGCTCGGTGCTGCTGACCGCGGAGTTGCGGTTCTGAGCGATCGCGCCTGCCAATGCGCGGTGGACGCCCTATCCTGGGCGTCCACCGCCGGAGCGCCCCATGCTGCTGCACATTCCCGACATCCTCAGCGCCGATGAAGTCGCACGGTTCCGCCAGGCACTGCAGTCCGCCGACTGGGTGGACGGCCGCGAAACCGTCGGCGCACAGGGTGCGCAGGTCAAACGCAACCTGCAACTGGCCGATGCCTCGCCGCTGAAGCAGGAGCTCGGCCAGGCGGTGCTGAGCGCGCTGGCGCGCAGCCCGCTGTACTTCGCCGCGGCGCTGCCGTTGCGCACCATCCCACCGCGCTTCGACCGCTATGCCGGCGGCGGCAGCTACGGCCTGCACGTCGACGGCGCGGTGATGACCCAGGCCGCCACCACGACGCAGCCGGCGCTGACCGTACGCAGCGACCTGTCCTGCACGCTGTTCCTCAGTGCGCCGGAGGAGTACGACGGCGGCGAACTGCTGATCCACGACACCTACGGCGAACACGAGGTCAAGCTGCCCGCGGGCGACTTGATCCTGTATCCGTCCAGCAGCCTGCACCGGGTCGCGCCGGTGACCCGCGGTGCGCGGCTGGCCTCGTTCTTCTGGGTGCAGAGCCTGGTACGCGATGCCGGCCGGCGGCAGACGCTGTTCGACCTGGACACCGCGATTCAGGCGCTGACCGCCAGCGGCGCGGATGCGGCGGCGCTGCTGCGCCTGACCAACGTCTACCACAACCTGCTGCGCGACTGGTCGGAGACATGAGCGCGCGCGGCGACCGGAACATCGAACGCAGCGTCGGCACTCGGTCGCGCGATGCCGGGCGCCTGCATCCTGGCGTTGCGCCCCTGCGCTTCGTCGACGCGTGATCCGCCCAGCTTCACCGACCACAGTCCGTTCCAGTGCCGGCATCGCCACGCTGCACGGCAGCAGCATGGGCACGCGCTGGAGCGCCAGGCTGCTGCCGCCCCACGGCAGCGACCTGCACGCGCTGCGCGACGCGATCCAGGCGCAGCTCGATCTGGTCGTCGCACAAATGAGCACCTGGGACGCGCAATCGGACCTCAGCCGCTACAACCGCGCGGACGCCGGCAGCTGGCATGCCTTGCCCGCCGCACTCGACACAGTGCTGCGCTGCGCGGTGGAGGTCGCGCAGCGCAGCGGTGGCGCCTTCGATCCCACCCTCGGCGCCGTGCTCGGCCTGTGGGGTTTCGGCGCCACTGCCGGAGCTCGGCGCGTGCCCGACACCACGGCAGTGGAGCAGGCCCGCGCCGCGGGCGACTGGCGCCGGCTGAGCGTCGATGAGCAAGGCCGCTGGCACCAGCCGGGCGGGCTGCACCTGGATCTGTCGGCGATCGCCAAGGGCTACGGTGTCGACCTGGCAGCGGCGGCACTGCGCGCGCAAGGCGTGGAAAGCGCACTGGTCGAGGTCGGTGGCGATCTCTACGGCTACGGTCGCAAGCCGGACGGGCAGTCGTGGCGGGTGCTGCTCGAGGCAGCCCCGGAGGACGACCTGCGTGGCGTTGCACCACCGCGCACGCTCGCGATCGAAGGTCGAGCGGTGGCCACCTCCGGCGACCGCTGGCAGCACTTCGAGCAGGACGGCCAGCGCTATGGACACCTGCTGGATCCGCGCAGCGGGCGGCCGATCGCGGCGACGCTGGCCGCAGTCACCGTGGTGGCCGCCGATGCCATGCGTGCCGATGCCTGGGCCACCGCGCTCAGCGTGCTGGGGGTGGACGCCGGCCTGACCTGTGCCGAGCGCGATGGGCTGGCGGTGCGCTTCCTGGTGCGCCAAGAAGGCGCTGTGCACGAACGCGTCAGCCGCGCCTTCGCTGCGCTGATGCAGGCCTGAGCGCAGAGCGGTGTCCCAGGAGCCGCGGTCACGGAGAGCAGAGAGCACCACGGCACCGGCCGACTCGGCGCGCTGGCTGCTGGGACGACGCGGCGAACGTGCCGCCGCTACCCCTCCCCCCAATCGCGGCGGCACGGGCAAGAGCCGCAGAGGCTGGACTCGGCGCTTACCAGGCGCGTGCACACGCAAGCGCGACCGCTGCCAGCACGTTTTCCGCAACGCTGCCGTGTGCGATCGACTCTCCATGCGCGTGGGCGTGGGCGTTGGCGTGGCGATGCAGTCGTGCGTGGGGAAGCGCGAACGGAACCGGCGCGACCTCAGGCGGCGCTTCATCGGGACTGCATCGTCCACGCTCCGATCTGGGAAACGCGCTACCGGCACGCACCGAGGCGTTCGCCAGAAGGCCGGCACGGCGCCTTACATCCGGCACGCCGTCATGCGTGCAGGAGCGGCTTCAGGGCACCTCTAATGACTCGCGTTGCCGCGGCTGAACCAGACACATCGTGACGCTTTCGTGAGAGCGGCTTCAGCCGCGACGGGCGTTCCCGGGAACGCCCGTCGCGGCTGAAGCCGCTCCTACAGCGAGGCTTGCGTGGTTCAGACGTTCTCTGCAGCCGAAGGACATGCAGGAGCGCTACGCCGTCGCGCCCTCAGCGCGCGGCCGGCATCCCCATGCGCTGCAGCTCGAACACATAGCCCTTGCCGCGGACGGTGCGGATCCATTGCGGCACCAGCGGATCGTCGCCGAGCTTCTGACGCAACCGCGAGACCTGCAGATCGATGCCACGGCTGCTCGCCGGAACGCTGGCCTCGCTGTCGCCCAGCGCCGTCCGCAGCACCTCGCGGCTGAGCACTTCGCCGGGCTGTTCGAGGAACACCGCCATCAACCGCAGTTCGCCCGGCGACAGCGGGATCGTCCGCCCGTCCGGCGCCACCGCCTGGTGACGCGCGGCATCGACCTGCCAGCCGCCGTGCTCGGCCGGCGGCGGCTGCGTCGCGCGCACCCGGCGCAGCACCGCGTTGAGCCGCGCCACCAGTTCGCGCAGGTCCGGCGGCCGCACCAGGAAATCGTCCGCCCCGAGATCCAGGCCGATCACCCGGTCCACCGGCTCGGCGCGGTCGGCCATCATCACGATGGCGATGTCGCCGCGGTCGCGCAGCTGCCGGCACAGGCGCAGGCCCTCGGCGCCGTCCAGGCGCGCATCGAGCACCACCGCGTCGTAATGCCCGGCCGCCAGTTGCGCCTGCAGTTGCGGCGCGCTGTCGGCGTCGTGCGTCTGCAGGTTGAAACAGGCCAGGTAATCGCGAATCCGGTCGCGCAAGGCCGCGTCCGCGTCCGCCACCAGAATTTTCGCCAACCACCTGTTGTCCGAGACCACCTGTCGGCTTCCGCTGTGCGGCCCGGATGACCGCGTCCGCGCATTGGACGCGGTCGGCGCCGACGCCGCAAGACCCGTGCGCGGGGTCGCGCAGGCTCAGTCCGTAGGCGTCTGCGCGGCCTCGATGCGCATCGCCAGCAACTCCCCGCCCCCGCTCAAAGCGAAGCGGCGCCTGGCATCGGCGGCCAGCCAGGCACTGTCGCCGGCCGCCAATGGCGGCAGTCCACTGGCTGCATCGAACTGCGCTTGCCCTGCCAGAAGATGAACGGCCCAGGCGACACCGGGTTCGGCGAAGAACAACATCGGCCCGACCAGGGGGCGGTGCAGCAGTTGCGTGCGCAGCCGGTCGCGGCGCCACATGAGGTTGAAATCGTGGGTCGGCCCGTCCAGCAGCTCGCCACGCAGCGGCCGCTCGCCGGCGAAGCGCAGACGCGCATACGGGTCCTCCAGCACCTGCTCCTCGCCATCGTCGAACCGCAGGCGTACGCCATTGCCGCGCAGCAGGACCAGTTCGCGGTCGATCCCGGGGAAGGCGGAGAACACGGCGTCCTGCTCGATCTCGGCGATGGACAGGCGCAGCAGCCAGTCCTCGCCAGCGGCAGGCAGACGCAGGATTTCCCGGGTCCAGCCCAGGCCGTTGCGCCAGCGTTCGCGGCGATATTCATTGGCGGGAATGACCCGCGCGGGCAGCGTGCACCAATCCATGCGCGCATTCTGCACGATCGCGGCATCGGCGCCTGTCCCGGGCCCGCCCGCAGGGGCCATGCAAGACGCGCCATGGGCCCAAAAAAACATCGCCCGGCTGCACGTCACTGTGCAACGCCGGGCGACGATGTACCTCCCTGTCGGCTTCCTGCCTTCCCCCTTCGCATCCTGCTCAGTGAGGCTGTGGCCGCGCGTCCAGCGCCGGCCCTATCCTTTCGTTGCAAATCCCTTTAACGCCTTTCCACCGGCTTGGCAGCTGCCTGCTTGGCGGCTGTCGGCGCGGGTGCCTTCGTGGCGCCCACGTCGATCCGGTCGCGATTCCGCTCGACCGTCTTGAGTCCGATGCCTTTCACCAGTGCCAGTTCCTCGGCGCTCTTGAAAGGTCCGTGCGCCTGCCGGTAGTCGACGATCGCCTGAGCCTTGGAGGCTCCCACGTTCACCAACACCTGATCGATCTCCTCCGCTCCAGCGGAGTTGATGTTGACCTTGTCCGCGGCGAACGCGGAACCGGTCAGCATCAGGGCAACGACCAGCGACTTCAGGACCACGATAAAAGACTGCATGGCAACGCTCCTTGTGACTTGGATGGGGACTTCGCCGGCCTTTCCTGCCGGCGTTGTCAGCATCGCTCGCCACATGGGTACAGCCTATCGTCGGAGCGCGTCACAAACAGCAGGTAAACGGCGCGTCGCCGTGTAGGAAAAACCCTACACGGGCACCGGGCGTAGAATGGCTGCACACGTGTGCAATCACCCCGGAGTTTTTTCATGGACAGTGCCAAGATCGACCGTTTCCTGAGCGAGAAGTGGGATGACGACATCGTCCCGCAACTGGTCGATTACATCCGCATCCCCAATAAATCGCCGATGTTCGACGCCGATTGGGTCGCGCACGGCTATATGGCCGATGCGGTGGCGCTGATGGAGCGGTGGGCGCGGGCGCAGGCCATCCCCGGCCTGCAGGTGGAGGTGGTACAACTGGAAGGCCGCACCCCGCTGATCTACCTGGAGGTGCCGGCGAGCAGCGAGGCGACCGGCGAGGACACGGTGCTGCTGTACGGGCACCTGGACAAGCAGCCGGAAATGACCGGCTGGGACCCCGACCTGGGCCCGTGGACGCCGGTGCTCAAGGACGACCGCCTGTACGGCCGCGGCGGCGCCGACGACGGCTATGCGCTGTTCGGTTCGCTGGCGGCGATCCAGGCGTTGCAGGACCAGGGCATCCCGCACGCGCGCTGCGTGGTGCTGATCGAGGCCTGCGAGGAATCGGGCAGCTACGACCTGCCCGCTTACGTCGACCACCTGGCGGCGCGGATCGGCAAGCCGTCGCTGGTGGTGTGCCTGGATTCGGGCTGCGGCAACTACGAGCAGCTGTGGTGCACGACCTCGCTGCGCGGCCTGGCCGGCGGCAATTTCAGCGTCAAGGTGCTCAGCGAAGGCGTGCACTCGGGTGACGCCTCCGGCGTGGTGCCGTCGAGCTTCCGCGTGCTGCGCGACCTGCTGTCGCGGCTGGAGGACGAAGCCACCGGCAAGATCAAGGTCGAGGGCCTGTACGCCGACATCCCCGAGGAGCGGCTGGCGCAGGCGCGCAAGGTCGCCGAGGTGCTGGGCGACGAGGTCTACAGCAAGTTCCCGTTCCTGCCCGGCATGCGGCCGATGCACGAAGATTTGTCCGAACTGGTGCTCAACCGCACCTGGCGCCCGGCGCTGTCGGTGACCGGTGCCGACGGCCTGCCGCCGCTCGCCTCGGCCGGCAACGTGCTGCGCCCGGAGACCGCGGTGAAGCTGTCGCTGCGCCTGCCGCCGACGCTGGACGGCAAGCGTGCCGGCGAACTGCTGAAAGAGGTGCTGCTGCGCGACCCGCCGTATGGCGCCGAAGTGTCGCTGGCGCTGGAGAAGTCATCCTCCGGCTGGAACGCGCCGGCGCAGTCGCCGTGGCTGACCGACGCGATCGAAGCGGCCTCGCAGGCGGCGTTCGGCAAGCCGGCGATGTACATGGGCGAAGGCGGCTCGATCCCGTTCATGGGCATGCTCGGCGAGAAGTTCCCCGGCGCGCAGTTCATGATCACCGGCGTGCTCGGCCCGCATTCCAACGCGCATGGCCCCAACGAGTTCCTGCACATCCCGATGGGCAAGCGGGTCACCGCCTGCGTGTCGCGGGTGATCGCCGCCCATCATGCCGCCAGCCTGCGCGGCGAGACTACCGGCAGCGCGGCGGTGGCCGGCGGCGAGCAGCATGGCGGGCACGGGTGCTGCTGAGGCCGGGATGACCAGCCATTCGGCTGTGTAAAAGCGGGGAGTCGGGATTGGGGATTGGCGAAGCCGGTTTCCTGAGCGCCTGCTTGCGGCGGGAGAGGCGTTGGCTCCGCCGCGGCGCCTTTCCGATCGCGTCATCGCTGCGCCGCGCGGGCGGCAGGCTTTCGATGGCCCATGCCGCCTGCGCCGCGCACGCAAGCATCGACGCCATCACAGTCGATCTGGCACGATCCGGCGCTGATCTCTCCCTCCGCGCTCGGAACGCTCTCCATGCACACTCTGTTCGGCAGCGACAGCTGGCTCTACATCATCCTGGTGGGCTTCGTGGTCGGCCTGCTGGCGCGCTTCCTCGGTCCCAGCAGCGGCCGCTCCGGCTGCCTGTTCACGGTGTTGCTGGGCATCGCCGGCGCGCTGCTGGCCGGCTGGTTCGGCCACTACATGGGCTGGTACAGCCGCGGCGAGCCGGCCGGCTTCCTCGGCGCGCTGCTCGGCGCCATCGCCCTGCTCGCCCTGTTGCGACTGTTCTCCAGCAAGCGCTGAGGCGCGTGGCGCCGCTCGCCACGGCGGCGGCGCGCGTTTACGCTGTGCGGCTCGTTTCCGCCGCAGCCTACCGATGAGCGCCAGCACGACCGTTCCCGATGTCCTTGCGGCACGCGCCGCGCACCGCCTGGCCTGGGCGCGCGCCGCCCTGGACGATGCCCAGGCGACGCTGGAGCGTGCTTCGGTGGATGCCGGCCAGCGCAGCTACTGGCGCAGCCATGGTCGCGACATCAGCCGCATCGTGATGGATTCGCCGCCGGACCTGGAAGACGTGCGGCCGTGGCTGCGCATGCACGCCCTGCTGCACGACGGCGGCGTGCGCGTGCCGGCGATCCTGGCGCAGGACGCGGAGGCCGGCTTCCTGCTGCTGGAAGACCTGGGGCAACCGACCCTGGCGCAACGCCTGGACGCGGGCACGGCGGACGCGCACTTCGACGCCGCGCTCGGCCAGTTGCTGCGGCTGCAGGCGATCGCGCCGCCGCCGGGCATGGGCGTGTTCGGCGAGGCGCTGCTGCAGCGCGATGCCGGGCTGTTCGAGGACTGGTTCCTGCAACGCCACCTGGGGATCGCCCTGGATGACGACGAGCGCGCAGCCCTGCACGGGGTGCAGCGCCAGCTCATGGACAACGCGCTGGCCCAGCCGCAGGTGCTGGTGCATCGCGATTTCATGCCGCGCAACCTGATGCCGGCGACCGACGGTCCGGCGGTGCTGGATTTCCAGGACTGCGTGGTCGGCCCGGTGGCCTACGACCCGGTCAGCCTGTTCAAGGACACCACGGTGAGTTGGCCGCTGGCACGGGTCGACGCCTGGCTCGCCGGCTACCACGCACGGGCGCTGCAGGCGGGGATCCCGGTGCCGCCGCTGGCGCAGTTCCTGCGCGACGCCGAGTGGATGGGCGTGCAGCGCCACCTGAAGAACCTGGGGATCTTCGCGCGACTCAACTACCGCGACGGCAAGGCCTGGTACCTGGACAACGTGCCGCGCTTCATCGCCTACCTCGACGAGGCGCTGCCGCGGCATCCCAGCCTGCAGCCGCTGGCGCAGCTGCTGCAGACGCGGATCAAGCCGGCCCTGGCGCAGCGCGCGGCGGCCGGCGCATGAAGGCGCTGATCTTCGCCGCCGGCCTCGGCGAGCGCATGCGTCCGCTGACCGCGCACACGCCCAAGCCGGTGCTGGCGGTGGGCGGCACCCCGCTGATCGTCTGGCACCTGCGCAAGCTCGCCGCACTGGGCGTGCGCGAGGTGGTGATCAACACCTCGTGGCTGGCCGAGCAGTTCCCGCAGACGCTTGGCGACGGCAGCGCGTTCGGGCTGCGCATCGCCTATTCCTACGAAGGCGCCACGCCGCTGGAAACCGGCGGCGGCATGCTGCACGCGCTGCCGCTGCTCGGCGAGGCGCCGTTCCTGCTGGTCAACGGCGACATCTGGACGGATTTCGATTTCGCCCGGCTGGCGCCCGAACCGCCGGGCCTGGCGCAACTGGTGCTGGTGGACCCACCGGCCTATGCCGCGCACGGCGATTTCGCCCTGCAGGACGACGGCCGCGTGCACAACGCGGGCGAATCGCTGCTGACCTACGCCGGCATCGGCATGTACCGCCCCGCCCTGCTGCGCGACTGGCAGACCATCGCGGCACCAGCGCCCACCGCGCCCGGCGCGCCGCCCCGCTTCTCGGTGGTGCCACTGCTGCGCGCGCAGGCCGAGCAAGGCGGCCTGCACGGCCTGCACCATCGCGGCCGCTGGACGGATGTGGGGACACCGCAGCGGTTGGCGGAGTTGGATGAGGTGCTGGGATTGGGGAGTGGGGATTCGGGATTGGACAAGCGCTGAGCGCTCGAATTTGTCACCAATTCCCGCAAACACGTGCGCCGGCCAGGCCGAGCGAACCGCCTAGCTCTTCTCGAATCCCGAATCCCCACTCCCCAATCC
>NZ_LFME01000039.1 GCF_001043115.1 Xanthomonas sp. NCPPB 1128 | reverse complement strand
GAGCGGGGGTTGGGGTGAGGGTCGGTCCGCGCCACACAGCACTACTCCTCCCAATCCCGAACCCACGCTCGACGGCGTGTGCGCGTGTACGAAGGAGACCTGCCCGCCAGCGCCTCCCTCCCTGCCACCCAGCGAGGGCGCAATGCGTCCATGCGCACGGCACACTGCCCCATCCCCAGAAGAGGGGTTGGGATTTCCTGTGCGTTGCGACCTTCTGCGCGCCTAGTCCTGCGGATCGGTCAGCAGCGCGAACAGCGACTGCCCGTCCGGTGCGATCAGGTCGCTGACCGCCCAGCAGCCGTTGCCGCGGCGCTGCAGTTCGATCTTGACCGAGCGCGCCCGCGCGGCACGGCCGCCGAGCGCGAGCCGGTAGTCCATCCGCACCTCCACCTCGGTGGCCTGCGAACCGCCCGCGACCAGGGTGAAGGTCGGCGCGCCCTGGATGTCGCCGTCCTGCGCGCTGGTCCACGGATCGAAGTCCAGGCGACACACGCCCTCGCGCGCGGCGCAACGCTGGTCGGCCTGCAGCGCGTGCGCGAAGGACGGCGTCAGCAACCCGTCCAGGTTCTGCGGCTGCCAGTAGAAATCGCGCGCCTTGTACAGACGCTCGGCCATCTGCAGCGGCGTCGCGCATGCCGGCGGCTGCGCCGCGGCGAGCGCCGGCGACAAGGCAAGCAGGGTCAGAAGGGCTAAACGGCGATGCATGGGCGGCTCCGGCGATCGGGGCCGGCTATGAAGCCCTGTTCGCGGCGTCGACGCAAGCGCCGGGCATCTACATGGCGAACAAACATCGCGCGCCGTCGCCAAGTCGGCACGGACGCTATACAGGACCCGCAGTGGACGCGTGATCCGTGAGGATTGCGCGCGCCCCCCACGCCCGCCTGAACTGCGTCGCGCTATTGCTTGCCGCGCAAAAAAAGAGGAGCCGGCGAACCGGCTCCTCGTCCTCCTGCCGCATTGCCAGATGGCAATCCGGCTCACGCGGCCTTGACTGGCGCATAGCCGTCGAAGGTCATGCTCGCCGATGCCCGTCCCTGGGTCAGCGAGCGCAACGCGGTGGCATAGGCCTGCAGTTGCGCCAACGGCGCCTGCGCGACGACCTCGGCATGGGCTCCGCGCTCTTCGATCGCCACGACGCGTCCCTCGCGCCGCTGCAGATCGCCGAGCACGTCGCCGACGCTGCTCGCCGGCGTCTCGATCGCCAAGGCCATCACCGGCTCCAGCAGCAGCGTGCTGGCCTGCGCCAGCGCCGCCTTCACCGCTTCGGACGCCGCGCGCTGGAACGCCAGGTCCGACGAATCCACCGCATGCGCCTGGCCATCGACCAGCACCACCTCCACGCCGACCACTGGATGGCCGAGCGGGCCTTGCGCCAGCGCCGCCCGCGCCCCCTTCTCGGTGGCGGCAACAAAGGCCTTGGGCACCACGCCGCCACGGCTGCGGTCGACGAAGCTCACCGCACCGTCCGCGCGCGGCAGCACATCCAGCACCACCTGCGCGAACTGGCCCTGGCCGCCGTTCTGCTTGGACAACCGTGCGGCCACGCCCAGCGCGGCCGCACGCGGCGTTTCCTGGTAGGCCACGCGCGGCGCACCGGTGCGCACGTCCACGTGCCACTCGCTGCGCAGCCGCTCCACCATCACCTCCAGGTGCAGCTCGCCCATGCCCCAGATCACCGCCTCGCCGGTCTCCGGATCGCTGTCGACGCGGAACGAGGGGTCCTCCTGCGCCAGCCGCGCCAGGCCCTGTCCCAGCCGCACCAGCTCGGCCGCGTTGGCCGCACCGAGCCGCCACGCCAGCACCGGCGGCTGCGTGCGGATGCGTTCCAGCACCCACCGCGCATCCACGCCGCTGAGCGTCTCGCCGCTGACCGCGTCCTTCCAGCCGAGCACGGCGACGATCTCGCCGGCCTGCGCCTGCGCCACGTCGTGGGTCCGCTGCGCCTGCACCACCGCCAGCCGCCCGACCCGGCGCGGCCGCCGCGCATGCGAGGTCCACACCGTGTGGCCGACGCGCATGGTGCCCGAATACACACGCACGAAGGCCAACGGGCCCTGCGCGGTATGCGCGAACTTGAACACCAGCGCCGCCAGCGGGCCGGATGGATCCGGCGCCAGCAGCATGTCGTGCCCGTCCTCGGCATCGGTGTCCGCGTCGGCGCGGGCGGCGACCGGCGGGCGGTCCAGCGGCGACGGCAACCAGTCGACGATCGCGTCCAGCAACGGCTCGATGCCCTTGCGCTTGAACGCCGATCCGGCCAGCACCGGCACGCCGGCGCCGGCCAGGGTGGCCCGGCGCAACGCGGCGCGCAGCAGGTCGGCGTCGATCGCGCGCTCCTCGAGATAGGCCTGCGCCAGCGCCTCGTCGTGTTCGGCCACCGCGGCGATCAATTGCTCGCGTGCGTCCGCGAAACCGGCTACCTCCTCGGCATGCCAGGCGCGCGTGTGCAGTTGCCCATCGTCGTCCCAGGTCAGCATGCGGCCGCCAACCAGGTCGCTCCAGCCGTCGAAGCCGGAATCGCCCGGCACCGGCACGCCGACCGCCCAGACCGTCGCGTCGAGCTTGCTGCGCAACTGCGCCAGTACGCCGTCGAAGGACGCGCCGGCCCGGTCCATCTTGTTGACGAACGCGAGCATCGGCACGCCGTGGCGACGCGCCTGCCGCCATACGGCTTCGGATTGCGGCTGTACGCCGTCGACCGCGGAGAACACTGCGACCGCGCCGTCGAGCACGCGCAAGGAACGTTCCACCTCGATCGCGAAATCGATGTGTCCGGGGGTATCGATCAGGGTCAGGCGATGCGTCGGCTGTCCGGCCGGCGCCCACTGCACCTGCACCGCGGCCGCGCCGATGCTGATGCCGCGCGCGCGTTCGATGTCCGAGAAGTCGGTGGTGGCGGCACCGTCGTGGACTTCGCCGAGACGGTGAATCGCACCGCCGGCCCACAGCAGGCGTTCGGTGAGGGTGGTCTTGCCGGCGTCGATGTGGGCAATGATGCCGAGGTTGCGCCAGCGGGATAGGGTTTGGGTGTTCATGAGAGAGGTTCCACATTGCCAACACTGGGGAAGCCGCATGCCCCGGTTGGCGAGGCGGGCATGCGGCTAGGTTTCGGGTTCGGCGGCGTAGTGCATGGCACGTTCTCCTTGGCGTGTCGGAACGGTGGAACAGCGAAAAACAGGCAATAAAAAAGCACCCGTCGGGTGCTTGTCTGCGTCGGATCGGCGATGGCCGGCGTTAGCGCACGGCGTCGACCACTCCTTCAGGCAGGCGCACCCGGCCTGCGCTGACGCGCAGGGCGTTGGGCAATATCAGCAGCGGTGCGTGGGCCATGGCGGCGTGGACGTTCGGGTGGAAACTGGGCCGCAAGTCTGAACCTGCGCGCTGGCCTGGTCAATGTGGCCAGCGCAGCGCTGCTGGAACGGTGAGAGATGCTGCGTGCAACGTGCGACCTATCGCGGCGTCATGCCAGGTCCATTGCGCACGGCGCAGCGTCACACGCTCCAGATCTCGCCGAACACCCGTTCGAAGTTCAGGCCCAGCACTTTTTCGGCGACGCGGGCACCGTAACCCTGGCGCAGCAACGCGTCGGCGACGCGTTCGAGCTTGCGCGGGGTATTGGCGTCGGGCAGATAGGGCAAGCGGTTCTCGCCCGGGGCGCCGATGCCGTCGCGACGGCGCTGCACCAGGTCCGCCTCGAAGGCGCGCCGGTCCTGCGCGGTGATCGGGAAGAACAACGAATCGGTGCCGATGCCGACATGGTCCTCGCCGCACACGTCCAGGGCGTGCTGCAGGTGGCGCATGTAGTCGGCCAGCTGCGGTTGACGGCTGTCCTCGGTCAGGAACGGCAACATGTACACGCCCATCACCCCGCCCTTGTCGGCCAGCGCGCGCAGTTCGGCATCCGGCTTGTTGCGCGGATGCGCGAACACCGCGGCGCAACCGGCATGGGTGATGACCGGCGGGCGCTGCGACAGGGCGATGCCGTCGCGGGTGGTCTGCAGGTTGCAATGGCTCAGATCCAGCGCCACCCCTAGCCGGTTCATGTGCGCGATCGCATCGCGGCCGAGCGCGGTGACGCCGCCCGTGTCGCCGTCCAGGCAACCGACGCCGAACGGCGTGGTGCGGTTGTAGGTCAGTTGCATGACCCGCACCCCGAGCTGGCGGAACAGCTCGATACGCGCGGGCTTGTCCTCCAGCATCGCCGCCGACTCGAAGGAGAAGATCAACGCGACGCGCCCCTCGCGCTTGGCTCGGCGCAGGTCGGCCGGCTGCAGCACCTTGAGGAAGTGCTGCGGATAGCGCTCGACCAGTGCCTGCGCGGCGGCGATGTCCTGGACGGCGGTCTCGAAGCCGCCGGACGCACCGCCCAGCGTGGTCTTCAGCACAGACACGCCGGAGTCGCGCAGTTGCTGCAACAGCTGCGGCGCATCCGCGCCAGCGAACACCTCCCCGATCGACGCCAGGGCATTGGCATCCAGCACCAATGCGCGCCGGTACAGCACAGCGGCGCCGCTCGCATCGGCCGCGTCCGCGATGGCGGCCCCTGGCAGCAGGCCGGCCACGGCGCCCGCGGCAGCGGCGCCCAGGCATTGCCGTCGCGTCCATCCCTTGCTCATCGCCTCGTTCCCCGGTGCGTCCTGCGGTGTCGGCCTACATGCGTGCCGCGCGCGCGATGCGGCGCGCGCGAGGCACCATACCGCAAACGCACCCCACCCCACCACGTGGCGCGGCGCCCGCATGGATTTCGTGGCGCCGGCCTCCTATCATCCGCCGACACTTCCAGGACGGCCGCCCATGACCACCCCGCAGATGTCGGTGTATTTCTTCCTGCAGGCGGCGGCGATCCTGCTGGCGTGCCGCCTGGTCGGCCTGCTGGCCAAGCGCCTGGGCCAGCCGCAGGTGGTCGGCGAGATGATCGCCGGCGTCGCGCTGGGGCCGTCGCTGTTCGGCGCGCTGCTGCCGGACCTGCAGCAGGCGCTGTTCCCGAAGCCGACCCTGGACATGCTGTACGTGGCCGCGCAGCTCGGCGTGGGCCTGTACATGTTCCTGGTCGGCACCGATTTCCGCGGCGAGCACTTCCGCACGCGCTACCGCAGCGCGATGGGCGTGTCGCTGGCCGGCATCGCCGTGCCGTTCGTGCTGGCCTTCGTGCTGGCGCCGTGGCTGCTGCACGTGCCGGGGCTGTTCTCGGCCAAGGCCAAACTGCTGGAGGCCTCGCTGTTCCTGGGCGCGGCCATCGCCATCACCGCGTTCCCGATGTTGGCGCGGATCATCCACGAGCGCGGCCTCACCGGCAGTCCGCTGGGCACACTGGCGCTCACCGCCGGCGCGGTCGACGACGCCGCGGCCTGGTGCATCCTCGCAGTGGTGCTGGCCAGCTTCGGCGGCAGTTGGGGCAGCGCCTATCTGGCGATCGGTGGCGGCGTGGGCTACGCACTGTTCATGATGCTGGTCGGCCGCCACTGGCTGCGCCGCCTGGCCGACCACGTGCGCCCCGACCAGCCGCTGAGCGCCGGCGTGCTGGCGGTGGTGCTGATGCTGTTCTGCGTCAGCGCCTGGGCGATGGACGCGATCGGCATCCACGCGGTATTCGGCGGCTTCCTACTCGGCGCCTGCCTGCCCAAGGGCGCGCTGACCGAGAAGCTGCGCGAGCAGTTGCAGCCGTTCGTGGTGGTGTTCCTGCTGCCGATGTTCTTCACCTTCTCCGGGCTCAAGACCGAGTTGAGCGTGCTGCTGGACCCGCAGATCCTGCTGGCCGCCGGCGTGGTGCTGCTGGCCTCGTTCCTGGGCAAGGGCATCGCCTGCTGGGCCGCGGCACGGATCAGCGGCGAGAACAACCGCAATGCGATGGCGATCGGCGCGCTGATGAACGCGCGCGGCCTGATGGAGCTGATCATCATCAACATCGGCCTGCAGGCCGGGGTGATCGAACAGGGCCTGTTCTCGATCCTGGTGCTGATGGCCATCACCTCCACGCTGATGGCGACCCCGCTGTTCAACTGGGTGATGCGCCGCGCGGGCGGCGACGCGCTGCCGGCGGTGGCTGGCGGGAGATCCTGAGGCACGCAGGCGCTCGACGGCGGCATCGCCGCAGCGCTGCATCCGGCGCAGACCCGGTTCACTGCGCAAAACGGCTGCAGGCACTGCAGCCGCAGCTCACGACGCGCAGGTCAGGCCCGCTGCAAACGACTACGGGAATAAGCGCGCGGTCAGAGCGGCGTCAGCCGCCACAGTCCATAGGGATTGGCGAACAGGTCGCCGGGCTGGAACTGGGTGCTGGCCTCGGCCTGGATCCGGTAGCGCGGCGCGTCTGCCGCGACCGAGAAGGTATGGCCCTCGCGCACGTCGGGCGCTTCGTTGAACAGGTAGGAAGTGAAGGTGTGCAGCAGGCCGACTGGATCGGATGCTGCCTGCGCCGCGACGATCGCGTCCTTCATGCCGAACTGGTGCATGCCGCAGGAATGGACCTGCTCGCCGGTGATGTTCAGCACATAGGCGCGGTGGGCGCTGCCTAGCGACAGGTCCGCGCACAACTGCCGCCAGTCGGCCGGACTGTGGGCGACGCCACTGCTCTCGACCTTCACCCCCAGACCGCCGGCGTCCAGCAACGCCGCAGCCGCGCGCATCATCGTCTCGGCGCGCACCCGCGAGCCGCCGGCACCGATCAGGTAGACGACCGACGCATGCGTCCCGATGCGCGCCATGTCCGCCGAGCCGCGCCAGTGCGGCGCGGCCGCGGCGAACGCGGCGGCCATGCGTGCATCGTGCGGCTCGTACTGCAGCTCGCAGGCCTCGCCGCTGTCCATGTGCATCAGCACCTGCCCGGCGAACAGGTAGCCGCCGCTGTCCTGGACGATGCGCGCGAGCAGATCGGATCGATCCGGCCATGGGCCGGGAATGCAGAGCACGATCCTGGGGGTTTCGATCATGGGTCATGGCTCCTTGCCATCAAGGGGTTTGCACGCGCATGCGTCACCGGCTTGCCGCCGCGACGACGCGCCGGCCGCGGGCGATGCCACTCAGGTCAGCGCCGTCATCACGCCCTTGCGGTAGGCCGGACGCTGCTGCAGGCGTTGGTACCAGGCGTGCAGGTGCGGCAGCGCCGGGCGTTCGATCGGCATCTCGAACCAGGCATAGACGAAGCTGCCGAGCGGGATGTCGCCCATCGCGAAGTGCTCGCCCGACAGCCACGGCTGCGGCGCCAGCGCGGCATCGGCGGTGCGCAGCAGTTCGGCCGATTGACCCAGCGCGGCGGCGATCCTGGCGGCGTCGCGCTGTTCCGGTGCCGTGCGCAGCACGCCCCAGAACAGATCGCGGAAGGCGCCGGCGAAGCGCGAGGTGGTCCAGTCCATCCACTTGTCGCCCTGTGCCCGCAACGCCGGGTCCTGCGGATAGAGCGTGCCCGGTGCGTAGCGCGCGGCGAGGTAACGCACGATCGCATTGGACTCCCACAGCACCAGGCCGTCGTCCTCGATCGCGGGCACCAGGCCATTGGGATTGAGCGCGCGATAGGCCGGCGCGTCGTTGCCGCCGAACGCGCCACCGATCTCGATCGATTGGTACGCCACCCCGGCTTCCTCGGCGCACCACAGCACCTTGCGTACGTTGCTCGAGTTGTGGCGGCCCCAGATGGTCAGCATGTCGGCGCTCCGGTTGCGATTGCCGAATTCTACGCCGGCCCGCCGCGCGAGCGCCCAGTGCAGACCCCGGGGCGGCAACCACTGCAGGCGGACGACAGCAGGCGACCGATCAAGGGTGGGCGGTCCTCCACGTGCGCGCCGCCCCATTCCGATTCGGATATCGCACGGCCGATTTACGTGATTGGTCGGCGCTGCGCGGCGGCCCTATCCTGCCCGCTACGGCCTGGCGTGCATGTGTTCGCCGGGCACCGGACGCATCGCTCCATTGCCGACCTCCCGCCCATGCACGCATCCGTTCGTTCCCCGGCCTCGCGGCTGCTGCTGTCCCTCTCTCTCGCCGCCTGCACCGGCACCGCGATCGCCGCCGATCGCCTCATCGTCGACCTGGGGCAGGACACCGGCCCGTTCCATGGCGGTGCATCCGGCAGTCTCTACGGCCTCTACGACGCGCGCCTGCCGTCCCCGAACCTGGTCGAGGGCATGGGCCTGCGCAGTGTGGCGACCAAGGCACAGGACGGGCTGCAACATCCCGGCGCCGATGCGCTGGAAGTGATCCGTTCGCTCGCCACCGGCTCCGGGGGCGAGACCTACATCTACATGACCGACATCCACCGCGGCTTCCCCTACCGCTGGACGCAGGGCGACTGCGCGCAGTCCGTGGCGCATTACCTGGACGAGATCGCGCGTCAGGTCGAACAGGTCAAGGCGCTGCCCGCGCAGTACCGGCAGCACGTGGTGTTCGTGCCGTTCAACGAGCCCGAAGGCAACATGTTCGCCAAGGCCGCCGTGCCGGGGCATGCGGGTCCGGACAGCTGCAACGGCGTGGATTGGCGCAGCGACCCGAGCGCCTATTTCGACGCCTGGGACCGTGCGTGGCGACGCATCCACGCCATCCTCCCCGACGCGCGCATCGCCGGCCCCAACACCAGCATCCTGTTCGACCAGGACAAGGGCTTCCTGCAGCATGCGCTGCGCGCGGGCACCCTGCCCGACGTGGTCACCTGGCACGAACTGACCGATCCGGCCTCGCTGTCGCGCAGCGTGGCCCGCTTCCGCGGCTGGGAACAGGAACTCTTCGCCGGGACAGCGCTGGCCGGCCGGCACCTGCCGATCAACATCGACGAGTACGCGTTCAACTACCACACCTCCGTGCCGGGACAGATCGTGCAGTGGGCGGCAGCGATCGAAGCGGCCAAGGTCGATGCCGACCTGGCGTACTGGAACATCGACGGCAATCTGAGCGACTCGGCCGTTCAGGCCAATCGCGGCAACGGCCAGTGGTGGCTACTGAACGCCTACGCCGCGATGCGCGGCATGCACACCGTGGCGGTGACGCCCCCGCATCCCGGGCAGGACGACAGCCTGCAGGCGGTGGCCGCGTTCGACCCGCAGCAGCTGCAGGCGCGTGTCCTGTTCGGTGGCAGCAGCGGGCCTGCCACGCTGTCGTTGACCCGAATTCCGAACGCCTCGTTCGGCGAGCGGGTGCGCGTGGTCGTGCGCGAAATCCCCTGGACCGGGCAGCTCGGCGACGCCGCCGCGCCACGCCTGATCGCGGACGTGCAGGTGCCGGTGGTCGCGGGCCGCATCGATCTGGACTTCGGCCGCGGCGCGTTGCCGACGCTGAGCGCCGAATCGGCCTACAGCCTGGTGGTCATGCCCGGCATGCACGGCGGCCCTGCACAACCGCCGGCACTGCGCTGGCAGCAGCGGTACGAAGCAGAGGACGCCGCGCATCACGGCAGCGGCTACGAACGGCGCGGCCCGGAAGGCTCGCCGCAGGCGCTCGATCGCTTCTTCACCTCCGGCCGCTACGCCGTCGGCGGATTCGCCAGCGCGCGCGACGTGCGCCTGGACTTCGCCATCAAGGTGCCACAGGACGGTCTGTACGATCTGCGCATCCTCGCCAACAGTTTCAACCAGGATCCGCTGGTCGCCACGCTCGGGCCGACCAATGTCTTCGTGCGCGTCGACGGGGATGCGGCCAGCGAACGCGAGGTGATGCTACCGCTGGGCTACAAGCCGGTGGTGTGGGATCACGCCGACCTGCGCATCGCGTTGGCCGCGGGCCGCCACGTGCTCAGCATTGCGAGTGCGAGTGCGGATGACCGCCGACACACTCACGGCAATGCACTGATCGATCGCATCACGTTGTCGCTGCCCGATCCCGCTGCCGACACGCAGGTCTACGAGGCCGAACTCGCCACGCTGGCGGGCGGTGCGCAGGCGCGCTATGACCGCGACGACGTCTCCGGCGCCGGCGCAGTGGCGCTGCCCGCCGGCGCCTCCGCCACGTTCTGGGTGTATGCGCCGCAGGAAGGATTGGCGCCGCTGTCGGTGGATCTGGCCACGCCCGGCGCGCTGTCGGTCGCCGTCAACGGCCAAGCACTGCAGTTTCCCGTGCAGGCGGTGTTCCTGATGGGCGGGCTCAACAAGATCGTGGTCGGCGGCAGCGCCGGGCGCCCGTTGCTGGATCGCCTGCGGGTGGGCTCCGGCGCCGTGCTCGGTCCGCGCTACGAAGCCGAGCAGGCGGACATCGCCGGCAGCGCGCATCGCACCCAGGCCACCCTCGCCAGCGGCGGCGCCGCGGTGACCGGCATCGGTGGCGAACCCGGCAACGGCAATACGCTCACCTTCGACGCGGTCATGGTCGAGCGCGCCGGTCCTTACATGCTGACCCTGCGTTACGCCAACGACGAGCAGTCGAAGGCGAGCCACTACAATCCGGATCCGCTGGCGCGCATCGGGCGCATCCGCGTCAACGGTGCGCCGCCGATACTGGCGACCTTCCCGCACAGCTTCCACCACAACAACTGGTGGGAACTGAGCGTGCCGGTCGCATTGCACGCCGGGCGCAATCGCATCCAGATCTCCGGCGAAGAAGTCCCCGACGCCGACGGCGTCCATTACATCTCGCAACGTGCACCGGACATCCTGCTGCGCTCGCGGTATGCACCGGACATCGACTGGATCGCGGTCACCCCGCTGCAGGCCGATGCGGCGCCATCGGCACCTCGCTAGCGAGCGCGCCGTGGCGCGTGGCGATGCTCACCGCCACGCGCTGCCATCCGTCAGGCAACCGCATCCATCGCCGGCAGGCGCCGGCTCAACAACCGCTGCAGCAGGCAGAACAGCAGCAGCAGACCGCCGATCACGATGCGCGTCCACCATGAGCTGAGCGTGCCGTCGAACACGATCAGGGTCTGGATCGCGCCCAGGATCAGCACGCCGAACAGGGTGCCGATCACGTAGCCGCTGCCGCCAGCAAGCAGCGTGCCGCCGATCACCACCGCGGCGATGGCATCCAGCTCCAGCCCCTGCGCGTGCAGGCTGTAGCCGGACAGCATGTAGAACGTGCACACCACCCCGGCCAGCGCCGAGCAGAAGCCGCTGAAGGCGTAGACGCGCACCTGCGTCGCCTCCACCGGCAGGCCCATCAACCGCGCCGAAGCCTCGCTGCCGCCCAGCGCGTACACGCAGCGGCCGAAGCGGGTGCACTGGGTCAGCCACATGCCCAGCGCCACCATCGCCAGCGCGATCAGCGCGCCGACCGACAGCGACGCGCCGCCGCCGAGCGGCAGCCGCGCCTGCGCGATCGCGGTGTACAGCGGGTCGGTGATGGGGATCGAATCGACGCTGATCAGGTAACTGGCGCCGCGCGCCAGGAACATGCCGGCCAGGGTGACCACGAACGGTTGCAGGCGGTAGCGCTGGATCAGCAGGCCCATACCGGCACCGAAGACGCTGCCGAGCAGCAGCACCAGCGGGATCGCCGCCAGCGGCGACCAGCCATGGCGCTCGACCAGCGACGCCGACAGCACTGTGCTGAAGGCCAGCACCGCGCCCACCGACAGGTCGATGCCGCCGCTGAGGATCACCAGGCTCATGCCAACCGCGGCGATGCACAGAAAGGCATTGTCGATCAGCAGATTGGCCAGCACCTGCGGCGCCAGGAAGCCGTCGTAGAGCACGCCGCCGGCCGCGAGCATGGCCACGAACAGCGCCACGGTGATCGCCAACGGCAGGCGCGCGCCCTGCAGCATCCCTGTCGCCTTGCGCAGGCCGGACACCGCCGGGCGTGGAGCCGCCGCACTCATGGCCGCACCTGAGGCGGCGGCCGCCGGATCCAGCCGCGCAGGTGGGCGCGGAAGATCGGCGATTGCAGCAGCATCACCGCGAACACCAGCAACGCCTTGATCAGCATGGTGACCTGCGCCGGCACGCCGAAGGCGTAGATGGTCGCGGTCAGGGTCTGGATGATCAGCGCGCCGATCACGCTGCCGGCCAGGCTGAAGCGGCCGGCGTCGAGCAGGGTGCCGCCGAGGGTGACCGCGAGGATCGCGTCGAGTTCCATCAACTGCCCGGCGTTGTTGGCGTCGGCGCTCTTGACGTTGGAGCTGATCAGCAACCCGGCGAGGCCGGCGCTGAACGCGCAGAACACGTACAGCAGCACCGCGATCAGCCGCGCACGCACGCCCGCCACCCGCGCCGCGCGCGGGTTGTGGCCGATGGCGCGCACGAACAGGCCAAGCGCGGTGCGCCCCAGCAGCAGTTGCAACGCCACGAACACCGTCGCGACCACGAACAAGGCGAACGGCAGGCCGAGCAGGAAGCCGTTGCCGAGGTAGAAATACGGCGGGTAGTAGATGGTCAGGATCTGCCCGTCGCCGATCAATTGCGCGATGCCGCGCCCGGCCACCATCAGGATCAGCGTGGCGATGATCGGCTGCATGCCGACCTTGACCACCAGCAGGCCGTTCCACAGCCCGCACAGCGCCGCCACCAGCAGCGGCGCCAGCAGCACCGCCCACAGCGGGAAGCGGCTGTGTTCGCCGCCGCCGATCATCCATGCGGCCACCGTCGCGGCGATCGCCACCACCGCACCGACCGAGATGTCCAGGCCGCGCACCGCGATCACCAGGGTCATGCCCATCGCCACCAGCGCCAGCGGCGCGGCGCGGTTGCCGATGTCGACCAGGCTGCCGTACAGGTGGCCGTCGCGCCATTGCAGGCTCAGGAAGCCGGGGTCAAACACGCCATTGCCGAGCAGCAGTGCGGCCAGTGTCGCCAGCGGCCAGAACAGCGGATGCGCGCGCAGCCGCGCCGGCCAGCGCGGCGCGGTCGTATCGGGCGCGGCGGCGGCGCTCATGCGGCGCTCCCGGCGATCAGCTCGAAGATCGCGCGCTCGCCGCAGCCGCCGGGCAGTTCGCCGACCAGGCGGCGTTCGCGCAGCACCGCGATGCGGTCGGCGATGCGCGCGAGTTCGGCGACCTCGGCGGAGATGAACAGCACCGCCATCCCCTCGCGGGCCAGCGCCAGGATCCGGGTCATGATGTCCTGCTTCGCGGCGATGTCGATGCCGCGGGTGGGTTCGTCGAGGATCAGCAGCCGCGGCCGCGTCGCCAGCCAGCGCGCCAGCACCACCTTCTGCTGGTTGCCGCCGGACAGCAGCCCCACCGGCGTCTCCAGGCTGGCGGTCTTGATGCCCAGCACGTCCACATAGCCCTGCGCGATGCGCAGCTGCTCGGCCGGCGCCAGGAACCGGCGCAGGCCCATGCGCGCCTGCAAGGCCAGCACGATGTTCTCGCGCACCGACAGCTCGGCGACGATGCCCTCGGTCTTGCGCTCTTCCGGGCACAGCGCCAGGCCGTGGCGGATCGCATCGGGCGGGCCGCGCAAGGCCACGGCGCGGCCGTCGATCGCAACGCGTCCGCAATCGGCGCGGTCCAGCCCGAACAACAGCCGCGCCAGTTCGGCGCGGCCGGCGCCGAGCAGGCCGGCCAGGCCCAGCACCTGGCCGCGGCGCAGTTGCAGGTCGATCGGCTGCAACTGGCCGCGCCGGCCCAGGCCCTGCGCCTGCAGCAGCGGCGCCGCGTCCTCGGGCGCCGCGGCGCGCACCGTGGCGGCCGCGGCGCTGGCCGGGTCGAGCGCGCGCCCGACCATCGCCGCGACCAGTTGCGGTGCGGGCAGCGCGTCGGGGGTGTACTCGCCGACCAGGCGGCCGTTGCGCAATACGCTGATGCGGTCGGCCACTGCGTACACCTGATCGAGGAAGTGGGTGACGAACAGGATCGCCATGCCGGTCTCGCGCAGCGTGCGCATCACCCGGAACAACTCGGCCACCTCGCCTTCATCGAGGCTGGAGGTGGGCTCGTCGAGGATCAGCACCCGCGCCGATACGCCGACCGCACGCGCGATCGCCACCATCTGCTGCACCGCCACCGGATAGGCGCCCAGCGCGCGACGCACGTCGATGGCGATGCCCAGGCGCTGCAAGCCTGCCTCGGCCTCGCGTTCGACCCGGCGCCAGTCGATGCGCCGCGGCCAGCCGCGCAGCGGGTAGCGGCCGGCGAACAGGTTCTCGGCCACCGACAGGTTCGGGCACAGGTTCACTTCCTGGTACACGGTGCTGATGCCGAGCCGTTGCGCCTGCTGCGGCGAGGCCGGCGCGACGACCGCGCCGTCCAGCACGATGCGTCCGGCGTCGGCGGCGGTCACGCCGGTCAGCAGCTTGATCAGGGTCGACTTGCCAGCGCCGTTCTGGCCCATCAGCGCGTGGATCTCGCCGCCGCGCAGGCGCAGCGCCACCTCCTCCAGCGCGGCCACGCCAGCGTAGGCCTTGCTCAGTCCCTGCGCCTCCAGCACCAGCGGATGCATGTGCGCGCCCTCAGTACTTGCGCTTGGGCAGTTCGGCCGCGGCCTGGTCCTGGGTGTACACCGACTCCTCCACCACGATGCGCTTGGGCAGCGGCTTGCCGGCCTTGAGGTCGCGGATGGCCTGCACCAGTTGCGGGCCAAGCAGCGGATTGCATTCGACGGTGACGTTGAGCTTGCCGGCCTGCATCGCCTCGAACGCGCCCTTCACCCCGTCCACCGAGATCACCAGGATGTCCTTGCCGGGCTTCAGGCCGGCTTCCTCGATCGCCTGGATCGCACCGATCGCCATGTCGTCGTTGTGCGCGTAGAGCACGTCGATGTTGCGCCCTTCCGCTTTCAGGAACGCCTCCATCACTTCCTTGCCCTTGGCGCGGGTGAAGTCGCCGCTCTGCGAGCGCACGATCTGGAAGCGCGGGTGCGTGGCGAGGATTTCCTTGAAGCCCTGCATGCGGTCGATCGCCGGCGCCGAGCCGACAGTGCCCTGCAACTCGACGATGCGCACCGGCTTGTCGCCGTCCTTCAGCGGCGAGCGCTCGACCAGCCAGCGCGCCGCCTTGCGCCCTTCCTCGACGAAATCCGAGCCGATCAGGGTGACGTAGAGGCTGTCGTCGGACACCTTCACCGCGCGGTCGGTGAGCACCACCGGGATCTGCGCGGCCTTGGCCTCGCGCAGCACGGTTTCCCAACCCGACTCCACCACCGGCGAAAACGCGATCACGTCCACGCGCTGGGCGATGAACGAGCGCAGCGCCTTGATCTGGTTCTCCTGCTTCTGCTGCGCGTCGGAGAACTTCAGCTTCATGCCGGCATCGGCGACGGCCTGCTTGATCGAGGCGGTGTTGGCGGTGCGCCATTCGCTCTCGGCGCCGACCTGGCTGAAGCCGACGGTCAGTTGCCCGGGCGCCGTGTTCGCGTCCTTGCCGCCGCCGGAACAGGCGGCCAGCGCCATGCCCAGCAGTGCCACGATTCCCAGCGCTCGCATTCCCGACGTGTGCTTCTGCATAGCCCCTCCTCATTGATGGCACGCTGGCGGCGGACACGGCCCTGAGGCCGCGACGCGCCGCCCCCCCTCCCAGGCCCGGCGTGCGCTGGTTCGATCAGTTCATGGTGCGGACGTATAGGCGGTCTTGACCGTGGTGTAGAACTCCACCGCATACCGGCCCTGCTCGCGCGGGCCGTAGCTGGACGCCTTGCGCCCGCCGAACGGCACGTGCGGGTCGACGCCGGCGGTAGGCAGGTTGACCATCACCATGCCCGCCTGCGCGTGCCGCTTGAAATGCGTGGCGTACTTCAACGAGCGCGTGGCGATGCCGGCGCACAGGCCGAACTCGGTGTCGTTGGCCAGGGCCAGCGCGTGGTCGTAGTCGTCGGCCACCAGCACCGCGGCGACCGGGCCGAACACTTCCTCGCGGGCGATGCGATGCTGTGGCTGCGCCGCGACCAGCGCCGGGCGCAGGTAGTAGCCGCGATGCGCGCACTCGAGCGCCTCACCGCCGTACAGCAGTTCGGCGCCTTCCTCGCGGGCGATGCGCAGGTAGTCGCGGTCCTGCTCGAACTGGCTGGCGCTGGCCACCGGGCCGATGTCCACGCCCGGCTCCAGCGCGTGGCCGATCTTCAGTGAGGTCAAGCGCGTGCGCACACGCGCAACGAAATCATCA
The DNA here is from genome assembly GCF_001043115.1 of Xanthomonas sp. NCPPB 1128. Classification (GTDB taxonomy): domain Bacteria; phylum Pseudomonadota; class Gammaproteobacteria; order Xanthomonadales; family Xanthomonadaceae; genus Xanthomonas_A. The sequence goes on along the minus strand of NZ_LFME01000039.1, from coordinate 25,973 downwards.
TGCACCGCGCGTTCGACGATCAGCCGGCTCGACGCGGTGCAGCGCTGGCCGGTGGAGAAGTACGCGCCGTTGACCGCGATCTCCACCGCCAGGTCCAGATCGGCATCGGCCAGCACCACCAACGGATTCTTGCCGCCCATCTCCAACTGGATCTTCAGCCCGCGCTCGGCGGCCTGCTTCAGCAGCCGGTTGCCGGTAGGCACCGAGCCGGTGAAGCTCAGCGCATCGATGCCGCGCTCGGCGACCAGCGCCTGGCCGACCGTGCTGCCGCTGCCGAGCACCAGGTTGAATGCGCCGTTGGGCAGGCCCGCGCGGCTGAGGATCTCGGCCAGCGCCCAGGCGCAGCCGGGCACGATCTCCGCCGGCTTGAACACCACGGTGTTGCCATAGGCCAATGCCGGCGCGATCTTCCACGCCGGGATCGCCAGCGGGAAATTCCACGGCGCGATGATGCCGACCGTGCCGACCGGCTCGCGGGTGATCTCGACGTTGACCCCGGGCCGCGTAGAGGCCAGCGTCTCGCCGGGAATGCGCAAGGCCTCGCCGGCGAAGAACTTGAAGATCTGCCCGGCGCGCGCCGCCTCGCCGATGCTCTCCGGCAGGGTCTTGCCCTCTTCCGATGCCAGCAGCGCGCCCAGTTCCTGCTTGCGCGCCAGGATCTCGCTGCCGACCGCGTCCAGCGCGTCGGCGCGCTGCTGTGGGGTGCTCGCGGCCCATGCCGACTGCGCCGCGTTGGCCGCGGCGATCGCCTCGCGCACCGTGGCCGCATCGACGCCGCCGGCTTCGCCGACCGGTGCCGTCAGGTCCGACGGATTCTCGTCGGGGGCGATGGCATCGCCGGCCACCCAGCGGCCGTCGATGTAGCTCTGGAAACGTCGGGTCATGCCTACCTCCGTGCGGTCTACAGCGCGCGCACGCCGCCCAGGGCGAATCCGCTGTCGACGCGCTGCAAGGGATTGACCAGCGCCGCGCCGAACTCGGGCAGTTCGATCTCGAAGCGGTCGCCGGGCTGCGCCTGCACGCCGTCGGCGAAGCTCAGCGTGGCGGTGCCGAAGAAATGCAGGTGTACGTCGCCGGGCACGCGGTGCGTGGCGTACTTGAAATGGTGGTACTCGAGATTGGCCAGCGAGTGGCACATGTTGGCCTCGCCGGTAACGAAGGGTTTCTCCCAGATCACCGCATCGCCGCGGCGGATGCGGCTGTGGCCGCGCAGGTCGCGCGGCAGGTCGCCGCAGCGCAGCTCCGGGCCGACCGCGCAGGCGCGCAGCTTGGAATGGGCCAGGTACAGGTAGTTCTGGCGCTCGGTGACGTGGTCGGAGAATTCGTTGCCCAGCGCGAAGCCGAGCCGGTACGGCACACCGTCGGCGCCGATCACGTACAACCCGACCAGTTCCGGCTCCTCGCCGCCGTCCAGGGCGAAGTCCGGCGACGGCAGCGGCGCGCCCGGCGCGACCAGAGTGCTGCCGTCGCCTTTGTAGAACCATTCCGGCTGCGCGCCGGGCTGGCCGTCGCGCGGGATGCCGCCGTCCACGCCAAGCTGGAAGATCTTCATCGAATCGGTGAGCGTGCCCTGCGCCGCCTGCTGCTGCAGGTTCTGGTGCATGGCATCGCGGGTCGCCGCGCTGCCCAGGTGGGTCAGGCCGGTGCCGGTGACGCGACAATGCGCCGGGTCCGGATGGGTCAACGGCGGCAGCACGCGGCCGTCGGCCAGCAAGGCGGCATAGTCGAGCACCCGCTCGCCACGCAGGTGCTGCGCATGCGCCTCCAGGCTGTCGCCAGCGGCCAGCGCCGCGTTGGCCAGCGCGTAGGTCGACGCCACCTCGCGCAGCAGCCGCACTTGGCGGCCGTCGTCTTCCACCACGCCGACGCCGGGCGTGCCGGCGTCATCGAGCAACTGGATCAATCGCATGAATCGGTCGCCTGTCGGAATGCGGGCGCGCAGCGCGCGGCGCGGGACACGCGCGACGCGATGCGCCCGTCCTATTCTGGCCGCACGACCTATATGCAACAAATATCGGTTTTGGCTTAAGGTATACGAACATTCGTATCTTTCCGAGCGCCATGTCCGCTTCCCCGCCCTGGTTCGTCCGCGCCCGCCTGAAGACCCGGCAATTGATGCTGCTGCTGGCGATCGAGGAGGAAGGCAACATCCACCGCGCCGCCGAGACCTTGAACATGTCGCAGCCGGCCGCGTCCAAGCTGCTCAAGGACCTGGAGGACATGCTGGCGGTGCCGCTGTTCGAGCGCCTGCCGCGCGGCATGCGCGCGACCTGGTACGGCGAGGCGATGATCCGCCACGCGCGCATCGCCCTGGCCAGCCTCGGCGAGGCTGGCGCCGAGATCGCCGCGCTGAAGGCCGGCTATGCCGGCAGCGTCGGCGTCGGCGCGATCGCCGGCCCGGCGATGAGCCTGCTGCCGTCCGCGCTGGCCCAGGTCGGCGCGCAGCATCCGCTGCTGCGGGTGGGCCTGCGCGTGGACGGCAGCGATGTGCTGCTCGAGCAACTGGCGCAGAACAAGCTCGACATCGTGGTGGCGCGGCTGTTCGCGCGGCACGACAAGCGCCACCTGCACTACCAGGCGCTGGCCGAGGAAAAGGTCTGCGCCATCGCCCGCCCCGGCCATCCGCTGCTGGCGGCGCCGGCGCCGACGCTGGCCGTGTTGGCCGATGCGCCCTGGATCGTGCCGCCGGACGGCAGCGTGCTGCGCCACCGTTTCGAACTGATGTTCCAGAACGCCGGGCTGGAGGCGCCCAAGCGGGTGATCGAGACCTCGGCGCTGGTGGTGCTGCCGCAGTTGCTGCGCCATGGCGACGCGCTGGCGGTGGTGCCGGAGGACGTGGCCCGGCATTTCGCCGACCACGGCAGCGTGGCGATCGTGCCGGTGGCGCTGTCCTGCCGCATGGACGCCTTCGGCCTGATCACCCGCCGCGACTGGCTGCTGTCGCCGGGCGCACGGATCGTGCTGCAGGCGCTGCAGGAGGCTGCGGCCACGGTCTACGGCGTCGCGGTGCCAGCGACAGATGCATCACCGCCGACGGACAGTGGATCGCGTCTTTCGTAGGAGCGGCTTCAGCCGCGACCAAGTGGTATCGGGAATGCCCGTCGCGGCTGAAGCCGCTCCTACGACAAGCACGGGTGTGCCGCGGCAAGCAGATTTCTGGAGGTGCCCTTCAGCCGCGCCTCGTAACGTGGAAACCACCCGTCACTCTCAGAACACAGCCGGTCGCGTCGGGACTGAAGTCCCTCCCACAACGTCGCTGCCCAGCAGCAGCGCTCAGCTTCTTGTGGGAGGGGCTTCAGCCCCGACAAGCGAAGCGGGACACCTCCCCCACTGGTGCCCTATCCGAACCTAAGCCCTCCCACGAGGCCAGACGCCCGACTGCCCTCAAGTCCAGCCGCCATCCACCACGAACTCCTGGGCGGTGATCGCGCGCGCCTCGTCCGAGGCCAGGAACAGCGCCATGCGCGCGATGTCCTCCGGCATCACCTTGTCCGGCAGGCACTGGTTGCGCGCCAGTTCGCGCTCGCCGGCCTCGTCCAGCCACAGGGTGACCTGGCGTTCGGTCATCACCCAGCCCGGGGTCAGCACGTTGATGCGGATCCGCGCCGCGCCCAGGTCGCGCGCCAGGCCGCGGGTCAGGCCGTTCACCGAGGACTTGGCGGTGGCATAAACCGGATAGCCGCCGGTCTTGCTCTGCCAGCCGGTGGAGCCGAGGTTGACGATGGAACCGCCACCCAGCCGCCGCATGCCCGGCACCACCGCCTGGATGGCGAAGAACGCCGCACGCTGGTTGATCGACACACAGCGCTCCCAATAGTCGGGGGTCACCGCCTCCAAGGCGTGGCGGTCGTCGCTGCCGACGTTGTTGAGCAGTACGTGGAAATCGCCCAGTTCGGCCGCCGCTGCGCCGATCGCCGCCTGCAGCGCGGCCACGTCGGTGACGTCGCAGCGGCGCCACCACGGCGCGGTCAGGCCGCCCGCGGCTAGCCGCTCGGCCAGCGCGGCACTGGGTTCGGCCGCGACATCGACGAAGGCCACCTGCGCACCTTGGGCGGCAAAGGCCTCCACCAGCGCGGCGCCGATGCCGGAGCCACCGCCGGTGATGAAGACGCGGCGCCCGCGCAGGCTGCCGTAGGTTGCGTTGCCGAGGGGGGAAGGAGCCGCGCTTGCCGAGTTGTCCATGCCATTTCGCTCTAGGTGGATAGGTTTTTGATATATGAAAACAAATATCCATTTGAAGATATTTGCTATTTTTCACGTATCAATATGCCCGCTAGCATGCCCGGCGTAAAGCATCCGGGGGCGGCTTGCGTTCAAGGCGGATCCCGGCGTCCTGGACTCGAGGAATCCGCCGACATGGGCTCACCCAGCAAACCGCCGCGCCGCAGCCAGGCGTGGTTCGGGCGCGAAGGCAAGCAGGGCTTCTACTACCGCAGCTGGCTCAAGAGCGCCGGCCATCCGCACGACATGTTCGATGGCCGCCCGGTGATCGGCATCTGCAACACCTGGTCGGAGCTGACCCCGTGCAACGGCCACCTGCGCGAGCTGGCCGAGCACGTCAAAAAAGGCGTGTACGAGGCCGGCGGGTTCCCGCTGGAGTTCCCGGTGATGTCGCTGGGCGAGACGCAGATGCGCCCCACCGCGATGTTGTTCCGCAACCTGGCCAGCATGGACGTGGAGGAATCGATCCGCGCCAATCCGCTGGATGGTGTGGTGCTGCTGATGGGCTGCGACAAGACCACCCCGTCCTTGCTGATGGGCGCGGCCAGCGTGGACCTGCCGACCATCGGCGTGTCCGGCGGGCCGTCGCTGTCGGGCAACTGGCGCGGGCAGCCGCTGGGCTCGGGCACCGGGGTGATCGAGATGTCGGAGATGGTCCGCGCCAGCACGCTGGGCCAGGACGAGTTCGTCGAGGCAGAAGCCTGCATGCAGCGCTCCAAGGGCAGCTGCATGACCATGGGCACGGCCTCGACCATGGCCAGCATGGTCGAGGCGCTGGGCATGTCGCTGCCGGAGAACGCGGCGATCCCGGCGGTGGACGCACGCCGCGCGCGGCTGGCGCGGCTCAGCGGGCGGCGCATCGTGCAGATGGTGGAAGAGGACCTGCGCATGTCGCAGATCCTCACCGCCGACGCCTTCGCCAACGCGATCAAGGTCAATGCGGCGATCGGCGGCTCGACCAATGCGGTGCTGCACCTGCTCGCCCTGGCCGGCCGCGTGGGCGTGCCGCTGCAGCTGGACGACTGGGACCGGCTCGGCTCGCGGCTGCCGTGCCTGGTGAATCTCAAACCGTCCGGCCAGTATCTGATGGAAGATTTCTACTATGCCGGCGGGCTGCCCGCGGTGATGCGCGAACTCGGCAGCGAACTGGCGCTGGACGTGCGCACCGTCAATGGCCGCACCCTGGGCGAGAACGTGGCCCAGGCGCCGTGCTGGAACCGCGAGGTGATCCACCCACTGGACGCGCCGGTCCGCGCGGAGGCCGGCATCGCCGTGCTGCGCGGCAACCTGGCGCCGGACGGCGCGGTGATCAAGCCCTCGGCCGCCTCGCCGCACCTGCTGCGGCATCGCGGCCGCGCGGTGGTGTTCGAGAGCATCGAGGACTTCAAGGCACGCATCGACGACGAGGCGCTGGACATCGACGCCGACTGCGTCATGGTGCTCAAGCACTGCGGTCCACGCGGCTACCCGGGCATGGCCGAAGTCGGCAACATGCCGCTGCCGCCGAAGCTGCTGCGCGCCGGCATCACCGACATGGTGCGCATCTCCGACGCGCGCATGAGCGGCACCGCCTACGGCACGGTGGTGCTGCACGCCTCGCCCGAGGCCGCCGCCGGCGGCACCCTGGCGCTGGTGCGCGACGGCGACATCATCGAACTCGACGTGCCGGGCCGCGCGCTGCACCTGGAAGTCAGCGACGAGGAACTGCTGCGCCGGCGCAGCGAATGGACACCGCCACCGGCGCCGACGCGCGGCTGGAGCAAGCTGTACGTGGAGCATGTGCAGCAGGCGCACCTGGGCGCGGACCTGGACTTCCTGGTCGGCGGCAGCGGCGACGCGGTGGCGCGCGATTCGCATTAGCGCCCGCAGCGAGAGGCTTCCACGAGTTTCGTAGGAGCGGCTTCAGCCGCGACAGGCGTTACCGATAGCGCCTCGTCGCGACTGCAAGCCACTTCCAACCGCCACATTCGCCACGCATCACCGTGATTTCGTAGGAGCGGCTTCAGCCGCGACAGGCGCCATCGGTAACGCGTGGTCGCGGCTGAAGCCGCTCCTACAAGTGCAGCTCTTCTGGCGATTGGAAGCCGCGCGAGGCCACCCGCACGTGTCGCGAAACAGACCGCCTTTTCGGGGCGCACCGCGCCCACGTCACCGAACCGTCATCTGCAGCTTCTAGCCTGCCCCGCACCCCAGGGACAAGGCAGGCTCGGTGGCGGCTCACCCCAAACGCGCATGGGCGCGCATGTTCGCGGAACACGGCCCGGTGCTGCGCGGGTTCTTCGTGCGCCGCGGCGCACGCGAAGACGCCGAGGACATGGTGCAGGAGACCTATCTGCGGCTGTTGCGCGCGCATCGGCAGCAGGGCGAAGCCATCGCCAATCCCGAAGCCTATCTGTACACCGTCGCGCAGAACCTGGCGCGCGAACAGGCCGCGCGTCGCCGCCAGGCGCCGCTGCGCATCGAGGAGATGGAGCAGTTCTCGCAATTGCTGGCGGCGGGAGACGACGTGGAAGACAGCGCACACCGGCGGCAGCGCCAGCAGCACCTGCAGGCCCTGCTCGCCGAACTGCCCGCGCGCACCCGCGCGGTGCTGGTGATGCAGTACCGCGACGGGCTGAGCTACAAGCAGATCGCTGAACGCATGGGCGTATCGCCGCACATGGTCAAGAAGCACGTGGTGCGTGGGCTGTCGGCCTGCCGACGCGCGCTGGCCGACAGCGGAGAACGCTGGTGAACGACAGCACCTTCTCGTCGCGCAGCGCCATCGCCGATGCCGCGCACTGGCATGCGGTGCAGCGCATGCAGCCGCTGGACACAAAACAGGAACAGCAGTTGCTGGACTGGCTGACCGCCTCGCCGCAGCACCTTCGCGAGTATCTGGCGATGCAGCGCGTGGCCGGCGACCTCGGCGAGGCGCTGCGCGGCATGGACCTGGACGTGGACGCCTTGCTCGCCAGCGACGACGCCGACGCCACAGCAGCCGGCAACGTGATCGCCCTGCCCGTGCCGCAGCGCGCGACAGCGGCAACGCCGGCGCGCGCGGCGCGCACGAACGCCGCGCCGCGCTGGCGCCTGGCCGCGGCCGCCGCGATGTGCGCGGTGGCGGTGCTGGTCGGCTGGGCCTGGCCGCGCAGCCAGACCTACACCACCGCGCTCGGCGAACAACGCAGCGTGCAGCTGGCCGACGGCAGCGTGGTGCGGCTCAACGCGCAGACCCGGGTGCAGGCCACGCTGACCCCATGGAGTCGCACGCTGCAGTTGCTACAGGGCCAGGCCAGCTTCGTGGTCGCCGCCGACCGGCGCCCGCTGCAGGTGCAGGCCAGCGGCCTGCGCGTGGAGGACATCGGCACCACCTTCGACATCGCGCTGCACCCGGACCAGGCACGCATCGAAGTCTCCGCCGGCCGCGTACACGTATGGCGCCAGGACCAGCCGCAACAGCCGATGCTGGCCGATCTCGGCGCAGGCCAGAGCGCGCGCATCGACACCACCGATGGCCGGGTCGAACTGGGCAACGAGGACGTCGCGGCCATGCACGCGTGGTGGCAACACCGCATCGTGTTCCGCGACGAACCGTTGGCCAACGTCGCCGAGGATTTCAACCGGCTCAATCGCACGCGCCTGCTGATCGACGACGCCGACGCCGGTGCGATGCGGCTGACCGGCAACCTGCGCGGTGACGATGTCGCCGCCCTTCGCGCCTTCCTCGATGCGCAGCCGACGCTGCAGGTGCACACCGGTGCCGACGGCATCCACGTGCGCAGCCGCATACCCACGCAGGCACGCCTGCAGTAACGCGACAGGTGCGTCGTGCGCAATGCGCGACGCATGCATCGCGCACGCATCGTCCAGAACGAGCGGCCGGCGCGCAGTCGCGCGCCATCAGCGCGTCACACGCATCGTGCACGCGCGCAGTCGCGCGTACGCGACGCCAGCCCCCACGCACGTGTCACAGAAAATTCATCGAAAAACGGTGCCCGATCGTCGCCGTCGCGCCTCGTAGTCCGGGGACAGCGCAGGCAAACGCCCATTGGCGATGCCGCGCGCACCACACCACCCCCGCTCTCACAGGACCCGACGATGCGCCGCACCCTGTTCCTTTCCATCGCCCTCGCCCTGCACGCCGGCGCCGCTGGCGCGCAACCCGCGCCCGTCGCGGTCGATGCGATTCCCGCGCAGCCGCTGGCGCGCGCGCTCAATGCGCTGTCGCGACAGACCGGCCTGCAGTTCGTCTATGCCGCCGGCAGCACCGGCAACCCGCAGACGCATGGCAGCCGCGCTGGCGCCGCGCCGGACCAGGCGCTGCAGCAACTGCTCGACGGCACCGGCCTGCGCTACCGCTTCCTCACCCCGACCACGGTGACGATCGAGTCAGCGAGCGCGCCGGCGGAAACAGCGACCACTGCACCGGCGGCGATGACGGCCGCACCGACGCCGGCACCGGTGACGCCGGCGGATGCGCCGGTCAAGCAACTGGACAGCATCCAGGTGCTCGGCAGCTACGCCGGCAGCCTCAGCGCCGCGCTGCGCGAGAAGCGCTACGCCGACAGCGTGGTCGATGTGATCGCCGCCGAGGACATCGGCAAGCTGCCGGCGCAGAACGTGGCCGAAGCGCTGCAGCGCGTGCCCGGCGTGTCGATCGTGCGCGACCGCGGCGAAGGCGTATACGTGCGCGTGCGCGGCCTCGGCCCCAACTTCCAGGTGACCACGCTCAACGGCCAGACCATGGCGGTCAACGAGAACGTGCGCACCTCCGGCCAGACCGGCCGCCAGTTCCGCTACGACACGCTGCCGGCAGAGCTGGTCGCCGGCCTGGAGGTGATCAAGAGCCCCACCGCCGACCTGGACGAAGGCGCGATCGGCGGCATCGTCAACGTGCGCACCTTCCGCCCGCTGGAACTGGGTAAAACGCTCACCAACGTGTCGCTGGAGTCGAGCCAGGCGCAGCGCACCCACGCCAACGACCCGCGCGTGTCCGGCCTGTTCAACTGGGTCAACGCCGACGGCACCTTCGGCCTGCTGCTGTCCGGTGCCTACGCGCAGCGCAGCCTGCGCCAGGACCGGGTCAACGAAGTGAGCTGGGACTACTACCGCGACGGCGTGCCGGGCGTGCCCGGCGCCCACTACGTGCCCACCGGCCTGCGCCCGACGCTGGAACTGGAGCAGCGCGAGCGCACCGGCATCGCCGCCTCGCTGCAGTGGAAACCGAGCGCGGCGTGGGAAACCAACCTGGACCTGCTCTACGCCAAGCAGACCGTGCACTACGACGAATACAGCCTGGGCGTGGGCTTCGACAGCCTGGCCAAGCTCAGCAACCTGCGCGTGGCGCATGACGGTATCGCCGGCTTCGACTACCGCAACGGCCAGGTGCAGATCTCGCGCGAGACCTCCGGCATCACCGACGACAATCGTAGCGCGCGCCTGTCCAGCACCTGGAGCGGCGATGCGTGGACGCTGGGCGCAGTGGCGTTCCACTCGCAGGCGCACAGCTACGATTCCGATCCGATCCGGCGCACGCGCCTGCGCAGCGGCACCAACCTGTCCATGCGCGTGGACATGCCGCAGGCCGATGGCGACGACGTGCCCGACTGGCGCTTCAGCAACGGCTTCGACCCGACCAATCCGGCCAGCGTGGCTGGCCGGCGCCTGGAATGGCGCGAGATCGATGCGCGCGACAAGGAGGACGCGCTGCAGTTCGACGCCAAGCGCACGCTCGGCGGCGGCTTCTTTCGTGAGCTCAAGTTCGGCGCCAAGTACCGGCAGCGCTCGCGCACCTACGACCGCGCCGACCTGCTGCTGACCAGCATCGCCGGCGTGCGTTTCCCGGCCGGCAACTTCACCGCGCTACCGGTGGACGACATGCTGACCGACGCCAACGGCACCCTGCCGCGGCAGTGGCTGGCGCCGATCGAATCGCGCTTCTTCGGCACCTGGCCGACCGCCGCGGACCTGGTCAACACGCCGAACAGCGCCGACCTGCAGAACTCCTACGAGGTGAAGGAAAAGATCGGCTCGGCCTATGCGATGGCCGACTTCGGCAGCGAACTGGCCGGACGGGAACTGCGCGGCAACATCGGCGTGCGCCTGGTGCGCACCGAGCAGACCACCGACGGCCACGCCGACGTCAACGGCAGTGCGCAACCGGTGCACTTCGCGCGCAGCTACAGCAACGCCTTGCCCTCGTTCAACGCCGCCTGGGACGTGCGCGAGGACATGGTGCTGCGCAGCTCCGCGGCCAAGGTGATCACCCGTCCCGACCTCACCGACCTGTCCTCCAAGCTCACCTTCAATTCCAGCGGCGAGATCCTCACCGCCAGCGGCGGCAACCCGTCGCTGCGTCCGTTCGAGGCCTGGCAGTACGACCTGACCTTCGAGTGGTACATCGACGGCACCTCGGCACTGACCGGCGGCGTGTTCTACAAGGACATCTCGCGCTTCATCCAGACCCAGATGTCGAACCTGCAGTACCAGGGCCAGACCTACCTGCTCTCGTCCAAGACCAACGGCAGCCAGGCCAGCGTCAAGGGCGTGGAAGTGGCCTACCAGCAGGTCTTCGCCGGCCTGCCGGCGCCGCTGGACGGACTCGGCATGCAGCTCAACTACACCTGGACCGACAGCGAGGCCACCTACCGCGACGGCGCCCGCACCTTCACCGACAGCCTCGAAGGCGTAGCCAAGAACACCTACAACGCCGTGTTGTTCTACGAGAAGGGGCCGCTGATGGCGCGGGTGAGCTATGGCTGGAGCGACGACATCGTCAACGCGGTCGGCACCGCCAACGTCGCCACGCTCAACAGCGACAAATTCGGCAGCCTCGACGCGAACGTGGCCTGGAAGGTCAACGACACCCTGTCGGTGTTCGTCAACGCGATCAATCTCACCGGCGCCGTGCAGCGCCAGTACGTCGGCGACCGCCTGTTCGGCGGCTACACCGACTACGGCCGCACCTGGTCGGTCGGCTTGCGCGCACGTTTCTGATCAGCCGCGCTGCCGCCCACGCGCGGCAGCCAGCCCGCCCCGCGGCCTGCATCGCCGCGGACGCCGGCCATCGCACCGTGCGCGCACCGCCGCGCGCGGCGTACCGCCTCTGCCTGGAGTTTGCCGATGCCATCGCTGCCGCGCCTCGCCACTCTCGTCCTGTTCGCCTTCGCATCGCTGGCCTGCACCGCGGCACGCGCGCAACCGGCCACGACGGAGACCCTGGAAAAAGTCCTCATCCTCAAGCGCCACGGCGTGCGTGCGGCGATGTCCAGTGCGGAGCAACTGGAGCGCTATTCGGCGCGCCCATGGCCGCGCTTTGCGGTGCCCGCCGGGAATCTCACCGCAAACGGCGCCGCGCTGGAACGGCTGTTCGGCGCCTATTACCGCGCCCGCTATGCACCGCTGGGGCTGTTCGCCGGCGACGGCTGCGCGGCCGCGTACTACTGGGCCAACCGCACCCAGCGCACCCTCGCCTCGGCGCAGGCGCTGGCCAGCACGCTGACCCCGGGCTGCGCCAACCCGGTGCACAGCGTCGCCGACGGTGCCTCCGACCCGCTGTTCGACGGTGTACCCGCCCTGCGCACTCCCGCCGCGGTGGCGCAGATGCGCGCGGCCATCGCCGGCCGCATCGGCGGCGATGCGCAGGCCTGGAACGCGGCACAGGCCGATGCCATCGACAGCCTGCAGCACCTGCTGTTGCAGTGCGCGCAGCGGCCCTGCCCGGCCGACGCCGGCGGCGGCAAGCTGCGCCTGGATGCGGTGCCGGCGCGGCTGGGCGACGCCGACGACGCGATCCCCGGCATCGAAGGCCCGGCCGCGGCGGCCTCCGGTATCAGCGAAAGCCTGCTGATGGCCTGGGCCGACGGCCAGGACTTCGCCGCACTGGGCTGGCGCGGCGTCGACGAAGCCAGCCTGCTGCGCGCCTTCGCCCCGCACCAGGCCGAATTCGCGCTGCGCCTGCGCGCGCCCACCGTGGCGCGCATGGCCGCCTCGCCGCTGGCGGCGCGGCTGCTGGCGACGCTGCTGGACGGCAGCGGCCAGGCCACGCACGCCGCGCCGATCGGCGGCGCGGCACGGCTGGTGGTGCTGTCCGGTCACGACGGCACCCTGACCCTGCTGGCCGGCATGCTCGACCTGCACTGGCAACTGCCCGGCTACCAGCCCGACCAGACCGTGCCCGGCGGCGCGCTGGTGTTCGAGCGCTGGCGCCGTGCCGACGGCGAACGGGTGATCCGTCTGCGCTACACCGCGCAGAGCCTGGCGCAACTGCGCGAACGCCGCGCGCTGACCGTGCAGGCACCGCCGCTGGCGTCGGCGGTGTTCATCCCGCAGTGCAGCCGCGCCGACACCGCCTACGACTGCCCGCTACCCGCCTTCGCCGCCGCGGTCGAGGCCGCGCTCGATCCGCAGTTCCTGACCCCATGACGCCACGTGCGCCGGCCCCGGCCGGTCGCGCGGCGGCATCGGTGCTTTCCGGCACCGCCCCCTGGCGCTCGCGCCACCCGCTGTTCCTCCCAACCCGCAAGAGGCGATTCATGATCCAGCATCTACGCACCCTCGTGAGCTACGGCATCGGATTGAGCCTGGCCTGCGCCGGCGTGGTCCACGCGCAATCGGACGTCGGCGTGCTCGACGTGCTCACCTACAACGTCGCCGGCCTGCCGCAGGGCATCTCCAGCAGCAACCCGGCCGCCAACACCGCCCAGATCGCACCGAAGCTGGCGCCGTACGGCCTGATCAACGTGCAGGAAGACTTCAACTACCACGCCACGTTGTACGCGGGCGACCAGCACCCCTACCGTACGCCCACCAGCGGTGGCGCGGCGATCGGCGACGGCCTCAACACGCTGAGCAACTACCGCTTCGACGATTTCACCCGCATCAAGTGGGACAAGTGCAACGGCACCGACTGCCTCACCCCCAAGGGCTTCAGCTACATGCGCGTGCGCCTGGACGACGGCGTGCTGCTGGACGTGTACAACGCGCACCCCAACGCCGGCACCGAGAGCGCCGACCTGGCCGCGCGGCGCGCCAACATCAGCCAGCTCTCGCAGTTCATCCAGACCTGGTCGGCCGGCAACGCGGTGCTGGTGATGATGGACTCCAACACCCGCTACACCCGCGCCGACGACAACATCCGCACGCTGATTTCCGCCAATGGCCTGACCGATGCGTGGGTGGAACTGGTCAAGGGCAGCGTGCCGGCCGCCGGCGCCGCGCCGCTGCTGTGCGGCACTCCGCCGACCAACGACTGCGAAGTGGTGGACAAGATCCTGTACCGCGACGCGCCGCAACTGACCCTGGTCGCCAACCGTTACAAGCTCGACGACGGCAACTTCTACGACAGCGCCGGCAAGCCGCTGTCCGACCACTACCCGCTGGCCGCGCAGTTCGGCTGGGCGGTCGGTACCACCGTGCGCACCAGCGACCAGTACGGCGGCCCGCACGGCACGCCGTTCAACGACATCACCAAGGGCGCCGAGCAGCGCACAATCGCCAGCGTGACCCTGCGTGGCGCCTCGCGCCTGGACGGCATCGCGCTGGGCCTGGACAACGGCAGCACCCTGGCCCACGGTGGCAGCGGCGGTGACGCGGTCACGCTGCGCCTGGGCAGCAACGAGCGGCTGACCTCGGCCACGCTGAGCGTGGGCCAGTACAACGGCCACACCCGGCTGTTCTCGCTGAGCCTGCGCACCAACCAGGGCCGCAGGCTCAGCGCCGGCACGCCGACCAGCGAGACCTACACGCTCACGGCGCCCAGCGGCTGGCACATCGCCGGCTTCACCGGCCGCGACGGCGACGAGATCGACAAGCTCGGCGCGATCTACCGCAAGGATTGACGGAACCGCGGCGCCATCGCGCCCTCGGCAATGCAACGGCAACGGCAACGGCGCGCGTAGCGACGCGCGCCGTTCGCCTTACCGAAGATGATGCGCCGGCTGCGGCCCGTCGCGGGGCGCGCGCATCGACGTGCAACGAGCGGATGCAGCGTGGCTGACGGTACGGAGAGAAAATCTCCACACCAGGCCGCGCGATGCGGCGGGCGAGTCTACGTGGGCAGCACTAGCGCACACGCCACCACGCCACCACGCCACGATTCGAAGTAACACAGCACACGAGGACGGCGAGCCGCTGCCTGCCGACGCCTGCGGCCTATTCGCTGGCCGCTTCCAGCGCCTGCGCCAGGCGCTCCACCGCGATCACCTCCATGCCCTTGACCGTGCCGGTCTTGGGCGCATTGGCCTTGGGCACGATGGCGCGCTTGAAGCCGTGCGTGGCGGCTTCGCGCAACCGGTCCTCGCCATTGGGCACCGGGCGGATCTCGCCGGACAGGCCGACCTCGCCGAAGGCAATGGTCTTCTCCGCCAGCGGCCGGTCGCGCAGCGACGACAGCACCGCCAACAGCACCGGCAGGTCGGCTGCGGTTTCCTGCACGCGGATGCCGCCGACCACGTTGACGAACACGTCCTGGTCGCCGACCACGATGCCGCCATGGCGGTGCAGCACCGCCAGCAGCATCGCCAGCCGGTTCTGCTCCAGGCCCACCGCCACGCGCCGCGGATTGGACAGCGGCGAGGCATCGACCAGCGCCTGCACCTCCACCATCAGCGGCCGGGTGCCCTCGCGGGTCACCATCACGCAACTGCCGGGCTGGTGCGCACTGCCGCCGGACAGAAAGATCGCCGAGGGGTTGGAGACTTCCTTCAGCCCCTTCTCGCCCATCGCGAACACGCCCAGTTCGTTGACCGCGCCGAAGCGGTTCTTGAACGCGCGCAGCAGGCGGAAGCGGCTGCCGCTCTCGCCCTCGAAATACAGCACCGCATCAACCATGTGCTCGAGCACGCGCGGGCCGGCGATACCGCCCTCCTTGGTGACGTGGCCGACCAGGAACACGGCGGTGCCGGTCTCCTTGGCATAGCGGACCAGCCGCGCCGCGCTCTCGCGCACCTGGCTCACCGAGCCGGGCGCGGCGGTCAGCGCCTCGGTCCACAGGGTCTGCACCGAGTCGGCGACGATCAGCTTGGGCCGCGCCGCGCTGGCGTGCTGCAGGATGTGCTCGATGCCGGTCTCGGCCAGCGCGTTGAGGCCGTCCAGCGGCAGGTCCAGGCGCACCGCGCGCCCGGCGACCTGGCCCAGCGATTCCTCGCCGGTCACGTACAGCACCGGCAGGGTGCCGGCCATCTTCGCCAGCGCCTGCAGCAGCAGGGTCGACTTGCCGATGCCCGGGTCGCCGCCGATCAGCACCACCGCGCCCTCGACCAGGCCGCCGCCGAGCACCCGGTCGAACTCGCCGATGCCGGTGGACACGCGTGCCTGGTCGCGATGCTCGACGTCCTTGAGCGCGGTGATCTTCGGCGTCTCGGCCTTGCCGGCCCAGCCACTGCGCCGCGCCGCAGCCGGCGCCTTGGCCGTGGCCGCGCTCTCCAGCACGATCTCGCTCAGCGAGTTCCAGGCACCGCACTCGGCGCACTGGCCCTGCCATTTGGTGTATTCGGCGCCGCACTCGCCGCAGACATAGGCCGTTTTCGCTTTCGCCATCTGCTTCTGGTCCGCTCAGACAATGCATCAGCATAGTGGCTGGCGGTCTCAGCGTCCGCGACGGCGGTGCGCCGCGCTCGCCCAGCGGCCTCGGCGAGCCGGTAAACCCCGCATTTCCGTAGGAGCGGCTTCAGCCGCGAACGGGCGTTACCGGTCATGCCCCGTCGCGGCTGAAGCCGCTCCTACGACAGATACACCGCATGCTTCCTCAACGCAGCGACTGCGATCGATCACTTATCGCACAGCACAACGCAAACGCCGTTCCCCGCCACCCGGCGTGACGACGCCGGGCGGGGGCATTTGCCGACTCAACGCGCCTTGTACAGCTCGCTCAGGCGATCGGGGGTGCCGGCGATGCGCTCCAGGTGCGGATACTGCAGGCCGCCGTAGTAAGCGATGCGCAAGGTGTCGTAGCGGTCGCCGCGTTTGACCAGCAGTTCGATCGGCGTGCTGCCGCCCTTGGCCGCGGTGATCGCATCCTTGAGCGCCTCGGCGCTGTACTCGCGGCCGCCGACTGCGACCACGCGGTTGCCGGCGATGAGGCCGGCGTTGAACGTCGGGCTGTCCCACAGCACGGCCTGCACCCGGCCCTGCTCGTCCAGGCTCAGTCCCAGCGAATAGCTCAGGTCCAGGTTCTTGCTGCGCGCCTCGGAGGTCTTGCTGGCCGCGTTCGGCTGATCGGTATAGACCAGCTTCCAGCCGCTGGCCTCGATGCCGCCCACCAGCGAGCCATGGTCGTCGAGACGGCTGCGCAGCAGGCTCGCCCAGTCGTACTTGGCGATCCCATCGAGCGTGGCGACGATGTCGTCGAAGGTGTAGGTGTTCACGTCCCAGGCGCCATCGTGCATGCCGAAGAACGCCTTGGCGAAATCGTCCAGCGAGCGCTTGCCGCCGCTGAGCTCGCGCAGCTTCGCGTTGACCTCCAGCCACAGCATCTGCCCGCCGGAGTAATAGTCCTCGCTCAACTGGTAGCTGCGGTAGGCGCGTGGCCGGCGCATCGACATGGTCGGATCGTTGGTGGTGTCCTGCAGTGCGCGCCAGGCCAGGCCGGGACGGCCCCGCTGGTAGACCGCGGCGACGTTGGCCAGCATGTCGCGGGCCTGGTCCTGCGTCCACAGCCCCGCGCGCGCCGCGATCACCTCGCCCCAGAACTGGGTCTGGCCCTCGTACAGCCACAGCAGGCTGTCGCCCATCGGCACATTGAAGTTGGGCGTGGCCAGGTCGGCGCCGCGGCGGTACTTGCCGTTCCAGGAGTGGTTGAACTCGTGCGCGAGCAAGTCGCGCATCTCCCAGCTCTGATCCCAGTCGGTGAAGTAGTCGAGCGGGCCGCTGTTCTCGCTGGAGCGGTGGTGCTCCAGGCCGATGCCGCCGAGCTTGTCGGTCAGCGCCAGCAGGAACTCGTAGTGGTCGAAGTGGCGCGCGCCGTACAGCTTGTCCATCTGCTGCACCAGGGCCACGTGCGCCTGCACCTGCGCGGGCTTGGCCTCCAGCGACTTGGGCTTGTCGGCGAACACGTTCAACGCCACCGGCGCCTTGTCCTTGGCGTCCAGCACGATGCGCTTGTAATACTTGCCGGCGAACATCGGCGAGTCGACCAGGTCGTCGAAATCGATCGGCTTGAAGGTCACCGTGTCGCCGCTGCGCGTGGCGGTCTCCAGCGCGGTGGCATAGCTCCAGCCGGCCGGCAGGGTCACGCTGGCCTGCGCCTTGATGTTGCGCGCGTACACCCCGGCCGGATACAGCGCGGTGGTGTTCCACTGCAGGTTGAGCATCTCCGGGGTCATCATCACCCGGCCCTGGCCGTCGCCCTGCGAGGACAGGAACTGATACTCGGCGACGATTTCGCTGACGCCGGCGGGCACGTCGATCTTGAACGCATAGACGTCGTACTGGTCGCGCGTCCACGGCAGCACCTTGCCGTTGGCCTTGATCACCAGCCCGGCGATCTTGTCGATCGGGCCGGTCGGCGAATGGTTGCCGGGGATCCACTGCGGGTACAGCAGGGTCATCGGCCCCGGCGTGGCCGGGATGGTGCTGCGCACGCGGAAGATGCGATGGGCCAGATCGGTGGCATCGACCTCGATCTTCAGCGTGCCGGCGAACGGCACATCGCGCGGCGGGGCGGTCTGCGCCGAGGCCTGGAACGCGACAGTGGCGGCCAGCAGCAACGGCGCCATCCAGGCGGTGGACTTGTTCATGGGGTCTCCAGGGGGGCGAACGACAGCGGACAGGCAAACCCCCATGCTATGCCTGCGCCGCCGCCGCGTGCCATGCCATAGGTCATGCCCGGCGCACGGCGCCTGTGGCACGTGGCGGAGAGCGCGCTCAGCGCCCGGCCAGTTGGCTGCGCCGCTCGACGATGCGCGATACCAGGCCGTAGTCCATCGCCTCCTGCGCCGACATCCAGCAGTCGCGCTCGATGTCGGCCTCAACGCGCTCCAGCGGCTGGCCGGTCTCGCGGGCAATGACCTTGGCGATGCGGGCACGCGCCTTGAGGATCTCGCTGGCCTGGATGGCGATGTCGCTGGCCGGGCCGCCGGCGCCGCCGCTGGGCTGATGGATCAGGAACCGGGTCTGCGGCAGGCACACCCGGCGCTCGCGCGGCACCCCGAGGAACACGTGCGTGGCCGCGCTGCCGACCCAACCCGAGCCGATCATGTCGACCGGCGCGGAAATGAAGCGCAGCGCATCGTGGATGGCGTCGCCGGATTCGAGATGACCGCCCGGCGAGGACACGATCATCGCGATCGGCGCATCGGACTCGGCATCCAGCGCCAGCAGGTGGCGCACCGTCTGGTAGGCGCTGGCGTCGGTGATGGTGCCGAACAGCAGCAAGGTCCGCGCGCGGAACGCCTTTTCCTCGAGGAAGGCGCCGGACGGCGCTAGCGCGGCGGGCGCGGCGGGGGAGGTCTCGTCGGAACGCAGCATCGGCCTGTCTCCATGTATGGTGGGTTTCCCTCCCAACGAACGACGGGGCCGCGACGTGACATTCCCGACCGACGCGCAGGCGGCGCGCAGCGACGACGCGCTGCGCCGCCAGTTGCTGGCCCTGGCACACCGCTGGCTCGGCCAGGGCAAGGACGCCGAGGACCTGGTACAGGAGGCCTATCTGCGCGCCGCGCGGGGACCGCTGCCTGCCGGCGGCCGCGACGCCTGGCTGACCACCGTGCTGCGCCATCTGTGCATCGACCGCCTGCGCCGCCGCGGCCGCCACCGGGCCTTGCTGGAGCGCATCGCACAGGAACACGCGCTGTCCGTCACCGACGACCCGGAAGGGCCGGAGCGCCACGCCCTCCACAGCGCGGACGTGGCGCAGGCTGTGGCGACGCTGGTGCGCACGCTGCCGGCCGGCGACATGGCGATGCTGCTGCTCGCCGAGGCCTTCGACTTCAGCCATGCCGACCTGGCGGCGTTGTCGGCGCGCAGCGAAAGCGCCTCGCGCCAACACCTGCGGCGCCTGTTGCAGCGCGCACGTGCGGCGATGGAGGACGCCCCCGCGCCGGCGACTGCCGATCCGCACGACGACGATGCCTGCCTGCTGGCGCTGTGCCGCCATGCCTTGCGACACGGCGATCCGGCCGGGCTGGTCGCCACCTTGCGCGCGGCGCGGCCGCAGACCCTGCTGGCCAGCGCCTTCTCGGTGTCGGCCTCGGCATACGGTGACGCGCCCAGCCCCGCGCCGGTCTACGCCCAGCCACTCCAGCAACACGGCCAACTGGGGCTGCTGATCCGCAACCGCGACGGCGTGCTGACCTGGCTGCCGTTGTGCGAACTCGCCGAGACGCCCTGCCTGGCGTGATCCCGGCGCATTCCTGCGGACATCGCCAGTGCGACTGCATCGCCGCAAACGCAACGGGCCGCCAGTCGCCTGGCGGCCCGTTGCGTTGCGCGGCAGGAATGCCCGCTCAGTGCATCATGTTGACGTTGAGGTTGTGCATCACCCACAGCGAGCCGACCACCACGATGCCGATGATCAGCAGCGAGAACAGGCCCACGTGCACGTTGGAGCGCTGTTCGGCCGAACGGTCCATGTGCAGGAAGTAGATCAGGTGCACCAGCATCTGCACCGCGGCCAGCACCGCGATGACGATGACGGTGACGCCGCGCGGGAACGCCCCGCTCATCACCATGCCGAACGGGATCACGGTCAGGATCACCGCCAGCACGAAGCCGACCAGGTAGGACTTCAGGCCGCCGCCATGGCCGTGCTCGGCGTGCGCGTCGGAGGAATGATGGTTGGCCATTACAGCGCTCCCAGCAGGTAGACGATGGTGAACACGCCGATCCAGATCACGTCCAGGAAGTGCCAGAACAGGCTCAGGCACGCCAGGCGGGTCATGTTGCGCGGGGTCAGGCCGTTCCTGGCGATCTGGATCACCAGCACGGTCATCCACAGCAGGCCCGAGGCCACGTGCAGACCGTGGGTGCCGACCAGGGTGAAGAAGGCCGACAGGAACGCGCTGCGGCCGGGGCCGGCGCCCTCTTCGATCAGGTGATGGAACTCGTAGAGTTCCATGCCCAGGAAGCCCAGGCCCAGCGCCGCGGTGACCGCCAGCCAGCCGTACAGGCCGCCCATGCTGCGCTTGTTCGCCGAGATCATCGCCAGGCCGAAGCCCAGGCTGCTGAACAGCAGCAGGAAGGTTTCCACCAGCACGAACTTCAGGTCGAACAGTTCCTTGGCGGTCGGGCCGTCCACCGTCGCGCCGGCCAGCACCGCGTAGGTGGCGAACAGGCCGGCGAAGATGAGGCAGTCGCTCATCAGGTAGACCCAGAACCCGAAGACGGTGTTGCCGCCCGCGTCATGGTGTTCGTGGTCGTGGTCGTGGCCGCCCGCTTGGGCGGCGTGGGGATCGAGCGTCGTGGAAGCCATGGTTCAGACCGCCTTTGCGGCGTTGGCCGCGTGTTGCTGTTCCAGCAGGGCGAAACGCGCGTTCTCGATGCGTTCCACTTCCTCCGCCGGGACCCAGTAATCGATGTCGTCATCGAAGGTGCGCGCGATGAAGCTGCCGATCATGCCGACCAGGCCGATCACCGCCATCCACCAGATGTGCCAGGTCAGACCGAAACCCAGGACGATGCTGAAGGCGCCGATCCAGAAGCCCGCCGCCGTATTGCGCGGCATGTGGATCGGTTCGTACTTGGCCGGACGCGGCCAGCCCTTGCCCTTGAGCTTGTCTTCCCAGAACTGATCGCGGTCGTCGATGTGCGGCAGCACCGCGAAGTTGTAGAACGGCGGCGGCGAGGAGGTCGCCCACTCCAGGGTCCGGCCGTCCCACGGATCGCCGGTCAGGTCCATGTTGTCCTTGCGCTTCCAGATGCTGTAACCGATCTGCACCAGGTTCAGGAAGATGCCGGTGCCGATGATCGCCGCACCCGCCGCGGCCACCATCAGCCATGGCGCCCACTCCGGATGGTTGTAACTGTTCATGCGCCGGGTCATGCCCATGAAGCCGAGCACGTACAGCGGCATGAAGGCGACGAAGAAGCCGATGATCCAGCACCAGAACGAGGCCTTGCCCAGCGTCTCGTTGAGCTTGAAGCCGAACGCCTTCGGGAACCAGTAGGTCAGGCCCGCCAGGTAACCGAACACCACGCCGCCGATGATCACGTTATGGAAGTGCGCGATCAGGAACAGGCTGTTGTGCAGCACGAAGTCCACCGCCGGGATCGCCAGCATCACGCCGGTCATGCCGCCGATGACGAAGGTGATGATGAAGCCGATGGTCCACAGGACCGGTGCGGTCATGTGCACGCGGCCGCGGAACATGGTGAACAGCCAGTTGAAGATCTTCACGCCGGTGGGGATCGAGATGATCATCGTCGTGATGCCGAAGAAGGCATTGACGTTGGCGCCCGAGCCCATGGTGAAGAAGTGGTGCAGCCATACGATGAACGACAGCACGCCGATGCACGAGGTCGCGTACACCATCGAGGTGTAGCCGAACAGGCGCTTGCGGCTGAAGGTGGCGATCAGCTCGGAGAAGATGCCGAACGCCGGCAGGATCAGGATGTAGACCTCCGGGTGGCCCCAGATCCAGATCAGGTTGACGTACATCATGGCGTTGCCGCCACCGTCGTTGGTGAAGAAGTGCGTGCCCAGGTAGCGGTCCGCACCCAGCAGCGCCAGCGCCACGGTCAGGATCGGGAACGCGGCGATGATCAGGATGTTGGTGATCAGCGCGGTCCAGGTGAAGATCGGCATACGCATCAGGGTCATGCCCGGCGCGCGCATGCGCATGATCGTCACGAAGAAGTTGATGCCGGTGAGCAATGTGCCCAGGCCTGATATCTGCAACGCCCAGATGTAGTAGTCGACACCGACGCCTGGACTGTATTCCAGCCCGGACAGCGGCGGGTAGGCCAGCCAGCCGGTCTGCGCGAACTCGCCCACGCCCAGGGAGATGTTGACCAGCGCCGCGCCGGCCACGAACAGCCAGAAGCTCAGCGAGTTCAGGAACGGGAACGCCACGTCGCGCGCGCCGATCTGCAGCGGCACGATCAGGTTCAACAGGCCGGTCATGAACGGCATGGCCATGAAGAAGATCATGATCACGCCGTGCGCGGTGAAGATCTGATCGTAGTGGTGCGGCGGGAAGATGCCTTCGTTGCCGCCGTGCGCGATCGCCTGCTGGGTGCGCATCATCGCCGCGTCGGCGAAGCCGCGCAGCAGCATGACCAGCGCCACCACGATGTACATGACGCCGATGCGCTTGTGGTCGACCGAGGTGAACCACTCCTTCCAGAGGTAGCCCCACAGCTTGTACTTGGTGACCGCGGCCACCACCAGCAGGCCGAGCAGGCCGGCGCCGCCGAGGGCCGCCATGATGATCGGCTCGTGGTACGGAACCGCCTCGAGCGTGAGTTTGCCTAGCATCACTTGTCTCCAGAAGTGCACATGGCGACCGGCTCAGCAGCCGATGCCGGATGAGCGTCGTGGCCTTCCATCTTGTGGCCCTTGCCCATCATGTATTTGTCGATCAACGACTTGAACAGACCGTCCTGCACCGAGGCGTAGTACGTCACCGGGTAAGCGGCCTTGTCGTTGCGGTTGGCCGCCAGCACCTGGAACTCGGCCTGGTCCAGGGTCTTCTGCGACGCCTTGACCTTGGCCACCCACGCGTCGAAGCCGGCGCGGTCGGTGGCATGCGCGGCGAAGCCCATCTTCGAGAAGCCGTGGCCGCTGTAGTTCGCCGACAGGCCGAACATCTCGCCCGGCTCGTTGGCGATCAGGTGCAGCTTGGTCTCCATGCCGGCCATCGCATAGATCTGCGTGCCCAGGTGCGGGATGAAGAACGAGTTCATCACCGTGTCGGAGGTGATCTTGAAGTTCAGCGGCGTGTCGACCGGGAACGCGATCTCGTTGACCGTGGCGATGCCCTGCTCCGGATAGATGAACATCCACTTCCAGTCCAGCGCCACCGCCTCGATGGTGATCGGCTTGACGTCCGAATCCAGCGGCTTGTACGGATCCAGCGCATGCGAGGAGCGCCAGGTCAGCACCGCCAGGACCAGGATGATCATGCACGGGATCGACCACACCACCACCTCGATCGCGGTGGAGTGCGACCAGTTCGGCTCGTAGCGGGCCTTGGTGTTGGACGCGCGGTAGCGCCAGGCGAAGGCCAGGGTCATCACGATGACCGGGATCACCACCAGCAGCATCAACACCACCGAGGTGATCAGCAGCGTCTTCTCGTCGTGGCCGATCTGACCCTTGGGGTTGAGGATGGCCGCGTCGCAGCCGGCCAGCAACAGCACAGGCAGGAGCGACAGACCGGAGCGCAGCGAGCGCCGGAGTTGTTTCAACGGAATCATCGAACGATCCAATTGCGTAGGGGATGCGAACCGCGCGGGAGCGGGAGGCGGGGCGCCGTAGAGGGGGCTGTCCCGCGTCCGCCGCGGCATCCGGGCCGGCATGCGCGATCAACGACGCATTTTATGCTGCCGTGCCGCAACTCCGGAAGTCATTGACAAGCCCGGGCGGGCGCCAGGCCGCGTTTTTATGTGCGACACATTGCCGCACCCGGCTGCGACACGGCGTCGCAGGCGGTCGCACGCACGGACCTGCGTCGCAGAAAGCGGCATCGCAGAAACCAGGAAGGCAGCCTCGCGGCTGCCTTCTGGGTGCAACTGGTGCCGGAAACAGGAGTCGAACCTGCGACCTACGCATTACGAATGCGCCGCTCTACCGACTGAGCTATTCCGGCGGAACTGGCAATTCTAGGCGTCGGCCCGGGCCGGGGTCAATCGCTGCCCGGGCCTTCGCGCGAGCGCAGCGATCGATGGGTTACCCTCCCGCCCCCGTCGTCCGCATCCCCCGCGCATCGTGAAGTTGTTCGCCTGGTTTTGGCTCGCGTTTCTGCTGTTCTTCGCCATCCCCTTCCCCTGCATCCTCTATTTCGCCAGCGACTGGCCACGCGTGCTGGCCCAGCCCAGTTCGCCCGGGTGGGCGCTGACCCTGCTGGCGCCGTCGTTGGGCCTGTGGCTGCACCTGCTCTACGCCTACCTGGACACGCTGCTGCTGATGCCCGGACGCGCACTGCAACGCGTGCGCCACCTCCTCACCCACGGTGTGCGCCGCGAGGCGCTGATCGAGCGCGCCGCCCCGACCGGGGTCGAAGTGAAAGGATGGCCGCAGCTGTCGCTGACCCTGGCCTTCGACAACCTGTCCGGCACGCCCATCCGCGACACCCTGCTGATCGTGGACCGCAAGCCGGCGCAACGCCGTTTCGAGAGCGGGCGCAGCGTGCCGCTGCGGCTGAGCACCACGCCGGGCGCCACCCCGAACCTGGTGCTGGAGGACGCCGAGCCGGCCCTGGACCGCGCCAGCCTGTGGCGCCGCGCGGCCGGCGCGGTGCTGCTGGTGGTCCTGGTCGGCGCCGCCTACGTCGTGGCCTGGCGCCTGCAGAACCGCGGGCTGGGCTGGACCTTCCTGTCCTTCAACCACCCGCTGCTGATGAGTGCGCTGGTGCTCAACGGCTACGTGCTGGCGCTGCGCGTGATCCTGCGCGTGATTCGCAGCAACTCCACCGACGAGACCTTGAAGTACCGCGGCCTGCGCGCGCGGGCACGGGTGCTGGACGTGCGCCAGACCGGCACCACCCTCAACGAACAGCCGCAGGTGGAGTTCCGCGTGGCGTTCGAGGACGCGTCGGGCAACAAGCACGAGGCGACGCTGCGGCGATTCGTGTCGCTGATCGACGTCGGGCAGCTGCCGCGCGACACGGTGTCGGTACTGTACGACCCGCAACACCCCACCCGCGCCGACCTGGAGCTGCCATGAAGACACCGCCTACCCCAGTGGTCTTCGCCGGCGTGGTCCTGCTGCTCGGCGGCCTCGCCTTCGCCGGCGGCGCCTGGGACACCATCCGCGCCACCCTGCAGACGGGATCGCGCCTGCAGGCGACGGACCCGGCGACCGCCCTGCGGGCCCCCTCCAAGCCGCAGTCGCTGGCGGCGTCCCCGGCCGCCCCTGCTGCCGACACCGAACCGCAGCCGACGCCGGCACCACGCGGCAACCTGCTGTTCGACCCCGAGCGGCTGCGCGCGGCGCGGCAGGCGCTGGCGGACCTGCCCGCCCTGCAGGGCCACGACCTGCGCGTCTTCCATGCCGTGCATTTCTACGACAACCGCATCGGACTCGAGCTGCTGGACCCCGCACAGCCGGACCACGTGGACGAATACAGCTTCCACGACGAGGTCTGGCACAAGGACGCACCGGTCAATCCGCGCGTGTTCGGGCCGTTCCTCAAGCCGGCCACCGACACCGCCGCACTGCAGGACATCGATTTCGAGGGCGCTTACCGGGTGGCCACGGCCCTGAAGGAACAGGGCGAGGCGCTGCAGGCCACGCCGGACAAGGTGGATCACGTGTACGTGCTGGTGGGCCGACGCGGGCGCCTGCGCTGGATGCCGGACGGCGTGCAAGGCGATCGCGTCACCGTGGGCATCGACTTCGATGCGCAGGGACGGCCGCGCGGCATGCAGCGTCACTGAATCGCGGCATCGGCGGCGCGGCCCAGCGCTGGACGCAAGACGTGCGATGGGCTCACATGCAGAAGCGGCTTGACGCACCTCTAATCCGCTATCGCCGCACATCGTGCTGCCCGTAGATACCGTCTTACCCCCTAGCAGGCAAGGGCCCTTTTCGGGTCGAACGCGGTGCCCGATTTGAGGACGCCGTAGGCGAGGTGCAGGAGCTTACGCATGGCAGCACACACGATTTGCTTGCC
>NZ_LFME01000038.1 GCF_001043115.1 Xanthomonas sp. NCPPB 1128 | reverse complement strand
TTTTTTTACTGTTGCTGGGACCCTCTTGGTTCGACCGTTATGGGGCGTTCGGCGGGGTCAGCTGGTTATAGGGGACAGTCCAAGGGCACGCGCGCCAGTGGCGCGCAAGCCGTGCCCAGTCGCCCCGGCGGGAGAGGGGCTGGCAGCGCGGCAGCGGCTTGGGACTACTGCAGCTTCAGCATCACGATCGCCTTGGCTGGCAGCGCCACCTGCAGCGTGTCGCCCTGCAGGCGCGCGCCATGGAATGCGGCCGGGCGCACCGCCTGCGGCTGCGCGAAGGTGTTGAGCGCGTCGATGGCCGGGGCGGTCAGGATCTGCCCGCCGACGCCGCGCGCCTGCACGCCGTCGACCTGCACCGCGACGTCGGCGCTGCGGTTGGGGTCCAGATTGGTCAGCGCCACGTACACCTGCCCGTCCTTGGCCCGCACCGCCGAGCCGTGCACCGCCGGTACCGTGTAGTCGGCATGCCGGTAGTCCGGCGTGCTGATCTGCAGCGGCAGCGCGGTCGCATCCTGGTACGGCTTGTACAGCATGAACACGTGGTAGGTCGGGGTGAGCAGCATCCTGTCGCCGTCGGTGAGGATCATCGCCTGCAGCACGTTGACCATCTGTGCGATGTTGGCCATGCGCACACGGTCGGCGTGCTGGACGAAGATGTCCAGGTTGAGCGAGGCCACCAGCGCATCGCGCAAGGTGTTCTGCTGGTGCAGGAAGCCCGGGTTCGCGTCGGGCAGGCCCTTGTACCAGGTGCCCCATTCGTCGACCACGAGCGCGATCTTCTTGTCCGGGTCGTACTTGTCCATGATCGCACTGTGCTTGCTGATCAACTCATCCATCCGCAGCGTGCGCGACAGCGTTTCGATCCAGGCCGCCTCGTCGAAGCTGGTGGAAGAGGCGCGCGGCGGCCAGCCGCCGGGCACGGTGTAGTAGTGCAGGCTCAGGCCGTCCATGAACTTGCCGGCCTCGCGCATCATCACCTCGGTCCAGTGGTAGTCGTCTTCGTTCGGGCCGGGCGCGATCTTGAGGATCGTCTGGTCGGCCGGCGCCTTGACGAAGGTCTGGTAGCGGCGGAACACGTCGGCGGCGTACTCGGCGCGCATGTTGCCGCCGCAGCCCCACAGCTCGTTGCCCACGCCGAAGAACGGCACCTTCCATGGCGCCTGGCGGCCGTTGCGGCGGCGCTGTTCGGCCAGGGTCGAACGCGTGGGCGCGGTCATGTATTCCACCCACTGCGCCATCTCGTCCGGCGCCGCATCGCCGACGTTGCCGGCCACGTAGGCCTGCGTGCCGAGCAATTCGGTGAAATCCATGAACTCGTGAGTGCCGAAGCTGTTGGGTTCCTCCAAGCCGCCCCAGTGGGTGTTGACGCTGGTCGGGCGCTGGCTGCGCGGGCCGATACCGTCGCGCCAGTGGTACTCGTCGGCGAAGCAGCCGCCGGGCCAGCGGATGTCCGGGACGTCCAGCGCCTTCAGCGCCGCGACCACGTCGTTGCGGTAGCCGCGGGTGTTGGGGATCTTCGAGTCCGGGCCGACCCAGACGCCGCCGTAGATGCCGGTGCCCAGGTGCTCGGCGAACTGCCCGAACAGGTGGCGCGACACCGCGGCGCCGGGCTGGTCGGCATGCAGGGTGCCGCGCACCTCGACGTCGGCGGCCTGGGCCAGCGTGGCGGCCAGTGCCAGGCCGAGCGTCGCGGCGATCCGCGGCAGTCGCCGCCAACACATCACACGCTGCTGCAGGAAACGGGGCGAACGCATCGGGAGCTCCTTGTCGGGTAGGGCGGCGCCATCGCCAGCGCGGCTTGGGAGTGACGGCCGGCATGCGGCCTTGGCCGTGAAAGCCCAGGCGCTGCCATATTCGGGCGCGCAACCCCCGGCACGATCGCGTCCGTGCCTGTCCCCGGTGTGCCCCTATCCCGAGCATAGAAGACACGTGAAGGGCGAACCAATGCCCAAATGCGACGCCGCCATATCGGAATTGCAATGCGCGGCGCGGAGCTGCACGCGGTTCGTTCCCAGAACGTGTGCGATATCGCATAGCGCACCCCCGATGCCCGCACAGCGATGGCCGCGTCGCGCCATCGCTGGTTATGCTGCGGACCCCGCGCATGCGCATCACCCCCCAGGCTCCTGCATGTCCTCGCTCTTCGGTCATCTTCCCGACGGTACCGCCATCCAGCGCATGGTCCTGGACAGCGGCGACGGCCTGCGCGCCGAGTTGCTGACCTACGGCGGCCTGCTGCGCAGCCTGCGCCTGCAGGGCACGCACGGCGATACCGAGCTGGTTTTGGGGCTGCCGACGCTGCAGGACTACCTGCAGGACCCGGCCTACCTGGGCGTGCTGGTCGGGCGCTTCGGCAACCGCATCGCCGGATCGGCCTTCACCCTCGATGGCCGGCATTACGCGGTCACCGCCAACGAGGGCGCCAACCACCTGCACGGCGGCGCGCTGGGCTTCGGCCGCCGGGTGTGGACGGTGCTGGCGCAGACCGAGCGCATGCTGCAGTTGCGCTACGACTCGCCAGCCGGCGAGGAGGGCTATCCGGGCAACGTGTCGGTGGAAGCGACCTATCGTGTCGAAGGCCGTTGCCTGAGCGTCGAATTCGTCGCGCAGACCGATGCGCCGACCCCGCTCAATCTCACCCATCACCCGTATTTCAACCTGGCCGGCGATGCCGCGGTGCCGGCCGCGGCGCAGTGGCTGCGGGTGCCGGCGGATCGCTACCTACCGGTTGACGACGCGGCGCTGCTGCCGCGCGGCGAGGTCGCCACGGTGGCCGGCACGCCGTTCGATTTCCGCCAGGCGCGGTCCATCGCCGACAAGGACATCGCTGCCGACCCGCAACTGTCGCTCAGCGCCGGCTATGACCACTGCCTGGTGCTGGCCGACGGTCACGACTGCACCGCGCTGCTGTACTCGCCGCACAGCGGCGTGGCCATGCGCATCGCCAGCCCGATGCCGGCCGTGCAGCTGTACGAGGGCCAGGGCCTGGACCGGCAGCATCCGGCGCTGGGACGCGGCATCTGCCTGGAGCCGCAGGGTTACCCGGACGCGCCGAACCAGCCGGGCTTTCCCGACTGCATCCTGCGCCCTGGCCAGATCTACCGGCACCGCATCGCGTACCAGTTCGCCGAAGTCGGCCGCGACGCCGACTGGGCGACGGTGGAGGCGGCGCTGGCGGGGCAGGGCCCCCGTTGATGCGTGGGACGTCGTAGGAGCGGCTTCAGCCGCGACCGGGCGTTCCCAGGAATGCCCGGTCGCGGCTGATCCCGAAAAGGGGGACAAGAGCCGCTCCTACAAAACGCGCGCCGCGCCAGGCTGTGCGGACTACTGCGCGTGCCCCAGCACCAGTTCGATCACGAACTTGCTGCCGAAGAACGACAGCAGTAGGAGCACCATTGCCGCCAGGGTCCAGTGCACCGCCTTGACCCCGCGCCAGCCGTAGCGCCAGCGGCCGAACAGCAGCGCGCCGAACACGATCCACGACAGCACGCTGAGCACGGTCTTGTGCACCAGCCGCTGCGCCAGGAAATCCTGCACGAACAGCACGCCGGTCAGCAGGGTCAGGGTCAGCAGGATGAAGCCGACCACGATGGTGCGGAACAGCAGCGTCTCCAGCGCGGTCAGTGGCGGCAGCGCGCGCAGCCAGGGATGGAAGTCGCGGCGCCGCAGCGCGCGCTCCTGCAGCCACAGCATCACCGCCAGCAGGGCGGCGATGCCCAGCGTGGCGTAGGCCAGCAGCGCCAGCCAGGCGTGCAACTGCAGCCGCCAGTCCAGCACCGGCGCCGGCTCGTGGCCGTAGCCGTGGTAGGCCAGCAGCAGCGCCGCCGACAGCGGGAACACCACCACGCCCAGCGCGGCCATGCGCCCACTGGCGCCGACCAGCGCGGTCATCAGCGCCATGCCCAGGCTGACCAGCGACAGCGCGGCGAAGAAGTGCATGTCCGGGCCGCCGGCGGTGTGCAGGGCGACCTGCACGTGATAGCCCGCATGCAGGGCCACCGCCGGCAGGGCCGGCCACAGCCAGGCCCGGCTGCGGTCCACCCGGTCGCGCACCACCGCGCCGACCAGCAGGCCGGTGGCGGCCAGGTACAGCAGGGCGGCGAGGACGGTGATGAGCATCGTGCCAGTTTCGCATATCGGGCCGGGGGCCGTGATGGCGGCGCCCGGGATCGCCGGTGCGCCCGGCTATAATCGGCGGCCGTTTCCCGTCCGCGACCCGCCCGCATGTTCGAATCCCTCACCCAACGCCTCTCCCGCACCATGCAGCGCCTGCGCGGCCGCGGTCGCCTGACCGAGGAGAACATCCGCGAAGCGACCCGCGAAGTGCGCATCGCGCTGCTCGAGGCCGACGTCGCCCTGCCGGTGGTGCAGGCGCTGATCGAGCGCATCAAGGTGCGCGCGGTCGGCCAGGAAGTGCTCAAGAGCCTTACCCCGGGCCAGGCGCTGATCAAGGTGGTGCGCGACGAGCTGACCGCGGTGATGGGCTCGGCCGCCAGCGACCTCAACCTCAACGTGCCGGCGCCGGCGATCGTGCTGATGGCCGGCCTGCAGGGCGCGGGCAAGACCACCACGGTCGGCAAGCTGGCCAAGCACCTGAAGGAAAAGCGCAAGAAGAAGGTGATGGTGGTATCGGCGGACGTCTACCGCCCGGCCGCGATCGAGCAGCTCAAGACCCTGGCCGAGCAGGTCGGGGTGCTGTTCTTCCCGTCCGAGGCCTCGCAGAAGCCGGTGGACATCGTCCGCGCCGCCATCGCCGACGCGCGCAAGTCGTTCGTCGACGTGCTGCTGGTGGATACCGCCGGCCGCCTCGCCATCGACGAAGCGATGATGGCCGAGATCAAGGCGCTGCACGCGGCGATCGTCCCGGCCGAGACGCTGTTCGTGGTCGACGCGATGACCGGCCAGGACGCGGCCAACACCGCCAAGGCGTTCAGCGAAGCGCTGCCGCTGACCGGCGTGGTGCTGACCAAGACCGACGGCGACGCCCGCGGCGGCGCCGCGCTGAGCGTGCGCTACATCACCGGCAAGCCGATCAAGTTCATCGGCGTCGGCGAGAAGCCCGACGGCCTGGACGTGTTCCATCCCGATCGCCTAGCCAGCCGCATCCTGGACATGGGCGACGTGCTGTCGCTGGTCGAGCAGGTCGAGCACCAGGTCGACAAGGACAAGGCGCAGAAGCTCGCCGAGAAGGTCGCCAAGGGCAAGAAGTTCGACCTCAACGACATGCGCGACCAGCTCGAGCAGATGCAGAACATGGGTGGCCTGTCCGGGCTGATGGACAAGCTGCCGGGCATGGGCCAGATCCCCGACCACCTCAAGCAGCAGGTCGCCGGCAACAAGGACGTGCCGCGCATGATCGCCATCATCGGCTCGATGACCAAGAAGGAGCGGCGCAACCCGGGCCTGCTCAACGGCTCGCGCCGCGCACGCATCGCCCGCGGCTCCGGTACCCAGCCGGCCGACGTCAACAAGCTGATGAAGCAGTATCAGCAGATGGAAAAGATGATGAGCAAGATGGCCGGCGGCGGCATGAAGGGGCTGATGCGCGGCATGAAGGGCATGATGGGCGGCCGCGGCGGCCTGCCGTTCCGCTGAGCCTCGAGAAGCCCCTCGCCCCCGGAGCGGGGGTGGGTTGAGGGTACGGCAGCACGCAGCGCACTGGCGCCGCCCAACCCTCATCCGCTTTTCCGTGGCAACCTCCCTCGAAAAGCGCCAAGGTCCCGAGAGAGAAGGGCGGTAAAAGCCCCTCTCCCCCCGGTAGAGGGGTTGGGGTGAGGGTAGGGGGCGAAGCCTTCCCAGCCATGCAACGAAGCGCAACGTGACAGTGCCTGACGCAGGAACGTCCTGCGTCGGCGCGCACCCGGGTGACGTCCACGCGCCATCTCGCGCTCCTCATCGGGCGCCGTCCCGGGCTCTGCTTTCCGCCCTGCGCCTGTCGCGCGACGCGACCACGGCGCAGACGCCGGCGATATCATTCGCGGCATCCTCCGACGCGCCGCGACTGCAGCCCCGATGCCATGAACGACGCTCTCCAGCACCGCGTCAGCGCCTTCTGCGCCCGATTCGGCCTGCGCCTGCCGATTCTGCTCAGCCCGATGGCCGGCGCCTGCCCGGTGCCGCTGTCGGCCGCGGTTGCCGCGGCCGGCGGCATGGGCGCGATGGGCGCGGTGCTGTCGGCGCCGCAGGACATCGTGGCGTGGATGGACGCGTTCCGCGCTGCCGGCGACGGCCTGGCGCAGATCAATCTGTGGGTGCCGGATCCACCGCCCGTGCGCGATGCCGCCGCCGAAGCCGACACGCGCGCCTTTCTGGGTACATGGGGGCCGCCGGTCGATGCCGCCGCCGGCGATGCGGCGCCGGCCGACTTCGACGCCCAGTTCGAGGCCCTGCTCGCGGCGCGTCCGGCGGTGGCCTCGTCGATCATGGGCCTGTTCCGGCCGGACCAGGTGCAGCGCCTGCAGCAGGCCGGGATCGCCTGGTTCGCCTGCGCCACCACCCTGGACGAGGCGCTGGCCGCGCAGGCCGCCGGCGCCGATGCGGTGGTTGCGCAGGGCGCCGAGGCCGGCGGCCACCGCGGTGCCTTCGAAGCCGGCAGCGCCGAGCGGCAGTTGACCGGGCTGTTCGCGCTGCTGCCGCGGCTGGCCGACCATCTGCAGATCCCGGTGATCGCCGCCGGCGGCATCGGCGACGGCCGCGGCATCGCCGCCGCATTGACCCTGGGCGCGAGCGCGGTGCAGATCGGCACCGCGCTGCTGCGCAGTCCGGAGGCGGCGCTGGCACCGGCCTGGGCGGATGCGCTGGCCCAGGCCGAACCCGAGCAGACCACGTTGACCCGCGCCTTCTCCGGCCGCCTGGGCCGGGCACTGGTCACCGACTACGTGCGCGCCGCCGCCGCGTCGGACGCGCCGCCGCCGCGGCCGTACCCGGTGCAGCGTGGGCTGACTGCGCCGATGCGCCAGGCCGCGCAGCGCGCCGACCGCCTGGCGACGATGCAGGCCTGGGCCGGGCAGTCGGCCTGGATGGCGCCGGCCGAGCCCGCGGCAGAACTGCTGGCGCGCTGGTGGGCGCAGGCACAGGCCTTGTTGTGAGCGCACAGGTCTTCCATCACGGGCAGCCGGCGGGCGCCGAACTGCTGGCCGCGGCCGCGCTGGTGAACTACGGGCACTTCAGCACCATGCAGGTGCGCAATGGCGCCGTGCGCGGGTTCGACCTGCATCTGCAGCGGCTGCAACAGGCCAACACGGCGCTGTTCGGCAATGCTTTACCGGCCGATCGCGTGCGCGACGACCTGCGCGCGGCCTTGGCCGCGTTCGGCAGGGGCGATGCGTCGCTGCGCGTCACCGTGTTCTCTCCGGCATTCAGCCTGCGCCGGGCCGACGCCGACTGCGCGGTGGAACTGCTGGTGTCGCTGGCGGAACCGGCGCAGGCCGATTCTGCGCCGCTGCGCCTGCGCAGCAGCGTGTTCGCACGCGAGGCGGCGCAGTTCAAGCACGTCGGCACCTTCGGCGCGTTCCACCAGCGCCGCCTGGCGCTGCAGGCCGGCAGCGACGACGCGCTGTTCGTCGACGCGCAGGGGCAGGTGGCCGAAGGGCCGACCTGGAACCTGGGGCTGTGGGATGGGGCGTGCCTGCACTGGCCGCAGGCACCGGCGCTGCGCGGTACCCAGGAGCGGCTGCTGCAGGCCGGGCTCGCCGCGCTGGGCGTGGCGCAGGAAGTGCGGCCGATGTCGCTCCACGAATTCGGTCCGGACGTGACCGCCTTCACCTGCAACGCCCGTGGGCAGCAGGCGGTGGCGTCAGTGGACGGGCGCATGCTGCGCCCGGCCGCGGACCTATTGGCCATGCTGGAGGCCGCGCTGCACACCCAGCCCTGGCAGGCGATCTGAGCACTCCGTGGACGGCCATCGCGGCATGGCTGCCGCTCCTGGCGAATCCCCAATCTCGAATACCCAATCCCGCGGCCGCAGGCCACAGCCCAGACTTGGCAGGGCCGGGGCCGGCCGCTATACTCGTTGGTTCACCGCGCCATCCTGGCGACTGGGCAATACTGGAAACTCACCATGGTCAAGATCCGCCTTACCCGTGGCGGCGCCAAGAAGCGCCCCTTCTACCACATCATCGTCACCGACGTGCGCAGCGCGCGCGACGGCCGCAACATCGAACGCGTCGGTTACTACAACCCGGTCGCCCAGGGCGCCGAGCCGCGCGTGGTGCTGGACCTGGCCCGCGTCGACCATTGGGTGTCCAATGGCGCGCAGCTGACCGACAAGGTGCGCAACCTGTACAGGGAAGCCACCAAGAACCAGGCCGCCGCGGCCTGATTCCGCGGGCCGCGCCTGGCGCGGCCCTTGCGTTTGCGCCAATGAAAGACAGCCAGCGCCGCATCCTGCTCGGTCGGGTCCTCGGCGCGTTCGGCATCCGTGGCGAGGCCAAGCTCGAGTCCTGGACCGAGCCGCGCCTCGCCATTTTCTGTTATCAGCCCTGGATCGTGCGCAAGCCCGACGGCAGCGAGAGCAGCCTCAATGGCGTGCGCGGCCGCGAGTCCGGCAAGTACCTGATCGCCACGCTGCCCGAGGTCACCGACCGCGACGCCGTGGAAGCCCTGCGCGGCACCGAGATCTACGTGGCGCGCAGCAGCCTGCCGCCGCCGCGCCCGGACGAGTACTACTGGGTGGACCTGGAAGGCCTGGACGTGCGCACCGTCGACGGCGTGGCGCTGGGGCAGGTGTCGCACCTGTTCTCCACCGGCGCCAACGACGTGCTGGTGGTGCGCGGCGACCGCGAACGGCTGGTGCCGTTCGTGCAGCCGGACTACATCAAGTCGGTGGATTTCGAGGCCAACCTGGTCGTAGTCGACTGGGACCCAGAGTTCTGAGCGATGCCGGCACGCGCCGGCCCCGCTGTTGCGTTTACGAATCCCCAATTCCGACTCCCCAATCCCCGCCTCATGCGCATCGACGTCATCAGCCTATTCCCCGAGTTCGTCGCCCAGTGCGCCGGCTTCGGCGTGGTCGGGCGGGCGCAGGAGCGCGCGCTGCTGGATCTGCACGGCTGGAACCCGCGCGACTACGCCACGGGCGGCTATCGCAAGGTCGACGACCGCCCGTTCGGCGGCGGCCCGGGCATGGTGATGATGATCGAGCCGCTGCAGGCCTGCCTTGAGGCGGTGCGGGCGGCCGATCCGCAGCCGGCACCGCTGATCTACCTGAGCCCGCAGGGGCGGCCGCTGACCCAGGCCAAGGCCCGCGAACTGGCCGCGTTGCCGCGGCTGCTGCTGCTGTGCGGGCGCTACGAGGGCGTGGACGAGCGCTTCGTCGCCGCCGCGGTGGACGAGGAAATCTCCATCGGCGACTACGTGCTGTCCGGCGGCGAACTGGCCGCGGCGGTGCTAGTGGATGCGGTGACCCGGCTGCAGGAGGGGGCGCTGAACGACGCCGAATCCGCCGCCCAGGACAGTTTCGAAGGCCCGGACGGCCTGCTCGACTGCCCGCACTACACCCATCCGCGCGAACACGCGCTGGGCGAGGTGCCGGCGGTGCTGCGCTCCGGCAACCACGCCGCGATCGCGCGCTGGCGGCGCATGCAGGCGTTGGGGCGGACCTGGCTGCGGCGCCCGGAGCTGCTGGACGAGGCGGCGCTGAGCGCGGCCGACCGGCGCCTGCTGCAGGAATTCCGGCAGGAGCGGGAGGCGGCGCTGGCCGCCGATCAGGAAAATCCACCCAAGCCCTAGCCATGGCCGCCGGGCTGGGTTAAAATGCCCGGCTTTCCGGCCAGTGCGTTCCGTGCTTGGCCCATCCGATATCGTGCAATCGCCGTGCGGCGACTGCCGGACCACCTCACCAGACACAAGCGGTGCCCACCATGAGCAAGCTCAACAAGACCATCCTGGCCGACTTCGAAGCCGCCCAGATCCAGCGCAAGCTGCCGGAGTTCAACCAGGGCGACACCGTCGTCGTCAACGTCAAGGTGAAGGAAGGCAACCGCGAGCGCGTGCAGGCCTACGAAGGCGTGGTGATCGGCACCAAGAACGCCGGCCTGAACTCCTCGTTCACCGTGCGCAAGATCTCGCACGGCTACGGCGTCGAGCGCGTGTTCCAGACCCACAGCGCCACCATCGACTCGGTCGAAGTGAAGCGCCGCGGCAAGGTCCGCGCCGGCAAGCTGTACTACCTGCGTGGCCTGGAAGGCAAGGCCGCCCGCATCAAGGAAGATCTGGCCGCCGCTGCGCAGGCCAAGGTCGCGCGCCAGGCCGCTGCTGCTGCCGCCAAGGCCGAGTAATCCCCGGCGACCCTCGGGTCGCTGCCGCAACGGCCGCCTTCGGGCGGCCGTTTGCGTTTGTGGGGCGGGCTGGGATGTGCGCCATGGCCTGTGGTGCGTTGAGTCCCGGCGCTGTTTCCAGCCGACGCCGCGCGCGATGCCCTCGTAGGAGCGGCTTCAGCCGCGACCGGGTCACCGACCAACATCGAGAAGCATGCAGACGCTCACCAGCGAACGGTTCTGCAGGAATGCCCCGTCGCGGCTGAAGCCGCTCCTACACATGATCTGGAAACTCGGCGGTAAGGCATCGCCGCATCCCAGGCACTCAGCGCGCCGGATCCTGCGCCACCGCCACATCGGCGACCGGTGCCGGCGGTTGCGCCGGCACTTCCGCCGGATGCGCCACCGTCTCCGGCGGCGAGGGCGCCAGCATCCTGGCCTTGCGCCAGTTGCCCCAGCGGTAATACGCCAGCGACAGCAGCATCGCGCAGGTGGCGCTGGTCGGGAAACTCCACCACACCGCGTCCACACCCAGCTGCCGCTGCAGCAGTTGCGCGAACGGCACGCGGATGCCCCACAGCGACAGCGCCAGGATCAGCAGCGGCGGGATCACCGCGCCGGTGGCGCGGACCACGCCGGAGATCACGAAGGTGACGCCGAAGAACAGGAACGACCACACCGCGATGTGGTTGAGATGGCGCGCGATCTCCAGCGCTGCGCTGTGCGGCGGCAGGAACAGCGCCAGGGTCCAGCGGTCGAACAGGATCAGTGGCGCGATCAATGCGCCGGTCAGCAGGAAATTGAACAGCACACCCGCGCGC
The DNA here is from genome assembly GCF_001043115.1 of Xanthomonas sp. NCPPB 1128. Lineage (GTDB taxonomy): Bacteria > Pseudomonadota > Gammaproteobacteria > Xanthomonadales > Xanthomonadaceae > Xanthomonas_A. Next base: position 31,237 of record NZ_LFME01000038.1, on the reverse strand, counting down.
GCGGTCGCCGCGACCCGGTCCCAACGCTGCGCGCCCACGTTCTGCGCGGCCATCGACGAACAGGCCGCGCCGATCGCCATCGCCGGCATCTGCAGGTAGGCCCACAGCTGCAGCGCCGCGCCGTAGGCCGCGGAGGTGGCGGTGCCGTAGCCGTTGACCAGCGCGATCATCACGATCATCGCCAGCGAGATCAGCACCATCTGCAGGCCCATCGGCACGCCCTTGACGATCAGCGCACGCAGGATCGGCAGGTCGAGCCGGAACAGCCGCGCGTCGCGGCGGCCCAGCCACAGCACGTGGCGTTTGTGCCGCAGGTACAGCAGCAACCCGGTCAGCGATACCGCCTGTGCGATCAGTGTCGCCCAGGCCGCACCGGCGATGCCCAGCTTGGGGAACGGCCCCAGCCCGAACAGCAGCAGCGGGTTGAAGCCGATGTCCAGCACCACCGACAGCAGCAGGAAGCGGAACGGCGTGCGCGAATCGCCGGTGCCGCGCAGCGCCGCCGACAGGAAGGCGAAGGTGTACAGCAGCGGCATCGCCAGGAAGATCACCCGCAGGTAGGCCTCGGCCAGCGGCAGTGAGGCCGCCGGCGTGCCCATCGCCGCCAGCAGGTGCCGCGCCAGCCACCAGCCGCCGGCGGCGATCAGCACCGAGATGCCGATGAAGAAGGTGGCGCTGGTGCCCATCACCCGCCGCGCCTGGGCCACGTCGCCGCGGCCCATCGCCTGGCCGATCAGGATGGTGGAGGCCATGCCGATGCCGAACACCGAGCCGATCAGGAAGAACATGATGCTGTTGGCGTTGGCCGCGGCGGTGAGCGCGGCTTCGCCGAGATAGCGGCCGATCCACACGGCATTGACCGAGCCGTTGAGCGACTGCGCGATGTTGCCGGCCATGATCGGCAGCGAGAACAGCAGCAACTGGCGGCCGATCGGGCCTTCGGTGAGCACGGCGGGCTTGGGCATCGCGGGTCGGGATCGAGCGTGAGCCGGCCACACTAGCACCGACCGATGGCGGTGGGGCGATGGGTGGACCGGGGGCTGCAGCGTTCGTGCAGCAGGCCTGCATGGGGCCGGCTTGCGCCGCGCCATGGCGAGCGCGCCGTCGCGGGCGATGGCCAGTCGCACCCGAGCCGCGCGGTCGTGCGCTTGCGGCGAGGGATGGGCGCGCGTTCGGCATAGATCGCGTCGTACGGGCCTTGGGCCTCATGCACCCAAACACGGCGAGCCGCTGCGCGCCGCACCCTCACCCCAACCCCTCTCCCGGCGGGAGAGGGGCTTTGGCTTCTCCCTTCTCCCCTCGGGAGAAGGTGCCCCGCAGGGGCGGATGAGGGTGCGGACGCAGCCTCGCGCACCCGAACACGGCGAGCCGCTGCGCGCCGCACCCTCACCCCAACCCCTCTCCCGGTGGGAGAGGGGCTTTGGCTTCTCCCTTCTCCGCTCGGGAGAAGGTGCCCCGCAGAGGCGGATGAGGGTACGGACGCAGCCTCATGCACCCAAACACGGCGAGCCGCTGCGCGCCGCACCCTCACCCCAACCCCTCTCCCGGTGGGAGAGGGGCTTTGGCTTCTCCCTTCTCCCTCGGGAGAAGATGCCCCGCAAGGGGCGGATGGGGGTGCGGACGCAGCCTCGTGCACCCAACCATCGCGAGCCGCACCGGTGTAGGCGCCGCGCGGGGTCTGCTCCAGCTCGGCGATGATCTGCATGCAGCGCACCTTGGGGCAGCCGGTGATGGTGCCGCCGGGGAAGGTGGGGCCGTCCCGGAGCGCGTCCCCGCCGGTGATCGTCGATCTGTGCACGCCGCGCCCGGGCCAGCCCGCCCCGTGGCCGGTGGGCCTGCCCGCCCATCTTCGCCGCCAACCCATTCATCTCGGGGGAGCGGGTTCCTGTGCGCGCGGTGCTTGCATTGGCGTGGTCGCATCGCCATGTGTGCGGGGAGACATGTGCGCCGACGTATGCCTTCGGTCGGCGCCGTGCTTGCCGGTCCGGTCGCCCTTGGCTGCCTGCCAACCTCAATGCAAGTGGATGTCGAGCAACGCAATGAATGACTCTGTTGTGCAAGCTGCCGCGGTGCGGCTGGATGTCTGGCTGTGGGCTGCGCGCTTCTTCAAGACCCGCAGCCTGGCCAAGCAAGCGGTGGAAACCGGCAAGGTGGACGTGGCCGGGCAGCGGCCAAAGTCCTCGCGCGCGGTGCGCGTGGGCGAGCAGGTGCGCGTGCAGCGCGGCGAGGAGGTGTTCGAGATCCAGGTGCTTGGGCTGAGCGATACGCGCGGCCCGCCCAGCGTGGCGCAGACGCTGTACCTGGAGAGTGAGGCCTCGCGCGAACGCCGCGCGCAGTTGCGCGCGCAACGCAGCGCCGAGCGCAACGGCTACCAGGCGCCGGAGGGCAAGCCGGACAAGCGCGCGCGGCGGCTGATCCGCGCGCTGGGCGACATCGACATGCTTTAGGCGTGCATCGTGCTGGTCGCGCATCGCGATCGCGTGCCGTTGCCGCGCAGCCGCGTCCACACCTCTGTCTCGCTCCGCGTGTCGTAGTCGCTGGTCTGAGGCGAACGTCGCGAGCGGATCCTGTGGCGTCGCTGCTGATGGTGTTCCGGCAACGCGTCATCCGATGTGCCGTCACGGCTTGCGTGCGCGACTGCTCCGATGCAGCCGCGCGATGCTGAGAGGTGGGAGTAGGGATCGCCGTGAATCGAATCGGCCACGCGCCCAGGCTGTCGGTGGAGGCAGCGCCAAGCGCAAGCGCGAGCTCATCGACGCGCCATTCGCAGCGTCGGCACGCGGCATTTCCGCGCCGCTGCTTAGCTTGGACCTGCCCGCAACACTCCTGTTTCGGGCGATCCAAGAGGAAACGCATCATGGCCAATCAGAACCAAAACACCAGCAATCGCGGATTCGCTTCGATGGACGACGACAAGCAGCGCGAGATCGCCAGCAAGGGTGGCAAGGCTGCGCACGAGGGCGGCAATGCGCACGAGTTCAATTCGCAGGAGGCGGCGGAGGCCGGCAGCAAGGGCGGCAAGGCCGCGCACGCGAGCGGCAATGCGCACGAATTCAATTCGCAAGAGGCGGCGGAGGCTGGCAGCAAGGGCGGCAAGGCCGCGCATGCCAGCGGCAATGCGCACGAGTTCGACTCGAGGGAAGCTGCCGAGGCCGGCCGCAAAGGTGGGCAGCGCTAGACTGCCGGTGTGTTGCGTTGACACTGCAGGTGGTCGCCCTGGCCGACGGGCCAGCGCAGTTCAGTACGTGGCGCCGCGTGCTGCAGGCCCAGGCCGCGATGCGTTCGCGGCCTGGGCCTTGGCATGATCAGGCCGACAGCTTCACATCGAAGCGGTCCAGTTCCATCACCTTGCTCCACGCCGCCACGAAGTCGTGCACGAACTTTTTCTGGGCGTCGGCGCTGGCGTACACCTCCGCCACCGCGCGCAGCACCGAGTTGGAGCCGAACACCAGATCGGCACGGGTGCCGGTCCACTTCACGGCGCCGTTTTTGCGGTCGCGGCCTTCGTAGACGTCCTTCATCTCCGAGGTCGCCTTCCACTCGGTGCCCATGTCCAGCAGGTTGGCGAAGAAGTCGTTGCTGAGCACGCCCGGGCGATCGGTGAACACGCCATGCGCGGACTGGCCGCTGTTGGCGCCGAGCACGCGCAGGCCGCCGACCAGGACGGTCATCTCCGGCGCGGTCAGGGTCAGCAACTGCGCCTTGTCGATCAGCAGCGCCTCGGCCGACAGCGCGTAGCGGCGCCTAGCGTAATTGCGGAACCCATCGGCGATCGGTTCCAGCACCGCGAACGATTCCACGTCGGTCTGTTCCTGCGAGGCATCCATGCGGCCCGGCACGAACGGCACCTCGACGTTCTGTCCGGCCAGCTTGGCCGCCTGTTCCACCGCGGCCGCACCGCCGAGCACGATCAGGTCGGCCAGCGAGATCTTCTTGCCGCCGCTCTGCGCGCCGTTGAACTGCGCCTGGATGCGTTCCAGGGTCGCCAGCACCTGCGCCAGTTGCGCCGGCTGGTTGACTTCCCAATCCTTCTGCGGGGCCAGGCGGATGCGCGCGCCGTTGGCGCCGCCGCGCATGTCCGAACCGCGGAAGGTGGACGCCGACGCCCACGCGGTGGACACCAGTTGCGCCACGCTCAGCCCGGAGTCGAGCAGGGTCTTCTTGAGTGCGGCGATGTCCTGCGCGTCGACCAGCGGGTGATCCACGGCCGGGATCGGATCCTGCCAGACCAGTTCTTCGGCCGGCACGTCCGGACCCAGGTAGCGCGCACGCGGGCCCATGTCGCGGTGGGTCAGCTTGAACCAGGCGCGGGCGAAGGCGTCGGCGAACTGCTGCGGGTTCTCCAGGAAGCGGCGCGAGATCTTCTCGTAGGCCGGATCGAAGCGCAGCGCCAGGTCGGTGGTGAGCATGGTCGGCAGGTGCTTCTTCGACGGATCATGCGCATCCGGAATCACTGCCTCGGCGTTCTTGGCCACCCACTGGTGCGCGCCGGCCGGGCTCTTGCTCAGTTCCCACTCGAACCTGAACAGGTGCTCGAAGAATTCGTTGGTCCACTGCGCCGGCTTGGTGGTCCAGGTGACCTCCAGACCGCTGGTGATGGTGTCGCCGCCCTTGCCGCTACCGAAGCTGTTGGACCAGCCCAGGCCCTGGCTCTCCAGGTCGGACGCTTCCGGCTCGGCGCCGACGTGGTCGGCCGGGCCGGCACCGTGGGTCTTGCCGAAGGTGTGGCCGCCGGCGATCAGCGCCACGGTCTCTTCGTCGTTCATCGCCATGCGGCCGAAGGTGTCGCGGATGTCCTTGGCCGCCAGCAGCGGATCGGGATTGCCGTCCGGGCCTTCCGGGTTGACGTAGATCAGGCCCATCTGCACCGCGGCCAGCGGGTTCTCCAGGTCGCGGCTGTGGCGCACTTCGCTGTCGTCGTCCTTCACCAGCACGCCGTGTGCCTCGTCCACGCCCGGCGAGCCATGCGAGTACCGGTCGTCGCCGCCCAGCCACTTGGTCTCGCGACCCCAGTACACGTCCTGGTCCGGCTCCCAGGTATCGGCGCGGCCACCGGCGAAGCCGAAGGTCTTGAAGCCCATCGATTCCAGCGCGACGTTGCCGGTGAGGATCAGCAGGTCGGCCCAGGAGATGGCCTGGCCGTACTTCTGCTTGATCGGCCACAGCAGGCGCCGCGCCTTGTCCAGGCTGACGTTGTCCGGCCAGCTGTTGAGCGGGGCGAAGCGCTGCTGGCCGCGGCCGCCGCCGCCACGACCGTCGCCGGTGCGGTAGGTGCCGGCGCTATGCCAGGCCATGCGCACGAACAGCGGGCCGTAGTGGCCGAAGTCGGCCGGCCACCAGTCCTGCGAATCGGTCATCAGCGCATGCAGGTCGCGCTTGAGCGCTTCGAGATCGAGTTGCTTGAACGCCTTGGCGTAATCGAACTGCGGGTCCAGCGGGTTGGAGCGGGCGGAGTGCTGGTTGAGCAGGTCCACGCGCAACTGCTTGGGCCACCAGTCGCGATTGCTGGTGCCGCTGCCGCTGGCAGCCTGGTGGAACGGGCATTTCGATTCGCTGGTCATGGGAGGCTGCCTTGGCTCTTGGTGGACGAGATGGGGTGGCTCAGCGCCGCGATCCTGCGGCGGCGATACGGTGAAACTGGAGACACGATAGGCGCAAGCCGGGATATATAGAATTCGAATTCTTCTAATCAATCGATAGGGGGTGGCTATCGGTTCGATGGCGATGTGCCACTCGGAGCTGCCGTATCGACCGCCGCCAGCCGGTAGCGGGTGCCGCACAGTGGCCGCCCGCGTTCCCATCCCGCCAAGACGATTCGATGGGCCATCGGCCGTTGCGCAAGGGTCGATGCGCGGGCGCCGGGACTCAGGCCACAGGCATCACGTCGAAGTCTCCCCCCAGCACCCGTTCCAGCCGTCCACTGCGCCAGCCGCGGACGCTGTCGCGCACCAGCGGCGAAGGCGCGATCCGGTAGCGCCGGCACACCCGCAATTCGTCCTCGTCGATGGGCGCGCGCCGTGCCTGCCCGGGCAGGTCCGGGGCGACCCGCACCTGTACCGCGAGCCGGCGCAGGGTGGGTTCGTCGACTTCCTGTTCCTGCACGTGCAGGCCCGCTTCCGCTTCCAGCAATGCGAGCGCGCCGAAACCGGCGATGGCCAGCCAGGCATGCCCCTGCTGCGGGTCCTGCGCCAATACTTCCACCCGCATGTTGCGCTGCTCGGCCCAGGCCAGATACATCTGCAGCAGGCGTTGCCACCACTGCCGCGCTTCGGCCGGATGCCGGTGCAATTCGCTGGGGCCGATGCGCAGGTCCAGCAGCGCATCCTGCGGGCGCTGCTCCTGCAGCGCGGTGCTGGCCAGGCGCAGCAGCCACAGCAACTGCGTCAGGCGCCCCACGAACTCGCTGTCGCGCTGCGCGCTGTCCAGCCGCGCGCGCAGGCGCACGGCGGTCGCCAGCGCGCTTTCGGTGCGGTCGCGGCGCTCGATCCGGTCCAGCACCTGGAAGCGGCCCGATTGCGACCAGAAATCGCGCTCGCCCATGGTGGCGAAGTCGGCCTCGCGCGCCTGCTGCCAGGCCGGCGTGGCATGCAGGTCCTGCAGGCTGCGCAAGACTGCGTCCAGGCGCGGCAGGACAGCGCTGTCTGCGCTGGGTGCATACACCAGGTCGCGCAGATCCGTCGGCGCCGCGGTGTCGACCGCGGTGGGCAGGGGCTCTGGTGTCGGCGGCGCGTCCGGCGCGATGAAGCGCACGTCGAGGCGGTCGCCGGCGCCGCGCACGAACAGGAACTGGTCGCCTTCGGGGGCGCGTTGTTCGACGATGCTGCGGGCCAGCGGCGCGAGCAGATGCTGGTCGATCGCGCGGCGCAGCGGCCGCGCGCCCAGGTCCGGGGTGAAGCCGCGGTCGAGCAGGAATTCGATCGCCGACGGCTCCCATTCCACCGCCCAGGCGCGATTGCGCAGGCCGCGTCGGGTCAGCGTGCGATCCAGCTCCTTGTGCAGGATCTCGCGCATCAGTGCGCGATCCAGCGGGTTGAACAGCACCACGCGGTCGAGCCGGTTGACGAACTCGCGGCGGAAGGTCTCGTACACCGCCTTTTCCACGGCGCTGCGCGAGTAGCCGCCGGCGACGGTGGCGAAGCCGGGGCCGGCGCCGCGGGCCAGCGTGGCGCCGACGTTGCTGGTGAGAATGATGATGCTGTGGCGGAAGTCGGCGGTGTTGCCGTTGCGGTCGCTCAGGCGAGCGTCGTCGAACACCTGCAGGAACAGGTCCCAGACCTTGGGGTGGGCCTTCTCGAACTCGTCCAGCAGCACCACCGAGAACGGCTGTTCGCGGATGCGTGCGATCAGCGTGCGCTGCCCGCCGCTGTCGTCGCCGGTGAGCCGGTACAGCGCGTCCTCGCCCTGGAACTCGCTCATGTCCAGGCGCAGCAGGCGCTCGGGGGTGCCGAACAGCAGTTCGCCCAGTGCCTTGGCCAGTTCGGTCTTGCCGGTGCCGGTCGGGCCGGCGAACAGGAACACGCCGATCGGGCGGCGGCTGTCGATCAGTCCGGCCTTGAGCATGGCGATGCGGTCGAGCAGCGTCTCCACCGCCTCGTCCTGGCCCAGCACGCGTTTGCGGAAGAAGCGGCGCAGCGCATCCAGTTCCAGCCGTTGGCGATCGTCGATCACCTCCAGCGGCAGGCCGCTGCGCCTGGACAGCGCCTGCAACAGGGCATCGTCGTCCAGCGGCAAGCGCGCGCCGTCACCGTCCTTCGCGGCCTGCAGGGTCTCGTCGAGCAGTTGCAGCAGGCGGCCGGGTTCGTGCTGGTCGGGGAAATACTGCGCGGCCAGGCGTTCGGCTTCGACCAGGGCACGGGTGTCGATCACGTCGGTCTGCAGCGCCTGTGCCTGGGCCTGCGCCCACTGTGCGCCGATCTGTGCCAGCGCGGCGGGCGCGGCCGGTTCCAGCGTCACCACCTCGAAGCGCGAGCGCGTGGTCGGCCGCGCCACCTGCAATTGCGCCAGTTGCCGCGGGGTGATCTCGCCGATCAGGCGCAGTTCGCCGCGCTCCAGGGCCGGCAGCGCCAGATCGAGGATGCCGCGCGGATCGCGCGAATGCGCACCCTTGTGCAGCAGGTCGTAGAAGTCCGGCGCGCGCCACAGGGCGCGCTCACGGTGCAGCACCGCCAACATCTCGCGGATGCGTCCCTCCAGTTCGCCGATGTAGCTCTGCCCGGCCAGGATCTCCGCGGCGGACGCCTCGAACACGCGCCACCCTTCGGCGAGCAGGCGTTCGCTGAGCAGGTCGATCAGCACGCTCTTGCCCACGCCGTGCTCGCCGACAAGCAGCACCGGCTGCGGGGGCGTGGCCACCACGTGCTCGTAGGCGCGCTGCAAGGCCGCGTCCAGCCCAGGGTGGCGCAGGCGCAGGCGCGCCGGCACTGCGGCGACGACGCGGCCGAAGCCGCCGAGCACGCGCTGCTCGCGACGCTGCTTGCGTGCGTCGTGCAGGCGCTGCAGGAACGGTTCCAGCACGGGTTCCTTGAACTGTGCGAGGGTGTCGCCGAGCGCGGTCAGCGCTGCATCGTCGAGTTCGTCGAAATCCACCGGGCGGTCCGCCGGGGCCTTGCTTGCGGCCCACTGCAGATAGGCGCGCAGGCGTTGCCGGAACGGGACGATGTTCCACCACCAGTCGCGTGCGTGGCGCAGCAGCGCGTGCAGATGGTCGGCATCCGGCAGGCGCTGCAGGTAGTCGAACAGGAAGCTCAACGGATACGAGCCCAGGTGCGGGAGCATGTCCAGGACCGCATCCGCATCCGGGTGGCGGCGCTGCGCCAAGGCCTGCGCCGCCATGCACGGCAGCACGTAGCCTGGGCTGCCCAGCGCCTCGACCAGTTCCTGATGGGAGAACTCCGTGCCCGCCAGCAGCGCCACGCCTTGCTGGAACTGCGGAATCTGCGCCAGATCGGCAGGGCTGTGGATCTGCTCGTCCTGCGCTTCCACCTGCTGGCGCAGCCGCTGCAGATGTTGCGCCGGGGTCTCCTGCGTTACTTCGGGCGCGGTGTGATTGTTGTCGCTGGTATCGGTTGCCGGTGCAGGCCGTTGCGCGGAGGCGCTGCGCCCGCGAGGGCGCGCCAGATGCAACAGCACCGCGCCGACGACCACGCCGATGGCGAAAAGGGCAAATTCCATCGTCGCCGCCTCAGTCCCGACTGCCGCAGTGGCCGCTACGCGGGCGCGGCGTGTGCATGACGCCTGCCGCGGCGCGGCCGACAGGGGGGCGTGACGACGTTCGCGAGCGTGGCTGCATGCAGTCCCTCGTTGGATGTGGCCGCCGCGGACGCATGCGGCCTGTGCTGGTGTCGCCGGTCCACTTGCGGTGAGCAGGGCGGCGCGTTCGCCGTGGAGTATAGGAGGCCCTGTTTCCTCCAGGCGACAGCGTCGCTGCGCAGGACGACACCGATCCGAATGCAGCGGCAGGCCGACGCTGCCTGGCGCAACGGCGGCTCCCGTCGTCGGCGCCTCCCCACTATCCTGTCGCGATGACCCAACGCGCCACCCGTCTGCTGCGCCTGCTCGACGCCCTGCGCGGGCGTCGCCGCCCCGTGGCTGGCGCGCAGCTCGCCGCCGACCTGGGAGTGAGCCTGCGCACGCTGTACCGCGACATCGCCAGCCTGCGCGGGCAGGGCGCCGACATCCTCGGCGACCCCGGCGTGGGCTACGTGCTGCGCCCGGGCTTCCTGCTGCCGGAGTTGAATTTCAGCGAGGACGAGCTGGAAGCGCTGACTCTGGGCGCGCGCTGGGTGGCGAGCCAGGCCGATCCGGAACTGGCGCAGGCCGCGCAGCGCGCCATCACCCGGATCGGGGCGTCGTTGCCGGCGCCGTTGCGGCTGGCGCTGGAGACAAGCGGGCTGCTGGTGCCGGCGGCCCCGCCCGCGCAACCGGCGGCGCCGTGGCTGCCGGTCCTGCGCCGCGGCATCCGCCTGGAACACGTATTGCACATGGACTACGCCGATGCCGGCGGTGTCGCCTCGCAACGGCGCATCTGGCCGTTCGCGATGGCCTTCCTGGGCGGCTTCGGCATGATCGCGGCGTGGTGCGAACTGCGCGGCGACTTCCGCCATTTCCGTGCCGACCGGGTGCTGGCGCTGCACGACGACGGCGAACGCTATCCGGACCGCAGGCATCTGCTGATCCGGCGCTGGCGCGCCGCGACCGGACACCGCGTCGGCTCCTGACAGCGGCTGTCAACAGGGGCGGCGCAGACTGCACGGCGTCCACCACGGAGTCCGACCATGTCCCACGATCTTGTGCTCTACACCCATCCCATGTCGCGCGGCCGCATCGCGCGCTGGATGCTCGAAGAAACCGGCCTGGCGTACCGCGCGCAGATCCTCGACTACGGCACCGGCATGAAGGCACCGGCGTACCTGGCGATCAACCCGATGGGCAAGGTGCCGGCGTTGACCCACGGCACCACCACCGTCACCGAGAATGCGGCGATCTGCGCTTACCTGGCCGATCTGGTGCCGGAGCGGCAGCTGGCGCCGCCACTGGGATCGCCGGCGCGGGGCGATTACTACCGCTGGCTGTTCCTGCTCGCCGGGCCGGCCGAGGCCTTCCTGACCGCCAAGCAGCACGGCACGCTGGCGCCGGCGCACAGCGCCGGCTACGGCCATGGCGAGGACCTGCTGGACATGCTGGAGCAGGGCGTCGCCGGTCGCGAGCACCTGGCCGGCGACCGCTTCAGTGCGGCCGACCTGTATGCCGCCGCGTTCCTCGGCTTCTACACGCGCATCGGTGTGCTGCAGGCGCGGCCGGCGTTCGTCGCGTTCGTGCAGCGGCACATGGCGCGGCCGGCGGCGCAGCGTGCAGCGGCCATCGACGATGCGCTGCTGGCCGCGCATCCGAACCCGTTCATGCCGCGCCCGAATGCTGTGCCGGCGACCGCGTAGCGGAAGGTGGGCCACTGGTGGGTGTGCCCGTGTGGACGGACCCTCACCCCAACCCCTCTCCCGGTGGGAGAGGGGCTTTGGCACTTCCCTTCTCCCACCGGGACCATGGCCCCCTTTTGGGGGAAGGTGCCCCGAAGGGGCGGATGAGGGTGCGGGCGCAGCCTCGTGCGCCCTGACACTGCGAGACGCTTCGTGCCGGACTCTCACCCCAACCTCTCTCCCTGTGGGAGAGGGGCTACGGCGCTTCCCTTCTCCCTCCGGGACCATGGCCCCCTTTTGGGGGAAGGTGCCCCGCAGGGGCGGATGAGGGTGCGGGCGCAGCCTCGTGTGCCCTGACATTGCGAGACGCTTCGCGCCGGACCCTCACCCCAACCCCTCTCCCGGTGGGAGAGGGGCTAAATCGCATGCCGCTTACAGCAGCGACTTGAGCCGGTACAGCGCTTCCAGCGCCTGCTTGGGCGTGAGTTCGTCCGGATCCAGTGCGGCCAGCGCCTCCTGTGCGGCGGAGGGCGTGGCCGCGAACAGGCCGAACTGCTGCGGCGCGTCCAGGGCCTGCGGCGCCATCTGCGAGGCGTGGCTCTCGCCGCCGCGCTGTTCCAGTTCCGCCAGGCGCCGCCGTGCCTGCGCCACGGTGATCTTGGGCAGGCCGGCCAGCGCCGCCACCTGCAGGCCAAAACTGCGGTTGGCCGGGCCGTCCTTGACCGCGTGCATGAACACCAAGCGGTCGCCGTGCTCGACCGCGTCCAGGTGCACGTTGGCGATGCCGCTGGGGCCGCCTTCGACCGATTCGTCGGCCAGCGCGGTCAGCTCGAAATAGTGCGTGGCGAACAGCGTGTAGCAGCGGTTGTGGTGCGCGAGGTGGCGGGCCACCGCATCGGCCAGCGCCAGGCCGTCGTAGGTGGAGGTGCCGCGGCCGATCTCGTCCATCAGCACCAGCGACTGCGCGGTGGCGTGGTGCAGGATGTAGCTGGTCTCGGCCATTTCGACCATGAAGGTCGACTGGCCGCGGGCCAGGTCGTCGCCGGCGCCGATGCGGGTGAGGATGCGGTCGATCGGGCCGATCACCGCGCGCCGCGCCGGCACGTAGCTGCCGATGTGCGCGAGCAGCACGATCAGCGCGTTCTGGCGCATGTAGGTCGATTTACCGCCCATGTTCGGGCCGGTGATGACCAACATGCGACGGTCGGGATGCAGGTCCAGATCGTTGGGTTCGAACGGTTGCTCGCGCACCGCTTCCACCACCGGGTGGCGGCCGCGCTCGATGCGCAGGCAGGCGCCGCTGTCCAGCTCCGGCTGGGTCCAGTCCAGCGCCTGCGCGCGTTCGGCGAAGCCGGCCAGGACGTCCAGTTCGCTGAGCGCGGCGGCGGCGCGCTTGAGCGGCTCCAGGCGCTCGCCCAGCGTGTCCAGCAGGCCTTCGTAGAGCAGCTTCTCGCGCGATAGCGCCCGTTCGCGCGCCGACAGCACCTTGTCCTCGAAGTTCTTCAGTTCTTCGGTGATGTAGCGCTCGGCGTTGGTCAGGGTCTGGCGCCGGCTGTAGTGCACCGGCGCCTTGTCGGCCTGGCCCTTGCTGATCTCGATGTAGTAACCGTGCACGCGGTTGTAGCCGACCTTCAGCGTAGCGATGCCGCTGCTGGCGCGTTCGCGCGCTTCCAGATCGATCAGGAACTGGTCGGCGTGGGTGCTGAGCCGGCGCAACTCGTCCAGTTCGGCGTCGTAGTCGGCCGCGATGACACCGCCGTCGCTGAGCTTGAGCGGCGGCTGCTCGGCGATCGCCGACGCCAGCAGGTGCGCGATTTCGTCGTGCTGGCCCAGTTCCGCCGCCAGCGCCGCCAGCCGTGGCGAATCCAGCGGTGCCAGGATCGCGCGCACCTTCGGCAGCAGGCCCAGGCCGTCGCGCAGCGTGGAGAAGTCGCGCGGGCGCGCCGAGCGCAGGGCGACGCGGGTGAGGATGCGCTCGACGTCGCCGAGCGCGCGGAACGCCTCGCGCAGGTCGGCATCGGCGCCGCGGTCGATCAGCGTGCCGACCGCGTGGTGGCGCTGCACCAGCACCTCGCGCAGGCGCAACGGACGGTGTAGCCAGCGCCGCAGCAGGCGCCCGCCCATCGGCGTGACCGTGCTGTCGAGTACGCCGAGCAGGGTGTTGCGGGTGTCGCCGTCGACGCGCGTGTCCAATTCAAGATGACGGCGGGTGGCCGCGTTCATCGCGATCGCCTCGCTGGCGGTCTCCATCGCGATCGCGGTCAGGTGCGGCAGACGCTGCTTCTGGGTTTCCTCCACGTAGCCGAGCAGGGCGCCGGCGGCGGCAGTGGCGCGTGGTTTGTCGTCGATGCCGAAGCCGCTCAGATCGTGCACCTGGAAGAACGCCAACAATTGGCGGCGGCCGCTGTCGGCGTCGAATAGCCACGGCGCCCGGCGGCGCACGCCGCGGCGCTCGCGCAGGAACTCCGGCCACTGGTCCTCGTCGGGCACCAGCAGCTCGGCCGGCTCCAGCCGCGCCAGTTCCGCTTCCAGCGCGTCCTCGCTGTCCACCTCGTTGACCAGGAAGCGGCCGCCTGCCAGGTCGGCCCAGGCCAGGCCGTAGCCCTGCTTGGTGCGCGCGATGGCCATCAGCAGGGTGTCGCGGCGCTCGTCCAGCAGTGCCTCGTCGGTCACCGTGCCCGGGGTGACGATGCGCACCACCTTGCGCTCGACCAGGCCCTTGGCCAGCGCCGGATCGCCGATCTGCTCGCAGATCGCCACCGACTCGCCCAGCGCCACCAGTCGCGCCAGATAGCCCTCGTAGGCATGCACCGGCACCCCGGCCATCGGGATCGGCGCACCGCCGGAACTGCCGCGCTGGGTCAGGGTGATGTCCAGCAGCCGCGCGGCCTTGCGCGCGTCGTCGTAGAACAGTTCGTAGAAATCGCCCATGCGGAAGAACAGCAGCAGGTCCGGGTACTCGGACTTGGCGGCGAAGAACTGCTTCATCAGCGGGGTGTGTTCCACCGCGCTTCCAGGTGCTTGAGTTTTTTCTCGATTCTGCATTTGATTCAAAGGCTTAAAAGATTTCGTGATGATTGGCCGTGGGCAAGTATGGACGGGTGGAGCCAACAAATGACAGGAGTGGTGCCACTCCCGCCCACTGCATGGCGAGGAGCGCCTCTCCTGCCGATCTTCCGTGGAGCTCCGGTGCTGTCCCGTGTCCGTGGAGTCTTGCAGCAAGACCGATCAATGGCGCGCGCGATGTCCCATCCGTGCGCAACACCTGCATCACCGCATCCATGCCGGCTGTGGACGCGGCATCCGACTGACCGGAGGCCAGCGCGTGGTGGCGCGGGAAGGGAGTCCACGACAACGTAAGGTGCATTCCCCAAAGGCAGCGAAGAATCGCCTCAGGATGGGAGCTCTCTCCCTTGCGCAGCGGTCCGTGACATCGGGGTGGCACAGTTCTGCCTGTGGAAAAGCTAAGATCCGAGTTCGCATGCGTGTGGGGCGCCAATGATCGACCGTCGTACCTTTCTTGTCACTGGTGTTGCGGCCGCCGCAGCAAGTTTCAGCGCATCCGCTGCGGGAATCGCGGCTGCGCCGCGCTCCAGCGCGCCTGCGCCATGGGGCGCTGTCCCCAGCGCGCGGCAGTTGCGATGGCATCGGTGGGAGCAATACGCCTTCGTGCACTTTGCGATGAACACCTTCACCGACAAGGAATGGGGTTACGGCGACGAAGATCCGCGCAGATTCGACCCCAGCGATTTCTCCGCCGATCAGATCGTCGCTGCTGCAAAGGCCGGTAATCTCAAGGGACTCATCTTTACCGCCAAGCACCACGATGGCTTCTGCCTGTGGCCGACGCGCCTGACCGAGCACTGCATTCGCAATTCGCCCTACAAGAACGGCAAGGGCGACATCGTCGGCGAAATGGCCGCGGCTTGCCGGCGTGCCGGCCTGGCCTTCGGCATCTATCTTTCTCCCTGGGACCGCAACCACGCCGAGTATGGCCGTCTCGGCTATCTCGACTATTTCCGCAAGCAGATTGTCGAGCTGTGCACGGGTTATGGCGACCTGTTCGAGTTCTGGTTCGACGGCGCCAATGGTGGCGACGGTTACTACGGTGGGGCGCGCGAGACGCGCAAGATAGATGCCCCCGCTTACTACAACTGGCCGCGGATGATCGAGCTGGTCCACCAATACCAGCCGATGGCCTGCACCTTCGACCCGCTGGGCGCGGATATCCGTTGGGTCGGCAACGAGGAGGGCGTGGCCGGCGATCCGTGCTGGCCGACCATGCCCAATGCGCCTTACACGCAGGAAAACGGCAACGCTGGCGTGCGTGGTGCAGCCCTGTGGTGGCCGGCGGAAACCAACACCTCGATCCGCCCGGGCTGGTTCTACCATGCCGACGAAGACGGCAAGGTGCGCAGTCCGGAGAATCTGGTGCGCTACTTCGATACCTCGGTCGCGCGCGGCACCAACATGAACCTCAATCTTCCGCCGGACCGACGCGGCCGCATCGCCGACCACGACGTCGCGGTGTTGAAGAGCTTCGGCGACGCGATCCGCGCCAGCTTCGCCATCGATCTGGCCAAGGGCGCCAAGGCCAGCGCCAGCGCGTCGCGCGGCCCAGGGTTCGAGCCGGCGCGCGTGCTCGACCGCCAGCCGGACAGCTACTGGTCCACGCCGGACGAGATCACTACGCCAACGCTGACACTGGAGCTGTCGGAGGTGCGCAGCTTCGACCTGATCCGGCTGCGCGAATACCTGCCGCTGGGCGTGCGCGTCACCCGCTTCGCGATCGAAGCCGAGGTGGATGGGCAATGGCAGCGCTTGGCTGAAGCGCAATGCATCGGCGCGCAGCGGATCCTGCGGCTCGATCGTCCGGTCGCCGCACGCCGTGTGCGCCTGCGTGTGCTCGAGGCGCCGGTCTGTCCGGCGATCAGCGAATTCGCGCTGTTCCGCGCGGTGGCGCCAGTTGCGGTCGCCCGGCCCACGACGAACGCGCCGGACGTGCTGTCCACCGCGGGTTGGCGCATCGTCGCGGCCAGCGCGCCGGGAGCGGAGAAGTTGCTCGACGACGATGCCGGCACGATCTGGGTCGTGCCCGCTCCCACGCCGGGCCATCCCGCGCAGGTGACCATCGACCTCGGTGCGCTGCGTGACGTCGCTGGCTTCAGCCTCACCCCCTCGCGCACGGTGATGAACGGTGCGGCGCCGCCGAAGGGCTATCGCGCCGAAAGCAGCGAGGATGGCCAGCACTGGCAGCCGGCCGGCGGCGGCGAGTTGTCCAATATCGCCTACGCGCTCGCGACCCAGCGTCTGAATTTTCCCGAGGTCCGCCAGATCCGTTACCTGCGCCTGTCGTTCGCCGAAACGGCGGTGCCCGCCGAGCGGCTGGCGATCGCCGGTATCGGTGCCTTCTCGCGCTTGCGGTGAGGGCTGGCGCTCCCGCGCCGCGATGCGCGGTGGGGGAGCGCGCATCGCTGGGGCGATGCAGCTTTGTGGGTGCGGCGATGCTGGCGAGGCGTCGTGGATCGGCTTCGGAATGAAGCGCCAGCCGCTTCACTTCAGTGTGCGTAGCGATCGTGCCGACCACGGCTTGGGCGGGCGTAGATGGCGCGTAAGCGCCGCGTAGGAGTACCGAGCCGGGAGCGCATGACGATGGCGCCGCGCAGCTTCTTGAAAGCGGGTGCCCGCATCAGGCGACGAACGGCCGCGGCTTGGTGCGCACACTCTTCAGCGCCAGCCGCGCCGGTGCCAACCCCGGCGCCGTGGCCTCCAACGTCAGCGTGCCCGCCGTGCGCGTGGTCTGCAGCAAGGCCATGCACAGGCCGTTGAAGGCCCGGCGATGGTCGGCCTTGTCGCTTTCGTGGCTGGACGGGTCGCCGTTGCCCACGCCGATCAGGCGGCCGGGGCCGTGGACGGTGAAGTGCACGGCGTCGCTAGCGGTCGGCACGATGCGGCCTTGCGCATCGACGATTTCAACTGCGACCACGGCGACATCCTCGGCGTCGGCCAGCAGGGTCGTGCGTTCGCAGCGCAGGCGCACCCCGGCCGGGGCGCCCACGGTCTCGCGGAGCTGCGTCAGCACCTGCTTGCCGCCGCGGTAGCCGCGCGCTTCGATGCGGCCGGGTGCGTAGCGCACGCGCCACTCGACGTGGCCGTAGGCCGGCACCTGCTGCAGGCCCTGGCTGACGCCGTTGACCAGCAGTTCCACCGCGTCCAGGTTGCTGTGGCACCACACGTCGACCATGCCGTTGTCGCGCTCCTCCAGCAGGCCGTCCCAGTTCCAGTGCGGGAACAGGTGCAGCACCGGCTCGGCGGTCCACTGCGCGCGGTAGTACCAGTAGTTGTCCTTGGGAAAGCCGCAGCTGTCGAGGATGCCGAACTGCGAGGCCACGTTCGGCCAGCGGTTGTACGGAGTCGGCTCGCCGCGGTAGTCGAAGCCGGTCCAGACGAAGCCGCCGGCGATGTACGGCCGCTGCGCGACATAGCTCCACCAGGCTTCGGCGCTGCTGGCCCACCAGGGGTAGTCGAGATCGTAGGCGCGCGCATAGCCGCGCACGTCGTCGGTGCGGTAATTGCCGCGCACGCCGACGGTGCTGCCCGTTTCGCTGCCGTAGACCGGGATCTGCGGATGGCGCGCATGGAAGGCGTCCATCTGCGTGGTGCGGTAGTTGAAGCCGACCACGTCCACGACCTGGCCGACACCGTCGTCGAAGCCCTTGTCCATGGCGAAGGTGGTGGGGCGGGTCGGGTCCAGGCGCCGCACCAGGCGCTGCATGCGCGCGACGATGCGCGCGCCGCGCGCGGTGACCATCTGCGGCTCTTCGTTGCCGAGCGACCATAGCATCACGCAGGGGTGGTTGCGGCCGCGCCGTACCATCGACGTCAGCTCGGCCATGGCCTCGTCGTCGGAGGACATGCGCCGGGTTTCATCGATCAGCAGCAGGCCCAGCCGGTCGCACAACTCCAGCACCGCCGGCGAGGCCGGGTTGTGCGCGCTGCGGTAGGCATTGCAGCCCATCGACTTGAGCTGGCGCAGGCGCCATTCGTGCAGGCGGTCGGGAATGGCGGTGCCGACGCCGGCATGGTCCTGGTGGTTGTTGGTGCCGTGCAGCTTGTAGGCGGCGCCGTTGAGCAGCAGGCCGCGCTGCGGGTCGAACTGCAGGCGGCGCACGCCGAAGTGCGTAGTGGTGGCGTCGCAGGTGCGGCCATCGCCGAGCAGGCGCGTGGACAGGGTGTAGCGCTGCGGGTTCTCCGGCGACCACGGCGCGGGCGTGCCCAGGTCCAGGGTCTGCTGCACGCGCTGCACCACGCCCGGTTCGACCGTGATCGGCGCCGAGCTGGCCTGGGCGACGACGTGCCCATCCGGGGCGCGGATCACCGACACCACGCTGCACTGGCGCGGCGTCGCGCCGTGGTTGCCGAGTTCGGTCTCCACCAGCGCCTGCGCGTCGCCGGCATCCCAGGCGCTGCGCACGTAGACGCCGTCCAGCCGCACGTGCAGCGCGTCGGTGGTGCGCAGCCAGACGTGGCGGTAGATGCCGGCGCCTTCGTAGAACCAGCCTTCGCCGAGGGTGGCGTCCACGCGCACGGCGATGATGTTCCTGGCGCCGTAGTCGAGCACGTCGCTGAGGTCGACCTCGAAGCCGCAGTAGCCGCTGCCGTTGCGGCCGACGATGTGGCCGTTGCAGAACACGATGCAATCGCGGAACACGCCGTCGAATTCCAGGCTGATCCGCTTGCCCAGGTCCTCGGCCGGAATCTCCAGCACGCGCCGGTACCAGCCGACGCTGGTCTGCGGATCGGTGCGGCCCAGCGGCATGTAGCCGTGCGCGGCGGCCGGGTCTTCGCCGTTGACCAGGGTCGAGGTCGGGTCCTGGCGCGGTGGCAGCGCCACCGCCCAGTCGTGCGGCAGGTCGACGCGTTCCCAGTCGCTGTCGTCGAAGGCGAGCAGGGCCGCATCGGCGGTGTCCTTGCCGGCCTTGGCGTAGGTGCGCTGGAAGGTGCCGAAGTTGAAGTCGCGCGCCGGGTCGTCGGCGTGGCCGAGGTGGAAGCGCCAGCCGCCATCGCAGAGCAGGCGCTGGCGCGGCGCGTCGTCGTCCAGGTCCAACGAGAGCGGCGCAATGGCAGTGCCGCCAGCGGGCGTGGCGGCCAGCGCGGCCGGTGCCAGGGCCGCGGCCGCGCCAGGCACCGCCACCTGCATGCCGCCGGCGACCAGCGAGCGCAGCAGGTCGCGGCGGCTCAGTTCGATCATGGCCGCGCGTCCGCTGCGGGCGCGGCGGCGTTGTCAGCGGCCGGAGCCGGCCGGTAGGTGTGTTGCATGAAGCCGATGCCGGGCAGCAGTTCGTTGCCATGGCGGAAATCGAAGAAGCTGGCGTTCTCCCACGAGGAGCCGACGCCCCAGCGGGTCTTGCAGGTGTTGCTGGTCCAGGCCGGCTCCCAGTACACGACACCGCTGCCGCCGTTGTCGACCACCAGTTGGGTGAGGTCGACCAGGTAGTTCAGCTGGCCCTGCGGGGTGGCCGGGTAGCCCTTGATCAGCGAGTCGGCGCCGAGCAGGTTGGGCGAGGGGTCGCCGCTCTCCAGCGTCCACGGGTAGGCGGTCTCCACCACCATCACCTCGGCCGGATAGCGCTGGCGCAGGCGCTTGATGGTGGCGCCGAGCTGGTCCATGGTCTCGCGCGACCACTTGCGGTAGTAGCTGATGCCGATGAAGTCGAAATCGCGCACGCCGGCCTTGGCCGCGGCGGCGAACCATGGCTCCACGTTCTCCGGCTGGGCGATGTGCAGCATCACCTTGGGCTTGATCGTCGAGCGCGCGCCGGCATCGCGCACCGCCTGGATGCCGGCGTTGAACAGCTTGGCGTTGCGGCTCCAGTCGATCGGCCGGCGCTTGTCCCACGGCTGGCTGTCCATCAGGTCGGAATTGCTCTCATTGCCCACCTGCACCAGTTCCGGCATCAGCCCGGCGCGGTCCAGCGCGCTCAGCGTGTCGTAGGTGAAACCGTACAGCGTGCGCGCCAGTTCGTCCTGGTCGGTGATGTTGGCCCAGGCCTTGGGGATCAGTTGCTTGTCGCCGTCGGCCCAGTCGTCGGAGTAGTGGAAGTCCAGCAGCACCTGCATGCCCTGCGCGCGCGCCCGGCGGATGGTCTTCTTGACGTCGCTCAGGTCGCTGTAGCGGGTCCAGCGCGCATCGTTCCACAGGCGCACGCGCACCAGGTTGGCGCCGTGCGCGTGGAACAACTCGAACGGGTCGCGCACCGTGCCGTGGTCGCGGTACTGCACGCCGCAATCCTCCATCTCGTTGACGTAGGACAGGTCGGCGCCCAGGTACAGCGTCCCCGCGCCGGCCATGGGCGCGGCGAGGGCGGCGGCGAGGGCCAGCGCGAGCGCCGGCAGCCAGGTGCGTTTGGATCGCATGCGGGTCTCCACCGGCTCAGAACGTGTAGGTCGCTTCCAGGGCGAAGCGGCGCCCGAACAACTGGTAGCCGCCGTCGTCCTGGTTGGCGAGCCGGTTGCGCTTGTTGTCGCTGTAGGCGCGCAGCGGTTCGTTGGTCAGGTTGCCGACCTGGAACTTGAAGCCCAGGTGCTCGCTGTAGCGCCAGGCCAGGCTCAGGTCCACCGTGCCTTCGCTCTCCAGCCGCGCCAGCCGCGCCGCGTTCCAGCCGTACACCACGGTGTAGGGGCTGTGGTACTTGTAGCCGATCCGCGCTTCGAAACTGCGGTTGTTGTACCAGAGGTCCAGCGTGCCGGTGTTGCGCGCCAGGCCGCTGAGCGGCAGCGGATTGTCCGCCGGCGAGAACTCGTGCAGGTTGGATTCCACGTACGAGTAGTTGGAGTAGATGCCGAAGTTCTCCATGTGCGGGATGAAGAAGAACGGGGTCTGGAAGGTCAGCTCGGCGCCGTTGATGTAGCCGCCGCCGCCGTTGAACGGGCCGCTGATCAGGTAGTCGCGGCCGTCGATGGTCTCGTGCTGGGTCTTGTAGCCGATGCTCGAATCCACCCACTTGCGGTACAGCGCCAGCGCCGCCAGCGCCTCCTTGTGGAAGTACCACTCGTAGGAGAGGTCGAGCTGGGTGGCGCGGAACGGGTTGAGCTGCGGATTGCCGCCGCTGCCGGTGAGCTGGCCGACGGTGGTGTTGGGGTCGTCGAGCGCGCGCCCGGTGCGCAGTTCGTCCAGCGGCGGGCGCGCCATCACCTTGGCCACCGACACGCGCAGGATGCGCTCGGGGTCGATCAGGAAGTTGACCGTGGCGCTGGGCAGCACGTCGGTGTAGGTCTTGCCGGCGCTGCTGGGCTGCACCACGCCGCCGACGGTGTCGTAGCCGTGGCTGTCGGTGTCGGTGTGGACCACGCGCACGCCGGCGTTGCCCGTCACGTCGACGCCGAACCACTGCGAACTGAACACGGCCTTGGCGAAGGCCTCGCGCACGTTCTCCTCGACGTTCCAGTGGTCCAGGCGCTGCTCGGTGGCCAGGCTGGGGTCGAAGCCGCCGAAGCCGAGCTTGGCGATCGCGTCCGGGTCGCCGCCGGTCAGGGTCGGCACGTTCAGATCCGGCATCGTCACCGGATAGATCAGGTCCTGGTAGGCCGAGATCGGCTGGTTGTAGCCGGACTGGAAGCTGGTGAAGTGGCGGTTCTGCTTCTCGCGGCGCGCGGCGCGTGCGCCGAACTCCAGCGCGGTGACCGGCGAATCCTCGATCGCGCGGCTGGCGCTCAGCGCCAGCGCGGCGATGCGGTCGCGCAACGCCTGCGGTTCGGTCTGGCCGCTGATGCCCCATTCCGGCGCGTCGGAGCTGGTGCTGATGGTGGGGGTGATGCCATGGCGGAAGTCGAACGACACCGTGTCCGGATTGCTGCCGAAGCGCACCGCGCGCCAGTCGTTGTCGCGCTTGGCCTGCGAGAACGACAGGTCGCTGCCCAGCGTCCACACGTCGCCGCTCCACTTGGCGTTGAGGCCGCCGGCCGCCAGCGTCTTGACCTCGTTGTAGTTGGCGATGACGTGGTCCACCTGCAGCTTGGAGTTGGCCAGGGTGCCGGCGACCACGTCGCCGTCGACGATGGTGTAGGACGAGCCGGGCGTGGTGTACGGATTGC
The DNA here is from genome assembly GCF_001043115.1 of Xanthomonas sp. NCPPB 1128. Taxonomy (GTDB): domain Bacteria; phylum Pseudomonadota; class Gammaproteobacteria; order Xanthomonadales; family Xanthomonadaceae; genus Xanthomonas_A. Next base: position 9,230 of record NZ_LFME01000038.1, on the reverse strand, counting down.
TGGCCGAGTAGATGCTGTAGCCGAGGTTGTTGAACCAGTTCTGGCGCTGGTCCTCGTCGATGCGGATGCGCGAGTACAGGCCGTCGAGCTTGAGCTCCAGGTTGCCCGAGCGCCACTGCACGGTGCCCATGGCGCCGGTGCGGGTCTGCTCGGTCAGCTTCAGCTGGTCGGCCGCGCCCCACGGCGTGTAGTCCACCTTGCCGTCGCCATCGACGTCGCGCGCGTTGCTGGCGTCGGTGTAGCCCCAACTGCCGATCGAGACGCCGGCGTTCTTCTGCTTCTGGTAGGTGGCGCCGAGCGCGACCGCCAGGTTGTCGTTGATGCGGTGGATCCAGCTCGCACCCAGGCGCTGGCCCCACGGCGAGTAGTCGCGTGCGTCCTTGGCCTCGTCGTAGTAGACCGGGCCGGCGGTGGCGACGAAGGTCGGGCCGGTGTGGTCGAGCGGGTTGATGGTGGAGATGTCCACGGTGGCGGCGATGCCGCCGGCGATCAGGTCCGCCGACGGCGTCTTGTAGACCTTGACGGTGGAGACGATCTCGGTGGGGAACACTTCCCAGCGCACCGCGCGGTTGGGTTCGGAGGAGGCGATCTCGCGGCCGTTGACCGTGCCCATGGTCATGCGCGGGCCGAGGCCGCGCACCGTGGCCAGGCTTTCGTTGCCGCGGTCGCGGGTGCCGTTGACGCCGGGCAGGCGCACCAGCGCCTCGGCCACGGTGACGTTGGGCATCTGCCCCATGTTGTCGGCGGAGATCACCTCGACCACGTGGTCGTCGAGCTGCTTGGCCTGCACCGCCTGTTCCAGGCTGGCGCGCTGGCCGACCACCATCACGTTGTCCAGGGTGACCGGCTGCTGGCCATTCTTGGCGTCGGTCGTGGCATCGGTCTTGGCGGGGGGCGTGGCCGCCGGATCGGCGGTGGCGCTCTGTGCGTGCGCGGCGAAGCTGGCGGACAGGGCCAGGACGATGGCCGCGCCCAGCAGGTTGCGGGCAGCAGGGCGGTACGCGCGCCGGCCGAGCGGGCGACGGGACTGTTCCAAAGGCATTTTTGTTCCCTCCCAGGACAAAAAGTGACCGAGCAAGTTGGCGTAGGCCGGAGGGTCCGGTCCTGGGTGGGCATCGGCAGGCTGGCGTGCATGGCTGCAGGCTGTCCTGTTCGTTGTCCTCGATGTCGTGTCTATCGGCGTGGCAGGGCGTGCGTGGCATGTCCGGCGGTGACGCCGCGGACATCCCCCTTTCGCCGCCTTGGCGCGCGAGAGACCGGGAGCGAGGATAGAAGCGACAGGCATTCCATTCCAATGAAGCATTTGCCGAGGGCTATCTCGTTTTGGAATGGATGTCGCGCGCTGCGTCTACGTCCTTCCCACGCGACGCTCAGGCCGCGGAGGGCAGCGCCTGCAAGTCGAGCAGGGCGGCGGCTGCCGCGCCCACGCCGCGTTCGCGGTGGCGCAGGACATGGAAGGTGCGTTCGGCCAGGGCCACTTCGATGCCGTGCAGGCGGCCGCTCTCCAGCCACGGCGCCGCGGCCAGCTGCGAGATCGCCGCCAGGCTGTGCCCGGCCTGCACCGCCGACAGCACCGCTTCGTTGGAGGGCAGGGACAGCGCCACGCGCAGGCGTTCCGGGGCGATGCCGGCATCGCGCAGCGCCGCCTCGAACGCCGAGCGGGTGCCCGAGCCGGGCTCGCGCATGATCCAGGTGCTGTCCGCGACCATCCGTGCCAAGCCGAGGCGGCGGCGCCCGGCCAGCGGGTGGTCTGGCGCGGCCACCACGCGCAGCCGGTCATGGTCCAGCGGCGAACTCAGCAGTTCCGGGGTCTGCACTCGCCCCTCGACGAAGCCCAGTTCGGCGCGTCCCTCGCGCACCGCGCGCGCCACGCTGTCGGTGTTGCCCACGCTCAGGCGGATTTCGATCTGCGGATAGCGCGCATGAAACGCCATCAGCCGGGTCGGCAGCCAGTAGCTGGCCACGGTCTGGCTGGCATGCAGGTCGAGCGTGCCGCGCAGCACGCCGCGCCATTCGCTCAACGCCAGTTCGGCGGCGCGGCTGCGTGCCAGGATCGCCTTGGCGTCCTCGCAGAACGCCGCACCGGCCGCGGTCAGCGCCAGGCCGCGGCCGACCCGGTCGAACAACGCCACCCCGTACTGCTGCTCCAACGCCTTGATCGCGGCGCTGGCGGCCGAGGGCGTGCGATGCGCGGCCTGCGCACCTAGGGTCAGGTGCTGGCGCTCGGCCACCGCCACGAACAGTGCGAGTTGCTCCAGGGTCATGCGGCCACCGTTCGGATCTGTCGAATGAAGTGTGCATAATTATGCGATGGAGTGAAACGGTTTGCAGGCGCAGCCTGTCGCCACCTCGATCCGGATCGCTCCCATGCACGCGCCACTGCACAGATTTTCCGGCTTGCTGCCCGGGCTGGCCCTGGCCATCGGCGTCGCCGCTTTGGCCTGGCTGGCCGAGCGTGCGCAACTGCAGTGGCTGGGCCGGCGCTGGATCGATGCGCTGGTGTTCGCGATCGTGCTCGGCACGCTGCTGCGCACGGCATGGCCACTGCCGCCGTCCAGCCATGCCGGCATCGCCTTCGCCGCCAAGCTGCCGCTGGAAGTGGCCATCGTGCTGCTCGGCGCGTCGGTCGGGATCGGTGCCATTGGCGCGGCCGGCGGCCTGTTGCTGGGCGCCATCGCCGCGGTGGTGCTGCTGGCGATCGCGCTCGGCTACGGCATCGGTCGCGCGCTGGGGCTGCCGTCGCGGCTGGCCACGCTGGTGGCCTGTGGCAACGCGATCTGCGGCAATTCGGCGATCGTGGCGGCAGCGCCGGTGATCGACGCCGACTCCGACGACGTCGCTGCGGCGATCGCGTTCACCGCTGCACTCGGCGTGCTGGTGGTGTTGCTGCTGCCGCTGGCGGTGCCCTTGTTGGGCCTGGACCAGCGCCATTACGGCATCCTCGCCGGTCTGACCGTGTACGCCGTGCCGCAGGTGCTGGCGGCGACCGTGCCGGTGGGTGCGCTGAGCGCGCAGGTCGGTGCGCTGGTGAAGCTGATGCGCGTGCTGATGCTGGGGCCGGTGATGCTGCTGCTGGGACTGGTCCGCGGCGGAACGCCGGCGCAGCGGCGTCCGGCGCATGCACTGGTGCCGTGGTTCGTGTTCGGCTTCGTCGGCATGATGGGCCTGCGCGCGCTGGGTGCGCTGCCGGCACCGGTGATCGAAGCGGCGCAAACGCTGTCGCTGCTGTTCACCCTGGTGGCGATGGCCGCACTGGGCCTGTCGGTGAACCTGCGCACGGTGCTCGCCTCCGGTGGCCGTGTGCTGGCGGCCGGCACCCTGTCGCTGCTGGCGCTGGCCAGCCTCAGCGTGCTGCTGCTGCGCTGGTTGCCGTAGGTGCGACGCCGCAGATTCGCATCGACGACGCGAACGCGTATTTCGCATCGCCTGCACCCGCGTTCAACCATGCGCTCACGAGTGGCCGCGGAGCATGGCCGCACCTGCCATGCAAAGGAAATTGTCATGCGTACCTACCGTTCCGGTCTTTCCCTGGCGCTGCTGTCGGTCCTCGGCATCGGCCTGGCCCACGCGCAGACCGACACGTCCGGCCAGGCCGGCACGCGCGATCCCGGCGCCATGCACCAAGACACTCCCTCGACGACTGCCTCGCCGGCGGCGTCCAGCATGCAGGGCGCGCGGGCGGCGACGCTCAACGAAAAGCAGGCGCTGGGCGTGCTGTCGGCGATCAACACCAGCGAGGTCAACGCCGGCAATCTGGCCCTGCAGAAGCAGGTCAAGGGCCCGGTGCGCGATTACGCCATGCAGATGGTGAAGGAGCACTCCGACAACAATGCCAAGATCGCGCCATGGGGGCCCGACACCAAGGCCGCGCCCGCGCAGCAGCAGATGCAGAAGGCCAAGGCGGAAGCCGGCAAGCTGCAGGCCTTGGACGGTGACCGCTTCGAGCAGGCCTACGTGATGGCGATGGTCAAGGATCACCAGGCCGCCCTGCAGATGCTCGACAGCACCCTGATTCCCGCGGCCAAGACGCCGGACGTGGCCGCGCATCTGCGCACCACGCGCACGCATGTGGCCGAACATCTGGCCAAGGCCCAGCAGCTGCAGAGCGCAGGTGCGCCGTCGGCTGGTTCCACCCGCTGAACAACGCTGCGGGTCGTGGCCGATGCGCCGTGGCCCGCAACGCCTATCTGGCAGTGCGCGGTCAGCGCGACGTGCCAGTCTGTCGGAGTTGCCCGCCATGCTGGCAGTCCACGCTTCTTCGCCAAGAGCGGCTAACAAAACTGCTGCGCAGCCAACAGACGGGTGCGGACGGTGCTCCGAATCCTCATGTACCACTCGTGCACTACGGTTCCTGCGTGTCGTCCGCACCCACCCGGGGACTGCTCGCGACGTTTTGTTCGCCATTCCAGGTCATGCGAACGCTGGAAAAGATGCGCTGCCGGCTAAGGACGTTTAAAGCACACGCAGTACCGCGGCGCACGGCGTCCGTCCCGGGGCAGGCGGTCGCGCCGAGGGTGTAATAGTCTCCGCGCAGGTGGAGGCCTAAGGTAGCGGCCATCTTCCTTCGCATCGCCGACCGGTCGCCCCATGGGACACGATCACAGCCACGCCCCCACCGAAATCCGTCACGAGCAGCCGCTGTGGTGGGCGCTCGGCCTCACCGCGCTGTTCCTGGTGGTGGAGGTGGCCGGCGCCTTCGTCACCAACAGCCTGGCGTTGTTGTCCGACGCCGCGCACATGGCCACCGACACGCTGGCGCTGATGATCGCGCTGATCGCGGTCCGGCTGAGCCGGCGGCCGCCGGATGCCAAGCGCAGCTATGGCTATGCGCGGCTGGAGGCGCTGGGCGCGCTGGTCAATGGCGCACTGCTGTTCGGCGTGGCGGCATACATCCTGTGGGAGGCGGTGCAGCGCTTCCGCCAGCCGCAGGAGATCGCTACCGTCGGCATGCTGGGCATCGCCGCGTTCGGCCTGCTGATCAACCTGATCTCGATGCGCCTGCTCAAGGCCGGCAGCGGCGAGAGCCTCAACATGAAGGGCGCCTACCTGGAAGTGTGGAGCGACATGCTCGGCTCGGTCGCGGTGATCGTCGGTGCGCTGGCGATCCGCGTCACCGGCTGGAAACTGATCGATCCGATTCTGGCGGTGCTGATCGGCTTGTGGGTGTTGCCGCGGACCTGGGTGCTGCTGCGCGAGGCGATCAACGTGCTGCTGGAAGGCGTGCCCAAGGGCGTGGATCTGGATGCGGTACGTGGCCATCTGCAGGCAGCGCCCGGCGTGGCCAGCGTGCACGACCTCCACGTGTGGGCGCTGGCCTCCAGCACGCCGGCGCTGACCGCGCACGTGGTGGTGGCCGACGGCGCCGACGCCGATGCGCTGCGCGCTGCGCTGTGCGATGGCCTGCATGCGCGTTTCGGCATCGACCACATCACCCTGCAGATGGAAGCCGGCCATTGCGGCACCACGCCGTGTGGCGCGCCGGCCGCGGCGGGCGAGGGTGGTGGTCACGGTCCTCGTGGGCATGGTCACGACGCGCATGATCATGCCCATGACCACCGCGGGCACGGTCATGCGCATGGGCATTCGCATCCATAGCCGACACCGTTGCGGATGGCGCATGCCAGCGCCACCGTTGTTTCCCGTTCTTGAGCGGCCGCTTTCGCGCACCGGGAATGCCGGTCGCGGCTGAAGCCGCTCCTATGTGGATGGCCGGAGCATACGCAAGCGCTCGGCCCGTCCCCCCGCAACGCGTTTTTTGTAGGAGCGGCTTCAGCCGCGATGGGCTTTCTCGAGAATGCCGGTCGCGGCCGAAGCCGCTCCTGCGAGAAGCAGATGCGACGCTCAGACCACCGGTTCGCGCAACGCCGGCGACTCCCAACCCGGGCGCGGCGCGAAGCGTTCGCCGTAGCGGGCCTGCAGGGCGCGCAGGCGCGCCAGCAGCACGTCGGCGCCGGCGGCGCGGATGTGCTGGATCGGGCCGCCGCGGAACGGCGCGAAGCCGGTGCCGAAGATCACGCCGGCATCGAGCAGGTCGGCATCGGCGACCACGCCTTCGTGCAGGCAGGCGACCGCCTCGTTGAGCAGCGGCAGGATCAGGCGGTCTTCCAGATCGTCCGGCGCGCGGTAGTCCTTGGGCAGTTCCGGCTTCTTGGCGCGGCCGTTCTCCCAGGTGTACAGGCCCTGGCCGTCCTTCTTGCCGCGCTTGCCCGGCTCCACCGTCTGCAACGCCGCCGGGATCGGCAGGCCCAGGAACGGCGCCAGCTCGGCGCCGACGCCGGCGGCCACGTCCAGGCCCACCGTGTCGATCAGTTCGATCGGACCCATCGGCATGCCGAACTTCACCGCGGCCTTGTCGATCGCCGGGCCGGGAATGCCTTCGGCGTAGGCGGTGGCCGCTTCCAGCATGTACGGGAACAGCACGCGGTTGACCAGGAAGCCGGGCGTGCCGGCGACCGGCACCGGCAGCTTGTCGATCGCCTTGCAGAACGCGGCCAGCCGCTTCTGGTTCTCCGCCGCCAGGCCGTCGTGGCAGACGATCTCCACCAGCGGCATCTGCGCTACCGGATTGAAGTAGTGCAGGCCGCCGAACTGCGCCGGGCGCTGGATGTGCTCGCGCAGTTCGGTCAGCGGGATCGAGGAGGTGTTGGTGCTGAGCAGCGCGGTCGGCTGCATGCGCGGTTCCAGGGACTGGTACAGCTCGCGCTTGGCCTGCGGGTTCTCGATGATCGCCTCGATCACCAGGTCGGCGCTCGGCACGCCGTCGCCGGCGAGGTCGCCCTTTAAGCGTGCCGCCACCGCCGGGCGCTTGCTGTCGTCCTTGACCCGCTTGGCGAACAACTCGCCGGCGCGGCTCAGCGCGCCATCGATGAAGCGCTGCTCGCGGTCCTGCAGGGTCACCTCGAAGCCCTTGTAGGCCGACCAGGCGGCGATGTCGCCGCCCATCACCCCGGCGCCCACCACGTGCACGTGGCGGATGCCGTGATCCCTGCCGCCCAGCGCCTTGAGCCGTTCGGTGAGGAAGAAGATGCGGATCAGGTTGCGTGCGGTCGGCGTGCTGGCCAGCTTGACCACGGCCTTGCGCTCGGCATCCAGGCGCGCCTGGATGCCGCTGCCGCCGCTGCGCTCCCACACGCCGATCAGCGCGTATGGCGCCGGGTAGTGTTCCTTGCGCGCCTTGCGTGCCACCTGCTTGCGCATCTGTGGCGCCAGCAGCTTGCGCGCCGGCCAGGTGTTGGTGGCCCAGGCGGTGGCGCGTTGCTTGAAGGCACGGGCGCTGCCGGACAGGGCCAGCGCCACCGCGGTGTCGGTCAGCACGGCCGGCGCGGCGACCTTGTCGACCAGGCCCATCGCCCGCGCCGCCGAAGCCGACACGGTACGCCCGGTGAGCATCAGGTCCATCGCCGCCGGCGCGCCGATCAGCCGCGGCAGGCGCGCGCTGCCGCCCCAGCCGGGGAAGATGCCGAGCTTGGTCTCGGGCAGGCCGATGCGGGTGGCCGCATCGCTGGAGGCGACGCGGTAGCGGCAGGCCAGGGCGATCTCGGTGCCGCCGCCCATGCAGAAGCCGTGGATCGCCGCGACCGTGGGGCAGGGCAGTTCCGCCAGCTTCTGGAAGGTGGCCTGGCCGCGGCGGATGGCGTCGTTGACGGTGCCGCGGCGGTCGAACTCCTGGAACTCCTTGAGGTCGGCGCCGGCGATGAAGCCATTGTCCTTGGCCGAACGGATCACCACGCCCTTGGGCGGATCGATGGCGATGCGCTCGAGCAGATTGCCCAGCTCCAGCAGCACGTCCTGCGACAGCGCGTTGACGGGCGCGTCCTGGCGGTCGAGGCTGAGCACGACGACGCCGTCGCCGCGGATATCCGCTTGCCAGTGACTGAATCGGAGCCCGTCGAAGCCTGAAAGCATGGGGAGGACCATCCGCTTGTGTATGGAGAAGATCGTTATCATCCAGAGGTTGTTTCCGTCGCGTCAAATCCCAATGCAGGGGAATTGAGGCGCGTCCCGCGACCGCTGGCCTTGCGCCAGCCTAACGGAACGCCGGTTAACGTCGTGGGGCGGCGATCCGCTGAGGGGCGCTGAACTTTTTTCCGAATTGGCGGTCAGAGGGTCCGACGTAGGTTGGGCTGACAGGAGTGCGGCCCGCTATGGCCGATGTCGAAACACCCCAGGAGCTGGACCTGGAACTGGTCCGGCGCGTGCAGCGCGGCGAAAGCGCGGCGTTCGATGTGCTGGTGCGCAAGTACCAGCATCGGATCGTCGGCCTGATCGGGCGCTACATCGTCGACTGGAGCGAATGTCAGGACGTGGCCCAGGACACCTTCATCCGCGCCTACCGCGCGATGGGGAGCTTCCGCGGCGACGCCCAGTTCTCTACATGGTTGCACCGGATCGCCGTGAACACCGCCAAGAACTACCTGGTCGCGCACAACCGCAGGCCGCCCACCGACGATGTCGACGTGCTCGATGCCGAGCAGTTCGCCAGCGGCACCCGGCTGCGCGACACCGACACGCCCGAGCGCGAGCTGATGCGCCAGGAACTGGAGCAGACGGTCATGAGGGCGGTGAACGCCTTGCCGGAAGAGTTGCGCACCGCCATCACCCTGCGCGAGGTGGAGGGCATGAGCTACGAGGACATCGCGCAGAAGATGGGCTGCCCGATCGGCACCGTGCGTTCGCGGATCTTCCGCGCCCGCGAGGCCATCGACGCCGAACTCCGTCCCCTGCTGGATACCGACAGCGCCACCCGTGAGCGACACCGCGTATGACCGATAGCACGCCCTTTCCCAAGCCAGTGCCGGCGCCCGACAGCGCCGCGCCGGACAAGTTCGAGCTGCACTACCGGCAGCAACTGTCCGCCCTGATCGACGGCGAACTGCCGGCCGACGAAGCGCGCTTCGTGCTGCGCCGGCTGCAGCACGACGAGGAATTGTCCGGCTGCCACGAGCGCTGGCAGCTGTGCGGCGACATCCTGCGCGGCCGTGTCAGCGTGCCGGCGCCCAGCGATTTCAGTGCCCGCGTGCGCCAGGCGGTGGCCGCCGAAGCGCAGCAGGCCGTGCGCGCGCAGGCGGCCAGTGCCGCCGGCAAGCGCCGCACCTGGCGCTGGGGGGGTAGTGCGGCCCTGGCCGCCTCGGTCGCGCTGCTCGCGCTGTTCGTGACCCAGCGCCTGCCGCAGACCCCCGAGGCGCTGCCGCCGGCGCAGGTCGCCGATGCCACCGTACCGACCCCGACCC
>NZ_LFME01000037.1 GCF_001043115.1 Xanthomonas sp. NCPPB 1128 | reverse complement strand
TTTTTTTTTTTTCATGTGCCGTGTCACAGCGCTACTTCCTCGTTAGGCTGTGTCGGCGGCGTCAGATGTGTCTAAGGACCAGCCCCTGTGCCGCGAGGCGGTGCGGGGGGCGGTGCAGCGGGTGATGCCGGGCGTGCAGTTGTACGAGGCCGATAGCGTCGAAGCACTGTATGCGTTGGCCGATCGCCACGCCGATGCCGATCTGCTGCTGATGGATCTCAACATGCCTGGCGCGCAGGGCTTCAGTGCGCTGGTGCACATGCGCGCGCTGCATCCGCAGTTGCCGGTGGTGGTGGTGTCCGCGCGCGAGGAGCCGACGGTGATGCGGCGTGCGCTGGACCACGGCGCGTTCGGCTTCATTCCCAAGTCGGCCGACTCGGACACCATCGGCCTGGCGCTGGGCACGGTACTGGACGGCGAGCACTGGGCGCCGCCGGAAGCGCACAATGTGCCGCCCACCGACCGCGCCGAGCGCGAGGTCGGGCAGCGCCTGCGCGAACTGACCCCGCAGCAGTTCCGGGTGCTGCAGATGCTCGGCGCCGGCAGCCTCAACAAGCAGATCGCCTACGACCTGGGCGTGTCCGAGGCCACCATCAAGGCGCACGTCACCGCCATCCTGCGCAAGCTCGGCGTCACCAACCGCACCCAGGCGGTGCTGCTGGCCGGCAAGCTGGCCATCGACAGCGACGCCATCGTGCTCCCGCCGGAAGAGGACTGATCTGAGGCGCCCTGACGCCTGACGACAGGGCGGTGGCATGGAGGGCCGCCGCGCAGGCGGGGTGTCGCTCGAAAGCCCGGACATCCGCCGCCGGAGCGACGCGAACCGCTGCGACACGCATCGGCCGACAGGCTGCCTGCAGTGTGTGGGAGGGACTTCAGTCCCGACGCGCTACGCGATCGGACGCTGAGCAGTGCCGCGCGTTGCGGCGAAGGAGCTTTCTCCCTCCCGTTCGCGGATGAGCCGCGGACGCCCTGCACGCAGTCCCGGGCAGCACGCGTTCGCCGTGATTGCCGCGCAGCCGATGCAGTCTTCTGCACACTCTCAAAGGCCCGGGACGCGCCTCCCATATAGCCCCAGCTATCAAGATAAGCTGCAGGTTCGCGTGCGTTCCAGGGATGTTCGCCGCAGTTGGCCGCTGTTAGACTGCGCGTCCCCTTGGGGAGTAGCCTGCTGTCCGCCCTGCGCGGACAGCGCCCGTATCAACAGACTCGGCCGATGCGCCGTGGTACGGGCAGCCCAGTTCGGTTGGCGAGACCAGCGGCGAGTGCGCGAGGCGAAGGCCGGGCGCGCGCGCTCGTCGTTGTCGCCTGTCCCGGTACGGTTCCCCATGTCGTTTCTTTCGATTCTGCTGCTCGGCATCGCCATGTCGACCGACGCCTTCGCCGCCGCCGTCGGCAAGGGCGCGGCGATGCAACGCCCGCGCTGGGCCGACGCGCTGCGTGCCGGCCTGATCTTCGGCTGCATCGAGGCACTGACCCCGGCGCTGGGCTGGGCGTTGGGCCAGGCCGCGTCCAAGTACGTCGTCGCCTTCGACCACTGGATCGCCTTCGGCCTGCTCGGCGCGCTGGGCGTGCACATGATCGTCGCCGGCCTCAAGCCGGAGAGCGACACGCCGGAGGATGCCGCGCCCAAACGCCACGGCTTCTGGAGCCTGGCCGCCACCGGCTTCGCCACCAGCATCGACGCGATGGCGGTCGGCGTCGGCCTGGCCTTCCTCGACGTGAACATCGTCGAGGTCGCGGCGATCATCGGCCTGTGCACGCTGACCATGGTCACCCTGGGCATCATGCTCGGCCGCGCGCTCGGCGCGCTCGCCGGCAAGCGCGCGGAGATCGTCGGCGGCGCGCTGCTGATCGCGATCGGCAGCACCATCCTGTTCGAGCATCTGCATGGTGCAGGCGCGGGTTGATCGGCGCGGCGCGTGTTTGGGCCGGGAGTGGGGATTCGGGAGTGGGGATGCGCGGTGACCATGCGCGCCCCATCCTGCCATGGCGGCGCTTTGGTTCAGGCCGCGGTTCAGGCCGGCTTGGCGGTGAATTCCAGGTAGGTCGACAGGATGTACTTGTCGCCGCTGCGCGGCGGCAGGCCTGCGTGCAGGAACATCCAGTACGGCGGGAAGACCAGCAGGCGGCCGGCGCGCGGCGCGATCTCCAGGTCCAGGTCGAGGAAGCGGGTGTGCCCGCCCTCGGCCACGTCGTTGAGATACCACAGGAACACCAGGTAGCGGCCGGTCTCGGCGTCGCAGGCGTCGAAGTGCGGCTGGAAGCGTTCGCCGGTATCGGCGCGGTAGCGCTTGATCCGCAGGTCGGCCAGGCGCGGGCGCCACGGCACCTCGGCGGTCAGGCCGAGATCGGCGTTGTAGCGGGCCAGTGCCGTACGCACTTGTTCGATGAAGAAGCCCTGGAACGCGGGATCGGCCAGACGGGTGACGTTGAGTTCGGTCCAGGCGCTGTGCTCCAGCCCCGCACGCTGCCCGGCGCCGTTGCGATTGTGCTGGGCGACACTCTGTTCGAACTGCGCGATCAGTTGCGCGCAGAAGCCGGGATCCAGCGCCGCGTCGTAGACGCGGACGTAGTGACGCAGGTCGGTGTGGTTCATGCGCATCGGTACGCTGCCCCCAACAGCAGAACGGCGCGCCCGCATGGACGCGCCGTGTCGCATGCTTCGGCGCCGCCTGCACGGGCAGGCGGCGCCGGTTCCACTCAGAAGCGGTAGGTGGCCCGCATCCAGTAGTAGCGACCGAGCGTGTCGTAGGTGCTCACGTCGGTGTTCGCGTTCAACACGTTGTTCTGGTACATCATCGGCGGCTGCTTGTTGGTCAGGTTGTCCACGCCCAGATCCAGGCGCAGGTTGGCGCCGGCCATGTCGTACCCCACCTGCAGGTTGTGGTACATGTAGCTGCCGTAGTCCAGCACCACGCCCTTGATTGCCGCATCGGCGGACATGTTCTGGCTCAGGTCGCCGCTGCCGACCTGCATCTTGCCGATCCAGCGGGTGGTCCAGCTCGCATCCCAGCTGCCCAGCTTCCAGCCGACCAGGGCATGCGCGCGCCAGTGCGCGTAGTTGCCGTAGGACGAGTTGTAGCGCCCGGCCATGTGCACCACCGTGTCCCCGGTGTCGATGTCGTAGCGGTGCAGGTAGGTGCTGTCCACGGCCAGGGTGAACTTGCCGTAGTCAGTGTCGGGCAGCGCGTAGCTCGCGCCCAGGTCGATGCCCTGGGTGTTGAGCTTGCCGATGTTGACCACCGGCGTCTGGATGTAATCGATGTTGCCGGCGCTGACGCTCCCCGCCGGATAGCGGTGGATGTAGCTGCAGTACGGGCTGTTGTTGTCGTTGTAGCAGAGGTCGGCCACGGTCTGCGCGGAGATCGGCTGGATCAGGTCGTTGAGCTTGACCTTCCACCAGTCGAGGTTGACCGACAGGCCCGGCACGTACTCGGGGCTGTAGACCAGGCCGTAGTCGAACGAGGTGCCCTTCTCCGGCTTGAGCTGGTAGCCGACGTACGTGGCGCCGGACTTGATCGCGTTGGTCTGCGACAGGCCCGAGCCGGTCCAGCCGGCCGGCACGCCGGCGCAGGCATTGGCGTTGCCGCTGCCGCTGTAGCCGATGCACGGGTCGACGAAGTTCGGCGAGTCGGCGGTCGGGCCCTGGTAGATGTCGGTGATGGTCGGCGCACGGAACACCTGCGCCGCGGTACCGCGCACCATCAGGTCGTGGATCGGCCGCCACTCCACCTGGAACGAGGCGCTGTTGTTGCCCGAGCGCACGCTGCTGTAATCGGAGTAACGGTCGCTCAGGGTCAGGTTGAGCGCGCCGATCGGCGAGGACTGCTCCAGCACCGGCATGAACAGCTGCGCGTAGGCTTCCTTGACGTTGAAGCTGCCGCTCAGCGGCGAGGCGCAGGCTTCGGAGGAGATGGCGCAGGTATTGCCGCTGTTGATCAGCGCGTTGCTGGACACGGTCGAGCCCAGGCTCTCCTTGCGGTACAGCACGCCCACCGCCAGCTGTGCGGCGCCGGCCGGCATGTCCCACAGGCTGCCGTTGGCACTGGCTTCCCACTGCCGCATGATGGTGGTGGTTTCCTGGCGCGGGATCGACTCGTTGCTCTGCAGCCAGGCGACCGTGTTGGCGTTGCCCTGGTCGAAGATGTTGACCTGCCCACTGTTGATCGCGTTCTGCAGCGCGGCGTAGTCGACGTAGCCGTGGCTCCAGTTGCGCTGGCGGTAGTGGCCGTAGTTGAAGTTGGCGTCCCACACCCAGCTGCTGTCGCCGATGCCGCCCTTCAGGCCGATCACGTCCTGATCGGTGGCGGTGTCGTAGAAGCCTTCGCGCTGGCCGAGCGAGTTGAAGCGCGTACGCAGTTCGTAGCCGTTGGGGCCGAACTCCACGCCGAACGGGTTGTACGGGTTGTTGGCGGCGATGGTGATGCCGTCGTTCTGCGCGTCGAACGGCAACGGCGCGATCGCGAAGTTGGACATGGTGTGGTTGTGGTAGGCGTTGATGTACGCCTGCATCGAGTCGGTGATGTTGAAGCTGCCGAGCACGAAGCCGCCGACGCGCTGCTGCGGGGTCAGCAGCAGGTTCTGCGCCTGGTAGTTGTAGGCGTCGGCCGAAGCGCTGTAGCACTTGTAGCCGCCGCTGCCGTTGCTGGTCAGCGCGCCGTTGGCGCTGCAGCCGTTGGCCGCCAGGGTCGCCGCCGGCAGCTTGTAGTAGCCGGTCGGCGTGCGGCTGGAACCGCCCTTGTAGACGCTGCCGCTGGACAGGTACATCGCGTACTTGGAGAACGCGCGGTTGGCGGTGGAGACGTCCTTCTGCTTGTTGTAGTCCAGGCCGACCACGACGTTGCCGCGGTCCCAGGTCTTGCCGAAGGTGAAGCTGCCGCCCTGGCGCGCGCCGTCGCCGCGGCTGGTCTGGCCGTAGTTGGCCGAGACTTCGCCGCCTTCGAAGTTCTTGCGCAGGATGAAGTTGACCACGCCGCCGATGGCGTCGGAGCCGTACATCGCCGAGGCGCCGACCTTCAGCACTTCGACGTGGTCGATCATGTTGGCCGGGATCGAGTTGACGTCGTTGTTCTGGATGCGGTGGCCGTCGATCAGGATCAACGTGCGCTCGTCGCCGAGGCCGCGCAGCGAGATGGTCGAGGCGCCATCGCCGCCGCCGTTGTTGACCTGCGGGTTGGTGGCGGCACCGGCGATGCCGGGCAGCGCCTGCAGCAGGTCGCCCAGGGTCTGCTTGCCGCTCTGCTGGATCTGCTGGCGATCGACCACGGCGACCGGGCTGGCGGTCTCCACATCCACACGGCGCACCAGCGAACCGGTGACGGTGAGCTTGTCCAGGGTCACCGGCGCGTCGCCGGACGCGGACGCCGCCGGCGTGGCGCTCTGCGCATAGAGCGTGGCGGGAAGCGTCGCCATGGCCAGGCAAACGGCGTGAGCGAGTCTGTTCTTTGCTACGGACATCGGGAAGACCTCATGTGATGTGCGACAAGCGCCGGCTGCATGCAGGCGCGAACCGTCCCGGGCGCGGAAACGCGCGGCGGGTGAAATGGATGCCTCGGGCCTGCGGTCCATTACAGGACCGTCAGGCACTTGTTAGTTTTTTATAAGAAGGGTGTTGTTTCGGTGTGCCAGCGTGCGCCAGGGGCTGACAAAAACTAGGTTGCAACGAGGTGCAACGCACGCTGCGTTTTTGCCGTTCAACCAGCAGACGGGAACGGTTCAGACAACACGCAGCGCTCAGTCGACGCGGTAGTGCCAGCGTTTTAGGAACGGCTGCAGCACCGGCAACACCGGCGCGAAGGCGTCGCGGTAGGCGTGCCAGCGGTCCAGCGCCTTGCGGTTGATGCCCTCCACCACCTGCGCGTAGCTGGGCGTGCTGATGAAGCCTTTGGCCCGCGCGTGCCGCTGGAAGTCCAGCAGCCGCTCCGGCTGCTGCAACTGCAGGAACTGCCCCAGGCGCGCCACCTGCGCCTGCGGGTCGGCCACCAGATCCTCGTAGCGCAGCTCCAGCACGCGCGGCTGCAGCAAGGCGGCGTGGTAGAGCCAGAAGTCCATCGCGTCGGCATAGCCGCGCGCCAGCCGCGGCAGACTGGAACACAGCAGGGCGAACGCCGGCGAGCGGAACGCCTGCATGTAGCAACTCAGCAGCACGTCGCAGGGGTGACGCAGCGCCAGGATCACCGGCGCCTCCGGGAACAGGCGCCGGATCAGCGGCAGGCGCAGCAGGTTCAACGGGTTCTTGTCGACCAGGCGCTGGCCCGGCTGCAGCTGCACCACCCCGCGCACCGCATGCCAGTACTCGCCGCGCAACGCGTCACAGGCGGTATCGTCTAGCTCGCCCAGGCCATCCGGCCAGGCCACGCCGCGCGCTTCCAGGCGATCGGCCAGTCCCTGCAGGAACGGCCGCTCGTCCATCGCCACCAACTGCGGGTGGGCGTCGAGCATCTGCTCCAGCAAGGTGCTGCCCGAGCGCGGAAAGCCGACCACGAAGATCGGCGAGTCCGCCATGGCCGGCGCGGACACCGGGCGTGCCGCGGCATGGCGGGCCGGATCCCAGCGGGACTGCGCGACCGGCAACGGCGGTGCGTCCGTCGCCGCCAGTTCCGATACCAGCGCGGCCAGGCCCTCGACCTGGCCGGCATGGCCTTGCGCGCAGGCGTCCAGCGCTTCGTCATGCAGGCCCAGGCGGTCGCAGACGCGTGCCAGGGCGAAGAACAGGTTGCTCTGTTTGCGCCGGTCGACCGCACTGCCGTCGGCCAGCAGCCCGCGCAGCAGCGCATGCGCCTGCTGCCAGTGGCCCTCGCGCATGGCCAGCACCGCCAGCGCATTGCTGGCGTCCTGGCGCACGTCCGGGTCGTCGATCCGTTCCGGAGGCGGCAGCTGCGCGGCGGCGGCGCGTGCCTGCGGCAGGCGATTGGCGCGTTCGAGCACCAGCACCAGCCGCGACCAGGCACGCGCCGGCTGCGCCATCGCGCCCTCGGCGCAGGCGCGCAGCAGGTCGCACGCGACGTCGGTCTCGCCACCCTGCGACACCAGCCAGGCCAGTTCCACGGTGGTGTCCGGATCCAGCGGCGGCCACTGCCGCCAGTCGGCGATCAGCGCCTGCACGCGCTGGAAATCGCCGCATTCGTGGCAGGCCATCGCCGCGTGCACGCACAGCGGCGGCGCCTGCGGCGCCAGCGCATGGGCATCGAGCAGGTGTTCGCGGGCCGTGGCGTAATCGCCGGCATCCATCGCCAGCAGGCCCAGGTTGTGGTGCGGCAGCGGATCGTCCGGTGCAAGCGCGCGGGCGCGCAGATAGGCCTCGGCGGCCGGGCCGGGCTCGCCGGCTTCGCGCAGCGCCGTGCCCAGGTTGTTCCAGTGCGCCACCTCGTGCGGCTCGCGCTCGGCCAGCGCGCGGTACACCGCGGCGGCCGGCGCCGGCTGGCCCTGCATCTGCAGGCTCATCGCCAGCAGGCTGCTGGCCAGGACATCGTCGGGGTGCTGCCGCAGGTAGGCGCGGGCGCCGTGTTCGAGGGTCTGCGCCTGGCCGGCCTCCAGCGCCGCCAGCAGGTCCGGGAGCGAGGGCATCGCGGGGGTGTCCAGGGAGGTCATGCGCAGGCGGATCGTGGGTGGTCCTCCACCTTAGCCGCCCGCCCGCCCCGTACGCCACGCCGGCCGTGCCGACGGCTGCCACATAACCCATACATTGCCGTTACGAAGAAGCGCGACCGCTCCCTAGATCGGATCGTGGTAAGCGGTGAGGAAGGCGCGCAGCGAGGCCGGCTTGACCGGCTTGGTCAGCAGCCGGTAGCCGCGCTCGCGGGCCTGCAGCTTCAGTTCGTCGCGGCCATCGGCGGTGAGCAACGCGCCGGCCACCGGCCCGGGCATCGCCGCGCGCAGCGCGTCCAGGGTCTCCAGGCCGTCGAGCCGGTCGTGCAGGTGGTAATCGACCAGCATCACGTGCGGGGCGCACGCGGCCTGGGCCAGCGCCTCGTCGACGGTACTCGCGCAGATCACCTCCACCTGCCAGCGGCCGAGCAGCGCGCGCATGCCGTCGAGGATTTCCTGATCGTTGTCCACGCACAGCACGCGCAGCCCGGCCAGCGAGTCGGCCGCGGCCGCTGCGCGTGGCGCGCGTTGCAGCGCCTGCGGCGGTGGCGCCGCCCGCGGCACGGTGATGGAGAACATGCTGCCGTGGCCGACGCGGCTGCGCGCATCCAGGTCGTGGCCGAGCAGGCGCGAGATGCGTTGGCAGATCGACAGGCCCAGGCCCAGCCCCTGCTCGCCCCAGTCGAAGGGCTGCTGGTAACGCTGGAACTCGTCGAAGATCTGCTGCATGTGGTGCGGCGGGATGCCGGGGCCGGTGTCCCAGACCTGCAGTTCCAGCGCTGCGTCGCGGCGGCGCATGCCCAGCACGATGCGGCCCTGGCGGGTATAGCGCAACGCGTTGGCGAGGAAGTTCTGCAGCACCCGGCGCAGCAGCCGGCGATCGCTGCGCACCCACAGCGGCCGCGCGTAGACGTGCAGGCGCAGGCCGCGGCCGGCGGCGATCGGGCTGTACTGCGCGGCCAGTTCGCGCAGCAGCAGACCGGCATCCACGTCCTCGATGGTCGGGCGCAGCCCGCCGGCGTCCAGCCGCGACACGTCGAGCAGGCCGTCGAGCAGTTCCTCGGCCGCGCGCAACGAGGCATCCACGCGTTCGGCCAGATGCCGCTGCTCTTCGTTCTGGTGGGCATCGCGCAAGGCCGAGGCGAACAGCCGCGCGGCGTTGAGCGGCTGCAGCACGTCGTGGCTGATCGCGGCCAGGAAGCGGGTCTTGGACTGCTGCGCCAGCTCGGCCTCGCGCGAGCGCTCGGCCACGCGCTGCTCCAGGGTCTCGTTGGCCTCGAGCAGCGCCTGCTCGGCGCGCTTGTAGTCCGTGATGTCGTTGTAGCTGGTGACATAGCCGCCGCCGGGCAGCGGCTGGCCACGCATCTCGATCACCTTGCCGTCGCTGCGGGTGCGTTCGAACACGTGCGGGGTGCCGGCGCGCATGTGCGCGATGCGGCGGGCGATCTGGTCCTCCACCTGGCCGTCGCCGAGTTCGCCGCGCTCGGCGTTGTAGCGGATCAGGTCGGCGACCGGCCGGCCGACGTAGAGCATGCCGTCGGGATAGCCGAACATCTGCTGATAGCGGCGGTTCCACGCGGTCAGGCGCATCGCCGGATCGACCACGCTGACCCCGGCGCTGATGTTCTCCAGCGTGGTGGACAGGATCTCGCGGTTGAAGCGCAGTTCCTGCCCGGCTTCGTCGAGCACCGCCACCACCTCGCCCAGGTCCATGCCCGAGCCGCGCAGCAGGCTGGTCAGCACCAGACGCGCGGAGGCCGCACCGATCGAGGCGGCGAGCAGGCGTTCGGTGAACTGCACCCAGACCCGGTCGGCCACGGCAGTGGGCTGCGGCTCGCGGCCGAGCAGTTGCGCCTGCTCGGCGAACGCGCGGCGGGCATGACGCTCGCCGACCATGCGCTCGGCCAGTGCCTGCAGGTCGACCACGCGTACCTGCCCGAGCCAGTCGCCGGCCACCGCCGGGCGCTGCGAATACGGCTCAAGGAACGGCGCCGCGCGCAGGCGCTCGTCCAGCCCCGGGCGCCAGCGCGCCGACACCAGCATCATCGTGCCGACGTTGACCAGCAGCGACCAGAACGTGCCGTGCGCCAGCGGGTCCCAGCCGCTCATGCCGAACAGTTGCTGCGGGCGCAGCCAGGAGATGCCGAACGGCCCGTCCAGCAGCCACGCCGGCGCCAGCCACCCGGCCTGGGTCAGCGCCGGCAGCAGCAGCGTGTAGATCCAGGTGGCGAAGCCGAGCACCATGCCGGTCTCCACGCCCTTGCGGCTGGCGCCGCGCCAGTACAGGCCGCCGATCACCCCCGGCGCGAACTGCGCCACCGCGGCGAAGGCCATCAGCCCGTACGACGCCAGCGTCGTGTCGTTGCTGCTGCTGCGGTAGTAGCCGTAGGCGATCAGGGCCAGCAGCAGGATCGCCAGGCGGCGGATCCACAGCACCTTCGAGGCCACGTCGGCACCGGCGGCCTGGTGCCCGCGGCGGCGCAGCAGCACCGGCATCACCAGGTCGTTGCTGATCATCGTCGCCAGCGCGATGCTGGAGACGATGACCATGCCGGTGGCGGCGGAGAACCCGCCCACGTAGGCGACCAGCGCCAGCGCGGTGCGGCTTTCGGCCAGCGGCAGCGCCAGCACGATGCTGTCGTCGGCCACGTCGCCGCCGCCGAACAGGGCGATGCCCGCCGCGGCGATCGGCACCACCATCGCCGAGATCAACACCAGGTACAGGCCGAACAGCCAGCGTGCCTTGCGGATGTCGCCGACGTCGCTGCACTCCACCACCGCCACGTGGAACTGCCGCGGCAGGCACACCAGCGCCAGGAAGCTGAGCAGGGTCTGCGAGATGAAGCCCACCGGCGGGGTGTTCTGGAACAGCGTGCGCGTGGACTGCAGCACTTGTCCGCCGTCGCGCGCGGACAGCCACACGTAGGCGAACACGCCCACCGCCACCATCGCCAGCAGCTTGACCACCGACTCCAGCGCGATCGCCAGCATCATGCCGTGGTGGTGTTCGGTGGCATCGACCTGGCGGGTGCCGAACAGGGTGGCGAACAGCGCCATCCCCAAGGCCACGTACAGCGCCGGATCGGCATAGAACGGCGCACCGGCGCTGGACTGGCCGCTGAGCACCTGCAGGCTCATCGCCACCGCCTTGTACTGCAGCGCCAGGTACGGCACCACGCCGACCAGGGCGATCACCGCCACCAGCGCGGCCAGGCGCCGCGAACGGCCGTAGCGCGAGGAGATGAAGTCGGCGATGGACACGGTGTTCTCGCTGCGCGCGATCAGCGCCAGGCGCTCGACGATGCGCCAGCCGAACAGCAGCATCAGCAGCGGGCCCAGGTAGATCGGCAGGTAGCCGGCGCCGTTGCGCACCGCGCTGCCGACCGCGCCGTAGAAGGTCCACGACGAGCAGTACACGGCCAGCGCCAGGCTGTACACCGCCGGCCGCAGCCACGGCCGCTCCGGATACAGCGGACGGCGGTCGCCCCACCACGCCACCGCGAACAGCAGCGCGGCATAGCCGACCGACACCAGCAGCAGGATCCAACTGGAAACCAAAGGCGAGCCCCCACGACGATGCGTGCAGTCTAGAGCGTGCGATGCGTTTCGGCGTAGTCGGGTGTTCGGCTCGCTGCGCCTCGCTCGGGCTGTGCGTGCACCGGGCTGGTTGCCGCGATACTGTTGCTGTTGCTTTATGGCCCCCCGGGCGCGGCAGCCACGGCGAGGTCAAAAGTAGCTCGCCGTCAGGCGAAAATTGTTGCTGTTGCTTTGAAGCTTCTAAGCGCAAAAGCCACGGCAACCACCACAGCCAGGGCAAAGGCAAAGCTTTCGCCTTGCGGCGAGTTCCTTTTCTTTGCTCGTGCAAAGAAAAGGAACCAAAAGAAGCGCTTTACCACAGCCGAAGGCTGGTCAAGCACGCCCTGCCTTCGCGCCCTCCGCGCTGCGCGCTCCGGGTCCGCGTCCATCACGGGGATCCGCGGCAGGGGCATCTGCCCCTGCCGCGGACGGCGTACATCCATGTACGCCGCCCTTCGGGTGTTTCCCCGCGATGGCCGCCGCTTCGGAAGGGAACCCGATAGGCAAAGGCAACAACCAAAGCAACGGCAACAGCCAGCATCGAACTGCAAGCCATGCGTAGGAGCGGCTTCAGCCGCGACGAACGAAGCCGCGATGGTCTAAAGATCCGCCCACTCCTCGCGCCCTAGTTCTTCTCCGAGATATCCTCCTCCCATGGCAGCAGCCGCTTCACGCGCCGAACTGCCGTGTCCGGCGTGGGCAGTATCCACCTGCAGCCAGCCACGGCAGCCCCACCGGCGCTCGGGCTAAGATGCGCGCGGTGACCACCTGCGCCCTCCCTCGCTGATGTCCGGCATCCCGGCCGCCTTGCCGGCGCCCCCGCTGTCGCTGCAACAGCAGACGCAGCGCCTGCACGCGCAGGTGCAACAGGCGCAGGCGCGCCAGGCGCAGGCCGAAGCGGAGGTGGAACGGCATCTGCCGGCGGTGGAGCAGGCGGTGGCGGCAATCCGCCACCGCTTCGGTACGCATGCCAGAGGTGCGGCGCGGGCGGCGGTGCGCCGCGAACGCCGCCGCGCCTGGGGGCCGGCATTGCTGCTGCGGCCGCTGCTGCCGGACTGGCGCTGGCGCGCGGCATTGATCGGCATGCTGGTGCTGATCCTCCCATGGACCAGCGCGCACTGGCTGGGCGAGACGCGCGGCTTCCTAGAGTGGTGGCGCCAGGTCGGCCTGCACGGCGATGGCGGTCTGCTGCTGCACAGCCTGCTGCCCTCGCTGCTGGCGTACGGGCTGCTGGTCGTCGCCGGCGCGCAGTTGCTGGCCTGGCACCACAGCCATGCCGAGCGGCGCGCGCTGCAGACGTTCGCACGCCTGCCGCTGGCGCTGGTGCAGGTGGCCGACGCTGCGCAGCGCGATGCAGGGTCGACGTATCCAGTGACCCGCGCACCGTGGCCGCAGCGCGCCCTGCACGGCCGTTGGACGGTGCCGGCCACGCATGGCGATCTGTCCGGTGCGCGACTGCTGGCCTTGCACGACGGGACCGAGGACCCGCGCCTGCAGGCGCTGATCGTGCTGCCCGACGCCCGCCATGCAACGGCCCTGATCCTCCTCGACGCCGACCTGGCCGCCAACGCTCCGCCGTCGCTGCAACCGCTGGCGCTGGCACTGGCCGAAGACGCTTCCGCCGATGCCGCCCCCATCACCGCGCTGCACGACCACGTGCAGGCCTGGGAGGCCGCGCGCAGCCAGCAACGCGCGCTGCAGCAGCGGCTGCAGAGCCTGGATGCGGTGCAGCGGCACTGGGCCGACATCGCCCTGCCCGACGCCACGCTCGACCAGATCCTGAAACTGGTGGACCTGTTCGTGTCCGGACGCCAGCCGGCGCCGAAAGGCATGCTCCTGCACGGGCCGCCGGGCACCGGCAAGACCCTGATCGCGCGCAAGCTGGCGCGCCACGCCGGCTGCCATTTCGAGGCGCTGGGCGTGGCCGATCTGAAGGCCGCGCACGTCGGCCACACCGGCCCCAAGGTACAGGCGATCTGGCAGCGCTGTCGCGAGCACGCGCCGGCGATCCTGCTCATCGACGAATGCGAAAGCGTGTTCGCACGCCGCGGCGGCGCCGACAGCGACAGCTTCGGCGCCGAACTGGTGCAGACCTTTCTCGCCGAATGGGACGGCTTCCATGCCGCGCACGGCCAGGTACTGGTGATCGGCGCGACCAACCGCCCGGCGCTGCTGGACGACGCGATCCTGTCGCGCTTCACCGCCAGCATCGCCATCGGCCTGCCCGACGCCGCGGCGCGCGCGCGCATCCTCGGCGCCGAACTGCGGCGGGCCGGTTTCGCCCTGGAACCGGACACGCAGGTGATCGCCGACAGCAGCGGCCTCTCGGGCCGCGACCTGCACACGCTGGTGGCGCGGGTGGCGGCCGAGTGCGTCGACGGCACGCTGGACAACGCCACCCTGCTGGCGCAACTGCGCGCGCTGCGCGGCAAAGGCTCCACCGCCGTCGCCACGCTCGGCTGGGACGACATCGTGCTGCCGGCCGCCACGGTCGAGGAATTCGTCGGCCTGGGCAAGGAACTGCGCAATGCCGAGACCCTGGCCACGCTCGGCGTGCCGGTGCCGCGCGGCATCCTGATGGTCGGCCCGCCGGGCACCGGCAAGACCCAGGTCGCGCGGATCCTTGCCAGCCAGTCCGGCCTGGCCTTCATCGCCCTGAGCAGCGCCGACCTCAAGGCCGGCTACCTCGGCCAGTCCGGCCAGCGCGTGCAGGCGGCGTTCGAGCGCGCGCGGGCGCAGGCACCGTGCATCGTGTTCGTCGACGAACTGGACATCGTCGCGCCGGCGCGCGGTGCCGATGGCGACGACGCCTTCACCCGCGAGATCGTCGGCCAGTTGCTGCAGGAACTGGACGGCGTCGCCAGCCACGCGGGCCAGGTGTTCCTGCTGGCCGCCAGCAACCATGCCGCCGCGATCGATCCGGCATTGCTGTCGCGGCTGGACCGGCAGATCGTCATCGCCCTGCCCGACCGCGACGCCCGTGTCGCCATCGTTGCGCGCCTGCTGCGCGGCAAGCCGCTGGATCTCGACGCGGACGCCGCGGCGGCATGGGTCGCCGATCGCAGCGAAGGCCACTCCGGTCGCGACCTGCACAACTGGATCAGCCGCGCCATGCGCCGCGCCGTCCGCCGCACCTTGCAACACAGCGACGATGCCTCCGGCACGCGGCTGCAGTGGGACGATCTGGTCGAGACGGCGAACGCGACGACGTAGACGCCGAGCCGGAAGATGCAGGCATGTGGTGCGTCACCAGGAACGCTGGCCGGAGTCCCTGTGGGAGGGGCTGCAGCCCCGACGCCGGGATCCAGACAGGCCTCAGGCGCCACGGCGCGCACACCAACAGCAGATGCCCGGATTATTAGCGCAGGACCTGGTTGGAGAAGTGCTGCACGTCCACACAACGCCCACGCTGGCATCATGTCGGGGATATCACGGGAACGCAGCACGTGACCCACGCCACTTCATCCCCGCCGCCACACGCCGAAGCCATCGTCGTGATGGGTGTGTCCGGCAGCGGCAAGACCAGCGTCGCCCAGGCGCTGGCGGCGCACTACCGACTGACCTTCCTAGACGCCGACGACTTCCACAGCGCTGCCGCCAAGGCGCAGATGGCGCATGGCATCCCGCTCAGCGACGCGCAACGCGCGCCCTGGGTGGCGACCCTGGCACAGCGCCTGCGCGCGTCGGTCGATGCCGGGCAGAGTGTCGTGCTGGCCTTCTCCGGCCTGCGCAAGGCGCATCGGCAACAATTGCGCGAGACAGGGGTGCCGATGCGTTTCGTGTTCCTGCACGCGGCCGCGCATGTGATCGCCGAACGCTTGGCTGCGCGCCATGGCCACTTCATGCCACCGGCGCTGCTGCAGAGCCAGATCGACACGCTGGAACTGCCGCTGGACGAAGCAGACGTGATTTCGGTAGACGTCGACGCGCCGTTCGCCACGGTGGTGGCCGATACCATCGCGCGCCTGGATGCTACCGTCGCGATCGCATAGCCTGCACCTCGCAGGTGCCGCTTCAGCGAATCTTCCGGGCGCTATCGCGATGGTGACGCAAGATCGGACGCACCAGACAGCGCCACCACACCACCGCGCGTGACCAGGGTGATCCCGACACCGCAGCGTCGGGATCACCCACATGGCCCGGATCCAATTCAGCGATGCGGCGCATGTTCGGCGTGTCGCACGGGTTCATGGCGATTGGTGAACAACGGCACCAGTTGCCACAGCGCCGAGAGACCGACCAGCGCATAGACCACACGCGAAAGCGGTGCGTCCTGACCGCCGAACAATGCCGCGACCAAGTCGAACTGGAACAGGCCGACCAGGCCCCAGTTGAGTCCACCGACGATCAGCAGGACAAGCGTGACGATGTTGAGCACTTTCATGGCGGCATCTCGACGTGGGGAAGAGATTGCAGCCTGCGCTGCGCGGCATTCCCGTGACGCGAGTGCAATGTATGCGGGGCATGAACGTGTGCGATGTGCAGATATTTGTGTTGTCGGGACTCTCTTGCGAAACCCGTTGTCGCCGCCGGCCACACTGCCTTGTCTCATCTTGGGCTGACGATGAGCAGAGTTGACGCTTCTAGATGCTGATCTCTTCCTCCCCCGTGAAAAATTCCGACCAAGGCAAAATCACCTCCTCCTGACGCAACCTCGCGTCGGGACTGAAGTCCCTCCCACAATGATCATGCTCGCTGCCGGTGATGCTGCGCTTCTGACGCCAAGCCGATTTACTGTGCACTTCAGTGCTGATAGGATCGGCCACCCGACAGTTTCCGCGCTTAAGGCAGTGTGGAGAGAGACTCGTTTTTTTCGTGAATGCTCCCCTCCCGCCTACGAACGCCAACTGCCTCTTTCGTAGGAGCGGCTTCAGCCGCGACGAACGAAGAGCAGGCGCCTGAAAAACGCTCCCGTGTCCGAGCCGAAGTGCCCCTGATATCGCCTTGCTCTGGCACTGCTCTGCAATGCCTCTGGTGATGACAGCGAGCAAAGCACTGATCGCTTCGCAGCTCGCGGAGCGGCGATGCATGCAATAACCTGCTTAGCCGCGCCGCCTCACCCGTCCCACCACGAAACGCGATACGTTCGGTTCCTCCGGCACATGCCAGCGCCACGGCGCATCCATCGCCTTGCTGATGCCGATTCGCGTGGTGACGACAGGCGCGACGGGCGGTGGCATCCCGTCCTGCCCCAGCCACAAGCGCGACTGTCGCGTGGTCAGATCCAGCCCATTGTCCGCGCCCGACACCCCCAGCGCCTTGGCCAGGCGCCCCGGCCCACGGGTGAGATCGGCAATGCGCACCGCGCCCCGCGCCGACTGCATCGCCTCGATCCCGGCCACCGGCGCCAGCGCGCGGATCAGCACCGCATGCCCCGGCGCACCGCCGCACACCGCATTGAGCGCCCAGTGCATGCCGTAGATGAAGTACACATACAGATGCCCAGGCGGGCCGAACATCACCCGCGTACGCGGGGTCATGCCGCGGAACGAGTGCGCCGCCGGATCCTCCGCACCGCAGTAGGCCTCCACTTCGACAATGCGCCCGCAACGACCGTCGGCGGCGATAAGCAGCTTGTTCAACAATTCCGGCGCAACCACACGGGCATCGCGCGCATAGAACGCACGCGGCAGCGGCTTGGCGGCAAGCAGATCCATCCGGTCAGTGTAAGCCCTGCAACGAGGCCGCGTAGTGAGCCGCGACAGGTGCGCTTCCGGACGCATGGATGCAATCAACTGCGTCAGCCTTCCAACGGCACAATGCATGCTGCCAGTGGTGGGAGGGACTTCAGTCCCGACGCATGGAGGTCTCCAGGATCACGGCCTTCTTCCTCGTCTCCGATGGCGCATCGCGTATCGCGACGAACGGTGGCGGCTCCCTAACCGAGGCAGCGGCCGCCGCGAAGCGGGTTCGGCCGCTGCGACGGCGACTGGGCTTTACTAGTCATGCCGCCGCCGCATCAGGGCACAAGGTACAGGGCATACCCTGCCTTGATTCTGCTTGAGGCAACGCCAAGCATCGTCCGCATCCCCAACCTGCCCCACTCACTCCTGCGGAACATTCAACTCCTTCAGCAGTTGCGGCGCCGGGTACACCTTGGCCATCAGCCAGCGCAGGTAGCGCATGTCCACATGGATCGCGCGCTTGTAGCGCGGGTCGTACCACCAGCTGGCGCTGACCGCTTCCCAGTTGCTGTCGAAGTTCAGCCCGATCAACTCGCCGCGCGCATTGAGCACCGGCGAGCCGGAATTGCCGCCGGTGGTGTCCAGGTTGGTCAGGAAGTTCACCGGCTGCGTATTCGACTGTGGATCGACCGTGCTGCCGAAGTCGCCCTTCGCGATCGCCGCCAGCAGCGGCTTGGGCGCATCGAACGGCTCCTTGCCGGTGTTCTTCTCGACGATGCCGGCGACCGTGGTCAGCGGCGCGAAGCTGACCGCATCGCGCGGCGCCAGCGGCTCGACGCGGCCATAGCTGATCCGCAGCGTGCTGTTGGCGTCCGGATACACGGCACGCCCCTGCTGCTTGCGCCAGGCGAACAGCGCACGCATGTAGGCCGGGCGCAGCCGCAACTGCTCACCTTCGCGCGCCTTGCGCTCGTCGTCCAGCCGCAGCTGCGCCGGCACCAACGTGGCGGCCAGCGCCAGCAACGGATCGGCCGCAGGCACTTTGCCCTCGCGCGCGGCGGCGAAGCGCGACAGGCGCTCGGCCTCGGTGCCCAGCGCGGTGCCGGCGTAGGCCTTGTCGAGCGCCGCCTGCAATTGCGCCGGGGTCCGCCCGAACGCCGCATCGAACTCCGGCACCCGCTGGGCATCCGGCAGTTGCTGGTAGCGGGTCAGCAGCGTCGTCAGCAGCGCCTTCTCCACGGTCGGCGAATACCGCCGCTGCACCTGCTTGAGCATGCCCTCGATCAGCGCCAGGTCGCGCTGCTGGTAGCCGCTCTCGCGCCGATCGTCCGGCTTTGCCGCCTCCAGTCGCAGCCGCTCCAGCGTGAGCGCCGACCGCAGCGCCTGAGTCTGCGTGGCGATCAACCCCAGCAGCAGATCGCGCTCGCGCAGCGCCGAGGCCTGGCCGAGCAGCTTTTGCAGCGCGGCGATGTCGCGCGCATCGCTGCCGTGGGTGGCCGCGAGCATGCCGCGCTCGTCGTCGGCGCGCAGCCGCACTGCATCGCTGCGCTGCAGCCCTTCCAGTTCGCCTGCGGCGCGCTTGCGGTTGTTCTTCAGCGACTGCAATTGCGAGGCGTAGCGCGTGCGTGCTTCCGCGTCGGCCTTGCCCGATGCTTCGATCACCTCGATCAACTGGTCCAGCACCGCCACCCGCTGCGGCAGCGTCGCCTCCACCTGCTCGGCGAACTCGGCCGCCGTGCGATGCCGATAGGTGATGCCGGGGTAACCGGCCAGCATCGCGAAGTCACCGGCCTTCGGCCCATCGGTGGCGATCTGCAGATGCGCCGGCGGCTGGTAGGGCACGTTGTCAGCGCTGTAGTCCGCCGGCTTGCCGTCCTTGCCCACGTAGGCGCGCAGCAAGGTGAAATCGCCGCTGTGCCGCGGCCACATGAAGTTGTCGATTTCGTCGCCGTAGTTGCCGATCGCCCGCGGCGGCGCATACACCAGGCGCACATCGCGCA
The DNA here is from genome assembly GCF_001043115.1 of Xanthomonas sp. NCPPB 1128. Classification (GTDB taxonomy): domain Bacteria; phylum Pseudomonadota; class Gammaproteobacteria; order Xanthomonadales; family Xanthomonadaceae; genus Xanthomonas_A. The sequence goes on along the minus strand of NZ_LFME01000037.1, from coordinate 27,311 downwards.
ACTCCAGCTGACGGATCCGGTAGAAGTCCGTGCCGTAATACATGTTGGCAACGCTGCAGCGCACCCCGGCCTCGCGCTCGCAGTCGGCGACGATGCGCTTGCTCGCCGCATCCACCGCATCGTAGTAGGCGCGCCCGGTCTTGCCCTTGGCCGACCCCAGCACCTGATCGGTGACCTTGTCGAAGCCCACCGTCACCAGCACCCGGAAGTCTGGATTGGCCGCGCGCTCGTCGCCGCGGTCCCGCGCGATGAACCCGTTCTCGATCGGGTTCTCCTTCGCCGAGGTGTTGTACTGGATCACCCCATAGGCGACATGGTGATTGGTCAACAACAACCCATCCCCGGACACGAACGCCCCGGTCCCGCCTCCGACCTTCACCACCGCACTCAACGGCGGCTGGGTTACATCGGCCAGCGTTTGTGGATCGCCCTGGAAGCCTGCCTCATGCAGCGGCTTGGCCAGCTCCGGCATCTGCGATGGCATCCACATGCCTTCGTCGGCTTGGGCATTGGCGGTGAGGGCGAGACTTAGTGTCAGTGAGGCGGCAAGGGAGTTGGGCAAGTGCATGCGGAAATCGAGGCAAAGAACGTAACCACGACCTTAGCCGGCCGATGCGGTGGCAGCAACCAAGACACCGATCCATTCATCGATGGATGTGGTCTTTACCTAGAAAAATCGAGAATTCTCCTAGGGAAAAAGAACGCAATTCAAGTCACTTCCCACAATCCGAGAGACAGATGTCTGCTAATGAGTAAGTGACCTGACTCGTTACCCACCAAAAATGTATATGGAATTTAATTGAGACCCAATGCACTCATATATTAGCTTTTCTTTGGACGGCCCGAATAGCGGCTATTTGCAACTTTTCGACATAATTCTCCATTTCAAAACGCCGCGCCCTATTCATCAGTTCGGCCAGACAAGCATCATATTCTTCCGCAGTTGAATATTTAGACAGTGCAAACGGCAAATTATGGAAAATATCGGCCATCTTTTTTATAAACCCCATTGAGTTTGAAGCTCTAATTTCGATAAGTGCCGCGCCAAGCATAAAATGCAAAACCGCATTAATATCAACGTCGATATTCTCTTTCACCACATGTCTCCATAGGGCCCCAGGGGGTCATCATCTACATTATCCGGCCTCTCTGGAAGCTCATCTACTGGAATTAGAGTGTTATCAGGCCAGCCGCGAGACTTTGCCTCATTTATGCGGGTATTTCCATCAAGAACTGTATTTCCACGTACAGTTACCGCATCTCCATTTTTAGGGTTATTTATAGCATTACGAAGCTCTTCATCGGAAAGCCCAGGGATAGCAGGGTCATTTTGCGGATGGTCAGGCGCGTGTGTTGGTTCCAAATCCCCTAGCTCTCTTACTCCTTGCTGACCCTCATTTCCAGACGAATCCCCTTCACTATTCTGTATAAGATCATGCGCCCTCTGAATTGTATTTGTGAAATTAGCGACGCTACCTATTAAGTCCATCGCCATGTTCATTAGAACATATTCAGGCAAATCCTTAAACACAACTTCGCCTACCGTCCCATGGAAATGGCATATCTTGCCGTCACATTCCCATTGACGCCCATCCGGATCTTTGAGTAGATACGGATTATTTGCTACGTAAACGTATCTATTAAAATTTCTGACATTTGATTCATAGGGCGTGACTTGGTCTACGGAGAGAAATCGCCCGAGCCCCTGATCGTAATATCTTTGCTGCATATACGTCAGCCCAGTCGCAACATCCATGACGTGCCCTGTGTAACCCGGAGAGTCTGTCGCCGGATGGTTCAGCAAGCTTCCATATGGTTCATACTCATTTCTGCCAACAACATTTCGATCCTTATCCGTAATGAGCACAACGGATCCCAATCTATCCGTATGGATGTACCGGACCGTTTGCGCCGAGGCACCGAATGCAATGAGCAATGAAAGAACAGCTAGAGCCATAAGGCGTATTGCTGCACAAGTCCTGTGGAAATTTGACATCACTCGTCCTTGCGAGTTGGAACCATAGATGCGCGATGTAGAGTCGACTTTTATCATGGAAGTCGGATCGACAGCGCTTCCCCTAGCAACATTACGGTGCAACGCACCCAACGAAATCTGCATGCAGACTCCGCCATAGCAGGCTTACTTCAAGTAAACCTCGACGATGTCGCAGCCATTGGTCTGAACATCGATCTTGCGCTTGTTCACCAATGCCGTCATCAAAACGGCCAGCAGCGCCTTACCGCCGGGTTGTTCTTCTTGAAAATGCAGGACGTGGTTTCCGGATGTGGCCTTGCATTCTGCTGGTGTATCTGACAGCCAGACAAAATGGTCGGCATGGGCCTGATAGGTACCCACCTGCACGACGTCGACGTTTTGCATCGATTCGTTTGCTGATGCTGATCCGCTCAGACTGGCAAACAGTAACAGCGCTGCCCATGTAGTTCTCATGGCTCTTTCTTCTCTTTCGTTAATGGTCGTGTTTTCCGGATGGCTGGCTCGTTTGCACCTTGACCAGTTCAATCAACCATATAGATGAATTTTCCGGTACACGACGTATCGTTGTCGTCCATGATCAAGGTCACACGCTTCCCACTGACGAATGCCGACATCAACATTGCGTAGATCGCCTTGTTGTTCTCCTGGTCCTTTGCCCAATAAACCGGCTTTCCGGCGGGGCATGTGGTGTTTCCTTCGCTCAAGAGAAAAGGGATTTGGGTAGGCATGTAGGTTGCCTCGATCTGCGTTACCTTGCCCGTGATGAATTGCAAGGCACTCGCCGAATCGCTGTAAGACATCCAGAACAGCGCACATGCCAACATCAATATCCAACGCATAAAAATTCCATCCCGGAAAATTAAAGATTATTTTGCGGATGCTGTTCTTTCGGCACCGCGACCTTCAACCATTCAACAGCAGCTGATACAGCAATGGCACGATATCCACTGCTGGCCGCTGGTCATGCGTCACGTTCGAAGCCGCGGTGCAGTTGCCGTCCGCCGTGCATGCAGTCACGCGATACGAATAGGTCCCTGCCGGCCTGGCCAACGAGGTCCAGTTGCCCTGGCTGCCGTCATACACCGAGGTCCAGGTGACACCATCCACGCTCTCTTCCACCACATAGCGGGTCGCGCCGGAGACCGGGTTCCAGTTCACGTAGTCCTTGACTGAAGCAAGTTGACCCAGCGGCCAGTCGGCTTCGGCAACCAGGCTGCCGCCCAGTAGGATGTAGTCGGTGGACTTGGACTGGCGCTGATTCTTCTGGAAGCGCAGTGCCCCAGACTGGTCGTACAGCGAGCCGATGTTGCCGGCGCTCTGCAGCGCCAACGTGCGGCGGCCGTTGCCGTCGTAGCGATAGGTCTCCTTGCCGGTCGCCTGGCGCAGGCGGTTGCCGTAATCGAACACGAAGGCCTGGCCATTCTTGTTGCTGAGGTTGCCTTGCGAGTCATAGCTCATGCCGATGACCGTGCTGCCGCCGCAACTGCCGGTCTTGACGTTGGTGAGCTGCCAGTTTGCGTCGTAGCAGTAATAGTGATCACGGCCCGGCGCGACGACGTGGATCAGGTTGTCGAGGACGTCGTAGCTGTAGCTTGCAGGCGTGGAACCGAACATCGCAGACTTGGTGGAAGTCAAGCGATCCAACCCGTCGTAGGTCATGTCGCGATTGCCGCGCCCACCACGACCGGTGGCGCCGTCACTGATCCCGGCGACGTTGCCGTTGGCGTCGTAGTCGTAGCCGTCGCTGAGGAGCGCGATATCACCGTAGGCATCACGGCTGGTATCCGGCAACTGACGCGCGTTCTGCGTCATGGTGTGGACGATGCCGTTGCCGTAGGTGAACTGCTTGATCGCGCCGTTTGGATAGTAGCTTACGCCAGTGACGTAGCTGCCCGCCTGCGTCGGTTGGCCCAGGGCATTGGGCGCGTAATCCACCATCTGTCCCGATGGATACCGGTGCGCGGCAAGATTGCCATTGGCATCATAGGCGTAGCCCAGCGCCCAGGTCTCGCCATCGGCCTGGCCCTGGCTTTCCGCAATAAGCAGGCGGCGCTTATTGTAGGCGTAGCTATTGTAAGTGGCGACGCCGTTATTGGTGGTGGTGATCTGCTTGACCGCCCCATCCGGCCAATAGCTCCAGGCCTGGTTGCCGTTGCCATCCGGGAAGCTCAGCGCCCTGATCCGGTTGCGCACGTCGTAGCTGCGATCGACCCGGCGGCCGGAGGCGAAGGCGGAATCCGCATCGCACGATGTAGTGCTGGGCAACGCCAAGCCCGCCGCACTCCACACCAGATTGCCGGCAGCGTCGTAGCCATTGGCGGTGGCACCGGTTTCCGGTTCCACTGTCTTGCACAGTTGCCGATAGGTGTCGTAGACGTAGCTGCGCGTAACCGCCACGGCGCCGTTGGCGTCGTGGCGGCGGATGGAGAGCGGCTTGCCGAAGATGTCCCGGTTGATGTCGGTGTAGGCCCCTTCGGGATGTTGGATCCAAACGGGCTTCGTGTAGTCAGGTTGGTCGAAGACTTGGTAGCCGGTCACCGTCTGGTTACCACGCGGATCTGTCACCCGCGTCTTATTTCCCTGCAAGTATTCCGTCAGCGTTGTAAGCAACCCCTGCTCGGAATTTTGCGAAACGGAAACTGGCCGACCGAGTACGTCATAGCTTGTCCATTTTCCCGTGGTCAAATTGTCCGAGGCACCAACATAAGAAGCGAAAATCTGCCTACCATCGCTGTCGTAGGCAAATCGCTGAAATCGCTGGGTCGATGCAATGTCGGTAGCATCGTATTCTCTCGTCAAGACCGGCCGCCAGAATGCATCGAGATAGATTTCTCTTCTCGCATTCCCGGTGGTTATTGTTTGCCGCCAATGACCGGCCGCCAGACCATATTCACTGGCATTAACTTGTTCAATCAATCGACTTGTAGCACTCCAAGTGACATTATCATTTGTAGGATATGACGTACCTGCCATCCTCCCCATTATGTCGTATGAATAGCTAGTGATGTAGCCGTTTTCATCCGACCTTGCCGTAATCCAACCATCATCGTTGACTTTAAGCGCAACTGAAGAATTGTCCGCAAAAGTTACTGCTTGCGGCGTGCCTCGCTTCCAGTTAGCGAACCTTGTAACATTTCCATTCGCGTCAGAAACTGTCGCCATAGTGCCGTCTGGGTTGTAACTAAATGACTTCTGCAATTTTCCGTAGCTATATTTTTTAATTAAATTTGCCGTCTCTGCATCGTACTCAAACTCTGATTCTATTATGCCCGTATTAATATTGACTTCTTTTTCTAGCTGGCCCAGCACCCATTTAGAGCGACTGTCCATGTAGTCAATATTATCGCTACGGCTAGTCCAAGGACTTGTACGAGTGAACGAGATCGGCCGGGCCAAATTATCAAATTTCTCAACGGAATAGTAGTACAAGTCGCCATCTTGAAATATTTCCCTCTCCAAGCGAGGAGATATAGATGTGACTTGTTCTTTATTGATATTTTCGAGAAACGTATCGCCGGCGACATTCGGCCAAGGACCGGAGTTTGGTCTAGCATATGCGTATTTTTCAGAGCGAGCCAGGGCTGAGCCCACGTCACCTGAATATGTCTCATATTTCAGAAGAAGACTCTCCGTAGAATCGTAACGATTGCTAAATGTATATCGCGTTATTGATCCGTTTGGCTGCTTCACATCTGTCCACACTGTATCCGTGCAACCAGCGCTACAGTCCTTACTCCAGCTATTCCCGGGGTCAGAATAGCGATAAATCCACTGTTGTTCGTTGACGCCAGGCCCGGACATTTTTTTAGCAACCAAGTCTAGAACGTTATACAAATTTCTTATTTTTACGTAGTTGAACTTGCTGTCTTGATATTGTTTTCCACAATCAAAGGGAACATAGGATCGACCTCTAACAAGCGATCCAATAGTAAAAGTGCCGACGAGCCCAGTGGGGTGGCGGATGACTACTTCGAAAGTATCTGAGGATTTGGAGAAAGAAGAAGCGCAGTCATCCAAGCTATATGCAGAGTAAGACCCCCATTTAGACCCTAGTCCATGGGTTATAAAAGGATTATAAGCTGAATTAGGAGCACTGATGCTCCAGAATGTTTGATCTGGCAAGGTGACTGAAATTAAGGACCCGGGATTTTCTGAATCAGTGCTATACGCGTATCTCCATGTTCTTGATGGAGCATCCGAAGCCTGAATGGTTGCAGAAATAACCCTGCTATTTTTAGACTTTGATGTAAGATTTCTCTGCCATCCGTCCCAGCTTTCATAAGCTAAAGTTAAAGTCCTTCCGTCGCTGGACTGAATCTTGGTCAGATTCCCAGAGGGGTCGTATTCATATGACAGACTATTTCCATAGCGATCCTCGACCCGAGTCGCCATCATTATCGCCATCTGTCTCCCCGCGTCCGTATTGCGAGGCCCCCGTGTTGCATCGGCGTATTCACGGTATATAAGCCAATTCATCCAATACTTCGTCCCCTCGGGAGAGACCACTAAAAATCCTTCTCCAGTTTTATCACTGAAGCTATTGCCACCTGAGTCATTTGCAATATTTGGCAGGCAGGCTACTACCCAATTTTTTTTAGTAACAATGGGGAACTCAAGCTTGCTGCCATCGGCTCCAATCATTTGGGGCACATTCGTATTATTGGGGTCACGCTTTAACAAATCTTGGCGCCCACTTCCAGGTATCTCCAGCTGGTATCCTCCCCACCATTGATCAGCGGTCAGATATACGCTTGAATGGTGTTCTCGCACAACAAAAGAGACATCAGGCGCCCTGCTAAAGTTACTGCAGCGCTTGTTACTAAAGAAGTCATTCTCTGGCACAGTAATTGTGCGAATGCTAGGCACCTCTAGCCACCAATCACCAAAAGCCCGGTCATCAACGAGGTCGTTGGCACTAAGCTCGCGTATCAATTGGATAGGCAAACCAATTCCTGGCTGATCAATATCAGTCTGCCGGAATGAAATCTGACCGGTATATAGATCAACATTCTCACCAAACGGGCTATTCCCAATTGGCTTTAAATCTTGGGAACTGCGAATTCGAGTAACAAATTCATCTTCTGGCGTTACTGCCGAGAGCGCTTCTTTGGTGCCAAGTAAAAACAGACAAAAAAGAAGGGCGATATTACGCCCTCCCTGCCGATGAATGAACATTAATCGCCCCTTTAGCCACCGGCGCGACGCCGACAGTTACATAACTTGCATGGTATTCGAGAAATTTGTCAAGAAAATTTCACGCCTCGACCTCCCCAGTCCAAGCACTACTTCTCCTTCCGCCAATTCACCGACCCACGGTTCTCCACCGTGCTCGATTCCACCTCGGCATCAAAGCCGTGGCCCAGCAGATATTTCAGCGTCAGGACCGAGCCGCTGCCGATCAGCGACACGCCGTAGCTGACGTAGAGTTTCGGCGAGAGGTATTTGCCGAAGCCCACCACCGAACCGCCGAGGGTGCGCGACTGGCTGACGCCGGCGTCGTCGAAGCCGAGCCTGGCGCCGAGTTGCGAGGCGAGCAGGCCGCTGCCGGCCGACAGGGCGCTGGCCGCGGCGGTGACCTGGTCGGCTTCGGCGCTGCTGGTGTTGCTGAGGCTGCGGCCCAGCACCAGGTAGGACATCGCTTCGGATTGCGACATCGACGGGTCCGACCACACGTCCGCATGCGGGGCGGTGGCGCGGCCGGTGACGTCGATGCCGGCGGTGACGTCGCCGACCTGACGCTGCGCGCGGATGTTGATGCGCGGGTCGGAGACGATGTTGTTGCTCCAGGTGAGCTGGCCGCGGGTGATGGTCAGGTCCTGGCCGTACGCCTTGTACTTGCCGCTGACGTCCAGCCCACCGGTGGCGGTGGTTTCGCGGCCCGGCCGCGAGCGCACCTGCATGGCGCCGGTCAGCGCGCCCTTGAGGCCGAAACCGGCCATCTTGACCTGGTCGCCCAGGGTCACCCGCAGGTCCATCTCCAGCGGCGAGGTCGGCGTGGCCTCGGGGTCGGCCGGGTCCAGCACCACCACGTCCTCGGACAGCGAGGTGCCGCGGTCCAGCCGTTCCAGGTCGATGTCGGCCGAGGGCACGGTGACCTGGCCGCTCAGCATCATGGTCTTGTTGGCGATGCCGAACTGCAGGTCGGGATTGGCCACGGCGCGCAGTTCGGCGGTGTTGGACACCAGCACGTTGGTGCCGCGGATGTTCAACTGCAGCGGCGTGCGGTCGCCGTACCAAGATAGGCCGCCGTCGACGTTGAGCGTGCCTTCGCCGGACTTGACCGAGGCGACGATGCGCGCCGAGCCGTCCGGCTGCGCGTCGAAGCGGCCCTTGCCTTCGCTCAGGGTCAGGCCCAGCGCCGGCAGTTCGCCGGTGAAGTTGCTCAGTGTGGCATCGCCGCCCATCGCCGGCTGCGAGCGGGTGCCGCGCAAGCTGACGTGGCCTTCGACCAGGCCCTTGGGCCGCACCAGATCGGGCGAGAACAGCTCCAGCCAGTACAGCCGCGCCATGTTCATGTAGATCTCGCCGGTCAGCGGCGCGTACGCATCCCAGCCGGTGTCGACGGTGGCGTCGACGAAGCCGTCGCCCTGGAAGCCGACGCCGAGCTTGGAGTGGATGTGCTGGGCGCTGAAGTCGGTGACGAAACTGAACTGGTCGTAGCGCAGCAGTTCGCCGCGCGCGTTGTCACCCAGGCGCAAGCCGCCTTCGCGCGAGGCCAGGCGCAGCGAACCCTGCCAGGCGTTGCCGGCTGGCTTGAAGCTGCCGTCGATGGACAGGTCGCCGCGCAGGTACATCTTGCGGCCGTTGCTGGGCGGCAGCCATGGCTGCACCAGGGCCAGCGGCAAGGCGTCGCCGCGCAGGGTCAGGCCCTGCTTCGGCCAGTCGGCAGACACGCACAAGGCGCCGCCACTGCTCGGAGCCAGGCAGCTCTCGGACAGGCTGAAAGCACTGCCGGCCACGCTGAAATTGGCCGCCTGCCGCAGCTGCCATGGTTCGCCCTTGGCCGGTGCGATGCGCAGCGTGTTCAAGGCGCCCTGCCAGCGTGTGCCGTTGCGGCGCACCTGCCCGGCCAGGGCCAGCGCGCCCATGTCGTTCTCGGTCTTGGCATCGAGCTGCAGGTTCTCGACCGCGCCGCGCGCGTCCACGCTCAGCGTCTGCAGCAGCACGCCGGCGTTGATCGCGCTGCCGCGCAGGGCGAGTTCGCCGCCGTTGCCGCGCCAGGGCAGGCGCCCGCGCAGGCTGACGCTGTCGGCGCTGTAGCTGTCCCACTTCAGGCCGCTGCCGGTGAGGTCGGCGGTGAGGTCGGGGGCGTCGCGGCGGCCCTTGATCTGCACGCTGCCGCGCAGGCTGCCGGCGCCGCCGGGCAGCAGGTCGGCCAGTTGCAGCGGCTGCAGTTGCGCGTCCACGTCGAGCTGGTCGCCGACCTTGCCCTGCGCCTGCAGGCGGCTATCGCCCAGGCTCAGTTGCAGCTTGCCCTCGCCCTGGCTGCCCTGCAGGGCGAGCTTGGCATTGGCGTCGAGCGGGCGACTGCGCAGGCGTCCGTTCAAGCCCGGGATATCGAGCGTGGCCTGGTAACCGGCGGCGCTTCCGTCCGGCCGCGCCGGCAACTGCTTGCCCTGCGAGGCGAAGGTGCCGGACAGCTTGCCGTCCCAGCCCGGTGCGAAGTAGCCGGGGTCGAAGCCGGCCAGCGTGCCTTGCACGTCCCAGTTCAACTCGGGCACCCAGGCCACGTTGCCGCCCAGGTCGAGGGTGCCGCTGGGCATGGTCGCGCGCACCTGCTTCAGCTGCGCCTGGCGATCGTCGCCGCGCACGTCCAGCTGCAACTTGGCGCTGTCCTTGCCGCGGGCGACGGTGGCCTCGCCGTAGGTGGCCCATTGCTTCAGCGTGCCGGCCACGCCCAGATTGGCCTCGACCAGCTTGATCGGCACCGCCGGCGCGTCCGGGGTGGACGGATCCGGCGCGGTAGCGAAGCTCATGCCGCTGGCGTTGACCGCGAAGCGCAGCTGCGTGTTATTCGGGTCGCGCAGATCGGCCGTGCCACGCAGGCGCAGTTGCCCGTCGAAGGCGCGCAGTTGCAGCGGCGCGACAGTGAGTACCTGGTTGTCCAGGCTCAGGTGCGAGGGATCGAGCACGAGCTTTTGCCCGTCGCGCGACAGCTCGCCCTGCAGATCGGCATTGCCGCCCTTGCCGTTCGCACGCAGGTCGAACGCCAGTGGCACCGCTGCCGGCGCGTCGTCGGCCGGCGGCACCAGCAGCGACGGATCCAGCGCCTTGCTGCTGGCGGCGAACTCCCACACCGGATCGGTGCGGCCGGTGAACACCAGGGTCACGCGCAGCGGCGCCGGTGCATTGCCGGCGATGGCCACTTCCATCTTGTCCAGGTCGCCGCGCGCGACCAGGCCCAGGCGCGCCGGGGTGCGGCCGCGCGCGGCCGGCAGCACCGCGCTGGCGGTGAGGTCGGCGGTGTAGTCTTGGCCCGGCAGGTAGTCGCCGTTGACGCGGAAATCGCCGCGGTCGCTGTTCACCACCACCTGAGTGGCACGGAACTCGCCGTTTGCCACTTCCACGCCACCGCGCAGCGTGCGGATGTCGATCATCGGCTGCTGCGCCTGGGTGATACGCAGGCCGTCGATGGCGATGCGATCGGCCTGCAGGGCCAGCGGCACTTCGATCTGCGGCAGCGACTGCGGCCAGCGCGGCAACTCGAACGGTTCGTCGCTCTTGGCCAGGTTGAGCGTGGCGTTGGTCAGCTCCAGCGCGTCCAGTTGCAGCTTGCGCCCGAGCAGCGGGCGGATGTCCGGATCCAGGTAGGCGCGTTCGGCGGTGAAGTGGATTTCGTTGTAGCGGAAATCCAGGTTGTGCAGGATCAGTGGCCCGGCCAGCGGCCCTTCGGCTCGCTCCCAGGTCAGGGTGGAGCCGGCCGGCAGCCGCGCCACCACCTGCGCCAGCAGCACGTCGCGCCCGGCCACGGTCTGCAGCAGCCAGTACAGCGCAATCACCGTCAGCAGCACCAGGCCAGCAATGGTCAGCGCCGAGCCCCACCAGAAGCGCTTGCGCCGGTAAAAGCGGGGGCGCCGCGGCGGCGGCGCGGCGGGCGACGTCGGCTCCAGCGGCGCGCTCACAGGTTGGCTCCGATGTTGAGATAGAGCTGGAACTGCGAGTCGGGATCGTTCAAGCCATGGGCGATGTCGACCCGCACCGGGCCCACCGGCGAGCGCCAGCGCAGGCCGAAGCCGACGCCGGTGTGCCAGTCCGGGGTGTCGTCGAAGGCGCTGCCGCTATCGACGAACACCGCACCGCCCCACGGACCGCCCTTGAAGTAATGCTCGTACTCGGCGCTGCCGGTGAGCACATGCTTGGCGCCGAGCGCGAAACGATCCGGCCGCGGCGTGCGCGGGCCGACTTCGCGGAAGGCATAGCCGCGGATGCTGTTGTCGCCGCCGGCGAAGAAGCGCAGGCTCGGCGGCATCGCCACCAGGGCGTCGGTCCAGGTGCTGCCGGCTTCGCCGCGCAGGATCAGGCGATCGTTGTCGCCGATGCCGTGGAACCAGTTCACCCGCATGTGTGCCTGCACGAAGCTGGCATCCGAGCCCACGCCCTCGGCGCCGCCGCGCAGGCTGATGTTGCCGCTGAAGCCCTTGCGCGGGAACACCTTGTCGTCGACGCCGACGTAGTCCGCTTCGATCTGCGGATAGAACAGCGTCGAGGTCTGGTACAGCGCGCCGTCGAACACCTCGTCGGTGGCGTAGCGCCAGCGTTCGCGCAGCGCATTGATCGAGGCGATCGCGGTCCAGTGCTCGTTGATCTGCCCGCTGCGGCTGCCGGTGAGCTTGACGTTGCGCAGGTCGATGTAATCGGTCTGCTCGTCGTAGACGCGCAGCGAGGTGGTGTACCAGCCGTCGAGCCAGCGGAACGCCGGGATCCGGTAGCTGGTGATGAAACTCTTGCGCTTCTGCGCGTAGTCCAGCTGCGTGCTGAGCTTGTGCCCGCGCGCATTGACGTAGCGGCGGTCCACGCCCAGGCGCACGCCGGCGCCGCTCTCGCTACCGTAGCTGAGGCCGGCGGTGTAGATGCTGCGCTTGGCGCGGGTGAGGTTGACGTCCACCGGCACGTCGCCGTTGGCGTCGGCCTCCTCCGGCTTGGGCTGTATGTCGATCACGCTGAAGTAGTCGAGCTTGACCAGCGACTCGCGCAGACGGTCGAGCTTGCCCTCGTGGTAGTAGCTGCCTTCCTTCCAGTACACCAGCGGATCGAACAGCTTCTGGTTGAAGTAGTCCTGGTGGAAGCGGATCGGGCCCATGTTGTAGCGGCGGCCGCTGTCCCAGCTCAGGTCGATGTCGGCGGCGTGGTCGGCGCGGGTGACCTCGACCTTGCGCTGGGTGAAGTCGGCATCGAAGTAGCCGCGCTCGGCCAGGCGCCGGGTGATGGTGACCTTGCTGGTCTCGTAGACGCTGCTGACGAAGATATCGCCCTTGCGCGGGCGGAAGTTCTTCAGGTCGTCGCCCAGGTAGCGGTCGTCCTCGGCCGGGCCGGTGATGCCCACATGGAAATTGCGCACCCGGATCGGCTCGCCCTTGTCCACGTGCACTACCACGGTCACTTTGTCGTCCTGGCGCGGCGCCTCGACGGTGATGGTGGGGGTGAAGTAGCCGAACGGCTCCAGCGCCTGCCGGGTCTGCCGTTCGGCCTGGCTCAGCAGGTACTCCAGGCGCGACTCGCCCTGGTCCTTGCCGATGGCGTCGTACAGCGACAGCGAGACCTGGATGTTCTCGATCATCGCCGCGTCGTCGTCCTTGTTCAGACCCTGGATCTGTACCTTTTCGATAACGCCGCGGGCCTCGGCGAGGCCGGCCAGGGAGAGCAGGGACAGGACGATGGCGAGACGGGGGATGGGTCGCATGGGCGTCAGAATACCGGCACCCCATGTGAAGCTGTTAACTAGACGTTTGTTACGCGTGACCGGGATGTCGGGTGTGGCGGCGTCCGTGCTGGGGTATTTCTTGCGTTCTGGACCCACTGCGTCGAGGCGTCTACGGCAGGAAACGCGGTGTGCCGGTGCCGCTTGCCAAGCCGTGGCGACAGCGCCACGCTGTCGCCACGGCCCACAGGAGCACCGCATGTCCCCCGTGATCGAGACCGCGCGCCTGATACTGCGCCGACTGGACCCCGAGCGCGACGCGGTGCCGATGCTGGCCCTGCTCAACGACCCCGGCTTCCTGGCCCACATCGGCGACCGCGGCGTGCGTGACGAAGCGCAGGCCAGCCGCTACCTCACCGACGGCTCGGTGCGCAGCTACGCCGAACACGGCTTCGGCCTGTATGCGGTGGAGCGCCACGACGACGGCACCTGGCTCGGCGTGGCCGGGCTGGTGCTGCGTCCCACCTTGCCTGCCCCCGACCTGGGTTACGCCCTGCTGCAGCCCTATGCGGGCCATGGCTACGCCAGCGAGGCCGCGCGCGCGGTGCTGGAGTACGCGCGCACCGTGCTCGCGCTGCCGAGCGTCTACGCCATCGTGGCCCCGGGCAATGCGCGCTCGCTGCGCCTGCTCGCCACGCTGGGCTTCGTCGCCCAGGGGCGCGTGCGCCTGAGCCCGGAGGCAGCCGAGGTCGAACTGCACAGTTGCGATCTGCACGCGCCACAGGAGAGCGCCTGAGCATGGACACCTTGCACACACTGCAGCTGTTCGCCGGCTATAGCCAATGGATGAACCAGCGTCTCTACACCGCGGCCGCGACCCTGCCGGACGCCGCGATCACCGAGCCGCGCGGCGCCTTCTTCGGGTCGCTGTTGGGCACGCTCAACCACCTGGTGGTAGCCGACACGATCTGGCTGCAGCGCTTCGCCCAGCATCCGGCGCGGCACCCGGCGCTGCAGGCCATCGCCGCCACGCCAGTTCCCGCCGCCCTGGATGCGCCGCAGGCCGACTGCCTGGCGGACCTGCGGATGCAGCGCGAGGCGCTGGATGCGACGATCGCCGAGTGGATGTCGCAACTGCATGCCGACGACCTGGACGTGGCGCTGCGCTATCGCAACACCCGCGGTGAATCACATGGGCGGCGCTTCGGCGACCTGCTGCTGCATTTCTTCAACCACCAGACCCACCATCGCGGCCAGGCGACCACCTTGCTCAGCCAGGCGGGTGTGGATGTCGGCGTGACCGATATGCTGGCGGTGATTCCGCAGGTGGAGGCGGAGTGATCCTGCGATCGCGGGGCCGCTGCGTTTGATGAGCGCACTGGTACTTTAGGACACCTCTGGTGACGCGCCTTTGTTGTGGCTTTGCGGGGTCTGTCTCCGCGATCGTAGGAGCGGCTTCAGCCGCGATGAGCTTTACCGGGAACGCCCGGTCGCGGCTGAAGCCGCTCCTACAAGTGCGTCTTCGTAGTTAACTAAAGGCTCCCTTTCGAGACACGCCTGCACAGCTTCACTCGGACTCGTGCTGCGCCTGCAACTGCGCCACGATCTCGCGCAGCTCCGCCACCTCAGCCTCCAGCGCCTGCACCCGGCCTTCCAACTCGTCGTGGCCCGAGGCGCTCGGCCGCGCCTTGAATGTGGCGGCCAGCGCCTCCGCGTCCACCGGACCGGCAAGCAAGTGCATGTAACGGTCCTCGCGCTGCCCGCTGGCACGTGGCAACTGCACCGCCAACTGACGCTGCGCCAGCCGTTCCAACTGATGGCGGACGTCATCCGCATCGGCGAAGCGCGCCATGCGCTCGGCACGCGTCAGCAACTCATTGACCGTCTGCGGGCCGCGCAACAGCAGCAGGCCGAGCAAGGCCACCTGCTGCTGGGTCAGATCCAGCGCCGACGCCAACCGATGCTCATAGCGCTCGGCGCGCGAGGAGAACTGTTGCCGCACCAGCCCGCGCCCCTCCAGTTGCCGCAGCGCATGCTGCACATCGCCCGGGCTCAGGGTCATCACCGGCTCGCGCGAGGTCTTCTGGTTGGCCGCCACCACCGTCGCATTGACCGTGAGCGGATACGCATCCGGCGTGGTCGCCTCCTTCTCGATCAGGCAGCCAAGTGCGCGGGCTTCGATGGCGGAGAGGACAGGGACGGCAGTGTCGGTCATCGTGCGGGCTTCTGGCGTGCGTGAGGCAAAGCATACTGCTGGAGCATTGCGGTTCGGTATCGGTGATGAATGGACATCGCAATCGCACAATGCTGTTTGCGGCGCCATACGGATGTCACGAATTCCCGAAGGAAAGCGACGGGAGTGTGTGCATGGTGAGCGAGAGCGCCTGCCGCCGGCGCGTCGTGCGCCACTGTCATCGCAACGGGCTAAAATCGGCAATTCATTTGCCTAGGTTGCCACGCCCGATGACGCCGATCGCCCGCACCGCACTGGCCTGCGCCGTGCTCGCCCTGTCCGCCTGCAAGCCGCAGGCGCAGGTCGCCGACCCTGCCGCCAAGCCGGCCGCCACGGCAGCCGCCACCACGCCCGCAGCTGCCACGCCGGGTGCGGCCGACGACAACCTCAACGCGGTGCTGTGGATGCAGCGCTCGGCCGAGTACCAGGCCCTGGCCGAGCAGACCTATCGCGCCGCCGCCGACCGCCTGGATGCGGCGCTGAAGGAACCGAACTGGGACGCGCTGGTGCCGGAGGAGCGCGGCAACGCCGCCACCGGATTGAAGCCGGCGGTGGTGATGGACGTGGACGAAACCGTGCTGGACAACTCGCCGTACCAGGCGCGGCTGATCCGCAACGGCAAGGAGTACGACGAGGTCACCTGGGACCAGTGGGTCGCCGAGAAGAAGGCCAAGCCGATTCCCGGCGTGGTCGATTTCGCCAAGACCGCCACCGCCAAGGGCATCACCGTGCTGTACGTGACCAATCGCGCCGTGCACCTGACCGACGCGACCCTGGCCAACCTGCGCAGCGCCGGCCTGCCGGTGGCCGACAACAGCGTGCTGCTGGGCCTGGGCACAGTGGTCAAGGATTGCGAACAGAACGGCTCGGAGAAGAACTGCCGGCGCAAGCTGGTCGGCCAGCAGTACCGCGTGCTGATGCAGTTCGGCGACCAGCTCGGCGACTTCGCCCAGGTCGTGGCCAACACCCCGGAAGGCCGCGCGCAGTTGCTGCAGCAGTACCACGACTGGTTCGGCGAGCGCTGGTGGATGCTGCCCAACCCCAGCTACGGGTCCTGGGAGCCGGCGCTGTTCAACAACGACTTCACCCAGTCGCGGGCCGCGCGCCACCAGGCCAAGGTGCAGGCGCTGGAGCTGGCGCAGTGAGCCGCGCGCCGCTGGCGCTGGCGCCGCACGAGCGCCTGATCTTCGCCCTCGACGTGCCCGGGCGCAGCGAGGCGCTGAAGTGGATCGAGCGGCTCGGCGATGCGGTGGCGTTCTACAAGATCGGCATGGAACTGCTCGCCTCGGGCGAATATTTCGACGTGCTGGACACGCTGGCAGGGCGCGGCAAGCGCGTGTTCGTGGACCTGAAGTTCTTCGACATCCCGGCCACGGTGGGCGGGGTGATCCGCCGACTGTCGCAGTGGCCGGTGGACTACTGCACCATCCACGGCTGGCACCCGGCGATGATGCAGGCCGCGGCCGAGGCCAACGGCAGCGACATGCGCCTGCTGGCGGTGACCGTGCTGACCTCGATGGGCCGCGCCGACCTGGCGTCGATGGGCATCGACCGCGCGCCTGAGGACGTGGTGGTGGAGCGCGCGCTGGCCGCGCAGGCCGCCGGCATCGACGGCGTGATCGCCTCCGGCCAGGAAGCGGCGCCGATCCGCCGCGCCACCGGCGCCGGCTTCTCCATCGTCTGCCCCGGCATTCGCCCGGGCGGCCCGGTCGGCGACGACCAGCAGCGCACGGTGGGCGTGGCCCAGGCCTTCGCCGACGGCGCCGATGCGATCGTGGTCGGCCGGCCGATCCGGCAGGCTGCCGATCCGCGTGCGGCCGCCGAGGCGATCCAGCGGGAGATCGCGGCGACGCTGGCTGGCGGCGCCACTCGCTGATGTCAAATCAATAACTTAAGCAATAGATCCTAAAGCATTGCTTTAGCTTCGGCATGCCGGTAGCATGCCCAGCGTCCGGCTCTGCCGGAGATGTGCCATACCGTTCTCCGGCTTCGGTCGGATTTGAAGAGGCCCGCGCCTGGTGCGCGTGGCCTCTTTTTTTGTGCTCGCGTTTGGTGGCCGCGTGGCGCGCTCAGGCGGGCCGCGCCGCGCAGTAGCGGTCGATGAAGGCCTGGTGCGGCGGCATCGCATCGGCGCAGTGGCCGATGGTCTGCTCGACGCTGGCCATGAAGCGCTCCAGATCGGCCTGCGGCACCTGGTCCACCAGCGGGTGGTAGGCGCGCGGCAGGATGCCCTGCCCGACCATCACCTGCACCCAGCTGATCTCGGCGAACATCTCATCACCGTTGCGGTAGAAGCGGCCGCTGTCGCGGAACAGGTCGAGCGTCTCCTGCAGCTCCGGGGTGATCGGCATGCTGCGGCAGTGCCGCCAGAACGCGCTGTCGTCGCGCTCGGTGGCGTGGTAGTGCAGCAGCAGGAAATCGCGGATGCGGTCGAACTCGAAGGCGATGCGCTCGTTGTAGCGCCGCACCAGCACCGGGCTGATGCCCTCGCGCGGGAACAGTTCCAGCAGCTTGGAGATGCCGGACTGGACCAGGTGGATGCTGGTCGATTCCAGCGGCTCCATGAAGCCGCTGGCCAGGCCCAGCGCGACCACGTTGCGGTTCCACACCTGCTTGCGGCGGCCGGTGACGAAGCGCAGCGGACGCGGATCGGCCAGGGCCGGGCCGTCGAGGTTGGCCAGCAGCGTGGCCGCGGCCTCGTCGTCGCTGATGTGCGCGCTGCAGTACACGTAGCCGTTGCCGGTGCGGTGCTGCAGCGGGATGCGCCACTGCCAGCCGGCCGCGCGAGCGGTGGCGCGGGTGTACGGCGTGGGCAGGCCGACCTTGGCGCAGGGCACCGCCAGCGCGCGGTCGCAGGGCAGCCAGTGGCTGAAATCGTGGTAGCCGGTGTGCAGCGCCTGCTCGATCAGCAGGCCGCGGAAGCCGGAGCAATCGATGAACAGGTCGCCGGCGATCGCCTCGCCCGAGGCCAGCCGCACCGAAAGCACGTCGCCCGATTCCGGATGCAGCAGCACCTCCTCGACAATGCCTTCGCGTCGGCTCACCCCGCGCTGCTCGGCGTAGCCGCGCAGGAAGCCCGCATACAGCGCCGCATCGAAATGGTAGGCGTAGGCGATGTTGGCCAACGGCGAATTCGGCGGCACGTCGGTGGCCGAGGTCATGAAGCGGTCGCGCTTGGCGGCGACGGTGTTGAGCGTGTAGGCGCCCAGCGGCCTGGCCTTGCCGGCCAGCGCCTGCTTGAACCAGTACTGCTGGAACGGCAGCAGCCCGAGCGGATGCCCGATCTCGCTGCCGAAGCCATGCACGTAGGAGGTGCCTGGGCGCTGCCAGTCGGCGAACTCGATGCCGAGCTTGAAGCTGCCCTGGGTGTGGCGCACGAACTCGGCCTCGTTGATGCCGAGCAGGTTGTTGAAAGCCTTGATGTGCGGCACGGTGGCCTCGCCGACGCCGACGATGCCGATCTGCTCGGACTCGATCAAGGTGATGCGGTAGTCGGGGCCCAGCACACGTGCCAGCGCGGCAGCGGCCATCCAGCCGGCAGTGCCGCCGCCGACGATGACCAGATTGCGAAGAGGGGCGGCGATCATGCGTGCATGGTCCTGTACCAAAGAAAGGGGCGACCGCAAACGCGGACGGGGCCACGCGGCCCCGTCCGTTGAAACCCCACGCGCGCCGGTCGGGCACGCGCGTGGGTCATGCAGTGGATCAGAACTTGGCGCCGATCTCGAAGGTCACGGTGCGCGGGACGTACATGATGTCGCCGGTCTTGTTGATGGCGATGTTCGGATCGTAGCGGCCATTGCTGCCGAAGTCGTTGTAGACGTACGTATTGTAGTTCTTGAAGTTGAAGGCATTGAGCAGGTTCACGCGCGCCGACAGCTTGAAGTCGTTGTAAACGGTGAAGTCCTTCGACGCCTGGAAGTCGACCGTGCGATAACCCCAGATCTTGCCGCCGACCAGGAACTTGCCGTTGCCCGGCGGGACCGCAGCGACCTGCTGGCAGGTCGCACCATCGGGATCGGTCTTGCCGTAGCAAGCGATGGTGTTGATCGGTTCCGGCGTGGCCAACACCAGCTTGGCACCGAAGGTCATGCCCCACGGGCCGTCGATCGAGCCAGAAGCGACGAAGCGGTGGCCCGCCACGGCGTCGGACTTCACGAACGGATAGTCGTGGATGGTGGCCTTGTCGAAGCCGAAGGGCTCGTCGATGTTGCGGTTCTGACGCGCATTGGTGTGCGTGTAGGACAGGGTCAGGCCCCAACCAGATTCCTTGGTGTAGGGCTTCTCCGCCGACAGCAGCACCTGGGTGGTGCGCTGCTCCAACCCATTCATGCCGATGATGGTGTTCTTGTAGCCCGGCACCGGCTCGCCCCACGGCGCGCTGCCGTTCTGGAAGTACGCGCCGTTCGGGTAACGGTTGATCAACGACATGGCGAAACCGTCGTAGCTCAGGTTGCGCTGCACGGTCACGTCGGTCAGCCAATCGCCCACCTGGTTGCTGATGCCGATGCTGTACTGGTCGCTGTACGGGGTCTTCAGATGGTTGTTGAACATGAACAGCTCGCCGCTGCCGCTGACGCCGGCGATGGCATTGAGATTGTCCATGCCGTTGAGGTACTTCGGATCCCAAGGCACGCACACGCGATCACTGCGGTAGCACTGGCCGGTGACGGGATTCTGGAAGAACACCGCGACCGGCGACAGCGCTGCCTTGCTGGTCTCGTAGGCCATCTGCTCGAACAGATTGCGGTCGTAGGACCGCCCGGCACCGCCATGCAGCACGGCGGACTGGTCACCGAAGAAGTCGTAGGAGAAGCCCAGACGTGGCTGCCACGCATCCTTGAAGTTCTTGCGGTTGTGGCCGTTGCTGATGTAGTCGGCGGCATTGACGCCACTCGGCAGCAGGCGGTTGGCCCAGGGCTGGCCCGGATTCGCAGGGTCGTTGGAATACAGCGCCTGGACGAAGGCCGGCGAGGTGACGAAATCGGTGTAGGCCGGGTTGTCCTCGTAATCCCAACGCATGCCGATATTCAGCATCAGCTTGTCGTTGACCGCCCAATCGTCCTGCAGGTAGATGCCGTACTGCTTGGCCTTGGTGGAAACGATCGCGCTCTGGCCCGGAGTGGCGTACGGCGAATAGAAGTCCACGCGATAGGGCGTGGAGGCCACACCGCTGGCGCCGACCGAATAGCTGAACTGCGGGTTCAAGGACGCGGCATCCTGCGCCGTCAGCTTGATGTCCTTGTAGTTCACGCCCATCTTGATGGTGTGGTCACCATGCCACTGGAAGCTGGTGAAGGTCAGGTCGTTCTGCAGCGACCAGCCTTCCTGTTGACGCTTCTGCACACTCGCGCCACCGGCCGGTCCAGTGGACAGGAAGTTGTACTCGCCGATGTTCGGATCGGTGTAATCCAGGTAGTTGTAGATGACGCCGTTGCCCGTGCTCATCGGCAACGGATCGTTGCGGCCATCCTCGCGGCTGACGATCAACTCGTTGTACCAAGCATCGGCACTATGCGCCCAACGCAGCGCGACGCGCTTGTCTTTGTTGATCTTGTCGAGACCGTGATCGGTGGCGTTCTGCCCACCAACGTTGTCGGTCTGGGTCTCGTCGCGAACCTGCGCGCTCAGTTCGAAACGGTCGCGGTCAGTCGGCTCGAAGTCGATCTTGCCGAAATACAGGTCTTCGGTGAAGGGGAGATTCGCCGCGCCGTACTGGCTAGACAAGTTCGCTGGCAGGAAGCCGACATATGGCGCCGCCTTGGCGTCGGGATAGATCGTGCGTGGCACGACGTTGTCCTTGCCTTCATAGGCGAAGAAGAAGTGCATGCGGTCCTGCAGGATCGGACCGCCGATCGCGAAGCCATACTCCTTGGTCTGCGAGTCCACTTTGTTGCCGGTCGCTTCTTCGGCCGGGCTCTTGTCGCGCAGATCCTGATCGGTATAGCGGTAGAACACCTCGCCGTGGAACTCGTTGGTACCTGACTTGGTAGCCGCGGTGACCGCCGCGCCGCTCACTTGGCCGAACTCGGCCTTGTAGTTGGAGGTGATGACCTTGTACTCGCCGATCGCCAGCTGCGGAAACGGGTTGCCCTGGCTGTCGTTCTGGCCGGCGATACCGCCCTTGGCCACGTAGCTCTTCTGGCTGACGCCGTCGATGTAGAGATTGCCGGCGCTGCTGTTGGAGGCACCACCGCGTAGCGTGGTGTGACCCTGCGAATCGATCTGGAACACCATGCCTGGCACGGTGTCGGCGAACTCCAGGAAGTTGCGCGTGGCCTGCGGCAGCTGCTCGATCTGGTGCAGCGAGACCACGTTGCCCACTTCCGAGGTCTTGACGTCCTTCAGCAGCGGCGCGCTGACGGTAATGGTGTCCAGGGTGGTCGCGTTACCGCCGGCCGCCGGGGTCCCGGCGTCGAGATCGACCGTGGAGGAAGACGCCACCTGCAGGGTCACCGTCTTGGTCACGCCGTTGGCCTCGACCTTGTAGGTACCCGGCGGCAGGCCGACCACAGTGTAGCTGCCGTTGGCGGCGACCGGCGCGCGGCGCACCGAGCCGGTGGCGATGTTGGTGACGGTGACTTCGGTGCCGGCCTGGGCGGCGGCGACCTGACCGCGCAGGGTCGCGTTGCTGGACTGGGCCATCGCCGGCATCGTGGCGAACAGGCAGGTGGCCAGCGCGCAGCACAGCAGGCTGCGTGCGGGCAGGTTGGAGGCGGAACGCGGTTTCTTCATGACAAAAGCCCTCCCAGGGCGGTAAACGGGATCATTGTTGTGTTCTTCTAGGTGGTGCAAAAAACGACATCGGTGCTGCATGCGTCGGTGTCAGTCCATGGCGGTCCCTCGCTGGGCACTGGAAGCACGAACGATCAGTTGCGGGGCGATCGCGCTGGCCGACGCTGCCGATGCCGCGGACGGCGCCGGTGCGGCATGCGGCTCCAGCGCGGCGAGCAGCAGCTGCATGGCGCGGGCGCCGAAGCCGGCGATGTCCACGCGCATGGTCGTCAGGGCCGGATGCACGTAGCGTGCCATCGGCACGTCGTCGAAGCCGGCCAGGGCGATGTCCTCGGGTACGCGCAGCCCGGCGTGGGTGAAGGCGAACAGGCAGCCCAGCGCCATCATGTCGTTGGCGGCGAACACCACGTCCGGCCGCTGGCCCTGCAGCAGGGCTTCGCCGGCGCGGTAGCCGGAGGCCTCGTCGAAGGCGCCGGGCAGCACCAGCGGTGCCACCTGCGGGCAGCGCTCGCGCAGTTCGTCGCGGTAGCCGCGCAGGCGTTCGCGCGCATCGAAGTTGTCGTCCGGCCCGGCGATGAAGGCGATGCGGCGGTGGCCCACGTCCAGCAGGTGGCGGGTCATGGCGCGCGCGCCGCCGTAGTTGTCGACGTTGAGCACCTGCGCCTCGCCAATGCGCTCGGCGCAGTTCATCAGCACCGCCGGCAGCGTGCCGGGCAGCATGTCGGCCGGGTCCTCGGCATCGCTGGCCAGGGACGGCGACATGATCAGCAAGCCGTCGACGCGCCCGGGCATGCGCCGCACCGCCAGCCGCTGCTGTTCCGGTTCGCCGTGGTAGCTGGACACCAGCAGGTGCAGGCCGCGCTCGCGCGCCACCGTATCGATGCCGCGGATCAGCTCGGAAAAGAACTCGCCGTGCAGGTCCGGCAGCACCACGCCGATGGTGTGGGTGCGGCGGCTGCTCAGGCTGCG
The DNA here is from genome assembly GCF_001043115.1 of Xanthomonas sp. NCPPB 1128. Lineage (GTDB taxonomy): Bacteria > Pseudomonadota > Gammaproteobacteria > Xanthomonadales > Xanthomonadaceae > Xanthomonas_A. The sequence goes on along the minus strand of NZ_LFME01000037.1, from coordinate 4,520 downwards.
CGCGGCGTGGTGCGGCACGTAGTGCAGGGTGCGCGCGGCTTCCAGCACCCGCGCGCGCACGGTTTCGGCCACGTGCTGGTGGCCGTTCATGGTGCGCGAGACGGTGGCCACCGACACGTTGGCCAGGCGCGCCACGTCCTTGATGGTGATGTTGGCGCGCGGATCCGGCGCCGGGACGGGGGGCGGGCTCACCAGCGTGCCTCCAGGGTCCGGAACGGCTTGGACAGAGTGACGCCGCCGGCGTCGTACTGCTCGATCCGGCGGCCGTCCACGCGCACCTGGGTCGGCCGGGTGCGCGAGGGCCATACCACGCGCACGGCGCTGCCGGCGCGCAGGCCACTGTCGAGCTCCACCCGCAGCCGCCCGTCGCGCTGGCGCGCGCGCAGGCCGAGCGTGCCGTAGGCGGTGGGCAGGCGCTGCACGGCCAGGCCGTCGTCGGCCAGCCAGGCCGGCGGCACGCCGGGCAGCAGCACCAGCGCGTCGTCGCCCTCGTGCATGAGCATGCCGAACAGGGTGCGGGCATACTCGGCGCCGATCCAGGTATGCGGCATGTCGCCGAGGTAGCGCGGGAAGCGCAGCCGCGACTGCACCACCTCGGCCAGCACCTGCCATTCGAACGGGCGGCGGTCGCGCAGCAGGTCCTGCAGCAGCTCGTCGGCCACCTGCGGCTGGTCCAGATGCACGTAGGTCAGTACGTTGCGCATCTCGTACGGGGTGTAGGCCCACAGCGCGTTGGGCTGCTTGCGCTGGCGCACGTCCTCCAGGTAGCGCGCGAAGGTGGTGCGCAGCGCCGCCTCCGGCAGCAGGTCCTGCTGGCCAGTGGGATCCAGCGCGATCGAAACGCTGGTCGGGTCGCCGTCGCCCAGGTCGGCCGCGGCGGGAATGTAGTCCGCGCCCTTCCAGGCCATGGTGGCGCGGATGGACGCGGCCAGCGAGGTGCGCAGCGCGGCGTACTGTTCGCGCGCCCAGGCGGCGGTGGCGGCATCGCCCAGCGATTCGGCCAGCCAGGCGCCGTCGTGCCAGCCCTTCAACGCCCAGTAGTCGTCCCAGTAGCTGTGGGTGGGGCTGGAATAGCCTTCGTGGCTGATCGACGGGGCGAGGATGCCGCGGAAGCGTTCCGGTGCCGGCTGCTCGGCCATGTAGCCGGGCACCAGGGTGCGCTCGCGCAGTTCCTGCAGGAACTGCATCGCCAGCTTCACCTTTGGCAGGTAGGCGCGCACGCTCTCCGGGCCGCCGTCCAGCCGCGCCACGTCGGCGACCAGGGTGATGTACTCGCCCTGGCTGTCGTACTCCAGGTCCGAGCCGAAGCCGTCGTTGACGCTGCCGTCGTCGTTGAGGATCGGCGAGACCAGCCCGTTCGGATGCACCGCGTGGTCGCTGTACCACTGCAGATAGTCGCGCGCGACCTGCGCCTGGCCCATGCGCAGCAGGATCGCCGAGGTGGCCATGCCGTCGCGAATGAAGGAGCGGTTGTAGTTGCGTGGCCCCGGCTGCATCGCCGGGCCGGTCTGGTTGATCAGCATGTACGCGGCCTGCGCGCGCAGCATGTCCACCAGGCTGGCGTCGGGCAGGCGCAGGCCGACATTGCCCAGGCGCTGCTGCCAGTCCGTGGAGACCTGCTCGGCCAGCACGTCGAAGCTGCGGCCCGCGTCGCCGCGGCCGGCGGCGAGCAGGGCGTCGCGGTCCAGCGGCGGCGCCGGTGGCAGGCGGCCCTGGGCGTCGGCGCTGGCGGTGCCCAGCGGGAACGCCAGCACCACGTCCTGTTGCGCACCCGGCGCCAGGCGCACCGTGTAGTTCAGCATCGCCGCGGCCAGGCCGTCGGCATCGCTGGCCTGGCGCTGCGCCGGCAGCGTGCCGGCGGCGACGTGGCGGGTGATCTCGGTGGCGCCGTTCGCGCCGAACGCCTCGGCGCCGCCGCCGCTGGGCGCGCTCAGCGAGGTCAGCAGCGCGCGGCCGTTGACCTGCACGGTGCCGCCGTCGACGGCGATGGCGTGGATCGGCGACAGGCCGCCGTTCTGCCACGGCGGATTCATCTGCATCGGCCGCACCAGCAGCGACAGGGTGCCGCTGACCGGGGCGGTGCCGGTGTTGCGCAGGCGATGGCGCAGCAGCGTCACCGGCTGGCCGTCGCGTTCGATCGCGAAGGTCTCGCTGCGCAGTTCCAGCCCCGGCTGCGGCGACCAGCGCACCGACGGCATCGGCTTCCAGCCGTCGCGCAGCGCGTGGGTCAGGGCATGGCCGTCGGCGCCGGCGCTGGTGCCGGAGGCGTCGCGCCACAATGGCTGCACCAGCGGCGCGCCCTTCCACGCCTCCAGGTTGCCGTACTCGTCGAAGATCGATTTCTGCCGGCCGGCGTGGATGCCGACCGCGGTCCAGTAGGTCTGCTGCATGTGCAGCGAAGCCGGGAACAGCGCGCGCGTGGCGCCGCGCTGCGCGGCGACCTGGTAGCGCTTCATCGGCGTCATCACCGCCTTCGGCCCCAGCAGGCGCAGGCGCGCCAGGGTCGGTGCGACGCCGCCGGGCGCGGCGTCGACGCGCAGGCGCAGCGCGCGCAGCGACAGCGGCGCGGTGCCGGCCAGGTAGGCGCTGTCGCTGTCGCCGGCCTGCGGGTCGTCGGCCAGCGTGCGCCAGCGGCCCGCGGCGTCCTGCGCCTGCAGCTGCGCCGCGCCGTGCGCACCGGCGAACTCCACGATCAGGATGGCGCTGTCGAACGCACGCGGGAAGGCGATCTCCAGTTGCCGCGTCTGCGTGCCCATGCCCGGCATGGTCACCGTGGCGCCGCCCTGCCACAGTGCGGCAGCGTCGGCCGCGGACACGCCGCGCAGCTGCGCAGCAGCCGCGCCCAACGGCTCCATTTCGTAGATCGATACGCCCCAGTCGGCGCTGCGCGCGGGCGCGGCCAGGCGCAGGTAGCGGGCCAGGTGCGGCGCGAAGAACACGGTCTCGGTACCGCCCAGCGAATCGGCCATCGTGTAGACCGTGTCCCAGCGCTGGCCATCGCGCGAGGTCTGCAGCAGAAAGCCTTCCGGATTGGAGGTGTCCCACTGCAGGCGCACGCCGCCGACCTGCGCGGCACGGCCCAGATCGATCTGGAACCAATGCCCGGGGCTGAAGGCGCCGGCGGTACGGGTGCTGGCGTCGCCGTCGATCAGATAGCCGATCGCCTGCGCCTTGACCTGCTTGGAGGAACTGGACGCCTGCCATTGCGCACGCGGCGGCAGGCGGCCGTCCTGCGCCTGCACCGGGGCCGCCATCGCAAGTCCGCACAGGACTGCAGACAACACCCAGGCGCAGCGGCGCGCGCCACCGTGACCGAGCACTCGGATGATCTCTGACGAATATCGCACTGGGTCCCCCGGCCAGCACCGCCTCAATCGAGGTGGGCGGACGTTAGCAGCAACTGCAAGCGGTTACATGATGCGTTGCAACATCCGCAATCCACTGGCACATCTCGCCATAGGCCGACATGCCTGTCCCGAGGGTCCCACGCCGGGTCATGAAATGTCCTGCCGCGACAAACCCGCCCCTCAATGCCGGCCGGTCGCCTCCCCGCGCCGACGCCCCGCCCGGCTTGCCGGAATCGCCCGCGCCCAGCAAGATGCGGGACGTTTTGGGGAACGAGCCCGCACCGTATGTCGCCCTGCCCGACCCGGGTCATCTCCTCGCGCGCGCTGTGCGTCCTGCTGTTGGCGATGCTCGCCCTGGCCGCGGGCGGATGCAAGCGCACGCCCGCCGAACTGCCCGGCGCCAGCGCCGAACCGGCTGCAGCGGTGCGCACGCTGGCGCACGCGCTGCAGCGCAACGACCTGCTCGGCTATGCCCACGCTGCGGTGCCGCCGGCCCAGTACCAGCGCCTGCAGCAGGCCTGGAGCGAGGACCGCAGCCGCTGGCCGCTGACCGAACTGCCGCTGGCCGAACGCCTGCCCGAGGTGCTCGACACCCTCGCCGCGCCGGATGCCGAGCGCCAGCTGCAACGCGCCTTCGATGCGCAGTTCGGCGGCCAGGCCGCCAGCCTGAAGCAGGCGGCGCACTCGCTGGGCCTGTTCGGCGTGCAGTTCCTGCGCAACCAGGGCCACTACACCCCCGAACAGCGCGGCCACTATGTGCAACTGGTGCAGGCGCTGAGCGCCTGGGCCGCGCGCGCGCCGTTGTCCGAGCGCAAGCGCGCCCAGGCCGCGATCGCGCGGCTGTGCGCGGGCGCGCGCCGCACCGGCGTGCGCAGCGATGCCGACCTGCGCACCCTGGGCATGGACGAGAGCCTGCGCCGGCTGGGTCCGTTCCTGGCCGATCTCAAGGCGGTGCTGGCCGACTACGGCCTGGACCTGGACGCCAGCGCCGGTGCGCTGCGCACCGGCCTGGTGAACCAGCAGGGCGACCAGGCCGTGGTGCGCATCCAGTACCCGCTGGACGGCGAACAGATCGCCACCACCGCGGTGCTGGTGCGCCGCGACGGGCACTGGTATCTGCGCGACACCCTCAGCGAGGTGGATGCAGTGCTGGCGGCCAGCGCCGGCCCCGCC
>NZ_LFME01000036.1 GCF_001043115.1 Xanthomonas sp. NCPPB 1128 | reverse complement strand
GAGACAGGGGTGAGGGGGCGGGGTGATGGTGACGGAAGGGCACAAGCGCAGCGCTCCACACGATTCGTGATCGAAGATCAATGGCGCAGTCGTGCGACGCGGTACGCTCAACCTCACATCCGCGTCTCGCCTGCGCTGCGACGCACGCGTCGAGGCGACCCACATCGCCCTGCCAAGCCCATGCGAGGACAACACGATGCTGCCGACTACAAACGACGAGACCACGCCGGGCGAGGCAGTGCATGCCACCTCGCAAGCCCCTGTAGCTACCGGGCCGAGCGACCATCGCGACGATCACGTCGCAGAGATCCGCGCATTACAGGCCACGCCCAGCGCAGCATCCGAGCCCGCGCCCGCCGCAGTCACAGCCAGTGCGTCGGTGCCGGTTGGGGCGCGCGCCGAGACGCGCATCAGACAGGCATCGGGCTTGGTCATGACGGCAGCGGCCAGGTATTACGGCGAGGACAGCAAGGCCGCCTTGGCGGCACAGGCCGTCGTGCTCAAGCAGATGCAGGCGCCGCCAGCCGAGGACGCTTCGCAACTTCAGCGGATCGACCCGCCGGCCGATGCCGTCGTTGCCGTGGCAATGGCTGCACCGGGCGCGGGAGCCGAGCAGCCGGGCAACGCCGGCGACTTGCCCGATCACGCCGATGCGACGTAGCCGCCGAGCGCACGCTGCGCAAACAGCCGCCCGTTGCCGCCTGACGGCAGTCATCACGCCACCATTCGCGGAGAGCAACGCAGGACCGAGACGCCGGATCCGAAGACGCAGGCTTTGTACGACATGACCCGCCAGTGGCTTGGACGCGACTTGTCCGAGGCCGAGCGTGCGCAACTGCGCGCAGTCGCCGCGGCGGCGGAGGGGGCGCAACAGACGGCAGACCCGGCACCCCATCCGGCAGCGCCGACGCACGCCGCCGAGATCGAGCGCACGCGCCAGCGGATCGATGCGGCCAGGCGCAGCGCCGAGGACGCCATGCAGCAGGGCGACCAGGCGATACGCGATGCGATGGCGGCCGCCGCGCAGCAGGAGGCGGTGCGCTCGCATGTGCTGCCAGGCGTCAACACATCCCGCAATGCGCCGATAGGCCAGGACGCCGACCGCCTGGGCGAAGTGGTGAGGCGCGAAGGGCAGGACGCGTTCGATCGGCACTTCGACACGTTTGCGCAGCAGCTGCAGGCCATGATCCAGGCGCTTCAAGCACAAGCCAAGGACGAGGTTGCCGCCGCATCTGAGCCTCCCGCTGCGCATGACCCCACGCCGCCGCCGAAACCCACGGGCGCCGACTGATCGCGGCTCGCAGTCGCCGCCCGAGCTGGCCGTGACGCCGCGCCACGTCTGCATGGTGCGGGGAGAGCGCACGTGGGGATCGGCCCGATCATGCGGTGTCGTGGTCGCCGCGACCGACGCACACCGCTAGCGCTGCGCCGGCCATGGCGCGACGGAGACCGGGTAGGAGCGGCTCGAGCCGCGACGGGCAATCCCGCTGGCTCCGTCGCGGCTGAAGCCGCTCCTGCAGATGTGCTTCGCGTATCTTCCTGCGCTGCCATGCGCGCTCAATGCCGCTATCGAACGCGGCAGGCATACGCACCGCATGCTCATGCCGCGTTTCGCGCGCGTTTGCTTCTCGACCGCGACCACCTGCTGCAAGCTATGCGGAGCAGGGTCGTGCCAGGCCCGAACGCGGTATCGCCTGCCTGCAGCCATGCGCGACGCCCGAGATCCCGCCGCGCTAGTCCGACACGCGCCTGTCCCTGTCGTCCGGAGACGAGCAACGTCGTCGCGTGCTGGCATCGCCGGCCATCGTTGGCGCAGTTGCGGGCGCGGCGGTCCCGAGGAGGCTTGGTCGACATGAGCGCGAACACGCCAGGGTGGCGTGCGCAAACGCATGCGGCGTTCGCCGCATTCACGGCGCCGCCGCGGCCACGTTTAGAGGGACGTCGCCCTCCATCCGCGACGCGCGCCGTGTCGTCGACGCGCTGCGGCCATGTCGCCTGGGTGGTCCCGTCATCGTGGAGCAACGCCATGCCCGACAGCGCAGGTGTATCCCGGTTCCGCTCGCTGTCGTTCGAACGGCGCCGGCGGCTGCGGCGGTGGGCGCGTCTGCGCCATGGTATCTGCGTGACCCTGGCCTGCGTTGCGGTGGCCCTGGCGCCATCGTGGGATGCGCGCAGCGCGCCGCCGGCGCCAGCGCAGACACCAGTACCGCCGGTGGCGAATGGCACGCCGGACATCCGGCAGGTGCTGCATGCTTTGCGCGATCAGAACGCGCCCGAGGCGCTGGGCAAACTGCTGCCCTGAGCCGATCTCCTGACACGATGCGGGCCCGCTGTCCGTGAAGCGGGCCCGTTTTTTTGCGCGACTGGCCCACACAACCGCAGCGCAGCCGCTTTGGCCGTATGCATGCGTAGACAAAGCGCGCGCGCACGCCACATGCCGTGCGGCTGCGCGTGCATCGCGCCCGCGGTTGTCACCCAGGGAACAGCTATTGCCGCCGACCCCCACAGAGACTCCTCGCACAACGGGATTTCGGAGCATGCGATGGAGATGGCAAAGGAAAAGGCAGGCGTGACCGCCGCGCGATTCGTGGAGGCCGATGAGATGTTTACCCGCGCCTGGCGCGCGACGTTGCCGGATCTGCGCCGGCGCGCACTGCGGCTGGCCAACGGGCGTGCGGACGCTGCCGAGGACCTGCTGTCGGATACCGCAGTGAAGGCGCTGCTGTTCATGCGCCGCTCGCCGGAGGCGATGACCGATCCACAGGGCTTCCTGTTCGTGGTGCTGCGCCACGTGTTCCTGGACCTGGTACGGCGGCGCCGCAGCGGTGGTGAGCCGCTGGACCGCGCTGCCGAGGCTAAGGAAGTGGACGCCGTGGCCGATCAAGCAATGAGTGCCCTGCAACGTGCCGAACTGGAGGAACAGATGGAGCGCGTGGTGACAGCGGTTGCGGCGCTGAGTCGGGAGCAGCGCCGCCTGTTCGCCTATCGCTTCGTCGAGGAGTTGCCGTATCCGGCCATCGCCAACCTGCTGCGCATCAACCAGCCACTGGCACGCAAGCGCGTGGAGTTGCTGCGCAAGCGGCTGCGGCTTGCGCTGGTGGCCGAGTGAGCGCGCGGGCTGCTGCGGTTTCACAAGCCGCCCACGGCGGCGTTTTCCCTCCACGCCGGGCCGCGTAGGCCGCGGCATCGCGGGCGCCGCAGCGGGGCGCGGCACAGGCCATCCCCGTCGCGGCGCCTCCCCGGCAGGCGACTTACCAAGGAATCAGGCTCATGGCAGACAACACGCTCGTCAATTCGCAGATCACCGATGCGGTCACCCAGACCAACGTCAAGGTGGTGGCCGAGGCGCCCGCCCAGGCCATCGCCTCGCTGTATCAGGTCTCCAGCCATTCCACCGGGCTGGCGTTGCAGAACGCGGTGCACAGCCAGCAGGCGCTGAACCAGGTCTCCAACGCCGTGGTGTCCAAGGCGGTGGCGCTGATCATGGCGATCGGCGAGAAGTGATGCAGCGCCGTGCCCGCGCCGCGGCGGCGGAGGCGGGTACCGATCCATCCATCAGGAGAGTGGCATGTGGCCTTTCGCAAGCAAGAAGACCCCCGCAGCCGCGGCGCCGGCGGGCGCGGCAGCGGTGCCGGCATCGACCGCAGGTGCGGCGCAGACCCCGGGCGCCTCTGCGTCGGCGCCGGCAACGGCACCCGTGACGACGGAAGCACCTCCATCGGCAGCGACAAACGACACCCCCGCCGCGGTACCGACGGCAGCGGATAGCGCTGCCGCTGCGGCGCCAGCGAGCAGCGAGCCTGCCGCGGCTTCAGGCACTGCGGCGCCCGCCGCGGCCGAGCCCGCCGCCGACGCCTCGCCAGCGACAGGTGGCGATGGCGCATCGCCCCCCGCGGCAGCATCGGCCGCTCCGGTCTCGCCGCCGCCGCCTCCACCACCGCCGTCCATGTTGAAGACGCTCAACACGCACATGCTCGCGCAGGCCTCGGCGGCGCGGCCGGCCAGCGACGCGCTCAACAGCAAGATCGTGCAGGCCGTGCAGCTCAGCAACGCCGAGACCATGGCCTATGCGCCGTCGCAGATCGTGGTCGGCTCGAACATGCTGATCAGCCAGGCCTCGGGCCTGATCGCGCAATCGGCGGCGGTGTACTTCGACGGCGTCAGCAAGATGGCCTTGGCCAGCCAGGGCGTGCTGCTCAAGCAGATGACCGAGAACCTGGCCGAGAACAAGCTGGAGCAGGCCGCCGAGGACGCGCTGGGCGTGCTGGCCACCGACGTGCTGGTCGGTGCCGCCGCGGCGGTCGCAGCGGCCGCCGGCGCGCTGGAGGCCGAATCCGCTGGCTTCGCCATCGACAAGATCGACCAGAGCATCGCCAAGTACGCGGACCTGATGCGCGGCCGCAAGTCCGCGTCCACGTAGGCCGTTTGCACCACCGATTTCACCACGCTCACAGGGGAGCACCATGCAAGACACGCAAACAACCGATTTCGCCACGCTGCGCCAGTTCGCCGAGAAGTGGCTGGGCCGTCCACTGGTCGGCGCCGAGGAAGAGCAACTGCAGCGCTTCGCCTCCGAAACGGCTGCACCGCCGGTAGTCCCGACCGTCGACGTGGCCGCGGCCTCGCCGTCGCTGATCGACGCCGAGCGCCAGCGGGTGCAGGGCCTGATCCAGCAGATGATGCAGAAGATGCAGAACACCCGCGGCGACCTGAACGGCGCCACCGCGGCCAGCGAAGCGGCGGTGCTCAAGGCGGTCGAGTCCGCCAAGTCGCTCGATCAGCTGCGGCCGGGCCAGTTGCGTCCGCCGCAGAACGGCGAGGGCGGCAGCAACCACATGGTGATGTCGCAGATCGCCGATCGCCTGGCCAACCTCGTGCAGGCCGAAGTGCGCGCGTGCTTCGAGCGCGAGTTCGGCAGCCTGGCTCAACAGATGCAGGCGGTGGTCGAGGCGGCGCGTGCGCAGGGACTCATCGCGGCCCCACCGGCTGCGCCGGCCGCGGAGCCGCAAGCGCCAGCGTCGCCTCCCGCTGCCTGAGCCGTTCCGCTGCACGGCCGCGCCTTCGCGTGTCCACGCGGAGGCGTGCAGCCGTGTGTGCGTGGTTGGTGCACGCGCTTGTGCGTGGCATGGCATCGCAGTCGCCGCGTCCGCTCGCGTGCGTGGCGCGCTTCGCATGCGTTGGGTGTGCCTTGCGGTGTGCGCCCAGTCCTTGCGCCATGTCCATCCAGCGAAAGTGGCTGCGCGCCATCACCGATCCATCCCGGTGCCAAGTCGCAAGCGATCGCCCGTGTTCGCGTGCCGTGCTGGCGGAGCGCACTGCATGGCAACGGGGGCCGCGAGGCGGCTTGCGCCGTCGTGGTTGCAACACGCATCGGCTGACGTCGCGGCGCAGCGAGGTCGATATCGCTTCGTCGCGCGCACCTCGCGGCGAGGCTGGCGAGACAAACGCCGCACACGGTTTCACAGGTTCTGCACTGTCCCGTTTTCAGAGATCGTACGGCGTGGGCCGTACCCCAACCAGGAGCGAACACATGGCATTTCCCACCGCGGTCAACGACCAGATCACCGATGCGGTCACCCAGTCCAACGTGAAGGTCATCGGCGAGGCGCCGGCCTTCGCGATGGCGTCGATCTACCAGAGCATGGCGCACTCGACCGGCATCCTGTTCGAGAACGCCGTCTCCGCGCAGCAGCAGCAGAACACCCTGGCGCAGGCCGCGGCCAACCAGGGCGTCATGCAGATCTACAGCCTCGACTCCACCGCCGCCGCCGGCGCCACCGAGAAGGTCGCGCAGACCGGCGTGTCCGACAACCTCACCAGCCTGCTGGCCGTGCTCAACGCGTTCAAGCAGCCGTAAGCCACGCGCGCTAACGCCGCCGCGAGGCGGCGCTAGCCATGCAATTTTCTTCCTAACGAGGACCGTTCCATGGCCTATCCCACCGCAGTCAACAACCAGATCACCGACGCCGTCACCCAGTCCAACGTCAAGGTCATCGGCGAAGCGCCGGCCTTCGCGATGGGCTCGATCTACCAGAGCCTGGCGCACTCCAGCGGCATCCTGTACGAGAACGCGGTCGCCGCGCAGCAGCAGCAGAACACGCTGGCGCAGGCGGCCAACAACCAGGGCGTCATGCAGGTGTACAGCCTGGATACCACCGCGGCCGCGGGCGCGTCGGAGAAGATCGCCCAGACCGGCGTGTCGGACAACCTGACCAGCCTGCTGACCGTGCTGCAGGCGTTCCAGGGTTCGCCCTACAGCAAGGGCTGATCCCGCCGGGCACGACGGCACACGGCTGCGTGGCGCCGTCCGGTTGGACGCATCGCTCCGGTCCCGACACGGGCCGGAGCGATGCCATCACCACGCGGCCATTGCCGCCCTTTGATGACCCACTGCACTCGAACGGCACGCGCCTTGGCTGCCTGCCGCGACAGGGTGCGTTCGAGGCCCTGGCGCCACGCCCCTGCGTCCAGGGAAGGGGAACTATGGACCTTCCAGCAATCGCCGATTTGGAGCGCGCCGACCGCATCCCGTCGGCCGACGCCAGCGACGCCCCGCTCGCGTGCGCGGCCGGCGCCAGCCATCGCCCGTTGCTGGAGCGCTCGGCCGTGTTCCAGGACATGCCGGCATCGGCGCTCGATTACCTGCTCGCGCACGCCAGCGAATGCGCCTTGGACGCCGGAGGCGTGCTGTTCTTCAAGCACGATCCCAGCAGCTTCGTCGGGGTGGTGGTGCAGGGGCGCCTGTACAAGGTGCTGTACGGTCCCGATGGGCAGGAGTTGATCGTCGGCACCATCGAGCCGGGCGGGCTGGTCGACGAACAGGCCTTGCTGGAGCAGCATGGGCGCAGCTTCACCGCCATCGCCTTCGGCCCAAGTTGCGTGCTGAAACTCACGCGCCGCCATTTCGCTGCCCTGATGGCGGTGCCGCTGTTCCAGCAGCGCATCGATGCGCTGTTGCGTCTGCGCCTGCGACAGACCCTGGACAGCCTGGAAAGCATCTGCCTGCATCGATTAGAGGTGCGCCTGGCGCGCTACGTGCTGCACCAACTCGAACTGCAGGCGCCGCACGCGGGCGGCGGCGATACGGTCGCGCTCCCGCCGAACCAGAGCATCCTGGCGGCGATGCTCAACGCCAGCCGCTCCAAACTCAATGTGCAACTGCAGCGCTGGGTGCGCAGTGGCCTGGTCAGCCGTCGCCGCCACCTGTTGCGCGTCCATGACCTCGGCGCGCTGTATGCCAAGGCCAATCTGCAGGGCGCTACGGCGATGTCGGCGTCGCCAGGCGAGGGCACGCTGGCGCGTGCTGCCTGCCCCTCTTGGACGGATCGTCGCACCGAATGAGGTGCGTGAGCACGGAGTGCCGCGTGCTTGCGCCTGCCGATCGTCCGCCGCACGCGATTGCTGGGATCGCAATGCTGTCCTGACCCGCGCAGGTAGTGTCTGGATAGCCGCAGGGTGCAAGGCGCGTATGGAGTGGCCGACTTCAGTGCCTTTCGGTCACGAGATGCAAAAGGCTTAAACACGAGTGCTCGACCCTTCCTTGGGGGAGCGCTTGCGCGACCATCAGGTCGCCATTGTTTCGCCACGCACGAAATCGGGGGCATCGTGCGCCGCGCGCGACATCTCCTTGGTGCGATACGACTCGCCCCATTCGCGCAGGCTGATCAGCACCGGCGCGAGGGAGTGGCCAAGCGGCGTCAGCGCATATTCGACCTTGGGCGGCACCTGCGGATAGACGTGCCGCACGATCACGCCGTCCTCCTCGAGCTCCCGCAACTGCAACGTCAGCATGCGCTGCGTGGCATTGGGAACCAGGCGCGTCAGTTCCATGAAGCGCTTCTTGCCGGAGAGCAGGTGGAACAGGATCACCGGCTTCCACACCCCGCCGATCACCGAAAGCGTGACTTCGACCGCGCAGCCACTCTTGCCATCCTGACGTTTCAGACGCATGGTCTTTGTACCTACAAAATTGATAGTACCTGCGAAAATTGTACGTTCTTGCGATGCAGGAAGTGCATCCCGACAATGCCTGCAACACGGTCGCGCTGCAATCGATGTAGCGCTGCCCCTCCGCCACCTTTCCCCCAAGGATGTCGTGCCCATGAAAGCCATCACCTTGCGCCAGCCCGCTGGCCTCGAGAACCTGCGCCTCGTCGATCTGCCCGATCCCGGCCAGCCGGGCGCCGGCGAGCTCCGCGTGCGCGTGCATGCCAGCTCTCTCAACTTCCACGACCTGGGTGTGGTGACCGGCCGCATGCCCAGCGCCGACGGCCGCATCCCGATGTCCGACGGCGCCGGCGTGGTGGAGGCGGTGGGCGAGGGCGTGGACGAGTTCGCCGTGGGCGATGCGGTCGTCTCCACCTTCTTCCCGACCTGGCTGGATGGCGGCCCGACCATCGCCGATTTCGCCACCGTCCCCGGCGACGGCGTCGACGGCTACGCACGCGAGACCGTGGTGCGCCCCGCGCATTGGTTCACGCATGCACCGCGCGGCTACAGCCACGCTGAAGCGGCGACGCTGACGACGGCTGGGCTCACCGCATGGCGGGCGCTGGTGGTGGACGCGCGGCTAAAGGCCGGCGACACCGTGCTGGTGCTCGGCACCGGCGGCGTGTCGATCTTCGCCCTGCAGTTCGCCAAGCACATGGGCGCCAGCGTGATCGCCACCTCGTCCTCCGACGAGAAGCTCGCGCGTGCGCAGGCGTTGGGCGCCGATTTCACCATCAACTACCGCCGCCACACCGACTGGGCAGCCAAGGTGCTCGACTACACCAACGGCCGCGGCGTCGACGTCGTGATCGAAGTGGGCGGCCCCGACACCCTGGGGCAATCCATCCAGGCCTGCCGCATCGGCGGCCACATCGCCTTGATCGGCGTGCTGACCGGCATTGCCGGCCAGGTGCCGACGGTGGCGCTGATGCAACGCCACCAAACCCTGCAAGGGCTGATCGTCGGCAGCCGCAGCCACCAGCGCGACATGGTCCGCGCCCTTGACGCAACCGGCATCAAGCCGGTGGTCGACCAGGCCTTCCCACTGGAAAACATCGCCGATGCGTTTGCGCATCAGGCGGCGGGGAAGCATTTCGGGAAGCTGTGCTTGTCGATCTGAAATCGCGGCCACAGAAGACAGCAGTCAGCGCTGTCGCACGGACCTGGTTGCTGTCTGATAGCGCACCTTGGTTGCTGACTAGGGTGACTTGGCCTGTGGTCTGAGTTTCCGTACCGCTGCCGCCAGTCGTCACGCGACAGTCTGAGACAGCGGTGCGTGGTACGCCCCCCTGCGCGATGGCGCATTGAATGGAGTGGTGTCAACGCTCCTAGGTGGAGAGGTTCGGAAAGCTACCTGCGACCAGCGCGCCTAGATAGCCATATACCTCGCCTTCAACCGCGGGCACAAACGTGCATCTCGAGGTGCCTGGTGGGGCCGCTCGCAGCAGAAATACGCGTCTGTCCCTGATGGGCGGCGTAGGGCAACGCGCCTTCGACCAAGCCACCAAGCTCGGCCTCATTCTGGCCGCCCGCGATGAATGCGCTGCATCGCTGCGGTTGGGATGCAAAGCGGCTGTGTCGCGTGAGTTTCCGTGGGATTTCGTTCTATCAATGGCGTTTTAAGGCGTCGTTGGAAATTTCTCCCAGAGCAGCATCTGCTGTCACCAAAATGACTTGAAAACGTAAGGCGTAGGCGTCGCAGGGACTTTCTTCCTCAAGCTGGAAAGCAGGCCATCGAGCATTTACTTCCTGACTTGTAAAATTTCCATTGACATTGATCCAGTCTGTGGCCTAGTGTCCTGCGCTGGTGATTCTGTGATTCGCGCGATGTATTTGTAGTGTTTCGCGTGAGGTGGCGGGCTTTATAAGATGTGCTATTTTTGGCTTTTTTATTTAAGCCGCTCTCGTCATGTTGTTCTACATCTGGGGATAACGTGAAAAAGTATTATTTTATAATTGTGGTCGTTGCTGCCCTGATGGCGGGGCTGGTGTTGTCTGGTTCCTTCCAGAAAGGCAGGGGATTTATTGATCTGACTGAGAAAAAGGAGTTAGCTTCATCTGGTGTTGAATTAAAGGGAGGGGCAAGAAGTGGTGGTGCTGAATCTAGCGCTGCTAGATCACGGTCGGCGGAATATCTACTCAGATTCGAGGGTGTGAAAAATAAAGCATTGCGGGGAGATCCTGCGGCTCAGTTGGAACTGTCGCGAATGTATGATCGCTGTTTCCCGGTCAGCATCTCGCGCGAGAAATATCTATCCAGTATTGATGCAATGGCTGCTCAAGCGGGTGAGGCAGCGGCGGCCATGAAAGCAACCGCCAAACGCATTGCAGATGACTGTGCCTTGGTAGAAGGCGGTTCTCCGATCCCACTTGATGCGCAAAAGGAATGGCTGGCAGCATCTGCCGCTTCAGGAAATCTGGCTGCAAAAATCAGGCTTCAAGTGAGATATCCAGATGAGGCAAAGGAGAGCGTTTCCGATTTGGTGAAAGCGGCTGTTGATAAGAAAGATCCCGAGGCGATATTTGAACTTACGGATTTACTGGCGACTCAGTCGCCTGAAGCAAATTTTGGCCCGTTCGAAGCCGTTGCCGGCGATGAAGCCTCCGCGTATGCCTGGGGGGTCGTTGCGTGTCAGATGGGTGCGGATTGCGGTGCTGGATCTGCAGTGGTCGATGGGTACTGCTTGAATGGTGCCTGCGCCTCGAATTACGAGCAATTGGTTCGGAACAACTTGTTGCCAAAAGGAGAAGGTGAGAGGTTGAATAAAAAAATAGAGTATATAAATTCCATGATCGGGCGTAAATAGAAACCACAAGGAGCTTGGTGTGCTTACTTCGAAATCTCGTTGGATTCTTGCACTTCTATTGTTGCTGAGTTTCGTGGCGATTGCTGCAGTTGTGACAATCGATTCAAGGAATGCTCCTTACAACTCTGTGGGAGCCGCCCAAAATGTCGGTGAAAGTGATATTCCGGAAGTGCGTCAAGCTGGCATGCTGGCGTTGGTCGGCATGTACCGTGTGACCAAAGGCATTACGTCGCTGCCTAATGGCTCCGTTGTTACGGTAATTTGGAGTGACGGTTCTCGTGAAAAGGCGACCATTGTTTGCCAAAATGGTACTCCTTGTGTACAGCCCATTCCTGGCAGTTTAAAAGATAGTCCCGGTGGTGGTGAGGGCGGTGGCGCTGGAGGCGGGGGTGGTAGTGGCGCCGGAGGCGGTGGCAGCGTAGGAGGAGGCGGTAGCGTGACTGTCGGACCTTCTATTCCCATTAAGAATAATTAGTTGATTTACCTGGGGCGTTTTCGACTCGGCGGCTGCCACTGAACAGGTGGTGGCCGTTTTTCATATATCACATCGCGCCTGCCGCACCGGTGAGAAATCCAAGCGGAAACACAGCAATTCAGAGAGTATGAAAAGCGCCGTATTTTCTGCGCTAGTGCTCAAGCTGAGGGCTGGGCGTTTTAAGTAAGAAACCTTGCTGAGGAAAGCCGGGAAAATCTCCACGCTCGCCTTCTTGGAGGAGTTGCTTTGGATTTTGTGCGCCTGCCAGAGGCCCATCAGGGCGATAGAGCGAAGCAGATGACGGCTTTCAGGGTCGTCATTGAATTGGCGCCTTACCTCATCAAGGTTCCGCCAGTGCAGCTTCGCAATTCCTGCATTCCGTTCGGGCTTGTCGATGGTCTTGTGGCGCGTTGAGCGCATTGCAGACGTGGCAGAAGCGCATCAAGTGAATGGTCTGCCATAGTCCGTAGCACATGACGCCGACGGCAGCGACGAGAAACAGGGGCGGGGCACCAATCACCCAGAAGAAGACCAGTAGCATCACGTTCGTCGCGATGCTGCCAACAATGAGGATCCGACGTTTCAGGGGCGCATTCTTGTTGAAGTTGAAGAACGCTAACGCCAGAAACCCGATCGCGGCCCAGAAGCCTTGGACGAACTCTTTGGTCTGCTGAGAATCAGGTGCGCTACAAAGGACACGTTGCTATGTTTCGGTGTCATAGCTTTTAGGCTGCTGCGTGGAACTGTCGTACACTAATTGCCTATCCCTTTTCCTTTAACTGATTATTAGGTGAAACTTCGCGGTAGACAACAATAGGGTAGACCAGGAT
Source organism: Xanthomonas sp. NCPPB 1128 (assembly GCF_001043115.1). Lineage (GTDB taxonomy): Bacteria > Pseudomonadota > Gammaproteobacteria > Xanthomonadales > Xanthomonadaceae > Xanthomonas_A. Next base: position 34,171 of record NZ_LFME01000036.1, on the reverse strand, counting down.
TCTAGGGTAATGGGCTGTGCGGATCATGGCCTCCAGTCCATCAAAGCCTCTGAATAACCTCCTAAATCCGGCCTCAAAGACCTCTGACTCTTTTTGTTCAATCTTGTCAAACTCGGCTAATGGGTCAAAAGTTTCCCCGTTGGGGTCAGGGACAGATGTTACAATGCCCATTATCGTCAGTTGCTCTGTTGGCAGTGAACCGTACGCATAGTGGAAGTAATCAAGATCTCCAACCTCGACGCAATGTCGTTTGAGGCTTCCGAATACATGTTCGGCTGTATTATTGAGGGATGGATATATTCTAATGTTAATTATTTCTGGAAGATATGTTTCAATCCAGGTGCTCACTCCATCTAGAAGCCATTGATCAACCTTCCCGACTTGATTTGCTATCAGCGCGTTCTTGAATGACTCTTTAAGGTTCCTAATTTCTGCATTTTTTGCTGCGCGTAGATTTCTGTCTGAAATCAACGCGATGCTTTTTTCTGACTCGATGATTTGCTGCTTTATGTGGTTTATTTCGGAGTTTTCTACTATGCAGCGATTTATGAATGCCGTGATTTGAGGGAAGGTTTCAGAGATTTTCTTTATGCGCTTGTAGTCCTCAATGACTGCGCGTCCTGTTGCCTTTATGCAAAAAGAATTCTTGAGGTGAGTCCTGAACTCGGGATCTGATAAATTCTTGGTGGTTTTGTGCTCTGTTAGATCAAGAAGATGGCCCGCTTCTCTTAGCTCGTCCTCAAGCTCTGCTAGAAGAGCATGATGCGGTTTTACTATAGCTTTTTGTGAGTCTCCGCGTGTAGACGACCCGCCTGCGTCGTGCTTGAAAATCCTGAAATCGTAATGACGCTTGTTGTCAAAATTGCTGGTCCTGCTGCTAGTGTGCTCTCGGACATCTACGACTCCACCAGTTAGCTGGCTATATACAGAAATGGCTTTGTCTGTATCAACGTAAAGAAAGTCACGAATCTTCATTTCTCACCTGATTTCGAGTTGAGCGAGATAAAGGCAAGCAAGCAAAACCAGCGAGCGGTCAGAGGCTGAGGTATCCACGTTTTTGCGCGAAGACGCGAGCCTTTAGTTCAAGATTGGACGGTATAGCGGGTCAGGTTCAATTAGAAAGTCTGCCTCACCCCGTTCCTATTCTCTGTGCGCTATTTTAGCGCCGACTCCTATTTTCTGTAGTGCGAATAGAGTGGTCGCTCAAGGTAAGTATGGTAGATGATAAAGTACACCTTGGTCTCTATTTCGCCAGTTTCGGTTTAGCTTGTTGCGCGCTGGCCTGAACTAACTGTTAGCTGGCAGCAAGGGCGGCCGACTTCAGGTGCGGACTGATGACTTGAGTAATGCCTAACATATCGGTGATAAATACGAGCACTAAAATGTTCATGAGCACTGGGATGGCGAATGGCATCATTCGCTCGGATCGAGCTCTTAGCCAAATCATGAATCGAGGGAAGCCGCTGACATGATACTCACTACTCATCTCTAATCGCGCCAGCTCATAATCTCCTCGGGTGTGATTTTCCGTATCGGAGATTATTAATGAGTACTTCTCATTGAAGCGATCATACTGCTCCTGAGTGATCTCTTGGTTGTTCATTTGAGCTTTGTCTATGTCTCGGGATAGTTCCTTTAGCTTATCTCCGCACTCAGTAAGATTCTCGCCTCGTAGTTCGTACCGAGCGGTCCCTATGACTATCGAGTATACCAGTACGCAAACAGCAAAAAATATCTGCATCATATTTAGCACTGTTCCTGAGAACCTCAATGCAATGTTTGCGTTCTGCAGTAGCGGGATGAGTATGAGGGCGACCGATAGAAAGGTATTTGTGAAGAATGCAAAGCGTCCTTGACGTTGAAGGCGCTCTGAAGCGTTGAAGCGACACTTCGCCGTCACGCGCACACCCATTTGTAGCTTTTGCATCGCATTCTTTTTGGGGCGATTGGCTGTGCCAGCGGACGTAAGCCAATCCCATGCTCTTCTCACGAGGTTCACCTAGTTCTTCTTCCAGTTAACTGCCATCCGGCAAAAAGTAGCGTGTAACTCAGTCGCATAGGGCGCTGATATCGCTGCCTTTTGAGCAGCATGTGTTCGAGATTCTATCTTTAGCCAGTCCCGCCGTCGCATAACCCTGCGTCCAACCCCGCCGCCGTTCCCCAGTGCATTCCCGTATAGGTCGACGCTATCACTTGTTGACGAACGTCACAAGTTAAAGGCCGCTCGGCGAAACCGCCGGCGGCCTTAATTTGTAGACAAGTTGTTTGACCCCGCGCCATCCGGATTTACCGGGCGGCACGCTCCGCGGAGAAGTCAGTTACTGGGCGTACTCCAAACCTGCCCCTTAACCCCACGCACACTCGCCTCCGCCACACCATCCAAATCAAACACAATCACGCTATTCCTCCCCTTCCGCTGCCACGGCGCTGGAAAATACAACGCCCGCTGCGGCCCGATATTCCAGTGCCTTCCCAGGTTATGGCCATTGGCCCAGGCGAAGCCTTTGCCGAAGGCCTGCATGTCCAGGAACGTATCGGCAGGCGTGCCGATCTTCAACGTGCCGCGGTGGAAGGCGGGGCCGTCGACCTTGGTGGTGGTCCAGCCAGTGAGCTTGCTCGGGTCGTCCATCGGCAGGGGGAAGGTCTGCCAGCCGGTGAGGGGCTTGCCGTCGAGTAGCACGGGGTCGACCAGGCCGGCTTGGCCGTCGGGCAGGTGGGCGCCGTAGTTGATGCGGCCGGTGTTCTCCACCAGCACGTCGAGGGTGTGGGGGCCGGCGGGGATGTCCACGTCCACCGCCACTTGCTGCAGGCGGCGCTCCGCGCTGCCGGCCAGGGTGCGATCGACGTAGACGCGGGCGTAGTCGCGCACCTCGCCCAGGTACAGGCTGCCCTTGCGCGGGCCGGTGACGGTGGTGCGGTAAAGGATGTAGCCGTAGGCCTGGCCGTAGCGCTCCATCGGCTGCGGGGTGTCGGTGGTGGCGGCCGGGGCGGGCAGGTTGTCCCAGAGCGAGGCGGATTCGCGCAGCGGCGTGGCCGGCAACTCGGCGAAGCGGATCGGCTTGGGTAGCGCCGGCGGGGCGATGCCGGTGACGCGCTGGATGGCGTCGCGGAACAGGGTGAACTTGGGGGTGGGGCGGCCGGCTTCGTCGAGCACGGCGTCGTAGTCGTAGCTGGTGGTCTGCGGGGCGTAGTGGTCGCTGGGGTTCTTCTGGAAGTTGGCGCCATTCATGAAGCCGAAGCTGGTGCCGCCGACGAACATGTAGAGGTTGGCGGAGTGGCCCTGGCGCAGGATCCATTCGAATTCGCTGGCCTGCTTGGCGGCATCGGTGGCCGCGTGCTTCTCGCCCCATTGGTCGAACCAGCCGGCCCAGTATTCGCCGACCATCTGCGGTTGCCCGGGGCGGAACTTGGCCAGGGTCTCGAAGGCGTTCTTGGCGTCGCCCGGGGCGAAGTTCACCACGGCCAGCGTATCCGGCAGGGTGCCGTTGGCGAGCACGTCGGGGCCGTCGGCGGTGAACAGCAGGGCCTTGTCGAAGCCGGCCTGGACGAACATGGCGCGGTTGCGGCGCATATAGGCGTGGTCGTCGCCGTAGGAGCCGTATTCGTTCTCCACCTGCACGGCGACGATCGGGCCGCCGTTGCCGTTGAGCCGCGGCTTGACCTGGGCGGCGAGGGCGTCGAGGTAGGCCTGGCTGGCGGCGAGGAAGCGCGGGTCCTGGCTGCGCACGCGCATGCCGGGTTCGGCGAACAGCCACGCGGGATAGCCGCCGGCTTCCCACTCGGCGCACACGTACGGGCCGGGGCGCAGGATCACGTTGAGGCCCTGCGCGGCGGCTTCGTCGACGAAGGCGGCGATGTCGTTGTTGCCGGTGAAGTCGAACTGGCCCGGCCGCGGTTCCACCAGGTTCCAGAACACGTAGGTCTCCACCGTGTTCAGGCCCATCGCGCGCGCCTTCTGCAGGCGGTCTTTCCAGTAGGCGCGCGGGATGCGCTGGAAGTGGATGGCGCCGGAGATGACCTGGTACGGCTTGCCGTCGCGGATGAAGTGATCGCCCTGGGTGGCGAAGGCGGGCCAGGCGGTGGTGTGTGTCGGCTGCGCGGCTGCCGGGAGCGACAGCAGGAGCGACAGGGCAAGGGCGGACAGGGTGCGACGCAGCATGTGGGGTTTCTTCCGGTAGCGAGGTCGGGCTTTACCTGTAGGAGCGGCTTCAGCCGCGACCGGGTTCCCGGGAAGGTCCGGTCGCGGCTGAAGCCGCTCCTACGAGACGCGAGGATCAGCTAAAGGACGGTGGCAGATCGTCCTTGCCCGCACCGAACGCGGTGTTGGGCTTCGGACCCATCTCCAGTTCCAGCGTACCGCCGGCGGCGAGGTCGGCATGGCGCAGCCAGCTGCGGGTGTAGGGCTTGCCGTTCCAGCGTGCACCTTGGATATAGACGTTGGTCGCGCTGTTGCCGTGGGCGACGATGCGCAGGGTGCGGCCGTTGCCCACGTCCAGTTGCGCGCGCTTGAACAGCGGGCTGCCCAGCACGTAGTTGGCGCTGACCGGGTCCACCGCGTACAGGCCCAGCGCGCTGAGCACGAACCAGGCGCTCATCTGCCCGCAGTCCTCGTTGCCGGACAGGCCGTTGCGCGCGTCGTGGTACTGCTCGCGCAGCAGCCGCCGCACCATCGCCTGGGTCTTGTACGGCTGCCCGGCGTAGGCGTAGAGGTAGGCGACGTGGTGGCTGGGTTCGTTGCCGTGCGCGTACTGGCCAACCATGCCGTCGATGTCCGGCGGTGCGTCCGCCGGCAGCTCGGAGCTGGTGGTGAACAGTTCGTCGAGCTTGGCGACGAACGCATCGCGGCCGCCGAACAGGTCCATGTAGCCGTACAGGTCGTGCTGGTTGAGGAAGGTGGCCTGCCAGGCGTTGGACTCGGTGAAGTCGCGCCACTGCGCGCTGTGGCCCATCGCGCGCGGATCGAACGGGGTGGCCCACTGGCCGTCGCTCAGGCGCGGCTGCACGAAGGTGCTTTCGCGGTTGAACACGTTGCGGTACTGGCGCGAGCGTTCGCGCAGGTGCTTGGCGTCGTCGTCGGCGCCGACCGCCTGCGCCAGGTGCGCCACCGCCCAGTCGTCGTAGGCGAATTCCAGGGTGCGGCTGACCGATTCGTCGACCTTGTCGCAGGGGATGTAGCCCATCTGCCGGTACAGCGCCAGGCCGTGCACGTCGTCGTCCATCGCGCGCTTGCGCCAGGCCGGGTAGGCGGCCTTCCAGTCGATGCCGGTGAAGCCCTTGGCATGCGCCTCGGCCAGCACCACGGCGGAGTGGTAGCCGATCATGCAGTCGGTCTCCACGCCCTGCAGCGGCCAGATGGCGACGCCCTGCGGCGATTCGTGGGCGCCGCGCACCAGGCACTGCACCAGATCGGGCACGCGCTCGGGCTGCACCAGGGTCAGCAAGGGATGCAGGGCGCGGTAGGTGTCCCACAGCGAGTAGGTGCTGTAGTTGTGGTAGCCGGCCGGCGCCTGGTGCACCTGCAGGTCCATGCCGCGGTAGCGGCCGTCGGTGTCGCTGAACAGGGTCGGCGCGATCAGGCTGTGGTACAGCGCGGTGTAGAAGATGCGGCGCTGCGCCTCGTCGTCGCTGTCGATGCGCACCCGCCCCAGTTCCTTCTCCCATTCGGCCACGGCGGCGGCGTGCACGCGGGCGAAGTCGAAGTCGGGCAGTTCCGCGTCGAGGTTGGCCAGTGCGTTGTCGGCGCTGACCGCGGAGAGGCCGACCTTGACCAGCAGCGGCGCCTCGGCGGCATCGGGATAGTGCAGGGCCAGTTTCAGGCGCGTGCCGTCGGCACTGCGCGCAGTCGCGGCCAGCGGCTGGTCGTCGGCATACAGTTGCGCGCTGGCGAACGGCCGCGACAGGCGCATGGCGAAGTAGATGTAGCGGCCCTTGGCCCACTGGTAGACGCGGCGGCCGCCGGTGACGGTCTGCGCGTCGACCAGGCGCAGGCTGGCGTCCTCGACGCGGGTGGGGATCTCGGGCTTGTCCTGCATGCCATGGCACAGGTCCAGCAGCAGGTGTGCCGGCTTGCCCTTGGGGAAGTGGTAGCGGTGCAGGCCGGCGCGCGCGGTGGCGGTGAGTTCGGCATGCACGCCGCTGTCCTTCAGGCGCACGCGGTAGTAGCCGGGCGAGGCGGCTTCGTCGGCGTGGTCGTAGCGCGAGCGGTAGCCGGCGTCGGGGTTCTCGCGCGTGCCGGGCTGCAGCTTCACCGGGCCGGTGGCCGGCACCACCAGGAAATCGAGCATGTCGCCGACGCCGGTGCCGGACAGGTGGGTGTGCGAGAAGCCCATGATCGAGCTGTCGTCGGCGTGGTAGCCGGAGCAGGCGTCCCAATCGGCGTTGTAGGTGTCCGGGCTCAGTTGCACCATGCCGAACGGCAGCGTGGCGCCGGGGAAGGTGTGGCCGTGGCCGCCGGTGCCGATGAACACGTCGACGTTGCGGGTGAGCTCGGCCTTGGCGCGTGCATCGGCCGGCAGCGCGTAGCTGCCGGCGCGTGCCTGCGCCAGCCGCGCGATGCCGCTGCTGCCGAACAGGGCCAGGGCGATGGCGCCCTGCAGGAAACCGCGTCGTGTGGCCATGGTGCTGTCCTCGGGGTGTGCGGCGGTGCGGTGGGGGTGTTTGCTGTTGCGGGAGGGACTTCAGTCCCGACGCTTTGTCTGTAAGGCCCGTCGGGACTGAAGTCCCTCCCACACATGCAGTGATCGCGTCAGGCCTTCAGCAGGTGCGGCTTGCGCTGGTGCAGGTCGATGATCAGTTCGCCGAACAGGGTGTTGGCCCAGGCGAACCAGTCGCGGGTGAAGGTGTTCGGGTTGTCTTTGTCGAAGGCTTCGTGCATGAAGCCGCTGCCGGCGTCGGTGGTCTTGAGCCACTGCAGGCACTGGCGGATCTGCGCGTCGTCGTCGCTGGCCAGGGCGTACTGCATCAGCGACATCGGCCAGATCGTGCCCAGGCCGCTGTGCGGGCTGCCCACGCCTTCGGCGGCGCGGCCGCGGGAGAAGTACGGGTTGCGCTCGCTCCAGGCCAGTTGCCGGGTGCGCAGGAACACCGGATCGCGGCGGTCGCAGCAGCCCAGGTAGGCCAGGCTCAGCAGGCCGGGGGCGTTGGCGTCGTCGATGAACAACTGGTTGCCGTAGCCGTCCACCTCGTAGGCCCAGAACGGCTGGCCGTCGGCGTCGCGCATCTGCCCGAACGTTCGGGTGGCCGTCTCGACCTCGTCGGCCAGGGCGCGGCACTCGCCGGCGAAGGCGGTGTCGTGGTGCAGCGCCTCGCTCATCGCCGCCAGTTGCCGCAGCGAGGTCACCGCGAACAGGTTGGCGGGGACGAACAGCGGATACAGGCAGGCGTCGTCGGACGGGCGGAACATCGAGTGGATCATGCCGTTGGGCCGGGTCGGCTGCCCGTAGCCGTCCAGCACCAGGGTCTCGGTGGCCAGCGGCGAGGGCCGCTGGAAACTGTACGGGCCGCGGCCGTGCAGACGCTGCTGTTCGCGGAAGGTACGCACCACCACGTGCATCGCCTCGCGCCAGTCGTCGTCGAACGGCGCGGCATCGCCGCTGGCGCGCCAGTACTCGTGCGCCAGGCGGATCGGGTAGCACAGCGAGTCCACTTCCCATTTGCGCTCGCCGACGCCGGGCTTCATCTCGGTGATGTCGGCCACCGACCACTTCAGGCGCTGGCTGGTGCCGTCGGGCAGGAACGCGTTGGCGTAGGGATCCAGGCGGATGCAGGCGGCCTGGCGCTGGATCAACCCATGGAACATGCGCCGCAGCGCCGGGTCGCGCTTGGCCAGCGGCACGTAGGGATGCACCTGCGCGGAAGAATCGCGCAGCCACATCGCCTCGATGTCGCCGGTGATGACGAAGGTGTCCGGCTTGCCGTTGCGGGTACCGGTCTCGACCGTGGTGTCGAGGGTGTTGGGGTAGCAGTTCTCGAACAGCCAGGCCAGGCGCGGATCGCCGATGCCGGCCTTGACCGTGCGCAACTGACGCTCGACCGCGGCGCTGACGAAGCGGCGCTTGCCCGGCGGCGGCCGCTTGCTGGGCAGGGCGGCGGAGGCCGATGCCGCGGCGGCGGCCGGCAGCGCCCCGCTCAGCAGCGCGGCGCCGGCGCTGGCGCCGAGGAAGTGGAGGATGTCGCGGCGGGTGGGCATGGCCTGGAACGCTCCGTGGAATCGACGAACGCTCCCAGCGCGGGCCGGCACCGGGGGAAGGCGCCGGCCGCGGCCGGGAGAGCAGGTTGATGGTACCTATAACGGACCAATTTGCGACGACCTTACAACGTGTGGCCGTCCGATGCATCCTGCGACCGCACAACCGGCCGGCTCAGTGGGGGTGATGCGCGCCATGCCAGTGCATCGGTCCGGAGCACACGCACTCGCCGTCGTCGTCGCCGTTGCCGGCATGGCCGAACAAGGCTTCCAGCAGCCGCCGCGACGGGCTCCATTCGCCGATGGCCGGGTGGATCAGCATCGCCTTGCACGCTTCCAGGTGGCTGCCGCTGAGTGCGGCGTCGATGGCGGCGTGCTCGTAGGCCTTGACCGTGCGCACCAGGCCCTGGATCGCCTCGGGTAGCGGCCGTGCCGGCAGCGGGGTGATGCGGTCGCGCTCGATGGTGGAGGAGATCTCCACGATGTCGTCGTCGGCCAGTTCCGGCATGCAGCCCTGGTTGCGCACGTTGACCACGTGCCGCCCGGGGAGCGCGCCGGTCAGTGCGCTCATCACGTCCACGGCGATGCGGTGGTAGCCGGTACTGGCGCGGAACGGATCCGGCTGCGGCGCGAGATCGTCGGCGAAGGCCGAGCCGGCCTCGGCCTCCAGCCGCATGTACGAGCCGGAGCGCTGCTGCAGGTAGGCGGCGTAGGTCTGCACCGCGCCGCTGCCGTCGCCGGCGTTGAGGCGGCTGCGCAGGTCGGCGATCAGGGTGTGGTTGAGCCGTTCGATCTCGCTGGCGCGGCTGGCGCCGCTGGCGCGCTGGTTCTCCAGGGCGCGGCTGCGCTCGTAGTAGAAGTACAGGTATTCGGTGGGGATCAGCCGCAGCGTGCGCAGCATGTCGAAGTCGAACAACGGTGCCAGGTACAGCTGGCGCAGGATCGCGTCGTCGGCGAGGATGCGGTCGAGCACATCCTCGCCGCGCACGCGCACCGCGCGGATCCAGCCCAGGTGGTTGAGGCCGACGTACTCGCAGTCCACGTCCGCCGGCGGCTCGCCGAGCGCGCGGGCGATGTTGTGGAACAGCTCCACCGGCGTGTCGCAGATGCCGACCACGCGCGCGCGGGTGTGGCGGCTGATGGCCTGGGTAATCAGCCCGGCCGGGTTGGTGAAGCTGACCAGCCAGGCGTCGGGGCTGAGCCGCTCCACCATGCGCGCCTGCTCGATCGCCACCGGCACCGTGCGCAGCGCCTTGGCGACGCCGCCGGGGCCGGTGGTCTCCTGCCCGGCGTAGCCATGGCGGATGATGGTGTGCTCGTCGGTGGCGCGCTGGTGGATGCCGCCGATGCGGATGCTGTTGAGCACGAAGTGCGCGCCGTCGATCGCCGCTTCCGCCGAACTGGCCGCGTTGACCTGCAGCTCGCCACCGAACTCGGCGACCACCGCGCGGCCCAGCGCGACCATCAGCGCCAGCCGCTCCTGGTCCGGATCGTAGAGCACGATCTCGCGCGCACCGAGCGCTTCGGCGGCATCGTTGACGCCGTACACCACCAGCGGCGCACGCACGCCACCGCCGCCGATCAGGGCGAGTTTACGGTTGGGAAAGGAACTGCTCATGGAGACTCCTGAGACGTGGGGGATCGGGAAGGCCGTCGAGCGCGCCGAGCGCGGTGCAGCAGGCGGCGCCGCACAGGCAGCCGCGCTGCGCGCAGGCATCGAGGGAAAGGTGGTCCAGCAGCGCGTCGATGAAGCCGGCATCGAAGGCGTCGCCAGCGCCGGTGGTGTCCTGCACTGCAACCACGGGGGCGGCGACTCGCCGCGCGCCGGCCGCATCGACCACGCAGGCGCCGGCACCGCCGAGCTTGATCGTCACCTGCGCCAGGCCCAGCGCCTGCGCCCAGGCGCCGCAGGACGCAGTGTCGTCGCCGGCGCAACCGGCCAGTGCCGCCTCCTTCTGGTTGGGCAGGAAGTGATCGACCGCGCGGCAGGTGGCGTGGTTGTCCGGATCGGCCAGCCAAGCCGGGTTGAAGCCCACGTCCAGCGAGGTGCTGCAGCCGGCCGCGCGCAACGCCGGCAGCAGCGTGCGCGCCAGCGTCGCCGGCAGCGGCAGGGCGAAGTGCACATGGCGCGCGGCGCACATCGCCTCCAGCGCGGCGGCGCTGCCCAGCAGTGGTTCCAACTCGGCATTGGCGCCGGGGTAGGTGAAGAACGAACGATCGTCTTGCAGCGACACGCTGGCGGTGACGCCGGTACCGGCGGGGTGGTCGATCAGGCCCTCGGTGCCGACGCCAAATTCGCCCAGGCGCTGCGCGAACCAGTCACGGTCGCCGGCGCCGATCGCGCCGATCAGCGTGACCGTGCGTCCGAGCCGCGCCAGCCCGCAGGCGGTGTTGACGGTGCCGCCGCCGAGATCGAGGTGGTAGTGCCGCGCCATCGCTTCCTCGCCCGGCCCGGGCCAGGTGCTGAAGCCGCTGAAGATGTGGTCGAGATAGACCTCGCCGACCACCGCGACGTCGTGGGTTTTCATTGCTGGAAGGGCCATGCTGCCTCGCGTTTGGCCTGGATGAGATAGAGCGCGGTGCCCGCGCACAGCGCCAGCATCGCCGCCAGCAACCGCGGCAGCGGACTGGTGGCCAGCAGCGCCAGCCAGCCGCAGACGCTGATCAGCAGCGGCCACGGATACAGCGGCATGGCGAAGCGGGCGCGGCGCCGCGGCTGCCGCCGCAGCAGCACCACCGCCAGGCATTGCGCCAGGAACTGGAACAGGATCTGGATGATCATCAGCGTGGCGATCAGGTCGTCCAGCGACAGCGGACAGGCCAGCGCCGATGTAATGCCGACGAACAGCAGCGACACGGTGGGAAAGCGCCCGCGCGGATGCAGCCGCGCGAACACGCCGAAGAACTGGCCGGATGCCGCCGCCGCATACGGCACCCGCGAATAGCCCAGCAGCACCACCAACGCCGAGCCCCAACTGGCGAGCACGATCAGCGCCACCGCCACGGTGCTGCCCACCGGGCCATAGATGGCCTGCATGAAATCGGCGACCACCGCCTTGGACTGCGCCGCCTGCTGCCACGGCAGCACGCCGAGCAGGGTCACGTTCAAGCCCAGGTATAGCACCGCCACGATCGGGATCGACCACAGCACCGCGCGCGGAATCGTGCGGCGCGGCTTGCGGATCTCGCCGCCGAGCATGCACACGTTGTTGTAGCCGCCGTAGTCGTACACCGCGATCAGCGCCACCGCGCCGAAGCCCAGCCAGAAGCCGTGCGGCGAAGCGGGCCGCGCCTGCAGGAACTCGCGCGCCAGCGCCATGTCGAAATGCAGCGCGCCGCTGAGCACGATCCACACGCACGCGGCGATCACTACCGCGCTGACCAGCAGCGACAGCACCTGCACCGAGCGCACCTGCCGGTACAGCAGCGCGGTGTTGAACAGGCATAGCGCCATGGCGATGCCGGTGAGCGCGGCGTGGCTCAGCCCGGGCATCAGGTAGGCCAGGTACTGTGCGCAGCCGACCGCGGCCGCGGCCACCGACAGCGGCGCGGTCAGCAGCGTCTGCCACAGGTACAGGAAACCGAACAGGCGCCCGGCGCGGTCGCGGCCATAGGCCTCGCGCAGGTAGTGGTACGGCCCGCCCGAGCGCGGGATCGCCGAGCCCAGTTCGGCCCACACCAGGCCGTCGCACAGGCACAGCAGCGCGCCGACCACCCAGCCCAGCAAGACTGCCGGCCCGGCCAGCGCCGACAGCGCCAGCGGAATGGTGATGAACGGGCCGATCCCGATCATGTTGAGCAGGTTGGCCGACAGCGCGCTCCAGAATCCCAGTGTGCGTGGTGGCGCGCCCTGATCCTCGGCGGAGGACGCGACGGGGGCGGCGAGCGACGTCATGTGCATGCGCGATCCTGCGGGGAGGAGAGGGGAGCGATGGCCTGCGTTGGCTGCGCGGGCACCAGGCCATCGGCGCAGTGCACCTGGCCCGGCTGCAGGCGGTGCAGATCGAGGATCAACACTTGGTTGGCGCCGGCGCGCAGCCAGGCACCGGGGCAATAGAGGCATTGCTGCGGGCCGATGTCCCAGTAGCGGCCGAGCAGGCGCCCGTTGACCCACAGATAGCCCTTGCGCCAGTCGCGCATGTCCAGGTGCACGTCGCCCGGCTGGTCGAGGGTGAACTCGGTGGCGAAGAACAGGCCTGGGCGCTGCGGCGGCGCCTGTAGCGGGCGCAGCGATGGCATCGGGTCCGCGTCCAGCGCCAGCCCGCGTACCTCCCAACCATGCAGCTCCTGTCCATCGAGCCGTACCGGACCGAGCAGGCCCTTGCGATCGCCCAGCGCCGGGCCGAAGTTGATGTGGCCGAAGCTGTCGACCAGCACCTCCAGATCGCGCGTGTCCTTTGCTGCATCGGGCAAGCGCAGCTGCAGTGCGCTGTGCAGGCGCGGATGCCGCACCCGCGACACGTGGTCCAGCTCGCGCCCGTCCACATGCGCCACCGCGTAGTCGTGCACCTGTCCCAGGTGCAGCGCCTGGCCGGGGCCGATCCGCCGCCGATACAGCACCAGCCCCTGGTCCTGGCCGAGCAGGCGCTGGTTGTCGATGGGGGTGTCGGTCTGCAGCGCGGGGCCGAGGTTGTCCCATAGCGCGGCCACGGGCGTGGCCTGCACCGCTTCGAAGTGCGCGCGGCGCGGTGCGGCCGGTACCGGCGGCGCCGGCGTGTCGGCCTGCGCAGTGATGATCTGGCGTAACGCAAAGTACGCCGGCGTGGCGCGGCCGGCTTCGTCGATCGGCGCGCCGTAGTCGTAGCTGGTGAGCGCCGGCTGGAACTGCGAGCCGTCGTCCTCGGCATTGGCTCCGGCGCTGAGGCCGAAGTTGGTGCCACCGTGCACCACGTACAGATTGAACGAATAGCCGGCGGCGGCGATGCGGCGCAGCAGCGGCGCATAGTCGCGGCGCGCGAACTGCGGCTCGCCCCAGTGCGTGAGCCAGCCGGGGTAGCCCTCGGACACCCACACCGGCGCCTGCCCGGCGAAGGCCGTGGCCGCCCGCAGATCGTGCAGGTCGGGACCATCCAGTCCCAGCGCGGCACCGGGCAGCATGGCCTGGCGCCGACGCAGATCCTTGAGCCCTTCGGCCAGCGAGAACGGCCCCTCGACGCCATGCGCACGCCACAGTGCGGCCAGCGCCTGCAGGTAGCCGACGTCGCTGCCGTGCATTGAATACTCGTTCTCGATCTGCAGCATCAGCACCGGCCCGCCGGCACTGGCCATCAACGGCGCGATGCGCGGCGCGATCGCCCCGATGTAGCGTTCCACCGCCGCCATGTAGCGCGCATCGTGGCGATCGCGCAGGCGGATGTTCGCGTCGCGCAGCAGATACGGTGGCAACCCGCCCAGCGTCCACTCCGCGCAGACATACGGCCCCGGTCGCAGGTACACCCACAGCCCCTCCTGCTGGCACAGGCGGATGAACCCGACGAAGTCGCGCTCGCCGCTGTCCAGATCGAACTGCCCAGGCGCCGTTTCCAGCGCATTCCACATCAGGTACAGCGCGATGGTGTTCAACCCCATCGCCTTGGCCATGCGAATCCGATGCAACCAATCCGCCTTCGCGATCCGCAGCGGATGCAGTTCGCCACTGCGGATCTGCCACGGCTGCCCGTCCAAGGTGAAGCTTCCTTGCGCGAAGCCAAACGTGTGTGGCCGTCCGTCCGGCACCGGCGCTGATGCCGGCACCGCCGCGCGCAGCATCGGCATCGCCGCCAATCCCAACGGCGCCAGCAACCCAAATCGGCAGAAGGCGCGGCGTTTCATTGCAGGCTCCAGGAAGATCGGCGCACCTCAGCTGTGGCCGAAATCCCGAAAGAAGGGGAGGGGTATTGGATGCAGGAAACAAGGCGGGGCGTAGTGGCACCAACTGCATCGATGGTGTCGATCCACGAAGTAACTTCGTATTGCCGCTGCCGCTGCCGCTGCCGCTGTTGCTGTTGCTCTTCAGCTTTTGCTCTTCCCGGGTCCCCTCCGCAGCGGCGGAGCTGGCGGGCAAAACCCCCCGCAGGGGGGCGGCGCACAGGGATGTGCGCCGTTTTCGGTCGGGGCAGGATGCCCCGTCCGAAAATCCCGTCGGCGGAGCGAACCCGCGTAGCGGGCGCGAAGGCGGGGTGTGCTTTCTTTTGGTTACTTTTCTTTGCACAAGCAAAGAAAAGTGACTCGCCGTCAGGCGAAAGCTTTTGCCTTCGCTTTCCAGCATCCTCAGTAAAGCCCGTCGGGACTGAAGTCCCTCCCACAAAAGGCGTTGTTCCAGTCGAGTCGGTAGAGCCTGTCGCGGCTGAAGCCGCTCCTACGACAGCCGAGGCGCGTGCTGCTCGAGCGAGCTGCTGATGCAGCCTGATCCGGGCCGGACCGGGAAAGCCCGTCGGGACTGAAGTCCCTCCCACAAAAGGCCTGATCCAGGCGAAGTCGGTAAGGCCTGTCGCGGCTGAAGCCGCTCCTACAAGAGTGACGGCGTGTGCCACGACAACCCAGGCGCGCGCTGCTTGAGTGGGCTCCCGATGCAACCTGATCCAGGCCGCATCGGCAACGCCCGTCGGGACTGATGTCCCTCCCACAAGAAGCGTGGCAACGCTCCGCGATGGCATCCCCGTGCGCACGCCGCGCCCTAGAACGCGTACTTGACGGTCAACAGCGTCATCATGCCGGCATCCACGATGTCCGACACCGCCAGATTGTGCCGGCCCACATGGCCCCAGTAACTGTATTCCTTGGTGAGATTGGAGATCGACAGATCCACATTCACTCCATTGTCGAACCGATACCCCGCATGTAGATCCACCCGCCGCGTCGGCCGCGCCCACAGGTCGTCCCACGGCGCGTTCTGGTGCAGGAAGTCGTAGTTCAGCAGATAGGAACTGCTGAAGTGGTAGCTCAGGTTCACCGAGAACTTCGAGCGCTCGTAGAACAGCTCCAGGTTGGCCATCGCATTCGGCGCCGACTGCATCTGCTCGTCTTCGAAACCGGCCATGCCCAGATCGGCATGCGCATGCTGGCGCGTGGCATTGGCGCTGACGCCCAGCCCGTCGAACGGCGCCGGCAGGTCCTGGAAGCGCTGCCGCGCGCTGACCTCCACACCGTACACGCGGCCGTCGCCGCCGTTGGTCGGCATCTGGTAGAACACCGTGCCGCTGCCGCTGGTGCCCGAGTTGGCCTGGCCGGAACCGGCGTCGTAGATGTAGTGGTGCAGGCGCTTGTAGAAGCCGGCCACCGAGAAGAATCCGCCATGGTCGGTCGCCCATTCGCCGGACAGGTCCAGGTTGGTCGAGGTGATCGCCTTCAGGTCCGGGTTGCCCTGGGTGATGGTGGTGATGCCGTTGGAGATGTTGATCTGGGTGCCGCCGCCCAATTGCACGAACGCCGGCCGCGTATAGCTGGTCCACAGTGCCGCGCGGTAGGTGCTGGCGCTATCCGGACGCCAGGTCAGGAACACGCTCGGCAGCGGCTGGTCGTAGTGCGTGCTGTTGGCGGCGAAGTAGCCGACCTGCTGGTTGCCGTTGTTGTCGGTGGGCGTGGTCCAGAAGGTGTTGTGGATGCTGGTGTGCTCGAAGCGCACGCCGGGCACCACTTCCAGGCTGCCGACGTTGAAGGTGGCCATCGCGTAGGCGGCGCTGACCGCCTCGGTGCCGCGCATCGTGTTGCAGTTGTAGTTGTTGACGTAGAACGCGCTGCCGCAGGTGTCCAGGTCGTCGTCGGTGAGGTGGTTGGCGATGACCTGCGCCACCGCGCCTTCGCTGACCCGCGGCGTGGCCCAGTGGTACTTGCCGGGGAAAATCGCCGCGTAGCCGCCGTTGAAGATGCCCAGATCGCCCAGCGTGCTGGCATCGGGCACCGGGCCGGTCCACCAGTCCCGGTTGCTGTAGTGGCGGCTGCTCTTGCTGTACTTCACGCCGAACTGCAACGCGGTCAGCGCGCCGTCGCTGAAGTCGTAGCGCGCGTCGAACTTGGCGCCGCCCTTCTTCTGCCCGGAGTAGATCTTGGTCGATTCGCCGTAGCTGCTGGCGTACAGCGAGGGGATGTTGTTGACCTGCGCCAGCAGCGCCGGGGTCAGCTGCGGGTAGGGGAACGCGCCGCTGCCGTAGCGCATCAGGCTGCTGCCGGAGTAGGCGAAGTTGGCCTGGCTGAACTTGTCCTCGCGCCCGTCGATCTCGATGTGGTCGGGGCGGTCGTTGTCGCCGAAGCTGTAGAACAGGTTCGGCGACAGCGTCCAGTTGCCGGCGGTCTTGCGCGCGCCCACCTGGAACGTGGCCAGGTCGGCGATTTCCGGGTTGGTCTCGTACCAGAAGCGCGCGGCGATGCGGTTGATGTTGGGCGAATACACACCGGGCGTGGCGGTCGGCACGAAGCTGACGTCCTGCGGCAGCAACTGCACGAAGGTGGTGCCTTGGTCGGTCTTGGCGTAGGCGTAGGTGGCGCGCGCGTACACCGACAGGGTCTCGTCCACGTTCCAGTCGAAGGCCGCGTTGCCGCCGTAGCGGCGCTCCCAGCCGGCGACCACGCCGACGTTCATGCCGGTGCTGGTCAGGTTGTCCTGCGGCGCGTAGCCGGCGGCGTTGCTGCCGTCGGCGTTGGCGTGCAGGAATTTCCAGGAACCGTCGTTGAGCGCGCTGGTGGCCGCAGCCACCTCGCTGTTGGTGGAGGTGCGGTAGTCGTAGTAGGCACTGGCGTAGAAGCCGAACTGCTGCTCGTCGCCAAACTTGTGCTGGAACTCGCCGGCCAGGCCGCCGCCGAGGCCGTCGCCGCCGTAGTCGCGCGCGCGGCTCTCCACGCGGCCGCTGACGGTGACGCTGCCGCTGGTGGCGTCCTTGTAGTCGTAGGCGGTGGGTGTGCGGAAATCCAGGGTGCCGCCGATCGCATCGCCGTCCATGTCGGCGGTGGAGGTCTTGTTGGCGACGATGGTCTGCAGGCCCGAGGGCGGCAGCAGGCTCAACTGCACGCTGCGGCTGTACGGCATGCCCTGGGCGACGGTGACGCCGTCGATCAGGTTGACGTTGTATTCGGAGGGCAGGCCGCGCACCGAGGCGAACATGCCTTCGCCGCGCGCGGCGCCGTCGACGCCGCCGAAGTAGCCCGAGCCGCTGTAGGTGATGTTGATGCCGGCGATCAGGCCCAGCGCCTCGGCGACGTTGTGCACGGCGGTGTGCTCAAGATCGTTGGCCGAGAGTACGTCCACCGTGTTCGAGGAATTCATCTTCAGCGTGCTGGCGTCGTAGCGATTGGCCGCCACGCTGATGGTCTGCAACTGCTTGGCCTCGTCCAGCGCGATGGACACCGTGGCGGCGCCGCTGTCGGCGACCTGCACGGTGGTTTCCGGCGCGCTGAAGCCGGGGTAGTCCAGTTGCAGCGCGTACTGCCCGGCCGGCACGTCGGCGATGGCGAAGCGGCCTTGTGCGTCGGTGGCGGCGCTGAGCGCGGTGCCGGCGATGGCGACCTTGGCGTGCGCGGCGGGCTTGCCGCTGCTGCGCTCCTTGAGTTCGCCCTGTACGGTGCCGGCCAGCGCGGGTGCGGTGGCGGCGAGGCCGGTGATGGCCAGAATGGCGGCGCACAGCGCCTTGCGCTTGCAATAGGGATGGGTTGCCACGTGACACCTCGCTGATCGTGATCGGTGCGGGCACGCGCCGAAGGCGACGCGCCGCTGCGTTCCTGGATGGCAGACACGGTGGGCGGAAGGCGCGCGCGCTCGGACCGCACGCCGGGCGGCGTGCAAGCAGGACAAAGCGAACGGCGACCGACGCGAGGCGTCTGCCGGCTGGGCGGACCGTTAAACGGCGATCAGTGGCGTGGCGGCGAGTAGCCGGCGATGCACTTGGAGCGCGAACGCAGCGCGCTCAGCTTGTAGCGACGGGTCATGCGCAGCGGCTCCCGTGCGCGCCCGCGCGGGGCGCGGACGACAGGCAGGGCGCCGGAACTCCGGCGAGGCATCGATCCTGGCTGCGACGACTGCATGACATGGCACATCACCCCTGGAACTGCCCTGGAAAACGCCGCAGGTGCTGCGGCGTTCGGCGCGTCTGGCATCGTCGGCGCGTGGCACCGACGTGTTATCGATACCTCTGTCCCGGAGAACTGTCAATAGGTCGTGAAAAATAAATTAGCAGGACGCTGAAACATGGGGTGATGGCGCCCGGCGGCGGGAGCGCGGCGGACAGTTACGCTGCACCGCCGCATGCGCTGGCGCATTTCGTAGACAGGGGCCGTCGGCGGCCCCTCGCTCACTTCGGCAGGGCCACCCGGCCACTGATCGAGAACGCCGCGTCCTCGCCGGGCGCGCCGGTGCCGGGCTGGCCGCCGCCGACGAACACGCGATAGTCGCCGGCCTCCACCGCGCGCTGGCCGCTACGATCGACGTCGCTGAGCTGGCGCGCATCCAGCGCGAAGCGCAGCGTGCGCGCCTCGCCCGGTTGCAGGTGCACGCGCTGGAAGCCGACCAGGCTGCGCAGCGGCGACTGCGCGCGCTGCGGGTATTGCAGGTACACCTGCACCACCTCGTCGCCGGCGCGTGCGCCGGTGTTGCGCACCGTGGTGCTCACCTGCAGCGGCTGGCCGTCCTGCAGGGTCGCGGCCGACAGCTGCGGTGCGTCATAGGCGAATTGGGTGTAGCTGAGGCCGTAGCCGAACGGGAACAGCGGCTCGCCCTTGAAGTAGCGGTAGGTGCGGCCCTTCATGTCGTAGCTGACGTAGGGCGGCAGGTCCTTGGTCGAGCGGTAGAAGGTCACCGGCAGGCGGCCGCCGGGGTTGATGTCGCCGGCCAGTGCCTGGGCGATGGCGGTGCCGCCGGACTGGCCCGGATACCACGCGGCGATGATCGCGTCGGCGTGTTGCTTGGCCCAGTTCAACGCCACCGCGCTGCCGCTCATCAGCACCACGACCAGTGGTTTGCCGCTGGCCTTGGCCCGTTCCAGCAGCGCCTGCTGCGCCGCCGGCAGGGCCAGGTCGTTGCGGTCGCCGCCGTCGAAGCCCGGCACGTCGATGCGCAGTTCCTCGCCTTCCACGTCCGGCGACAGGCCGACGAAGGCCACCACCGCGTCGGCCTGCGCCACTGCGCGTTCGGCCTCGGCCAGTTGCAGCGCCGGCGGCGCCAGCCACTCCAGGCGCAGGCCCTGGTCCTGGCCGCGGTGTTCCAGCTCCAGGCGGATGCGCCGCGGTGTCGCGTCGTCGAAATGCAGCACTGCCTCGACGTTGCGGCCGTCGGCGTTGTGCATGCCGGCCGGCAGGTGCTTGTCCTCGGCGTTGCCGGCGATCACCAACTGGTCGTCGATGTACAGGCGCACCGGGTCGTGGCCGGCGCAATCGAAGCAGCGCGCCACCCGCACCGCCAGGGTGTAGTCGCCGGGGCCGGGCGGCAGCAGTTCGCCGCTCCAGCGCACCGAATAGCGGTCCTTGTCCACGCCCTTGGCCGGGGCCACGTGGTCCCAGTTGAAGCCGACCACGCGGTCCTGGCGCTGCGCGCGCGGCGTACCGGCCAGGTCCAGGTTGTCGAAGTACTCGCCGCGCAGCCCGGGCTTGCCGTCGCTGCGCAGCGCGGTCTCGGGGATCATGCCGGGCACGCCGGCGGCCAGCGGCGCGCCCTGTGCATAGGTGATCTGGGTGGCGCCGAAGCGCGTGCGCAGCCCTTGCAGCGGCGTCACCGGCTGCACCGAAGTGCCCTGGTAGTTGGCTTCCAGCGCGGCCAGCGCATCGGCATTGGGGCCGAGCACGGCCAGGCGCAGGCCCGGGCGCAGCGGCAGGGTGGCGTTGGCGTTCTTCAGCAGCACCAGCGATTGCTGTGCGGCCTGCAGCGCCAGCGCGCGGTGCGCGGCACTGTCGATGTCCTTGGTGCCCAGCCGTGCATACGGATCGCGGCGCGACGGCTGCAGCTCGCCAAGCCGGTAGCGCGCGGCGAACAGGCGCACCAGCGAGCGGTCGAGCAGCGCCTCGTCTGCCTCGCCACGGTCGAAGGCGATGCCGAGGTCGCGGTAGGCGTAGCCGCAATTCAGGTCGTGCCCGGCCTTGAGCGCCGCGGCGGAAGAGCCTGCATTGTCGGCGCGGTAGTAGTGGAACTGGGTCATGTCGTCGATCGCATCGCAATCGGACACGACGAAGCCCTTGAAGCCCCAGTCGCCGCGCACGCGGCCGTCGATCAGCCAGTCGGCGGCGCAGGCGGGCGTGCCGTGCAGGGAGTTGTACGCGCACATCACCGAGCCGGCCTGGCCGTCGACGATGGCGGCGCGGAACGCCGGCGAGTAGGTGGCCTCGAAATCGTGCGGCGACACGTCCACGTCGAAGCCGTGGCGGCCCGGTTCCGGCCCGCTGTGCACGGCCAGGTGCTTGGGCGTGGCGATGGTGCGCGGGTGCGCCGGATCGTCGCCCTGCAGGCCGTGGATGAAGCCGACCGCGAGCCGCCCGGTGAGGTAGGGATCCTCGCCGTAGGTCTCCATGCCGCGGCCCCAGCGCGGGTCGCGGAAGATGTTGATGTTGGGCGACCAGATGGTCAGCCCGGCGTAGCGCGGATGGTCCTTGCCGGGGCCGCCGGCGAGGTTGAACTTGGCCCGCGCCTCGGTGGAGGTGACGGTGCCGACGTCGTGCAGCAGGTCGGGATTCCAGGTCGCGGCCAGGCCGATCGCCTGCGGGAATACCGTGGCCTCGCCGTTGCGGGCGATGCCGTGCAGGCCCTCGCTCCACCACTCGTAGGCCGGCACGCCCAGGCGCGGGATCGCCGGCGCAGCGTTCATCGCCTGCGCGATCTTCTCGGCGCGGGTCATCTTCGCCACCAGCGCGGCGGCGCGGTCCTCGGCCTCGTCGGCGTGGGCGAGCGGGGCGGCGAGCAGGCCGAGTGCGCACAGCGCCAGGGAGATGCGCCTTTGTGGGAGGGACTTCAGTCCCGACGCTTTACCGGTAACGCCACGTCGGGACTGAAGTCCCTCCCACACTGTTCCCTTCGAATCGCACATCTCCCCGCGCATCACTTCACCTCCGCCGGCTCGGCCGGGGCGCCCGCCATGGTCCCGCCGAGGTCACGCACCTGCAGCGCCGCGCGCAGCTGCTCCAGGGTGGCGCTGCTGTGCACGCGCACGGTCAGCGGCTCGCCCGGCAGCAGGTCGAAGGCGTTGTCGGACAGGGTCACGTCGAGGTCGCCGAAGCTCAGCCACACCTGCGCGGCGAGGGTGGCGCTGCTCAGGGTCAGCGCGTAGCCGTCGCCGTCTGCGTGCAGCTCGCTGCGGATGTCGGCCTGCGGCCACTGCAGGCGCTTGGCCGCGTCGAAGTACACCAGGTTGCGCGACAGCACGCGCTCGCCGTCGAGCAGCTCGAACACCGCCACGCTACGGCGCGGATCGGCGCGGCGCAGCAGCTGCGCATCGCTGAAGCTGCCCACGCGCACGCTGGACAGCGGCGCCAGCGTCACCGGCTTCTCGGTCTTGCTCAGCACCTTGCCGGACAGGTCCATGACCCGCATGCGCCAGCGCGCGGCCAGCGGGGTAGTGCGGTCGGAGACCAGCGACACCTCGGTCTGGCCCTTGTCGTTGCGCAGTGCGGCGATCAGTTCCGGCGCGTAGAAGCGGCGCGCGTGGTACTGCAGCGCCTTCCAGCGGCCGAAGTAGTCCAGGCTCGACCACGACGCGCCGGGCCACACGTCGTTGAGCTGCCAGTACAGCGAGCCCATCGATTGCGGCCGCGAGGCGCGCAGGTGCTCGGCGGCCAGGGTGATGCCCTCGGCCTGCATGATCTGGCTCAGGTAGACGAAGCTGGCGAAATCCTTGGGCTCGCCGAACGCACGGCGGATGTACAGCAGCAGGCGCTGGTTGCCGTTGCCCTTGTCGAACTTCTGGTGCGCGCGCATCACCGCCGATTCCGGCTGCAGGTCGCCGGGTTCGGCGAAGGCGCGGATGGTGCGCATCTCCGGGAACGACTGCAGCCCGTATTCGGACATGAAGCGCGGGGTCACGTTGAGGTACTCGGTGACCGGCAGCGCCGGGCCGCCCCAGACCTTCCAGTAGTGCATGTCGCCGTCGTCGGGCTGGTCGGCGGCGCCGTCGAAATCGGTGCCCGGCGAGGTCGCCCAGTACGGGGTGTCGCTGTCGTACTTCTGCACCGCTTCGCGCAGCACCGTGCCGAACAGCGTGGTCATGCCGCGGACGATGCGCTCGCGCTCTTCCGGGTCGATCGACTGCTTGAACTTGACCCGGTCGCCCCAGTTCTCCCATCCGGTCTGCACTTCGTTGTTGCCGCACCAGATGACGATGCTGGGGTGATCGCCCAGGCGCCGGACCTGCTCCTCGGCCTCGGCACGGGTGTTCTCGCGGAACGCGACGTCGTACGGCGGGATGGCGCCGCCGAACATGAAGTCCTGCCAGATCATGATGCCCAGGCGGTCGGCGTCCTCGTAGAAGCTGTCCGGCTGGTAATGACCGCCGCCCCACATGCGCAGCATGTTCATGTTGGCGTCGCGCGCGGACTGCAGGAAGCCGCGCATGCGCGCGGCGTCGACGCGGGTGGGGAAGCTGTCGAACGGGATCAGGTTGGCGCCCTTGGCGAACACCGGGATGCCGTTGACCACCAGGGCGAAGCTCTTGCCCCACTGGTCCTTCTCGCGGCGCAGTTCGACGCTGCGCAGGCCGGTGACGCGCTGCACGTCCAACCGTTCGCCCGCCGCATCGCGCAGTTGCGCCTTGAACGTGTACAGGTCCTGGCGGCCGTAGCCGGCCGGGAACCAGCGCTGCGGCTTGGCGATGCGCACCGGCACGGTCAGGGTGTTGGCGCCCGGATCGACCACCGCGCGCTGGCTGAACTGGCCGACGCGTTGGCCGTCGGGGCCGAGCACCTCCAGATCCAACTGCACTTCGCCGCTGCGGCCGGCCTGCACCTGCAGTTGCGCCAGCAGTTGCGCTGCGTCGGCGTCGACGCGCTGCTGGGCGATGCGCAGGCCGTCCACGCGCAGCGCGTCCCAGGCTTCCAGGCGCACGCCCTGCCAGATGCCGGCGGTGACGATGCGCGGGCCCCAGTCCCAGCCGAAGTTGTACGGCGCCTTGCGCACATAGGTGGAACTGTGCCGCGCCACCGGCTCGTCGCCGAATGCCGAATCGTAGGCGCCGGGCAGGGCATACGGCTGCTTGGACAGCCACGGCTGGATCTTCTTGATCGGCGAGGCGATGCGTACTTCCAGCAGGTTGTCGCCGCGCTTGAGCAGCGGTTTGGCGTCGATGCGCCACTGCCGGAACATGTTGTCGGCGGCCAGCAGTTTCTTGCCGTTGAGGTAGACCTCGGCAAAGGTGTCCAGGCCGTCGAACACCAGTTCCAGGTGCGGGCGCGCCAGCAAGGCCGCGTCGACCTGGAAATGGGTCTGGTACTGCCAGTCGCTGAGCCCGGCCCACTGGATCTGCGCTTCGTTGTCGCGATAGAACGGATCCGGCACCACGCCTGCGGCGATCAGGTCGGTCTGCACCGTGCCCGGCACCTGCGCCGGCAGCCACTGCGCCGCCTTCGGATGCGCCTTGGCGTTGGCATCGCCCGGCGCCAGCCGCACCTGCCAGCCCTGTTGCAGCGACAGCGTCGCCGGCGCCGCCGCCTGTCCCAACGCCGGCAAGGCCAGCGCCAGCAGCAGCCCGAGGCGGGCAGGAAGGCGCGTGTGCGACGCGGAACGGGGGCGGCGGGGCGGCTGGATCATGCGAGGGTCTCCGTGGTCAGTGCGCGGCGGCGGGGGGCGCCTGCGCCGCGGTGTCGATCAGATGGACGGCGCCGATGGCGTAGTACGGGCCGGCGATGGGCGCGGTGGAGCGCAGGCACAGGTCGTGCACGCCGCGCTGCTTGGGTAGCCGCGCTTCCAGTGCGAACTGGTCGCCCAGGGTCTTGCCGGCCGGCAG
This sequence comes from Xanthomonas sp. NCPPB 1128, assembly GCF_001043115.1. GTDB lineage: Bacteria > Pseudomonadota > Gammaproteobacteria > Xanthomonadales > Xanthomonadaceae > Xanthomonas_A. The sequence goes on along the minus strand of NZ_LFME01000036.1, from coordinate 10,102 downwards.
CGGCAGCCGCGCCAGCAGCTTGCCCTTGCAATCGCCCAGCCGCACTTCGAACTCGCCACGCGGGCTGTGCGCCGGGTAGCGCTTGACCTTGGCCTGGTCGTGCGCCAGCCCGTAGTTGCGCGCCAGGCGTGCGGCGTCGATGCGGATGCGGTCGATGCCGTCCAGGCGCGCGTCGGCGTAGCGCCAGCAACTGGTGAACAGGTCGATGTTGAACACCGGGGTGTCCTGGTCGGCCAGGTCCGGCAGCAGCGGCACACGCAGGCCCAACTCGCCGCCTTCGCACGAGGCCAGGCCCTGGGTGTCGCGGCTGAGCAGGTTGGCGCGGTCGAGGATGCGGCTGCGCGGGGCGGCCAGCAGGCGGCCTTCGTCGGCGAAGGTGGCCGCGCGCACGGTGACCGGCAGGGTCACCGCGAACGGCGCCGTGTAGCGCGGCGAGTCGGCCTTGGGTTCGCTGCCGTCGGTGGTGTAGCGGAAGCTGCCGAAGGTGGCCTGGTTGCCCAGCACCACGGTGGCCTGGCCGCTGTCCAGCGCGGCATTGTCGCCGCCCTGTATGGCGATGTCCGCGGCGAAGGCGCCGTCGCCGTAGGCGATGCCCTGGCTGCGGTAGCGATCCAGCTGCGCCGGCAGGCGCTGCAGGAAGCCGTTCCAGTCGCGCGCGGCCATCGGCGACCAGCCGGCCTCGGCCACCGCGCTCAGCCGCGGGAACAGCGCATGGTCGATATGCCAGGCGGAGGGGATGTATTCGCTCCACAGCGCCGCCTGCACGCCGAGCACGTGCTTGCTCTCCTCGGCGCTGAGCGCGGCCGGCACCGGGTCGAAGCCATAGACCTTCTGCAGCGGCAGCGTCGCCAGGCGGCCATTGGGTTCGTCGTTGCGCGCGCTCTGCAGGTTGTCCAGGTACATCCAGCCGGCCGGCGCCAGCACCACGTCGTGGCCCTGCTTGGCGGCGGCGACCGCGCCGTCGACGCCGCGCCAGGACATCACCGACGCGCTGGCCGGCAGCCCGCCTTCCAGGATCTCGTCCCAGCCGATCAGGCGCCGCTGGTGCTGGGTCAGGTAGTCGGCCAGCTGCTGGTTGAACCAGCCCTGCAGCGCATGCGCATCCTTGATGCCGAGCTTGCGCATCTGCGCGCGCACCGCCGGCGAGCGTTCCCACTGATCCTTGACCGCCTCGTCGCCGCCGATGTGGATGTACGGCGAGGGGAACAGTTGCAGCACTTCGTCGAGCACGCCCCGGATGAAGGTCATGCTCTTGTCGTTGGTGTTGAACAGGTACGGATTGACGCCCCAGTCCACCGACACCTTGGGCCGTTGCCGGGTCACCCCGACCAGTTCCGGGTAGGACGCCACCGCCGACTGGGCATGGCCGGGCATGTCCAGCTCCGGCACGATGGTGATGTGGCGTTCGGCGGCGTAGGCCACCAGGTCGCGGATCTGGTCCTGGGTGTAGAAGCCGCCGTAGCGATCGGGCAGGCCGTGGGTTCCGGCGCCGGGCGGGGTGCGCCAGGCGCCGATCTCGGTGAGCTTGGGATAGCGCTTGATCTCGATGCGCCAGCCCTGGTCGTCGGTCAGATGCAGGTGCAGCACGTTGAGCTTGTGCTGGGCCATCGCGTCGAGCAGGCGCTTGACCGTATCCGGGCCGTGGAAGTGCCGCGCCACGTCGAGCAGCACGCCGCGCCAGCCGAAGCGCGGCCAGTCGCGGATGTGCACCTGCGGCACGTCCACCTCGCCCTTGCCGGCGTCGGGCGTCATCAGCTGCCAGGCGCTGATCGCGCCGTAGAACAGGCCGCGTTCCTCGCGCGCCTGGATCAGCATGGTGCGCGGGTCCACGTCCAGCGTGTAGCCCTCGGCCTGCGCGACCTCGGTATTGGGATTGAGCTGCAGGCGGATGCTGCCGTCGGCGGGGATGGTCTCCGCACGCACCTGCAGCGCCAGGCCGCGGGTCTTTTCCAGCAACTGCGACAGTTGCTCGGCCACGCGCTGTGCGCCGGGGTCGTCGAGAGGTACCGACAGCACGGCGCCGGTGCCGATGGTCAGGGTGCCGCCGTCGCGCTCGGCCTTGGCCGGCGCCGGGATCAGCGGCAGCGGGGTCTTGTCGTCGTCGTCATCGTGTTTCGGGGCCGGCGGCGGCGCCGCGGCGGGCTTGGCCGCCGGTGTCGGTGCCGGCGGCGGAGCGCGGTCGCAGCCGCCGAGCAGGCTGCCACAGGCGAGCAGGGACAACCCCAGCCAGGCGTTGCGGGAGGCCGCCGCGATGCGCGCGGCGGCGGGCATCGGGCGGTGCGGCAATCGGGGGTGTGCACCCACTGCAGTCATCGGTCTACCTCAAGCGATCGAGATGCGTATCGTAGAGGCTGTGGGGTAGCCTGGGGTGAGCGCGGCGCGTTCGCTGCGCGCCGCGTGCATCCCGTCGCATGTCGATCGTGGCGGCCGCTCAGCGCGTTGCGGTCGGCAGTTCGTCCCAGACCTTGGGGTCTTCGGCGCCCAGCACCCAGCAGCTGAAGCCTTCCAGGCCGTATTGCTTGGTCAATTCATAGCGCGCGCGGAAGCTGCGCGCGTCCGGGCGGAACACCCACTCGCGCATGTCGTCGCGGTAGAAATAGAACCACGACTCCTGCTCCACGGGGTCCCATTGCACGGTGGCGTGCTGCTCTTCCGCCAGCGGGAACGACTCGTCGGCGTCGATGTAGTCGGCGGTGATGTTCGAGGCCTCGGTGCCGTCGGGCTTGACCGGGTTGCCGGTGTACCAGCGGTAGCCGTAGGTGGCGATGCCCAGCGACAGCTTGTCCTTCGGCACCTGGGTCAGTGCATAGTCCAGGTGCTTCTTCATCCACACCATGCCGTCCACCGGGCCGGGCGTGGTCCAGCGGGTGTGCTGGTCGTAGGTCATCAGGCTGATCAGGTCGGCCGAGGCGCTCAGCGCCTTGAGGTCGTAGGCGCCGCGCCAGTACTCCCACATCCACTTGGCGAACGCGCCGCCTTCGGCATAGCCGGGCGCGTTCGGCACCACCGCCACCGACAGCTTGAAGCCGGCCTTGTGCAGCGCCTCGGCGGTCTGCTTGACCATCAGCGAGTAGGCGTCGCGGTCGGTCCAGGCGATGCTCTCGAAATCGAACTGGAAGCCGTAGTAGCCGTGCTTGCGGCCGTGGATCAACAGCGCCGCGATCATGCGCTGCTTGGCGTCCTCGTCGTGCAGCAGCTTGTGGAAGCCGTCGCGTCCGGCGGTCATCGACAGGATCGGCATCACCCGCAGCTTGTGCTGCTTGGCGATCTCGTACAGGTACAGGTTCGGGGTGCCGTTGACCAGGCCGCTCTGGTCCACGCCGTACCAGGTCGGCACCACCACGTCGATCTTGTCGAGGTGCGCCAGGAACGAATTGGTCGATTTCTGCGTGTTCATCAGATAGAACAGCGCGGTCGGGTTCTTGGCCATGGCTGGGGCGCAGACCAGGGCGAGGGCGAACAGCAGCCCTGCGAAACGCTTCATCATCGGGAGGGATCCGTTGGCGGGGTGGGGGAGGTCAGGTCGATGCGGAACACGTAGGCGTGTTCGCCCACCGGCTTGGCCGGCAGGCGCAGGTGCAGGCCGTCGGCGCGCTGCTCGAACGGCACCGGCTTGCCGCTGGCGAGCAGGGTGACGCCGCGCACGCCGTCGGCCGGCGTCAGCGAGCGGATCACGGCCTTGCCGTCGGCCGGCCAGCCCAGCTCGATCGCGTACAGCGCGCCGTGGCCGGTGGTGAAGCGGAAATCCTCGGGCGTGTATGGCTTGGTCTTGGTGTCCTGGAAGGTGCCGCCGACCACCTCGGTCGGGCCTTCGCCGTAGGTGCGCCACGGCGTGCTGTCGTAGATCGCCTCGCCGTTGGTCTTCAGCCACTTGCCGATCGACAGCAGGATCGCGCGCTCGGTCTCCGGGATCGAGCCGTCGGCGCGCGGGCCGATGTTGAGCATCAGGTTGCCGTTCTTGCTGACCACGTCAACCAGCATGTGGATGATGAAGGTCGGCGTCTTGTAGGTGTCGTTCTCGACATAGCCCCACGAGGCGTTGCTGACCGAGGTGTCGGTCTGCCAGTGCGTGGGATGGATGCCGGTGAGCTGGCCGCGCTCGATGTCCAGGGTGCCGGCGCCTTCGGGGAAGGCGCCGAGCTTGTAGTTCACCACCACCCCGCCCTTGGCCGCGCCGTGGTTGTAGTAGTACGACAGCATGGTCGGCAGCGTGCCGCGGAAGGTCGGGTGCGCGATCCACCAGTCGAAATAGATCAGATCCGGATCGTAGCGATCGATCAGCTCGGTGGTGCGGGCCAGCCAGTCGTCCAGCCAGGCCTGCGACACCGGGGTCCAGTCGTTGGTGACGTCGGCGTCGTCCTTGCCCGGCAGGCGGACCTGCGCCGGGCCGTACAGGCCGGCGTAGCGCGGGTCGTTGACGTCGGAGTCGAACTGGCGGCCGCCGTCGAAGAACCAGTCGTGCTCGGCGCGGTGCGAGGACAGGCCGAAATGCAGGCCCTGCGCGCGGATCGCCTTGGACAGCTCGCCGATCACGTCGCGCTTGGGGCCCATCTTCACCGCGGTCCAGTCCGACAGCTGCGAGTCGTACATCGCGAAGCCGTCGTGGTGTTCGGCCACCGGCACCACGTAGCGGGCGCCGGCGTCGCGGAACAGCGTGGCCCAGGCCTGCGGATCGAACTTGGGCGCGGTGAACAGCGGGATCAGGTCCTTGTAGCCGAAGCGCGACTGCGGACCGTAGGTCTCGCGATGGTGCAGGTAGTCCTTGCTGCCCTGCTGATACATGTTGCGCGAGTACCACTCGTTGCCGAAGGCCGGCACCGAGAACACGCCCCAGTGGATGAAGATGCCGAACTTGGCGTTGTCGTACCAGGACGGCGAGCGGTACTGCTTGAGCGAGGTCCAGTCGGGCCGGAACGGTCCGCCGCGCGCGCCAGCGTTGGCCTCGCGCACCAGGCGCGCGCGTTCGGGCGCGTACTTGGCGGTGGCCTGCAGCCACTGCTGGTCGATCTGTTCCGGACTGAGGGTGGTGGCGGTGGGCGCCGTCGGCGACGGCGCGTCCGCGGCGCCGGCGGGCAGCGCCGTCAGCGCAAGAATGAGGGCCAGCGCGCTGGCCAGGGTCTGGCGTGCGGCTCCGGCGTGGCGGGATCGGTCCGCACGGGGGCGGGTCTCGGTCGTCATGGAGCGGCACTCCTTTGTTGCAGGGAACGATGCCGGCGCCGCCGCGCCGGACACGAAAAAGCGCGCCACCGTGGAGGGACGGTGGCGCGCCGGTGCTACATCAGAACTTGAAGTTCAGCTGCGCCTGGTAGCCGCGGCCGTTCTTGTACATGCCGATCGGCGCGTACTTGACCTCGTTGTACCAGTAGTACGTCGAGTCGAGCAGGTTGGTCGCGCTGAAGCTCACGCTCATCCAGTCGTTGATCTCGTACGAGGCGGTCAGATCCAGCTGCTTGTACTCGTCGGTGAACACCTGCGAGTTCAGGCGGCCGACCTGGGTGAAGTACTTGGAGCGGTAGCTGTAGTTCAGGCGCACCATCCACGGACCGTTTTCCCAGTAGGGGATCACGTTGTAGGTGTTCTTCGACAGGTACGGCAGGTTCAGGCCGGTGCTGGCGTCGGCGGTGGCGTAGGTGTAGTTCGCCTGCAGACCGAAGCCGTAGCCGAACGCCTGCTGGTAGTTCAGCGAGGCGCCCTTGACCTTGGCGTCGGAAGCGTTGATCGGCGAAGTCACCGTGAACAGGCCGCTTACGCCGCTCACCGCATCGGTCAGCTGCTGCTGCGAGGTGGTGGTGACGATGTACGAGCTGATGTCGCGATAGAACAGTTCCGCCGACAGCATGCTGGACGGGGCGAAGTACCACTCGGCGGCCAGATCGTAGTTGGTCGACTCGTAGGGCTTCAGGTCCGGGTTGCCGCCGCTGGCGGTCAAATTGCCGTTGCTGCTGTTGATGGTGAACGAGCCGGCCAGGTCGCCGTAGCGGGGACGTGCCATCACCTTGGCCACGGAGAAGCGCAGCACCTTGTCGGTGTCCAGATCGTAGGCCAGGTTGAAGCTCGGCAGCGGCTTGTAGTACTGCTTGCTCACCTGCGTCTGGTTGTAGGTGGCGCCGCCATCGGCGCTCTGCCAGTACAGCGACTTGTCCTTGGTGTCCACGTAGCGCACGCCGAGGTTGCCGCGCCACGCGCCGGACTCGAAGTTCAGCTGCGCGTAGAGGTCGCTGGTGATTTCCTTGACGTCGAACGAAGAGCCGTAGTCCCGGTTGTACGGACCCTGCGGCTGGCCGCGCAGGTAGTTGATCACCGAGTTGAGGTTGGCGGTCGGCCAGTTGGTCAGGTCGCCGCTGGCGCCCAGGCCGTCGTACAGGCCGCTCGGGGTGGTGCCGGGGCTGAAGTCGGTCAGCGAAATCGCATTGGTGGTGTTGATGCGGTTGCCGCGGGCATCGACGCCATTGTCGTGGTTGATGTACTTGTAGCCGAGCTGCAGCTTGTTCAGCGGGCCCCAATCCAGATCGCGGGCGGCATCGAACTGGAAGTACTTCTCCTTGTCCGTGCTCTTGGCGTAGTAGATGCCGCCGGCCTGCATCGCCGAGGCGGCGGTGGAGCCGGCGGGCAGACCGGCCGGCGAGCCGACCAGCCCCCAGTTGGCGGCGCTGGCGTTGTCGTAGTTGACGTCGGTGTGGCTGCCGTCGTAACCGAAGTTGTAGCCGCCGTCCTTCAGCAGGAACTTCATCAGGTACTCGGGGTTCTTGCCGCCGGTGGCCTCGGTGGTGCCGACCTGCGAGGTGAACACCCACTTGTCGCCGTAGAAGTCGTGGCGCAGGTTCAGGCTCTTGGTGGTGACGGTGCTTTCGCGGTAGTTGGTGTCCAACTGCGCGTACGGCTGCTTGCCGTTGCCGGCGCCATCGGTGACCGTGGCCTGGGTGACGTAGCCGTTCTGCACGGTCGCGCTGGTGATCTTGTCCTGGTCGCCGCAGCCCGGGCAGACGTAGCGCGATTCGCTGAAGTTGTTGTACTTGCCCTTGATGTAGATGCCGGTCAGGTTGAACTCGTTCTGATCGTTCGGCTTCCACTGCAGCGCGCCCTGCAGGCCGTTGCGCTCGCGGGTCTGCTGGAAGAAGGCGCTGTTGATGCCCACCGGGATCTTGGCGGTCGCGACGTTACCACCGTCGCCGGAGATGCGCGCGGTCGGCGGGATGCCGGCGCCGGTGTTGTAGCCGAAGAACTCGATGCCGGCGCGCGACAGGTCCTGCTTGTCGTGGGTGGCCGAGATCAACGCACCAAAGGTCTCGTCGTCGTTCTTCCAGCTCCACAGCGCCGAGCCGCGCGGATTGCCTTCTTCCGAACGGTCGTTGTAGTTGTAGCCGACCGAGCCGCGGATGGTGTTCTTCGGCAGGTCCAGCGGCTTGCGGGTGTGCACGATCACGGTGCCGCCGATCGAGCCTTCGTCGATGCGGGCTTCCGGGGTCTTGTAGACCTCCATCAGGCCGATGATTTCCGGCGACAGCAGGGTGTAGTTGAAGGTGCGGCCGCTGGTGTCGGTCGGGTTGCCGCCCCAGTCGCCCGAGGCGATGGTCTGGCCATTGAGCAGCACGCGGTTCAGCGCCGGATCGGTGCCGTTGATGCTGACCTTCTCGCCCTCGCCGAACTGGCGGTCCACGCTGATGCCCGGCAGGTGCGCCAGCGACTCGGCGGCATTGGTGTCCGGGAACTTGCCGATGTCCTCGGCGCTGATCGCGTCGACGATGGAGTTGGCCGAGCGCTTCACCGACTGGCTCTTCTCCAGCGAGGCGCGGTAGCCGGTGACAGTGATGGCATCCAGCTGCTGGACGTTCTTGGAATCCGCGTTGGCGGAAGCGGGCGCTTCCTGCGCGGCGGCGTTACCGGACAGGTACAGCGCGGCCATGATGCTGAGGGCTAAGGTAGTGGTGCGGCTATTCATTGGCTAAACCTCTGGGTGAGTACTTGGGCATGAGGTGCCAACCGATGTTCCGGCGTGCTGGCCGCTGCCCGGCCTTGTGGATGGCGCCGCGCCTGGTGGCGCTGCGCGGATCGCATCTCGATGCGCGTCGTCCGGTCGCTGACGCGGAAGTAGCCAACCGGCGGCATCGAGGGCGCCGGTTCTTCCTGTGTTCCTGCAGGTAACAACCAAGTCCAGCAATAAAGCAGTGCACCTGCTGCCTGGTCCGGGCGCGCTGCGTCCGTGCCCGGCATCGGGCGTGGTTTCGTCGGTTCGGGGGATGCCGGTCGCAGCGTCAGCGCGGGTCCTGCCACTTGGCGCGGGAGGAGCGGCGATGCGTCGCTGTTTCTGAATCCCCTGAACGTGGCATGTCTTGAAGTTGTAAAACTTGTGTGAGCCGAGTCTGTCGTAGCGCTGACAGCGTTGTCAACACCCGTTTCACGCGGTTTTGACGATTGCAAGCAAGGCTTGCCGCGGCATCTTTCCTGCGGCTTTGGCAAGGCGTCCGCGGCCCGGCCTAGGTCCTTGTCTACAAAAGAAAACATGGCCGACGATGGTGGCGACAGGGGTGTATCGACCAGTCGCCCCAGCTGCAGCAAGGCCTGCCGGCTTGCAGGCTGCGCGGCAAAAATTTGTGCGATGCGGCGAAATTTTGCGACGGATGTTCACCCATGCAACGCGCAGCGACGGCGGCCTCCCGCATGCCAAGTCGATCCATCCCATCAAGTCGACGCGATGAAGACAAAACGACCCGCTGGTGAAATTCATCTTGACAACGTTGTCAAGGTGGTCGGACACTCGATCGATCAATCTGCCGAATCGGCGTGCGCCTGCTCTGGCGCAACGGGAGAAGACGTGTCCGCAAGCAGTTCATCCGTGGCAGCGGCCGTGCCGCGCGCCGAGCCCTTCATTGCTGCCGATGTCGGCGGAACCCATGTCCGGATCGGCCTGGTCGCGCCTGCTGCCGGTGCCGGCCCGGCGCCGTCTGTCGATGTACTCGACTATCGCAAGTACCGCTGCGCCGACTATCCCGGCCTGGCCGAGATCATCGGCGAGTTCCTGGGCCAGGTGCAGGGGCCGAAGCCGACCCGCGGGGTGATCGCCAGCGCCGGTTACGCGCTCGAAGATGGACGCGTCATCACCACCAATCTGCCGTGGACGCTGTCGCCGCCGGAGATTCGCGAACGTCTGGGCCTGAAGGCGCTGCATCTGGTCAACGATTTCGAGGCGGTGGCGTATGCGGCGGCGTCGATGGACGCCAGCGAAGTGCTGCATCTGACCGGGCCGCGCAAGGCGCAGCGCGGGCCGGCGTTGGTGATCGGTCCGGGCACCGGCCTCGGCGCAGCGGTGTGGATTCCGACCCATGGCGGCGCCGTGGTGCTGGCCACCGAAGCCGGCCATGCCGCGCTGCCGGTCGGCAACGACCTGGAACTGATGCTGGCGCAGCGCCTGTTGCGCGATCGTCCTTACGTGCCGGCCGAACATTTCCTGTCCGGTCCGGGCCTGCTCAATCTGTATCGCGCGCTGTGCGAACTGCGTGGCGCCACGCCCGCGCATGCCGCGCCGGGTGACGTCACCGCGGCTGCCTTGGCCGGTGGCGATCCGCTGGCGCACGAAGCGCTGTCCGCGTTCTGCGGCCTGCTTGGCAGCGTGGTCGGCGACATGGCGCTGCTGTATGGCGTGCAGGGCGGCATCTACCTGGCTGGCGGCTTCCTGCCGCAGATCGGCGCGTTCCTGTCCGCCAGCAGCTTCGTCGAGCGCTACTTGAACAAGGGCGCGATGCGTCCGGCGCTGGAGCAGATCCCGGTGAAACTGGTCGAACATGGCCAGCTCGGCGTGATCGGCGCGGCCAACTGGTTCCTGCAGCAGCGCTACTGAGCCGCTGGGCGGCCTCGCCGACACAGGCCGCTTCCTGCGGCGTGCGTGCTTAGTGCATGGCGCAGGCTTTTATCTAGAGCGCATGCCGCGCTGCCGCGAGCGTGGCTACAGGGTGCGGCTGAGAGCAAGGGAAGTGTCCCGTAGATACCGTCTTACCCCCTAGCAGGCAAGGGCCCTTTTCGGGTCGAACGCGGTGCCCGATTTGAGGACGCCGTAGGCGAGGTGCAGGAGCTTACGCATGGCAGCACACACGATTTGCTTGCCGGC
>NZ_LFME01000035.1 GCF_001043115.1 Xanthomonas sp. NCPPB 1128 | reverse complement strand
CCCTCAAGCCAACCCCAAATCCCAAATTCCGAATCCCGCCCCCCTCGCTCCCTTGCCCCGCCATTAACACCTCGTTAACGTTGCGATCCCCGCCCGCTCTGGAGAGCTCCGTGTCGCTACCGGTCTCGCGCCGTTCCTTCCTGTCCCTGGCCACCTCCGGTCTGGCGCTCGGCGCCGTGGGCCTGGCGCCCGTCGCCGAGGCGGCGCGGCGCAAGGCGGCCACCGCCGCAACCGCGACACCCAGCGTGGCGCCTGCGGCCGGCACCGTGTACCTGAACTTCAACGAATGCCCGCTGGGTCCTGCGCCTGCGGCATTGGCGGCAGCGCAGGCGATCCTGCCGCGCAGCGGCCGCTATCTGTTCGAGTTGTCGGACGAGCTGATCGCCGCCTTCGTCGGCCAGCAGCGCCTGCCGGCCGACCATGTCGCCGTGTATCCCGGCTCCAGCGAGCCGCTGGCCCGCGCGGCGCGCGCCTTCACCTCGGCGCGCGCCAGCGTGGTGGTAGCCGATCCGACCTTCGAGGCGGTGGCCGATGTGGCCGCCGCGCATGGCGCGCCGGTGCGACGGGTGCCGCTGCGCGCCGACGGCGCGCACGACGTCAAGGCCATGGCCAGCGCCGATCCGAATGCCGGCCTGATCTACCTGTGCAATCCGAACAACCCGACCGGGTCGGTCACCAAGCGCGCCGACATCGAATGGCTGCTGGCCAACAAGCCCGCCTCCAGCGTGCTGCTGGTCGACGAGGCCTACCTGCACTACAGCGAGGAGCCGTCGGTGATCGACCTGATCGGCCAGCGCCAGGACCTGCTGGTGCTGCGCACCTTCTCCAAGCTGTACGGCATGGCCGGGCTGCGCCTGGGCCTGGCGGTGGCCGCGCCGGGGCTGCAGACCAAGCTCGCCGCGTTCGGCCAGAATCCGGTGTCGGTGCCCGCCCTGGCCGCCGGCATCGCCAGCCTGCAGGACCTGCAACTGGTCCCGACCCGTCGCGCCGAGAACGCGCGCATCCGCAACGACACCATCGCCTGGCTGCAGAGCAAGGGCTACAAGTGCCTGCCGTCGCAGGCCAACTGCTTCATGGTCGACGTCAAGCGCGACGGCGCCGCCTTCGCCGCGGCGATGGCCAAGCAGGGCGTGATCGTCGGGCGCAGCTGGCCGATCTGGCCGAAGCTGGTGCGCGTCACCGTCGGCACCGAGGCGGAGATGCTGCGGTTTCGGGAGGCGTTTATGAAGGCGCGCAAATAGCGCGCCTCGGGATTGGGGATTGGGGATTGGGGATTCGTAAAAGCGGGGCTGCGGCGTTGCTGAGGCATGGCTGGTTTTGCTCCAGCGCTTCCTGTTCCCGAGGCACGATTCGCTAGTCCGGGCGCCCGCGCCAGGATGGCGAGCCGATTCGGGAGTGGGGATCAGGGATTCGCGAGAACCAAAGCCAGGGCTTCTGGCCTCGGCGGCGGTCGCACCCTCATCCGCCCCTTTGGGGCACCTTCTCCCGATGGGAGAAGGGAAGAGCGCGTCGGGCGATCAGCACTAGGGACCCGCTTTTACGAATCCCCAATCCCGACTCCCCAATCCCTGCCCTTAAGCGAATCCCCATTCCCGATTCCCCAATCCCGGCCCTTAAGCGAATCCCCAATCCCGACTCCCCAATCCCTGCGCCGCGCCGACGGCGCGGCGCTCACCAGCGCGGGGCCTTCGTCAACGGCGGGGCCTGGTGTTGGCGGTCGTAGGCGCGCAGGTCGTCGCGGATGTGGGCGATGCGCTGGCGACCCAGGGCGTTGCGGCTGTCGTCCAGGACTACGCCGTCGAGCAGTTCGCCCATGCGCTGCACGGTCGGCAGCATCTTCTCCCAGGCGTCGAGCGCGGTCAGCGGCGCCGGCAGGGTCAGGAAGAAGGCGATCGCCGGGGTCTCCATCTCGCGGATGTGCGCCATGTCGAAGCTGCCCGGCTTCATGATGCTGGCCATGCTGAAGATCGGGCCGCGTTCGGGATGCCCTTCCACCAGGCGGTGGAACACGTTCATGTGGCCGAAGGTCAGGCCGGTCTTCTCCGCGGCCACCACGATGTCCTCGCCGCGCAGCACCTGCCCGGCGCGGGCGGCGACGTACAGCGAGACGATCTTGTCGAAATCCTGGCTCGGCCGCTTGCCGAGGTCGGCGCCCGGTGCCTCCGCCGTGGGCAGGCCCAGGTCGGGCTGGTGCGCTTCGCCGTCCGCGCCGGACGCAACCAGCGCGTCATCGCCGGCGGCCGCGGCGGCGTCGCCCAGCGAGGGTTCGCGGCGCGGCGCGGCCGGATCGGCCGCCTCCACGCGCCGGCCCTGGCTCGGTTTCTTGGGGCGGCCGAACAGGAAGATCGCCGCAATCAACAGCAAGCCGGCGGCGAGGATGCCGATGCGTAGCATTGCCATGTCGGACATTCAGGGGTTACTCCGGCAAGGGTACACAGGGGGAAAACAACTGCTGGGTGCGCATCGGGTCCGCCAACACGGAAACCCGGCCTCGACGCGCATCACGTCCTTTAGCATGTCACGTCAGGCCGCGCCCGCCAAACGCGCGGCCTCCTCGAGATCCACGCTGACCAGACGGCTGACGCCGGGCTCGCGCATGGTGACGCCGCTGAGCTGGTGCGCCGCCTCCATCGTCGCCTTGTTGTGGCTGACGAACAGGAACTGCACTTTCTCGCTCATTTCCTTGACCATCGCCGCCAGGCGGCCGACGTTGGCTTCGTCCAGCGGCGCGTCCACCTCGTCGAGCAGGCAGAACGGCGCCGGGTTGAGCTGGAAGATCGCGAACACCAGCGCCACCGCGGTCATCGCCTTCTCGCCGCCGGACAGCAGCGAGATGCTGGACACGCGCTTGCCCGGGGGCCGCGCCATGATCGCCACGCCAGTGTCCAGCAGGTCCTCGCCGGTCAGCTCCAGGTAGGCGTGGCCGCCGCCGAACAGGCGCGGATACAGCGCCTGCACGCCGGAGTTGACCCGGTCGAAGGTGTCCTTGAAGCGGCCGCGGGTCTCGCGGTCGATCTTGCGGATGGCGTCTTCCAGGGTTTCCAGCGCGGTGTTCAGGTCGACGTCCTGCGCTTCCAGGTACTCGGCGCGCTGCGCGGCCTCGCCGTACTCGCTGATCGCCGCCAGGTTGACCGGCTCCAGCCGGCGCATGCGCGCATCGATCTGCTGTACCGCCTGCTCCCACTCCGCCGGATCGGCGTGCTCGGGCAGGCTGTTGATCACGTCCTCGAGCACGAAGCCGGCCTTGACCACCGCCGCCGACAGCTGCTCGGCGCTGAGCACCAGCGCCTGCTGGTCGAGCCGGCGCTGGGCGATGCGCTCGCGCTGCGCCAGCGCCTGTTCGTCGCGCTGCTGACGGGTCTGCTCCAGCGCGCGCAGTTCGTTGTCGATGCCGTCCAGCAGCGCGCGCGCCTCGCCGAGCGCGCGGTCGGTGCGCACGCGCTCGCTCAGCGCGGCCTGGTGCTCGGCCTCCAGGGCCAGCACCGGCGAGTCGCCCTCGTTCAACTGCGCGCTGAGTTCGCCCAGGCGCGCATCCAGTTGCCCGCGCTGGTTGCCCATGCGCTCCAGCGCCTGGCTCAGCGAGGCGATCTGGGTGCGCTGCGACTCCAGGGTCAGGGCCAATGCGTGCGAGGCCTCGCGCACCCGCCGTGCGGCGTCGCGGGCCAGGTCGCGGGCCTCGGTGAGCTGGCGGCGCTCGCTTTCCAGCGCATGCCGCACCGACTCCAGGTCGCCCATGCTGGTGACCGCGTCCTCCAGCTTGGAGCGTGCCTCGCGCGCCTGCTCGCGGCTGCTGTCCAGGGTTTCCAGCAGCTGCGCGACCTCCAGCTCGATGCGCTCGATGCGGCTGCGCGCGGCGTCGACCTTGCCCTGCTGGCTCTGCAACTGCCCGGCCAGTTCGGAGGCGCTGCGGTGCGCCTGGTACAACTGGCGTTGCGCGTCCTCGCGCTGCTGTTCGCCGGCCAGCAACTGCGCGCGCAGCTCGCCCAAGCGGTGTTCGAGGTCGGCCTCGCGTTCCTGCAGCGTCTCGATCTGGCCGCGCAGGCTCTGGATCTCGCGCTCGCGCAGCAGCGCGCCCTGCTTGGCCGCGCCCGAGCGCGACACCCGCAGCCAGCCCTGGCCCAGGCGCGCGCCATCGCGGGTGACGATGGAATCGCCCTCGCCCAACTGCGGCAGCAGCGCCCGCGCTGCGCTCAAATCCTCGGCCGCGTGCAGTCGCGCCAGCAGCCGGCGAATCGCAATCGGGCCCTGCACCTTGGCCGCGAGCGAGGTCGGCGCGAAGGTCTCGGCCGCCTCGGCGCCGCTGACCAGAGCGATGCGGCCTTCGCCGAGTTCGCCAAGGGCGTCGACCAGGGTTTCCGGCGCCTCCACCAGCACACCTTCGATCAACTGCCCGAGCGCACCTTCGACCGCGTTCTCCCAGCCGCTCTCCACGCTGAGCCGCTCGCCGACGCGCGCCGCCGAGTCCAGCCCGCGCGCCTGCAGCCAGGCCACCGCCGCACCCTGCTCCTGGCCGAGCGCGGCCTGCTGCAGGGTTTCCAGCGACGACAGCCGGCCGCGCGCGGCCTGCGCCTGCTTGCGCACGTCGGCCAGTTCGGCCTGCGCGCTGCGCTGCTGGTCCTGCAGCGCCGCCACCGCCTGCTTGCGCGCCTCGACCTGCTCGGTCAGTCCATCCAGCGCGGCGCGCTGGGTCTCGTGCTGCAGTTCCAGTTGCGCGAACGCCTCGGCCAGCGCGTCCAGGTCCAGCCCGGCGCGCTCGGCGACCAGCGCCTCGCGGCGGCGCTCGGCTTCCAGCGACTGCCGGTCCAGGTAATCGACGCGGGTCCGCTCCACTTCGCCGGCGCGCGAGGCTTCGGCAGTGTTGCGCTGATGCGATTCCCAGCGCTGCTGCCAGTCGGCCAGGCGGGCCTCGGCCTCGCGCAGCGCTTCCTGCTTGTATTCGTTGTCTTCCTGCAACTGCTCCAGCTGCGGGCCGGCCACGTCGACCGATTCGCGCAACAGCGCCAGCTTGGCCTCGTCGGTGCCGATATGCTGCCCGAGCTCGGCCAGTGCCAGCTGCGCCTCGTCGCGCGCCTTGTGCAGGCGCTGCGACAGATCGCGCTGGTGCTGGATCTGCTGTTCGATCCGGGCCAGGGTGCTGCCGACCTTGTAGACCTCGGCCTGCGCGGTGCTCAGCGCCTCGGCGGCCTCCTCGCGGCGCACGCGGCCGGTCTCGATGCGCGCCTCGGCATCGCGCTGCTCGGCGATCAGCTGCTGCAGGCGCGTCTCTTCCTGGCCCAGCGCCTCGCGCAGGCCCTGCAGGCGCCCGTCCAGGCCGCGGTACTCCAGCGCCTTCCACTGCGCGTCCTTGATCCGCCGCTCTTCCTGCAGCGCCTGGTACTGCTCGGCCTGGCGCGCCTGCCGCTTGAGGTGCTCGAGCTGCTTGCCGATCTCCTCGCGCAGGTCGCCCAGACGCTCCAGGTTCTCGCGGGTGTGGCGGATGCGGGTCTCGGTCTCCTTGCGCCGCTCCTTGTACTTGGAGATGCCGGCGGCCTCCTCCAGGTACACGCGCAGGTCCTCCGGGCGCGCTTCGATGATCTGGCTGATCATGCCCTGCTCGATGATCGAGTAGCTGCGCGGGCCCAGGCCGGTGCCCAGGAACAGGTCGGTGATGTCGCGGCGCCGGCACTTGGTGCCGTTGAGGTAGTAGCTGCTGCTGCCGTCGCGGCTGACCTGGCGCTTGACCGAGATCTCGTTGAACGAGGCGTACTCGCCGGCGATGGTGTGATCGGAGTTGTCGAAGATCAGTTCCACCGTGGCCTGCGACACCGGCTTGCGCGCCGAGGAGCCGGAGAAGATCACGTCGGTCAGCGAATCGCCGCGCAGCCGGCTGGCCGAACTTTCGCCCATCACCCAGCGCACCGCGTCGATGATGTTCGACTTGCCGCAGCCGTTCGGACCGACGATGCCGGTCATGTTGGTCGGCAGGTGCAGCGTGGTCGGATCGACGAAGGACTTGAAGCCGGACAGCTTGATGGTCGACAGGCGCATGGTGCGGGCAATCCATGGCAGGCGCCGCCGGCATTCCGAGCTGCGCTGCCGCTAATGAAGATCCAGGTGAGGTCCTGCTTCCAACCCATTGATGCGGCTACACCACCGGGTCGACATCGGACACGAGTCGCTGAGTATAGCGGCCCCCGAGTGGCGCCGGGGCTGCCTGCGCCGGGCGGCGGCGATGCGACGGCGGTCGCACATGCAGGCGACCGCCCCCGCCCGCCATGCCAGCCAGGGCCGCACGACCCGCCGATGGCGGCGCCGGTCGGCGAAAACGACACGGGCACCTTGCGGTGCCCGTGTCGGTACAGCGATGACGCAGGGATCAGGCGTCGGCTTCGACCACGACCTTGACCGTGGTTTCCACGTCGGCGTGCAGGCGCACCAGCACCTCGTACTCGCCGATGTTGCGGAACGCGCCCTCGCCCAGCACCACTTCGCCCTTCTCCAGCGGCAGGCCGGCGGCGGTGAAGGCCTCGGCGATGTCGCGCGGGCCGACCGAGCCGTACAGCTTGCCTTCGGTCGACGCGTTGGCCTTGACGGTCACGCTGGCGCCTTCCAGCTTGGCGGCACGGGCTTCGGCGTCGTCATGGATCGACTTGGCCTTGGCTTCGTACTCGGCGCGCTTGGCTTCGAACTCGGCGATGTTGGCGGCGGTGGCCGGCACGGCCTTGCCCTGCGGCACCAGGTAGTTGCGGCCGTAGCCCGGCTTGACGTCGACCTTGTCGCCGAGGCCGCCCAGGTTGGTCACTTTCTGCAGAAGAATCAGTTGCATGGTCTTGCTCCGTTATTCGTTAGCGCACGCCCCGAAGGCGCCCGCAACGCTTGCTGTCCGAATAGGAGAAGCCGGGATTGGGGATGGGGAATCGGGATGTGTCCCGATCGGCACCGCATTCTTTGATCGCCAGACTTCGGTTGAATGCCCGCACCGGGAGGTGCGGGCGGTGTTGCGTTCCGGGAAACCCGGAATCAAACGTCGTGGTTATCCGTGTACGGGATCAGCGCCAGGAAACGCGCGCGCTTGACCGCCGTGGCCAGCTGGCGCTGGTACTTGGACTTGGTGCCGGTCACGCGGCTCGGCACGATCTTGCCGTTCTCGGTGAGGTACTGGCGCAGGGTGTTGAGATCCTTGTAGTCGATCTCCTTGACGCCCTCGGCGGTGAACTTGCAGAACTTGCGACGACGGAAGAACTTGGACATGAGCGTGCTCCTTAGGCGGCTTCGGCGGCGTCGCCGTCGGTTTCGGTGGCGGCGGCGGGCGCATCGCCCTCTTCGTCGTCGCGACGACGGCGCTCACCGCGCTCGGGCTTGTCGGCCTTCTCGTCCTTGCTCTTCATGATCAGCGACTGCTCGGTGTCGGCGCCGTCGCGCTTGATCACCAGGTGGCGCAGCACCGCGTCGTTGAAGCGGAAGCTCTCGACCAGCTCGCTCAGCACGGCCTGGTCCACTTCGATGTTCAGCATGACGTAGTGGGCCTTCACCAGGTTCTGGATCGGATACGCCAGCTGGCGGCGGCCCCAGTCTTCCAGACGGTGGATGGTGCCCTTGCCGTTCTCGACCAGCGACTTGTAGCGCTCGATCATGGCCGGGACCTGCTCGCTCTGGTCCGGGTGGACCAGGAACACGATTTCGTAATGACGACTCATGGTGTTTACCTTTCGGATGTGGCCTTGCGGCCGGACAGCCCCCCGCGGTGGTGACGGCGGTGGGGCAAGGACTCCTGCCGGGAAGGCAGGAAGCCGCACATTATGGCGCAGAAGGGCCGCCGCAGACAAGCTGCCGGGGCGGCCGGCCGGGTGATGTCCTGACTCGATGAAGCCGGGTCCCGCGTCCCGGCTTCTCACCCCATATCGACATGCAGCCGATGCTGACCGCACTGCAGGCAACGGAACAGACAGCCGACCAGCATGCCGTCGCGGGACAGGCGCGCCAGCAGCCAGTCCGTGTCGCGCGGGGTGACCTCGGCGATGTCGGGCATGACCTCGTCCAGGATCGGGTCCAGATCGTCACGCCCGGCATAGCCCAGGAAGGCGCAGGGCCGGTCGCAATGGCTCAGCCACACCGGCTGCTGCCAGGCCGAATAGCCCGGGGTGCGCGTGCAGATCTCCTGCAGCAGCGCTGCATTGATCGCCGGCGGTGGGTCGCCCGGATCGGACGAGACGCCCTCGATCTCGGTCCAGCCGGTGAACTCGCCCTCGAAGCGGGCCGCGGCGCGGCCATCGGCGATGCACCAGGGACACAGGAACTGCGGGCCATCGCCAGCGCAGTAGAACGGCCCCCGGTAGCGCCATGCACGGGTTTCGCCGCAGCAGTCGCACACGCCGTCTTCCTGCGCGAAGCACAGCGCATAGGCGTTGGGGTGATGAAGGAACTGAGGCAGCTGCATGGAAACCGATGCCACGCTGCCCTGCGCCCTCGAGGAAGGCGCCGCCGGGCGGAGCGGCGACGCTCAGGGCGCGCCGGCGTGCGCGGCGTCGGTGGTGAAGCTCTCGCCGCAGCCGCACTCGGCGGTGGCATTCGGGTTGCGGAACACGAAGGTCTCGCCCAGGCCCTGCTTGGCGAAGTCGATCTCGGTGCCGTCCACCAGCGGCAGGCTGGTCGCATCGACATAGATGCGCACGCCGTCCTGCTCGAACACCGCGTCGTCCGGACGCGCCTCGCGCGCCAGGTCGGTGACGTGGCCCCAACCCGAACAGCCGGTGCGCTCGACGCCGAAACGCAAGCCCAGCGCGCCGGGAGTCTGCGCGACGAAGCGCTGCACGCGGGCGTGGGCGACGGGGGTGAGACGGATGGTCATGACGAACGACTCCGGCGACTGCGAGCGGACATTATAGGAAGGACGGCGACCGATCGCCGCATGCCTCGCAAGCGCTGCGCTCCAGCCAGTACACTTGCCCCTTCCATATCGAGTCGCTGCGGCGAGGATTCAAGTCATGACGGTGGTGAGCGTTGCACATGCGCTGGCGGGGAAGATCCCGGAAGGCGGCGAAGTCACGGTGCGGGGATGGGTGCGCACGCTGCGCGGATCTGCCGGACTGGCTTTCATCAATGTGAGCGACGGCTCCTGCTTCGCCCCGATCCAGGTGGTGGCCACCGAGGCACTGCCCAACTTCGACGAGGTCAAGCGGCTCACCGGCAGTTGCTCGCTGATCGCCAAGGGCGTGCTGGTGAAATCGCAGGGCAAGGGCCAGTCGTACGAGATCCAGGCCAGCGCGGTCGAGGTGGTGGGCTGGGTCGAGGATCCGCTGACCTACCCGATCCAGCCCAAGCCGATGTCGCCGGAATTCCTGCGCGAGGTCGCGCACCTGCGCCCGCGCACCAACCTGTTCGGCGCGGTGACGCGCATCCGCAACTGCCTGGCGCAGGCGGTGCACCGCTACTTCCACCAGAACGGCTACAACTGGATCAGCACGCCGATCATCACCACCTCCGACGCCGAAGGCGCCGGACAGATGTTCCGCGTCTCCACCCTGGACATGGCCAACCTGCCGCGCGACGCGCAGGGCCAGGTCGACTTCGGCCGCGACTTCTTCGGCAAGGAGACCTTCCTGACCGTGTCCGGCCAGCTCAACGTCGAGGCCTACTGCCTGGCGCTGAGCAAGGTCTACACCTTCGGCCCCACCTTCCGCGCCGAGAACAGCCACACCACCCGCCACCTGGCCGAGTTCTGGATGATCGAGCCGGAGATCGCCTTCGCCGACCTGGCCGAGGATGCGCGCGTGGCCGAGGACTTCCTCAAGTATCTGTTTCGTGCGGTGCTGGACGAGCGTGCCGACGACCTGGCGTTCATCGCCGAGCGCGTGGACAAGACCGCGATCAGCAAGCTGGAGACCTTCATCAACTCGCCGTTCGAGCGCATCGAGTACAGCGACGCGATCGGCCTGCTGCAGAAGTCGGGGCAGAAGTTCGAGTTCCCGGTGGAATGGGGCCTGGACCTGCAGACCGAGCACGAGCGCTGGCTGACCGAGCAGCACGTGGGCCGCCCGGTGGTGGTGACCAACTACCCCGAGCACATCAAGGCCTTCTACATGCGCCTGAACGACGACGGCAAGACCGTGGCGGCCATGGACGTGCTGGCCCCCGGCATTGGCGAGATCATCGGCGGCAGTCAGCGCGAGGAGCGCCTGGACGTGCTCGACGCGCGCATGCAGCAGTTCGGCCTGGATCCGCAGCACTACGGCTGGTACCGCGATTTCCGCCGCTACGGCACGGTGCCGCACGCCGGCTTCGGCCTGGGCTTCGAGCGGCTGGTGGTGTACGTGTGCGGGCTGAGCAACATCCGCGACGCCATCCCCTACCCGCGCGCGCCAGGCAGCGCCGAGTTCTGAGCATGGTCAGGGAGCGCGCGCCATGATCCTGTTCTTCGCGCTGTGCTTCGTCGGCGTGGCGATCGCCGGGGCCAGCGCGTTCCTGATCTTCTGGCCGCTGACCCTGGTGCACATCCGCGACCGCCATCCGCCGCTGGTGGCGGCGTTCGGGCCGGGCGCCTTCCTCAAGCCGGTCGCGCTCGGCTGGCTGCTGGCGCGGCGCTACCGCCCGCTGGGCGACCGCGGGCTCTCCGGGTTGGCGACGCCGGCCTGGCTGTCGCTGCTGACCATCTTCTTCGGCCTGGGCATGGCCGCCCTGCTCTGGCTGCTTTCCCTGGTGATTCCATGACTTCAGATTCTCCCGCCCACGATCAGTGGTACCTGGCCAGTCTCGGCCGCCTGCTGGTGTGGGCGCGCCTGCGCGTGCGCGCCGCCGGCACCGCCGAGGTGCTGGACAGCGACGGCAACACCCTCAGCTACGACAGCGAGGACACCGCCCGCGCGGCGCTGTTCGATGCCGAGTTCGTCGCCTTCGATGGCCTGGACGAGGACGATGCGCGGGCGCGCGGCTTCGCGTTGGGCGAGGTGTCGCCGCCGCAGGCCGACGACGACGCCGGCCTGCGCGGGCGCATGACCCAGACCCTGGGCGCGCGCGCCTGATCCTGCTGCGATGCATGTTCCGCCCGCCTTCGCCGAACACGACCTGGGCGCGCTCGACGTACTGATCGCAGACAACCCGTTCGCCACCCTGGTCACCGTCGCCGACGGCCTGCCCTGCGCCACGCCGTTGCCGGTGCTGTACCGGCGCGACGGTGAACGCATCCTGGTCGAAGGCCATTGGTCGCGGGCCAACCCGCAGGCGCGGCATGCCGGGCCGGCCTTGCTGATCGTGCACGGCCCGCACGCCTACGTCTCGCCGGGCTGGTATCCGGACAAGGAAGCGATGGCGCGGGTGCCGACCTGGAACTACGCCACCGCGCATCTGCACGGGCAGCTGCAGCCCAGCGACGACGAGGCCATGCTGGCCGATGTGGTGGCGCGGCTGAGCGAACGCCACGAGCGCGCATTGGGCAGCGACTGGCGCTACGAGCCGGACAACGACGCGCACCGGCGCCAGTTGCGCGGCATCGTCGGTTTCCGCTTCCAGGTCGAGCGGATCGAGCTGAAGTTCAAGCTCAGCCAGAACCATCCGCCGGCGAACCAGGCCGCGGTGCGCGAAGCGCTGCAGGCCCAGGCCGACGCAGGCGCGCAGGCCGTCGCGGCGCTGATGCGCGCCCGACGTCCGGACTGAAGCACGCCGCCACGCAACACGGCTGATGCGATGTCGTGCGTGGTCACACGACTGCACGCGGCGTCCCGCCGCCTCACCCGCAACGGCTGGCCGGTCCCTGCCGGTCGTGCTCGGCACGGCGCGCACTGGCTCGTCCCCCTTCCAGCGGCGACAGGCCTTCTCGGATCGCATAGCGGGTCAATTGCGCGATGCTCTGCATGCCCAGCTTGAGCATGATGTGCTCGCGATGGGTGCCGATGGTCTTGACGCTGATGTGCAGGCGCGCGGCGATCTCCTTGGTCGACAACCCCTCGGACAGCAACTGCACGATCTCACGTTCACGCGAGGTCAGCAGGGTGTAGGCGGAGACGGCGTCGCCGGGCGGACAGCGGTACTCGCTGACCAGGGACTGCGACAGTTGCGGGCTGATGTACAGCTGGTCGTTGCCGACCTGCTGGATCGCGCGCAGCAATTCATGGAAGGTGCTGTTGCGCGCCAGGTAGCCCTTGGCGCCGGCGTCGATGGCCGCGCGCACATTGGCCGCGGCATCGGACGCGGCGATGCAGATCGCCTTACTGCGCGGGCTGCGCTGCAGCAGCCGGCGGGTGGCCTCGATGCCGTTGAGGCCAGGCAGCATCACGTCCATCAGCACGACGTCCGGCTGCCGTCGGGTCACCAGTTGCACGCACTCCAGTCCATCGACCGCATGGCCGACCACGTCGATGTCCGGCGTGTTGTTCAACAGGGCCACCATGCCCTCCAGCACGATGCTGCGTTCGGCGGCAATCACGATACGTGTGTTCATTCTCTACCTGTGTTGGCAATGGAACTCCCAACGCGCGACCGCGCGGCAACCCGCGTCCGCTGCAGTGCGACGCGCCCCTTTTTTCAACCGATACGACAGCGCTGAACCTGCGCTTGCGTTACGTCCTCAGCTTGTCACGCCGTGCCATGGCGGCCATCGGCTTCAGGCTGATATGGATGGCGACGACGGCTGAACTTGTGCGGATTGCCGCATTAGTCTCGGTTTGTAGACAGAATCCCGTGCTAGGGCGCACACGCTGTGACGCAGAACGAAGTCCTGCGCCGACGAACGATGGTGGGACGCCGGCGTTGCGCCGGCATGCTCATTCCGCAGCAGCGGTTGGCGGCGGTGGTGGTGGCAACCGGGCGGCCTCCACCTGCAGCATCGCGCGGGCGAACTCGGCGAGCCGCTGCTGGATCGCGGCCGGCGGCGTGCCGGCCTCGATGGACTGTTGCAAGGTCATCAACTGCGCGGCCAGTTCGCCCTGCCAGCGCATGCGCTCGGTGTCGTTGCTGGCGCGCTGCACTTCCAGCGATGCCTGCGCCTGCGCCGAGGTGTCGCCACGCACCAGTGTCTCCATCAAATCGACCAGGCGTTGCAGCAGACGGTACACCGCGGTGGCCGAGAAGCCCCCCAGCATCGCCAGGGTCGGCTTGCCGAAACTGCGCATGCTGCCGCTTTCGAACAGATCCGGCGGCAGCACTTCGACCAGGATCAGCCCGGCGATCAGGCCCAGGATCATGCGCGCGCCGTAGGACGCGTCGTACTTGGGGTCGTAGCTGGCGTCGGCGACATAGCGGTGCACCTGGAACAGCGAGGAGAACGAGGCCCCCAGGCCGGCGCAGAACAGCAGGAACAGCGCGTTCCACAGCAGCACGCTGCCCGAGGAATCCAGGAACCCCAGGCGCACGTTGTCCGCGCTGACCTTGCTGGACAGGGCCGTCGCCACCACCGCGAACAAGAACAGCAGCGAGGTCGTGGTCAGTGCGCGCACCAGCGGCAGCGGGCCGAGCAGTGTCGCCCAGTGCGGGCGGCGACGTTCGGCATCGAGCAGGAACACCGCCTGCGGCGTCGCCGGGCGGATCAGTTGCGCCAGTCGCCGGTGGGTGACCGCCAGTTCGTGCGAGTGCACCTCGATCTCGCCGCCATCGGCGTCCGGCACGCGGGCGCCCAACAGCGCCGACAGGCGGGCGATCAACTCCGGCGGCACTGCCATGCCGTGTTCCAGCGCATAGCGCGCCATCGCTTCGCACTCGGCGCGCAACTGCGGCAGGATGGGCGGCGGCGGCAGCCGCGGCCCGGCCCGGCGGGCCGCGATCAGCCGGCGCCACGCGGCGCCGGCCAGCGTCTTGATCCAGACGAAGTTCATCGCACGACTCCTGGATGGAAACGAGGGCCGGCGCGTCCGCGCGGCGGATTACGGGCTGGCGGGGACGCGTTCCAACAGCGCGCTTTCCCGCCCCTTCCCGCCGCCGTCAACGGTCTGCAGTTCGAGCTCGCCGTCCGGCCTTGCGCGCAGTGTCAGCTGGCCGTCGCTCAAACGCGTGCAGACACCCTGATCGTTCATGTCCAACGCGTACAGCGCGTCTCCTTCGCGCATGCCGAGGTAGCGACCCTGCACCCTGCACTCGCGCGGCGCGCCGTAGCGCAGCTGCACCGTGGCGCTACCGGGGGCCTGAGGGGTCGCCGCGACACTCAGTTGCACAGCGACGCCCCTATTGCTGTAGTCGGGACGCGTCACCCCGCGCCACGTGCCCTGCAGCGGGCTAGGCTGGCCCGGATCGCTGTGCAGCACCACCGGCAAATCCTTGCCGTCGACGTTCAAGCGCAGGTCGTCGCCGCTGCGCTGCACGCGCAGCGGCTTGCCCATCAGCTTGTCGCAGTAGGCGCCGCCATTGATCGACTCCAGTGCGAAACCGGCACCCGGTTGCGGCTTGACCAGCAAGGCGCAGTTCAACGGCGAGCCGAACATCAGCCTGGCCTTGCCGTCGCGCTGGACCAGGCGCACGGCGGCCAGGCGCTGCGCATCCAGCGCCAGGGTGCCGCTCCATTCGCCGGGCGGCAACGCGTCTGCGTTGGCCGCTGCGGCCGGTGCAGCAGGCGTCGGCGCCTGCGGTGCGGCACCGGCGGCGAACGGCGTGGCCAGGCACAGCGCCAGCCAGAACGGGAAACGCGCAACACCACGCGAACGGATACGCATGCGACTCTCCTGTTGGATACGAAGGAAAACGATGTGCACGGTCAGGACAGACCGAACCGGATCAGCGCCAGGACGGCCGCCACCAGGCACAGTACGGCAAGCAGCCACAGCGCCCGGCGTCGACGCCGGCGCAGCCGTTGCGCGCGGGCCAGCGAGCGCAGGTCGATGTGCAGTTCTCGGCACCACAGGTCGGTGTCGTGCCGGGACAGGATGAAGCCGTGTCTACGCATGTGCGGTCTCCTCGGCGGGATCGTGCGGAGCGGGCGCATCGGACAGGTGCCACAGCTTCAGCCGCTGGCCATCGAACAGCACCTCGCCGACCGGGGTGTGGGTGCCGCGGAACAGGATCTGCAAGCGGTGGCCGGGCCGCCGTGGCCGGCGCGGCTGCACCTGCAGCAGCAGGCGCGGCGCCTCGTTCGGTGCGTCCACCACGTCCAGTTCGACGTCGAAGGCCAGGGCCAGTTCGCCGATCTGCGGCAACTGCCATGCACGCAGCTCCCACAACGGGATTTGCAGCGACGGCGGCTCGGCCGCGTCCGTCTCCACCTGCAACGTCTCGCCCGCGCCGAAACACGCGCGCAATGCCTGTGCGTGACGCGCGCGGCAGCGCCGCTGCGCATCCAGCAAGGCCGCCGACAGCCCCTGCAGGAACAGGTCGAACTCGCAACGCAGCCTGGCCATCAGTCGTCCTTCAGCCAGCCGGGCTTGCGCGGGAAGCCCACGTGGTAGCACAGCCACTGCATCACCACCTGGTGCTCGCCGATCTGCAGCACGGCGAAATTCTTTTCGGTGCCGATGATCGCGCCCTTCGGCGAATCGCTCAGGCAGCGGTTGAGCAAGGCCCGTGCCGCCTCGATCTGCTCGGGCGACTGCATCTGCGTCGGGTTGTCGCTACCGACCACGACCCGCTTGACGAACTTGACTTCGGTAAGGTCGAACATCGTTGACGAGTCCCCCGACGAGATGGTTCAACAGGCCGCTACGGACTTACGCGGCGACCGGCACCGGCGCGCCGACCTTGCGCGGCGCCACCGAGCTCTGCAGGATGTCCATCACCCGCGCCAGCCCTTCCGGCATGCCCTTGTCGGCGGCGTGCACGGCGACGTGGTACTTGGCCGAGTTGTCGGAGCTGCGCGTGTTTTCCTTGTGCGTGGCGACCGAACCCTGGATGTGCACCTTGGCCTTGAACATGCCCCAGCCGAATTCCATGTCCGCCGACAGCGACGCCGAGGCATCGGTGGAGGACTTCTCGGAGAAGGACGACTTCACTTCCATGTCGAAGGTGATGTCCACGGTCTGGATGCTCAGGCTGGGCACGTTGACGATGGCCAGCAGCGGCACTTCCAGTTCGACCTCCTCCTCGGCGATGCCGCCGGCGGTGGTCGGGTCGTCGACCGGCCGCTTGAAGCGGAAGCTGGCGGTGCGGGTGGCGCCGGTCGCCTGCGGATCGTTGCCGCCGGCATCGGGCGGCAGGAAGCCGATGACGCGGATGAAATCGGCGGTGGCGCGGGCCAGCTTGACCTGCGCGTCGCAGGCCGCATCCAGCGGGCCGCCGATCAGGTCGCCCATCGGCAGACCCTTGAATTGACTTGACATGTTGACGAGTTCGTCAGCCATTGCAGTGACTCCTTAGTTGGTGGGATTGGTTACATCGTCCGTGCCCGCGACGTCCGGCTTGTCGGCCGTGACCGTCTTGAACACGCCCTGCGTCTGCGCCAGATGGTTGAGCAATCTGGCCGCTCCGTCAGTCGGTTCGGTCCCCTCCACGCGCAGCACGACGTGGACGGCACTCTGGCGCTGGCTCCGCGCGCTGGCGCTGGTATCCACACGCACGCTGGAACGGGTGGCGGTGCGCTTGGCCTGCCAGGCCGCTTTCGGGCCGGGCGGCTCCGGCGCGAAGAAGCCGTCGGCCGACTGCAGGCCGCCGAGGTCGCCGAGCTGCGCATCGAAGCTGATCTCCACATCCTTGATCCGCAGCACGTTGGTCGAGACCAGCGGCAACAGCGGCGCGCGGTAGTAGTCCTCGTCGCCTTCGGCGGCCTGCGGATGCTGCGACGGCAGGCGGATGATCACGCTCTTGGGCCGGTGGAACTCGTCGAAGTAGTCGCCGAGGTTGGCCATCTGGTGCTGCTCGATGCGGTCCTGCGCCTCGATCACCGCGCCGGCCAGCGCCTCGATCAGGTCGTTCAATGCGGTCGGTCCAGCCATGGTCGCTCCTGGGGAAAGAAGGCCGCCGTCGGCGACGGCGGCGGATCGGCGGCATGCGCCGCACGCGCGCTCAGCTCAGGTCGGGAAAGGAATCGGTGCGCGCCAGCCAGCCCTTGAGGAACTTGGCCAGCGGCGGCCTGGCCGCGACCAGGCGCTGGTAGTAATCGCGCCGGCCCTGCTTGTAGCGCGCGTACAGATCGCGCTGGTCCGCCGCCTTCAGCGCGGCCAGGGTGGCCGGGCCGAGCTTGCCCTCCTCCGGCAGCTTCAGCGTCGCGGTCTGCGCGTTGAGCACGCGCTGCAGCAGCTTGATGGCGTTGTTGCCGGCATTGACCTGGAAGTCGAACAGGATGTTGGCCAGCGGCTGCAGCGCGATCTCGTCGCCGTGCACCGCATTCCAGTAGCAGGTCTTGTAGATCACCACCGCCTGCGCGTCGGTGAGCGCACGCAGGTTGTCCAGGGTCGGCTCCAGTTGCAGCAGGCTCTTGGCGTAAATGCGGAACGTCGCCAGGGTGATGCCCTTGTTGGTGGCGCCGCCCGGGTCCACCGGATCGTTGACGAAGCCGCCCTCGTGCTTGAGCAGGGTCGGAAAGAATGCGTTGAAGTCGGCCATGGGATCCTCCGCTGGTGCCCGTGGTGGGCGTGGAGGAAGTCTGCGCAGCGGGCCGCACCGGCGGGATCGGCAAAAGCCCGATCCAGCGGCGCCTGCGCACTGAGCCGCCGCGGTCGTCGTGAGCGCCGGCTGCGCGCGGGCGGCGGGGTTCTGGAATAATGCCGGGCTATGAGCAAAATCGCGCAACTCCTGGACAACAACCGCTCCTGGTCCGAACGCATCAATCGCGAGGATCCCGAGTTCTTCAGCCGCCTGTCCACGCAACAGACCCCCGAATACCTATGGATCGGGTGTTCCGATTCGCGGGTGCCGGCGAACCAGATCATCGACATGGCGCCGGGCGAGGTGTTCGTCCACCGCAACATCGCCAACGTGGTCGTGCACACCGACCTCAACTGCCTGTCGGTGATCCAGTTCGCGGTCGAGGTGCTGAAGGTGCGGCACATCCTGGTGGTCGGCCACTACGGCTGCGGCGGCGTGCACGCCGGCCTGACCCGCGCGCGGCTGGGTCTGGTCGACAACTGGATCCGCCACGTCACCGACGTGGCCGAGAAGCACGAGCACTGCCTGCAGCAGGCCGGCGAGCTCAACGTGCAGCATGCGCGCCTGTGCGAGCTCAACGTCCTCGAGCAGGTGGTCAACGTCAGCCGCACTTCGATCGTGCTCGACGCCTGGGCGCGCGGCCAGGAACTGACCGTGCACGGCTGGGTCTACAGCCTGCGCGACGGCCGCGTGCACGACCTGGGCATGGAACTGGACCGCATCGACGACCTGGCGCCGCGCTACGATGCGGCCCTGGCGCGCATCAGCCAGGACCGCGAGGACCGCTGAGCGGCGCGCCGCCCAGCCCTCTCCGTCAAGGATCGCGCATGCTCCCCGGCCCGCTCAACCTGCACGCCTGGATCGACGCCCACCGGCACCTGCTGAAGCCGCCGGTGGGCAACAAGTGCATCCACGCCGGCGACTTCATCGTGATGGTGGTCGGCGGGCCAAACGCGCGCAGTGACTACCACTACGACGAAGGCCCGGAGTGGTTCTACCAGCTCGAAGGCGAGATGGTGCTGAAGATCCAGGAGGACGGCGCGGTGCGCGAGATCCCGATCCGCGCCGGCGAGACCTTCCTGCTGCCGCCCAAGGTGCCGCACTCGCCGCAGCGCGGTGCCGACTCGGTGGGCCTGGTGATCGAGCGGCGCCGCCTGCCGCACGAACAGGACGGCCTGCTGTGGTTCTGCGAACGCTGCAACCATCTGCTGTACGAAGCCTACTTCCCGCTGCAGAACATCGAGACCGACTTCCCGCCAGTGTTCGCGCACTTCTACGCGTCCGAATCGCTGCGCACCTGCGCGCGCTGCGGCCACGTGCATCCGTTACCGGCGGCTGCCGCCGCGCCGTGACCGCCCTGCGCCCGCGCCGTTCCCCATCGCGATGCTGCGCAGCCTGATCGCGCTCAAACCGCGCGACGTGCCGGTGCGCGTGGCCCTGCGCAACACCGCCGCGGTGGTCGCGCCGCTGGCGCTGGGCGTGGCCACCGGCCATGCCGAACTGGGCCTGGCGGTGTCCACCGGCGCGCTCAACACCATGTTCTCCGACCAGCCCGGCCCGTACCGGGCGCGGATGCAGCGCATGCTGATGGCGGCGCTGGCGGCCGGCGTCGCCGCGCTGCTCGGCATGCTGATCGGCGCGCATACCGTGGCGCTGGCGCTGTGTGCGCTGCTGCTTGGCCTGGGCGGCGGCCTGCTGGTGGCGCTGGGCCCGGTGGCGGCGCGGGTCGGGCTGACCAGCATGATCCTGCTGGTGGTCAGCGCCGACGTGGGCCTGCCGCCGCTGCAGAGCGTGGGCGTCGCCGCGCTGATCTTCGCCGGCGGCGTGCTGCAGATGCTGATGGCGCTGGCAGCGTGGCCGCTGCAGCGTTACCGCCCGGAGCGCTTCGCCCTGGCCGACCTGATGCGGCAACTGGCCGGCCTCGCCCGGCAGCGGCCAAGCGCGACCGCGGCGCCGCCGGCCACCGAGGCGGTGCTGGAGGCCATGGTGATGCTGCACGGCGAACACCGCTCGCGCGGGCGTGCGGTGCAGGCGTTCCGGGTCATCGCCGAACTGTGCGAACGCGCGCGGCTGGAATTGCTGACCCTGGCCGACCTGCACGGGCGCCTGGAGGCCGCATCGCCCGCGCGGCTGCCGATCGAACGCGTGCTCGAACGCAGCGCGGTGGTGCTGGACCAGCTCGCGCATGCGCTGGACAGCGCCGAGGACCCCGATGCCGCCAATGCCTCGATGACCGGGTTCGACGATCTCATCGACGCCCTGGCGCAGGTGCAGGCGCAGGCCGAGGACACCCGCGAACGTCGCCTGCTGCGCATCGCCGTGGCGCGCGCGCAGGGCCTGGGCGGCCAGCTGCGTGCGCTGGTGCGCAACGGCCGCTGGGCCAGCAGCCGCGGCGAGATCCAGGCCGAACTGGCCGAAGCGCGGCTGCCGGCGGCACTGCGCCCCCTGGCCCCGCTGCAGACCTTGCGGGCGAACCTGAACCTGTCTTCGGTCGCGTTCCGCCACGCCTTGCGCTGCGGCGTGTGCCTGGCGCTGGCGGTGCTGTTCGCCCGCTGGCAGGCGATCCCGCACGGCTACTGGATCCCGATGACCACCGCGATCGTGCTCAAGCCGGATTTCGGCGGCACCCTCAGCTTCGGCGCGCTGCGCGTGGCCGGCACCTTGGCCGGGCTGCTGCTGGCCACCGTGCTGGCGCACTTCGTGATGGACGGGGCGGTGGTGCGGCTGCTGTTGCTGACCGTGTTCTGCCTGGGTTTCCGCCTGCTGACCCAGGTCAACTACGGGCTCGGCGTGGCCTGCCTGACCGGCATGCTGGTGCTGTTGCTGTCGTTCGAGGGCATGGCGCCGGGCGAGGCGATCGGCGAGCGCATCCAGGCCACCCTGCTCGGCAGCGCACTGGCACTGGCCGCCTACGCGCTGTGGCCGACCTGGGAACGCAAGCACATCCGCGCCATCCTGGCGCAGTTGCTGCTCGCCCACCGCGACCATCTGGATGCGGTCCTGGCCGGGCGCCTGCAGACGCTGCCGGAGACCCGCGCGGCCTCGCGTACCGCCCGCACCAACGCGCAGGCCTCGATCGAACGCCTGCGTGGCGAGCCGCGGCGCAAGCGCAACCTGCGCGAACTGACCCTGGCCGAATCGGTGCTGGCCAACGGCAACCGGCTGATCCGCGCCTCGCTGGCACTGGAGGCGGTGCTGCGCGATGCGCCGCCGCTGCCGCCACTGCCGGAACTGCAGCAGTTCCGGGAGCAGGCGCATGCCGCGCTGACCGAACTGGCCGAGAGCCTGCGCACCGGCACGGCGCCCCCGCAGGCCAGCCTGCGCGCGGACGAGCGGCGCCTGGCCGAGGCGTTGGCCGCACAGCCGCAGGAGGGCAGCGACGGCGGCGCCCTGGCCGCGCTGGCCGACACCAGCGACCGTGTCGCCGACAGCATCGGCACCCTTGCCCACCTGATCCGTAGTGCACTGGTGCCGGCTGCGGCCGCCGCGAAGGAACAGCCGCCGGTGGGCGTGCAGCGCAGCGGGTGAAGGCGCAAGCATGTACTGCCCGCGGCACCGGAAGCGCCGGCAGTACACGCCAGCGCCACGCCGCCGCACAGTCACCTCACGTCGTCCCACACCCTCTAGACTCTCGCCCTGCTTTCAGGAACCCACGCCGATGAACGAGATCCTGTCCCGCCAGCACGCCATCGCCCTCGACGCCGCCGATCCGCTGCGCGCCCTGCGCCAGGAGTTCCTGTTCCCGCAGCACCAGGGCGCCGACCAAGCCTACTTCGTCGGCAACTCGCTGGGCCTGCAGCCGCGCGGCGCGCGCGCCGCGGTGCAGGAGGTACTGGACAAGTGGTCGTCGCTGGCGGTGGAAGGCCATTTCAACGGCGACACCCAGTGGATGACCTACCACGAGCTGCTGGCCGCGCCGCTGGCGCGGCTGGTCGGCGCGCATCCGCACGAAGTGGTGGCGATGAACACGCTGACGGTGAACCTGCACCTGCTCATGGTCAGCTTCTACCGGCCCACCCGCGAGCGCCCGGCGATCCTGATCGAGGCCGGCGCGTTCCCCTCCGACCAGCACGCGGTGGCCTCGCAGATCCGCTTCCACGGTTTCGACCCGGCCACCGACCTGATCGAAGTGCAGCCCGATGGCGTCGATGGCACCGTGTCGCTGGCGGCGATCGAGCGCGCCATCGCCGAACACGGCCCGCGCCTGGCGCTGGTGCTGTGGCCGGGCGTGCAGTACCGCACCGGCCAGGCCTTCGACCTGGCCGCCGTAGCACGGCTGGCGCGCGCGGCCGGCGCCGCGGTCGGCTTCGACCTGGCCCATGCCATCGGCAACGTGCCACTGCACCTGCACGATGCCGCCCCGGACTTCGCGGTGTGGTGCCACTACAAGTACCTCAACGCCGGCCCCGGCGCGGTCGCAGGCGCCTTCGTGCACGAGCGCCACGGCCACGGCGACACCCCGCGCTTCGCCGGCTGGTGGGGCCACGACAAGCGCACCCGTTTCCGCATGGCGCCCGAGTTCGTCGCCGCGCCCGGCGCCGACGGCTGGCAGCTGAGCAATCCGCCGATCCTGAGCATGGCCCCGCTGCGCGCCTCACTGGACCTGTTCGAGCGGGCGGGGCTGGATGCGCTGCGGCAGAAATCGCAGCAGCTCACCGGCTACCTGGAGACGCTGATCCGCGCTCGCCTGGCCGACACCCTGCAGATCATCACCCCGTCCGACCCGGCGCAACGCGGCTGCCAGCTGTCGCTGCGCGTGGCCGGCGGGCGGGAGCGCGGTCGCGCCCTGTTCGAGTACCTGCAATCGGTCGGCGTGCTCGGCGACTGGCGCGAGCCGGACGTGATCCGGATCAGCCCGGTGCCGCTGTACAACCGCTACCGCGACGTCTACCGCTTCGTCGAGGAAGTGGAAACCTGGGCAGGGGTCTGACCCGCCTTTTTCGCGTGGCGGCCCGCCGCGCTTTCCGGACACCGCATTGAACGCATCCCCCCGCAGCATCACCCTGATCGGCGCCGGCCTGGCCGGCTCCCTGCTCGCCATCCTGCTCTCGCGCCAGGGCTGGGAGGTCACCGTCTACGAGCGTCGTGGCGACCCGCGCGTGCACGATTACGAGCGCGGCCGCTCGATCAACCTGGCCCTGGCCGAACGCGCCCTGCACGTGCTGCGCCAGGCCGGCGCCGATGCCGCGGTGATGGCCAAGGCGGTGATGATGCGCGGGCGCATGGTGCATTTCGCCGACGGCCACCAGCAGTTGCAGCGCTATGGACGCGACGACAGCGAGGTGATCTGGTCGGTACACCGCAACGACCTCAACATCACCCTGCTGCAGCTGGCCGAGCAGGCCGGCGCGCGCATCCACTTCTACCGGCGCCTGCACACCGTGGATTTCGACGCCGGCTACGCGCGCTTCATCGACGACCGCGACGACCAGCCGCACGACATCCGCTTCGACAGCATGATCGGCGCCGACGGCGCCGGCTCGGCGCTGCGCGCGGCGATGCAGCGCAAGGCGCCGATGGCCGAGCACATCGAGTTCCTCGACCATTCCTACAAGGAGCTGGAGATCCCGCCCGGCGCCAACGGCGGCTTCCGCATCGAAGCCAACGCGCTGCACATCTGGCCGCGCGGGCACTACATGTGCATCGCCCTGCCCAACCACGAAGGCACCTTCACCGTCACCCTGTTCCTGCCCAACAAGGGCGAGCCCAGTTTCGCCACCGTGCGCAGCGGCGAAGAGGCGCTGGCGCTGTTCGCGCGCGATTTCGCCGATGCGCTGCCGCTGATGCCGCAACTGGCCGAGCATTGGGAGCAGCACCCGCCGGGCCTGCTCGGCACGCTGCGCCTGGAGCGCTGGCACCTGGACGGCCGCGCGGTGCTGCTGGGCGACGCCGCGCACGCGATGGTGCCGTTCCACGGGCAAGGCATGAACTGCGCGTTCGAGGATTGCGCGGCGCTGGCCGCGCACCTGCAGCGCGAGCCGGACCTGGCGCGCGCCTATGCCGCCTTCGAGGCCGAGCGCAAGCCCAACGCCGGCGCGATCCAGCAGATGGCGCTGGAGAACTACGTGGAAATGCGCGACCGCGTCGGCGACGCCGGCTTCCTGCTGCAACGCGAACTCGGCCAGGCCCTGCAGGCGCGGCACCCCACCCGCTTCGTGCCGCACTACACCATGGTCACCTTCCTGCGCACGCCATACGCGCAGGCGCTGGAACGCAGCGAGGTGCAGCGCGACATCCTGGTCCAGGCCACGCAGGGCCACAGCGATCTGTCGCGGATCGACTGGAACTGGCTGGAGCGCATCGTGCACGCACGGCTGGCGCCGCTGGAGGGGGCGCATTGAACCGGCGTACCCTGTCACGGTGTCTGCATTGTCGTAGGAGCGGCTCTACGTGGCCTAGGGCCATCAGCCGCGACAGCATTACCGGTAACGCCCGTCGCGGCTGAAGCCGCTCCTACAAGCATTCCCACGCTCCGCGCCCCGCGCCATTCGACCCACATGCCCGACAGCTTCCTCTTCTACGACCTGGAAACCTTCGGCGCCGATCCGCGGCGCACGCGCATCGCCCAGTTCGCCGCGGTGCGCACCGATGCCGAACTGAACGTGATCGAGGAGCCGATCAGTTTCTTCGTCAAGCCGGCCGACGACCTGCTGCCCTCGCCGGTCGCCACCCTGATCACCGGCATCACTCCGCAGCAGGCCTTGCGCGAGGGCATCAGCGAAGCCGAGGCGTTCGCGCGCATCGCCGAGCAGATGGCGCGGCCGCAGACCTGCACGCTGGGCTACAACTCGCTGCGCTTCGACGACGAGTTCGTACGCCACGGCCTGTTCCGCAACTTCTACGACCCCTACGAACGCGAGTGGCGCAATGGCAACTCGCGCTGGGACCTGCTGGACATGCTGCGGCTGATGCACGCGCTGCGCCCGGAGGGCATCGTCTGGCCGCAGCGCGAGGACGGCGCCACCTCGTTCAAGCTGGAGCAACTGGCTCTGGCCAACGGCGTGCGCGACGGCGATGCGCACGAGGCGCTGTCGGACGTCTACGCCACCATCGGCATGGCCCGGCACTTCCGCCGCAGCCAACCGCGGCTGTGGGAGTACGCGCTGAAACTGCGCGACAAGCGCTTCTGCGGCGGCCTGCTCGACGCAGTGGCGATGCAGCCGGTGCTGCACGTGTCGATGCGCTATCCGGCCGCGCGCCTGTGCGCGGCGCCGGTGCTGCCGCTGGCGCGGCATCCGCGCATCGACAGCCGGGTGCTGGTGTTCGACCTGGAAGGCGACATCGAGCCGCTGCTGCGCTATTCGCCGGAACAGATCGCCGACCGCCTGTACACCCCGCAGGCCGACCTGCCCGAGGGCGAACAGCGCATTCCGCTCAAGGAAGTGCATCTGAACAAGGCGCCGGCGCTGGTCGCCTGGGCGCACCTGCGCGAGGCGGATTTCGCCCGGCTGCGGCTGGACCCGGCGCAGCTCCTGGCCAAGGCCGCACGCCTGCGCGAGGCCGGCCCGGCGCTGGCGGAGAAAGTGCGGCGGGTGTTCGCCAGCGAGCGCGCCGCGGTACCGGCCGATGTCGACGCCTCGCTCTACGACGGCTTCCTCGCCGATGGCGACAAGCGCGCGATGGCGCAGGTCCGCGCCACCCCGCCGACGCAGCTGGCCGCACTGGAGAGCCAGTTCCGCGACCCGCGCCTGCCCGAGCTGCTGTTCCGCTACCGTGCGCGCAATTGGCCGCAGAGTCTGTCCATCGCCGAGCAGGCGCGCTGGGACGACTACCGGCGGCAACGTCTGCAGCAGGACAGCGGCCTGTCCGAGCTGAACTTCGACGGCTTCCATGCGGAGTTGGCCGGTTTACGCCTGGCTCACCCGCAGGATGCTACCAAGCAAGCCCTGCTCGACCAGTTGGCCGCCTGGGGCCACGACCTGCAACGCAGCCTATGACCAGCTATTTCAGCGACGCCAGCTTCAAGTTCCTGCGTGCCCTGGCGCGGCACAACGACAAGGCCTGGTTCAACGACAACCGGCACAAGTACGAAGAACATGTGCGCCAGCCGTTTCTGCGCCTGATCACCGATCTGCAGCCGGACCTGGCCCAGGTCAGCGAGCACTTCCGCGCCGATCCGCGTGGCGTCGGCGGCTCGCTGTTCCGCATCCATCGCGACGCGCGCTTCTCCCACGACAAATCGCCGTACAAGACTTGGCAGGGGGCACGCCTGTTCCATGAACGGCGCAAGCAGGTGCCGGCGCCCTCGTTCTACATCCACCTGCAGCCAGGCGAGAGCTTCGTCGGCGCCGGGCTGTGGCATCCGGAACCGGACACCCAGCGCAAGGTGCGCCAGTTCATCTTCGACAACCCCGGCAGCTGGAAGGCCGCGGCGCACGCGCCGGCGCTGCGTCGCCGCTTCGACTTCGAGGAAAGCGAGATGCTGGTGCGGCCGCCGCGCGGCTTCCCGGCCGATTTCGACTACATCGACGACCTCAAGCACAAGAACTGGGTGTTCTGGCGCCAGCTCGACGACGCGACCATGACCGGCCCGCGGCTGCGCACGCAGGTCGCCGCGGACCTGCAGACGCTCGGTCCGTTCGTGGACTATCTGTGCGCGGCGCTGGACCTGGAATTCTAGAAAGGCGGTGGTTTTCCGTAGGAGCGGCTTCAGCCGCGACCGGCATTCCCGTTGACGCCCGTCGCGGCTGAAGCCGCTCTTACGCAACCCGAGAACATCCCATGAAGAAATGGCTGGCCTTGCTGTTCCTCGCCTTGCTCGCCCTCGGCGGCTATGTCGTCGCCGGGCCGTACCTGGCGATCCGCGGCATCGACCAGGCGCTGCGCGAGCGCGATGCCGCGGCGCTGGAACGCTACGTCGACTTCCCCACCCTGCGGGTCAACCTCAAGGCCCAGGTGGACGATGCACTGGTGCGCCGCGCCGGCCCCGACCTGCAATCCAGCCTGTTCGGCGGCGCACTGCTGTCGCTGGCCGGCGGCCTCGGCGGGATGAGCGTGGATGCGATGGTCACCCCGGCCGGCATCGGCGCGCTGATGCAGGGCGATGCGTTGTGGAAACGCGCCAGCGGCGACACCATCGGTGGCGACACCTATGCCGCACCGCGTCCGCCACAACCGCTGCGCCAGGCCGAACACCGCTTCGAATCGACCACGCGCTTCGTCGCCACGGTGCACACCGCCGACGGCACCGCGGTGCCCTTCGTGTTCACCCGCGACGGCCTGCACTGGAAGCTCAGCAACATTCTGCTGCCGTTGTAGGCGATGGTGCGCGGGGCAAGGCGTCTCGGCTGAGCACCCAAGGTCACGTCAGGTTGCGAGCAGGCGACGCCTCCTTTAGAAACAACATTCAGAGCACCTCCAACCCCCCGTTTCTGCCAAGCATCGCCCTGTCTCGTAGGAGCGGCTTCAGCCGCGACGAGGCCTTGCCGGGAAAGCTGTCGCGGCTGAAGCCGCTCCTACGGGTGTGCCTTTCCGTGTTCGGCACGGGAGAGTCGCTACAGCTGCAGGCAGATCAGTTCGGACACTTCCGGATCCCCTGCGCTGCGCCACAGGTTTCGGGTGGCGAACGCGCACCCGGCGTCCGGGCACATCAGGACGATCTCGAACTCCGGCGGCGCCTGCACCCAACGGTGTGGTTCGCACTCGTCGGTGCGAAAGGACGCAACACTGGTCTGAACATGCCGCGGCTGCTCGCCCGTCGTCATCGTGGTGGCGGCCACCGACAGCATGCGACCGTCCCGGGTGGCCGCGATGTTCCAGAAGTCTGTGCCGAGATCGATCTCCGTCACCGACACGTACGGCGGGTCCATGAAGCCGGCAGCCGCGGTCGGCGCCGCCCAGGACACGCGGTTGCCGTCGACGATGCGACCGGGTCCCAGCGAGAGCCATAAGCGGCCCTGTGCGTCCATCGCCGATTGGCAGATCGGCGGCGTCCGCGCGATGCGTTTGGGCGGCTGCGCCAGGCCCAGCTCCGCGAGCCAGAGGCTGCCTTCGGCCGCCACCGCCAGGATCTTTCCATCGGGCGTGGCGTGCAGCTGCAATTCCTCCGCCAGCGTTCTGCGCCGCACGGCGCCGTCCGCCAGCGCAATGGCGCTGAGCTGTGCAGAGCGCGCATTGACCGCATGCACATGGCCGCCCAGCGGCAGCAGGCGATCGATATAACGCGGAATGCGTGAGGTCCATTTTTCCAGGACGCGCAGTGTGCCGGCCTCGAGCCGGAACAGCTTGGTATCGGTGGCTACCAGCACGCCGCCCTCGCCGTCGCCGGCGAACGCCCGAGCCTGGTTGCCGAGGGCGACGGATGCCAGTTCGGCGCCCGTCGCCATGGCCAACGCGCGCACCCGCAACGCGCCGAAGCTGACGCCCCATCCATCCGCGACCAGCACCCGCTCGGCCTGGTCGTCCAGCCAGAGCCGGTGGGCGGCCACGCCCGGAACGGTGGTCCGCCAAAGAATCGTCGCAGGCTGGGGATGTGCGCTCGCGTGCGCAGGCGGGGATGCGGCTGAATCATGTTGCGGACGCATCGATGTGCGGCCTCTTCGATCAAACGAGCGGGAATTCTTGCAGATCGCAGCTGAGCGCGACATGTTGCCAACGATGGCGGACGACGGCCGGACCATCGCCGCGCGCCGTTCGATGCAGATGCTGCGCGAGGACCTGTGGACGCGCGCGAGCTGGCACGCGCATCAGGCGCGCGACTCGCAACCGCGCATTCGCTTGCAACGAAGCGCAGCGCGGACCACAGCGACCGTGGGTCAAGGCGCGATAGCGCGTGGGACGGCACGAGGGAGAGCACGCGCGCAGCACATCGTGCCGGCGCACCGCGCATCCATCCCGATGGTTCTGAAAGACGCGTGCCGTTCCTGGCTGCTGCGCCAGAGGAACTCGGTTCTGGCGCGGCTGGTGCTCTCGGCCTAACGGCGCGTCCACTGCGGCTCCTCGGAAAGCGCAGCCAGCGGGTGCCGGCCTGCGGCACGACGACGCAAAGCCCGCCTAGCGCGGCGCGTCCCGTCCGGTTCTGCCCGCCATCGCCTGTTGCAGGCGCCGGAACGGCGTGCGCAGTTGCCAGCGCGCCGACCACGGCAGACGCGCCAGCGCTGCATGCGCGTCCAGCGC
This sequence comes from Xanthomonas sp. NCPPB 1128, assembly GCF_001043115.1. GTDB lineage: Bacteria > Pseudomonadota > Gammaproteobacteria > Xanthomonadales > Xanthomonadaceae > Xanthomonas_A. The sequence continues at coordinate 22,114 of NZ_LFME01000035.1, read as the reverse complement.
CGGCAGCGCGCCGGTCCAGGCGAACACCACGTGGTTGTCCATGGCCGGTTCGTCCAGGCGCAGCACGCGGCCGCCGAATAGCGCGCGCAGATGCGCCAGGTGGCGGCGGGTGTCGGTGTCGTACAGGTTCACCGCCAGCACCCCGCCCGGCACCAGCGCGGCATGGCAGTCCTCGTAGAAGCCGCGGCTGAGCAGCGCCGCCGGGATGCCCTCGGCGTCGTAGGCGTCGAGCAGCAGCAGGTCGTAGCGGTCGCGCCGCTGCGGCAGCAACCGCGCACCGTCGCCGTGCACGGCCTCGAAGCGCGCGTCATCGTCCGGAATGCGGAAGGCCGCGCGCAGGGCCAGCACGTCGGCGTCGGCCTCGATCGCCTCGATCCGCGCCTGCGGCAAGTGCCGGTAGCAGAACTTGGCCTGGGAGCCGCCGCCGAGCCCGACGATCCCGATCCGCCGCGGGTCCGGGCGCAGCAGCAGCGCGCCGAGCATGCTGCGCGTGTAGCCGACCTGCAGCACGTCCGGCCACCAGGTGAACATGCGGCTCTGGGTCACCTCGCCCTTGAACTGCAGGCTGGTGTAGCGCCAGCCATGGCGCACGTAAGGCCGCCCGGGACGCAGGTCGGCGGGCGCGTCCGCTCCCTGCCGCAACAGGCGGCGCAGCGCAGCCCAGCGGCCGCCGCCGGGCGCCATGCTCACGGCGGGGCGATGTCGTTGGCGACCCCGTGCGGCACATGCCCCGCGGCGACGCGCTCGCGGGCGGCGCTGTCGATGTTGTGCTGCGAATCGTCGAAGAAGATGTCCGCGCCGAAGGCCTGCAGGAACGGTCCCTTGTGGCGACCGCCGAGGAACAGCGCCTCGTCCAGGCGCACGCCCCATTCGCGCAGCGTGCGGATCACCCGCTCATGGGCAGGCGCCGAGCGCGCGGTGACCAGCGCGGTGCGGATCGGCGAGGCCTCGCCCGCCGGGAACGCGGACTGCAGCGCGTGCAGCGCCGACAAGAAGTTGCGGAACGGCCCGCCGGTCAGCGGCTCGCGTGCGTTCTCGCGCTCGTAGCGGCCGAACGCTTCCACGCCCTGCTCGCGCGAGAAGCGCTCGCCCTCGTCGCCGAAGATCACCGCATCGCCGTCGAAGGCGATGCGCAGCTGCGTGGACAGACGATCGGCATCGATCGCCGCGGCCGCCGCGGCCGCCTCCTGCGCGTGCTCGCCGGGCGGCTTGGGCAGGATGGTCGCCGCGGCGATGCCGTGGCTGAGCGCACGCCGCACCGACTCCGGGTTGGCGGAGAGGAACAGGTCGGTGCCGAACGGCTTGACGTAGGGCCAGGTCGCCTCGCCGGAGGTGAAGGTGGCACGGACGATGCCCAGGCCGTAGTGCTGGATCGAATTGAAGATGCGCAGGCCGGTGTCGGCGGAATTGCGCGACAGCAGGATCACCTCCACCGGCGGCGTCTCCGGCGGCGTGCCCTGGTTCAGCGCCAGCAGCTTGCGCACCACCGGGAACGCCACCCCGGGCGCCAGCACGTCGTCCTCGCGCTCGCGCTGGTACGCGCTGTACGCCTCCACCCCGTCCCGCTCGAACAGGGCATGGCCCTCTTCCAGATCGAACAAGGCGCGCGAGGTGACCGCGACGGTGAGCAGACGGGGGGAGTTGTCGGACATTGGGCGGGGATTCGGCAGTGGGGATTGGAGATTTGCAGAAGCAGGCAAAGGTGTCGGAACGTAGGTCGGGAATTGGCGGACAAAGCAGATGCGCTGTTACGAATCCCTAATCCCCACTCCCGAATCCCCGCCCCTACACCATAAATTGCTCGCTCAGGATCCGCTCCTCCAGGTTGTGCTCGGGATCGAACAGCAGGGTGACCAGGCGGTCGCGGGATTCGCGGATGGTGACTTCGACCACGTCGCGGGTCTCGTGCGAGTCGGCGGTGACGCTGACCGGGCGCTTGTACGGGTCCAGCACGCGGAAGCGCACCTCGATGTCGGCCTTGAGGATCGCGCCGCGCCAGCGCCGCGGCCGGTACGGCGCGATCGGGGTCAGCGCCAGGGTGTGCGACCCCAGCGGCAGGATCGGGCCGTGCGCGGAGGAGTTGTAGGCGGTACTGCCGGCCGGGGTGGACACCAGCACGCCGTCGCAGATCAGTTCGTCGACGCGGGTCTGGCCGTTGAGATCGATGCTCACGTGCGCGGCCTGGCGGGTCTGCCGCAGCAGCGAGACCTCGTTGTAGGCCAGCGAACCGGTGGTGGCGCCGGATTCGGTCTGCGCCAGCATTTCCAGCGGACGCAGCTTGGCCGGCTCGGCCAGGGCCAGCCGCGCGACCAGGTCGTCGTCGCGGAACTGGTTCATCAGGAAGCCGACCGTGCCCAGCTTCATGCCGAACACCGGCTTGCCCAGACTGCCGTGGCGATGCAGGGTCTGCAGCATGAAGCCGTCGCCACCGAGCGCGCACAGCACGTCGGCGTCGGCCGGCTCGCAATCGCCGTAGCGCGTCACCAGGTGGTCGCGCGCCCGCTGCGCCTCCGGCGCGACGCTGGCGAGGAAACAGATGCGGGGCGAGGACGGCAGGACGGAAGCATTCATGGCCCCGATCATACCCGGGGCGCCATGACCGGCGCGCGGTGATGAACCAGCGACGCCCATACACGAAGAATTTCAGACACGGCGGTGGCCGTTGCAGTCGCCACGTGCAGCACATGCAATGCGATGCGATGGCGTTCAAGGCTTGTCCCAGAACAGTTTCGGCGCTCCCGTGATTGCCGGCACAGCGCCCGGTGGCTGGGCCGTATCGCACCGACCGCCTTATCTGCCGGACAGGTAATCGTCGTGCGCAGTCTGCGCCGCCTGCTCCTGCATCGCCTGACGCACCGAGGCCGGCACCAGAGGACGCAGATACTCGCGCACCTGCTGCGCCAGTTCCACCGACCTGATCTCGCCCATGCCCTCCTGCTTGCGCGCATCGGCCAGGTACAGCCAGTACCAGGCGCGCGCCACATCCCTGCACCCCTCCGGGCCGCAACCCTGGATCCAGGCCAGTTTGGGCTCCCAGCCAGCGCCCGAGCACCAGCCGGGACGGCTCCACTCCGCCAGCAGCGCGGCATGGTCCGGCGTGGCGCCCACACCCAGAAAGCGACGGCGGCCGTACTCGCGCATCGCCACGCTGCAGCCACGGATGTCCAGCCAGGTGCGGGCATGGACCGCACGCTTCAGTGCCACCAGCGCCGCGGCCTGCTCGCCATTGGCGTCCAGCTGCAGAAACAGCGCATAGGCGGCATCGCCAATCGATTTCCTGGAGAGTGCGCGCAAGCGTCGCAGGTCGCCCTGCCGCGCCTGCTGCACTGCCAGCACCAGCCGCACCTCCAGTGGGGGCTGCCGTGCCTGGATGACGATCAGCAACAGGATCACCGCGGGGATGGCCAGGTACAGCATGGTGCGTCTCGAGATGAAGGCTGCAGGCGCGTGCACGGACGGCACGGATCGGATCGGCGAGGGCGTGCAGAATCCCAGGGGCTTGCACGGCGCGGTCGACAGCTGCAGCGGCGCGCCACCGACCTGACAATGCGGGCGGACAGCCAAGCGCCAATCCAGCCAAAGGCGCGTTGCAGCGATCGCTGCAACGCGCCAGGCAGTACCACGGGTTGACGCGGTACTGCTATGGGCCAGGCCCGCAAGCGCGGGCCTGGCCATCGGCGCGAGACCTCAGACGCCGTGCGCCGCCAACTGGCCAAGCCGCTGCACCGCCACCGACACGGTCGGGTAGTCCAGCGTCTTCTGTGCCGCCAGTTCCTGCAGCATGCTCAGGGTGAAGCGCAGGCTGCTGTCGTCGCGCTGCAGCCAGTGCTGCACCTTGGCCTCGGCGGTGCCGCCCGGCAGGCTCAGCGCCTGGCCGGCCAACACACCGTGGTGCTTGGCCAGTTCATCGCGCAGCACGCCGCGGGCCACCGCATGCCAGCGGCCGTTGACCTCCAGCGCGTCGATCTGCTCGAACAGCCACGGCAACTGCAGCGCCTCGCCGAGGCGGAAGTGCACCTTCGACACCTCCACCGGCTTGAGCTTGCGGGTGCGCGCCATTTCGATGATGTCGAACGCCGGCTCCAGGAAGCGCAGTTCCGACAGCTGCTGGGCGAGCGCCGGCGGCAGGCCCTTGTCCTGCCACTCCTGCACCAGCGCTTCATAGCGCGGACGCTGCGAGTCGGGCAGCACGCCGGAGGCGACGCGGATGTCGTTGAACGGCTCGTAGTAGCGCTCCACCGCCGCGGTGATGCCCGGCATCGGGCCCGGGCGGAACAGCAGCCAGCGCACGAAGGCGCGCTGCAGCGTCCAGATCACCTCCAGCGCGTCGATCTGCACCGACTCGGGCACCTTGCCGTCCAGCGCGTCGATCTGCGTCCACAGCGCGCGCGCGTCCAGCGTCTCGCGGCTGATGGTGTAGGCCTTGGCGACCTCGGCGATGCTGCGACCGGTGTCCTCCTGCATGCGCATCAGGAAGGTGGCGCCCATGCGGTTGATGGTGGTGTTGGTCACCGCGGTGGCGATGATCTCGCGCTTGAGGCGGTGCCGCTCCATCGCATCGGCGTATTTCTTCTGCAGCGGCTGCGGGAAGTAGCGCTGCAGCTCCTTGGACAGGTACGGGTCCTCGGGGATGTCCGATTCCAGCAGTTGCTGGAACGCCACCAGCTTGGAGTAGGACAGCAGCACCGCCAGCTCCGGCCGGGTCAGGCCCTGGCCACGCGCCTTGCGCGCGGAGATCTCCGCGTCCGAGGGCAGGTATTCGATCTGCCGGTCGAGCAGGCCCTGCGCTTCCAGGGTGCGGATGAAGTGCTGCTTGGAGCCCAGGCGCTTGACGCTCATCCGCTCCATCAGGCTCAGCGCCTGGTTCTGGCGGATGTTGTCCCACAGCACCAGCTCGGCCACTTCGTCGGTCATCGACGCCAGCAGCTTGTTGCGCGCCTCCAGGGTCAGCTTCTTGGCCTGCACGACGTCGTTGAGCAGGATCTTGATGTTGACCTCGTGGTCGGACGTATCCACGCCGGCCGAGTTGTCGATGAAGTCGGTGTTGAGCAGCACGCCGACCTGCGCGGCCTCAATGCGGCCGAGCTGGGTCAGGCCGAGGTTGCCGCCCTCGCCCACGACCTTGCAGCGCAGCTCGCCGCCGTTGACGCGCACGCCGTTGTTGGCGCGATCGCCCACGTCGCCATGGGTCTCGCTGGCGGCCTTGACGTAGGTGCCGATGCCGCCGTTCCAGAACAGGTCCACCGGCGCCTTGAGGATGGCGTTCATCAGGTCGTTCGGCGAGAGCTGCTTGACGCCCGGCTCCAGGCCCAGCGCGTCGCGTACCGGCGCGCTGATCTCGATCGACTTGAGCGTGCGCGGGTAGATGCCGCCGCCGGCGCTGATCAGCTTGGCGTCGTAGTCGGCCCAGCTGGAGCGCGGCAGCTTGAACAGGCGCTCGCGCTCGGCGAAGGACGCCGCCGCATCCGGGTTCGGGTCGAGGAAGATGTGGCGGTGGTCGAACGCGGCCAGCAGGCGGATGTGGCGCGACAGCAGCATGCCGTTGCCGAACACGTCGCCGGACATGTCGCCGATGCCCACGCAGGTGAAGTCCTCGCTCTGGCAGTCGCGGCCCAGCGCGCGGAAGTGGCGCTTGACCGACTCCCAGGCGCCGCGCGCGGTGATGCCCATGCCCTTGTGGTCGTAGCCGACCGAGCCGCCGGAGGCGAACGCATCGCCCAGCCAGAAGCCGTGGTCCAGCGCCAGACCATTGGCGATGTCGGAGAAGGTGGCGGTGCCCTTGTCGGCGGCGACCACCAGGTACGGATCGTCCTGATCGTGGCGCACCACCTGCGGCGGCGGCACGATCTTGCCGCCGACGATATTGTCGGTGATGTCCAGCAGGCCCTGGATGAACAGCTTGTAGCAGGCGATGCCTTCGGCCAGCACCGCATCGCGGTCGCCACCGACCGGCGGGCGCTTGCAGAAGAAGCCGCCCTTGGCGCCGACCGGCACGATCACCGTGTTCTTGACCATCTGCGCCTTGACCAGGCCCAGCACCTCGGTGCGGAAGTCCTCGCGCCGGTCGGACCAGCGCAGGCCGCCGCGCGCCACCGCGCCGAAGCGCAGGTGCACGCCCTCCACGCGCGGGCCGTACACGAAGATCTCGCGGTACGGACGCGGCTTGGGCAGGTCCGGCACCTTGGCCGAATCCAGCTTGAAGCTGATGCAGTGGCCCAGCCCGCCATCGGCGTTGCGCTGGTAGTGACTGGTGCGCAGGGTCGCCTCGATCACGCCCTTGAAGCTGCGCAGGATGCGGTCCTCGTCCAGGCTCGCCACCTGGTCGAACAGCTTCAGCAGCGCGGCCGAGACCGCCTCCAGCTGTGCCTCTCGATTGCCGCTGCGCGCGTCGATCACCGGCTGCAGCGCCTTCAGCGCGGCCTCGTCGCCGCTGGCCAGCAGGCGCAGCTGCGCGGATAGCGCGGCCTGGCCCTCGGCGATCTGCGCCTTGCTCTCGCTGCCGGTGGCCGGATCGAAGCGCGCCTCGAACAGTTCCACCAGCAAGCGCGCCAGCAACGGATAGCGGTTGCAGGTCTCTTCCACGTAGGCCTGCGAGAACGGCACGCCGGTCTGCAGCAGGTACTTGCAGTAGCCGCGCAGCACCGCGACCTGGCGCCAGCTCAGGCTGGCGCCGACGATCAGGCGGTTGAAGCCGTCATTCTCGGCATCGCCGCGCCAGATCCGCACGAACGCCTCGCACAGCGGCGCGTCGGCGGCTTCCACGTCGATGCTGCCGGCCAGCGGCTCGACCTCGAAGTCCTGGATCGACAGCGCGGTGCCGTCGACCACCAGCCGGTACGGGCGCTCGGAGATCACCCGCAGGCCCAGGTTCTCCATCATCGGCAGCACGTCGGAGAGCGGCAGGTCGTCGTGCTGGCGGTACAGCTTCAGGCGCAGGCTGTCGGTGCCGTCACGGCGCAGCGCCTGCAGGCTCAGGTGCAGGTCTTCCGGGCCGCGCAGCGCGGCCAGGCGCTCGACGTCGCGCGCGGCGATCTGCGCGGTCGACTCCTCGATGTAGCCGGCCGGCAGCGCGCGGCCGTAGCCGGCGGCCAGGCGCAGGCCATCGCGCTCGCCGCAGCTGGCCACCAGCGCCTCGCGCAGGTCGTCGTGCCAGTTGCGCAGCAGGTGCGCCAGGCGCGATTCCAGCTCGGTGGTGTCGAACTCCAGCGCCTCGCCCGGCTTCGGCCGCACGATCATGTGCAACTGCGCCAGCGGCGATTCGCCCAGGACCACGTTGGAATCGATGTACTCGCCGTGCAGCGCGTCCTTCAGCAACGCCTCGATGCGCAGGCGCACGTCGGTGTTGAAGCGCTCGCGCGGGATGTACACCAGCGCGGAAATGAACCGGCCGTACTTGTCGCGGCGCAGGAACAGGCGGCTGCGCACCCGCTCCTGCAGGCCGAGGATGCCCATCGCGGTGCGGTACAGCTCTTCCTCGTTGGACTGGAACAGTTCCTCGCGCGGCAGCGTCTCCAGGATGTGGCGCAACGCCTTGCCGCTGTGGCTGCTCGGGGTCAGCTCGGACTTGCGCATGACCGAGTCGAAGCGCTCGCGCACCAGCGGGATCTCCCACGGGCGGCGGTTGTAGGCGCTGGAGGTGAACAGGCCAAGGAAGCGCTGCTCGGCGATGATGCGGCCCTTGGCGTCAAACTCCAGCACGCCGATGTAGTCCATGTAGCCGCTGCGGTGCACCCGCGAGCGCGCATTGGTCTTGGTCAGGATCAGCGCTTCCTTGGTGCCGGACTCGCTGAGGCCGTGTGCGGCCAGCGTGCGCACCGGCCGCGCCGGCGACTTGTCCTGCCCGCGCAGCAGGCCCAGGCCGCTGTCCTCCAGCGGCGCCAGCACGTCTTCGCCGCCCTGCTTCTCGACGCGGTATTCGCGGTAGCCGAAGAAGGTGAAGTGGTCGGCGGCGGCCCAGCGCAGGAATTCCTGCGCCTCGCGCCGGCCCTTGTCGTCCACGGGCAGGCGCCGCGTGGTCAGGTCGTCGGCCAGCGCCAGCATCTTCTCGCGCATGCCGCCCCAGTCGCGCACGATGTTGCGCACTTCGCCGAGGATGCGCCGGATCGCCGCTTCCACCTGCGCCATGTCTTCCGGCGGCTGGCGGTCGATCTCCAGCGCCATTAGCGATTCCGCCTTGCCCTCGCCCACGTGCTCCAGCGTGCCGCTCTTGTCGCGCTGCATGCGCAGCACCGGATGGCCCAGCACGTGCACGCCGATGCCCAGTTCCGCCAGCGCCATGCTTACCGAATCGACCAGGAACGGCATGTCGTCGTTGACGATCTGCAGCACCGTGTGCGACGACTCCCAGCCGTCGTCCTTCAGGTTCGGGTTGAAGACCCGCACGTTGACCGTGCCCGGCTTGCGCTTGCGCGCGAACTCCAGCATCGACGCGGCCAGCGCCGCCCATTCCTGCGCGCTGTGGTGGGGGAACTCGTCCTCCTCCATGCGCTTGTAGAACTCCTCGGCGAAGGTCTGCGCCTCCTCCTGGCGCGCGGCCGGGTAGCGCTTGCGCAGCGCCGCGAACACCGATGCCAGGCTGAAACCGCTGGCGGCAGGCGCCGCATCGATCACCTTGGCGGTCGCCGGAACGGTCGCAGCCAGCTTGGGCGGCGGCGCGGCCTTGCGCGGGGCGGCCGGCTTGGCCGGCGTCTTGGCCTTGGCAGGCGCCTTCGCAGGTGCCTTGGCCGACTTGGCGGCGGACGCGGTCGCGGACTTGGTGGTGGCGGCCGAAGATTTGGAACGGGAAGCGGCGTGTTTGGGTTTCATGACGGAGAGCAGCAACGATGCTCGATGGGAAAGGCGGAATTGTACCGGTGCTCCGTTCAACTACCTTGCTGCATCGCAAACCGACGGCGTGGCGGAGACGACACGCCAGATCGCGCAAAGCGGCCGCAACACCATCATCACGCAGCGGTCACCATGCTTTGCCGGGCACGTTGTTGTCAGCAAGAACACCGCGGTGTCAAGGCTGTTCTAATTCTAAACTGGACGGTATAGTCCACAATCAATGAGCACCCCCCTCGCCTCTGCCGCACAGCGCCAGGCGCGCGACCAGCGCGTGTACGCTGCCGTGCGCGAACTGCTGGCGGAGGAAGGCATGGGCCTGAGCATGGACGCCGTGGCGGCCCGTGCCGGCTGTTCCAAGCAGACCCTGTACAGCCGCTACCGCAGCAAGCAGGGCTTGTTGCAGCGGGCGATGCAGGATCACCTCGATCTGGCCACCGCACAGCTGGAGCCGGTCCAGGACGACCTGCGCGGCGGCCTGCTGCGTTTCGCCTGCGAGTACCTGGAACAGCTGTCGGAACCGCGCGTGCTGCAGAGTTGCCAGCTGATCGCCGCCGAGTCGCGGCATTTCCCCGAAGAAGCGCGCGCCCTGTTCCGCGACAGCGCCGGTGCGTTGATGCAACGCCTGAGCGAGCGCCTACGCGGGGCCACGGCGCGCGGCCAGCTCCGGCATGACGATCCGCACTTCATGGCTGAGTTGCTGTTGAGCATGATCGTCGGCATGGATTTCGAGCGTCAGCGCTTCCACAGCGCGCACCGCGGCGACGCTGCCGCGCAGCGCGCCTGGGCCGAGTTCGCCGTGGACGGCTTTTTGCGCGCGTTCGCCGCCGCCCCTTCCCTTCCTTTTACAAAACCAGACCGGAGTACCACCCGATGACCTCCCCGTTGCGTTCTCTCGCCCTGGCCTGCGCCGTCGTGGTGGTGTTGGCGTCCTGCAAGAAACAGGAGCAGCAGCAGGCCATGCCGCCGCCGGAAGTCGGCGTGCTGCAGGCGCAGCCGCAGACCGTGCCGCTTGAGCGCGAACTGGTCGGCCGCCTGTCCGCGTTCCGCAGCGCCGATGTGCGCGCCCGCGTCCCCGGCGTGCTGGAAAAGCGCCTGTACACCGAAGGCACCGACGTCAAGGAAGGCCAGCCGCTGTTCCAGATCGACCCGGCGCCGCTGCGTGCGACCCTGGCCTCGGCGCAGGGCCAGCTGGCCGCGGCCGAAGCCACCTACGCCAACGCCAAGGCCGCCGCCGCCCGCGCGCGCAGCCTGGCGCCGCAGGCCTACGTGTCCAAGTCCGACCTGGACAACGCCGAGGCCACCGAACGCAGCTCCGCTGCGTCGGTGCAGCAGGCCCGTGCGGCAGTCGAAACCGCACGCATCAACCTCGGCTACGCCACCGTCACCGCGCCGATCGCCGGCCGCGCCGGCAAGCAGCAGGTCACCGAGGGCGCGCTGGTCGGCCAGGGCGACAGCACGCTGCTGACCACGATCGACCAGTTGGACCCGCTGTACGTCAACTTCTCGATGAGTTCCGACGAACTGGCGCAGCTGCGCCAGGCGCAGACCGAAGGCAACGTCGCCCTCAACGCCGAGGACAAGTCCACCGTGCAGATCAAGCTCGGCGACGGCAGCACCTATGCGCATGCCGGCACCCTGGACTTCTCCGGCGCGGCGGTCGACCCGAGCACCGGCTCGGTGACCCTGCGCGCGCTGCTGCCCAATCCGGACCGGGTGCTGCTGCCCGGCGCCTTCGTCAGCTTCTCGGCCAACCTGGGCCAGCGCAAGGACGTGTACCTGATCCCGCAGGCGGCCGTGCTGCGCGACGCCAAGGGCGCCTATGCGCTGGTCGTCGGCAAGGACAGCAAGGTGGTGCGCAAGGATCTGACTACGGTCGGCCAGCAGGGCGACAAGTGGATCGTCAGCAGCGGCCTGCAGAACGGCGACCAGGTCGTGGTCAGCGGCCTGCCCAAGGTCAAGGAAGGCGCACCGGCCGTGGCCAAGCCGTGGGATCCGAACGCCGCCGCCCAGGGCCAGGGTCCGGGTGCCGGCGCGGCGCCCAGCCAGGGCGCGCAGGGCGCCGCGGCGCCGGCCAAGGGTGCCGCCCCGGCGCAGGGCGCAGCGCACGGCGATTCGCCGGACGCCGCCTCGCATTCCGACCAGCCGAAGCAGTAACGGACTCCCCCCATGCCTAAGTTCTTCATCGAACACCCGGTCTTCGCCTGGGTGGTGGCGATCCTGATCTCGCTCAGCGGCGTGATCGCCATCCTCAATCTCGGCGTCGAGTCGTATCCCTCGATCGCCCCGCCCCAGGTCACCGTCACCGCCACCTATCCCGGCGCCAGCGCCAGCACCACCGAACGTTCGGTCACCCAGGTGATCGAGCAGCAGCTGACCGGCATCGACCACCTGCTGTACTTCAGCTCCTCGTCGTCCTCCAGCGGCAGCGCCACCATCACCCTGACCTTCGAGACCGGCACCGACGCGGACATCGCCCAGGTGCAGGTGCAGAACAAGGTGTCGCTGGCCACGCCGCGCCTGCCCTCGGAAGTGACCGCGCAGGGCGTGGTGGTGGCCAAGGCCAACGCCGGCTTCCTCAGCGTGATCGCGCTGCGTTCGGACAACCCGTCGATCGACCGCGACGCGCTCAACGACATCGTCGGTTCGCGCGTGCTGGAGCAGATCTCGCGCGTGCCCGGCGTCGGCAGCACCCAGCAGTTCGGCGCCGAGTACGCCATGGACATCTGGCTCAACCCGGAGAAGCTGCAGGGTTACCACATGTCCGCCAACGACGTGTACACCGCGATCCGCGCGCAGAACGTGCAGTTCGCCGCCGGTTCGCTGGGTTCGGATCCGGCGCCGCAGGGCCAGTCGTTCACCGCCACGGTCAGCGCCGAGGGCCGCTTCACCTCGCCCGAGCAGTTCGAGAACATCATCCTGCGCGCCGACGGCAACGGCACCGTGGTGCGGCTGAAGGACGTGGCCCGGGTCGCGTTCGGCCCGACCAACTTCGGCTTCGACACCCAGTACAACGGCAAGCCGACCGGTGCCTTCGCCATCCAGCTGCTGCCGGGCGCCAATGCGCTGAACGTGTCCGCGGCGGTCAAGGCCAAGATGGACGAGCTGCAGCCCAGCTTCCCGCAGGGCGTCACCTGGTTCACGCCGTACGAGAGCACCACCTTCGTCAAGATCTCGATCGAGGAAGTGGTCAAGACCCTGGCCGAGGCGATCGTGCTGGTGTTCCTGGTGATGCTGGTGTTCCTGCAGAACTTCCGCGCCACCATCATCCCCACCCTGGTCATCCCGGTGGCGTTGCTGGGCACCTTCCTGGGCATGTGGGCGATCGGCTTCACCATCAACCAGCTGACCCTGTTCGCGATGGTGCTGGCGATCGGCATCGTGGTCGACGACGCGATCGTGGTGATCGAGAACGTCGAACGCATCATGTCCGAGGAGCACCTGGCGCCGAAGGCGGCCACGCACAAGGCGATGACCCAGATCACCGGCGCGGTGGTGGCGATCACCGTGGTGCTGGCGGCGGTGTTCATCCCGTCGGCGATGCAGCCCGGCGCGGCCGGCGCGATCTACAAGCAGTTCGCGATCACCATCGCCATGTCGATGGCGTTCTCGGCGTTCCTTGCGCTGAGCTTCACCCCGGCGCTGTGTGCGGCGTTCCTCAAGCCCACCCACAACGACAACCCGAACTGGGTCTACCGCACCTTCAACAAGTACTACGACAAGCTGTCGCACCGCTACGTCGGCGCGGTGGGCAACACCATCCGCCGCGCGCCGCGCTGGATGGCGGTGTTCGCGCTGCTGGTGGTGCTGTGCGGCTTCCTGTTCACGCGCATGCCGGGCAGCTTCCTGCCGGAAGAGGACCAGGGCTTCGCGCTGGCGATCGTGCAGCTGCCGCCGGGTGCGACCAAGGCCCGCACCAACGAGGTGTTCGCGCAGATGCGTGGCGTGCTGCAGCAGCAGAAGGCGGTCGAAGGCATGCTGCAGGTGGCCGGCTTCAGCTTCCTGGGCCGCGGCGAGAACGTGGGCATGGGCTTCATCCGGCTCAAGCCCTGGGACGAGCGCGACATCGCCGCAGGCGACCTGATCCAGCAGTTGAACGGGATGTTCTACGGGATCAAGGATGCGCAGATCTTCGTGGTCAACCTGCCCACGGTGAACGGCCTGGGCCAGTTCGGCGGCTTCGACATGTGGCTGCAGGACCGCAGCGGCCAGGGCGAGGAAGCCCTGCTGCAGGCGCGCAACATCGTGCTCGGCAAGGCCGCGCAGCGCCAGGACGCCCTGGCCGGCGTGCGCCCGAACGGCCTGGAGAACTCGCCGCAACTGCAGTTGAAGGTGGACCGCGTGCAGGCGCAGTCGATGGGCCTGTCGGTCAGCGACATCTACCAGTCGATCCAGCTGATGCTGGCGCCGGTGTACGTCAACGACTTCTTCTACGAAGGCCGCATCAAGCGCGTCAACATGCAGGCCGATGCGCCGTTCCGCACCGGTCCGGAGTCGCTGCGCAACTTCTACGTGCCCAGCAGCACCGCCACCGACAGCAGCGGCCTGCCGCAGATGATCCCGCTGAGCACAGTGGTGAGCTCGGACTGGATCTACAGCTCGCCGTCGCTGAGCCGCTACAACGGCTACTCGGCGGTCAACATCGTCGGCAACCCGGCGCCGGGCGGCAGCTCCGGCCAGGCGATGAGCGCGATGGAGGACATCGTCAACAACGATCTGCCGCCGGGCTTCGGTTTCGACTGGAGCGGCATGTCGTACCAGGAAATCATCGCCGGCAACACCGCCACGCTGCTGTTGGTGCTGTCGATCGTGGTGGTGTTCCTGTGCTTGGCGGCGTTGTACGAGAGCTGGTCGATCCCGGTGTCGGTGCTGCTGGTGGTGCCGATCGGCGTGCTCGGCGCGGTGGCGTTCTCGCTGCTGCGCGGCCTGCCCAACGACATCTACTTCAAGATCGGCCTGATCACGGTGATCGGCCTGGCCGCCAAGAACGCGATCCTGATCGTCGAGTTCGCAGTGGAGCAGCGGGCGATGGGCAAGACCCTGCGCGAGGCCGCGGCCGAGGCGGCGCACCTGCGCTTCCGCCCGATCCTGATGACCTCGTTCGCGTTCATCCTCGGCGTGCTGCCGATGGCGATCTCCACCGGCGCCGGCGCCAACGCCCGCCACGCCATCGGTACCGGCGTGATCGGCGGCATGCTGTTCGCCACCGTGCTGGGCGTGCTGTTCATCCCGCTGTTCTTCGTGATGGTGCGGCGCATGCTCGGCGACAAGCTGGACGAGCCGTCGAAGGAGTTCACGCAGATGCAGGAAGCCGGACTGGCGCGGCATCAGCCGGATCGCTGAGGGCCGGGATTGGGGATTCGGGAGTTGGGATTCGTAAGCCGAGTCTCGCTCCCCGCCTTGATCCTTCCGTGTAGAAACAAACAAAAAGCGGCCGCAAGGCCGCTTTTTGTTGTCTGGGAATCTCGTCAGGCAGGAAGCGCCGGCCCGACGCCCAGAACAAAGCTGAGCGCTCCTTGTGGGAGGGACTTCAGTCCCGACGCACTTCGGCCAGCCGCCGCGCATCCCTTTTCCCCGGCGAAGAAAAAAGGCCCCGCGGCCGCTTCTCCCCGATTCCTCAAGCGACTCGGGAACCGGCCAATCCCGAATCCCGAATCCCGGCATCAGGGGGACTTCAGTCCCGAAGCGCTTCGGCTAGCAGCCGCACATCTCTTTTCCCACACAAAGAAAAAGCGGCCTTGCGGCCGCTTTTCCCTAGATCCTCAGCCGACTTCGGGAACCGCGAATCTCCAATCCCGACTCCCGGCCTCAGCGAATGCCCGTCTCGTTGCGCGCGATCACCAGCCGCTGGATCTCCGAGGTGCCCTCATAGATCTCGGTGATCTTCGCATCGCGGAAGTAGCGCTCCAGCGGCATCTCCTTGGAGTAGCCCATGCCGCCGTGGATCTGCACCGCCTGATGGGTGATCCACATCGCCGCCTCGGAAGCGGTGAGCTTGGCCACCGAGGCCTCGGTGGTGAAGCGCTGGCCCTGCCCCTTCAGCCAGGCCGCGCGCAAGGTCAGCAGCAGCGCCGCGTCCAGCTTGCACTTCATGTCGGCGATCTTGGCCTGGGTCATCTGGAACGCGCCGATCGGCGAGCCGAACGCCTTGCGCTCCTTCACGTACTCCAGGGTCGCCTCGTAGGCGGCGCGGGCCAGGCCGATCGCCTGCGAGGCGATGCCGATGCGGCCGGCGTCGAGCACGCTCATCGCGATCTTGAAGCCTTCGCCCGGCGTGCCCAGCACCTCGTCGGCGCTGGCCACGTAGTCCTGGAACTCGATCTCGCAGGTGGCCGAGGCGCGGATGCCCAGCTTGGGCTCGGTCTTGCCGCGGTGGAAGCCGGGCTTGTCGGTATCGACGACGAAGGCGGTGATGCCGCGCGCGCCCTTGTCCGGCTCGCTCATCGCGAACAGCACGATGTACTTGGCGACCGGGCCGGAGGTGATCCAGCTCTTCTTGCCGTTGATGACGAAGCTGCCGTCGTCCTGGCGCACCGCCCGGCACCGCATCGCGGTGGCGTCGGAACCGGACTGCGGCTCGGTCAGCGCGAAGGCGCCGATCTCGCGGCCTTCGGCGATGGCGCGCACGTACTTCTGCTTCTGCTCCTCGTTGCCGTTCTTGAGGATGCCGGCGCAGAACAGCGAGTTGTTGACCGACATGATGGTGGAATGCGCCGCATCGCCGGCGGCGATCTCGACCATCGCCAGCACGTAGGCGACCGGGTCCATGCCGGCGCCGCCGTATTCGGCCGGTACCTCGATGCCCATCAGCCCGTTCTCGCCCAGCAGGCGGATGTTCTCCAGCGGGAATTCGCCGGCACGGTCGTGGTGCTCGGCGCTGGGGGCGATCCGCTCCTGGGCGATGCGCCGCGCCACGTCCTGGATCATCAATTGCTCTTCGGTAAAGCTGAAATCCACGTCGAACCCCTCCCGGGCGTATTGGTCCGGCCATTGTAGCCGTGCCGACCATACGGCGGCGTGTGCAACTTGACCGCAACCGCCGCGCGGACCAAAATATCTCTATATCGCGATAGGAAGATATTTATGGATCTGGAGGACTGGTCGTCCCGGCTGAAGGTCTTCGCCGACGCCACCCGCGTGCGCCTGCTGGCGCTGCTGGAACAGGAGGAACTGACCGTGGCCGAGCTGTCGGCGATCACCCGCCTGGCGCAGCCGCGGGTCTCGACCCACCTGGCCAAGCTCAAGGAGGCCGGGCTGGTGCGCGACCGCCGTGCCGGCGTCTCGGCCTATTATCGCTTCGACGAGACCCTGCTGGACCCGGCCCAGCGTGCGCTGTGGCTGGCGCTGAGCACCGGCAGCGACGACCCGCTGCTGCGCCAGGACGCCGAGCGCGTGGCCGCGGTGCTGGCCAACCGCGCCGCCGACCAGAACTGGGCCGACTCGGTGGCCGGCGACATGGAACGCCACTATTCGCCCGGCCGCACCTGGGAAGCGCTGGCGCGCACCGCCCTGCCGCTGCTGGAGACCGGCGACGTGCTCGACATCGCCTCCGGCGACGGCGTGCTGGCCGAACTGGTGGCGCCGCACGCGCGCCGCTATGTCTGCATCGACACCAGCGCACGGGTGGTGGCCGCGGCCAGCGAGCGCCTGCGCCGGCTCGGCAACGTGGAAGTGCGCGAGGGCGACATGCATGCCCTGCCCTTCCCGGACGCCAGCTTCGACCTGGTGGTGATGATGCATGCGCTGACCTATGCGACCAAGCCGGCGCAGGCGGTGTGCGAATCGGCGCGGGTGCTGCGCCCGGGTGGGCGCCTGCTGCTGTGCAGCCTGGCGCGCCACGAACACAAGGCCGCGGTCCAGGCCTACGGCCACGTCAACCTCGGCTTCGCCGCCAAGGAACTGCGCAAGTTCGTCGGCAAGGCCGGGCTCGAGGTCTCCAGCCTGGAAACCGTGACCCGCGAGAAGCGCCCGCCGCACTTCGAAGTGATCTCGTTGATTGCTGGGAAGCCGGGATTGGGGAATGGGGATTCGGGAGTGGAGAAGGCAAAGGCCAAAGCGGGAGTCGAAGCATGAGTGGCGGCGTTGTTTCCCCAATCCCCAATGCCCAATCCCCACTCCCGGGCCTGCCCTGGCTAAACCCGGAGCGCACGCAGAAACTGCTGCAGGCCCTGTCCGAACGCATCCTGATCATCGATGGGGCGATGGGCACGATGATCCAGCGTCATGGGCTGCAGGAGGCCGATTACCGCGGCGAGCGCTTCGCCGAGGGCTACGACGCGCAGGCCGGGCACGTGCACGGCCCCGGCTGCGACCACGCGCCGCAGGGCCACGACCTGAAGGGCAACAACGACCTGTTGCTGCTGACCCGGCCGGAGGTGATCGCCGAGATCCACCGGGCCTATCTCGACGCCGGCGCCGACCTGCTCGAAACCAACACCTTCAACGCGACGTCGATCAGCCAGGCCGACTACCACCTGGAGCACCTGGTCTACGAACTCAACAAGGCCGGTGCGCAGGTCGCGCGCGCCTGCTGCGACGCGGTCGAGGCGCTCACTCCCGACAAACCGCGCTTCGTGATCGGTGTGCTCGGCCCGACCAGCCGCACCGCCTCGATCAGCCCGGACGTCAACGACCCCGGCTTCCGCAACACCAGCTTCGACGAACTGCGCGCCACCTACCGCGAGGCGATCGACGGCCTGATCGACGGCGGCGCCGACACGCTGATGGTCGAGACCATCTTCGACACGCTCAACGCCAAGGCCGCGCTGTATGCGATCGAAGAGGTGTTCGACGCGCGCGGCGGGCGCCTGCCGGTGATGATCTCCGGCACCATCACCGATGCCTCCGGCCGTACCCTGTCCGGGCAGACCGCCGAAGCGTTCTACGCCTCGGTCGCGCACGGGCGGCCGCTGTCGGTCGGGCTGAACTGCGCGCTCGGCGCCAAGGACCTGCGGCCGCACGTGGAGACGCTGGCACGGATCGCCGACGGCTATGTCAGCGCGCATCCCAACGCCGGCCTGCCCAACGCCTTCGGCGAGTACGACGAGACGCCCGAGGAAATGGCGGCGACACTGCGCGAGTTCGCCGAGTCCGGGCTGCTGAACCTGGTCGGCGGCTGCTGCGGCACCACCCCGGCGCACATCCGCGCCATCGCCGAGGCGGTGCGCGGTCTGCCGCCGCGCCTGCCGCTGGCGGCCCAGGCGCAGGCCGCCTGATGTCCGCCGCGCGCACGCCCGCCGTCCCCGCCTGCGCATTCCCGCGTCGGTACGGCGCCGCCTGCGTGCGCGCCTGCACCTCCCCGTTTCCGGAACGCTGACCATGTCCTCCGCCCGCCACACCCGCCTGTCCGGCCTGGAGCCGTTGCTGCTGACCCCGGACCTGCTGTTCGTCAACGTCGGCGAGCGCACCAACGTCACCGGCAGCGCGCAATTCCGCAAGCTGATCAAGGAAGAGCGCTACGAGGAAGCGGTGGAGGTGGCACGCCAGCAGGTCGCCAACGGCGCGCAGATCCTCGACGTCAACATGGACGAGGGCCTGATCGACTCGGAGAAGGCGATGGTGCGCTTTCTCAACCTGATCATGTCCGAGCCGGACATCGCGCGCATCCCGGTGATGGTCGACTCCTCCAAGTGGAGCGTGATCGAGGCCGGGCTGAAGTGCCTGCAGGGCAAGAGCGTGGTCAACTCGATCTCGCTCAAGGAGGGCGAGGCGCCGTTCGTCGAACACGCGCGCAAGGTGCTGCGCTACGGCGCCGCGGCGGTGGTGATGGCCTTCGACGAGGTCGGCCAGGCCGACACCTGCGCGCGCAAGGTGGAGATCTGCACCCGCGCCTACCGCATCCTCACCGAGCAGGTCGGGTTCCCGCCGGAAGACATCATCTTCGATCCGAACATCTTCGCCGTGGCCACCGGCATCGAGGAACACGACAACTACGCGGTCGATTTCATCGAGGCCACCCGCGAGATCAAGCGCACCCTGCCGCACTGCCACGTCTCCGGTGGCGTGTCCAACGTGTCGTTTTCGTTCCGTGGCAACGAGACCGTGCGCCAGGCGATCCATTCGGTGTTCCTGTACCACGCCATCGCCGCGGGCATGGACATGGGCATCGTCAACGCCGGCGGCATGCCGATCTACGACGAGCTGGATGCGGAACTGCGCGAGCTCGTGGAGGACGTGATCCTCAACCGCCGCCGCGACGCCACCGAACGCCTGCTGGAGATCGCCGAGCGTTACAAAAAGGCGGGGAATCGGGATCCGGGAATCGGGAATCGCGAGAAGCTGGCGTGGCGCGAGAAGACGGTGCGCGAGCGGTTGAGCCACGCGCTGGTGCATGGCATCGACGAGTTCGTCGAGGTCGATACGGAAGAGGCGCGGCAGCAGTCGGCGCGGCCGCTGGACGTGATTGAAGGCCCGCTGATGGACGGCATGAACGTGGTCGGCGACCTGTTCGGCGCCGGCAAGATGTTCCTGCCACAGGTGGTGAAATCGGCGCGGGTGATGAAGAAGGCGGTGGCCTATCTGCTGCCCTACATCGAGGCGGAGAAGCTGCGCAGCGGCGACACCGGCAAGTCCAACGGCAAGATCGTCATGGCCACGGTCAAGGGCGACGTGCACGACATCGGCAAGAACATCGTCGGCGTGGTCCTGGCCTGCAACAACTTCGACGTGATCGACCTGGGGGTGATGGTGCCGACCCAGACCATCCTCGACCGCGCCCGCGCCGAGAACGCCGACATCATCGGCCTGTCCGGGCTGATCACCCCGTCGCTGGAGGAGATGACCCACGTTGCCCGCGAGATGCAGCGGCAGGGCTTTTCGATGCCGCTGCTGATCGGCGGCGCCACCACCTCGCGCGCACACACCGCGCTGAAGATCGATCCGCACTATGCGGCGCCGACGGTGTGGGTCAAGGACGCCTCGCGCGCGGTCGGCGTGGCGCAGTCGCTGATCTCGCGCGAACTGCGCGCGGCCTTCGTCGCCGCCAACGATGCCGACTACGCCGAGATCCGACAGCGCCACAAGAACCGCGGCGACGCCAAGCGCCTGGTGTCGCTCGCACATGCGCGCGGGCAGCACTTCGACGGCGGCTGGGACGCCTACACCCCGCCGGCGCCCAGGCAGCCCGGCCTGCACGTGTTCGACGACTACCCGCTGGACGACCTGGTCCCGCTGATCGACTGGACCCCGTTCTTCCAGGCCTGGGAACTGGCCGGCAAGTTCCCGGCGATCCTCACCGACGAGATCGTCGGCCAGCAGGCCAGCGAGCTGTACCAAGACGCGCGCGCGATGCTGCAGCGGATCGTCGCCGAGAAATGGCTGACCGCCAAGGCCGTGTTCGGGCTGTGGCCGGCGCAGTCGGTGGGCGACGATGTCGAGGTGGTCCTGGCGGACCACCGGGAATCGGGAATCGGGATTCGGGATTCGCAGGAGCAAAGCCAATCCCCACTCCCGAATCCCGAATCCCGGCACCTCCTGCACTTCTTGCGGCAACAGGTCGACAAGCCCGCCGAACGCCCGGACTTCTGCCTGGCCGACTTCATCGCACCGCGCGACAGCGGCAAGCAGGATTGGATCGGTGCGTTCGCGGTCACCGCCGGCATCGGCATCGAGCCGCACGTGGCGCGCTTCGAAGCGGCGCACGACGACTACAACGCGATCCTGCTCAAGGCCCTGGCCGACCGCCTGGCCGAGGCGCTGGCCGAGCGCCTGCACCAGCGCGTGCGCACCGAGTTCTGGGGCTATGCCGACGACGAGGCGCTGGACAACGAGGCGCTGATCGCCGAGCGCTACCGCGGCATCCGTCCAGCGCCCGGCTATCCGGCCTGCCCCGATCACAGCGAGAAGCAGACCCTGTTCGCGCTGCTCGACGCCGGTCGCAACGCCGGCATGTCGCTGACCGAGAGCTTTGCGATGCTGCCGACCGCCGCGGTGTCCGGCTACTACTTCAGCCACCCGCAGAGCCAGTACTTCGTGGTCGGCCGCCTGGGCAAGGACCAGCTCGCCGACTACGCGCGGCGCAAGGGCGTCTCGCTGCAACAGGCCGAGCGCTGGCTGGCCTCGAACCTGGACTACGATCCGGAGTGAGCCGGGGCCGGCCGCCGGTGCGCGCACCATCGCCTGCATCGGCACTCCCCACCCGCCTTCGAGCCCATCGCCGATGCCCATGCCCACCCCGCCCCCACTGAAGATCGTGGTCACCGGCAGTGCCGGCCGGGTCGGCCGCGCGATCCACATCCGGCTCGCGCGCGAGCACCGCGTCAGCGGCTTAGACCGCACGCCCTGCTCCACCGCCGACTGGGTTGGCGATCTCGACGATGCCGCGCTGCTGGCGCGGGCGCTGCAGGGCGCGGACGCGGTGATCCACACCGCCGCGCTGCACGCCCCGCACGTCGCGCATGTGCCGGCGGCGCGCTTCCGCCAGGTCAATGTCGACGGCACGCGCCGCGTCCTGGATGCCGCGGCGGCGGCCGGCGTGCGCCGCATCGTGTTCACCAGCACCACCGCGTTGTACGGCAGCGCCGCCACGCCCGACGGCAGCGCCGGCTGGGTCGACGAGACGCTGACGCCACAGCCGCAGACCATCTACCACCACACCAAGCTGGAGGCCGAGGTGCTGCTGCGCGCCGCCGCCGACCAGGGCGGGCCGAGCGTGCGCATCCTGCGCATGTCGCGCTGCTTCCCCGAGCCGATCAACGTGATGGCGGCGCTTCGCCTGCATCGCGGCATCGACGCGCGCGACGTCGCCGAGGCCCATGCCGCGGCGTTGCGGCATGCCGGGCCGGCGGCCGCGACGTTCGTGATTTCCGGCGCCACACCGTTCCTGCGCGAGGATTGCGCCGACCTGCACAGTGCGGCGCCGGCGGTCCTACGACGACGCGCACCCGAGTTGGTGGATGCATTCAAGCAACGCGGCTGGGCACTGCCGGACCGGATCGACCGCGTCTACTCGGCGCAGCAAGCGATGCAGGGACTGGACTGGCGACCTCGCTACGGTTTCGAGGAGGTGCTGGCGCAGTACGACCAGCACGTCCCGGAGATCCTGCCGCCCGCCGACGGCGAGGCCGCGCGCGAGTAAGCGTGCGGCGGTAGGGGCGAAAATCTCGCGCACCCAGCTCCGCGAGACGCTTCGCCCCGACCCTCACCCCAACCCCTCTCCCGACGGGAGAGGGGCATGCGCACCACCGCTGTTCCCTTCTCCCCTCGGGAGAAGGTGCCCCGAAGGGGCGGATGAGGGTACGGGCGCAGCTACGTCAACCCAAACACCACGAGACGCTTCGCGCCGCCCCTCACC
>NZ_LFME01000034.1 GCF_001043115.1 Xanthomonas sp. NCPPB 1128 | reverse complement strand
ATGAATGAACCTACCCGCCCACCCCGCCGAAGCGGGGATCGATGACCATATCCGCTCGGTGGTCGGCCTGTCCGACCAGTTGCTTGGCCAGTTGCGCCGCTCGTTGCAGGGCATCGACGCGATCAACCGCACCACCCACATGATCTCGATGAACGCGCGCATCGAGTCGGCGCGGATCGGCGCCGCCGGACGCGGCTTCAGCGTCATCGCACAGGAAATGGACGGGCTGTCGCGGCGCGTGGCCGAGGCCACCCAGGACCTGGACAAGGTTGCCGCGCGCACCAGCGCCGAGATGCGGCAAACCCTGGGCCGGCTGCAGGACGACGTGCGCCGCACGCGGCTCAGCGAACTGGCGCTGAGCAACATCGACCTGATCGACCGCAATCTCTACGAGCGCAGTTGCGACGTGCGCTGGTGGGCCACGGACGCCGCGGTGGTGGCGGCGGCGCGCGCCGACAGCGACGCCGAGGCGCTGGCCTACGCCTCGCGGCGCATGGGCCAGATCCTGGATTCGTACACGGTCTACTTCGACCTGATCCTGGCCGGCAGCGATGGCCGCATCCGCGCCAACGGCCGGCCGCGGCAGTTCGCCTCGGCCGGCAGCGACGTCTCCACGCAGCCGTGGTTCGAGCAGGCCATGCGCACCCGCAGCGGCGAAGATTTCAGCTTCCAGGGCGTACATGCCAGCGCGCTGGCCGATGGCGAGCGAGTGCTGGTGTACGCGTGCACGGTCCGCGAGGGCGGCCGCATCGATGGCCGCGTGCTGGGCGTGCTGGGCATCGTGTTCCGCTGGGACGCGCTGGCGCAGACGATCGTGCAGCGCACGCCGCTGTCCGAATCCGAATGGGGCCGCAGCCGCGTCTGCATCGTCGATGCACAGGGCCACGTCCTGGCCGACTCGACCGGGCGCATGCTGCAGGACCGGATCGACTTCGACGGCCGCGACGCCTTGTTCAAGCAGCCGCGCGGCGCCGTGCTGATCGACCTCGACGGCCGGCCGCACTGCATCGCGCATGCCGCCTCGCCCGGCTACGAGACCTACCGCACCGGCTGGCACTCGCTGATCCTGCAGGCGCTGTAGTCCGCACGCGACGCACGGCGTCCTGCGCAAAAAAGCGGCAGCGGATCACAGCCCAACGCGCGCCGCGTGGACACGGTACGCGAGCGGCGGCATGCCGCATCGCGTTCGCGATCCCGGCCATCGGCATCGCCGACACAGGTGTCGTCGCTGCCTGAATGCCGCCGCGTGCTGTATTGACGGCGTCATTTCGCCATGCCTAAGCTCGTTGCGCCGCGCTGATGCCGGACCGACGCATCGCCTCGACGGCGACCGGTGCACGCTGGATTGCAGACGCCACTCCCCAGGTAAACGGACATGACCATGAAACCCTTTCGCACCCTGCTGATCTCGGCCCTGCTGGCCGCGTCCTTCGCCGCTCCCGCCCTGGCCGAGAAGGTCGACAATCCGGATCTCTACACCCCCGATGCGGTCAAGAAGAACATCGTCATCGGCAAGACCACCAAGGAGCAGGTGCGCGCCGTCTATGGCGAGCCCACCTACGTCTCCAGGACGTCCGGCAAGGAAGGCGGTTACGAGAAATCGTGGAGCTATCGCCCCAGCGAATCGCACGGCGAGAAGGCACGCAAGACCGCGACCGGCCTGCTGAAGCGGATGCTGCCCGGTTACTACACCGGCCCGGCGATCAACGAGGCGCAGGAGCATGGCGTCGGCGCGCGCAACGTCAAGTCGTACGACCTGGAAGTGGAATTCGATGCCAAGGGCGTGGTCACCGATTACCAGCAGAGCGAGAGCAACGTCTCCAAGGACGCGCTATAACGGCGATCGGGATGGTGCAGGCGGCGCGGACGCGCCGCTTCCCGCTGCATCCGGGCCGCCGTCGCGGCGGGCAAGCCATCGCAGCACATCTGCCAGAACACAAAAGGAGCGCCGAGGCGCTCCTTTTGTTTGCGTCCGTTCGCGGTGGCGTGTGCCTCCTGCCAACGGCGGCACGAGGCAGCGGCGCTGCCGCAAGCCCGCGTCGCCCGCCACCGGCGGACGACGCGTGGCGGGTTACTTCGCCACCACCTTGACCATTTCCAGGCACTTGTTGGAATAGCCCCACTCGTTGTCGTACCAGGACACCAGCTTGACGAAGGTGCCGTCCAGGGCGATGCCGGCATCGGCATCGAAGATCGAGGTGCGCGCGTCGCCGCGGAAATCGGTGGCCACCACCTTGTCCTCGGTGTAGCCGAGGATGCCCTTCAGCGCGCCTTCGCTCTGCGCCTTCACTTCGGCACAGATCTCGGCGTAGGTGGCCGGCTTTTCCAGTTCCACGGTAAGGTCGACCACCGACACGTCCGAGGTCGGCACGCGGAAGCTCATGCCGGTGAGCTTCTTGTTCAATTCCGGGATCACCACGCCGACCGCCTTGGCCGCGCCGGTGCTGGACGCAATGATGTTCTCCAGGATGCCGCGGCCGCCGCGCCAATCCTTGTTGCTCGGGCCGTCCACGGTCTTCTGCGTCGCGGTGGCCGCGTGCACGGTGGTCATCAGGCCGCGCTTGATGCCCCACTTGTCGTTGATCACCTTGGCCAGCGGCGCCAGGCAGTTGGTGGTGCAGCTGGCGTTGGAAACGATGGCCTGGCCGGCATAGGTGCTGTCGTTGACGCCATAGACGAACATCGGCGTGTCGTCCTTCGACGGCGCCGACAGGATCACCTTCTTGGCGCCGGCGTCCAGATGCTTCTGCGCCGTTTCCTTGGTCAGGAACAGGCCGGTGGATTCGATCACCACGTCCACGCCGACCTCGCCCCACTTCAGCGCCGCCGGATCGCGTTCCTGGGTCAGGCGGATCTTCTTGCCGTTGACCAGCAGGTGGTTGCCGTCGACCGACACCTCCGCCTGGAAGCGGCCGTGCACGGAGTCGTACTGCAGCATGTAGGCCAGATAATCCGGCTCCAGCAGGTCGTTGATGGCGACGATCTCGATGTCGCTGCCGAAATTCTGCACCGCCGAGCGCAGCACGTTGCGCCCGATGCGACCGAAACCGTTGATGCCGACCTTGATTGCCATTTCAGTAGCTCCTGCGGCCGCGCCTGGCGCGGCGGATGGAAGGGGAAATCCCATTCTAGCAGGCCGGCCGCGCCACGCCGGACACGCCGGTTTGATCAGGATCAAGGCGGCACGGGCGGGCGCGCTGGACACTGCGTCCACACCCAATCGAGACTCCACCATGCGTACCCCCTCCCCCCTCCTGCTCACCGGCCTGGCCGCCGCCCTGACCCTGTGCGCCCTGCCTGCACTGGCGCAGTCGCAAGGCGACTGGACCGTCGGCATCGGCGCCCACCAGGTCAACCCGAAGTCCGACAACGGCACGCTGGCCGGCGGCACCCTGCCGTTGCGCATCGACAGCAACATCCGCCCGACGGTGACCTTCGAGTACTTCGTGCACCAGGACCTGGGCGTGGAAGTGCTGGCGGCGCTGCCGTTCGAGCATGACATCAGCGTCAAGGGCGTGGGCAAGGTCGGCAGCACCAAGCACCTGCCGCCGGTGGTGTCGCTGCAGTACCACTTCAACAGCGCCGGCAAGGTCGCGCCCTTCATCGGCGCCGGCCTCAACTACACCACCTTCTTCAGCGAAAAGACCACCGGCGCGCTGGCCGGCAGCAAGCTGAAGCTGGACGACTCCTGGGGCCTGGCCGCGCACGCCGGCGTGGACATCGCGCTCACCGACAAGTCGGCACTACGCGTGGACATGCGCTGGATCGACATCGACAGCAAGGTCAAGGTCAACGGCAGCGACCTGGGCACCGCGCACATCGACCCGCTGGTGTACGGCCTGGCTTACGTGATGAAGTTCTGAGGCGGGCACCGGCGCCGCTGCGACCTGCGGCGCCGGCGGCCACAGGATCGCACGTGGCCGCCCAAGTCGACGCGGCGGCAGCCCCGGAGCGCAGCGCGTCCGCCGCGCTTCTCTGGCAGACTACGCGCCACACGGATGTGGATCGGCGCCCGCCGGGCCGACACTGGGTTCGCATCCGCCCACTCGTCGTCCACCGGGGTCTCCCATGCCGCCACGCCTGCTCCGTCGCCTTGCCGTCGCCGCTTTCGCCAGCATCGCCCTGCCTGCCGCGGCGCAATCGGCCGGCCACTTCACCACCAGCTATGGCCTGCACGGCATGGTGCCGGGTGGCTCCAACGGCACGCTGCGCGGCAGCGACCAGCGCTTCGACGCCGACACCGCGCCGGCCGTGTCGTTCAGTTACGAATACTTCTTCCGCGGCAACCTCGGCATGGAGATCCAGGGCCTGGTGGGCCAGCAGAAGATCGGCGTGGACCGCGGCGGCGACATCGGCAGCGCCTGGATGCTGTCGCCCACCATCTCGCTGCAGTACCACTTCAACGGCAATGGCGACATCTCCCCGTTCGTCGGCGCCGGCCTCAACTACACCGCCTTCCTCGGCAGCGACAGCAAGGGCGCGTTCGCGTCCAACGACGTGAAGTTCAAGGACAGCATCGGTCCGGCGTTGCATGCGGGCGTGGACTTCGCCGTCGGCGAGCGCAGCGCGATCCGCGTGGATGCACGCTGGACCAGCATGCGCAGCGACGTGGAGGTCGATGGCGGCACGCTCGGCAAGGCCAAGCTCGATCCGGTCACCTACGGCGTCGCCTACCTGATGTACTTCTGAGCCCGCGCATCGGGCCGCGTCCGCGGACTCGGCCTGGAGCGGCTGGCCTACCTGCTGCGCGGCGTGTCCGCCACGCTGAGCGGCAGCGCAACGGGGACCCGGCACGGGTCATGGCCGCGTCGTCGGCGCCGGCTAGAATCCGCGCATGAAAACCTCTTCCCTCGTTTGCACCGTGCTCGCCGCGGCCCTCGCCGCCGCACCCTCCGCCGCCTTCGCCTGGGGCCCGCTGGGCCACCGCCTGGTCGCCGATCTCGCCGACACGCAACTCACTCCGCAAGCCCGCGCACAGGTCCAGGCCCTGCTGCAGGGCGAACCCGACCCGACCCTGGCCGGCGTCGCCAACTGGGCCGACCAACTCCGCGAACACGATCCCGACCTGGGCAAGCGCAGCGCGCGCTGGCACTACGTCAACCTGGCCGAAAACGACTGCCACTACGAACAGACCCGCGACTGCCCGGATGGCAACTGCGCGGTCGAGGCGCTGCGCCGCCAGACCGCGATCCTCGCCGACCGCAGCCAGCCGCAGGCCGCGCGCGCGCAGGCACTGAAGTTCGTCGTGCATTTCGCCGGCGACGTGCAGCAGCCGCTGCATGCCGGCTACGCCCGCGACAAGGGCGCCAACACCGTGCAGATCCAGTTCGAGGGCAAGGGCACCAATCTGCACGCGCTGTGGGACAGCGGCCTGTTGCGCAGCCGCGGGCTGGACGAGCAGGCCTATCTGGCCGAGCTGGAAAAGCAGCCGTTGCCGGCGCCCTCGCCGGCCGGCAGTGCGTTGCCGCCGCCGGCGGCCGCCTGGGCCGAGGCCTCCTGCAAGATCATGATGCGCCCGGGCTTCTATCCACCTGGCGCCAAGCTGCCGGCCGATTATGTGACGACCTGGCGCCCGGTCGCCGAGGCGCAGTTGCGCCAGGCCGGTGCCGATCTGGCGGCCACGCTGAACGCAGCGCTGGGCAAGTAAGCCTATTGCGGATCGCAGGAGCGGCTTCAGCCGCGACAGGGCGTTCCCAGAAAAGCCCCAGCGCGGCTGAAGCCGCTCCTACAAAAGCAACTACGCCACATCCAACTGCGCCCGCGCCCAGCGCACGATCTCGGCGGTGCCGATAGCCCCACTGTGCCGGCCGAGTTCGCGGCCTTGCCGCAGCACAATCAGCGTCGGAATGCTGCGGATGCCGAAGCGCCCGGCCAACGCCGGCTGCGCGTCGCTGTCGAGCTTGCCCAGGCGCAGGTGCGGCTCCAATTGCGCCGCGGCAGCGGCGAAATGCGGGGCCATGGTCCGGCACGGGCCACACCACGGCGCCCAAACGTCCACCAGCAACGGCAGGTCGCTACGCTCAGCGTGCGCCGCAAACGTCTCGGCGGTCAGCGTCACCGGCGTGGCGTCGAACAAGGCGCGATGACAGCGCCCGCACTGCGGGGACGCCGCCAGCTTCTCGCCCGGCACGCGATTGAGCGCGGCGCAGTGCGGGCAGGCGACATGCAGCGGCTCGCTCATGCCCCGGCCTCGATGCTCTTGTCGCCGAGCAGCACGGTGCCCTGCGCATCCTTGACCGTCACCTGCACGTCGATGCCCTGGCGCACGCTCTCGGTGACCACGCAGAACTGCTCGAACTGGGCCAGGATCCGCTCCAACTGCGCATAGTCCTGGTTGGCGCCGGGCAACTGCAGTTCCACCGACGCCTGCGGAATGCGCCAGAACCCTTCCGGGTTGCGCATCGGCGTGGCGGTGATGTGCGCGACCACGCCGGCCGGATCGTTCTTGTACTTGCGCATCGCGAACAGCAGGCTGGCCGCCAGGCAATTGGCGATGCCGGCGAGCAGGATCCGCGAAGGATTAGGGCCGCGCTCCTGGCCCAGCGGCGCGGTTTCGTCGCTCAGCCAGGACTCCAGCGCGGTTTTGTCGAAGCGGATGCGGAACGCGAAGTCCGTGTCCTGCTCCAGGGTGACGCGGATCGGATCGCCGATGGGCATGGCGGAGGCTCCACTGCGAAGAAGGGACTTATGACTCTACGCCGGCACCGGAAACGGGATGTGGACGCACCATCGCGCTCACGTCGCCGCTTCGCGCCGCGCCAGCGGGTAGTACAAGAGCGGGATGACCAGCAGGGTCAGCGCGGTGCTGACCAGGATGCCGAACAGCAGCGCCACCGCCAGGCCGTTGAAGATCGGATCGTCGAGGATGAACAGCGCGCCCAGCATCGCCGCCAGGCCAGTCAGCACGATCGGCGGCGCGCGCACCGCACAGGCCTCGATCACCGCCTGTTCGGCGCTGCGTCCCTGCGCCAAGGCATGACGGATGAAGTCCACCAGCAGGATCGAATTGCGCACGATGATGCCGGCCAGGGCGATCATGCCGATCATGCTGGTCGCGGTGAACTGCGCGCCGAGCAGCGCGTGGCCCGGCATCACCCCGATCACCGTCAGCGGAATCGGCGCCATGATCACCAGCGGCAGCAGATAGCTGCGGAACTGCGCCACCACCAGCAGATAGATCAGCAACAGGCCCACCGCGTAGGCAATGCCCATGTCGCGGAAGGTCTCGTAGGTGATCTGCCATTCGCCGTCCCATTTCACCGCGAAGTCGGCGGTGTCGGCCGGCGGCGCGATGAAATGCTGCTGCAGCGCCTCGCCGCCGAGCGTGTGCCGGCGCAGTTGCCCGACCAGGTCGAACATGCCGTACAGCGGACTGTCCAGGCGCCCGGCCTCGTCGCCGGTGACGTACACCACCGGCCGCAGGTCCTTGTGCGCGATGCTGTCGTCCCAGTGCAGGCGCTGCACTGTCACCAGTGCCGACAGCGGCAGCAGTTGTCCGTCGCCGCCGCGCACGCGCAACGCCAGCAGGCGGGCACTGGCGGCCTGCGCGGCAGCCGGCAGGCGCAGCCGCACCGGCTGTGCCACCTTGGACGTGCCATCGTGCAGCCAGGTGACGTCCAGGCCCTGCACCGCCGTGCTCAGGGCGTCGGCGATGGCCGCCTGGCTCACGCCCAGTCGGGCGGCGCGGACCCGATCGACCACGAGGGTCTCGCGGATCGCCGCGCTCTCCACGCTGGTGTCGACATCGACGACGTTCGGCGTGTGCAGGAAGCGCCGCGCCAACGCCAGCGCGAGCTGGCGGCTGCGCGGATAGTCCGGCCCGTACACCTCGGCCACCAGCGGTGACAGCACCGGCGGCCCCGGCGGCACCTCCACCACCTTCAGCGAGGCGCCATACCGGCGTGCGATCGCCGCCAGCGGCGGCCGCAGCGTGCGGGCGATGGCATGGCTGTGGCGCGTGCGCTGGTGTTTGTCGACCAGGTTCACCTGCAGGTCGCCGACGTTGTTGCCGCTGCGCAGGAAGTACTGCCGCACCAGGCCATTGAAGTTGACCGGCGCCGAGGTACCGGCATAGCCCTGGTAGTCGTGCACTTCAGGCGTGCGGTCGAGCACCCCGGCCAGGTCCACCAGCAACGCATCGGTGTTCTGCAGCGTGCTGCCTTCGGGCAGGTCGACCACGATCTGCAGTTCGGACTTGTCGTCGAACGGCAGCATCTTCAGCACCACCCATTGCAGTCCGACCAGGCCCATCGCGGCCAGCAGCAGCGCCGCGATGCCGGCGAACAGCCAGCCGCGCCGGCGCGCGCCGCGCACCGGATCCAGGAAGGGGTGCAACAAGCGCACGAACAGGCGCTGCAGGCGCGGCGGCGCGTCGCCACCGGCCTCTGCCTGCGCGGCGCGTGCCGGCACATGCCGCTTCAACAGCTTCAGCGCCAGCCACGGCGTCACCACCAGCGCGATCGCCAGCGACAGCAGCATGCCGACCGAGGCGTTGATCGGAATCGGCCGCATGTACGGCCCCATCAGGCCGCTGACGAAGGCCATCGGCATCAGCGCCGCGATCACGGTGAAGGTGGCGAGGATGGTCGGGCCGCCGACCTCGTCCACCGCCGGCGGGATCGCCTCGCGCAAGGTCTTGCCGCCGGCGCGCAGATGGCGGTGGATGTTCTCGACGACCACGATGGCGTCGTCGACCAGGATGCCGATGGAGAAGATCAGCGCGAACAGCGACACGCGATTGAGGGTGAAACCCATCGCCCACGAGGCGAACAGCGTCAGCGCCAGGGTCAGCACCACCGCGCTGCCGACCACGATGGCCTCGCGCCAGCCCAGCGCGAACAGCACCAACAGCACCACCGAGGCGGTGGCGAACACCAGCTTGTGGATAAGTTTGGCGGCCTTGGCCGCCGCGCTGGCACCGTAGTCGCGGGTGATCTCCGCCTGCACGCCCTGCGGCAGCAGTTCGCCGCGCAAGGCCTGCAGGCGCGCACCCACCGCGCGGGTGAGCGCCGAGGCGTCGCTGCCAGGCTTCTTGGCGATGGCCAGGGTCACCGCCGGCGCGCGCCCCTGCGCCGGGCCGCCATGCGCGGGCGGCGCGCCGTACCACACATACGCATCGGGCAGGTCGGCGCCGGCCTGCACCTGCGCCACGTCACGCAACTGCAGCGGCTGGCCACCGTGCATGCCGATCACCAGGTCGCGTACCGTATCGGCATCGGCCAGGAAGCGGCCGGCACTGAGTGGCACCGCGCGGCCGCCGCCGATCCGGTCGCCGAGCGGGCGCACCACGTTCGCGCCCTGCAGCGCCTGACCGAGGTCGGCCACGGTGAGGTCGTATGCGGCCAGCCGCGCCGGGTCCAGGGTCACCGTGACCACCCGCGGCGGCGCGCCGATGCTGTAGATGTCGCGGGTGCCGGGAATGCGCTTGAGCTCGGTCTCCAGGGTACGCGCGATCTCGCCGAGGTCGGCGGCGCTGCGCTGCGGATCGTCGCTCCACAGGGTCACGCTCATCACCGGCACGTCGTCGATGCCCTTGGGCTTGACCACCGGCGCGCTCGCGCCCATCCGCGTCGGCAGCACGTCGAGATTGGAATACACCTGGTTGTACAGGCGCACCAACGCGGCCTGGCGCGGCACCCCGACCTGGAATTCGACGGTCAGCACTGCCTGACCCGGGCGGCTCACCGAGTACACGTGCTTGATGCCCTCGATCTCGTCGAGCTTCTGTTCCAGCGGCGTGCTCAGCAGCTGTTCGACCTCGCGCGCATCGGCACCCGGCAGCGACACGAACACGTTGGCCATGGTCACGTCGATCTGCGGTTCTTCCTCGCGCGGGGTGATCGCCACCGCCGCCAGGCCGAGCAGCAGGCCGAGCAGGGCCAGCACCGGCGTCAGCGGATTGGCCTGGAAGAACGCCGCCAGGCGGCCGGACATCCCGAAACCCGCGGCCATCTCAGCGCTCCGCCAGCGCGCGCCGTTGCGCCGCCAGCGCCTGCCCCGCGGCGGCCGGATCGCGCGCCACCCGCTCGCCCGCGCGCAGCCCGGCCAGCACTTCCACGTGCTGCGCGTCACGCCGCCCGATCCGCAGCTGGCGCAGGCTCAGCCGCCCGTCGGCCAGCACATAGGCCGCGCTGAGTTCGCCCCACTGCAGCAGTGCCGAGACCGGCATGCTCAACGGCATGGCCTCCGTGGCATCGCCGGCGGCGAGCGCAAAGCCGACCTTGGCCGTGGTGCCGGGTGCCGGAGCCGGCTGCAGCAACGGCAGCGGCACCCGCACCGTCACGCTGTGGCTGCGTGGATCGGCGGTGGGGAACACCGCCACCTGCGGGACCTGCAGGCTGCGTCCATCGTCCAGCCGCACTTGCGCGCGCGGCGCGGCGCGGATCGCCTCCGCATCGGACTGCGGCACCTGCACCTCGATGCGCTGCGCGCCAGGCACGTACAGCGACAGCAAGGCCTGCCCGGTCGCCACCGCCTCGCCCGGCTGCACCTGGCGCGCGCTGATCACCCCGGCGAACGGCGCGCGCACCACCGTGTAGTCGGCCGGCTGTTGCGCCTGGGCCAGCTGCGCGGCGGCCGCAGCGCGGGCCGCACGTGCCGCATCGCGCGTGGCGCGGGCCTGATCCAGTTGCGCGCGCGACACGTACTGCGCATCGGCCAGAGCGGCATAGCGGCGGTAGCTGGCCTCGGCCTCGCCGGCGCTGGCCGTCGCGGCGCGCAACTGCGCCTGCGCACTGTCCACGCCGGCACGCTGCTCCACCGCGCTGAGTTGCAGCAACACTTGGCCGGCCACGACCCGGTCGCCCACGTCCACCGTGACGCTGCGCACGCGCCCGCCGGTCTGCGCGCTCAGCTCGGCGTATTCCACCGCGGCGACGACCCCATCCCAGGTGCGCGACGCCGCGTCGGCCGGCATCACCGTTGCCGTCGCCAATGCCGGCAATGGCGGCGGCACCATCGCAGCGGCCTCGTGGCGGCAGCCGGCGAGCGTCAGGACCGCGAGCGCCACCAACGCGGGAGCCACCCAGGCCACGCCTGCGCCCCGACGCAGCGGCGCGGCATCGGCCTGCGCTGGCCGCCGCACGCGTTCCATGATCCCGGCGCCGCTTGGCCCAGCCTGCACACCCATGTCGAACTCCTGAAAAGGCGCGCATTCGCGCCGTCGGCGGGCGGCTCCATGACAGCGGAGCCGGTCGCGGCCGCCCAAGGCTGGCCGCGAGATAAATTAGAATTTTCTTATATTAGAGTCAACTGATATGATGGGCGTACTTTCCCGCCGAGCACCCCCAATGCCCGCCTCCTCCGCCCAAGCCCTGGTCGACCGCGCACGCGCGCAGATCCACGAAACCCCTGTCCACACCGATGCCGCCGCCACGGCACTGCCAGGCGAATGGATCATCGACGTGCGCGAACCCGGCGAGTTCGCCATGGGCCATCTGCCCAGCGCGATCAACATCCCGCGCGGCATCCTCGAATTCCGCCTCGATGCCGATCCGGCGCTGGCCCGACGCGACCAGCCGATCCTGCTGTACTGCGCCAGCGGCGGCCGTTCCACCCTGGCGGCGCTGAGCCTGCAGCACCTGGGCTACACCGCGGTGCGCTCGCTCACCGGCGGCTTCCTGGGCTGGACCGCGGCCGGTGGCCCGGTCGATTTCTGAGCCCATGCCGCGCCGCGCCGCGACCGCCCTGGACCCTGCCGCGATGCGCGCGCACGCCAGCGAGGCGGCGCGCCTGCTGAAGGCGCTCGGCAACGAGAAGCGGCTGCTGCTGCTGTGTCTGCTGGTGGACAGCGAACAATCGGTCGGCGAACTCAACGCGCGCGTGGAGCTGAGCCAGTCGGCGCTGTCGCAACACCTGGCGCTGCTGCGCGAGGATGGACTGGTGCAGACCCGTCGCGATGGCCAGACCATCTATTATTCACTGGTGCCCGGCCCGGTGCAGCGCATCCTCGAGGTGCTGCACGGCATCTACTGCAGCGCCGCGCCACCTGCCGCCACCAGGAGCGATCGATGAGCCAGCATCCGCACGTCCACGCCTTCCACCACGCCGGTTCCGGCACCTGGAGCTACGTGGTTGAGGATGGCCACGACGCCGCGGTGATCGATCCGGTTGTCGGCTACGACCCGCAGACCGGCACACTGGACGACGCACCGGCGCAGGCGTTGGCCGCGTGCCTGGGCGAGCGTGGGCTGCCCTTGCGCTGGATCCTCGAGACCCACGCCCACGCCGATCATGTGTCCGCCGCGCAGTGGTTCAAGCAGCGCTGGCCGCAGGCGACGCTGGCGATCGGCGACGGCATCCGCGAGGTCCGCGCCCGCTTCGCGCCGCAGTTCGGCCTGGAGGCGCAGGCGCAGGCGCGCTGCGGCTTCGATCATCTGTTCGCCGATGGCGAGCGCTTTGCGATCGGCGGATTGCAGGCGCAGGTGATCGCCGTACCCGGCCACACCGGCGACAGCGTCGCCTACCTGATCGGCGATGCGCTGTTCCCGGGCGATTCGCTGTTCATGCCCGACAGCGGCACCGCGCGCTGCGATTTCCCCGGCGGCGACGCAGCCACGCTGTACCGCTCGATCCAGCGGTTGTACGCGTTGCCGGAGGCGACCCGCGTGTTCGTGTGCCACGACTACGGCGCCGGCGGCCGCGCGGTGGCTTGCCAGACCAGCATCGGCGAACAGCGCCGCGCCAACATCCACGTGCGCGACGGCATCGACGAAGCGGCCTTCGTGGCCTTGCGCCAGGCGCGCGATGCGACCCTGTCCGAGCCGCGGTTGATGCAGCCGTCGGTGCGCGCCAATATCCAGGCCGGCCGCACCGACGATCTGGCGCCTCCGGCGCACTAAGACGCTAGGATGCGGGCATGCACCGATCCCGCTTGCTCGCCCTGCTCTCCCTGACCCTCGCCCTCACGCAGGCCCTGGCGCAGGCCGCGCCGGCGCCAGGCGACGCGGCAATGCACGACGCGGGCGCCATGCACATTGACCTAGACCCGACCGCGCTGGCCGCGGTTCCACACGAACGGATCGTGGCACAGGCGCACGGCCAGCGTCTGGACTGCGAAGGCCTGGCGCTCGCCGCCCTATTGCAGGCGCAACACGCGATGCCGACCGAGCCGCTGCGTGGCGCGCAGTTGCAACGCCGGATCGAGGTCGCTGCACGCGACGGCTACATCGCCGTGTTCACCCTGGCCGAGCTGGACCCGACCCTGGGTGCGCGGCGCGTGCTGCTGGTCGACCGTTGCGGCGGCGAGCCACTGGCAGCCGACGTGGGCCCACTGCGCCTGATCGTGCCGCAGGACCAACGGCCCGCGCGATGGGTGCGCCAGGTTCGCACGATCACCGTCATCACCGCCTGATCTTCTGGAGCCACCCATGTCCCGTCTCCTGCGCCGCCTCTGCCTGTTCGCACTTGCCGCCGCCATCGCGCTGCCATCCGCCGCGCAGACGCCGCTGACCGTGTTCGCCGCCGCCAGCCTCAAGGAATCGCTGGACGAGGCCGCCAGCGCCTACCAGCAAGCGCACGGCACCCCGGTGCAGGTGTCCTACGCCGCCAGTTCCACGCTGGCGCGGCAGGTGGAACAGGGCGCGCCGGCGGACGTGTTCGTGTCCGCCGACCAGGAATGGATGGACTACCTGCAGCAGCGCAAGCTGATCGACCCAGCGCTGCGCCGCGACCTGCTCGGCAACACCCTGGTGCTGGTGGCGCCGGCCGCCAGCACGGCGCAGGTCGAGCTGCGCAAGCCCGGCGCGCTGCTCGCCGCGCTCGGTGCGCAAGGGCGGCTGGCGGTCGGCCAGACCGCCAGCGTGCCGGCCGGCAAGTACGCGCGCGCGGCGCTGCAGGCGCTGGGCCAGTGGAACATCGTGCAGCCGCGGCTGGCCGAGAGCGAGAGCGTGCGCAGCGCGCTGATGCTGGTGGCGCGCGGCGAGGCGCCGCTGGGCATCGTCTACGGGTCCGACGCCCAGGCCGAGCCGAAGGTGCGGGTGGTGGCGACCTTCCCCGCCGACAGCCACGCGCCGATCGTGTATCCAGTGGCACCGCTGCGGGCGAGTGCGCAGGCGAAGAGCGCCGCCGATTTCGTGCGCTGGCTGGGCACCCCGCCGGCACAGGCGATCTTCCGTCGCCATGGCTTCTCGCTCGCCCGCTGAGGCCTGGCATTGTTCGAGTTCACCGCGCAGGAACTGACCGCGATCGCGCTGAGCGTCAAGGTCGCACTGGTCGCGGCGCTGGCCAGCCTGCCGTTCGCGGTGGCCTGCGGCTGGCTGCTGGCGCGGCGCCGCTTCTTCGGCAAGGCCTTGCTGGACGCGCTGCTGCACCTGCCACTGGTGATACCGCCGATCGTCACCGGCTATGCGCTGTTGCAGCTGTTCGGGCTGCAGGGTCCGATCGGCGGCTGGCTGTTCGAGCACCTCGGCGTGCAGTTCGCGTTCCGCTGGACCGGCGCGGCGCTGGCCAGCGCGGTAATGGGCTTTCCGCTGATGGTGCGGGCGATCCGCCTGGCGCTGGAATCCACCGACCGTCGCCTGGAAGCGGCCGCCGCCACGCTCGGCGCCGCTCCGTGGCGGGTGTTCTTCACCATCACCCTGCCGCTGGCGTGGCCGGGCGTGGTCGCCGGCGGCGTGCTCGGCTTCGCCAAGGCGCTGGGCGAGTTCGGCGCCACCATCACCTTCGTCTCCAACATCCCGGGGCAGACCCAGACCCTGGCCTCGGCGATCTACAGCCTGCTGCAGGTGCCCGGGGCCGAGGCCGGCATCTGGCGGCTGGCGGCGGTGGCGCTGGCGATCTCGCTGGGCGCCTTGCTGGCCTCCGAGTGGCTGGTCCGGCGCCAGCGCGGCGCGGAGGCGGATGCATGAGCGGCGCGTGCGCCCGGAGCCTGCGCCGATGCTGAGCATCGACCTGCACCTGCAGCGCGGGCGCTTCGCCCGCCACGTGCGCATCGAGGAACAGGCGCGGGTGGTCGCCCTGGTCGGCCCGTCCGGCGCCGGCAAGACCAGCCTGCTCAACGCCATCGCCGGCGTGCTGCCGCCGCGCAGCGGGCGCATCGCCATCGATGGCCGGGTGTTGTACGACAGCGCCGCCGGCATCGACCTGCCGGCGCACCGCCGCGGCATCGGCTACGTGTTCCAGGACGCTCGGCTGTTCCCACACATGGACGTGCGCCGCAACCTCGGCTACGGCCGCCACGGCCGCGGCCAGCCGGCGCGCTTCGCCCTGGACGCGGTGGTCGACCTGCTCGGCATCGGCGCCCTGCTGGGGCGGCGCCCCGACACGCTCTCCGGTGGCGAAGCACAGCGCGTGGCGATCGGCCGCGCGTTGTTGGCGCAGCCGTCGCTGCTGCTGTTCGACGAACCGCTGTCGGCGCTGGACGCCGATCGCCGCAGCGAACTGATTCCCTACCTGCAGCGCGTGCGCGACGAAGTGCGCCTGCCGATGCTCTACGTCAGCCACCAGGCCGAGGAAGTGGCGCGCATCGCCGACGCGGTGCATCGGCTGGACTGACGCCGACATCGCGTTCACCGGGGCCGGAGAGACTGAAGTTCCCGCCACGGCAGACGTCGCATGCGCCGCTACCGCAAGCTCGACTTCCCCACGCAGGACGTGCGCCGCTTCCTCGAGCCGGGCCCGGTGGTATTGGTCAGTTCGGCCTGGAAGCAGCAGCGCGACGTCATGACCCTGGGCTGGCACATGGTGCTGGAGTTCTCGCCCTCGCGGCTGGCCTGCTGCATCTCCAGCACCAACCACAGCTTCGACCTGATCCGGCGCAGCCGGCAATGCGTGATCAACCTGCCCACTGCCGACCTGGTCGACACCGTGGTCGGCATCGGCAACAGCAGCGGCGCGGACCTGGACAAGTTCGCGTACTTCGGCCTCACCGCGGAGCCCGCCACGCATGTGACGGCGCCGCTGATCGCCGAGTGCTACGCCAGCTTCGAATGCCGCCTGCACGACGGCAGCCAGATCGGCAAACACGGCCTGTTCGTGTGGGAGGTAGTCAAGGCGCACGTCGCGGCCTCGCCCAAGCGGCCGCGCACCCTGCACTACCGGGGCGACGGCCGCTTCATGCTGTCCGGCCCGGAGATCTCGCGGCGGCGTCTGTTCAAGCCGGAAATGCTGTAGATCCTGCCCGCTGGCGGCAGGACCGGGAGCGGCCGATGGCTTCGGCCGCTCGGCAGGCCATGCACACACGCCGGGTGTGCCAACTCGGCAGCGTTCGTGCATGGAAGGGCCGCGCCCCTCTAAGCTATATCGATGACCGATCATCTCGACGACCTCTACGCCGCTGCCGACCTGATCCTGCAGCGCATCGCCGGCCCGCTGCGCGTGGGTGCGCCGCTGGGGCTGGGCAAACCGCACCGCCTGCTCAACGCGCTGTACGACCGCATCGAACACGATCCGACACGGCCGCTGCAGATCTACACCGCGCTGTCGCTGCATCCGCCGGCGCCCGGTGGCGGGCTGCAGGGGCGCTTCGCGCGGCCGTTCGTGCAACGCCATTTCGGCGAGGATTTCCCGCGCCTGCGCTACGTGCAGGCGATGCAGCGCGATGCGCTGCCGGCGCACATCCAGGTCGAAGAGTTCTACATGCAGTCCGGCGCGCTGCTGCGCTCGACCCAGGCGCAGCGCAGCTACACCAGCCTCAACTACACCCATGCCGCCGACGCGGTGGCGCAGCGCGCGCCGAACCTGATCGTGCAGAAGGTGGCGCGCGAACCCGACAGCACCCGGCTGTCGTTCTCGTGCAACAACGACATCACCCAGGACACCCTCGCGGCGGTGCAGCGGCGCGGCCTGCCGCGGCCGCTGCTGGTGGCCGAAGTCGATCCGCAGCTGCCGTGGATCGGCGGTTGCGCGGCGGTGGAGCCGAGCTTCTTCGACGTGGTGGTGACCCCGCCGGGGCCGTATCCGCGCCTGTTCGGGCTGCCGCGGCAGCCGGTCGCCGATGCCGATTACGCCATCGGCCTGTACGCCAGCACCCTGGTGCGCGACGGCGGCACGCTGCAGATCGGCATCGGCACCCTGGCCGATGCGCTGTGCCACGCGCTGGTGCTGCGGCATACCGACAACGCGCGTTACCGGCAGGTGCTGGCGGCGCTGGATCCGGCGCTGGAGCGGCATCCGGCGGTGCGCGAATGCGGCGGCCTGGATCCGTTCGAGGTCGGCCTGTTCGGCTGCAGCGAGATGCTCAACGAGGGCTTCCGGCAGCTGGTCCAGTGCGGGGTGATCCGGCGCAAGGTGCTCGACGACGCACCGCTGCTGCAGCGTGTGGCCGACGGCAGCGCCGATGCGCAGGACCTGCAGCGGCTGGAGCGCGAGGGCGAATACCTGCAAGGCGCATTCTACCTGGGCTCGCCGGAGTTCTACGCCTGGCTGCGCGACATGGACCCGCAGGCCCGTGCGGCGATCGGCATGCGCCGCATCAGCGAGATCAACCAGCTCTACAGCGGCGAGGCGCTGCGCCGGGTGCAGCGGCGCGAGGCGCGCTTCTTCAACTCGTGCATGATGGCCACCGCGCTCGGCGCGGCGGTGTCCGATGCGCTGGACGATGGCCGCGTGGTGTCCGGCGTCGGCGGCCAGTACAACTTCGTGGCCATGGCGCATGCGCTGGACGACGCGCGCAGCGTACTGATGTTCCGCGCCGTGCGCAGCGACGGCGGCGCAACGCAGTCCAACGTGCGCTGGAACTACGGCCACACCACCATTCCGCGGCACCTGCGCGATCTCTACGTCAACGAGTACGGCATCGCCGACCTGCGCGGCCTGACCGACGAGGATTGCATCGCGGCGATGACCGGGATCGCCGATGTGCAGGCACAGCCCGCGTTGCTGGAAGCCGCGAAGGCCAACGGCAAGTTGGCCGCCGACTTCACCGCACCGGCACACTGGCTGCGCAACCGCGCCGAACGCGTGCGCGACACACTGGCGCCGTTCCGCCGCGATGGCACCCTGCCCGACTACCCGCTGGGCAGCGATTTCACCGAGGTCGAGCAGCGCCTGCTGCGCGCGCTGTCCTGGCTGCAGCAACACACCGCCAGTACCGGCGCCAAGCTGAAGACGGTGGCAAGTGCGGTAATGGCGCGTCCCGCGGCGGATACCGCCTGCATGCAGCGCATGGGACTGGACGCGCCGCGCAGCCTCGGCGAGCGCCTGGAAGCGACCTTGCTGGCGTTCGCCCTGCAGCGCACGCGCGCGCCACAGTGACGCGTGCGCAGGCGCCGCCCATCGACGCAGCTCACATGTAGGAGCTGCTCGACGTGGCCTTGGGCCATCCGCCGCGACGCGACTTACCGGGAATGCCCCGTCGCGGCTGAAGCCGCTCCTACAAGAGCGACCGCCGCGCGCTGAGTCGCGGCAAAAGCGAATTCTCGGAGGCGCCCTTCAACCAGGCGCAACAAGGTGACGACGATCGCGCGCGCATGGGACGCTGCGCACGATCGTGGCACGGCACCAGCCATGACACGATTCCGCAACACGCACGCAGGAAACGCGTCAACTCCGTTCGGGATGCTGTGGAGATATCGTTACCAAGCGTGCCCGCGATGCCTTCCAAGCACTCTGTCCCGAGGTCGTCGAAGCCCCGCAACGCATCAGCCGCATTGCGCGCGCGGCTGGTGTCATTGGCGCTGTTGCCGTTGACGCTGCACGCACAGCCCAGACTCACCGACCTGCAGTACATCGGCAGCCACAACAGCTACCACGCCGGCTTCGCGCCCAGTGAAGCGGCGCTGTGGAAACGCCTGGACCCGGCGACGTTCGCGGTGCTGGACTACCGGCATCCGCCGTTGACGCAGCAACTGGACGATGGCGTGCGCCAGATCGAACTGGACATCTACGCCGACGCCAAGGGTGGGCGCTACGCACACCCGGCGATGATCGACCAACTCGCCAAGGCCGGGCTGCCGCCGGCGCCGCCGATCGCCGCGCCGGGTGTGATGCAACAACCGGGCTTCAAGGTCATGCACATCCAGGACCTCGACCAACGCAGCACCTGCCAACCGCTGCTGGCCTGCCTGCGCGAGGTACGGGCGTGGTCGCAACGGCATCCCAGGCATCTGCCGATCTTCATCCTGCTGGAAACCAAGCAATCGACCGTGCCGGCGGCCTTTCCCACGGTGCAGCCCGAGCCGTTCGACGGCGAGGCGCTGGATGCGCTGGACGCCGAACTGCGCTCGGTGTTCGCCGCGAACGACTACATCAGCCCCGACCAGGTACGCGGCAGCGCCGCCACGCTCAACGCTGCCGTGCTCGCGCATGGCTGGCCGGCGCTGGCGGCCGCGCGCGGCAAGGTGGTGT
The DNA here is from genome assembly GCF_001043115.1 of Xanthomonas sp. NCPPB 1128. Classification (GTDB taxonomy): domain Bacteria; phylum Pseudomonadota; class Gammaproteobacteria; order Xanthomonadales; family Xanthomonadaceae; genus Xanthomonas_A. The sequence continues at coordinate 31,569 of NZ_LFME01000034.1, read as the reverse complement.
TCCTGCTCGACCAGCGTTCGGTCGGCCCGGCCTACGTCGCGGGCCATCCGTCCTTGCGCGGCCGCGTGTGTTTCACCAACGCCGATCCCGGCACCGACGATGCCGCCTTCGTCGAGCGCAACGACGGCAGCGCCGAGGAAATCGCGCAGTTGGTGAAGGCCGGCTATCTCGTGCGCACGCGCACCGATGCCGACCTCAAGGAAGCCAAGCGCAACGACACCGCACGGCGCGACGTCATGCTCGCCAGCGGCGCGCAACTGCTCAGCACCGACTTCCCCGATCACGAACCGGCCGCCTCCGGCTACGTGGTGCGCTTTCCCGGCGACGCTGTCGCCCGCTGCAATCCGCAACGTCCGCACGTCGACTGCCACGGCGTCGACCTGCGCCACTGATCGCCCGCGGCCGCGACGGGTCGCGGCCACAGCCTGGACGCACGCAATGGAAGGCCTTGGCGATCCGCGCGCCGGCATCGGCGCGTCCGGACCCCGGATCGCAACCGCTGTTTCCCCCAACGAGTCGCCCCCCATGCTCTCTTTCCATCGTCCTCGCCCCTTGTGCTGTGCCATCGCCCTCGCGCTTGCGCTCTCGCCCGCCGCCCACGCCAGCGACGCCGATGACGTCCCTGACGCCAGCGCGCGCACCACCACCCTGGATTCGGTCAACGTGCAGGCCGCGCAGGCCACCGTGCCGGGTTCGCTGGACGAACAGCGCCTGTCCAACGGCGTCAACAGCGTGATGAGCAAGCAGCAGATCGACGCGATTCCCTCGGCCGGCATCGCCGACGTGGTCGCGCACCTGCCGGGCCTATCGGCCTACAGCGACATGCACCTGGGCCAGGCCACCACCGGCGAGAACGCCTACGTCAGCATCCGCGGCCTGGATGCCAGCTACAACAACTACCGCCTCAACGGCTTCGGCATGCCCGAGACCGATTCGTCCACGCGCGCGATCTCGCTGAACATGCTGGCGCCGTTCGGCATCCAGTCGGTGCAGGTCTCCAAGTCGCCGACTCCGGACCTGCCGGGCGACGCGATCGGCGGTGCGATCGACATGCGCACGCCCAGCGCGTTCGACTTCGACGGCGATTTCTACGGCAAGACCACCACGCAAGGCCAGTTCAACGCGCTCGCCTCCGACCTCGGCGGCAAGCACACCGGCGGCACGGTGCAACAGGAGCTGGCCTGGAAGTTCGGCGACGACCACGCGTTCGGCGTCTATGCCTCGGCCTACTACGGCAAGAACAACAACATGGCGCAGGCGCCGGCACCCAACAGCGCGTACTTCCCGGCGGACCCGGCGCAGGCCAAGGCGGTGGATCTGCGCGACGTCGGCCCGCTGCTCAGCGCCCGCTACAAGTACAGCGTCTACACCAGCCAGATCGAACGCTACGGCGGCAACCTCGCCTTCGACTGGCAGGGCGAGCACACGTCCCTCTTCGCCCGTGCCATCTACGGCAGCTACAACGTCACCGGCCAACAGGACCAATCCAGCGCACGCCTGGAAACCGTCAACAACCAGCCGACCGCGGTGCGTGGCGGCTACTTCAACACCCACGACATCAAGGAAACCCTCGCCACCCTGCAACTGGGCGGACAGACCACGCTGGACCGCCTGCGCTTCGACTACGGCGGATCGTTCGGCCGCGGCACGCGCAGCCGACCGGACTACGTCGCCGCGAGCCTGTACGGTTTCACCCCGGGCAGTTTCGCGTTCGACCTGAACGATCCCACCTATCCCAGCATCGAACCCAGTTCGCCGGCCCTGAAGAACTTCTTCTACAGCCTGGATTCGGCGCTGTTCTGGAAGACCCAGGGCCACGATGCCGGCAGCCACGACAACCGCGCCAGCGCGCATGCCGACATCCGCTACCGCGTGGACGGCGACGTGCTCGACGAGGTCAAGACCGGCCTGTCGCTCGACCACGCCGACCGCGGTTCCTACGATCACCCGTTCTTCCACAAGGACGGCAACTTCGTCTACAACGGTCCCTACTTCGGCGGCACCAACTACGTCTTCCCCAACGCCGGCGGCCCGCCGCTGAGCGCGCTGCCCGGGCGCCTCACCTATGCCGCCTTCGATGGCCACTATGCCGGCCCGTTCAAGATCCTGGACCGCGACTGGGTGCGAGCGCAGGCGGTGCCGTACAAGTACGTCAACGATCCCAATGGCGCCGGCATCTATACCGCCAACGACTACAACGCCAACACTACCTCCAGCACCGAGGCGATCTACGCCGGCTACGTGATGGCCACGCTGCATGTCGGCGCGGTGACGGTGCTGCCTGGCGTGCGCTACGAACTGACCCGTTATTCCGCCGACGCGTGGCAATCGAACGGCGACGGCATCAACGGCCGCTTCGTCGGCAGCGGCCGCAGCTACGGCGAGGTATTGCCCGGCATCAGCCTCAACTATCGCCCGGACGAGCTCACCGTCTACCGCGCCTCGTTGCGGCGCAGCTTCAGCCGTCCGGCGTTCGGGCTGATCTCGGGCGAGACCGTGTACACGGTCGATCCCACCCAGAAGGTCATCGGCATCTCCAGACCCAATCCCGACCTGCAACCGAGCAAGGCCGACAACGCCGACCTGTCCGCGGAGTTCTACGACCGCAACGGCGGCGTGCTCAGCGCCTCGACCTACTACAAGCGCATCACCGGCTTCATCTACACCTCGCAGTCGGCGACCAGCAACGACAACACGCTCGGCGGCCTGGTCCCGACCGGCACCACCTTCGAAGACGGCGTGCCGGTGACCATGCCGCAGAACGGCGGTACCGCCAGGCTGTACGGCGTGGAGCTGGCCGGCAGCAAGCGCCTGCAGGACCTGCCGGGGTTCTGGGGCAATCTCGGCATCGCCGCCAACCTGACCCTGCAGCACAGTTCCGCCGACAGCAAGCGCGCCGACCAGCCCGAAAAGACCTGGCTGCCGCGTGCGCCCGAGCGCATCTACAACCTGGACCTGTTCTACGACGACAGCCGCCTGCGCGCCGACCTGAGCTACAACTACACCGGCCTGCAATTGCTCGGCCTGACCAGCGACCGGCTCAACTACTACCTGCAACCGGTCAAGTCGCTGGACTTCACCGCCACCTACCACCTGCCGCACGGCATCGACCTCGGCATCGCCGCCAAGAACCTGCTGAACTCGGCCACGTTCTACGAGACCCAGGGCAAGTCCACGCGCTACATGGCCTACGACCCCGGTGCCGATGGCGCCTATGTGGAAACCGGGCGCGTGTACATGCTCACGCTGAGCTATACCTACTGACGCGGCATCGGCCTCAGGCGCGGCACGCCGGAGGCCGTGCTGCGTATCGCCGACATCGATGCGCCACCGGCGTTGCGGTGCGCGCGTGGGATAGCGGGCGTTTTCCTGCGCACCGTTCCAGCGCAATCACGCATCCCCGGCCGTCTGCGCCACCAGCCCACCTGCACGCCGCCAATACCGCGCGGCGCCCGCCACGCAACGGTTTCCGCCCTTCCGGGGCGGGTACCGGCGGGGGATGTCATTCGCGTGTAAAATTGCGGGTTTTTGACCACTCACATGGCGAAAGCCCTTCCACGGGCGCCCGTCCCGGGCCCGGCCTTCATTCGCCTGCTGGCGCGCCTGAGCGATGCGCCGATGCCCGCGTCCAGCCCCGCGCTGGCCGACCGGCTCGGCCAATGGATCGACTGGAACCGCGCGGTGGCGGTGTCGCGGGCGCTGGACGGCAAACTGCCCGAGCCTGCCGAGGACGCTCCCGCGGCGCCGGAACCATCGGCGCTGGAGGCCGAATGCGGCCGCGTGCGCGCCGCGCTGGAAGAGAGCATCGCCCTGGACATCGCCAAGGAAACCGGCAAGCCCGTGGGCAAGCGCCAGCACGACCCCGATGCCCCCATCGAGTACGCGCCGTTCCGCCAGCGCTACCTGGCGCTGCAGCGGGCGATGCTCACCGCCACCGGGCGTCTGCGCGGCCTGCTACGCGATGCCTTGGTCCCGCTTTCGCCCGACATGGCGCGGCTGGCCGAGGTCGACGCGGTCATGGAGCTGACCCTCAGCCCGCGCGAGCAGACCCTGCTGGCGACGGTGCCGAACCTGCTGGAAACGCATTTCCAGCGCCTGCGCGCCACCGCCGCGCCTGTTCCCGATCCAACTCTCACCGATGCTCCGCCGGCGCCGTCCGACGCGGCCTGGCTGGCCCTGTTCCGCCAGGACCTGCACAGCGTGCTGCGCGCCGAACTGGACGTCCGTTTCCATCCCATCGAAGCGCTGCTCGCCGCGCTTCGCAGCCGTTGATTCGACCCTCATGCCCAAGACCCTGCTCCATTCCGTCCTGTTCCTCGCCGGCCTCGCCGTGGTCTGCTGGATCGGCGTCGGCTATCTCGGCTCCAACCCGCTGGGCGCCAGCTTCGCCGCGCTGATCGGCCTGTGCTACCTGGCCGGCATCGCCGAGCTGTACCGCTACCGCCAGGCCACCGCGACCCTGCAGACCGCGCTGCGCGAGGCCGAGTCCGCGCGCGACGATCTGGGCGGCTGGCTGCAACGGCTGCACCCGAGCCTGCGCAACGCGGTGCGCCTGCGCATCGAAGGCGAGCGCGCGGCCCTGCCGGTGCCGGCGCTGACCCCGTACCTGGTCGGCCTGTTGGTGCTCCTGGGCATGCTCGGCACCTTCCTGGGCATGATGGCGACGCTGCGCGGCACCGGCCTGGCGCTGGACAGCGCCACCGATCTGAATGCCATCCGCGCCTCGCTGGCGGCGCCGCTGAAGGGCCTGGGTTTCGCCTTCGGCACCTCCATCGCCGGCGTGGCCGCCTCGGCGATGCTCGGCCTGCTCGCTGCGCTGTGCCGGCGCGAGCGCCTGCAGGCAGTGCAGCAACTGGATCTGCATGCGGCCACCGCGCTGCGCACGCACTCGCTGGCCTACCAGCGCAACGAGGCCTTCAAGCTGCTGCAGACCCAGGCCACGCTGATGCCGGGCCTGATCGAGCGCATGCAGACGATGATGGCGGCGCTGGAACAGCACAGTGCGGTCAGCGGCGACCGTCTGGTCAGCAGCCAGGACGCCTTCCACAGCCGCACCGAGGCCGCTTACACGCGCCTGGCCGGGGCAGTCGAACAGGCCCTTCAGGCCGGTGTGGCCGCGCACGCGCGTGCGTTCGGCGACGCGCTGGAACCGGTGGTGCAACGCACGCTCGACGGCGTGGCGCGCGAGACCGCCGCGCTGCAGGACACCGTCGGCCAGGCAGTGCAGCGGCAACTGGACGGCCTGGCCAACGGCTTCGCCCAGGCCGCCGAGCAGGCCACGCAGCGCTGGGACAGCGCGCTGGCCGCGCAGCACCGCGCCAATGGCGCGCTGCTGCAGGAGCTCGGCAGCGCGCTGCAACGCGCCGGCGACGGCCTGGAACAGCGTGCCAGCACCCTGGTGGAGGCGACCGCAGCCCGCCTGCAGGCCGCCAGCGACGACGCCCGGCAAGCCTGGGCCGAGGCCCTGACGCAACAACGTGAGGCCAACGACGGCCTCGCCGCGCGTCATGCGCAGGCACTGGATACGGTAACGAGCCACCTGGATACCACTGCCGAGACTGCACAACAGGCCTGGAACGCCGCGCTGGCGCAGCAGCGCGACGCCAACGAAGCCCTGGTCGCACGCAACGCGCAGGCACTGGACAGCGTGGCGACGCGCCTGGACGCCACCGCCGAGGCCGTCCAGCAGGCCTGGGGGGCGGTGCTGACACAGCAACGCGAGGTCAACGACACCCTCGCCACACGCCATGCGCAGGCGCTGGAGACCGTGGCGACCCGCCTGGACGCCACCGCCGAGGCCGCGCAACAGGCCTGGCGCGCGGCGCTGACGCAGCAGCGCGAGATCAACGAGGCCCTGGCGGTGCGCAATGCGCAGGCGCTGGACACCGCCGCGGCCAGCCTGGAACAGCGCGCCGCCGCGCTTGCCGAGACGCTGCAGCAGGCGCATGCCGGCCTGCAGGACGCGCTGGAAGCGCGCGACCAGGCGCGCCTGCGGGCCTGGACCGACAGCTTCGCCAGCATGGCCGCAACCCTCGGCGGGCAATGGGAGCACCACGGCGAGCGCATCGCGCAGCGCCAGCAGGAGATCTGCAGCACCCTGCAGGAGACCGCCGCGGCGATGTCCGAGCAGAGCCAGGCGCAGGCGCGCGACACCATCGCCGAGATCGAGCGGCTGGTGCAGGTGGCCTCGGAAGCGCCGAAAGCCGCGGCCGACATGGTCGCGGAACTACGCCAGAAGCTCTCCGACAGCATGGTCCGCGACACCGCGATGCTCGACGAGCGCAACCGCCTGCTGGCCACGCTGCAGACCTTGCTGAAGGCGGTCAACCACGCCTCCACCGAGCAACGCAGCGCGGTGGATGCCCTGGTCGCAACCTCGGCGGATTTGCTGGAGCGCGTCGGCAGCCGCTTCACCGAGCAGATCGAAGCGCAGACCGGCAAGCTCGACGACGCCGCCGCGCAGGTCGTCGCCGGCGCCACCGAGGTCGCCAGCCTGGGCGACGCGTTCTCCGGCGCGGTGCAGGCCTTCGGCGAATCGAACATGGCCCTGCTGGAACGCCTGCAGGGCATCGAGCAGGCACTGGACAAGTCGCTGGCGCGCAGCGACGAACAACTGGCCTACTACGTGGCGCAGGCGCGTGAGGTGATCGACCTGAGCATGCTCTCGCAGCAGCAGATCACCGAGGAGCTGCGCCAGCTCGCCGCGCGCCAGGCGCCCGACCAGGCCGACGCAGCATGAGCGACGAGTTGGAACTCGACGCGGACAGCGGCGCGCCGGTCTGGGCGGTGTTCGGCGACCTGATGTCGGTGCTGCTCGGCGCCTTCGTGCTGATCCTGATCGGGGTGATCGGCGTGCAGTTGCAGTTGTCGAACAAGCTGGATGCGGAGATGCGCCAGCGTCAGTTGGAAGCGCAACAGCGCAAGACCCTGGAACAGGCGCTGGCCGCGCCGCTTGCGGCGGGCCGGGTGACCCTGGTCGACGGCCGCATCGGCATCCGCGGCAACGTGCTGTTCGCGCTGAACTCCGACCAGTTGCAGCCGGAGGGCCGCGACCTGCTGAAGAGCCTGGCCGCGCCACTGGCCGGCTACCTCAAGGCGCGCGACGAGATCCTGATGGTCAGCGGCTTCACCGACGACCGCCAGGTGCGCGAGAGCAATCGCCAGTTCGCCGACAACTGGGAGCTGTCGGCCGAACGCGCGTTGACCGTGACCCGAGCGCTGATCGAGGCAGGCGTCCCGGCCGATGCCGTCTTCGCCGCGGCCTTCGGCGCGCAGCAGCCGGTGGCGCCGAACGTGGACGAGGCCGGACGCGCCAGCAATCGCCGCGTGGAAATGGCACCGCTGCCGCGCATGCGCAAGCGCGCCGCGACACCGCATGCGCCCTGATCGGATCGCCGCCGCCGATCGCCTCGCCGCCTGGCGTGCACAGCATGCCGAGCGGCTGGACCCGCTGCGCTTCCGCGTCATCGAAGCACTGGCGCGCCGCACCGAGGCACAGCAAGGCAAGGCGCGGGAACTGCTGGAGCAGAAGCTGTCGGCCCTGCTCGATGCCTATGCCGCGACACTGGCCGCGGCGCCGCAGGGCGTCGTCGACGATGAGCCCGCCGCGACGGTGCGAGCGACGCAACCCGGCCCGCTCGGTGCCTTGCTGGCACAGTGCCGCCCCGCGGCCACTGCGACCCGCGCCGGCACCGACCACGCCGCTGGCACCGCCACCGACCTGGATGCCGGCGGCGAAGCCTCCAGGGCGGCCGACGCAAGCGGCGCAGAAGCCCCTGCACCAGCGCCCTCGCCCGCCGCAGCAACCGCCGCGGCGCGACTCACCGCGCCGCAACTGCCCGCGGTCGAAGACGCGCGCCGGCTGTGGACCGAACTGCGCAGCCGCAGCCAGTTGCGGCAGTCGCTGCAACCGGCCCCCACCGATGCCGGCCCGCTCAACTCCGGCGTGCTGGTGCATCGCGCATTGGCGCTGATGCGCACGCTCTCGCCCGGCTACCTGCAGCACTTCCTGTCCTACGTCGACGCACTGTCCTGGCTGCAGCAATTACACGATGGCGGCGCACTGGCGAAGCCGCAGCAATCCGGCAGCGCCGCCAGCAAACCGGCGACACCGCGCAGCAAGCCGCGCAAGCGCGGTTGACCGCATCGCCAGTGCACCTAGCGCTGATACCGTCTTTGTAGGAGCGGCTTCAGCCGCGACGGGCATTACAGAGAACGGCGGTCGCGGCTGAAGCCGCTCCTACGGAATCCGCTTTTCCCTGATACGACGCACACGCACTGACAAGAAAAAGGCCGGCATGCGCCGGCCTTTTCCGTCACCCATCGTGGACGCTGGCTTACAGCGCCTTCGCTGCCGCCACCACGTGCTCGGCGGTGATCTCGAAGTGCTTGTACAGCACGTTCGCCGGCGCCGAGGCGCCGAAGCTGTCGATGCCGACCACGGCGCCGTCCAGGCCCACATAGGCGCGCCAGAACGCGGTGACGCCGGCTTCCACCGCCACGCGCTTGCGCACCGCCGACGGCAGCACCGACTCGCGATAGGCAGCGTCCTGGCGATCGAACACGTCGGTGCACGGCATCGACACCACGCGCGTCTTCAGGCCAGCGGCATCCAGCGCCTGCTTCGCTTCCACCGCCAGGCCGACTTCCGAGCCGGTGCCGATCAGGATCACGTCGGGCGTGCCGCCCTCGGCATCGGCCAGCACGTAGCCACCGCGCTCGATCTGCTTGATCTGCGCCTCAGTGCGAGCCTGGAACGGAAGGTTCTGGCGACTGAACACCAGGCAGCTCGGGCCGTCCTTGCGGGTGATCGCGGCCTTCCAGCACACCGCCGACTCCACCGTGTCGCAGGGGCGCCACACGTCGTTGTTGGGGATGTAGCGCAACGACGCCAGGTGCTCCACCGGCTGGTGGGTCGGGCCGTCCTCGCCCAGGCCGATCGAGTCGTGGGTGTAGACGTGGATCGCATGCGCCGGGATCAGCGCGCTCATGCGCACGCCGTTGCGGGCGTAGTCGCTGAACACCAGGAAGGTGGCGTCGAACGGAATGAAGCCGCCATGCAGCGCCAGGCCGTTGGCGATGGCGGTCATGCCGAACTCGCGCACGCCGTAGTACACATAGTTGGCGTTCGGATCGTCGCTGGCGACCGACTTGCTGGCCTTCCACAGGGTCAGGTTGGAATGCGCCAGGTCGGCCGAACCGCCGATCAGTTCCGGCAGCAGCGGCGCGAAGGTTTCGATCGCCATTTGCGAGGCCTTGCGCGAAGCGATGGTCTGGCATTCAGCGGCCTGCTTGGCGATGTAGGCGTCGGCCTGGGCGAGGAAGTCCTCCGGCAGCTCGCCATGCGAGCGGCGGGTCAGTTCCGCGGCTTCGGCCGGGTACTGCTTGGCGTACTTGTCGAAGGCCTGCTCCCACTCGGCCTGGCGCAGCGTGCCGGCACCGCCGGCGCGCCAGCCGTCGTAGATCGCCTGCGGAATCTCGAACGGCGCATACGGCCAGTTCAGCGCCTTGCGCGCGCCTTCCAGCTCTTCCTTGCCCAGCGCGGCGCCATGCGAGGATTCCTTGCCGGCCTTGGTCGGCGCACCGAAGCCGATGGTGGTGCGGCAGCACAGCAGGGTCGGCTTCTCGCTCTCGGCGATGGCCGCCTCGATCGCGGCCTTGACCGCATCGGCGTCCTGGCCGTCGATGTCGCGGATCACGTGCCAGCCGTAGGCCTCGAACCGCGCCGGGGTGTTGTCGCTGAACCAGCCGGCGGTGTTGCCGTCGATGGAGATATGGTTGTTGTCCCAGAACGCGACCAGCTTGCCCAGGCCCCAGGTGCCGGCCAGCGAGGCAGCCTCGTGGGACACGCCTTCCATCATGCAGCCGTCGCCCATGAACACCCAGGTGCGGTGGTCCACGATCTGGTGCTCGGGGCGGTTGTAGCGCTGCGCCAGCAGCTTCTCGGCCAGCGCGAAACCGACCGCGTTGGCGAAGCCCTGGCCGAGCGGACCGGTGGTGGTCTCCACCCCCGGGGTCTCGCTGCGTTCCGGATGGCCGGCGGTCTTGCTGTGCAACTGGCGGAAGCGCTTGAGCTCCTCGATCGGCAGGTCGTAGCCGGACAGGTGCAGCAGCGCGTACTGCAGCATCGAACCATGGCCATTGGACAGCACGAAGCGGTCGCGGTTGAACCAGTGCGGATTGTTTGGGTTGTGGCTGAGGAAGTCGTTCCACAGCACTTCGGCGATGTCGGCCATGCCCATCGGCATGCCGGGATGGCCGGAATTGGCGGCCTCGACCGCATCGGCGGCAAGGAAACGGATCGCGTTGGCGAGTTCGCGGCGGGTGGGCGTCGTCATGAGGGATCTGTCGGAAGCGGGCGCGTGGCGTCGGGTCCGCTATTGTCCCACAGGCGGGGATTGGGGATTGGGGCTTCGGAGCGTCACCGGCTGCATGCCTGAGATGGCGTAGGAGCGGCTTCAGCCGCGACAGGCGTTTGCCAGGATGGTCCATCGCGGCTGAAGCCGCTTCCGCGCGTGGCCCATCAGGCGGCGACACTGCCGCCTTACCAATCCCAATCCCCAATCCCTAATCCCGGCCGTCCTCACCCTTGGCCACCAGCGTGGTCAGCGCCAGGTCGCCGGTCACGTTCAGCGCGGTGCGGCACATGTCTAGGAAATGGTTGACGCCCAGGATCATGCCGATACCGACCGGGTCCACGCCGACCATCGCACAAATCAGCGCCACCACCGGCAGCGAGCCGGACGGGACGCCGGCGGTGCCGATGCCGCCGAGGATGCAGACCAGCATCACCATGCACTGCTGCGCGATGCTCAGCTCCACGCCGAAGAACTGCGCCAGGAAGATCACCGTCACGCCCTCGAACAGCGCCGTGCCGTTCTGGTTGGCGGTGGCGCCGACGGTCAGCACGAAGCGCGAGACCTTGTGCGGCAGCCCCATCTGGTCGGCCACGCGCAGCGCGGTCGGCAGGGTGGCGTTGCTGGACGCGGTGGAGAACGCCATCACCGTCGCTTCGCGGGTGGCGCGGAAGAACCACAGCGGCGAGCGCCCGGCCAGGCGCACCGCCACGCCGTAGCTCACCACCATGTGCAGGCCCAGCGCCAGCACCACCACGCCCACGTAGGCACCCAGCCGCACCAGCAACTCGAAGCCGAACAGTGCCGCCAGGTTGAACATGAAACACGCCACCGCATACGGCGCCAGGCGGATCACCAGACCGATCAGGGTCATCGAGATCTCGAACACGCCCTCGATGCCGCGCCGCAGCGTCGCCACCTTGGCGTCTTCGCTGAGCACCATGCCCACGCCGAACATCACCGCGAAGAACATCAGCGACAGGATCGCGCCGTTGCTGGACGCGGCCTCGACCACGTTGTCGGGCACGATCGACAGCAGCATGTCCATGCCGTGCGGCTGGTGCCTGCTCTGGTCGACGATCTGCGCGGTGCGCTCCACGTTCTGCTGCAGCAACTGCTGCGCCAGCTCGCGATCCACGCCGATGCCGGGCTTGAGCACGTTGACCAGCACCAGGCCCAGCAGCACCGCCACGCCGGACAGCACCACCGTGTAGCCCAGCGTCTTCCAGCCGATGCGGCCGAGCGCGCGGATGTCGCCCATCTCCGAAATGCCCATCACCAGCGCCGAGAACAGCAGCGGCACGATCAGCATGAAGATCAGGTTGAGGAACAGCTTGGAAAATGGCGTGGTGAGGTACTTGGTCAGCGCCTGCACCCAGGCCGCATCGCCGCCCACGCTCAGATGCACCGCCAGGCCCAGCACCAGCCCGAGGACGAAGCCGATCGCCATTTTCCAGTGCAACGGCATGCCGGTTTCGGCCTTCACGGGGGTATCGGTCATGAGCAGCGCCTGGCCAGAAGAAGCGTGGAGCTTAACAAACCCACACTGGCCGTTCTTAAGTCATCGCATGACCGGTGTCCGCCCTGCGCCCCGCAGCAGGGCCATACGGCGGCCAGCGTGCCTACGGCGCAGACGCTAAAGTGCCCACATCAACCGTCTCGAACGCCGCCCATGCTGACCGGATTCAACCACCTCACGCTGGCCGTGCGCGACGTGGAGCGCAGCTTGGAGTTCTACCGGCATGTCCTCGGTCTGCGCGCGCATGCGTGCTGGGACCACGGCGCCTACCTGAGTCTGGGCGAACTGTGGCTCTGCCTGTCGCTGGACCCGCAGCGCGGCCCCGCGGCGTCGGCCGACTACACGCACTATGCGTTCTCCATCGCCGCCGACGCCTTCGCCGACTTTGCCCAGCGCCTGCAAGATCACGCAGTGCCGCTGTGGCAGCGCAATCGCAGCGAAGGCGACTCGCTGTATTTCCTCGATCCGGATGGGCATCGCCTGGAGGCGCATGTCGGCGACCTGCATTCGCGGCTGGCCTCGTGTCGCGCGCGGCCGTATGCGGGAATGCGCTTCCTCGACTGAGCAAGCGGCGCCATCGTCCCGGCACCACCGCGTCCTCGTCGGCAAACACCCGCGTCACAGCGCCCGCCAATCGCGGGCCGCGAGCGCCAATGCCTCACGCATCACGCGGGTACAGTGGCGGCAACTCGTCCTTGTCCTGCTTGCGCGGCTTAGTGCGCCAGCGCGGCCCAGCCCAGAACGCCTGGCGCAACGCGGCGCGCGCGCCGCTCACATCGCCGCCACCGCCCCAGCGTGCGTGCTGCATGCGTCGCACCGCATCGCGCTGCGTCGGATCGTCCAGGCGCTGCACCACCGTATCCAGGTCGGCGACGCCGGCCTGGGCACACAGGATCGCCGCGACGTCGTCCAGGCCACCGCTGTCCAGGGCCTTGCGCAGCTCCGGCAGCGCGACGCGTGCAGTCGCGGGTGCCGATGTCGCGCCAGGCGCAGCATCGGGCGCCGTCGCCGGCAGCGCTGCGGCAGCGCGCGTGCGGCGGACGCGGCGCCAGGCCCAGATCAGGGTCGCCAGCCACAGCACCGCGAAGCCCGCGGCCAGCGCCATCCACAGCGGCAACGAGGCCAGCCGTTCCTGCAACGTGTGCGTCGGCGCCACCGCATTGTCGGCAGGCACCACACTCAGCGTCGGCGCCGTGGGGCTGGCCGGGGCCGGCGCAGGCATGCCCTGTCCTGGCTGCACCTGCAGGGTCAGGTCCGGCAGGCTGGCCTCGCGTGCGGCACCCGCGCCGACGTCCCACCACGGCATGCGCAGGCCACGCACCAACAAGGGACCGGCCGCCTGCGGCACGATCGAGTAGCGGCGGCTGACGGTCACCTGCGGACCGCCGTCGACGAAGCGTTCCTGCACCTGCGGTGGCTCGGCGAACACCTGCGCGCCATCGACGCTGGGCGTGGGCAGCTCGGGGAACTGCGCCTGGGTCGCGCCGCGTGCGGTCGCCTCGACCACGATGTCGGCGGCCTCGCCGGCCTTGGCGCGCTGCGGCGTGGCGGTGTAGCGCAGGCGCAGTTCGTGCAGCGGCAGCCAAGGCTGCGGCGCATTGGCCGGCTGCGCGCGCACCTGCAGGGTCTGTGCGGTGCCACGCGCATTGAGTTCGCCGCCGCGGCCGAAGTAGTCGTCGAAGAAACCGGTGGGACCACGACCGCTGAAACGCGCCCCCGGCAGCAACAGCGAGCCGCTCCGCTCGGTGACCAGCAGATAGTGCCGTTCGACCACCGTGTACATGCGCCCGTCGATCTGGCGACGGTTCTGGATGTCGTCGCCGACGCGCTGCAGCGACGCACCGGCCGGCGCATCCAGATCGAGTTCGCCGGAACTCAGCGGCACACCGAGATACAGCCGCACCACCACGCCCACACTCTGCTGCACATAGGGCCGCGCGTCGTCGACGACGGTCTGCACGAACACGTCGGCGTTGCCCACCTGCGCCGGCACATCGGCATTGGTGGTGGCCGGCACCGCGGCACTGGCCGCAGCGACCTCTAGCCGCAACGGCGCAGTGCGCTCGTTGCCGACCTGCAGCGACGGAATCTCCAGCGTGCCGGTGCCGCGCGGCGTCAGCATCACCCCGAACAAGGACTTCGTCGAGACCGCACCGTTGACGATCTGCATCTGCCGGCTCTTGACCTCGTTGCTGAGCGCGAAATCCGCGCGCAGCGGCGCGTACTCCGGCGTCGCCGCCGCCTGGTCGGTCTCGATGTTGAGGGTCACCCCCTCGCCGGCGCCAACGTTGTCCCGATCCAGCCACGCGCGCGTGGCGGCAGCCGCCGGCAAGGCCAGCAGCAGCGCGGCCAACACCATCAGTACCGCGCAATCGCGTGCCCCCTGGCCCAGTCGCTTGAAGTGGATCATGGCTCTTGTTCCCGCTGCCTGCGTTCGTGTTCCAGCCTGAATTTGGCGCGCAGCAGATTGCCCGGATCGTCCGGCACCCGCCGCAACCACGCCTCCACCGCCTGGCGCTGCTCGCGCTGCTGCGGCGTTTCGTTCGCGGCGGCAGCGGCACGTTCGGCCGCCTGCTTGTCGGCGCCGCCCTGCTGCGCCATCGCCTGCTGCATCTGCTGGCGCTGCGCCGCATCGGCCTGCTGCTGCGCCTGCGCATCGCCGGGTTTCGGCGGCGCCTGTTGCGCATCCTTTGCGCCATCGCGTCCCTGCTGGCCGTTCCGCTGCTGGCCGTTCTGCTGTTTGTCCTTCTGCTGCTGGTCCTTCTGCGCACCGTTCTGCTGTTGGCCCGACTGCTGCTGGCCGTTTTGTTGTTGGCCGTTCTGTTGCTGGCCATTCTGCGACTGCCCGCTCTTCTGCTGCTGGCCGTCCTTGCCCTGCTGACCGGACTTGGAGTTCTGCGACGACTGGCGCTTGCGCGCGGCCTCCACCGCGGCGCGGTTGGCGATCGCGTCGGCCATCTGCGGATGCAGCTTCAATGCCTTGTCGTAGGCGTCGATCGCCTCGTCGTAACGGCCCTGGCGCGCCAGCGCATTGCCCAGGTTGTACCAGCCGGCATCGCTGTCGATGCCTTCGAACTGCTGTTGCGCAGCGGCGAAATCGCCCTTGCGATAGGCCTGCACGCCCGCGTCCAGCCGTTGCTGGCGGACCTGGTCGGCACGTTCCCACCATCCGCCTGCGACAGGACCGGACGCCGGCGTCTGTGCCTGAGGCCCCGCCGTTGCCTGCGCATGGACCGGCAGCGGCATCGCCAGCGGCGCCAACACCAGCAGCAGCACCGCGGCACTGCCACGACGGCGGAACGCGAGCAATGCCAGCAGCATCAGCGGCGGCAGCAACCAATAGCCTTGATCGAGCCACACGCGACCATGGCTTTCGTCGGCCGCCGTCGCCTCTTCTTCCTGCGGCCGCAGCACGCCCAGCGCGCGCAGATCCGCGTCATCCGGCGTCAACGCGGCATAGCGTCCCGCGCCAGCGGCGGCCAGCGCCCGCAACGCGTCCGCATCCAGTTGCGCATGCGCCAGCCGGCCCTGGTCGTCGCGATAGGCGGCACCCTGCGCGGTACCCAACCCCAGCACGGACACGTGATACCCCTGCCCGGCCGCGCGTGCCGCCGCCTGCTGCGCCTGCGCGTCGGCCCGATCGCTGAGCACCAGGATGTCGCCGCGGGAGAAGCCGGCCTGGCGCAGCAACTGCGCCGCCCAGTCGATCGCCAGGTCGGTCCGCTGCCCCGCCACCGGCATCACCTGCGGCGACAGCGCATCCAGGAACAGACCCACGTTCGCCGCATCGTCGGTCAGCGGCGCCACCGTGTACGGCTCGCCGGCATACGCAAGCAGGGCCACTTCGCCGCCGGCGCGCTCGTGCAGCAGCCGCGCCAGCTTGGCCCGCGCCTGCAACAGCCGCGACGGCGGCAGATCGCGCGCGTCGATTTGCGCGGACAGGTCCATCGCGATCACCAGCGGCGTGTGCGCCTGCCACAGCGGCTGCTGTTCCTGGCGCCAGCTCGGCCCAGCCAGCGCCAGCACCGCCAGCGCATAGCCCAGCGCACCCAGCAGCAGGCCGGCCCTGCCCTTGGCGTCGCCACGCGCCAGCAGGTGCGGCAGCAGATGCGGGTCCACCGTGCGCCGCCAGATGTCGCGGCGGCGGCGCCGGCGCCACCAGCTCCAGCCCAGCAACGGCAGCAACAGCAAGGCCCACAGCCACGCGGGGCGCAACAGGTGCAGGGCCTGGAGGAATTCCATCACGCGGGTCACTGCCGCCTCCAGGGCCAGATGAAGGACAGCAACGCCAGCGTCAGCGCCGCGGCCAACGGCCAGACATAGCGCTCGATCTGCGGCCGCACCGCCGGACCGGCCGAGCGCACCGGCTCGAGCCGGTCCAGTTCGGCGTAGATCGAGGCCAGTTCGCCGGTATCGCGAGCGCGGAAGAAACGCCCGCCGGTGTCCTGCGCGATCTTGCGCAGCGTATCCTCATCGACCTGATCGTCGCCGCCGCTGCCGGGGATCGGCAGGCCGAACAGCGACATGCCGCCATCGCCACCGAAGGCGATGGTGTACACGCGCACATGTTCGGCCTTGGCCAGTTCGGCGGCCTTCAGCGGGTCGAGCACGCCGGCCGTGTTGACGCCATCGGTGAGCACGATCAGCACGCGCTCGCCCTGCTTCTGCTCGCGCAGGCGCTTGACCGCCAGCGCGATCGCATCGCCCAGCGCGGTCTCGCGCCCGGCCAGGCCGACGACACTGTCGCGCAACTGGTCGCGCACGGTGGCCAGGTCCGCGGTCAACGGGGTCAGCGCATATGCCTGCTGGCCGAACACCAGCAGGCCGATGCGGTCGCCATCGCGGCGATCGAGGAAGTCGGCCAGCACCGCCTTGGCCGCGGTCAAACGATCGACCACGCGTCCGCCCAGGGTCATGTCGGGCTCGCTCATGCTGCCGGACAGATCCACCGCCAGCATCAGCTGCCGCGCCTGCTGCGGCGGCGCGATGGGTTCGCCCAATTGCAGCGGCCGCGCCGCCGCCGCGCACAGGCAGAACCAGGCCAGCCAGGCCAGCCACACGCTGGCGCGCCACAGCCCACCGCGCGCCGGTGCCGCGGCCACGGCCTGCAGACGCTCGCCATACGGCACGCGCAGGGCCGGCGCAGTGCCGCGCCGCGCCGGCAGCAGCAGATTGGCCAGCAGCGGCAGTGGCATCGCCAACCACATCCAGGGCCAGGCGAAGCCGGCCAACAGGTCGCTCAGGCTCTGCCACGAGGACGGCAACAGGCTCATCGCCGTCCTCCGTGCCGCGCCGCCATCAGCGCCAGGAACCGGCGCCGTGCCAGCGGCAGCAGCGCCTGCACCTGCGCCGGGTCCACGCTGGGCCGATAGCCACCGTCGAGCAGCACACGGCCTGGGCCGGCGGAGAACGCCTGACGCTTGTCACCGCCATCCAAAAACCGTAGCCAGTCCTCGCCCTGCAACGCGGCAGCGGCCGGGTCGCGGCGTTGCGTCGCACGCCGCAACAGCTCCGAGACCGCGGCCACCTGCGCGGGCGGCTCGCCCGTGCGCGTCGCCGCGTCGAACTGGCGTTGCCAGCGCTGCACGCGCTGGCGGCGGCGCAACCACACCAACAGCACCGCGCCGATCACCAGCAGCAGTACCGCCGCCAGCATCCACCAGCCCGGTGCGGGCGGCCACCAGGCCGGTGCCGGCGGCAGATGCACATCGCGCAGAGGCAATTGCTGCGGGCTCATGCCGTCGCCCCCCGTTGCACCGGCAGCAACCACGACTCGCTGGGCGCGTCGCTCAGCAGCACCCGCACCTGCACGCCGCGGCCCGGCAGCTCTGCCGCCAGGGTTTCCAACGGCTGCACGAACTGCGCGCGCCAGCGCTGTTGCGCGGCGCTCGCCAGCAGATCCACTTCCACGCGGCGGCCGCTCGCCCAGAACGGCAGGGCCGCGCGCGGCGGCTGCACTTCCAGCGGATCGGCGAGCAGCAGCAGTTCCACTTCGTTGTGCAGCGCCAAGCCGGCCCAACGTGCCGCGGGCACCGCCTGCGCGCTGGCCGGATCGGCCAGCACGGTCAAACGCGATCCTGGGCGCAGCAGCTTGGCCGCGTGATCCAGGGCCATGCCCAGGCCGGCGTCGTTCTGCGGCGGCTGCGCATACCAGCGCACCAACGCATCGAGCACGCGCAGCACGCCGCGCGGCCCGGAGGCGGGCGGCACCGGCGCTTCGCTCCTGCTGCCGCGCAGGGCGGCCAGGCGATCGCCCTGGCGCTGCGCCGCCCACGCCGCGACCGCCCCGGCGCGGGCCGCCTGCACCGACTTGAAGCGGACGCGGGTGCCGAAATACAGCGATGGCGCGGTATCGGCGACGATCAGGCTGAGCCGTTCGCGCTCGGCCTGGAACAATTTGGTGTGAGTGCGGCCGCTACGCGCGGTCAGCCGCCAATCGATGTGGCGGACATCGTCGCCCACCACATACTCTCGCGATTCGGCGTATTCCATGCCGCGCCCGCGCATCGGCGACGGGGCAGCCCCACTGAGGCCATGGCGACCGCGCCGCGGCGGCGGCATTCGCGCGACCGCGGCGCGCAGGGCCACCAGCTCGGCCAGGCTGGGACGGATCCCCGCCTCGGCCGGCGCAGCGGCGTGCGGCGTGCCCGGCGCGGTCGGCTGCGGTGCCATCGTCGTTACTCCGCGCGTCGGCGGGCGGCGGGCAACAGCCGTGCTTGGTGACACCCGGTCACGGCGGCGGCACCTTGTCCAGCAGCGCGGCGACCAGGCGATCGCCGTCCCAGCCCTCGGCGGTGGCTTCGTAGCTGGGCAGCACGCGATGGCGCAGCACATCGGCAGCGACCGCGCGCACGTCGTCGGGCGTGACGAAATCGCGCCCGGCCAGCCAGGCCCTGGCGCGCGCGCAGCGTTCCAACGCGATCGAACCGCGCGGGCTCGCGCCCCAGGCGATGCGCCGCGCCAACGCGGCGTCGTAGCCGCTGGCATCGCGCGAAGCCAACACCAGCTCGATCAGATAGCGCTCCAGCGGCGGCGCCATGTGCAGCGCCAGCACCGCGCGGCGCGCCGCGAACACGTCTTCCAGCGGCATGCGCGGCGGCGGCGCCTCGCCGGCCTCCAGCGTCTCGCGTGCGCGCTCGCGCGCCAGGCGCAGGATCTCCGCTTCCGCTGCCGCTTCCGGATAACCGATGCGCACGTGCATCAGGAAACGGTCCAGCTGCGCCTCCGGCAGCGGGAAGGTGCCTTCCTGCTCGATCGGGTTCTGCGTCGCCATCACCAGGAACAGCTTCGGCAGCGCATAGGTATGCCGGCCGACGGTGACCTGGCGCTCGCCCATCGCTTCGAGCAGCGCCGATTGCACCTTGGCCGGCGCGCGGTTGATTTCGTCGGCGAGCAGGATCGGATGGAAGATCGGCCCGGGCAGGAATTCGAAGCGGCTCTCCTGCGGACGCCACACCTCGGTGCCGGTGAGGTCGGCCGGGAGCAGGTCGGGCGTGAACTGGACGCGGGCGAAGTCCGCCTCCAGGCGCGAGGCCAGTGCGCGGATCGCCGTGGTCTTGGCCAGACCGGGCGCGCCTTCGACCAGCAGGTGGCCGTCGGCGAGCAGCGCGATCAGCAGGCGCTCCACCAGCGCCGACTGGCCGACGATGGTCTGGGACAGGCCGTCGCGCAGGGCGACGAACGCGGCGTGCAGGCGCTGCTGCTCGGGCGCGGCCGGTGGGGAATCGAGGGTCGGGGATGGAGTGTTCATTTGCTCAGTCTGACCGATCGCCGGTGAAAATGGTTCCGCGCGCGGCCGACGCCGCGTGCTGCGAATTCAGGATTTCCTCATCCACGCGGCGTAAACGACGACGGGAGAGGCTTGCGCCTCTCCCGTCGGAGGATCCCGCCTGTCAGCGCCGATCAGCCGGCGCGCTTGGCCACGCGCATCACCTTCGGGGTCACGAAGATCAGCAGTTCGGCCTTGCTCTTGCTGCGGCCACGCTGCTTGAACAGGTTGCCCAGGAACGGGACGTCCCCCAGGAACGGCACCTTGGACACGCTGCTGCGATCGGTGAACTCGTAGACGCCGCCGATCACCACGGTCTGCCCGTCGTCGACCAGCACCGCAGTATTGATTTCGCGGCGATTGATTTCCGGCACAGTGCCGTAGTTCTGCAGGGTGACGTAGCGCTCCACCTCGTCCTTCTTGACGTTCATGTTCAAGAAGATGCGGTTGTCGTCGGTGATCGTCGGAGTCACCTTCAGCTCCAGCAGCACTTCCTTGAACTGCACGTTCGGGGTGGCGGCGGTGCCGCCGGTACCACCGGTGATGGTGACGTAGCCGATTTCCTTACCCTGCTTGATCACCGCCTCGCGCTGGTTGGAGGTCACGATGCGCGGGTTGGAGATCACCTCGCCACGCCCTTCTTCCTGCAGCGCCGACAGTTCCATGTCCAGCGAGAAATTGGCACCCAGCAAGGTGTAGGCGATGGCACCGGGCGTGCCGGTGGTGAAGGTGCCGGCGGGCATGTTGAAGTTCAGCCCGCCCGGAATGTTGTGCACGTTGTTGTTGATGATCGAGGTGTTGTTGGCCAAGTTGCCGCTGACCACACCGGTATTGCCGCCGTACTGCCGGCGGCCGGCAATGCCGAAGCGCGCGCCCAGATCGCGGGCGAAGGTATCGGTGGCGATAACGATGCGGCCTTCGATCAGCACCTGATCGACCGGCCGGTCGATCACGTTGATCAGCTCGCGCATCTGCGCGACCTTCTTCGGGATGTCGCTGATCATCAGCGTGTTGGTGCGCTCGTCGGCAACGAGCCGACCGCGCGGCGACAGGAAGCCGTTGTCGTTCTGGCTGTTGCCGTTGCTGCCGCCATTTCCGCCGCCACCACCGCCACCACCGCCGATGCCCTTGGCCTCGGTCAGCGCCTTGAAGATCGCCGTGGCGCTGTGGTAATTGATCTGCACGTAGTCGGTGATCAGGTCCTCGCGATTCTCGATCGCGATGCGCGCGTCTTCCTTGTCCTGCTCGAACTTGGCCAGTTCCTGCTGCGGCGCGACCCAGATCACCTTGCCGTCACGGCGCTTGTCCAGGCCCTTGGCGCGCAGCACGATGTCCAGCGCCTGGTCCCACGGCACGTTGACCAGGCGCAGGGTGACGCTGCCCTGCACGGTGTCGGAGGCGACGATGTTGAGATTGGATTCCTCGGCGATCAGCTGCAGCACCGTGCGCACCGGCACGTCCTGGAAGTTGAAGGTCACCGGCTTGCCGCTGTAGCCACGCTCGGCCACCTGTGCGGCGGCCTGGCTGACCGTGGCCGCGGTGACCGCGCCGACGGCCGGCGCGGCGGCGCGCGGGGTGATCTCGACCACGTACTCGTTGCCCGACTGGTAGGCCAGCGACTCGAACGGGCCATTGGTGCTCAGCGTCAGCTGCGCGCCACCCGCATAGGGCTTGGCATCGATGCGCTGCACCGGGGTGGCGAAATCGGTGACGTTGAGCGGCCGCTGCAGTTCCGGCGGCAGCATCGCGTTGCCGACGTCGACCACCACGTTGTTGCCCTGGGTGCGCAGGTCGGGGCTGGCGCCGGTGCCGTTGAAGGACAGGATCAGTCGCCCCGCACCGCCATCGCCGCGCTTGAAGTCGACCTTCGACACCGTGAGCCTGGCCGGCGCCGTCGCGGATGCCGCAGGCGCAACAGCAGGCGCCGCAGGCGGCGCCGCGCTGGCGACGACCGCGTTCCCGAGCATCGCCGCCAACCCCAACGCGCATAGCCGCATCGTCGCGTGGCGCCGGATGGGGCGCAGGCTCAGGGCTTTGGAAAAAGTCATCGTGCTATCCCCATAATCAATCATTGATCGTCCAGCGCGACGGAGGCAGGACGTTCCAGCCAGCCGCCGGCGCCATCCGGCACCAGTTCAATCAAATCGATGCGATCCTCGTGCACCCCGGTCACGCGGCCATCGCTCTGCCCCATGTACACGCCCGGACGCACGCGGTAGGTCACCTTGTCCGGCGCCATCACCAGCGCGACCTGGCCCGCGCCGCTGCCCAGCGTGCCCACCATGTTGAGGCTGTCCAGCGGGAACTGCTCCAGCGGCTCCTTGCGGCGGTTCGGATCCGGACGCAGTCCGCTGCTGCCGTCGGGATTGGCCCAGGCATCGCTGAACGGATCGCGCAGGCCCTGCGCGGCATACTCGAAGGTCTCGAACTGCTGCATCACCGGCAACGGCTCCAGCGGCTGCGCCGGTCGCGCGCGCACTTCCTTCACCCAGTTCTCCAGGTTCGGCGCATCCCCCGGCGTGCTGGTGGTGGTGCGGCCGCAAGCGCCGAGCACGAGCGCCAGCGCGCCCGCGGCGAACATCCTGACCATCCGCTGCTGCCGGCTCATGCGCCACCGCCTTGCTTGCCCGCCTTCTTCGCGGCCGCCGCGGCCTGCTCCTGGTCCGCCATTTCCTTGTCGTCCAGGTAGCGATAGGTCTTGACCGTGCCGGACAGCTCCAGTTCGCCGCGTGCGGTGATGCCGTTGCTCTTGTCGCGCGGTTTCAGATTGATGTCGTGCATGGTGAGGATCACCACCCGCGGCAGCGACGCCACGCCGCTGACGAAGGCGCCGAACTGGTGGTAGCTGCCGACCATGCGCAGGGCGATCGGCTTCTCCGCGTAGAACTCCTTCGGCGACTCTGGACCCGGCTGGAACAACTCGTTGGTCAGGCCGCTGGACAACGCGGTCTGCGAGATGTCGATGATCAGGTCGGGCATCTCGGTCTTGCTCGGCAGTTGCCGCAGCATCTGCTGCAGCACCTGTTCCATCTGCACCAGTTGCTGCTTCAGCGGCTGCAGGTTCACCGCACGGCTCTGTTCCTTCTCGAAGGTGGCACGCAGCTCGGTTTCCTTCTGTTCCAGCGCCTGCAGTTCGTCGCTCTTGCTGCTGATCAGCAGGAACCACGACAGGGTCAGGATGAACAGCGTCACCAGCACGCAGAACACGATCTTGGCCTGCTGCGGCCAGTTGCCGATGTTGTTGAAATCCAGCTCTTTGATGTTGAATTTCTTGCTCATGACGCCGGTCCCTGTTGCGCTGGCTTGGCGGCGGGTGCCGGCGGCGCGGCCGGAGCCGGTGCGGCAGAGTTGCCGGGGGCAGGTGCAGCCGCAGGGGCTGCGCCCGGCGCCTGCGCAGGCGGTGGCGTGCCGGGCGCGCCGCCCGCAGGAGCTGCGCCAGGAGTGCCAGGCGTGGCGGCTCCCGCCGGTGCCGTCCCGTCGGCCGCCGGATCGGCGTTCTCACCCGGCACCGGCAGCTTGACCCGCAGCGTGAACACGTACGGCAGCGCCTTGGTGTCGACGATCGGGCCCTTGGCTTCCTTCTCCTGGGCCTTGGCCTCGATCACCGTCAGCTCCGGATTGGTCATCCAGCCCGAGCCTTCGAGATTGCGCATGTAGGTACTGACCCGCGCATTGGACTGCGAGCGGCCCTCCAGGGTCAGCATGTCGCCTTCCTGCTTCACCGAGGTCAGCACCACGCCGTCGGGAATGGTCCGCACCAGCGAGTCGAACAGGTGCACCATCTGCGAGCGCTTGGCCTGCAGTTCCTCGATGACCTGCTTGCGTGCCAGCAGCCGGCGCTTCTTCTCGTCGAGGGTGTCGATTTCCTTGTTCTGCGCCTGGACCTTCTCGATCTCGGTCTGCAGATACGCGTTGCGCTCGTTCTGGCCGCTGATCTGCAGGTCGTAGTAGAACCAGATCAGCCCCGCCAGCAGCACCCCGGCGAACGCGGCCAGGCCAAGCATCGAATAGAACTCGCGTTCGCGCTGCTTGCGCCGTTCCGCCCGCCAGGGCAGCAGATTGATCTTCGCCATCAGTCGAAGCTCCTCAGCGCCAGGCCGGTGGCGATCATCAGCGCCGGCGCATCCTGGGCCAGCGCATGCGCCTGGACCTTCGGCCCCAGGGTCATCTGCGCCAACGGGTTGGCGACCACCGTGGCCACGCCCAGTTGCTCCTCCACCATTTCCGGCAACCCGGCCAGGGCGGCGCAGCCGCCGGCCAGGACGATGTGGTCGACCCGGTTGAATTCGCTGCCGGCGTAGAAGAACTGCAGCAGGCGGCTGATCTGCTGCACCGTGGCTTCCTTGAACGGTTCCAGCACCTCGACCTCGTAGCTCTCCGGCAGCCCGCCCTGGCGCTTGGCCATGCCGGCTTCCTCGTAGGTCAGGCCGTAGCGGCGCATCACTTCGTCGGTCAGCTGCTTGCCGCCGAACACCTGCTCGCGGCTGTACAGGCTGCGCCCGCCGCGCAGGACATTGAGGGTGGTCATGGTCGCGCCGATGTCGACCAGGGCGACGATGCCGTCGGCGGCCACCGGCAGCTCGCTGGCCACCAACGCGAAGGCGTTCTCGACCGCGAAGGCCTCCACGTCCATCACCTTGGCCACCAGCCCACCCAGTTCCAGGGCCGACTGGCGCAGTTCCACGTTCTCCGAGCGCGAGGCGGCCAGCAGCACCTGCACCATCTCGGGGTTGTTGGGAATGACGCCCAGCACCTCGAAATCCAGGTTCACTTCATCGATCGGATACGGGATGTAGTTCACCGCCTCCAGCTCGACCTGGGCTTCCAGCTCGCTCTCGTCCAGCTCGGCCGGCATCGGGATCACCTTGGTGATCACCGCCGAACCGGCCACGGCGGCCGCGGCATGCTTGGCGCGGGTGCCGGAACGGGTCACGGCGCGGCGGATCGCCTCGCCCACCGCCTCGACCTCGACGATGTTCTTTTCGACCACGGCATTGGGCGGCAAGGGTTCGACGGCGTAATGCTCGACGCGGAACCGGTTGCCGTTACGCGAAAGCTGCAGCAGCTTGACCGCGGTCGAGCTGATGTCGATGCCGATCAGCGGTTGCTGACTCTTTGGGATAAGCCCCACGGATTTTCCCCTGCCGGCGGGCACTTGGACGCCAATGTTGCGCCAGCGCATTAATAACAAATTTTTTGCAATTGGCAACCGCCCGGTTGCATGTCGCGATCCGTGTCACGGCATGACCTGCGGCAGCAAACCCGTCGCATCCCCGGAACCGGCCCCAGCCGTTCCCCGGCGTACTCTATACTCTGCGCCCAAGAAATCTGCAATCGGAATCTCTCGCGATGCCCCGTTTTCGTCGTTGGCTGCGCTGGGCGCTGGTCCTGTTCGTCCTCCTTGGCCTGGTCGGCGCCGCCGTGGCAGGCGGGCTGTACTACGTCGTCTCCTCCAAGCTCCCGGACGTGCAGACCCTGCGCAAGGTCGAACTGCAGGAGCCGATGTACGTCTACTCCAGCGACGGCAAGCTGATGGCGCTGTTCGGCGAGACCCGGCGCTACCCCATCACCATGAAGGACGTGCCGGAGCGGCTGAAGCAGGCCTTCCTGGCCACCGAGGACGCCCGCTTCTACGAGCACGGCGGCGTCGACTACAAGGGCATCGCGCGCGCGGTGTGGCTGCTGGCCACCACCAACGACAAGCGCGTGCCGGGCGGCTCCACCATCACCCAGCAGGTCGCCCGCCAGTTCTTCCTGAGCTCGGAGTACAGCTACACGCGCAAGCTGGCGGAGATCCTGCTGGCGCGCAAGATCGAGGCCGAGTTGAGCAAGGACGAGATCTTCGAGCTGTACCTGAACAAGAGTTTCTTCGGCAACCGCGCCTACGGCATCGCCGCCGCCGCCGAGTACTACTACGGCAAGAAGCTCAACGAACTGAGCCTGGACGAGATGGCCTCGCTGGCCGGCATCCCCAAGTTCCCCTCCAGCGGCAACCCGATCAGCAACCCCGAGCGCGCCAAGCAGCGCCGCGACAACTATGTGCTCAGCCGCATGGCCGCGCTGGGCTTCATCACCCCGGCCGAGGCCGAGGCGGCCAAGGCGGTGCCGATGCACGCCGCGCCGCACGAGCGCCCGGTCGAGGTCGAGGCACCCTACGTGGCCGAACTGGTGCGCCAGGAGATGATCGCGCGCTTCGGCGGCGACGTGCTGGACAAGGGCTACCACGTCTACACCACGATCGATGCGACCCTGCAGACCGCCGCCAACCATGCGGTGCGCCAGGGCCTGGTCGTCTACGACCGCCGCCACGGCTGGCATGGGGTGGAGAAGCATTTCGACGTGCCCGCCAATGCCGATGCGGCAGCGCTGGCCAGCCACCTGAGCGGCGTCTACGCGCAGGGCGGGATGCTGCCGAGCATCGTCGCCAGTACCGGCAGCGACGGCAGCGCCACCGTGGTGCTCGCCAACAAGACCGAACTGGTGCTGCCGGTCGCCGCCAGCCGCTGGACCGGGCGCAGCCCGGCCACCCTGCTCAAGCGCGGCGACCTGGTGCGCATCCAGGCTGGCGACAAGCCGGGCGAATGGGAGATCACCCAGATCCCGCGCGGCCAGGCCGCGCTGGTCTCGCTGGACGCCAACAACGGCGCGCTGCGCGCCATGGTCGGCGGCTTCAGTTATGCCGGCAACAAGTTCAACCGCGCCACCCAGGCGCGTCGCCAGCCCGGCTCGAGTTTCAAGCCGTTCCTGTACGCGGCCTCGTTCGAGAAGGGCTTCAATCCGGCCTCGATCGTGCTCGACGCGCCGGTGGTGTTCCGCGACCGCCGCGGCAAGACCTGGTCGCCGCAGAACGACGGCGGCGGCTTCCGCGGCCCGATGCGCCTGCGCGAGGCGCTGGTGCAGTCGCGCAACCTGGTCTCGGTGCGCCTGCTGGACGCCATCGGCGTGGACTTCGCACGCAAGTACATCAGCCAGTTCGGTTTCCAGGAAGCCGAGCTCCCGCCGAACCTGTCGATGTCGCTGGGCACCGCCTCGCTGACCCCGCTGTCGGTGGCGCGCGGTTACACCGTGTTCGCCAACGGCGGCTCGCTGGTCAACACCTGGATCATCGACAAGGTCACCGACCGCGACGGCAACGTGCTGTTCCAGGAGCACCCGCTGACTGCCTGCCGCAGCTGCGGCAGCGTTGGCGGCAATGCCGCCCCGGTCAGCCAGGTGGTGGACGGCTTCAACTTCGGTGCGGCCACGCCCCCGCCGGCGGCCAAGCCGGCCGAGACCGCGGCCACGGCGGCCGCAGCCGAGAAGCCTGCCGACCCCGAGGCCAAGGTGGCGCCGCGCGCCATCGACGAGCGCACTGCCTATCAATTGGTGTCGATGATGCGCGACGTGGTCCAGCGCGGCACCGGCACCGCGGCCAAGGTGCTCGGCCGCGAGGACGTGGGCGGCAAGACCGGCTCCACCAACGACCACCGCGACGCCTGGTTCTCCGGCTTCGGCGGCCCATACGTGACCACGGTGTGGGTCGGCCGCGACGACTACCGCTCGCTCGGCTACCGCGAGTACGGCGGCAAGGCGGCGCTGCCGATCTGGATCGACTACATGCGCGTCGCGCTGAAGGATCAGCCGATCGCCCGCAATGATCCGCCGGGCGGCATGGTCCAGGTCAGCTTCAACGGCGCCACGGAATGGGTCAAGACCGAGGACATGGACCGCATCCAGCAGTTCGACGAAAGCCTGCAGGACCAGAAGACCGACGACGCGGCATTCGACATCTTCTGATCTCGCCTCCCCCGCCCCCGGCGCCCGCCGGGGGCATTGGTCCGCCGGGCGCGCCTCGCGCGACGGACACCGCATCACGCAGTGCGGCCGGGTACACCTGAATTTCTCAAGGCTGCGGTACAGTCGGGTCAGGCTTTGAGGGGAGGCGCACCATGCACCACGCTCGGCAACATGCCCGGACCCGCACGCACGAACGCCGTCGCCGGCTGGCGCACGAAGCCGCCCGGCTGATGGCCGAAGGCGGCATCCGCGATTTCCACCAGGCCAAGCTCAAGGCCGCCGACCGGCTCGGCATCCACGACGACGCCTCGTTGCCGCGCAACAGCGAGATCGAGGACGCCCTGCGCGAATACCAGCGGCTGTTCGCCGGCCCGGACCATGCCGGCGAGCTGCGCCGGCGCCGCGAGGCGGCGCTGCGGGCGATGGACTTCCTGCATGCGTTCGCGCCACGCCTGGCCGGACCGGTGCACGACGGCACCGCCGACGCCAACAGCCCGGTGCAACTGCACCTGCACAGCGACGACGCCGAAGCGGTGGCGCGCTTCCTCGAAGAGCACCGGATCCCCGCCGAGCTGCGCAGCCGTCGCCTGCGCCTGGACCGCGAGCGCAGCGAGGACTTCCCGGTGTGGCTGTTCGCCGCCGAGGAACTGACCTTCGACCTGACCGTGCTGCCCTACGACGCGCTGCGCCAGGCGCCGCTGTCGCAGGTGGACGAAAAGCCGATGCGGCGCGCCTCGATGCCGCAACTGCGGCAACTGCTGACCGAGCAGGACATCGCCGACTACCAGTACGGCTAGCGCGTACCGCGCCGCGTCGCGGATGCGGCAATGGATGCGACGGGCACCGTACGACCGCGTCGAAGCCGGTGCTCCGGCGCGCAGCGGACGCAACGAGGCGCCCCCCCCTCTTTCCGCTTCGGCGCCGCCCAACGAAAACGCCCCGCAAGGCGGGGCGTTCCGGACAACCTGACGGCGATCGATCAGCGCTGGTCGGCGCTGGCGTAGTCGCGCTTGTCGTAGCCGGTGTAGATCTGGCGCGGACGGCCGATCTTCATTTCCGGATCGACCTGCTGTTCCAGCCAGTGCGAGACCCAGCCGGCGGTACGGGCGATGGCGAACATCACGGTGAACATCTCCACCGGGATGTTCAGCGCCTTGTAGATGATGCCCGAGTAGAAGTCGACGTTCGGATACAGCTTGCGCTGCACGAAGTAGTCGTCCTTCAGCGCGGCCTCTTCCAGCTTCAGCGCAACTTCCAGCAGCGGGTCGTTGACGCCCAACTCGCCCAGCACCTTGTGGGTCATCTCGCGGATGATCTTCGCGCGCGGGTCGAAGTTCTTGTACACGCGGTGGCCGAAGCCCATCAGGCGGAAGCTCGAGTTCTTGTCCTTGGCCTTGGCCACGGCGCTCTCGACGTTGTCGGCGGTGCCGATCTCTTCCAGCATCTTCAGCACGGCTTCGTTGGCGCCGCCGTGCGCCGGGCCCCACAGCGCGGTGATGCCGGCGGCGACCGCGGCGTACGGATTGGCGCCGGTGGAACCGACCAGGCGCACGGTCGAGGTCGAGGCGTTCTGCTCGTGGTCGGCATGCAGGATGAACAGCAGGTCCAGGGCCTTGGCCACGACCGGGTTCATCTGCAGCTGCTCGCTCGGCACCTCGAACATCATGTGCAGGAAGCGCTCGACGTAGCCGAGGTTGTTGCGCGGATAGCGGATCGGCCAGCCGATCGAGTAGCGGTAGGCGGCGGCGGCGATCGTCGGCACCTTGGCGATCAGGCGGATCGCGGCCAGGCGGCGCTGCTCCGGATCGTTGAGGTCGAGGGTGTCGTGATAGAACGCCGACAGCGAGGCCACGGTACCGGCCATCATCGCCATCGGGTGCGCGTCGTGGCGGAAGCCGCCGAGGAAGTTCTTCAGCGACTCGTGCATCATCGTGTGATGCGTCACTTCGTGGTCGAACTTCTTGAATTCGTCGGCGGTGGGCAGCTCGCCGTTCATCAGCAGGTAGGCCACTTCGAGGAAGTTGGACTTCTCGGCCAGTTGCTCGATCGGGTAGCCGCGGTACAGCAGCACGCCGTTGTCGCCGTCGATGTAGGTGATCGCCGACTTGCAGCTGGCGGTCGCGGTGAAGCCCGAGTCGTAGGTGAAGAGACCGGTCTCCTTGGTCAACTTGGAAATGTCGACGCAATCGTTGCCCAGGGTGGGCTTGAGTACCGGAAGAACGACCGACTTGTCGCCGGCGTTCAACGTGACCTGATCAAGATCGGACACAGTGTGCGCTCCTCGATGGAAGGCGCCTGTCCGATTACGTTGCGAACAGACGCGTGAAGGAAGTCCACGGCAATCGCCACGGATCGCGCC
Source organism: Xanthomonas sp. NCPPB 1128 (assembly GCF_001043115.1). Lineage (GTDB taxonomy): Bacteria > Pseudomonadota > Gammaproteobacteria > Xanthomonadales > Xanthomonadaceae > Xanthomonas_A. The sequence continues at coordinate 1,792 of NZ_LFME01000034.1, read as the reverse complement.
ATTATCGCACAGCAGCATTTGCGTCGTCGCTCACCACCCACGCTGCACGATGGCGGCAGGAAAGCGACACAGCGTTGCATCCTCGCCGCACTTTCACGGAAGGATGACACCGGCGCATCAACGCCGGGAGGAGACAGCGGATAGCAAAACGGCCGCGCAGGCGGCCGTCGCTTTACATCCGTTCGACGGTTCCGATCAGCGCGCGTAGCGCTTCTGGAACTTGTCGATGCGGCCGCTGGTGTCGATGACCTTGTGCTTGCCCGTGTAGAACGGGTGCGAAGCCGAGGAGATTTCGACCTTGATCAGCGGATACTCTTCGCCGTCCTCCCACTTGACCGTCTCTTTCGAGGACATGGTCGAACGGGTCAGGATCTTGAAATCGGAGGTGACATCGTGGAACACGACGTCGCGGTACTGGGGATGGATGTCGGCCTTCATGGGCTCGCACCGTAGGTGGCTGCTGGACAAGAGGGAAACTATAACAGCCCTCCTGCCCTGCACGCAACGTTTACGTATCGGCAGATGGAGCGGACGTCACCTGGGACGCCCTGCTCCCGGAAGAGCCCGCCCGAGCATGGGCGGGAACCTCAAGCTCAGCCGGCACCGACCGCCGTGCGGGCCAGTCCCAGGAAACGTGCATGGTCGTAGCGGATGAGCATGGTCGCGTTGTCCGCCAGGCCCAACTGGCGGTTCCAGTCGACCAGGGTGGCGCCGCGGGTGTGCACCCCGGACAGCTCGATCTGCATCGGCCGCGACTGCACCTCCTCGGCGCCATCGGGCTGCAGCGCCCAGGCCATCGCCAGCGCATCGGCGGCATACCAGTGCTCACCGCGCGCGTCTTCCGACCACAGCCGGGTCTTGCGCGAGATCAGCTCGTAGAAGCACGCCTTGGGCGCATCCACCGCCAGCCACTGCTCGACCTCGCGGTGCGGCAGGCCGTGCGCCACCGTCGCCTCCCAATCGGCGACCTCGATGTGCGGGAACGCCTTGAACACGATGTGCGCCGCCTCCGGATCGAAGGCGATGTTGAACTCGGCAGCCGGAGTGATGTTGCCGTGGCAGGTGATCGCCCCGCCCATCACCAGGAAGCGGCCGACGCGCTGCGGCAGGGTCGGGTCCAGCTTCAGCGCCAGCGCGATGTTGGTCAGCGGCCCCAGCGCGACCAGCAGCAGGCGCCCGGCGTACTGGTGCGACAGGCGCAGGATCGCCAGCGCGGCATGCTCGGCCTCGGCGCCACGCGCGGCGGGCGGCAGGTCGACGTCGCCGAAGCCGTCCTGGCCATGCACGTGCCCGGCGTCCACCGAGGGATGCAGCAGCGGGTCGGCGCAGCCGGCGAACACCGGCACGTCCTCGCGCCCGGCCACCTCGCACAGCTTCAGCGCATTGCGCACGGTGTGGCGCAGCCCGACGTTGCCGGCGGCGATGGTCAGCCCGACCACCTCGTGGCGCGGATCGGCGAAGGCCATCAGCAGCGCCAGCGCATCGTCCACGCCGGGGTCGGTATCGATCAACAGGGGAATCTTGTCGCTCATGCGTCGCTTCGCTCGTCCGTTCGGCCGCCGAGTCTGGCACTGCGGCGCAGGCATGGGAAGGCGGGGATTGGGGAGTCGGGATTAGGGATTCGTTAGAAGCGGCCGGTCCGCCTGCTGTTATAGGAGCGGCTTTAGGGCACCTCTAAAAACCTCGGCTTTGGCATCATTGGCTTAAAGGACACGCCGAGGAGGCCATGATGATCAGCCTGTTTGCCGGTCACGAACGGGAAGCCAAGCGGCAGCAGATCGGCGATCCGCTG
>NZ_LFME01000033.1 GCF_001043115.1 Xanthomonas sp. NCPPB 1128 | reverse complement strand
GGCTCACGGGGTGGCTCCGTGGGCGGACGTACCCTCACCCCAACCCCTCTCCCGGGGGGAGAGGGGCTCGAGCGGGGCGCCCGCGAACAAGGTGTCGACGCCTTCGATCAGTTGCGGGTCGAAACGCCAGGCGTGCACGCCTGGCGATGGGTCGCGTGCGGCGTCCAGGCCGCGGCAGAACAGGTAGCGCACGCCGCCGAAGTCGCGAGCGTAGTCGTAGCCGTCGCCCAGGCGGAAGCGCAGCCAGCGGTGCAGCGCCACGGTGTAGATCAGCGCCTGCAAGGTGTATTCGCTGTGCGCCATCGCCCGCGCCAGCGCATCGGGGTCGTAGGCCGGCAGGCGGTTGGACTTGTAGTCGAGCACGTACCAGCGGCCGTCATGGTGGTAGGTGAGGTCGATCAGGCCGGTCATCAGCCCCTCCAGGCGCTGCCGCGCGCCGAACGCCTGGCGCTCGCCAGCCACGCCGAAGCGGTGCAGCAGCGCCAGCAGCGCATCGACCCGGGTCGGACGCATGGCGAAGTGGAATTCCATTTCGTTGCGCCGCTGCTCCTCCGGCACCGCGGCCAGGCAGGTGCCTTCCGGCAGCGCCACGGTGAGGGTGTTGCCGACCAGGGCGGTGAGCATGGCGGTGCCGTCTTCCAGTTCGTCCTCGGCATAGCCGCCGCGCTGCAGCGCTTCGACGATGGCGGTGGCTTGCCCGGCCGGTGCCGGCTGGCCTGGGCGCCAGGCGCGCCAGGCGGCGAAGTCGCAGCGCTCGAACACGTCGTGCATGGCCACGCCGAAGCGGTTGCCGACGAAGCGGCGATCGACCATGTCCACCTCCACCGCGGCGCTGACCGTCTCGCTGGCAGCGGGTTCGTCGCTGCCGCCGCTGCTGGGCACGGTGGCGCTGGCCATCGGGTCGCTGCCGGCGTCGGCGTTGGCCAGTTGGGTGAAGCTGTACACCCACCACTCCGGCAGCACCCGCCGCTGCGGCACGCGCGCCGGCGGCACCGGCGGCGCCGGCTCGGGCGGCAGCCGCGGCAGTTGTGCGGGCGGCGGCGTGCTGTCGAGGGCGACCGCGCCGGGAGCGGCGGCGGCCTGCAAGGCGTCGAGGTCGCGCAGCATAGGTTCCAGCGCGGTCGCGTCGTGCTTGAAGAACGCACCAGTGGCGATCCACAGCGCATGTTCGGCGCGGGTCAGGCCGACGTAGAGCAGGCGCGCGTCCTCGGCGCGCTGTTCCTGTTTCCACGCGGCTTCGGCCGTCTCCCAGGCCGGGTCGGCCTCGCCGCCGCTGCGGCCGGTGTTCCACTGCAGTTGGCGCCCGCCCTGCGGCGCCGGCACCACGCAGTGGCGCCCGGGGCTGCGCTCGCTGCGGCCGATGCCGGCGTACGGCAGGAACACCAGCGGATATTCCAGGCCCTTGCTCTTGTGCAGGGTGACGATCTGCACGCGGCGCGCGTCCGATTCCAGGCGCAACTGCTGCGTTTCGTCGCTGTCGTCGGCATTGGCGATGCGCCGCGCCAGCCAGTCGACCAGGCCATGCGGGCCGAGTGCGCGGGTGTCGGCTTCCTGCAGCAGTTCGGCCAGCTGCAGGTAGTTGGTGAGGCGGCGCTCGCCGTCGACCAGCGCCAGCAGGCGCTGCCCGTGTGCGGCGCCGAGGTCGCCGATCAGGGCCAGCGGGCCGCCGCGCTGCCAGCGTTCGCGCCAATCCAGCGCCTGTTGCTGCCAGCGGCGGTGGCGTTCGCCGTCGTGGTCGAGTGCGGCGATGGCCGCGGCGTCCTCGCCGATCAGCACGGTGGCCAGCGCCGCGCGCAGGCGGCCGTCGTCGCCGGGGTCGAGCAGCGCCTGCAGCAGCGCCAGCAGTTCCAGCGCCTCGTCGGTGGCGAACAGGCTGCGGCGGCCGGCGGCGACCGCGGGAATGCCGGCGGCGGCCAGCGCCTGCTGGATGCGCGTGGCTTCGCCATGGCTGCGCACCAGCACCGCGATGTCACCGGCCTGCACGGGGCGGCCGAGCAAGCTGGCGCGGCCGTCGCGGGCCTCGGCCAGCCAGCCGCGGATCGCCGCCACGCAGGCGGCGGTGCACAACTCGCGGGCGCGACCGGCGCTCCACGGCTTGGGCTTGCCCGGCGCCTTGGCGGTGGCCGGCGGCGGCGGTTCCGGTGCACGCCACACGGTCAGCGCCGGGGCCGGCGCGCCACCGCGTTGCAGGTCGGCATCGACGCGCTTGCTGCCCGGCTGCACCGGGTGGAAGGCGATACCGTCGGTGAGGAAGGCCTCGGTGTAGCCGGCCTGCGCGTACAGCGCGTCGATCGCCGCCAGCAGTGCCGGGCGCGAGCGGAAGTTGTGCGCCAGCGGCGGCGCGCGTTCGGCGTCCGCGGCGGCGGCCAGGTAGGTGCGCACGTCGCCGCCGCGGAAGCCGTAGATGGCCTGCTTGGGGTCGCCGATCAGGGCCAGCAGTGGCCGCGTGTCGTCCGGTGCCGACAGCGATGGCGCGAGCGCCGCATCGTCCTGCGCCACGTTGGCATCGGCCGTCGCCGGGGCGAACACCTTGCGGAAGATCGTCCACTGGCGATCGTCGGTGTCCTGGAACTCGTCGACCAGGGCCACCGCGTACTGCGCGCGCAGCCGCTGCGCCAGGGCCTCGCCATGCGGACCTTCCAGCGCGCGCGCCACGCCCTCGACCAGGTCGTCGTAGGTCTGCACGCGGCGCTGGCGCTTGAGATAGGCCAGCCGCTCCGCCGCGTCGGCGCGCAGCGCGTGCAAGAGACACATGCGACGTCGCGTACGCCACTGCGCCAGCTGCGCCAACGCAGCGAGATAGCCATCGATGGCGTGGCTCAGCGACGAGGCCGGGGTGCGCTCGGCGTGCTTCTTGTTGGTGCCGGCCGCCAGTTCGGCGCCGGTGAGCTTGACCAGCTTCGGATGCGGCGGCACGTCCGCCGCCGGCGCCGCGGCGAAGGCATCCAGCCAGTGCCACAGCGCGGTCAGCCAGTCGGGCTTGTAGCTGACCTTGCTCAGCACGCCGGCCTCGATCGCCGTGGCGATCGCTTCGAAACAGGCGGTGCCGTGGGTGCGGAACGCCTCGGCCAGGGCCACACCGGCGCGCTGCGCGGCCTGCTGCAACACGGCGCCGTCCTCGGCGGCGAAGACCGGCGCGGCCGGCAGCAGGGTCGGATGCCGCACCAGTTCGCGCAGGTCGATGGCCATGCCGTCCGGCCCGCCCGGCCACAGCGCCACCAGATCCTCGGCCATCGCCGGATCGGCGGCGCGTTGCCGCCACAGGTCGGCGGCGACGTCGCGCAGCAGTTCGCGGTCGTCGGTGAGCAGTTGCGGTGCGGCGAAGGCCTGGCCGCTTTCCAGCGCATGCTCGCGCAGCACGCGCGCGCAGAAGCCGTGGATGGTGAAGATGGCGGCGAGGTCGATGTCCTCGGCGGCCTGCTGCAGGCGGCGGCGCAGGGCGGTTGGGGTTTCGGTGCCGGTGGCCAGATGCGCGGCGAGGATGGCGCGAGTGAGGGCGACGTCGGGTGGGTCTTGTTGTAGGAGCGGCTTTAGCCGCGACGGGTCTTCTGCGATGTCTGTCGCGGCTGAAGCCGCTCCTACGGAGCTTCCATCGGCGTCCGGCACCAGCGTCGCAGCAAGCGCCAGGCGCTCGCGGATGCGGCGGCGCAGTTCCTGGGTGGCGGCCTCGGTGAAGGTGACGGCGAGGAGTTGACCCAGGCGCAGGCCGCGTTCGACCACCAGGCGGGTGAACAAGGTGGCCAGGGTGAAGGTCTTGCCGGTACCGGCGCTGGCCTCGATCAGGCGCACGCCGTGCAGCGGGAGCTGCAGGTAGGGGTCGCGGTCGGGCATGGCGCTCATTCGGCGTCCTCCTGCGTGCCGCGCCAGCGCTGCCAGCTCTCGCTAAGCCGTTCGGGATCGAGCGCGGGGCCGGCGTCGCCCTGTTCGAGCAAGCCGAACACGCGCTGGCTGGTGGCGGCGAAGTCGGCGAAGCGCTGCGCATCGGCGAACGGGTCGCGGCCGCGGCCAACCAGGCGCAGTTCCGGGCTGTCCGCCTCGCTCCAGCCGAAGCTGGCCTGCCATTGCGCGGCGGCGTCCTTGATTGCCTTGTCCAGATCGCCGGCGCGCACGGCCTGGTAGTACTTCCAGCTGCTGTACGGCGCGAATGCCAGCGGCGCCTGGCGGCCGTGGCGATACAGCTGCAGCAGTTCGCCCAGCGCCTGCTGCGCCTGGGCGGCGGCCAGCGGTTCACGGTCCATCGGATGCGGGCCGAGGCTGTCGTCGTGGTCGAAGAAGCGCACGTAGGGCACCTGTTCGCCGGCGGCACGCAGCAGCAGCCATTCCAGCCCGTGGCGGATCGCGCTGCGCCCGCTCAGCGCGCCCACCTGCACGCGCGCCACGCCGGGCGCGTACCAGCCCGGCAGGCGGCCGTGCAGCGCGGTGCCGTCGAGGTCCACCTGCAGCCGCGGCGCCAGCGGTGCGTTGTCGCTGCCGCGCCACTGCCGGAACGCCTCGGCGTAGGGGCGCAACTGGCGTACGCGCTCGTCGAGCTGGCGCCGGCCCAGCGGCCCGGAGGGCAGCAGCGCGCGGGCGCGCAGGCGTTCGTACAGGGCGTCGGTGTCCTCGCGCAGCACCGCGTCGAACACCTGCTGCTGCAAGCCGTACTGGTCGAGCCCACGGCTGGGGGCCAGCAGCGGTTCCAGGTCGCTGTCGGCCTGCGCCGGATCGGGCAGGCGCAGGCCCAGACGCTGGCGCAGGAACTGCCCGGCCGGATCGACCAGCAGGCGGCGCAGATCGTCGATCGACAGCTGCGAAGGCAGCGCGTCGTCGGTAGAGGCCGGCAGATCGTCGATCCACGGTGCCAGCGGCTGCCGCTGCCCGACCAGGCTGTCCACCGCCGGTCGCCACTGCCGGCGGTAGCTGAAACGGCGTGGATCGGCGTCCTCGGCACCGGTGGCGCCGAACGCGGCCGCGGCGAACGGCTGCAGCGGATGCCGCACCACCAGCGCCGCGGCCGCGGCCGGGTCGGCGTGGTACTGCGCGGCGCAAGCCAGCAGTTCGCCGACCAGCGGCGAGGGTTCGCGCACGCTGCCGTCGCGTGCGTCGGCGCCCAGGTAGCTCAGGTAGAACACATCCTGCGCCGAGGCGAACAGCTGCAGGAACAGGAAGCGGTCGTCCTCGCGGGTGGAACGGTCGCCGTGGCGGCGGCGCGTGGTGCCCAGGTCGGCGGTGAGGCGGTTGAGCCCGGCGGCCGGATCGCGGCGCGGGAAATCGCCGTCGTTCATGCCCAGCAGGCAGATCACCCGGAACGGCAGCAGCCGCATCGGCACCATGCGGCCGAAGCTGATGCCGCCGGTGAGCAGCGGCGCGCGCGTGTCCGATTCGCCCAGCACCGCGGCGAAGTGCGCGCGCACCACCTCGGCCGGCACCGCGTCGGCGTAGTCGGCACGGGCGGCGTCGCGCGCGAACTGGTCGATCAGCGCACGAAGCCGCTCCAGCGCGCGCTGCTGGCGCGGCGCCGACGGACTCTGCGGCAGCAGCGCCTCGAGCAGGCCCAGCAGCACTTCGCGCCACTGCGCCGGCGGCATCGGCTCGGCCAGCGCCGCCTGGTGGCGGTCGAGCACGCGTAGCAGGCGCAGCAGCGTGTCCAGCGCGGCCAGCGCGCTGCCTTCCAGTTGCGGCCACGGCGCGACGCCATCGATGTCGTCCTCGGCGCCGCTGGCGTGGCCGAGCAGCAGCCGGTCCAGGGCGAAGCGCCAGGTATAGGCGTCGTCGGCCGGCGCCTGGTGGCGCTGCCGGTGCGCCGCGTCCAGGCCCCAGCGCGCGCCGGCGGCGTGCAGCCAGCTGCGCAGGCGTTCCAGCCCGGCCTCGTCCAGGCCGGCGGCCTCGGCGATCGGCGCGCTGGCGATCAGGTCCAGGATCTCGTGCAGGCCGAAGCGCGCGATCGGCAGGCCGAGCAGCGCCAGGAACACCTCGGCCAGCGGCTCGCTGGCCAGCGGGCTGGCGTCGGCCAGCGCATACGGCAAGGCGTCGTCGCCGGCGTGGCCGCCGAACACAGCGTCCAGATACGGCACGTAGGGGTCGATGTCCGGCGACAGCACCGCGATCTCGCGCGGCTGCAGCGGTGGCTCGAAGCGCGGATCGTCCAGCAGCGCGCGCACCTGGTCGTGCAGCACCTGCAGTTCGCGCAGGCGGGTGTGGCAGGCGTGCACCTGCAGGCTGGGATCGTGTGGATCCACCGCGGCCAGCGGTGCCGGCCTGGCCGGCGCGCGGCGATGGAACAGGTCGCTCTGCATGCGCCGCAGCAGGCTGTCGCCGAGGCCTCCATCGGCCAGCGCACGCCGACCCGACTCCAGCGGATCGGCATAGACCGCGATCTCGGCCAGCGGGTGCACCACCTCGTAGTCGCCGATCAGCGCCATGAAGTCGCGCCCGGCCGCGCCCCAGGCCTGCAGCAGCGGATTCTCCTGCACCTGTTCGGCGAACAGGTCCACCGCCCCGCCCTCGCGGCGGCGCTGCCACAGCGTCTGCAGATCGCCCCAGTAGCCCTGCGCCGGCGTCGGCAGGTAGAAGTGCAGCGTGCCGGCGCGCGCCTGCGTGGCCAGCACGCGCAGCACGTCCGGGGAGATGTTGAGCACGGCGAAGGCGAACAGGCGCCGCGGCAGGCCCTGCGGCAATGGCCCGTCCGGGCGTGCGTAGCGGTCCAGGTATTGGCCGATGCGCCGCGCGCGGTAGGCGCGACCACTGGCGATGCGCCGCCACAGCCGCGCCTGCGGATCGTCCGGGTCGGCGCCGCCTTCCCAGCGCAGCAGCCAGTCGCGGCGCCAGGCCTGGTACTTCTCGAACACGTTGCTCAGCTCGCCGGCCAGGCTCCACGGCTTGAGCGCATCGCCGTCGGCCAGATAGCCGGCCAGCGGCGCCAGCGCGGCATCGTTGCCCAGGTCGCCCTGCAGCGCGGCATACAGGCGCCAGTGCATGGTCGCCATGTCCAGGTCGTCGGCGGCCGCGCCGAGATTGCGCTCCAGCGCGCGCGCGACGAACTCGCCGGGGGTGAGGAATTCCAGGTTCGCCGCCACCCCGTGCACCGCGGCCAGGGTCGACTGCAGCCAGCGCCGCATCGCCACCTGCGGGATCAGCACCACCTCCGGCGCCAGCAAGGGCTGCTCCGGCGGCGGCCGGCGCAGTTCTTCGGCGAGCAGGGCGGCCAGGGTATCCAGCGCGTTGGACGGATACAGCCGGAAATCGGGCGCGGATGGGGCAGGCATGTGCGGGCATTGTGCCGGATGCGCGGGTGCGGCGCCTTTGCGCGAGGCTCTTCCCTTCTCCCATCGGGAGAAGGTGCCCCGCAGGGCGGATGAGGGTACGGGCACAGCCTCGTGCACCCAAAACTGCGCGAGTCGCTTCGCGCCGCACCCTTACCCCAACCCCTCTTCCGGTGGGAGAGGGGCTAGCCGTCTCCTTCTCCCACCGGGAGAAGGTGCCCCGCAGGGGCGGATGAGGGTATGGGCACAGCCTCGTGCGCCCAACCATCGCGAGAAGCTTCGCGCCAGACCCTCACCCCAACCCCTCTCCCGGTGGGAGAGGGGCTAGCTGTTCCCTTCTCCCATCGAGAGAAGGTGGCCCGAAGGGCCGGATGAGGTCCGGGCGCAGTCTCGCGCACCCGAACATCGCGAGACGCTTCGCGCCGGACCCTCACCCCAACCCCTCTCCCGGCGGGAGAGGGGCTAGCCGCTCTCTTCTCCAATCGGGAGAAGGTGCCCCGCAGGGGCGGATGAGGGTATGAGCACAGCCTCGTGCGCCCAACCATCGCGAGACGCTTCGCGCCAGACCCTCACCCCAACCCCTCTCCCGGTGGGAGAGGGGCTTAAAGCGTCAGTACTTCTTCTCGACGTTGAACATCCAGGTCTGGTCGCTGCCGCTGTCACCGTCGGTGACGCCGCGATACTCCACGCGCGTGGACAGGCCCTGGTCGGTGCTGAACACCACGCCCACGCCCAGCATCAGCCGGTTGCGGTCGTACACCGTCTGCCCGGTGCGGTACAGGGTGCCGCCGACGATGTCGGCATACCCCAGCGTGGCGTCGCCACGGCCCTGGAAGTCGTGCTGGTACTCGAGCCGGAACTGCGGCGTCAGCCGTCCCCAGGACATCTGCCGGCGCCATTCCAGGCGCAGACCGAGGTTGCCGGTGGTGGTGGCCACGTCCATGTCTTCGTAGCGCAGCGCATACGGCGCCATCGCCGCTTCGCTGTAGGCATCGAGCGTGGCGCGCGCGGCGTCCACCCGCGCATACGGGGTGATCTGCCAATCGCCGCGCTGCAGGTCGGCACCGGCCGACAGCGACGCGATCCACTGGTGGCCGCTGCGGTCGCCTTCGGCCAGCGCGCCGTTGTCGGTGACGTAGCGGCGCAGGTCGTAGGACAGCAGCTGATAGCCGACCAAGGTGTCGAAGAACAGGGTCTGACCCGGGTGATAGCTGGCATACAGCGCCAGCGTGTACGCCGTGGACTTGCTGCGACTGCCGTCGCGGCCGACATCGCTGTCGTCGCGGCCCCAACCCACGCCCGCCCCGAGCGCGAAGGCCGAGGAGACGCGGTAATCGGCACCCAGGCTCAGGCCATCGGTCTGGAAATCCACGCCGGCGCGCTGCGACTGCTTGTCCAGGCTGCCGGAGCGGATCGCACCGCCCACCCACAGACCGAGGTCGCCTGCCGCGGTGTCGCGCTGCGCTGCCGACGCGGTATCGGCGCAGCCGTCCATGGCGCCGTCACGCAGGTCGCGATTGGCCGGATCGCACGCTTGCGCGTCGAGGTTGCGATCGCTCTGCAGTGTGCGGTCGCGCTGGCGGCAGTGCGAGGTGGCCTGGAAGCTCATCCCGTTGTCGAAGCCGCGTGCGCCACGGTGGGTCGCTTCCAGGCGGCGCTGGAAGTTGTCGATCTGCGCCTTGGCGAAGCGCCGGGTCGATTCGGCCTGCGCGTCGATCAAACCACGCACTTGCGCATCCTGAGTCGGATCCGGGCGCGGCGCGATCACGAACACGATGTCCGCCGCGGCCGAGGTCGCATACGCGTTGGACAGGGTGAAGCGCACCGTGGCGTTGCCGGAGAAGGCCGGGTTCGGCACGAAGGTCAGCACGAAACCCGGACCGTCGTCCGCGGCCGCCGTCGGCACACCAGCGGCCTTGGCGGCGGCCCGGGTGATCGTGGCGGTGCCGGCGTTGGCCGGCAGCACCGCGACCACGGCAGCGGCCACGAACGGACCGCCGGTGGCGTTACGGGTGACGTCCACGGTCTGCGCCTGTCCGGTCACCGCCGGCACTGTCGCCGACACCGCGATGGGGCGGGCGTTGACGGTGATGGTGACGGTCGCCGGCGCCGAGCTGCCGCCCGCGCCGACGGCGGTGTAGGCCACGCTGTCCACACCCACGTAACCGGCCGCCGGCGTGTACACCAGGCGCCGGCCTTCGACCGTCGCGGTGCCATGGCTCGGAGCGGTGGCGATGGCGATGCTGTCGATGCTGCCGGTGTCGTTGCCGGTCACCTCCAGGGTCAGCGGGGTATCCACCAGCGTGGCGCCGGTGTCGTTCGCCGCCACCGGTGCCGGTACCGCCGAGGCGATGGTCAGGGTGTAGGCCTGCGTGACCGAGAAGCCGTTGGCGTCGCTCACCTTGAGGCTGAAGGCGAAACTGCCAGCAGCGCTCGGCGTGCCGGACAGCACGCCCGCCGGGGTCAGGCTCAGCCCGGTCGGCAGCGCGCCGCTGACCACGCTGTAGCTGTACGGCGCAGCGCCGCCGCTGACGCTCAGGGTCTGGGTGTACGCCGTGCCCGCGGTGCCGGCCGGCAAGGTCGGCTGACCCACGATCAGGGTCGGCGCGGCAATGCTCAACGTATAGCTGCGGCTGGCTTGGCCGGGAACCCCGGCGGTGCTGTCGGTGACGGTGGCGGTGAAGGCGAAGCTGCCCGCCTGGGTCGGGGTACCGGACAGCACGCCAGCGGCGCTCAGGCTCAATCCGGCCGGCAGTGCGCCGGTGGCAATGCTGTAGCTATAGGGCGCTGTCCCGCCGGTGGCGCTGAGTGCTTGGCTGTAGGCGCTGCCCGCGGTACCGGCCGGCAGTGCCGGCGGGGCCAGGGTGAGCGTCGGCGACGCGACCGTCAGGGTGAACGCCTGCGCCGCAGTGAAGGCGTTAGCGTCGGTGACGCGCACGGTGAACGCGAAATTGCCAGCCGTGGTCGGCGTGCCGGACAGCACACCGCCGGCACTCAGGCTCATCCCGCTCGGCAAGGCGCCGGCATTGAGCACATAGCTGTACGGCGCAGTGCCGCCGCTGGTGCTCAGCGCCTGGCTGTAGCTGGCGCCGATCGCCGCCGCGGGCAGGGTCGACGGCGTGATGGTCAGCGCGGGCGCAACGATGGACAGGGCATAGGCATGCGAGCCGCCGAAGCCACCGGCATCGGTGACGCCGACGACGAAGCTGAAGCTGCCGGCCACGGTCGGGGTGCCGGATAGGACACCGGCGCTGCTCAGGCTCAGGCCCGCAGGCAGGGCACCGGAGCTGAGCGCGTAGGTGTAGGGCGCCGTGCCGCCGCTGGTGCTCAGCGTCTGGCTGTAGGCGGTACCCGCGGTCCCGGACGGCAGTGCGGACGGAGCCACCGTCAAGGTCGGCGAAACGATCGCCAGGGTATAGCTGCGCGCCGCCTGTCCCGCGGTCCCGGAGGTGCTGTCGGTGGCGGTCAGGGTGAAGCTGAAGTTGCCGGCCACGGTCGGGGTACCAGTGAGCGCGCCGCTGGCACTGTTGACGGTGACGCCGGCCGGCAAGGCGCCGGCACTGACCGTGTAGGTATACGGCGCAATACCGCCGCTGGCCTGGGTGATCGCCGCGCTGTAGGGCTGCCCGGCGGTGCCGTTGGACAATGTCGTCGCCGGCAGGGTCAGCGTCGGTGCGGCCACGGTCAGGGTGTAGGCGCGGCTGCCGCTGGTGGGCGTGCCGCTGTCGGTGGCGGACACGGTGAAGTTGAAGCTGCCGCTGGCAGTCGGTGTGCCGGACAGCACGCCGGTGCTGCTCAAGGTCAACCCGGCCGGCAGCGCGCCGCTGATGATGGCAAAGCTGTACGGCGCAGTGCCGCCACTGGCGAGCAGGGTCTGGCTGTAGGCGCTGCCTGCGGTGGCGGCGGGCAGTGACGCCGGCGAGACCGTCACCACCGCATCGTCGTTGAGGATGGTGCCGGTTGCGCTGGCACGGGCGATGGTGGCATTGCTGGCCCCGGACAGGTTGAGGCTGAAGGTTTCGTCCGGTTCGACGGTGGTGTCGCCATTGATGGTGACCGCCACGCCCTGCGAGGTGGTGCCGGGGGCGAAGGTCAGCGTACCGGAGCGGGCGACATAGTCGCTGCCGGCGGTGGCGGTGCCATCGGCGGTCGCGTAGTTGACGGTGACGGTCTGGCCGCTGGCGGCGCTGAGGCTGACGGTGAACGTCGCCGTGGTGGTACCGCTGTTGCCCTCGGCGACGCTGACGTCGCCGACCGACAGCGCCGGCACGGCATCGTCGTTGACGATGGTGCCCACTCCCTGCCCGCGGGTGACCGTGGCGCCGCTGACGCTGGTGACGTTGACGAAGAAGGTTTCGTTGGGTTCGTTGAGCGTGTCGCCGACGACCTGCACGGTGAAGGTGGCGCTGCTGCTGCCGGCCGGGATGGTCATCCCGGTCACGCTGGCGGCGATGTAGTCGGTGCCCGCGGTTGCCGTATTGTCGGCCGTGCCGATGTTGAAGCTGACCCCGCCGCTGGCGGCCGGCTGGCTGAGCGACACGGTGAAGGTCGCGCTGGTGGTGCCGGAATCGCCTTCATTCACCGGCACGTCGTTGATCGACAACGCCGGCTGGTCATCGTTGAGGATGGTACCGGTGGCGCTGTTCGGCGAACCGACCGTATAGCCGCTGCCCGCATTGAGGCTGATCACCACGGTCTCGTCGGGTTCGACGGTCGTGTCCGGCGTTGGGTTGACGGTGATGGTGCCGCTGGTCTGGCCGGCCGCGATCACCAAGGGCGAATTGATCGTGGCGTAGTCGGTGCCGTTTGTGGCGGTACCGCCCACGTTGAAACCGATCGAGAGCGCCGACGGCGAAGGCTGGCTCAGCGCGACGGTGTAGACCAGGTTGGGGGCGCCATCCTCGGTCACGCTGGCTGGCGAGACCGTGATGCTGGCGACCGGGAAATCGTCGTTGACGATGGTGGCCGTGGCGCTGGACGGGCTGCCGACGGAATAGCCGGTGCCGCCGGCGACGCTGAAGATCGCCGTCTCATCGGGTTCCACCGTCGTGTCGGCGACGGGGGTGATGCTGAAGCTGGCCGAGGACGCGTTGGCCGGCACCACGACGCTGCTGACCGCGCCGGTATAGTCGGTCCCGCTGGTGGCGGTCCCGCTGCGGGTCAGGTTCACCGTGGTCGGCGAACTGTTGGTCTGACTCAGCGTCACCGTGTAGACGAAGGCCGTGCCGCTGTCCTCGTTGGCACTGGACGGCGAGACCGCGATGCTGGCTTGCCGCGTGGGGTTGATGGTGATGTTGAAGACGATCTGGTTGGCAGGAGTCTCGCTGTCGAGCAGATAGAACGTATCCGAGGTCGCGCCGTCCCCGTTGTTGGTATAGGTCACCCGTTGAGTGCCGGCGCTATCGAGCTGACCGGTGAGGACAGCGCTGCCGTGCGAGGGTTGCGAACCGTCGCTCATGCCAAAGTTGTCGACGGGATTGTCGCAATTGCTGACGTCGAACGTCACCGACTGGCCCGAGTTGATGGTCGCGGTCTGCGGCGTCGTACAGAACGGTCCGGCGGCCAGACAGACCTGCGACACCGCCAGCAACAACAGCGCCATCAGCCAACGCAGCGTCAAGCGCACGCCGCTCGACGCGGTGTATTTCGTAGACATATTTCGATTCCCCTAAATCGCGCCACCCCATGGGCGCTGGCAGCCATCCTGGTGCCTCGGACTTCGCGGAACATCGGCCCGACAAGCATCGGCCACGCGCGTTGCGCGGCTATTGGAACAACAAGTCGGACGTCACGTAAAGCAACAAATGCGTCACGTCTGTCTGGTTCAGCAAAATCGTCGCTTGCATGTCGCGCAAGTCGTGATTAAGTAATGCGGCGCCCGACACGAGGTCGGTCGCCACCAACTCCGGGGGGGAGATCCGCATGAGCGAGTTCTTCATCGGTCAGATCATGCTGACCGGTTTCGCGTTTGCGCCGAAGTATTTTGCGCAATGCAACGGGCAATTGCTGCCGATCAATCAGAACCAGGCCTTGTTCAGTCTGCTCAGCACGCGCTACGGCGGCGACGGCAAGACCACGTTCGGCTTGCCGGACATGCGTGGGCGTACGCCCATGGGCTATGGGCCGTCGGTCGACCCCGCGTGGCAACCACCCGCGGTGCCGCTGGGGCAGGCCGCCGGCGCGGAGACGGTGACGCTGGTGGGCGACAACCTGCCCGCGCATCTGCACATCATGGATTGCAGCAGCGCCAACGGCGACAACCGTGTGCCGACCGGACGCCTGTTCGCGAACAACGTCGTCAACCCGGGGCCAGGCACACCGCATGCGCTGTATGCCGCGCCCGGCACGATGGTGCCGCTGGCGCAGTCCACCATCGCCAACAGCGGCGGCGGCCAGGCGCATCCGAACCTGCAGCCGTACACCACGCTGAATTTCTGCATCGCGCTGTCCGGCATCTTCCCTTCGCGCAACTAGGCGTCTCCGCACTCGGGCGCAGGGCGCGCTGTCTGCGCGCGGCGCTTCATCGACCAGGAAGGACCATATGGGCACTCCATTCATCGGCGAAATCCGCATGTTCGGCTTCGGCCGCACTCCCCAGGGCTGGCAGGCCTGCGATGGCTCGCTGCTGCAGATCTCCGAATACGAGCCGCTGTACCTGCTGCTCGGCACCACGTACGGCGGCAACGGCACCAGCACCTTCGGCGTGCCGGACCTGCGCGGGCGCCTGCCGATCCACCAGGGCCAGGGACCGGGCTTGAACAACTACGTCCTCGGCCAGCGCGCCGGTACCGAGACGGTGACGTTGGTCGACCTGCAGATGCCGGCGCACACGCATACTGCCCAGGCCACCACCGCCGCGGCGACCGCACCGGCGCCCGCCGGCTTGGTGCCCGCCGCGGTCAACGGTGCCGCGTTCTACGCCAGCGACGTCACCGGCGCCACCATGGTGACGATGTCCGGGCAGAGCACCTCGTACGCCGGCGGCAGCCAGCCACACAACAACGTCATGCCGACGTTGACGGTGCAGTACTGCATCGCCACCACCGGCATCTTCCCGCAGCAGGCCTGATCCATGCGCCGCGCCGACCCGGCTGCGGCACGCATCCGTTCCATCGGAGGAACCCGCTCATGACCGAACCCTACATCGGCGAAATCCAGCTGTTCGGCTTCGACTACAACCCGTATGGCTGGGCCCTGTGCAATGGCGCCGTACTGCCAATCGCGCAGAACACCACCCTGTTCTCGCTGCTGGGAGTTGCCTATGGCGGCAACGGCAGCAGCACGTTCCAGTTGCCGAACTTCTGCGCGCGCGCCGGCTGCCAGCAGGGCCAGGGACCGGGCCTGTCTCCGCATACGCTGGGCAGCAACGTCGGCTCCGCCTCGGTGAGCCTGCAGAGTTCACAGATCCCGCTGCACCAACACGGCGTCAACGCTTACTCGCAGGCCGACCCAACCAAGAAGACCGGCACGCCCGTCAGCGGCGCGGCCCTGTCGTCGTTGAACGTCAACAACGAGCGGCCATTCCTGGCGGTCGCGCCGGACAAGCAGTTCTCCCCGACCATGTTGATGCCTACCGGCACCGGCCAGGCGCACGAGAACCGGCAGCCGTATCTGGCGGTGAACTTCTGCATCGCGCTGCAGGGCGACTATCCGGTCTTCAACTGAGACCGGTGTGATGTCGATCGCCGCGTCGCCTGGCTTTCCGCAGCGGGACGCCGGGCTCGCCGCGCCGCCCGCACTGGGCGCGCGCGGCATCGTCCTGCGTCCTGCGCAGGCAGAGGACCTGGACTGGCTGCGCGCGCTGTACGCCAGCACGCGCCGCGACGAGTTGGCCGCGGTGCCCTGGCCGGAACCGGCCAAGCGCGCCTTCCTCGACCAGCAGTTCGCCTTGCAGCATGCGCAGTATCTGCAACATTTTCCCGGCGCCGACTTCCTGATCGTGGAAGACGCACGCGCGCGGCTGGGTCGGCTGTATCTGGACCGCAGCGCGGATCCGCACGTCCTGGTCGATATCAGCCTGCTGCCGGACTGCCGTGGCCAAGGCATCGGCGGCGCGCTGATCGCGCATGCACAGGCGCTCGCGAGTGCGGACGGGCGCGCACTGACACTGCATGTGCTGCACGCCAACCCCGCGGCGCAGCGGCTTTATGCGCGGCTGGGCTTCGTCGCCGGCGAGGCCGGCCAGACACATCTGGCCATGCGCTGGGATGGCCACGGCACGTGGACAAGCGGCTCGGTCAGTTGAACACGGCCTGATACAGGAAGCCGTCGCGTTCGCGCGCGACCGGCACCAGGAAGATCCCGATCTCGCCCAGGCGCGGATGGCGCATCTGGTAGGTCTGCTGCGGAAACAGAAACGCCGAGCCGTTGCGGAACAGCAGCGAAAATGGCGCGCGCCGCGCCGCGGGCGGCGTCGGCAGCGGCCGCGCTTCGACCAGCACGAACGCGACCTCGCCTTCGTTCAACTGCGCCGAGAACGTCTCGTTCACGCTTCCGGCGAAGTGTTCCAAGCTCAACAGCTCCATCCTTGACTCCAGGTGTGGTTCGGCACGGTCGCCATGGCGGCATCGTCGCGTGCCGTCGCGAAGCGCACAAGCGCTGTACGGACATTTGTCCACACCGACGTGGGTCACACGCAAGTGCGGCTGTGCGACGCCGGTGCGATGGCGACCAGAGGTGCGCGGTACCCGTCGCCGACGAGCCAATGCGCGGCCGTATGACACGCTGTTGCATGAACAGGGCGAAGCGGGCGCGCACACCGAGCCGCGCGGTGCCACAATACTGCACGGGCCAGTTCGGTTAAGTTCAGCCGAACGGATCGATCCTATGTTGTATTTTCGTTAAAGGCCGCAATGGCGTCTTCCGAATCCAATCTGGTGCAGTTGTCGGGCGTGCGCATCGACCGCGGCGGGCGGGCGATCCTGCGTGACGTGTCGCTGAGCGTGCCGCGCGGCAGCATCACCGCCGTGCTGGGCCCCTCCGGCAGCGGCAAGTCCACGCTGTTGGCGGCATTGACCGGCGAACTGGTGCCGGCGGCGGGCACGCTGCAGGTGTTCGGCAAGCCACTGCCGCGTGGCAGCCGTGCGTTGCGCGAGACGCGCAAGAGCATCGGCGTGCTGCTGCAGGGCAATGGCCTGCTCACCGATCTGAGCGTGGCCGAGAACGTGGCACTGCCATTGCGCGCCCACACCCGTCTGCCCGAGCCGGTGCTGCAGCGGCTGGTCGCATTGAAGCTGCACGCCGTGGGCCTGCTGGCCGCCGCCGACGCCTGGCCGCGCGAGCTGTCCGGCGGCATGGCGCGGCGCGTGGCGCTGGCACGCGCGCTGGCGCTGGATCCGCCGCTGATGATCTACGACGAACCCCTGACCGGGCTGGACCCGATCGCCTCCGGCGTGATCATGAGCCTGATCCAGCGCCTCAACCACACCCTGGGCCTGACCAGCATCATCGTCAGCCATCACGTCCACGAGACTCTGCCGATCTGTGACCAGGCCGTGGCCATCGCCAACGGCGGCGTGGTCTTCGCCGGCACCCCGCAGGACCTGCAGGCCAGCGCCGATCCGCTGCTGCAGCAGTTCCTGCACGGCCGGCCCGATGGCCCGATCCCGTTCGATGCGCCGCAGCGCGCGCGGAGCGCCGCCTGATGGCCATCGTCGCCCCGATCCGTTCCCTGGGCCGCGCCGGGCTGTTCTTCCTGACCGTGCTGCGCGGCTCGCTGCCGACCCGCGACCTGCTGGCCGAGCTGATCCGCGAGATCTACAAGGTCGGCGCGCGCTCGCTGCCGATCATCGCCGTCGGCGGCGCCTTCGTCGGCCTGGTGCTGACCCTGCAGGGCTACCGCACGCTGCAGACCTACGGCGCCTCCGATGCGTTGTCGACCCTGCTTGGGCTGTCGCTGTACCGCGAGCTGGCGCCGGTGCTGACCGCGCTGCTGTTCATCGGCCGCGCCGGCAGCTCCATCGCCGCCGAGCTGGGCCTGATGCGCGCCACCGACCAGATCAAGGCGCTGGAGCTGATGGCGATCGACCCGGTGGCCAAGGCGGTGGCGCCGCGCTTCTGGGCGGCGGTGCTGACCGTGCCGCTGCTGACCGGCATCTTCTGCTCGCTGGCGATCAGCGCCAGCTACTTCGAGGCGGTGGGTGCGCTTGGCCTGGACCGCGGCACGTTCTGGTCGGCGCTGTCGAGCAGCGTGGATTTCTGGGACGACTTCGGCGTGGCGATGCTGAAGTCGGCGGTGTTCGGCGGCACGGCGGCGCTGGTGGCGGCCTATGTCGGCTTCCACGCCGAGCCGACCATCGAGGGCACCTCGGTGGCCACCACCCGCGCCGTGGTCAATGCCTCGCTGCTGGTGCTGATGTTCAATTTCGTCATGTCGGCGCTGCTGTTCCGCTGAGCGGCGCCAACGCGGGGCCGGCCGGCGACGGCAGGCCCCGCGGCAACATCCCGGTCGCGGCACTGGCGCCGCGGCCACGCTGAATCAACAAGGTAGACACGTTATGGCTCTCCGTGGTCCCCGTCTCGAGTTCGCCGTCGGCGCCTTCCTGCTGCTGGGCCTGGCCTCGCTGCTGGTACTGGCGTTGGCTTCCACCAACCGCCAGTGGGGCTTCGGCGGCCACCGCTACGACCTGATCGCACGCTTCTCGCAGATCGGCCAGCTGCGTGCGCAGGCGCCGGTGAAGATCGGCGGCGTCATCATCGGCCAGGTCGCCAAGATCGACCTGGACCCGACCAAGTTCGACTCGGTGGTCACCCTGTCCATCGACGAAAAGTACAAGGACCTGCCGGCCGATACCTCGGCGGCGATCCTGACCAGCGGCCTGCTGGGCGAAAGCTACGTCGGCCTGCAGCCCGGCGGCGACCCGGATACGCTCAAGCCGGGCCAGGAAATCGCCTTCACCCAGCCGGCGGTGGACCTGATCCAGCTGGTCGGCAAGTACATGTTCGGCGGCGGCAGCGCCGGCGGCGACAAGAACGCAACACCCGCTGCCGCACCCTCTGCCGACCCCACCACGCCCGCAACGGAACCCAAGCCATGACGATCAAACTGCTTTCCGCCGCTCTCGCCGCCGCGCTGGCCGAGGCCGCGCCTTCCGCCGCGCTGGCCCAGGCCGCCGCGCCGGCCGCCGCCGCCCAGGCCGGTTCGGCCAGCAAGGTGGTGCTGGAGAACAGCACGCGCATCCTGACCACGCTGGAACAGCGCCGCAGCGAGTTCAAGAACAACCCCACCGCGCTGCGCCAGTTCATCGACAGCGAGATGAACAAGACCTTCGACCGCGACTACGCCGCCCGCCTGGTGCTGGGCGTGCACGGCCGCGGCGCTTCCGACGCCGACGTCAAACTGTTCGGCGACGCGATGGCCGACAACCTGATGCAGCGCTACGGCACCTCGCTGCTGACTTTCGAAGGCAAGCCGCAGGTGCGGGTGAAGTCGGAAACCCCGCTGCCGGGCGGCCGTGGCGTCAAGGTCTCCACCGAACTGCTGCGCAGCGGCGGCGACCCGGTGCCGGTGGACTACCTGCTGCGCAACACCGGCGCCGGCTGGAAGATCTTCGACGTGATGGTCGAGGGCGTGTCGTACGTGCAGACCTTCCGCAACCAGTTCGACACCCCGCTGCGTAACAAGTCGATCGCCGAGGTCGCGGCCGAGCTGCGCAACGGCACGCTGCAGGCGGCACCGGCGGGCAACAGTGGCAAGTGATATGCCGCAGGTGCGCCGCGACGGCGACACGCTCGCGCTGAGCGGCGTGCTCGACCGTGCCGCGGCCACCGCGCTGTGGCCGGCAGCGCTGCGCGCGCTGCCGGGCGCACGCGCGCTGGACCTGAAGGCGGTGTCGCGGGTGGACAGCGCCGGTCTGGCGCTGCTCGCCGAACTCGCCGCACGCCTGCGCGCCCAGGGCCAAGCCGAGGTCGCCATCCATGGCGCCCCGGCTGGCCTGACCGATCTGAGTGCCGCCTACCGGCTGGCCTCGACCCTGGACTTCCACTCTCCCCCTGCGGCGAGCTGACACATGAACGTGCTGCGTATCCTCACCTCCCTGACCCTGGCGGCCGCGCTCGGCGCCTGCGCCGGCGCGCCCAAGCGCACGCCGCCACCGCCTCCGCCACCGGCGGCACAGACCGCACCGGCCCCCAGCGACAGCGCCGCCACCGCCGATGCGAACGCCATGCCGACGGCAGACGCCGCAACCGGCATGGACGCCAGCGCCTCGCCGGCGCCGGCCAGCGCGGCTGCGGCTGCGGCACCGCCTCCGGCAAGCGCCACGGGCGCGGCCGGCGCCAACGGCGCACCGACCTCGGCCGAGGACGACTACGCCGCGCTGTACGGCGGCGATCCGTACAACCCGGTGGCCGATCCGACCCTGCCGGAGGGCGTGCAGGCACCGCAGAGCTACGACCCGTGGGAGAAGTACAACCGCAAGGTGCATGCCTTCAACAACGTGGTCGACCGCGCCGTGGCGCGACCGCTGGCGCGTGCCTACGTCAACGTGGTGCCGCGGCCGGTGCGGTTGGGTGTGACCAACTTCTTCGACAATCTCAGTTCGCCGCTGACCATGGTCAACCAGTTGCTGCAGGGCCGTCCGCTGCAGGCGGGGCAGACCCTGAGCCGGTTCCTGATCAATAGCACGCTGGGCATCGGCGGCATTTTCGACCCGGCCACCGACGCCAACCTGCCGCGACGCAGCGAGGACTTCGGCCAAACCCTGGGCGTATGGGGCTGGCGCCGCTCGCGCTACCTGGAGCTGCCGCTGTTCGGACCGCGCACGGTGCGCGATACGTTCGGCCTGGTCGGCGACGCGCCGCTATCGCCGCTGCAGCAGATCGAGGAAGACCGGGTACGCATCGGCCTGCAGGGCCTGCAGCTGGTCGACACGCGGGCGCAGCTGCTGTCGCTGGACAGCTTGCGCGACCAGGCGCCGGACGAGTACCAGTTGACCCGCGATGCCTGGTTGCAGCGCCGCAACTATCAGATCGAGAGCGACATGCGCGGGCACAAGCGCCAGGACGACGACCTGCCGGCCTATCTGCGCGAGGAAGAAACCAACCCGACGGTGCCGGTGGACGCGATGCCGGTCCCGGAGTGGCGCGGCGGTCGCTGAGTTCGGCGGACCACGCGCCTACGAAAAGCCCGGCTTCGGCCGGGTTTTTTGTGTCTGAAACTTTTGCTGCCATCGTCTGTGGGTGCAGCGCGATGTGGGCGGGAATGACCGCTCGGTTTGCAGCTTGGCGCCAAGTGTTTTCGGCCGATGCCGGCCAGCATGCAGCAGGCCCTGCTGTTGCTGTTGCTGTTGCTGTTGCTGTTGCTGTTGCTTCTGCTGGTGCTTTGCCTTTGACTTACCGGGTCCCGTCGTGGCTGCGAACCTGGAGCGCGCAGCGCGGAGGGCGCGTTGCGGGGTGTGTTTGACCAGCCTTCGGCTGTGGTAAAGCGCTTCTTTTGGTTACTTTTCTTTGCACAAGCAAAGAAGCGCTTCTCAACAGCCGAAGGCTGATCAAAGTAACTCGCCGCCAGGCGAAAGCTTTGCTGTTGCGGCGGTGGCGGTGGCGGTGGCGGTGGCTAGATTGTAGGAGCGGCTTCAGCCGCGACCACTGTGACGTGGCATGCAAAGCGTGTCGCGGCTAAAGCCGCTCCTACAGTGCTTCTCGTCCGACACTCAAATCTCAAGCAACAGCAACAGCTTTCGCCCTTGCGGGCTAGTTCCTTTTCTTTGCTCGTGCAAAGAAAAGGAACCAAAAGAAAGCACGCCCTGCCTTCGCGCCCTCCGCGCTGCGCGCTCCGGGTTCGCGTCCATCACGGGGATCCGCGGAAGGGGCATCCTGCCCCTGCCGCGGACGGCGTACATCCATGTACGCCGCCCTTCGGGTTTTTCCCCGTGCTGGCCGCCGCTTCGGAAGGGAACCCGGTAAATCAAAAGCCAGGGCAACAGCCAAAGCCAAAGCCAAGCAACAGCCAAAGCAACAGCCAAGGCAGCGGCAACGGCAGCGACATCGGCTTCGAGGCTGCACGCCTTACGTAGGAGCGGCTTCAGCCGCGACAAGCGACGCCAGACAACAAGGACATCGATGACCTCTCCCGCTCGGTCACCAGCTATCTAGAAGGCACAACAGCAGCTTCAACTCGTCCAAGCACCGCCAGATGGCCGCGAGCACAGCGCGCCATTACCCCAACGCCGCGTCGATCGCCGCGCGCAGGCGCGGATCCTCGGCGGTGACGTCCGGGGCGAAGCGGCCCAGCACCTGGCCGTGGCGGCCGACCAGGAACTTCTCGAAGTTCCACAACACGCCCGGCGCCGGATTCGGCTCGATGCCGTAGCCGGCCAGCTTCTCGCGCATCGGGCCCTCGCCCTCGGTCTGCGGCTGCGCGGCGATCAGTGCGCGGTACAGCGGATGCGTATCCTCGCCGGTGACCGCGATCTTGGCGAACATCGGGAACGTCACGTCGTAGGTGAGCTGGCAGAACTGCTGGATCTCCGCCTCGCTGCCCGGCTCCTGGCCTTTGAAGTCGTTGGCCGGGAAACCGAGCACTTCCAGCCCGGCCGCCTGCTTCTCGCGGTACAGCGCTTCCAGGCCGGCGTACTGCGCGGTGAGACCGCACTTGGAAGCGACGTTGACGATCAGCAGCACCTTACCGTCGAACGCGGCGAGGGTGGTCGGCTGGCCGTCGATGCGGGTCAGCGGGATGGCGGTCAGCGACTCGGACATGGGGCACTACCTCGATCGAAAGGAGCGCCAGCATAGTCGCTGCCGGCGCAGCATGCGCAGTGCCGTGACCGCGTAACTCAGCGCACCGACAGCTAGCCTGTGTAGGTACGTAACACCCGCTTTTGCTGCGGATCATGTGATCCCGTAGGAGCGGCTTCAGCCGCGACAGCCGCGTCCGCAAAACCTGCTCGCGACTGCCGCAGAAGGAACAAGAGCCGCCGCTACACATGTGTCTCTCGTCGTGATCAGAAGCGCGCGTATCGGCCAGCGGGCGAGCAGGCGAGCAGGCGAGCGGCCTGGAGACGACAACGCATCCGCGATGTCGAATCGCATCAACACTGCAGGCAAGACAAGGACACCCGCATGCTGCGCCATCTGCACAGCGCGCGCGTAAGAAGCGGCCGCGCTGGCCCGTCTAGGTCGCGGCGCTGCATCCAACATGGCGCGTGCTGATCGCATGCCATCTCTCGTCGACGTAACCGCCACGGCGCCCTGCCATCCCAACTCGCCGCACCGCCGCCGCGGGCACCGCAAGCCCTCACTCCCGGTCGTCGTCTGCCGCCTCTTCCGCCTCCGCATCATCCAGCGGCAGCGACAGTTCCAGCAACGGCGCGGCCTGCGCGTCGGCCAGGGTCTCGACGCCGCGCAGGCGGCGTTCGATGGTGCGGGTCTTGCGGCTGGCCTCGCCCAGGCTCTTGCCGACGGTGCTGATCTGCTTCTCGGCCTTTTCCAGGATGCCGGCGAACTTGCCGAACTCGCTCTTGACCGCGGCCAGCACGCCCCACACCTCGCTGGAGCGCTTCTCGATGGCCAGGGTGCGGAAGCCCATCTGCAGGCTGTTGAGCAGGGCGGTGATCGTGGTCGGGCCGGCGACGACGATGCGGTGTTCGCGCTGCAGCAGGTCGGCCAGGCCCGGGCGGCGCAGGGTCTCGGCATACAGGCCTTCGGTGGGCAGGAACATCACCGCGAAATCGGTGGTGTGCGGCGGGGCGATGTACTTGTCGCAGATCGACTTGGCCTGTACCCGGATCGCACGCTCCAGTTGTGCACCCGTCGCCTGCACCAGCTCCGGATCGCCCTGCTCCTGCGCGTCGAGCAGGCGCTCGTAGTCCTCGCGCGGGAACTTGGCGTCGATCGGCAGCCACACCGGCGTGTCCTCGTGGCCGCGGCCGGGCAGGCGCACCGCGAAGTCGACCATCTCGTTGCGTTCCGGGCGCACCCGCACGCCGCGCGCGTACTGCTCCTGGGTCAGGGTCTGCTCGAGGATGTTCTCCAGCTGCACCTCGCCCCAGCCGCCGCGGTTCTTGACGTTGCTCAGCACGCGCTTGAGGTCGCCGACGCCGGTGGCCAACTGCTGCATCTCGCCCAGGCCGCGCTGGACCTGCTCGAGCCGTTCGGAGACCAGCTTGAACGAGGCGTCCAGGCGCGTGTTGAGGGTGGTCTGCAGCTTCTCGTCGACGGTGCCGCGCATCTGCTCGAGCTTGGCCGCGTTGTCGGCCTGCAATTCCTTCAGCCGCTCTTCCAGGGTGCCGCGCATCTCGCCCAGGCGCTGCTCGTTGCGCTGGATCAGTTCGCTCAGACGCAGGCCGAGCGTGTCGGCGAAGCGCTGCTGCGCGTCCGCACCTTCCTGGCGGCCCTTGCGCGTGTCCTCGAGCAGGGCCTCGCGCAGCGCGCCCAGTTGCGTGTCGATGCGCGCGATCAGCTCGGCCTGCTGCTGGCCGAACTGGGCCATGCGCGCATCCTGCTGCTGGCCGAAGGCGTCGAGCTGGCCGCGGATCTCGACCAGGCGCTGGCTCAGCAACTCGGCCATCCGCTGCTGCGCGGCGCCGGCCTCGACCCGGCCGCGCCGCGCGTCCTCGGTCAGCGCCTCGCGCAGCAGGTCCAGGCGCTGGTCGGTACGGGTGGAAAGATCCGCCAGGTTGCGGGCGAAACCTTCGCTGCGCGCATCCTGCTGGCGCGCCAGGCTGTCGAGCTGCTCGCGCAGTTCGCCGCGGCCGCTGCGCTGCTCTTCGCGCAGGGCCGACTCCAGGGCGGCATGGTTGCCTCGCCGCAGCAGCACGGCCAGCAACAGGACGATGACGGCGCACAACAGGCCGGCGAGGATCAGGAAATGGGCATCGTTTTGCATGCGGCCAGTGTAGCCGGCCGCGTCTCAGTCGCTGCGCCAAGCGCCGGTAGGCGGACGGGGCCGGGATATACCTTGGTATCGCCGCCATGGCCTCATGCAGGCTGGTGTGCCTATGTGCCCCATGCCAAGCTTTGCGGCATCCGCTCCTGGCTTGCCCAGTGGGCGGCGCCGCGGCATCAGGCCGCGCCCGGCCGTCGCGCATCGCGCGATCCGTTCCCCTGACACCGGAGGCGAGCATGGACCCCGATCCGCATCGACGCGGCGTCAGCGCCGCATTCCCCTGCCAATCCCCCCGCCTGGTCGCTGCCTGGCGCTGAGCCGGAAGACGCCCGCCGCCCGCAGGCCGCGACGTCCTTGCCGGCCACGCGCCGCAAGGAGGTCGTCATGTTCGCGTTCTCGCTGTTTTCCCGCCGTTTCCGTCTGCAGCGCGGCCTGCAGCGCGCGCTGCGCGCCGCGGTCGCCATGCGCCGCACCGAGGCGCTGCGGCATCTGCTCGTCGCCCACGGCCCGCGTGCCTTCGCCCTGGCGCTGTCCGCACAGTCGCCGCGGGTGATGGCCGATGCGCTGTCGCAGCTGCCGGTCGCCGACCGCATCCGGGTCCGTGCGCGCCTGCCGCATGCGGCGCAGCGGCGCCTGCACGAGGCCGGGGCGAGCGCCCCGGCTGCGCACTGGTTGCACGCCGCGCTGGCGTGGTGGCCCGGGGTGCGCTGAGCCGCGCGCCTGCCGCCGCGATGCGGGCTGCCATCTTGCCCCGGCATCATGCGCACCCCGCATCCGCTCATTTTCTTTCCCGAAGCCGCCATGATCGCTCCCCTCGCCTACCGGAACGCGCCCTGATGGAAGCCCTGCGCCTGTTCAATCTCGGCTCGCTGCTCGACACCCTGGTGAGCCTCACCGCCGCCTTCGTGCTCGGCGCGATCATCGGCTTCGAGCGCCAGGTGCGCCAGCGCACCGCCGGGCTGCGCACCAACACCCTGGTCGCGGTCGGCGCGGCGATCTTCGTCTCGCTCGGCGATCGCCTGTTCGAAATCCACGGCGGCACCCAGGGCGCGGTGCAGGTGGTGGCCTACGTGGTCTCCGGCATCGGCTTCCTCGGCGCCGGCGCGATCATGAAGGAAGGCGCCAACGTCACCGGGCTCAATACCGCGGCCACGCTGTGGGGGTCGGGGGCGGTCGGCGCCTGCGCCGGTGCCGGCCTGGTCGCCGAGGCGGTGCTGGCGGCCATGTTCGTGCTGCTCAGCAACACGCTGCTGCGGCCGATGGTGAACCGCATCAACCGGCATCCGCTGAAGGAATCCTCGCTGGAAGCCACCTACATGTTCTATGCGATCTGCGCGCGCGAGGTGCATGGCGACGTGCGCGAGCGGCTGATCGAACTGCTGGAGGAGGCGCATTACCCGGCGCGCGAAGTCGAGCAGCATCCGTTCGGGCAGAAGGACGTGGAGATCGCCGCCACCCTGTACGCCACCGCGGTGCGCGCCGAGGAACTGGATGCGGTGGTGCAGCGCCTGGAGAGCGAGCCGGGTGTACAACAGGCGTTCTGGAACGCCGGCGTCGAAGGCTGAGCCGGCCATGTCCAGCCCTACGTCCTCCCTCATCCTCCGCCGCCGATGATCGCCTGGTTCAAGCCGCTGCCGCCGCACCGCCGTCTGCTCGGCCTGGCCCTGCTGGGCCTGGTGCTGGGCGCCATCTTCGTCGCCGACACGGTCACCGACTACGCGGTGGCGGCGGCGCTGTTCTACACCGTGGCGATCCTCGGCGCAGTGCGCTTGCTGGCCCCGCCCGGGCTGGGCCTGCTTGCCGGGATCTGCGTGGTGCTGGTCGTGCTCAGTTTCCATTTGACCCATTCCGGCGCCTACCGGGTCGGCGTGATCAACTCGGCGATCAGCATCGTGGTGGTGGCGGTGACCGCGTCCATCGCGGTGCGCATGGAGCGCGCCAAGGCCGCCGCCCACGCGGCGCAGGCGCAGTTGCTGCGGCTGGCGCGGGTGCGCAGCCTGGGCAGCCTGACCGCCTCGATCGCGCACGAGGTCAACCAGCCGCTGGCGGCCATCGTCACCAGCGGCAACGCCTGCCAGCGCTGGCTCGACCAGCAGCCGCCGAACCTGGACAAGGCGCGCGCGGCGCTGACGCGCATCCTCGCCGACGCCGAACGCGCCGGCGAGGTGATCGCACGGGTGCGCAGCCTGACCCGGAGCGAGGCGCCGCAGCAGCGCGCCTTCGACCTCAACGCCGCAGTGAACGAGGTGCTGGCGCTGTCGCAGGGCGAACTGGAGCGCAGCGCGGTCAGCGTGCACACCGAGCTGTCGGCGCTGCTGCCGCCGGTGTCGGCCGATCCGGTGCAGATCCAGCAGGTGATCGGCAACCTGTTGCTCAACGCGATCGAGGCGATGGCGGCCACGGCGCCGGCGCAACGCACGCTGCGCATCGTCACCGAGCGCGAGGACGCGCGTTCGGTGCGGCTGAGCGTGGCCGACAGCGGCGAAGGCCTCTCCGCGCAGGCGCAGGCGCACCTGTTCGATGCGTTCTGGACCACCAAGCAGGGCGGCATCGGCATCGGCCTGAGCATCAGCCGCAGCATCGTCGAGGCCGGCGGCGGGCGCATCTGGGCCGAACCCGGCCGGCCGCGCGGTGCGGTGTTCTGCGTGTGCCTGCCCATCGCCAGCGGAGCCCACCCATGAACGCCGACGCGACCGCACGCCCGGTGGTGTACCTGATCGACGACGACGCCTCGATCCGCGCCGCGCTGGAGGACCTGTTCGCCTCGGTGGACCTGCAGGTGCACGCCTTCGCCTCGACCCGCGAGTTCCTGGCGCATCCGCGCGCCGACGCGCCGAGCTGCCTGGTGCTGGACATCCGCATGCCCGGGCAGAGCGGCATGGACTTCCACCGCAACATGCACGAGGCCGGACTGGCGCTGCCGACCATCTTCATCACCGGCCACGGCGATATTCCGATGAGCGTGGAGGCCATGAAGAACGGCGCGATCGAGTTCCTGACCAAGCCGTTCCGCGATCAGGACCTGCTCGATGCGATCGGCCAGGGCACCGCCCGCGACCGCGCCCGCCGCGCTGCCGATGCGGCGCAGGCCGAACTGCAGGCGCGCTGGGCGCGGCTGAGCGCCGGCGAACGCGAGGTGGTGGAACTGGTGGTGCAGGGCCTGTTGAACAAGCAGGTGGCGGCGCGGCTGCAGCTCAGCGAGATCACGGTGAAGGTGCGCCGCGGCAATGCGATGCGCAAGCTGGAGGTCGGCTCGCTGGCCGAACTGGTGCGGCTGGCGGAGCGGCTGGGGCGGTAGTCGGTTGCGAGAACCCACGCTTGCCGCGGGCGGCGGAACACGTCCTGACGCAACGGTATTCCGTAGGAGCGGCTGCAGCCGCGACGGGCGTCATCGGGAAAGCCCGTCGCGGTTGAAGCCGCTCCTACGACAGCGCAATCGCAGCGTGAGAAAGCCGAACGCGTACTTCGCATCGACCCGCACAAGCGCCGTGCCACGCCGCAGGCATAGCTTTGCTGCACTGCGTTCGGCGACACTGCCGGGCTTGTCACTCCCGCACCCGAGGCCCGCATGTCGTTCCTGTTCCGGCGCAAGTCGCTCGACCTGGTCACCGTCCACGAGGCCGGCCGCCGGCTGGTGCCCTCGCTGAGCTGGCCGCATCTGGTGGCGCTGGGCATCGGCGCGATCGTCGGCACCGGCATCTACACCCTGATCGGGGTCGGCGCGCAACTGGCCGGGCCGGCGGTGCTGGTGTCGTTCGCGGTGGCCGGGGCGATCTGCGCCTGCGCCGCGCTGGCCTACGCGGAGATGGCGACGATGATGCCGGCCGCTGGCAGCGCCTACACCTACAGCTACGTCGCGCTCGGCGAAGCGATCGCCTGGGTGGTGGGCTGGAGCCTGATCCTGGAGTACTCGCTGGTGGTCAGCACGGTGGCGGTGGGCTGGTCCGGCTACTTCGTCGGCTTCCTGCACTGGGCCAGCGCGCAGAGCGGCATGGACCTGAACCTGCCGGCGGCGCTGACCGCCGGGCCGCACGCAGGCGGCATCGTCAACCTGCCGGCGGTGCTGATCACCTTCGCCGTGGCCG
Source organism: Xanthomonas sp. NCPPB 1128 (assembly GCF_001043115.1). Lineage (GTDB taxonomy): Bacteria > Pseudomonadota > Gammaproteobacteria > Xanthomonadales > Xanthomonadaceae > Xanthomonas_A. Next base: position 29,793 of record NZ_LFME01000033.1, on the reverse strand, counting down.
GCCTGCTGATGGCCGGCACCAAGGAAAGCGCCACGCTCAACGCGGTGCTGGTGGTGCTGAAGCTGATCGCCCTGGGCATCTTCGTGGCGGTGGCGCTGCCGGCGTTCCAGAGCGCCAACCTGCACCCGTTCATGCCCTACGGCTTCCCCAAGACGGTCGGCGCCGATGGCGTCGCGCACGGGGTGATGGCCGCGGCGGCGATCATCTTCTTCGCCTTCTACGGTTTCGATGCGATCTCCACCGCTGCCGAGGAAACCAAGAACCCGAAGCGCGACCTGGCGATCGGCATCGTCGGTTCGATGATCGGCTGCACCCTGATCTACATCCTGGTCGCGCTGGCCGCGGTCGGCGCGATGCGCTACGACGTGTTCGGCGCCAGCGCCGAGCCGCTGGCGCTGATCCTGCGCGAGCTCGGCCACGGCAAGGCGGCGGCGGCGATCGGCGTGGTCGCGGTGATCGCGCTGCCGACCGTGCTGCTGGCGTTCCTGTACGGACAGAGCCGGATCTTCTTCGTGATGTCGCGCGACGGGCTGCTGCCGCGCGGGCTGTCCAAGGTCAACGCGCGCACCGGCACGCCGGTGGCCACCACCCTGTTCACCGCGGTGCTGGTGGCGGCGCTGGCCGGCGTGGCGCGGCTGGACGAGATCGCCGCGCTGGCCAATGCCGGCACCCTGGCCGCCTTCATCGCCGTGGCCGCCTGCATGCTGGTCCTGCGCCGCCGCGAACCCGGCCGCGTCCGCACCTTCCGCACGCCGCTGGCGTGGCTGGTCGGGCCGCTGGCGATCGGCGGCTGCCTGTACCTGTTCTGGAGCCTGCCGCATACCACGCAGATCTGGTTCGGGCTGTGGAACGCGCTGGGTGTGGTCGCCTACCTGCTGTACGGCCGCCGCAACAGCCTGCTGCAGCGCGCGCCGTAGACGCCGCGATGAGTCCGGAATTCCAGGCCGCCCTGGCACGGCACATCGGCAGCGCCTACGCCCGCCAGCAGGCGCTGGCCGACGTGCTGGGCGAGCGCGACTGGCGCGTGGACCTGGGCGAAGGCCGGGTGCGCTTCGGCGAGGATCTGTCGTTTCCGCTGCAGCTGCTGGGCACTGCCGCCGAGGCCAGTGCCAGCTGGCTGTGGGCCTGGGCCAACACCGCCAGCCACCTGCCGCCGGCCCTGCTGACCGAAGCGGAAGCGCTGCGCATGCATGGCGAGCGCGAAGGCATCGCCGAGCTGGCTGCGCCATCCTCGGCGCTGGGCGAGGATGGCGGCCATCACATCGCCCTGCTCGCCGGCGCCCTGCGCGGGCGCTGCTACTACCGTGCGCCGTACGACGGCGGCGCGCTGTTCTTCCTGCTCGATGACGTACCAGCTGCGGTCTTCGCACCTTGCGACGACGCCCGCGTACTGCGCCTGCTCGGGGAACTGCCGATGCAGTTCACGCTCGACCACCGCGCCATGGGCGAGGGCCTGCTGGGGGATCAGGGCTATGCGCTGCAGCGCGAGGCCGCGCAGACCGTGGCGACCCGCGGCAATACCCGCATCGTGCTGGCGTTCGATGCGCAGCAACGGCTGGCCCGCGTGCAAGGCCAGTTGGCGCCGGCGCCGGCCGCCGCCGTGGTCACGCCGAAGCCGGTACCGGCCTGGCAATTCTGGAAACGCAAGCGCTGAGCGCGGCGGCGTGGCGCACCCGCGCCGCGCCGCCACGCCCGGCCGTTACCACCAACGCACGCCTTCGAACGGGTTCCAGCTGACGCTGCCCTTGCGCTGGTCCAGGTAGTAGGCGTAGTTGGCGGCCATGCCGACCAGCAGCGAGTAGGCGATGCCCAGGCCGCGGCCAATCACGTCGGGCAGGAACGCCGCGACGATGCCCACCGCCAGCGAGATGCCGATCAGCCCCAGCGCCTTGCGCCACATGCCGAGGATGAAGAAGTAGATGAAGCCGAAGAACAGGGCGAAGAAGTTCATGTTGATCTTCAACCGGTCCATGAACGGCAGCGCCTTGAACGCGGCCTTGTACTCGGGCGTGGACGGGGCGCCGTAGCGGTCGAAGAAGTCGAAGCGGAACTGCCACTTGGGGCTGAGCGGCGCGCGTTGCGGGAGATTGGGGGTTTCCATGGCGAAAGCATCCGTGTTGTAAACGTTTTCAGTTTACCTGAATGGGCCAGCGCACGCCAAATGGGCGCGGCTGACGCACCAGTTTGGTGCTGGCCTGGGGAGTTGGGATTGGGGATTCGGGATTGGTCACAGCGGGCTGGCGCCGACCTCAGGCCTGGCTTCGGGACCGGTCTCCCCTCCCCGCTTGCGGCAACCACGGTCATCGCGTCGGGACTGAAGTCCCTCCCACAAGACTTGCTGCGCGTGGCGCATCCGCTGACGAATACCCACTTGTGGGAGCGGCTTCAACCGCGACGCGTGGGGCAGCGGCCTCGCGGGGCCCTGCGGCAACCACCGGTCGTCGCGTCGGGACTGAAGTCCCTCCCACAGGGCTTGCCCGCACGTGCCGTATTCGCTGGGGAATGCCCACGCGTGGGAGCGGCTTCGCGGCGACGCGTGGGTCAGCGGCTTCGCGGGGCGCCGCGGTAACCACCGGTCATCGCGTCGGGACTGAAGTCCCTCCCACAGACTTGCTGCGCGTGGCGCATCCGCTGGCGAATACCCACTTGTGGGAGCGGCTTCAGCCGCGACGCGTGGGGCAGTGGCCTCTCGGGACCCGGCGGTAACTACCGGTCGTCGCGTCGGGACTGAAGTCCCTCCCACAGGGCTTGCCCGCACGTGCCGTATTCGCTGGGGATGCCCACGCGTGGGAGCGGCTTCAGCCGCGACGCGTGAGTCAGCGGCTTCGCGGGGCGCTGCGGTAACCACCGGTCATCGCGTCGGGACTGAAGTCCCTCCCACAAGACTTGCTGCGCGTGGCGCATCCGCTGGCGAATACCCACGTGTGGGAGCGGCTTCAGCCGCGACGCGTGGGGCAGTGGCCTCGCGGGGCCCTGCGGTAACCACCGGTCATCGGGTCGGGACTGAAGTCCCCCCACACGGGATTGCCAACGCCGCGGCTTGCAGCGCGCCGCCAAGCCGAGCCGACGGCTGGGCCGCTATTGCGCCCGGGAGCCGCCCAGGCGCTGGCCCAGCGCGATCGCTGCGGCCACGTTGCGCGCCGCCTGGCGCAGGGCGGCGGCGGCGTCGGCCAGCGCGGCTTCGCTGGTGGAGACCCGCTGCACCGCGCCGAACAGCGCGTCGATCCCCTGCGCCTGCAGGTCCACCGCGCCCTCGCCGAGGCCGCCGGCGATGGCCAGCACCGGCACGCCATGGCGCCGGGCGATGCGGGCCAGGCCGACCGGGACCTTGCCCTGCGCGCTCTGCCCATCCAGGCGGCCCTCGCCGGTGACCAGCAGGTCAGCATCGGCCAGGTGCGCTTCCAACCCCAGCGCCTGCGCGACGATCTCCACGCCCGGCCGCAGGCGCGCGCCGAGGAAGGCGACCAGGGCCGCGCCGATGCCGCCGCCGGCGCCGGCCCCGGGCAACTGCGCCACCGCCACGCCCAGCGTGCGTTCGATCGCGGCGGCGTAGTGCTGCAATCCGGCGTCGAGCTGCGCGACCATCGCCGGCGTGGCGCCCTTCTGCGGCCCGAACACCGCCGAGGCGCCGGTCGGCCCGGTCAGCGGGTTGTCGACATCGCAGGCGACCTCGATGGGGCAGTCGCGCAGCCGCGGATCCAGCCCGGCCAGGTCGATGCGCGCCAGCGCGCCCAGCGCGGCGCCGCCGGGAGCCAGGTCGTGGCCATGCGCGTCCAGCAGGCGCACGCCCAGCGCCTGCACCATGCCGGCACCGCCATCGTTGCTGGCGCTGCCGCCGATGCCGATCAGCAGCCGGCGCGCGCCGGCATCCAGGGCGGCCAGGATCAGTTCGCCGACGCCGCGCGTACCGGCGGCGAGCGGATCGCGCTGCGATGGCGGCACCAGCATCAGCCCGCTGGCCGCGGCCATCTCGATCAACGCGGTGCCGCCGTCTTCGCTGAGGCCGAACTGCGCGGCGACCGGCGCGCCCAGCGGGCCGGTCACGGTACACGCGACCCGGCGCCCGCCGCCACCGGCGACCAGCGCATCCACGGTGCCCTCGCCGCCGTCGGCGAACGGCAGCAGCGCGTACTCCGCGGCCGGGAACACGCTGCGGAAGCCGGCCGCGATTTGTTCGGCCGCCTGCGCCGCGGACAGGCTTTCCTTGAACGCGTCCGGGGCGATGACGATCTTCATGCGGCATGTGCGGCCGTCAGGGACTCACGCGCCAGAACCGGTGCGACCCGCAGGAACAGCCGCTCGGCCTTACGCATGCGCGGCGCGCTAGTCCAGCACGCGGCAGAACACCGCCTTGAGGTAGCGCGATTCCTGCACGTGGGCCATGAACGGGTGGTCGGCGCCGGCGCCGGCCACCTTCAGGATCTGGATGGTACGGCCGGAGAAGTAGGCGGCGCGGCGCAGCATGTCCAGGAACTCGTGCTCGGCGACCAGGCCGGTGCAGGAGAAGGTGGCGAACAGCCCGCCCGGGGCGACCACGCCCAGCGCCAGCTTGTTCATGTCCAGGTACTTCTTCAGCGCCGGGATCACCTGGTCGCGGTCGCGGGTCATCTTCGCCGGGTCCAGGATCACCACGTCGTACTGGTCGCCACGGGCGGCGGCATCGCGCAGGTACGGGAAGATGTCGGCCTGCACGAACTTGGGCCGCACGTCGTTGAGGCGGGCGTTGCCCTTGGCGATCTCGATCACGTCCTCGTCGATGTCCACGCCGACCACCTCGGTGGCGCCGCGGACCTTGGCGTAGACCGCGAAGCCGCCGGTGTTGCAGCACAGGTCGAGCACGCGCTTGCCCTCCACCTGCTGGCTCAACCACTGCCGGTTCTCGCGCTGGTCGGCGAAGAAACCGGTCTTGTGCGCGCCGGCCGGGTCGGCACGGAAGCGCACGCCGTACTCGCTGATGATCGCCGGCTCGGGGCGCTCGCCGCTGCTGGACACCGGGCGGTAGTCGAAGCTCTCCTGCTTCTGCACGTGCTCCTCGGCGAAGCTGTAGAAGCGCGCGCCGGGGAACTGCGCGCGCAGCGCGGCATAGATCCACTCGCGGTGGCGGAACATGCCGGCGCTGAAGAACTCCACCACCAGCAGGTCGCCGTAGCGGTCCACCACCAGGCCGGACAGGCCGTCGCCCTCGGCATGCACCACGCGCCAGGCGTCGCTGACCGCGTCCAGCTTGAGCACGTCACGGCGCAGCGACACCGCCTCGGCGATCTTGCGCGCGAACCAGGACTCGTCGACGGCGATGTCGGGATGGGTCTCGAGGATGCGCACGGCGATGCGCGAGTGGCCGTTGTAGAAGCCGCGGCCGACCCACGCGCCGTCCACCCCGACCACGTCCACCAGTGCGCCCGGCTTGGGCTTGGCGGCGGGTTTTTCGACCAGTTTCTGGAAGATCCAAGGATGGCTGGAGCGCCAGGCGTTCTTGAGGCGGACTACGGGCAGGGGACTATTCATGAATGCCATTGTAGCCGCCCCGATTGACGGCACCGCCGGCAGCGGCAAGAATGCGCGCAGAAGGGGAGTAGCTCCCGACGTTGTCGCCGTCAATTCGAGCCCGCGGGCTCCGGTGCAACGGCAGCCGGTCCATCGGCTGCGAGCGAGACCTTCGCCGCAGTGGCGAAGGCACCCTCTGGACGACATCCGTCGTCTCCGTCCGGAACGCCTCCGCCGCCGCGGCCCCGAGGTTCCCTGTTCACTGACGGAAAATTCCCAATGGAAACGATAGGCAACGTGTGGTTGTGGGGCGGTTTCGCGATCGTGGTGGTCGTGGCGCTGCTGGCGGACCTGGTGCTGATGCGCCACGGCGGTCCGCACAAGGTCACCTTCAAGGAAGCGCTGTGGTGGAGCATCGGCTGGATCGCGCTGGCGCTGGCGTTCAACGCGGGCCTGTGGTGGTACCTGCGCGAGACCATCGACGTGGCCACCGGCAACCGCCTGGGCCTTGAATTCCTGACCGGCTACCTGGTCGAGAAGTCGCTGGCGGTCGACAACATCTTCGTGTTCCTGATGATCATGAGCTACTTCGCGGTGCCGGAGGAGCAGCGCCAGCGCGTGCTGGTGATCGGCGTGCTCGGCGCGATCGTGCTGCGCGCGGTGATGATCTTCGCCGGCTCGGTGCTGCTGACCAAGTTCCACTGGCTGCTGTACGTGTTCGGCGCGTTCCTGCTGCTGACCGGCATCAAGATGTGGTTCTCCGCGGGCAAGGAGCCCGACCTGGAGGCCAACCCGGTGCTGCGCTTCATGCGCAAGCACCTGCGCCTGACTCCGCAGTACCACGGCAACGCGCTGAGCGTGACCCAGGAAGGCAAGCGCTGGTTCACCCCGCTGTTCGCGGTGCTGATGCTGATCGCGATCACCGACGTGATCTTCGCGGTGGACAGCATCCCGGCGATCTTCGCGATCACCACCGACCCGTTCATCGTGCTGACCTCCAACGTGTTCGCGGTGCTGGGCCTGCGCGCGATGTTCTTCCTGCTGGCGGGCATGGCCGACCGCTTCCACCTGCTGCCCTACGGCCTGGCGATCGTGCTGGTGTTCATCGGCACCAAGATGCTGATCATCGACCTGTACAAGATCCCGGTGCTGGTGTCGCTGCTGGCGGTGGCGGTGGTGATCGGCGCGACCATCGTGCTGAGCCTGCTGCGCCCGGCCAAGCCGGCGCACTGACGCGGCGCGGGCACCGCGGCCGCGGATTGTCCCGCGGCCGCGGCCAGTCCCTCCCATCGGCGGCGCCTTGCCTTGGAGGCCGGGTGCCGCCATCCAGGGATGCATGGACACCTCTTCGCTTCCCTCGCCCACGCCGGAACCCGATGCGCAGGGCCGCTTCGATCGCGCACGGATCCTGCGCGCGTTCAATACCAGCCTGGCCTTCGTGGCGGTGCTGGTGGCGGTGTTCGCCAGCCAGGGCCTGTTCGACTGGCGACCCTGGGCGGTCGCGCCGCACACGGCCGCCGGCCTGCTCGGCGTACTGACCGCGCCACTGCTGCACGGCTCGCCGGAGCACCTGGGCGCCAACGCCGGTGCGCTGCTGATCCTGGGCACCCTGGCCGGCAGCGTGTATCCGCGCGCCACCCTGGCCGGGCTGCCCTTGCTGTGGCTGGGCTCGGGCCTGGGCGCCTGGTGGCTGGGCGATCCCGGCAGTCATCACCTGGGTGCCAGCGGCGTCGCCCACGGGCTGCTGTTCCTGGTGTTCGTGCTGGCGCTGTTGCGGCGCGACCGCGCCGCGATCGCCGCCAGCATGATCGCCTTCCTGTTCTACGGCGGCATGCTGGTGACGGTGCTGCCGCACGAGGACGGGGTGTCCTGGCAATCGCACCTGGGCGGTGCGGTGGGCGGCGTGGTCGCGGCGCTGCTGCTGCGCCATCGCGATCCACTGCCGCCACGCAAGCGCTACAGCTGGGAGGACGAGGAGGACATGGACGACGCCCTCGTCGCCGACGACGAACTGGAACCGCCGCCGCCGACCCAGGTGCCGGTGCTGTGGCAACCGTCACCGGCGCCGCGCGGGGTGGTGCTGCGCTTCCCGCCGCGCGAGGAGCGCGACGGGGGCTGAGGCGGGAAGGGTGCTTCCAGAATGCGCCAATCTGCATCCGTAGGAGCGGCTTCAGCCGCGACGGGCGTTACCGGGAAGGCCGGTCGCGACTGAAGCCGCTCCTACGCGCAATCGCGCGCCGCGGCATGCCGCCTCGGGCGACCTGTCCCTGCGCCACGCCGTACACTGACCGGTCCGCCGTCGCTGTCCGAGTTCGCATGTCCGTGTCGCCCGCCTGTCGTGTCCGTCTCGCCGCCCCCGTGCTGGCGCTCGCCCTGGCCGCCTGCAGCGGCCCCGCGCTGCGTGTGCCGTCGCCTGCGCCGGACAAGGCGGTGGGCTATCTGCCGGCCGCCGCGATCCCGGACAGCCTGCAGCTGCTGCCGGCACCACCTGCGGCCGGGTCGCCCGGCGAGGCGCTGGATCTGGGGGTCAGTCACGAGGCACTGGCCCTGCGCGGCAGCGCGCGCTGGCAACAGGCCGCGCGCGATGCCGATCTGAGCTTCCCGAATGGCGCCGGCCAATTCGCCTGCGCGCTGGGCGTGGCGATCGATGCACAGCACACCCCGCACCTGTACACGCTGCTGGAGCGCAGCCGCATCGACGCCAGCGCCGCCACCAAGGCCGCCAAGCGCCAGTACCGGCGCGCGCGACCGTTCCTGCGCAACCAGCAGGCGGTGTGCACCCCGGGCGACCTCGACGACCTGCGCCAGAGCGGTTCCTATCCGTCGGGACACAGCGCCATTGGCTGGGCCTGGGCGCTGACCCTGAGCGAGATCGCGCCCGAGCGCGCTGATGCGCTGATCGCGCGCGGCCGCAACTACGGCGAGAGCCGGCTGGTGTGCAACGTGCACTGGCAGAGCGACGTGCTGGCCGGCCGCTTCATGGGTGCGGCCACGGTCGCGCGGTTGCACGACGACCCGGCCTTCCGCGCCGACCTGGCCGCGGCACGTAGCGAGATCGCTGCCGCGCGCGCCGCCGGGCAAGCGCCGGCCAACGACTGCGCCGCGGAAGCCGCCGTGCTGCAGGTACGCCCGGCCAGCGCGCTGTAACGCACTCGCGTCCCGCAGCCGCAAGGCGGCCACGGGCGCGGTTGCCGTCACCTCACGCGTCGAGCGCGTCCTCCACGGCCGCGGCCGGCGACGCCGCCGTCGCGGTGGCGTCCACCACCCGCAACGCCGGCGCCGGCTTCGGTGCCTGTTGCGGTGCCGGCGCGCCCAGGCGGAACAGCGCGACCGACTGGCTCAGCTGCCCGGCTTCCTCTTCCATGGCGCGCGCCGAGGCCGTGGCCTCTTCGACCAGCGCCGCGTTCTGCTGGGTGGCCTGGTCCATTTGCGCCACGGTGGTGTTGACCTGTTCGATGCCCGCCGACTGCTCGCGTGAGGCAGCCGAGATCTCGCCCATGATGTCGGTGACGCGCTGCACCGAAGCGACGATCTCCTGCATGGTGCTGCCGGCCTGGCCGACCAGGGCCGAGCCGTCGGCCACGCGCTGCACCGACTCGTCGATCAGGCCCTTGATCTCCTTGGCCGCATTGGCCGAGCGCTGGGCCAGGGTGCGCACCTCGCTGGCGACCACCGCGAAGCCGCGGCCCTGTTCGCCGGCACGCGCGGCTTCCACCGCAGCGTTGAGCGCAAGGATGTTGGTCTGGAAGGCGATGCCGTCGATGACGCCGATGATGTCGCCGATGCGCCGGGAGGAGGAGGCGATGCCCTCCATCGTGTTCACCACCTGGCCGACCACGTTGCCGCCCTGCACGGCGACCGCTGCGGCGCCGGCGGCCAGGCGGTTGGCCTGCTGCGCGTACTCGGCGTTCTGCTTGACCGTGGAGGTCAGCTCTTCCATCGATGCGGCGGTTTCTTCCAGGCTCGCCGCCTGCTGCTCGGTGCGCCGCGACAGGTCGTCGTTGCCGGCGGCGATCTCGGCAGCGGCCGCATCGATCGCGGCGGAAGAGTGCTGGATGCGGCCGACGATCTCGGTCAAACGCGCCACGGTGGCGTTGGCATCGTCGCGCATCCGTGCGAACACGCCTTCGAATTCGCCGTGCATGCGCCCGGTCAGGTCGCCGCTGGCCACCGCTTGCAACAGCGTGGAGAGGGCGTTGAGGTTGCGGTCGGCCGTGCTCATCAACTGGTTGAGGTCGACCAGGATCTGCCGGAAGTCGAAGTCGAAGGCGGCCTCGTCGCTGCGCGCGGTGAAGTCGCCGGCCGCCGCCGCCGCGGCCATCCGCTTGATCTCGCCGTTGATCCGCAGCAGGTTGCGGCGCACGTCGTTGAGCGACTCGGTGATGACCGCGCGTTCGCCGGGCAATGCGTCCAGTTCCTGCGACAGGTCGCCGCGCGCATAGCGCTTGATCAACTCGACCACGCGCAGGGTCACCGCGATGTGCCCTTCGACCAGGGCGTTGCCGGCCTGGACCATGCTGCCGAACTCGCCGGGGAACTCGCTGGCGACGATGCGATGGCTGGTGACGCCGGCCTCGTGCCGCGCCCCCATCTCGGTCTGCGCCTGGATCACGCGGCGCAACTGCCGCTGCATGCTGTCCATGGCCTGCAGCAACTGGCCGACCTCGTCGCCGCTGTCGATGGCGATGGGGTTGTCCAGCTTGCCCTGCGACACCGCATGCGCGGTGCGGATGGCACGCCGCAACGGACGGGTGATGGCACGCGCCACGATCCAGCCGAAGACGATGCAGGCGACCGCACCGAGCACGCCCACGATCAGGCCGCCGACGCTGGCGGCGATCGAGCTGTCCACGGCGTTCTGCACCGTGGCGCGGAAGCGCGCGTCGGCGCTGTGATGCATCGCGTTGAGATGCGTGCGATAGCGCTCCAGCGACGGCGCCATCGCCTCCATCTCCGCCGCATCGGGTTCGCGCTGCTGCGCGAACGCCGCGGCCACCGCCGCCGCGTGCGCGTAGTACGTATCGAACTCCTTGCCCAGGCGCGCCAGTTCCTGTGCATTGCCCGGATCGGTCTGCTGCAGCTTCAGGTAGGACGCATGGATCTGCGCGGCGATCGGACGCGTCGCGTTGAGCATGTCCATGTCGCCGGCCGCCGCCGCGCCGTTCAGTCCATTGATGATCTTGTCCAGCGCGGCGACGTTGCGCGTCATGGTGTCCAGCACCGGGAAGTGCACGTCGCGGATCGCCTCCAGATGCCCGTTGTTGCGCTGGAACACCACGGTGCTGAAGCCGATGTAGCCGAGCAGGCACAGGATCGACACCGCCGCCGGCAGCAGGATCTTCCAGAACAACGGCAGGGAAAGCAGACGTCTCATCATGGAGGCTCTCCGGAGGCGGTTAGGGCTTGAAGACGACCTTGACGCTGGCATCCTGCGCGCCGGCATCGATGTAGCCGATCGCGCCAGGCGAGGCGGCGACCGCCTTCTTGACCGCATCGTCGCCGGCCACGTGCTTGGGACGCTGCGCCTTGCCGGTGAACATCAGCTGCGACCAGTACGACTTGAGCTGCGCGGCATCGCGGCCGGTGACCTTCTTGTAGAACTCCTCGCGCGCCTTGGCACCCTCGTCCTGGTCGATCGGCGTGGCCTGCGCGCCGCCCGGCAGGCTGTTGGACTTGGCCAGGAAGATCTGCGACACCTGATCCTTGCTCAGGCTGTCCACCGGGCTCTTGGACGACATCACCACCACCACTTCGGCCTGCGCGGCGGTGGAGAACAGCAGGGCCAGCGCCGCAGCGCCGGCAATCTTGTAAGCATTCATGGCGTCGTCCTCAGAACACGAAATCGAAGGAGGCCGACAGCAGGTTGTAGCTGCCGCCAGGACGGAAACCCGGCTGGATGTTGCCGAGGCTGCCGTACGAGCCGGCGTTGTTGACGATATGGCTGGCCTGGAACTTGAAGGCCACGTTCTCGTACACGTCCCAGCGCAGCGAGGCGGTGTAGCTGTGGCGGCCATTCTCGGCGAGCGCGACGGCGCGGGTCATCAGCCCCAGCGGATCGGCGCCCGGCGCGATCACCGGTGCCTTCTTGTCGACGTTGGCGTAGGTCAGCGACGGAGTCAGCGCGCCGAAGCGCGCACCGGTGCTCACGTAGCCGGAGGTGGTCTTGCCGTTGAGCGAAGGCGAGTAGTCGGCGCGGATGACTTCGGCACGCGCGAACCACGGGCCCGGATCGTAGCTGTAGCCGGCGCTGGCGAAGCTGCCGGCGACGCCGACGGTGTCCAGGCGCTCGGCCAGGGCCGGGTTGATCCGGCGGTACAGACCGAACAGGCGGTCCAGATCGTCGTTGCGGTAGTCGGCATTGCCCTTGATGTAGGCCACGCGGTAGGTGGAGGCGCCCTGGTCCAGCACCAGCGACAGGCCACGCATCGCGTGCACTTCGGCCTTCTTGGAATCGATGCGGCCGTAGAAGCCCTGCACGCTGAGCACGCTCTGGCCGACATTGCGCGTGTACACGCCTTCCACGCCGTCCATCGCCATCAGGTAGTTGTAGACCTCGTACGGCGGACGCACCCACGGCGTGGCGTAGCCGACGCGCTGGTACTCGGACAGCATGTACAGCGGCGCGGTGATGCGGCCGACACGCACCGCGAAATCCGGGGCGAACTGGTACTTGACGTGGGCCAGGGTGACCTTGGGCGCATACGAGGCGCGCTCGGCGTATTCGCTGGTGACCTGCAGCACGCCGCTGAACTTGTCGGTAAAGGTGGCGTTGACCTGCCCGGCGATGCGCGAATCCGGACGCGGCGAGGTGCGCTGGCTGGCGCCGGCACCTTCGGTGGTCTGCAGGTCGGGCGTGAAGTCGGCACGGTCCTCGGTGGAATGCACCAGACCCAGGGTGCCGAACCCGCTGAAGGACAGCTCAGGGCCGTCCTGGGCCTGGAGGTTGCCGGCGGACGCGAGTGCGAGCGCACCGCTCAACAGTAAAACTTTGAATTTCATTGAATTTTCCCAAGTACATGGCGGGTTGGCGATGGACGACGGCCCGATCGCATCCCTTCCCGGTGGATGCGACCCGTGACGGCAGTGAGCCGATAACGGCGATCGCGCCGCGTTCTTGAGCGCTGTCATGGTTTTTACGACGAACGGTCCGCAAAACCCGCTGACCAGCGCTGGCGGCGACGCCGCCACGGGCGGGCGGTGGCGGCGGTGGCGACCCTGCCGTTGGGCAGATGTCGGCCGTCGCGGCAGCCCGCTAGACTCGCCGGCATTACCCGCCAAGGACCTGCACCCATGACCCAGTGGTACTTCCTGACCGGCAGCGAACAGACCCGCTCCGGCCCGTTCGACGATGCCGATGCAGTCACCTTCGCCCGCAACAACCCCACGGCGCTGGCCTGGAGCCAGGGCCAGAACGGCTGGCTGCCGGTGGCGCAGATCGCGGCCCTGCAGGGCGGCGCGGCGTTCCTGCCGCCGGGCCTGCCGCCGCCGCCGGCCGCCGGCGGCCGCGCCGACGAGATCGACTTCCGCATCGTCGGCCACGAGATGCAGTTCGTGGAGATCGAGCTGGACCCGGGCGAGAGCGCGGTGGCCGAGGCCGGCGCGCTGATGTTCAAGGACGCGGCGGTGCAGATGGACACCGTGTTCGGCGACGGCTCCGGCGGCAACCAGAGCGGCCTGATGGGCAAGCTGCTGTCGGCCGGCAAGCGCCTGGTCACCGGCGAGAGCCTGTTCACCACGGTGTTCACCCACCAGGGCCAGGGCAAGGCCAAGGTCGCCTTCGCCGCGCCCTACCCCGGCACGGTGCTGGCGATGAAGCTGGACCAGCACGGCGGCCGCCTGATCTGCCAGAAGGACAGCTTCCTGGCCGGCGCGCGCGGGGTGTCGCTGGGCATCCACTTCCAGCGCAAGATCATGACCGGCCTGTTCGGCGGCGAAGGTTTCATCATGCAGAAGCTCGAGGGCGACGGCTGGGTGTTCGTGCACGCCGGCGGCTGCGTGGTCGAGCGCGAACTGGCCGCCGGCGAGCGGCTGGACGTGGACACCGGCTGCGTGGTCGCGTTCCATTCCTCGGTGGACATGGACGTGCGCCCGGTCAGCGGCATCAAGAGCATGTTCTTCGGCGGCGAAGGCATGTTCCTGGCCACCCTCACCGGCCCCGGCAAGGTCTGGCTGCAGTCGCTGCCGTTCTCGCGCCTGGCCGGACGCATGCTCGCCGCCGCTCCGCAGGGCGGCGGGCAGAACCGCGGCGAAGGCTCGGTGCTCGGCGGCTTCGGCCGGATCCTGGACGGCGACAACAACTTCTGAAGCAGCGCGCTTTAAGCCCCTCTCCCCCCGGGAGAGGGGTTGGGGTGAGGGTACGGCACGCGAAGCGCCTCGCAGTAACAGGAGCACAGGCCCCCACACCTCCGGTGCAGCCCCCAGGCCGCCACAGCATGACCTCCAGTCGTGGGCGGTGCAGGAGGATGCGGCTATCCTCGCGCCGGCTCCTCCCTTCTTCTTCCTTCCGCGACGCATCCATGACCGTGCTCCGTTCCCCGCGCCTATTGCTGTCCCTGTCCCTGTTCGGCCTGCTTGCCGCCTGCGGTGGCGAGCCCAAGCCGGCGCCGCCGGCCCCGGTAGTGAGCGGACCGGCACCGGTGCCCACGCCGGCAGCCCAACCGCTGCGCATCGGCATCGCCCTGGGCGGCGGCGCGGCCAAGGGCTTCGCCCATATCGGCGTGATCAAGATGCTGCAGGCCAACGGCCTGGAACCGACGGTGGTGTCCGGCACCAGCGCCGGCAGCGTGGTCGGCGCGCTGTACGCCAGCGGCATGGACGCGTTCCAGATGCAGCAGGCGGCGGTGGCGCTGGACGAGAGCAGCATCCGCGACATGCGCCTGTTCTCCGGCGGCCTGGTGCAGGGCCAGGCGCTGCAGGACTACGTCAACGCCCAGCTCAAGGGCAAGCCGATCGAGAAGCTGGCCAAGCCGTTCGCCGCGGTCGCCACGCGACTGGAGGACGGCGAGCGCACCGTGTTCGTGCGCGGCAACGCCGGCCAGGCGGTACGCGCCTCCAGCAGCATCCCCGGCGTGTTCGAACCGGTGACCATCGGCAAGTTCCACTACGTCGACGGCGGCGTGGTCAGCCCGGTGCCGGTGGACGCCGCGCGCCAGCTCGGCGCCGACTTCGTCATCGCCGTGGACATTTCCAGCAAGGCCAGCGGCAAGAACCCGGGCAGCATGCTCGGCACCGTCAACCAGTCGATCGCGATCATGGGCCAGCGCCTGGGGCAGCAGGAACTCGGCCGCGCCGACATCGTGATCCGGCCCAAGGTCAACGACATCGGCGCCGCCGACTTCGCCCAACGCAACGCCGCGATCCTGGAAGGCGAGAAGGCCGCGCTGGCAGCGATGCCGCAGATCAAGGCCAAGCTGGCGCAACTGCAGCAGCAACGCGCGGCCGCCGCAGCCGCGGCGGCAAAGGCCGCGCAACCGGCGCCGCCGCCGTGCGAGCCGCAATCGCGGCTGGGCCGCCTGCTGCGCCGCGACGATCCCTGCAAGAAGGACTAAGGCTTGCTCCCCTCTCCCCCCGGGAGAGGGGCCGGGGGTGAGGGTACGACCGCCAGTACCGCTCGCGGCACACGCAGCCCCGCCTGCACTACGCCGCTGCCAATCAGCACCGCCTGCGCAGGCTGAAACAGACAAGGCAACCACTCCGCCTACCGCTTCCCTCTCCCCCCCCGGAGAGGGGCTGGGGGTGAGAGTCCGACTGCTCGCGCAAGTTCCTACTCGACGCAGTCCCACCGGCACCACACCGCCGCTCAGTACCGCCAGCGCAGAGTGAAACTCACGAAGCGCGGCTCGCCGTAGTTCTGGTAGTCCAGGTTGGCCCAGTACTTCTTGTTGAGCGCATTGGTCACCGCCAGGGTCGCGGTCCACTGCGTGCTGAGCTGGTAGTTGGCGTTGAAGTGCACCAGCGCGTAGGGATCCTGCACCACGGTGACCGGGCGCGTGGCGGCGCTGCCGTCGCCGAGCGGGCGCTGGATGTTGTAGCCGCGTACCGCGCTCTGCCAGCTCACGCCGCCGCCCAGGCTCAGGCGCTGCCAGGCGCCGGGCAGGCGCACCTGGGTGGACAGCTGCAGGTAGTCCTCCGGCAGGTTGGCGTAGATCGCGTCGGTGGGCGCGCGGGTGACCTTGGCGCGGGTGTAGCCGGCGTTGAGCGTCCAGCCCGGGCGCAGTTCACCGTTGTATTCCACTTCCCAGCCGCGGCTCTTGGTGCCGTCGACGCCGATGTAGGCCGAGCTGCCGTCGGGCAGCGAGGCCTCCGGCTGGGTCATGTCGCGCACCGCGTAGTTGTCCTGCTTGGCCTCGAACACCGCCGCGCTGAGCAGCCCGCGGCCGTCGGCCAGCTGTGCCTTGACGCCCGCTTCCAGGTTGGACCCCTGCACTGGCGCCAGCAGGTTGTTGTCCTTGTCCTTGTAGTTCTGCGGATTGAAGATCTCGGTGTAGCTGGCGTAGGTGGAGATGGCCGGGGTGATGTCGTAGACCACGCCGACGTAGGGCGTGACCTCGTCGCTGACCCGGTAGCGGCCGCTGGTGCCGGTGTAGCTGCCATCGGCCGCGAAGGCCTGGGTGCGGGTCTGCCAGGAACTCAGGCGCGCGCCGGCGATCAGCGACAGCGGTTCGGCCAGGCGCAGCCGGGTGGAGGCGTACACGCCCCGCTGGGTGGTGCGCGCCTCGCGCCGCGCGCCGGTGCGGGCGGCGGTGATCTGGCCCACGTCGCCGTGCCAGTCGTAGACGTTGGGGATGTAGTAGCAGCGCTCGCGGCCGCAGGTGGTCCAGTCGCCCGGATAGCGCAGCGCCAGGGTCGGCGTGTTCGACTGCAGGTCCTGCCAACTGCCGCCCAGGACCAGGTCGTGGTCGCGGCCGAACAGCGGGAAGCTGCCGGACAGGTACACGTCCAGGCCGTCGCGGGTGTCGGTGGCCTGCCCGGCGGCGGCGCGCAGATAGATGCCGCTGCCGTCGCGCTTGGGATAGCCGCTGCCGTAGACGCGCAGGTTCTCGACCTCACCCTCGGTGCGCGCCAGGTTGACCTTCAGCAGCCAGTTCTCGCCGAAGCGCTGTTCCAGGTTGGCGAAGGTGGTGCGGGTGTTGCGCTGCCAGCGCGCCCACTTCGGCGCCAGGTTGGTGGAGGTGGGCAGGTCGGCGAAGCTGCCGTCGGCGAAGAAGTACGGCACAGTGCCCCAGGTCGAGCCGACCGGATCGTTGTCCTGGCGTTGGTAGCCGACGGTGACCGTGGTGCTGTCGGTGAGGTCGCCTTCCAGCACGGCCATGCCGGACATCTTCTGCTCGGTGTAGTGGTCGTAGTAGTAGCCGCGGTCCTGCCAGGCGGCGACGAAGCGGCTGCGGAAGCGGCCGTCGGCGGTCAGCGGCGCGGTGACGTCGGCCTGGGTGCGGCGGAAGTCCCAGGTACCGAGCGAGGCCGCGAACGCCGCATCGAAGGTCTTGCCGGGGCGCTTGCGCAGCAGGTTGACCGTGGCCGAGGGAATGCCGGCGCCGCTGAGCAGGCCATTGGCGCCGCGGATCACTTCGACGCGGTCGTAGAAGACCATGTCGTATTCCTGGTTGGTGGAGCCGCTGTAGGTGGGCAGGCCGTCGACCTGGAAGTCGGTGATCTGGAAGCCGCGCGCGAAGTACAGCGGGCGCTGGGTGTCGTAGAAGGACACGTTGACGCCGGTGACGTTGCGCATGACGTCGTTGATGCTGAACAGCGATTCCTCTTCCAGCCGCTGCTGGCCCAGCACGCTCACCGACTGCGGCGTCTCCTGCAGCGTCAGCGGCAAGCGGGTGGTGGTGGACGGCTGCGCACGGCTGGGGCTGCCGCTGACCTCGACCTTGTCCAGCGTGGTCGGCTGCGCGTCGGCCGCGGCCGAGGCCTCGGCGGCGAGCAGCGGTACCGAGGCGGTGGAGAGCGCGGACAGCACGGCGAGGGACAGCAGGCGGCGTGGAGCGGAGCAAAGCATGGATCGATCTCGCGAGGGTTGGGCACGGGGCGACACGGTCGCGCCGCGGGTGACAGGAAAGGGACAGGCGCAGCCGCGCTCCACGGCGGAAAACCGGCGTGGCTGGCCCGGCAGGGCTGGCGGAGGGCTGTGGCCGTGGATGGCCGTCGCAGAACGCAAATGTAAATCGTTAGCAACAACTTAACAAGGGCTGCCATGTACCGACACGCGGCGGCACATCAGCATCGGGCCATTAGCCGCGCGGCAATGGCAGGCCGGCGAAGTCCTTGACGGTGCGCAGCACGAAGCTGGAATTAACGTCGGCGACGCCGGCGGCATTGAGCAACTTGTCCAGCAGAAACGCGGAGAAGTGCGCCAGATCGCGGACGTAGACGTGCAGCAGGTAGTCCATGTCGCCGGTCAGCGCATGGCAGGCGACCACTTCGTCCCAGCCCTGCACGCTGTCGGCGAAATGGGCGATGCCGCTCTGGCCGTGCTTCTCCAGCTGCACGCGAACGAAGGCCTGCAGGCCCAGGCCGATCGCCGCCGGCACCAGCCGCGCCGCGTAGCCGGCGACCACGCCTTCGGCCTCCAGCCGCTGTACCCGGCGCAGGCAGGCGGAGGGCGACAGGTTCACCTGCGCCGCCAGCTCGGCATTGCTGGCGCGGCCCTGCCGCTGCAGCAGGGCGAGCAGGCGCAGGTCGGTGCGGTCGAACGTGGGCGATTGAGTCATTTATTGCTCTGCAACATGGATTCTACGCAACAATCTTGCGCGCACAGCGCAGATCCCTGCAACTTCGCAAGCTCATTGCGCGCCCGCGCGCCTACCATCGTGGCATTCCCTTCCGGAGCCTCGACCATGGACACCGCACCGCGCCGCGTCGAACACCAGCAGACCGACAAGGGCTACGTGCCGGTCTACACCACCGCGGTGGTGACCCAGCCATGGGACAACTACAGCGCCGACGACCACGCCACCTGGGGCACGCTGTACACACGTCAGCGCGAGCTGCTGGTCGGCCGCGCCTGCGACGAGTTCCTGCAGGCGCAGGACGCGATGGGCATGAGTCCGCAGGCGATCCCGCGCTTCGACGCACTCAACGCGGTGCTGCAGGCGACTACCGGCTGGACCCTGGTCGGCGTGGAAGGGCTGCTGCCGGAACTGGACTTCTTCGACCACCTGGCCAACCGCCGTTTTCCGGTGACCTGGTGGATCCGCCGTCCCGAGCAGATCGACTACATCGCCGAGCCGGACCTGTTCCACGACCTGTTCGGCCACGTGCCGCTGCTGATGAACCCGCTGTTCGCCGACTACATGCAGGCCTATGGCCGCGGTGGGGTGAAGGCGCACGCGATCGGCCCGGACGCGCTGCAGAACCTGACCCGGCTGTACTGGTACACGGTGGAGTTCGGCCTGATCGACACCCCCGACGGCCTGCGCATCTACGGCGCCGGCATCGTGTCCTCCAAGGGCGAATCGCTGTATTCGCTGGAGTCGGACGCGCCCAACCGTATCGGCTTCGAACTGCAGCGGATCATGCGCACCCGCTACCGCATCGACACCTACCAGAAGACCTACTTCGTCATCGACAGCTTCGAACAGCTGATGCAGGCGACCTCGCCGGACTTCACCCCGATCTATGCGGCATTGGCGGACCAGGCGCACCTGCCGGCCGGCCAGGTGCAGGCGCAGGACCGCGTGTTCCATGCCGGCAGCGGCGAAGGCTGGGCGGACGGCGGCGACGTCTGAGAGGCGCACAACGGTCGCGGCGGGCCTGCCCGCACGCGACCGTCGCCTGGGCGCACTGCGCGCTCAGTCGTCGCCCATGACGGCGATACCGGTCACGCTGGCCGGTTTCAGGTTGCAGCCGTTCAAGTAATTGTAGAGGGCGCTGTCGCTGACCTCTCTGCCACGGATCGGCGACGTGGTCAGCTTGAACGGCCCCTGCGGACCCGCTGGCAGCGGCACGCCGACGACGCTACGCGCCGGCACGCAGCCGAGGATGTAGGTGCGCATGTTCGCGACGGTGGGTCGGCCACCGGCGTTCTGGAATTCGAATTCGAGGTCCCAGTTGCTGTTGGCCAGCGCCGGGGCGGCGCAGCAGAGCAGGCAGGCGGCGGCGAGGAACGAAAGGCGTTTGCTGGCGTGCATGGCAGTCTCCCGAGTGGATGTCGCAGCATGCGAAGCGGCTGCGTCCGCAAGGCTCGCCCCGCGCGCCGGTCTCCGCACTCGGCTACCGCCTGAGATCGCATCGCGCGCATGCCGATTGCGCAATGCAGGCGGCGCAGGCACGCCCCTCTCCCGCCGGGAGAGGGGTTGGGGTGAGGGTACGTGCGCCAAGCGCGCGCCGAACACCACCCAGGTGCCGATGATATGCCGCGATCCGAGCGGCAACGCCGTCAGCGCGGATACACCAGCAACAGCACCAACGGCTCATCGCCCACCTGCTGCAACGCATGGGTGCTGCCGGCACGGGTCAGCAAGGCATGGCCAGCGCGCACATCGTACTGGGTTCCGTCCACCACGTAGCTGCCGCGGCCGCTGACGATGTAATAGATCTCGTCCTTGTGCTGCGGATGCAGGCCGATGCCGGCGCCCTTGTGCAGCACGCGTTTGCGCAACACGAATGGCAGGTTCTGCACATCGGCGAAGAACGGATAGGCCGTGGTCGGCCCTGCGCCGCCATGCGGGCCGGGCTGGTCCCGGGCCAGCGCGTCTTCGTGCAGCACCTGCGATTGCGCCGATGCATGGGCGGGGCGCACCACGTCGCAATCCAGATCGCGCACCAGCGCCGGGCGCAACGCGGGCAGCGCCTGCACCACATCGCGCAGCACCAGGCAGGCCAGGGCGTTTGCGCCGGCGATGCTGAAACGGCTGACAACGGCAGGGTCCTGTTCGGGAACGAACAGGTAAGGACGCGCCCCCCGCTCGCCCAGCGCACGCAGCCAGACCCGGCTGCTGGCGTCGAGGTCGATCAGCGCGACCTGCTGCGTGCTCGCCAGCCGTCGCAATGCCTGGATGTCCTGCGCGGGGGTATCCAGCGGCACACCCTCCATGAACGACGGTCGCGCCACCGGCGTGACCAACACGGGCGTGGCGCCCTTGGCGCGTGCATGCATCAGCGCGCGGGCAACCGTTTGCTGCAGGTCGTCATCGCGGCTGGAGTCTTCGCGTTTGACGTCATCGTGGCCGAACTGGATCAGCACCACGTCGCCACGACGCAGTTCGCTGGCGATCGTGTCGAGCGGACCTTCGGCGGTGAAGCGGCGCGCGCTGCGCTCGTCCCCGGCGTGATTGCGCACCTGCCACGCGTTCGGATCCAGGTAGCTCTGCAAGACCTGGCCCCAGCCGGCCTGTGGCGCGCGCGCGGGGCCGACCTCGGCAGCAACGGCATCGCCGACGATGAACATGCGCTGCGGTTCGGCGCAGGCGACGCCAGCGACGAACAACAGCAATGCGGACAGAAACAGGCGCATGGGCACTCCGCTGCGCTGGGGCTGCCTGGCACCCGCGTCGGTCGACGCAATCACGCCAGACAGACAGGGGGCAGCGCGGTAGGCGTCGGCCGATCCTTCGGCCCTCACCCCAACCCCTCTCCCGTGGGAGAGGGGCGCGAGCATCGCACCTGCGATCAGGCCGCGGCGGCGTCGGCCTTGCCCAGCACGCCGGCGACGAAGGCGCGCAGCTCGGCGTCCTTGGCGTTGTCGAAGAAGCACTGCTGGAAGCGCGCGCCGCCCACGGCCTGCTTGACCAGCTCCGGATCCAGCGCGCGCAGGCCGTCCAGGTAGGACTTGGCCAGGGCCTGCTTGACCTGGGTCAGGATGCCGGCGTTGGCCTGCTGCGATTCGCGGCGCTCGGCCGGGTAGCCCATGCCGCGCTCGCCGCTGAAGGCCTTCTCGAAGATGTAGCGCACGTTGATCTCCGCGCCCCAGCCGTAGCCCTTGGCGAAGGCCAGCGCCAGCGCGTTGCCGTTGTTGACCTGGGCGAACAGGTAGGCATCGGTCGGCTCGATGCAGTAGCCGCAGAACACGCCCGGGTGCGCGTTGAGCGACATCATCGCGCCCTGGCCGGTGCCGCAGCCGGCGACCACGAAGTCCACCGCGCCGGCATTGAGCAGCAGGCCGGCGCAGATGCCCAGGTGGATGTAGGTCAGGCGGTGGTCGGCGTCGCCGTCCATGCCGACGTTGAACACGCTGTGGCCCTGCGCGGTGGCGACGTCGTTGAGCTGCTGCAGGATCACCGGGTTCTTGGCGGCCTGGCTGAACTCGTTCATTAGGGCGATTTTCATGGGGGTCCTTTGGGTGGGGGATGTGTTTGGTTGGGATAATTCGGCGGTAGTCGCACCCTCATCCGCCCTTACGGGCACCTTCTCCCGAAGGGAGAAGGAAGAGGGTTAGCGGGCGAGCCAGCCGCCGTCGACCGGGATCACGGTGCCGTTGACGTAGTCCGAGGCGCTGCTGGCCAGGAACACCGCGGTGCCGCCTAGGTCTTCCGGCACGCCCCAGCGGCCGGCCGGGATGCGGTCCAGGATCGCCTGGTTGCGCGCGGCATCGGCGCGCAGCTGCGCGGTGTTGTCGGTGGCCATGTAGCCCGGGGCGATGGCGTTGATGTTGACGCCCTTGGCGCCCCACTCGTTGGCCAGCAGGCGGGTGATGCCGGCGATGCCGGACTTGCTGGCGGTGTACGAGGGCACGCGGATGCCGCCCTGGAACGACAGCATCGAGGCGATGTTGATGATCTTGCCGCTGCCCTGGGCGATGAAGTGGCGGCCGGCGGCCTGGCACATGAAGAAGGCGGACTTGATGTTGACGTTCATGACGTCGTCCCAGTCCTGCTCGCTGAAGTCCACCGCATCGGCACGACGGATCAGCCCGGCGTTGTTGACCAGGATGTCGAGACGGCCGAGCCCGGACAGGGTCTCGTCGAGGATGCGCTGCACCGGCTCGATGCTGATCAGGTTGGCTTCGATGGCGATGAAGCGGCGGCCCAGCGCGGTGACCTTGGCCTCGGTCTCGGTCGGCGCCTGGATGCCGGCGGCGGCGATGTCGGCGCCGGCCTGCGCCAGCGCCACGGCGATGCCTTGGCCGAGGCCGGTGTTGGCGCCGGTGACCAGGGCGACCTTGCCTTCGAGACTGAACGGATGGGTCATTGCGGGGGCTCCTAGAAGGGATGCGGATGGCAGGGACAGGGGCGAGTAACGGCGGCCTACTTGAGCTGGCAGATGTCCAGCACGTGCATGTCGGTGTAGTCGAGGTTCTCGCCGCCCATCGCCCAGATGAAGGCGTAGTTGGCGGTGCCGGCGCCCATGTGGATCGACCATGGCGGCGACACCACGGCCTCGTTGTTCTGCACCACGATGTGGCGCTGCGCGTCCGGCTCGCCCATGAAGTGGTAGACGCGGTCGTTGGTGCCGAGGTCGAAGTAGAAATAGACCTCGCTGCGGCGGTCGTGCAGGTGCGGCGGCATGGTGTTCCAGACGCTGCCCGGCTTGAGCACGGTCAGGCCCAGCAGCAGCTGCGAGGACTGGCAGGTGGCCGGCACGATGTACTGGTAGATGGTGCGTTCGTTGCTGGTCTCCAGCGCGCCGCGGTCCAGCGCCACCGCCTCGGCGATCGACAGCCGCTTGGTGGTGAAGCGCGCGTGCGCCGGGGTCGAGGCCAGGTAGAACTGCGCGGGCGTGGCCGCGTCGTCGGAGGCGAACACCACCTCGGCGCTGCCCATCGCCACGTACAGGCCGTCCTTCGGGCCCAGCGGATACGCGGTGCCGTCGACGGTGACGGTACCGCTGCCGGCGCCGACATTGATCACGCCCAGCTCGCGCCGCTCCAGGAACGGGTGGCCGGCGGCCGAGGCCGGTTCGGTCTGCGCCGGCAGCGTCAGCGCCCGCGTGCGCGGGGCGGCACCGCCGAGCACGAAGCGCTCGTAGTGGGTGTACTTCAGGGTCACCGCATCGTCGACGAACAGGCCATCGAGCAGGTACAGGTCGCGCAACTGGTCGTTGCTGGCGCCCTTGATCACGTCGGGATGGGTCGCGTAGTGGGTCTTGCAGTACAGGGACATGGGGCGCTCCAGTGCAGGCGACGGCATGTGGCAGCCCGCCACGGAGGACAGTCTAGCGGGTCTGGTAAACCGGTGTCATTCCGCAGTGCACGAACGGCCGGGATTGGGGAGTGGGGATTGGGGATGGAAGGCACTGCGCCGCGTGGCGGCGCAGTGGCTCAGCGCGGCAGCGGCTGGCCGACGTCGATGCGGTTGCCGTCGGGGTCGGCGAAGACGAAGCAGCGCAGGCCGACGTCGGCATCGCGGATCGCCTTGATGATGCGGACGCCCTGCGCCTGCAGGCTGTCGTACAGGGCCGCGGCGTCGTCGACCATCAGGTGGGCGACGTTGCTGGTGCTGCCGCGGTGGTCGGGGCGCAGGGTCAGGTGCAGTTCGGCGTCGTCCTTCTTCAGGATCACGAAACCGACCGGGCTGCCGTTCTGGAACACGCTGCGGAAACCCAGCCGTTCTGTGTAGAAGGCGACGGCGCGGGCGATGTCGGCGACGGGGACGGTCGGCGCCAGGCGGCCGAAACGGACCGCGGTGGCGGCAGGCACAGGGGACGACATGGCGAAGGCTCCTCGCAGGAAGGCCGCGTGGGTCCGCCCGGACGGTGCCGGAACGGGGCGGGCCTTCGATGGGCGGAGCGGTGTCCGCACGGTCGGCGGGCAGTGTAGACCGTTTGCAGCGGGTGGGGAGGCGGGGGGCGGGACACGTGCCCTGGCCGAAATGTGGGTGCGACGCATGGATGGCGTTGAAACGCCCACGCCCCGCGGTCAGCGGGCGCTTCACTGCTGCTTGGGAACGGCTCCCGGTCCCCTGGGGATCGTTCGCCACGGCAGTTTCGTTCGTGCGCGTCGCGGCTGAAGCCGCTCCCACAGGGGCTTGCGGCGAGCCCGCCGGGTGCACTGTGGGAGGGACTTCAGTCCCGACGACGGAGGGTGTCAGTCGGCTCTCAGCTTCGCTTGTCGCGGCCGCTTGACCGCTGACTCCAATACGCCTGGCACCCGTATCGCAGATCGCTGAATCCACTCCCGCAGCGACGGATCGCGAATCACGGATCATGCCTGTCTCCGCTAGCACCTGGCAGGCCAACACCTCCGCTCGCCACCACGCGCTCCGGCGTCGCGCGCGCGCCGGTAGCCCGCCGCGCCGCCGCGCTCAGTCTTCCGGCGGCTGGCAGGAGTCGCGCACGATCAGGTGCGGTCGCACGCTGGCCACCGCCAGCGACGGCGTGCCCTCGGGCTGGATCAGCATGGCCGCGGCGGTGCGGCCGGTGTCGCGGGTATGCCGGCGCACCGAGGTCAGCGACGGCCACAGCCGCGAGGCCAGCGGGCTGTCGTCATAGCCGATGATCGACAGCTGCCGCGGGATGTTGATGTTGGCGCGCAGCGCGACCTTGTACACGCCGGCGGCCATTTCGTCGTTGCCGGTGAAGATCGCGCTGGGCCGCTGCTTGCCCAGCAGCAGCTTTTCCGCCGCGGCCACGCCCGATTCGAAGGTGTAGCCGGCCTCGACGATGCGCGCCGGCGGCAATTCGATGCCGCGCCGGGTCAGTGCGTCGATGAAGCCGGCGGTGCGCTCGTGCGCGGAGCGGTAGGCGCTGGGACCGGTGATCAGGGCGATGTCGCGGTGGCCCAGCGACAGCAGGTAGTCGGCGGCCTCGGCGGCACCGTCCCGGTCGTGGGTGACCACCATCTGCGAGGTGTCGTCCAGCGGCAGCGAGGCGATGCGGGTGTAGCGCACGCCGATGCCGGCGAGCATGTCGGCCAGCGCCTGGTCCTCGGAGGCGCGCGGCACCAGGATCACCCCGTGCAGCTTCTGCTGCTGCACGAAGCGGCGCACGCCCTCGATGTAGCCCGGGCTGCGGCTGTCGCAGGGGTGCACCACCAGTTCGAAGCTGGAGCCGCGCAGCGCGTCCAGCGCGCCGTACTGCATGTCCACGATGTACTGCGCGGTGGGGTTGTCGTAGACCATGCCGATCAGGAACGAGCGCCGGAAGGCCAGCCCGCGCGCCAGCGGGTCCGGCGCATAGCCGACCTCGCGCATCAGCGCCTCGACCTTCTCGCGGGTGTCTTTGCGCACCAGCGGCGAGTTGTTGATGATCCGCGATACGGTCTTCTTCGACACCCCGGACAGGCGCGCGATGTCGTTGATCGTCGCGGCCTTGCCGTGGGCGGAAGCGGGAGCATCGGCGGGACGGGGCTTGTTCGGCGCCATGGACGGAAAACCGGACGAAAGAGAGGGGATTCTACTGGGTGTCATGCTCGCTCCAGCGCACGGTCATGGAAGCGGTGTAAGCGCACCATGCCGGGACCCGGGACCCGGGACCCGAGGGCCTGCGCCGGCAGCGGCGATCGGCGTGAACGGCACGCGGATCGCCGCCTGTCGCACGTCGGCGGGCTCGTTCAGGCGCGCAGCGCGCGCGGCAGCCACAGCGACAGTTCCGGGAAGAACGCCACGATCAGCAGCACGCACAGCGCCGCCAGCCAGAACGGCCAGATGGTGCGCATGCTCTGGGCGACGGTGATCTGTCCGATCGAGGTGCCGATGAACAGGACCGAGCCCACCGGCGGGGTGATCAGGCCGATGCCGCCGGCCAGCACCATCACCAGACCGAAATGGATCGGGTCGATGCCGTAGGCCTTGGCCACCGGCAGGAAGATCGGCGTGCAGATCAGGATCTTCGGCGCCAGATCCATGAACATGCCCAGCAACAGCAGCATCACCACGATCATCAGCAGCACCGTGTGCTGGCTGTGGGCGATGGACTGCAGGAAGTGCACCGCCGCCGCCGGCACCTGCAGGTAGGCAAGCAACCAGCCGAACACCGCCGCGGTGGCGATCACGAACAGGATCACCCCGGTGGTGCGCGCGGCATGCGTCACCGCGGCGAAGAACTCGGCCCAGCGCAGCTGGCGGTACAGCAGCGCGGTGACCAGCAGCGCATACACCACCGCGATCGCCGCGCTCTCCACCGCGGTGAAGATGCCGGCGCGGATGCCGACGAAGATCAGCGCGACCAGGCCCAGGCCCGGCAGCGCGCCGACCAGGCGCAACGCCACCGCGCGCCAGCCCGGGAACGCCTCGGTGCCATAGCCGCGCGAGCGCGCCACCGCATAGCCGGTGATCATCATCGCCGCGGTCATCAGCAGCGCCGGCACGATTCCGGCGGCGAACAGGTCGGCGATCGACAGGCCGCCGCCGGCCGCGGCCGAGAACAGGATCAGGTTGTGCGAGGGCGGCACCAGCAGCGCCACCAGCGCCGCGGTCATGCTGACGTTGACCGCGTAGTCGCGGTCGTAGCCGCGGTTGATCATCTGCGGAATCATGGTGCCGCCGACCGCCGAGACGTCGGCGATGGCCGAGCCGGACACGCCACCGAAGAACAGCGAGGACAGCACGCTGACCTGGCCCAGGCCGCCGCGCATGCGCCCGACCAGCGAGGACGCCAGCGCGATCAGGCGATCGGAGATGCCGCCGCGCAGCATCAGTTCGCCGGCGAAGATGAACAACGGGATCGCGATCAGTGACGCCGAGCCGCTGCCGGCGGAGATCTGCTGCACCAACACCACCGCCGGCAGGTCCAGATACAGCAGCGTGGCCAGCGCCGCCGCGCCCAGCGCATACGCCACCGGCACGCCGATCAGCAGCAGCACCACGAACAATCCCAACAGGATGGCGATGGCCATGCTCAGTTCCTCCCCATGGTGGTGCCCGGGCGCAGCACCCGCCAGGCCTGGTACAGCGCGAACACGCTCATCAGCGCGCCGCCGATCGACAGCGGCAGGTAGTTGATGCTCTGCGGCATCTGCGCGCCGGCCATCTTGATGTCCAGCCCGTCCAGCAGCAGCACCGCACCCCACCACGCGATCACCGCGCCGATGGCGGCCACCAGCAGCGGGCGCAGCAGGTCGATGACGCGGCGCAGATTGGCGTGCAGCGTCTCGGCCAGCAGGAAGAAGCCGAAGTGGCGGCGGGTGTGCACGCCGGCGGCGGCGCCCAGGCTCATCGCCGTGCTCAGCAGCAGCAGCGTCACCGGCTCGGTCCAGCTCGGCGAGTCGTTGAGCACGTAGCGGGTGAACACCTGCCAGCCCTGCACCACCACCAGCCCGAGCAGGGCGGCGGCAGCGGTGCCGATGGCGAGGTTGGCGATCCGGTCCAGCAGCCGCTGCAGCGGCGGCACCGGGAGGGCGGGGTCGTGGTCGGTCATCGGCATGGGCTCAGGCGAAATCGCGGATGCGGCGGTAGAGGGCTTCGATCTCCGGCTGCTGCCGGTATTCGGCCAGCAGCGGCGCGGCGGCCTTGCGGAAGGCGGGCATGTCGACCTCGTTGATGGCCACGCCGTAGTCGATCACCTGCTGCCGCGCCTGCGCCTCGGAGGCGTCCCACAGCCGGCGCATCACCGTCACCGATTGCCGCGCGGTCTCCAGCACCAGCGTGCGCTCGTCCGGTGCCAGCGTCTCGAAGCTGCGCCTGGACATCACCAGCACGTCCGGCGCGTAGGAGTGGTCGCTCTGCGACCAGTAGTGCGCGGCCTCGAAGTGGCGGCTGGACTGGAAACTGCGCATGTTGTTCTCGGCGCCGTCGATCATGTGCGTCTCCATCGCCGAGAAGGTCTCGCCCAGCGACATCGGCGTCGGGTTGGCGCCGAGCATGCGCATCAGCTTGAGGAAGATGTCCGAGGACGCCACGCGCAGCTTGAGCCCGTGCAGATCCTTGGGCTGCCGCAGCGGATGCTTGGTGTTGTAGAAGCAGCGCGCGCCGGAGTCGTAGATCGCCAGCCCGACCAGGTCGCGTTGCTCGAAGCTGCGCAGGATGCTGTCGCCGACGTGACCGTCGATCGCCCGGCGCAGGTGCGCCACCGAGTCGAACACGTACGGCAGGCACAGCGCCTGGGTCAGCGGGAAGGTGTTGTTGAGCGCGCCGGAGTACACCCGGGTGATGTCGATGGCGCCGAAGCGGGCCATGTCGATCGCCTCGGACTCGCGGCCGAGCTGGCCGGAGTGGTACTGGCGCAGGCGCAGGCGGCCGCCGGTCTTCTGCTCCAGGGTCTGCCCGAACCAGCGCACCGCCTCCACGGTGGGATAGTCGGCCACGTGCACGTCGGTGGCGGTGAGCAGGCGGGTGTCGCCGCGCTGCGCCAGCGCGCCTAGCGGCACGCCGGCCGCCGCCGCGGCGGTGAGTCCCGCACCCAGGAATCGTCTACGAGTGATCATGCTGCGCCCTCCCGCGCGTCATTGCCGTCGCAGCCTAGGCCGCGACCGCCCTGCAGTGAAGTTCGCCATAGCCGTCGAAGCGGATCGTCGCCTGCTGGCCGATGGCGATGTCGTGGATGCCGGTAGCGTTGCCGGTAGCGATCAGCTCGCCGCGGCGCAGCGGCCGCCCGCGCCTGGCCGAACGCGCCAGCGCGAATGCGAACGCCGCGCGCAGCCCGCCCGGCAGCAGCGTGGCGCCGCCGGTGCCCACGCATCGGCCCTCGATCCAGGTCTCGGCACGCAGTGCGGTCTCGTCCAGCGTGGTCCAGTTGGGCACCTGCGGCCCCAGCAGCAGGCCGTTGTTGTTGCCGAAATCGGAGATCACTACGCGCGGCCCCAGCTGGTTGATCGTGGCCAGCGGACTGCTCGCCACCTCGACGCCGACGAACAGCGTCGCCGGCACCTGCGCGGCCTGCTCCGGGGTCCAGTGCAGCTGGTCGGCCGGCACGTCCGCGTCCAGGCGCAGCACGTACTCGGCCTCGACCGCGCCGAAGCCGCCGTCGAACACCGGGATGTCCGCTGTTCCACCGGTAGCATTCCACAGCGCAGCGGCGAAGATCGGGCCCAACAGGCGCTCGTCCCCGGAATGGTCGCGGCGCTCGGGGGCGATGTAGCCGACCTTCCAGCCGACCACGCGGTCCGGCCATTGCGCGATCGCCAGGTCCTGCACGCGGTAGGCGGTCTCCAGGTCGTCGGGGATGACGCCGGGGAAATCAGGCAGCGCCCGGCCCTGGCGGCGGGCCTGGACGAAGCGGGCCGCGATGTCGGCCAACGCGGGCGGTGGCGTCTGCGACGGGCCGGAAGGAAGGCTCAAGGGCATCTCCGCAAGGAATGGGGGGGATCGGAATTGCTGCGCCGCGCATCGACAGCGCGCTGCGCCGTTGTATATGGTAAACCGGTGTCATTGGCAATGTGCGGTGCGGCAAAGGGCTGGGCCGCGGTGCGGCCGGGATTCGGGATTCGGGATTCGGGATTCGGGATTCGGGATTCGGGATTCGGGATTCGGGATTCGGGATTCGGGATGGCAACAT
>NZ_LFME01000032.1 GCF_001043115.1 Xanthomonas sp. NCPPB 1128 | reverse complement strand
TGGCAAAAGCGGGGACACGTGGGCGGATGGGATCCACATAGTCCATTTGACCATGCAGCAGCGGCTTCAGCCGCGATGAAAGTTCGGACAATATCCGTCGCGGCTGAAGCCGCTCCTACGAATCCCCAATCCCGAATTCCCAATCCCGGCCGCTCAGCGACCAGGCTCGTCGTTCCACAGCAGCTTGTGCAATTGCATCTGGAACCGCACCGGCAGGCGGTCGGCGACGATCCAGTCGGCCAGGTCGCGCGCGGTCAGTTCGCTCTTGCTCGGCGAGAACCAGACCGTGCACCGCGTGTCCAGCCGGTGTTCGGCGACCACGGCGCGCGCCCACTCGTAGTCGGCACGGCCGCACAGCACGAACTTGATCTGGTCGCGCGCGGTCAGCAACGGCAGGTTCTCCCAGCGGTTGCGGTGCGCTTCCTGCGACGCCGGGGTCTTGATGTCGAGTACCCGCGACACGCGCGGGTCGACCTCGGCGATGTCCAGTGCGCCCGAGGTCTCCAGCGACACGTCATAGCCGGCATCGCACAGGCGCTGCAGCAGCTGCAGGCAGCGCTTCTGCGCCAGCGGCTCGCCGCCGGTGACGCAGACATGGCGCACGCCGTGGCGCGCCACCTCTTCGAGGATCGCGTCGATGTCCCACCATTGCCCGCCATGGAAGGCATAGGCGGTGTCGCAGTAGCTGCAGCGCAGCGGGCAGCCGGTGAGGCGCACGAACACGGTGGGCCAGCCGGCGCTCTCGGCCTCGCCCTGCAGCGACAGGAAGATCTCCGTCAGCTTCAGGCGGGGCAGCGGGCTTTGGACGATATCGCTGGGAACGGCGGTCATGGCGGGAGAGGAATGCTCCCGCGACGGCGGCGGCAGCGTAAGGGGCTCAGCGCAACTGCTGGCCGAGACGGATCGACTGCAGGCGGTCCTGCGCGGTGCGCGCGGCATCGGACCCAGGATACTTCGCGCCGACCTGTTGCAGGGTCTGTTCGGCGTCCTGGACACGACCTTCGCCGTACTGGGACAAGCCCAGCTTGAGCAGCGCGCCCGGCGCCTTGTCGTGGGTCGGGTAGCGGCCGATCAGGTCCTGGAACTGCGCCTCGGCCAACTGGAAGTTCTTGGTGGCGTAGTAGCTCTCGCCCAGCCAGTACAGCGCGTTCGGCGCGTACACGCCGTTCGGGTAGGCCTGCAGGAAGTTCTGGAACAGGTTCGCCGAATCGGCGTACTTGCCCGCCTTCAGGGCATCGAAGGCGACGTTGTAGGCGGCGCGCTCATCGCCGGCGGCGGCGAGCGTGCCGGCATCGCCGTGCACCGACGGTGGCGGCTCGGCGACGGCGGACGGCTTACCTGCGGGCGCAGCCGGCGCGACAGCCGGTGCGGCACCATTGGCCGGCGGCAACGGCGGCGTCGCCCCTGCACCACTCTCGAGCCGGCCCACGCGGCCATCCAGGTCCAGGTACTGGTCCTTGATCTGCTGCTTGAGCTGGTCGTTGCTATGCTGCAGTTGTTCGATCGTGGCCTCCATCGACTGCATCTGGGTCCGCAGCTGGTTGAGCTGGTTCAGGATGTCGGTGTTGGCCTGGGAATTCATGGCCTGCTGCTCGAGCGCGGAAACGCGGTCGGCCAGGCTTGCGCGCTGCGCATGAGCCGGCGCGGCGGCCACGAGGGCCGCCGCGACGATCATCGATGTAAGGACACCGATACGCATCTGTTCTTACTGCGCCGTGTAGACGATCTCGACGCGACGGTTCTGCGACCAGCAGGACTCGTTCGACTCGGTGCAGACCGGACGCTCTTCGCCATAGCTGACCACGGTCAGCTGCGCAGCCGAACCACCGTTGGCCTGCAGCGCCGAGGACACGGCGTTGGCACGACGCTCGCCCAGGCCCATGTTGTACTCGCGCGAACCGCGCTCGTCGGTGTTGCCCTGCAGGGTGATGCGCGAGGACGGACGGTCACGCAGGTACTTGGCGTGACACGCCATGATCGCCTGGAACTCCGGCTTCACCGCGTCCTTGTCCAGGTCGAAGTAGACCACGCGCTGACGCAGGCAGGAATCGGTCTCCAGGTCGCCCGGGCCGTACAGACCGGAGGTCGACGGGCCGGTCGGCGCGGTGGTGCCGGTGGTGCCGGTGGTGTCGGTCTGGGGCTGTTCCTTGACCTTCTTGGCGCAGCCGGCCAGAGCTGCAACGGACAACAGCGAAACAAGCAGAACGCGGGTGGTCTTGTTCATGGGGATACCTTGTGGCTCCTGGGCCGATGAGGGGTTCAACAGCGAAATATTAACACCAAACTTACATGTCAACGTGCAGTGCGATACGGCGACCAGGACGGTTCGCGCACGTCGCCATCGGCGAGCACCAGACGCTGGCGCACGCGGGCATCGGCCGAGACCGCGTACAGCACGCCACGGCCGCCTTCACGCGCCGCATACAGCACCATGCTGGCGTTGGGGGCGAAGCTCGGCGACTCGTCCAGCGAGCCGGTCGACAGCGTGCTCCAGCGCGGCGAACCCAGGCTGCGGTCCATCATCGCGATCTTGTAGGTGTTGCCGCTGCCCTGGGCCACGACCAGCTTGTTGCCGTCGAAGGACACGCTCGGGGTCGCGTTGTAGTTACCCTGGAAGGTGATGCGGGTGGCGCTGCCGCCGGTCGCCGGCACCTGGTAGATCTGCGGGCGGCCGCCGCGGTCGGAGGTGAAATAGATGCTGTTGCCGTCCGGCGCCCAGGTCGGCTCGGTATCGATGCCGAAGTGGTTGGTCAGCTGGGTCAGCTGCTTGCTGCCCAGATCCATCACGTAGATCTCCGGGTTGCCGCTGCGCGAAAGCGCCAGCGCCAGCTTCTTGCCGTCCGGCGAGAACGACGGGGCGCCATTGATGCCGCGGAAGCTGGATACCAGCTGGCGCGCACCGGTGGCGATGTCCTGGATGTAGATGGAGGAGTTGCCGCGCTCGAAGCTCACATAGGCCAGCTTCTTGCCGTCCGGGCTCCAGTTCGGCGACAGCAGCGGCTCGGCCGAGCGGACGATGGTCTGCGGGTTGTAGCCATCGGAGTCGGCGACCATCAGCGCATAGCGCATCGCCCCGCCCTTGCCGCTGGCGGTGACGTAGGCGATCCGGGTCCAGAACGCGCCGCGCACGCCGGTGATCTTCTCGTAGATGGCGTCGGCCATCTGGTGGGCGACGTCGCGCATGGCGTTGGCGCGGGCGGTCATCGCCAGGCCGAGCATGCGCTCGCCCTTGCCCACGTCGAACAGTTCGTACTCGACGCGGTAGGCACCTTCGCCGGCATCCATGACCCGGCCAACGACCAGATAGCTCTGCTTGAGCGCGCGCCAGGTGGCGAACTGCACCTCGCTGCCGCGGGTGGGACGCTCGACGATCTGCGATTCGGGCAGGTTGCGGAACTGGCCGGAGCGGTCCAGGTCGGCGCGGACCACGGCGGCGACGTCGGTGCTCGGCGGGGTCGCCGATCCCTGATACGGCATCGGCACGACGGCGATCGGGGTCGCCGAGGCATTGCCGCCGACGATGTCGATTTCCAGGCCCTTGTCCTGCGCGGACGCGGCGAGAGGCAACAACAGGGCGGTAAGAACGGCAAGCCAGCGCGGCAGTTTCTTCATGGGTTGCTCAGCAGGATCGGAAAGGCGCAAGAGATAGCAATGCGCGGGTGAACGTATTCGCAATCATGAACCATCGCCATGTGAAGCCGATGGCAGGACGCACTCCATTATCGCCCATCGCATGTCGGGTGGATGGCCCGCCGCCCGCAAACGCAGCGGCAGCGGCCGGAGTCACTGGTCCTGTGCGGTGAAGTTGAAGGTCAGATTGCGCGCGAACACGGTCTCGAAGCCGCGATAGGGCAACGGCTGGGCACGCAGCACCGCGGCCTCGATCGAGCGGCGGCCGGCCTCGTCATAGGGACAGTCGGGGCTGACCTTGGCCTGCATGACCTGCCCACCGGGGATCTGGGTGATCGAGATCTTGCACTTCTGCCCCAGCGGCACCGAGTCCGGGCGCACCCACTGGCTCAGCACCGCCTGCTGGATCGCCGCGGCGTACTTGGCCTGCAGGTCGGTGTTGGTACCGTTCTGGCCCGGCGCCTGCTGCGGCGTGGTGGCCGCGGCCGCGGACGCCTTCTTCGCATTCAAGTCGGCGATCTGCTGCAGCTTCTGCTGCGCCAGTTGGGCCTCGCGCTCCAGCTTTTCGCGCTGCTTGCGGATGTCGGCGATCTTCTTCTGCCGCTCCTCCTCCTGCTGCGCGGCCAGGCGCTGCTTCTGCTCGGCCTCCTGCTGGCGCTTCTGCTCGGTCAGGTCGATCTGTTCCTGGCGGCGCTTGGCCTCCTGCTCCTGCTTCTCCTTTTCCTGGGAGATCGCGGTGCGGGCGGCGCGGTCCTGGTCGACCTTGTCGGGCACCGGGACGAAGTCCTGCGCCTTCTGCTGCTGCGGGGTCGGCGCCTGCTGCGGCTTGGGCGTGGGCAGCGGCTGCGGCGGCGGCACCGTGTCCTCCTCGGCGACGTCCTTGACCGGCTCCGGCAGCGGCTCGGGCAAGGGCTTGGGCGCGTCCTTCACCGCCTTCTGCGCCGAGCGCACGTCGGCGGCCGAGACCACCAGCGAGGCCTCGACCATCGGCGAACCGGCAGCGGGTTCGACCTGGCGCACCGGCGACCACCACCAGGCCAGGAAGAACAGCAGCGCAATCAGCACGTGCACGCCCACCGCCAGCGCGATGCCGTACATCAGGCCGTCGTTGTCGCCCCTGGCCAGAGGCGGTCGGTTTTCGGCGTCAGCGTGCATTGTTTCCGGGCTGACTCATCAGGCCGACCTTGGGCACGCCGGCCTGCTGCAGCATGACCATGGTGTCCATGACCAGTTGATAGTTCGAGGTACCGGGCGCGGCGACGAACACCGGCACGTCCTTGTTCTGGCCGACGAAGGCCTGGATCTTGGCCTTCAGCTCAGGCGCAGCGATCTTCTCCGGCTTGCCGTCCTGCAGGGTCAGCGTGTAGCGGCCCTCGGCATCGACGGTGACGATCACCGGGTCCTTCTTGCTCTCCACCGAGCGCGCGGTGGAATCGGGCAGGTCCACGTCCACGCTCAGGCTGAGCAAGGGCGCGGTGACCATGAAGATGATCAGCAGCACCAGCATCACGTCGATGTATGGCACGACGTTGATCTCGGACTTGAGCTTGCGGCGCTTGCGGCGGGAAATGGCGGCAGTCATGCGGGAATCCTGGGAGTCGTGGGCAGGCGGGCGACGCTCAGTCGCCGCTGGCCTGGCGCTGCAGGATGGAACTGAACTCTTCGGAGAAGGTCTCGAAGCGCACCGCCAGCCGCTCGACGCGGGTGGTGAAGCGGTTGTAGGCCCACACCGCCGGGATCGCCACGAACAGGCCGATGGCGGTAGCGAACAGCGCCTCGGAGATGCCCGGCGCGACCGCGGCGATGCCCGCCTGCTGGCCGCTGTTGATCATGTCGTGCATGGTCACCATGATGCCGAACACGGTGCCGACCAGGCCCACGTAGGGTGCGGTGGAGCCGATGTTGGCGAGCAGTTCCAGATTGCGCTCCAGGCGGTCGACCTCGCGCGCATAGGTGGCACGCATCGCTCGCTGCGCGCCTTCCAGTTGGATGCGCGCATCGAGCCGGCGCTTGTCGCGCAGGCGGGTGAATTCGCGGAACCCGGCCTCGAAGATCGCCTCCAGCCCGCCGACCACGCGGTTGCGGTCGGTGGCGCCGGCGTAGAGCTTGCTCAGGTCGGTGCCGGACCAGAAGCGGTTCTCGAAGTCGTCGGCCTCGCGGTTGGCGTCCTTGAACACCTTGCCCTTGCGGAAGATGATGACCCAGCTGATCAGCGAGCCGAGCAGCAGCAGCAGCACGATCACCTTGACCGGCAGGCTGGCCTTGACCATCAGGTCGAGGTAGTTGATGCCGCCATGGGCGGCGGTGCTGGCGACGGCCTGGGTGGCGGTCTGGGTCACGTCCTGCGGCAGCGCCTCCACCACCGTGTCCTGCAGGGCCAGGAGCAATGCGATCATCCGTCGTTCCTCAGTAATTCGGCTTCAGTGATTTCAAGAACTTTCAATGCATCGTGCAGCGCGTCGTCCATGCCGCGCGGGCGGAAGCTGCCGGCGCTGAGCGCCGCCACCCGCACCTGCGCACGCAACAGCAGCTCCCCGTCGTCGCGGCGGATCGACTGCGCGAACACCAAGCTGGCGCGCTTGCAGTGCGACAGCGCGACGCCGACCTGCAGGGAATCGTCCAGGCGTGCCGGGCGCAGGAAGTCGAGCTGCATCGCACGCACCGCGAACACCAGATCGTGTTGCAGGCGCAAACGCTCCTGACCATACCCCAGCGCGCGCAACCACTCCGTGCGCGCCCGCTCCAGGAAGGCCACGTAGCGCGCGTGGTAGACCACGCCACCGGCGTCGGTATCTTCCCAGTAGACGCGTGTCGGCCAACTGAATAGACGTGAATCGGGAACGGGGAATGGGGAATCGGGAGTCAAGAGCGGGGCTCCTGTCGATAGCTGGGTAACCAAAACATCCTAGAACAGCGCCCCCGATTCCCCATTCCCGATTCCCAATTCCCGGTGCTTGGGCTGCAAGCCCAAGTGCAGATAGGCCTTGTTGGTGGCCATGCGGCCGCGGGCGGTGCGGATCAGATAGCCCTGCTGGATCAGGTAAGGCTCGATCACGTCCTCCAGGGTCCCGCGCTCCTCCGACAGCGAGGCGGCCAGCGACTCGACGCCGACCGGGCCGCCGTCGAAGTACTCGATGATGGTGCGCAGCATGCGCCGGTCCAGCTCGTCGAAGCCCTCGGCGTCGACCTTGAGCATCTGCGTGGCGGCCTGCGCCACCGCCAGGTCGATCTGCCCGCCGGCGCGCACCTGGGCGAAGTCGCGGACCCGCCGCAGCAGGCGGTTGGCGATGCGCGGGGTGCCGCGCGCGCGGCGCGCGATCTCGGCGCAGCCATCGGCATTGCAGGCGATGCCGAGGATGCTGGCCGAACGACGCACGATCTGCGCCAGCTCGTCCGGGGTGTAGAAGGCCAGGCGCTGGACGATGCCGAAGCGGTCGCGCAAGGGTGCGGTCAGCAGGCCGGCGCGGGTGGTGGCGCCGATCAGGGTGAACGGCGGCAGGTCGATCTTGATCGAGCGCGCGGCCGGGCCCTCGCCAATCATGATGTCGATCTGGAAGTCTTCCATCGCCGGGTACAGCACTTCCTCGACCACCGGCGACAGGCGGTGGATCTCATCGATGAACAGCACGTCGTGCGGCTGCAGGTTGGTCAGCAGCGCGGCCAGATCGCCGGCCTTCTCGATCACCGGGCCGGAGGTGACCCGCAGGTTGACCCCGAGCTCGTTGGCGATGACGTGGCTGAGCGTGGTCTTGCCCAGGCCCGGCGGCCCGAAGATCAGCACATGGTCCATCGCCTCCCCGCGGGCCTTGGCCGCCTCGATGTAGATCGACAACTGCTCGCGCACCGGCTGCTGGCCGAGGTAGTCGTCCAGCCGCTTCGGGCGGATGCTGGCCTCGGCGACCTCATCCTCG
Source organism: Xanthomonas sp. NCPPB 1128 (assembly GCF_001043115.1). Classification (GTDB taxonomy): domain Bacteria; phylum Pseudomonadota; class Gammaproteobacteria; order Xanthomonadales; family Xanthomonadaceae; genus Xanthomonas_A. The sequence goes on along the minus strand of NZ_LFME01000032.1, from coordinate 57,592 downwards.
CGGGTGGCGCTGCTGGCGATGATGCGGTCCATTTAGAGCCGGGATTGGGGAGTGGGGATTCGGGATTGGTAGCGCAATAGTATCGGCTGCGGGACGGTCTCGGCGCCATGGCCTTGACCAATCCCGAATCCCGACTCCCCAATCCCGGCCGCCGCAGGCGGCCTCAGATCTCCACCTGCGCGCCCAGTTCCACCAGGCGGTTGCCGGGGATGCGGAAGAAGCCGGTGGCGGGGGCGGCGTTGCGGTGCATGACCGCGAACAGCTTGTCGCGCCAGATCGGCATGCCGCGGTTGGCGCTGGCCACGATGGTCTCGCGGCTGGCGAAATAGGTGGTGTCCATCGGGTCGAAGTAGATCCCGCCCTGGTCGCAGGAGCGCATGAGCGCCAGCGGCACGTCCGGGGTCTCCATGAAGCCGAAGCGCACGTAGACCCGGTAGAACTCGTCGCCGATCGCGTCGATCTTCAAGCGCTGCCCGGCCGCCGCGTACGGCACCTGCAAGGTCTCCACGGTCAGGAACACGTTGCGCTCGTGCAGCACCTTGTTGTGCTTGAGGTTGTGCATCAGCGCGTGCGGCACCACCATCGGGTCGGCGGTCAGGAACACGGCAGTGCCGGGCACGCGCACCGGCGGCGCCAGCATCAGCCCGGGCAGGAAGGTGTCGAGCTTGATGCCGTCCTTGCGGATCTCGTCGTGCAGCAGCTTGCGGCCGCGGCGCCAGGTGCGCATCAGGGTGAACAGGATCAGGCCCAGCAGCAGCGGGAACCAGGCGCCGTCCAGGAACTTGATGATGTTGGCGTAGAAGAACGCGCAGTCCACCGCCAGGAACACCAGCGCGAACAGCCACAGCAGCGGTGCCGGCACGCGCGGGTTGGCGCGCGCATAGATGACCATCAGGACCGTGGTGATCAGCATGGTGCCGGTCACCGAGACGCCGTAGGCGGTGGCCAGCGAGGTCGAGTCGCCGAAGCCGATCACCGCCACCACCACCAGCGCCAGCAGGCACCAGTTCACCGCCGGCACGTAGATCTGGCCGATGGTGGAGTGCGAGGTGTGGCGGATGTGCATGCGCGGGATGTAGCCCAGTTGCATGGCCTGGCTGGCCACCGAATAGGCGCCGGTGATGAGTGCCTGCGAGGCGATCACCGTGGCCGCGGTGGCCAGCACGATCATCGGGTACAGCGCCCACTCCGGCACCGCCTCGTAGAACGGGTTGCTGACCGCGGCCGGGTCGCGCAGCACCAGCGCACCCTGCCCCAGGTAGGTGAGGGTCAGCATCGGCAGCACCACGCACTGCCAGGAGCGGCGAATCGCCTTGGCGCCGAAGTGGCCCATGTCCGCATACAGCGCCTCGCCGCCGGTCACCGCCAGCACCACCGCACCGAGCACGAACACCGCGTGCCAGTTGTGTTCGGCGAAGAAGCGCACGCCCCACCACGGGTTCAGCGCATGCAGCACTTCCGGCGCGCGCGTCATGTTGTAGACGCCGATCGCGCCCAGCGCCACGAACCAGACCAGGGTGATCGGCCCGAACGCCTTGCCCACCCGCTCGGTGCCGTAGCGCTGGGCCATGAACAGCATCCCCAGCACCACCAGGGTGATCGGCACCACGAACGGCTCCAGCTTGGGCGCGGCCACCTCCAGGCCTTCCACCGCCGACAGCACCGAGATGGCCGGGGTGATCACGCCGTCGCCGAAGAACAGCGAGGCGCCGAAGATACCGAGGATGCCGACCACGTACATCGAGCGCGAGCCGCCCGGCAGGGTGCGCTGGGCCAGCGCGGTCAGCGCCATGATGCCGCCCTCGCCGTCGTTGTCGGCGCGCATGATCACGGTGACGTACTTGACCGTGACCACCAGCATCAGCGCCCAGAACACCAGCGACAGGATGCCCAGCACGGTGTCGTGGTCCGGGGTCAACCCGTAGTGCGGTGAGAACGCTTCCTTGAGCGTGTACAGCGGACTGGTGCCGATGTCGCCGAAGACCACGCCGATGGCGGTCAGCATCACCCCAAAGCCCGTCTTGGCGTGCGGATCGTGGCTGCCCGGGCGGGCGGCGGAACTGGAGGAGCTGGACATGGTGGGAAGAGTAGCGCCAGAACGTGAAGAAGGAGGGGGAGCCGAGCCGACCCGAGGTCAGCGCAGCGCCGCCTGCAGGGCCTTGCGGATCACCGTGGCGACCTCGTCGCCGTCGGCGGCGGCGTCGCGCGCCATCTTCGCCGCCTCGGCCGGCTTGTAGCCGAGCTGCTGCAGCGCCACCGTGGCCTCGGACACCGCGTCGGTGCCCAGTTGTCCGGTGATCGGCGCACCACCGCTGAAGTCGGCCGCACGGTCGCGCAGTTCCACCACCATGCGCTCGGCGGTCTTCTTGCCGATGCCGGGGATGCGGGTCAGCGCGGTGACGTCGGCGGCGGTGATCAGCCGCGCGAACTCGTCGACGCTGACCCCGGACAGCACCGCCAGCGCGATCTTCGCGCCGATCCCGCTGACCCGCTGCACGTCGCGGAACAGCCGCCGCTCGCCCTCGCGCAGGAAGCCGTACAGCGACACGCTGTCCTCCTTCTGCGCATAGTGGGTGAACAGGATCACGTCGCGGCCGACATCGGGCAGGTCGTAGAAGGTGCTCATCGGCGCCTCCAGCTCATAGCCCACCCCGCCCACGTCGATCACCAGCCACGGCGGCTGCTTGTAGGCCAGGATCCCGCGCAGACGGCCGATCATTGGGCGCCTCCGTGGAGGCGCCGGGATTGGGGATTCGTGATTGGGGATTGGCAACAGCCGCGCGCGCAGGCGCCGTCCCCGCTTTGGCGAATCCCCAATCCCCAATCCCCAATCCCGGCTCCACTCATTTTCTGCTCCAAGCCTGCTGCGTGCTGACGCCCAGGCGCTGCGCGGTGGCGCGCACGTGGGCATGGGTGATGGCGACGGCCAGTGCGTCGGCGGCGTCGGCCTGAAGTTTGCCGGTCAGGCTCAGCATGAGACCGACCATGTGTTGCACCTGCTGCTTCTCCGCCGCGCCCTTGCCGACCACGGCGAGCTTGACCTCCTTGGCGGCGTACTCGTGCACCGGCAGTTCGCGCAGCACCGCCGCGCAGATCGCCGCGCCGCGGGCATGGCCGAGCTTCAGCGCCGCGTCGGCGCTCTTGCCCATGAACACGCGCTCGATCGCTACTTCCTGCGGCCGGTATTCCTCGATCAGCGCATCCAATCCGTGCAGCAGTCGCTTCAGCCGCAGCGCGAAATCGCCCTCGCCCAGCAGCACCAGCGGCGCGTGGTGCACATGACGGGTACGGCCGGCCGCGTCCACGTCGATGATGCCGACGCCGGTGCGCTGCGAGCCGGGGTCGATGCCGAGGATGCGCGTAGTGCCGGGATTGGGGATTGGGGATTGGGGATTGGCAACAGCCGCGCGCATCCTGGCCCCGCTGCCCGACACAACCACCGACGTCGGCAATGCCTCCGGCACCGGCATGGTGCCGTTCCGGGTTCCGGGTCTTGGGCCCCGGGCCCCGGGTTTCATGGTGTCAGCCCCCGTCACTCAGCGCGGCCTGGTCCACGTTGGAATAGACGTTCTGTACGTCGTCCAGGTCTTCCAGCATGTCCAGCAGCTTGCGTACCTGCACCGCGGTGTCGCCGTCCACGGCGATGTCGTTGTCGGCGCGGAAGGTGATGTCGGCATGGTCGGCGGACAGGCCGGCCGCATCCATGGCGTCCTTGACCGCCTGGAACGCCTCCGGTGCGGTCAGCACGTCGATCGCGCCGTCCTCGGGGTAGACCACGATGTCGTCGGCGCCGGCCTCGATCGCCGCCTCGGTGATCTTCTCCTCGTCGGCACCGGCGGCGAAGCTGAGCACGCCCAGGCGCTTGAACATGAAGGCCACCGAGCCATCGGTGCCCATGTTGCCGCCGCACTTGCTGAAGGCATGGCGCACGTCGGCCACGGTGCGCACGCGGTTGTCGGTCAGGCAGTCGACGATCACCGCCACCCCGCCCGGGGCATAGCCCTCGTAGCGCACTTCCTCGTACTCAACGCCTTCCAGTTCGCCGGTGGCCTTCTTGATCGCGCGCTCGATCACGTCCTTGGACATGTTCGAGGCCAGCCCCTTGTCCATCGCCACGCGCAGCCGCGGGTTGTTGGACGGATCGCCGCCGCCGGCGCGCGCGGCGACGCCGATCTCGCGGATGATCTTGGTGAAAATCTTGCCGCGCTTCGCATCGGATGCGTTCTTGCGGGCTTCGATCGAGGGGCCTCTACCCATGGGGCGTTCCGGACAGTTGTAAGGACAAGGCGCGGATTTTACTCGATTGCACCGCCCCGCCCGCATCGGCGTGCGCGGTTCAGGCGGCGAACCGCCCGTCGCGCAGGAAGGCGGCGGTCTGCCGCGCGGCCTCCGCCGAGAACAGCAGGCCGCTGTGGCTGGCGCGCACCCGGCAGTGATCGCCCAGGCCGGGCACGCGGGTCTCGGCCAGGGCCACGCTGCCGTCGGACTCGGGCCCCAGCGCGGCGAAGCGCGCGCCCAGTCCGCGCGCCACGGTGCCGGCGATCATGCCGACCTCGGCCGGCCCGTCCCAGCGCGCCACGCCCTGCTGCAACAGCGCGGCGCTGCGGCCCAGCGCCACGCCCAGCCGTTGTTGCGCCAGGGCGCGCGCCGCCGCACTGCCCGCCAACGGGCTGCCCAGGCACACCACCCGGGTCACCGGCAGCGAGGGCGCCTGCTGCAAGGCCTGCAACGCGATCAGGCCGCCGAGACTGTGCCCGACCAGGGCCACCGGACCGGCAGCGGCCAGCCGCTCGATGCGCGCCTGCAGCCGCGGAAGCGCGGCCTCGGCGCCGCCGAAGGCGGTCGAATAACCGAAGCTGGCGACGCGCCAGCCTCCACGGTGCAGGCGCAACGCCAGCGGCAGCAGCCACGGCCGCGCATTCCAGATGCCGTGCAGCAACAGCACCCGCGGCGCAGTGGCCACGGGCGACTCAACCGCAGGTGGTGCGGACGATGTGATTGCTGCCATCCAGGAACACGTTGAGTCGGTCCAGGCGCAGGTCGCGGGTAACCGCCTGGCCCGGCGCGATCGGCCGCACCACGCCGGCTCCGCTCTCCTTCCAGACCCGGCTCATGGTCGCCTGGGTGGCTTCCTGACCCACCGCCCAGGCCACCGCGTCGACGTTGCAGCGACCGTCGCCCTGCACGCTCGGCCCGCCACTGGCCGGCTGCAACGACGCCGGCGGCGCGCACGCGGCCAGCAGCGGCAACACGGCGGCGATTCCCATCCACGGTCGGATCATGTGCGCTCTCCTGGGGCTGGACAGGCCTGCACTCTAGCGCGCCGGCGTTGCCGCGGTGTCGACGCGCCGGCGTGGCGGAAGCACCCGGCCGTCGGCATCAGGCCGCGCGCGGCGGCCGGCGCAGGATGAATTCGAGATCGCGCACCTGCCCCACCGGGAATTCATAGGTGCCGACCTTCTCGAAGCCATAGCGCGCATAGAAACGCTGCGCGCCCAGATTCTCCGACCACACGCCGACCCACAGCGTGCGCGGGCCGTCGCGTTCCAGCCAGGCCAGGGCGGTGTCGAACAACCGGGCGCCCCACCCGCCGTTCTGATGCGCGCGCAGCAGGTACAGGCGCTTCAGTTCGCCGTCGCCGGGTTGCACCTCGGCGTGCGGCAGGCCGCAGGGGCCGGCCGCGGCGTGTCCGACCACCGCGCCGTCGTGCTCGACCAGCCAGATCGCGTAGTCCGGATGCGCCAGCACGACCTGGGCGCGCTCCAGCGAATAGGCCTCGTCGAGGAAGGCCTGCAGATCCTGCGCGGGATACAGATGGCCGAAGGTTTCGCAGAAAGTGGCCGTGGCGATGCGGGTCACCGCCGCGGCATCGTCCGGCGTGGCACGGCGAATCAGCACGGCTCAGCGCGCCGGGTGCGTGGCGTCGGCGTCGGCCTCTTCGCCGTCGTCCTCGTCCTCGTCGTCGCCTTCTTCCTCGTCCTCTTCTTCCTCGTCGTCTTCCTCGTACTCGTAATCGTCCTCGCCGAAGTCCTCGCCGTCCCAACGGCCCTCCGGATCCGGCACGAACGCCAGCGGTGCGTTGGCGCCGCTGCCGGCACGCACCAGCCAGCCGCCGAACACGCGCGCGCGCTGGGTGACGATGGCCTCCACTGCGCCCTCGTTGCCGAGGGTTTCCCACTCCAGGTTGAATGCGGTCTCGCTCATGTGTCGGCCTGCGCTACGGTTGGAAGAAAGGGATCACTGCGCCTGCGGGCGCACCTGCACGTGCACTTCGGCCAGCTGCGCGTCGGCGATCGGCGACGGCGCGTCGGTCATCAGGTCCTGCGCGCCGGTGGTCTTGGGGAACGGGATCACGTCGCGGATCGACTCGGTGCCGGCCATCAGCGCGGCGATGCGATCGATGCCGAAGGCGATGCCGCCGTGCGGCGGCGCGCCGTAGTTCAGCGCATCCAGCAGGAAGCCGAACTTGGCGCGCGCTTCCTCGGCACCGATGCCGAGCAGCTCGAACACCGCGCTCTGCATGTCCGGGCGATGGATACGGATGGAACCGCCGCCGATCTCGTTGCCGTTGAGCACCATGTCGTAGCCGCGCGACACCGCGGTCTTGGCATGCGTGCGCAGCTCGGCGATGTCGTCCACTGCCGGCGCGGTGAACGGGTGATGCAGGGCCACGTAGCGCTGCGCCTCCTCGTCCCACTCGAACATCGGGAAATCGGTGACCCACAGCGGCCGCCAGCCGTCGGCGACCAGGCTGAAGTCCTTGCCGGCCTTCAGGCGCAGCGCGCCCATGAAGTCGGAGACCTTGCCGTAGGCGCCGGCGCCGAAGAACACGATGTCGCCGTTGCCGGCGCCGACGTGGGCGAGCAGCGCGGCGAACGCGGCCTCGCCGAAGAACTTCTGGATCGGCGAGCTGATCTCGCCGCTGTCGGCGATCTTGACGTAGGCCAGGCCCTTGGCGCCGTACTTGGCGGCGTGCGCGGCGTATTCGTCGATCTGCTTGCGCGAGAGGCTGGCGCCGCCGGGAATGCGCAGCGCGGCGACGCGGCCGTCGGGATCGGCGGCCGCGGCGCTGAACACCGCGAAGTCGCTGTCCTTGACCAGCTCGGCCACGTCGGTCAGTTCCAGCGCGATGCGCAGGTCCGGCTTGTCCGAGCCGTAGCGGCGCATGGCCTCGGCCCAGGTCATGCGCGGGAACTCGGTAGCCAGTTCGACGTCGACCACTTCCTTGAAGATGGCGCGCACCATCGCCTCGACGAAGTCCTGCACGTCGCGCTCGCGCACGAAGGCGAACTCCATGTCGAGCTGGGTGAACTCGAGCTGGCGGTCGGCGCGCAGCGCCTCGTCGCGGAAGCAGCGCGCGATCTGGTAGTAGCGGTCGAAGCCGGCCACCATCAGGATCTGCTTGAACAGCTGCGGCGACTGCGGCAGCGCGTAGAACTCGCCCGGGTGCATGCGCGCCGGCACCAGGAAGTCGCGCGCGCCTTCCGGGGTGGCCTTGGTCAGGATCGGCGTCTCGATGTCCTGGAAGCCGCGCTCGTCCAGGTAGCGGCGCAGCGCCTGCACCAGCTTGATGCGGATGCGCTGCATGCGCTGCATCTCCGGACGACGCAGGTCCAGGTAGCGGTACTTCAGGCGGGTCTCCTCGCCCGGGTTCTCGTGCGCGTGGAACGGCAGCGGCGCGGCCTTGTTGAGCACGGTGATGGACGTGGCGATCACCTCGACCTTGCCGCTGCGCAGCTTGTCGTTGACCGCATGCCGCGCACGCACCACGCCCTTGACCTGCAGCACGTCCTCGTAGCCGAGGCTGGCGGCGACCTTGAACACCTCCGCAGCATCCTCGTCGCCAGCCGCCGGCTCCACCATCACCTGCACGATGCCTTCGTGGTCGCGCAGGTCGATGAAGCACACGCCGCCGAGGTTGCGGGCCACGTCGGTCCAGCCGGCCAGGGTGACGGTTTGGCCGATCAGGGTCTCGTCGACCAGGCCGCAGAAGTGGGTACGCATCGCTAGCTCCAAACAGGGGGCGCCCGGCGCAGAAGGCACCGGCAAGCCCGGTATTCTGCGGCGGCGCGTCGGCCCGGGCAAATCGCGCATGACTCATCCTGGCTTAAGTTGGCCTGCGGCTATAGTCCGCGCACCATTCACGGGGAGGAGAGAACCCATGTTGAAGCACCTTGGCGGCTGGCTGGTGATCGCCGTACTGGCCCTGGCCAGCGCCCCGGCGGCGGCCCAAAGCGCCCGCGCCTACGCCCCGCAGGATCTGCGGCAACTGTCGATTCCCGGCCGGGTCCGGGTGATCGAGCGCGAATACGCCGACCAGTCGCGCGGCCGGCAGATCCCCGACGACCAGCTCGAGTTCTACCTGGACCAGATCGACCGTGGCTGGGGCTTCGGCAACATCCAGCAGGACATCGCCACCTCGCTGCGCGGCAGTGGCGGCGGCTGGCGGCAGGAACCCGGCTTCGATGGCCGCACCGTCGCCTGCTCCAGCAACGACCGCCGCCGCCAGCAATGCGCCACGCCGTTCCGCGGGCCTGCCCGACTGGTCGGCACCTTGTCCGACTCGCCCTGCATCGAAGGCCGCACCTGGGGCTCGGCGCCCGGCGTGGTGTGGGTGGACCAGGGCTGCCGTGGTCGCTTCGTCGAAGGTCGCGGCAATTGGGGAGGCAACTGGGGCGGCGGCGGCGGCAGTGGCGGCGTGGCCGGCACCATGCGCTGCGAGAGCCAGGACCAGCGCCAGCGCGTGTGCCCGACCGGCTGGCGCAGCGCCATGCTGGTGCGGCAGCTGTCGGACACCCGCTGCATCGAGGGCCGCACCTGGGGCTCGCGCGATGGCGCGGTGTGGGTCGACGACGGTTGTCGCGGCGAGTTCGCCCAGGGCCGCGGCGGCGGTGGTGGTGGCTGGGGACCGGGTCGGCCGCCGCTGGACAGCGGCTACACGGTGACCTGCAGCAGCGACGACAAGCGCCTGCGCACCTGCGCCTGGGATCGCCGCCAGGGCCGCCCGGAACTGATCGAACAGCTGTCCGGCACCACCTGCGCGGAAGGCCGCACCTGGGGCTACGAAGGCAATACGGTGTGGGTCAACGGCGGCTGCCGGGCGCGCTTCGGGGCGCGCTGAGGCAGGGCGAAGGCCGGGCCGCGGGGCCCGGTCTTATAGATTTTTTAGTGTTGGACGCCCTGCGTAGGAGCGGCTTCAGCCGCGACCGGGCGTTACCGGGTAATGCCCGGTCGCGGCTGAAGCCGTTCCTACTTGGAGCAGCGCGGGGTTCAGGTCGCCGCAGGCTTGGCGGCGGCAGGCGCCGGTGCCGGGGTGGCGGCGGCTGCCGGCTTGGCCGGTGCGTCGGCCGCTGGCGCGGCGGCGGGTTTGCTGTCCCCACTGCCGCCGGTGCTGCCGGATTCGGCGAGGTTGCGCTTCTTGTCGCCGTCCTTCTTGAAGTCGGTCTCGTACCAGCCGCTGCCGGACAGGCGGAACGCCGGCGCGGTGAGCTGGCGCTTGACCGCGGGGGCGGAGCAGGCCGGACAGGTCTCCGGATCGGAATCGGACAGTTTCTGCAGGCGGTCGAAGCTGTGACCGCATGCGGCACATTGGAAAGCGTAGATCGGCATGGCGGCAAAAACGCGAGAGCAACGGAGGCGGCCAGTATGGGGGCCGCACGCCGGCTTTCAAGCATTCACGCTCATGCCAGTCCGGGCTGCGGACGCGGCGGCGTCTCCGGCGCGCCCGCGGGCGGCGTCGGCGCATGCGTGTCCGGGACCTCAGCGACTGGCTCGGCAGGCGCCTGCGCAGACGCGGCATCCGCCGGTGCAGCCGGCGCCGCCTCCAGCGGGCTGACGTCGAACGGCATGCGCAACAGCAGCGCCGGCAGCAGCGTGGTCAGGGCCGCGTACAGCAGCAGGGCGCCGAACAGCGCGTCGGCGATGGCGAAGCGCTCGCGCAGGATCCCCGCCAGCACCAGGGTGAAGATCAGCGTCGGCGACAGCGCCAGCGACACCCGCAGACTGCTGCGCGCGCCTTCGCCGAACAGCACCCGCCGCTGCAGCCAGAGGATGCCGATGCGCAGCGGCAGCACGCAGGCGGTCAGGGCCAGGCCCAGGCCGAGCGCCTGCAGGCTCAACGCCCCGCTCGGCACCTTGGTGCCGGCGTTGAAGAAGTAGAACGGCACGAAGAACGAGGCGAACAGGCGCACCGCCTGCAGGTTCTCGTCGGAGGCCAGCAGCGGCATGCGCTGGCGCAGCAGCCGCGCCACCAGCCCGGCGATGAACGCACCGACCAGGTAGTACACGCCCAGCGAATAGGTGATGTAGGCGGCGATCAGGCCGACCATCACCAGCAGCGAGAACTCCGAGCCCGGCGCCTGCGGCGCCACCCAGCGCCCCAGGGCCACGAACAGCAGCGGCAGGCCGACCAGCATCGCCAGCAGCGCCAGGCTGGACAGGCCCATCTGCCAGGGATCGCCGGCCTGCAGGATCACGAACAGCGCCGCCAGCGCCAGCAATTCGCCGGCGATGGCCTTGCTGGTGACCCAGAAGCGCTCCTCCTCGTCCAGCCCCAGCCGCCCCAGCGACTCGATGATGAACCCGGTGGACGGGGTCAGCAGGGCCAGCGCCAGCAATCCGGCCGCCTGCCACGACAGCCCGGCGTAGCGCCAGGCCAGCCAGCCGACGCCGAACAGGGTGCCGCCACGCACCACCAGGTGCAGCAGCAGCGGCCACAAGCCGCGGCGCAGCGCCTTCGGATCCACTTCCAGGCCGGCGAACAGGAACAGCGAGGAGATGCCGAGCGTGGCCAGCAGCGTCACCACCGGGTCGTGCGCGCGCGGCCCCATCGCCAGCATCGCGATGATGCCGAACAGCAGGCAGGTCAACGGCGCCGGCATCTTGAAGCGCTGCAGCGCGCGCGGGATCACCAGCAGGGCGAAGATCAGCAGCAGGTAGATCAGTTCGTGGCTCATCGGGCAGGAGATTCCATCGCGGGCCCGCCGGCGGCGGCAGCGGCGAATGATGCCGGGTCGCCTGTGTGGTGCGCCATCACGGCGGAGCGCGGGCATGCCGAACGCACGCGCCGCGATGGCGCAGCCGCACGCGCTCGCAGGACAGCGCTGCCCTGCTGCGGCCGCTTCGCTGCGAACGCGCCGCGGCTGGAGACAGGCGACAGCCCCTTCATCGCGCCACCGCGCACCGTCGGTCCGACTTTCATGGTCGACCTGTCACCGGCGCCATGGCAGTCTCGCGGCGGCAGCCGATCCCGGCCGCCGCCGTTTTGCACTTTCCCGGACCGCCATGACCGACCAGACCCGCCGCCGGCTGCTCCGCGCCGGCCTCACCGCCAGCGCCGCCGGATTGCTGCCGCCGAGCATCGCCCGCGCCGCGGCGATCGCCCCGGACGTGCGCAGCGGCACCCTCGACGACCTGCAGCACGTGGTGATCCTGATGCAGGAGAACCGCGCCTTCGACCATTACTTCGGCAGCCTGGCCGGCGTGCGCGGCTTCGGCGACCGCTTCCCGATCCCGGCGCCGACGCTGCCCGGCATCGCCCCGCGCACGGTGTGGCTGCAACCCAGCGCCGACGGCAGCCGCCAACTCGCGCCATTCCCGCTGCACACCGCGCACAACTTCGCCACCATGCGCGTGCAGGGCACCCCGCACACCTGGCCGAACGCGCAACAGGCCTGGGACCACGGCCGCATGGGCCAGTGGCCGGCGGCCAAACGCGACCACGCGCTGGCCCACTACGAACGCGACGACCTGCCGTTCCAGTTCGCCCTGGCCGAGACCTTCACCGTCTGCGACGCCTACCACTGCGCGATCCAGGCCGGCACCAATCCGAACCGGGTGTTCCTGTGGACCGGGCAGAACGATCCGCACGCGCGCGCCGGCGGCCCGGCGATCGCCAACTCGCACGACAACTTCCCGGAACTGGGCGGCGACCCGGACGACTACCGCTGGCCCAGCTACGTCGAGGCGCTGCAGCAGGCCGGCGTGTCGTGGCAGATCTACCAGGACATGGCCGACAACTTCACCGACAACCCGCTGGCCGGCTTCGCGCCGTTCCGCGCCGCCTGGCGCGGTGCGCCCGCGCACGATCCGCAGTTGCGCGCACGCGGCGTTTCCAGCCGCAGCCTGGCGCAGTTGCGCGAGGACGTGCTGGCCGCGCGGCTGCCGTCGGTGAGCTTCATCATCGCCGACGCCGCCGGCAGCGAGCATCCCGATCCGTCCAGCCCGGCGCAGGGTGCGGCCTACACCGCGCGCGTGCTCGACGCGCTGACCGCCGACCCGAAGGTGTGGGCGCGCACTGCGCTGTTGCTGATGTTCGACGAGAACGACGGCTTCTTCGACCACGTGCCACCGCCGGCACCGCCCTCGCCCGACTCGGCCGCGGCCGGCGGCTGGGCCGGCGCCTCCAGCGTCGCGACCGACGGCGAATACCACCTGCACCCGGCGCCGGGCGATGCCAAGGCCGACCCACCGGAACTGCGTGGGCGTCCCTACGGCCTCGGTCCGCGCGTGCCGCTGTACGTGATCTCGCCGTGGAGCCGCGGCGGCTGGGTCGATTCGCAGGTCTACGACCACACCTCGGTACTGCGGCTGCTGGAGCGCCGCTTCGGTGTCGCCGCCAGCGGCCTGACCCCGTGGCGCCGCGCGGTCTGCGGCGACCTGCTCGACGCCTTCGACTTCCGCCAGGCCGACACGCGCCCGTTCGTCGCCGACCTGCCCGATGTGCGCGAGGCGGCAGCGCGGGCCGCGGCGCTGCGCGAGCACGCGCTGCCGACGCTGCCGACGCAACTGCAGGCGCCGCGGCAAGCGTTCGGCGTGCGCCGTTCGCGCGCACTGCCGTATCGGCCGTCGGTGCAGTTGCACTACGTCCTCGAGCGTGGCGAGGTGCAATTGCGCATGACCAACACCGGGTCCGCGGCGGTCCTGCACGTCTACGACCGCTACCTCCTCGACGCGATCCCGCGCCGCTACACGGTGGGCGCCGGTGCGTCGCTGGACGGCACCTGGACCACCTACGACGGCGACTACGACCTGTGGCTGCTCGGCCCCAACGGCTTCCACCGCCACTACCGCGGCGACCTGAGCGCACCGCTGCTGCAGGCCGAGATCGCCCAGGACCCGGACGATGCGCAGGCGCTGTGCCTGGTCTTGCGCAACGCCGGCACCGCCCCCCTCGACGTGTCCCTGGAACCGGCCGCCTACGCCCAGGCGCAACCGCACCAACGGCTGACGCTGGCGCCCGGCACCGAGCAGCGCATGCGCTGGAGCGCCAAGCCGAGCGGCGGCTGGTACGACCTGTGGCTGGTCCAGGACAACGCCCGCCAGCGCCTGGCCGGCCGCGTGGAAACCGGCAAGCCCGGCATCAGCGACCCGGCGATGGGCGGACCGGCGCGGTTGTATCAGGAGCCCGCCGGAGGCGGGCGGGATTGGGGAGTCGGGAATGGGGATTCGTGACAACGTCCGGGATTTGGGATTTGGGATTCGCAAGAGCAGCAACTGCACGCTGATGCGTTTCCGCCAATCCCGAGTAATGCGACCCATCCCCGACTCGCGCGGAAGCCGCTTTTACCAATCCCCAATCCCGACTCCCTAATCCCGGCTCTCAAGCACCCCGATCGTCCGCAGCCAGGTCTCCACCAGCTGCGGCCACTGCGCGACCGGCAGGTTCTTGGCGCGCAGGCCGAACGCGTGGCCGCCGTGGGCGTAGATGTGCATTTCCGTCGGCACGTCGGCGTGGTTGAGCGCGACGTAGTACGCCAGTACCTGCGAGATGCCGTCCACATAGTCGTCCTGCGCCTGCAACAGGAAGGTCGGCGGGGTGTCGGCGACGACGCGGATGTCCGGACGCAGCCCAAGATCGGTGAAATCGCGGGTGTCGGCGTCCTCGTCCTCGTGCACCCACAGATGGCCCGGGTACACGGCGATGGCGAAGTCCGGGCGGCAGCTTACGCGATCGGCAGCGTCCACCAACGGATAGGTGCGCTGGGCGAAGTGCGTGCTGGTCGCGGCCACCAGGTGGCCGCCGGCGGAAAAGCCCATCACCCCGATCTTGTGCGGATCCACGCCCCAGGTCGCGGCCTGTTGCCGCACCAGGCCCAGCGTGCGCTGCGCGTCCTGCAGCGCAGTCTGCACCTTGGGGTAGTAGCGCCGGTCGTTGACCCAGGTCGGCCCGGAGTTCGGCACGCGGTACTTCAACAGCACGCAGGTGATGCCGCGCGAGACCAGCCAGTCGCAGATCTCCGTGCCCTCCAGATCCATCGCCAGCATCTGGTAGCCGCCGCCGGGAAACACCACCACCGCCGCGCCGGTGTTGTGGCCCTGCGCCGGGTACACGGTCATGGTCGGCCGGCTGACGTTGTGGATGGCCGGCCACCACGGCTTGCCCGGACCAGGGCCGGCCGATTCCGGCTTCGGATGCGGCAACGCATCCGGCACCGCGCCGGGCCAGATCGGCACCTGCACGTGGCCGGGCGAGGGTTCCCAGACCCGCGCCTGCGCGGCGTGGGCAAACAGACCGATGGCGATGGCCAACGAACAGCATACGAATCGACGCATGGGATGCTCCGAACAGAATTGGAAAGAATTGGGAATGGAAGGAACCGCAGGACCGCCGCGGCGGCGATGGCCGTTGGGCGCAACGAAGGCGGTCGCGCGCGGCGCCGGCACGAGGACGACGCCGATGATCGCGAGCAGCGTCTCGCAGGAACGGCTCTTGTCCCCTGTTGTGCGATCAACCGCGACGGACTTTCCCGGTAAAGCCCGTCGCGGCTGAAGCCGCTCCTACGGGAGAGCGACCTGCATCCGGCGCGATTGCGACGAGCGCAGGCGATACAGCGCGCGCAACGCCGCCTAGCCGGTACGCGGTGTCTGCGCAGGCAGCGACGCCACCACCGCCTGCGCCACCGCTTTCAGTGCCGCATCGCGCGCAGCGCTGTCGACCGTGGCGCCATTGAGATAGGCGGTGAGCAGCAGCGGCGTGGGCCGTCCCGGCGCCCACACGATGGCGATGTCGTTGCGCGTGTCGGTGCCATTGCTGCCGGTCTTGTCACCGATCCGCCAGCCCGCCGGCAGGCCGGCACGCAGGCAGTCGTTGCCGGTGCGGTTGTCGCGCATCCAGTCGATCAAGCGTTGTCGCGACACCGGCTGCAGCACCTCGCCGAGCAACAAGGCACGCATCGTCGCGGCCATCGCCGCCGGCGTGGTGGTGTCGCGCGGATCGCCGGCGACGAAGTCGTTCATGCCTGGCTCGTTGCGGTCCAGCTGGATCTGCGTATCGCCCAGCGCCCGCAGGAAACGGGTCACCCCGGGCGGGTCGCCGACCAGCGGCAGCAGCAGGTTGGCCGCGGTGTTGTCGCTGTAGATCATCGCCGCACGGCACAGCTCGGCCACGCTGAGCGTGCCGCCGACATGGCGCTCGGACACCGGCGCATTCCCCAGCAGGTCCGCCTTGCGCACCGGCACGCGCCGCTCCAGGGACAGTTCGCCGCGGTCGATCCGCTGCAGCACCGCGCCCGCCAATAGAAATTTGAAGGTACTGCACAACGGGAAGCGCTCGTCCTGGCGCTGTCCGCCCAGCCTTGCGCCGCTGCCGTCGAGCAGGCTCACGCCCAACCGGCCGCCACTGCGGCGCTCGATGTCGGCCAAGCGCTGTTGCAGCGTGGGCGCAGGATGTTGCGCGGTTTTTGCCTGTACTGCAGCCACCGCCAGCAGGCTCGCGCCCATGCCCACGCCCTGCAGGAACCGTCGTCTCGTCAGCATCGTCCACCTCCGTCGGGAGCCAGGATGATGGCCGCATTGACCTGCCCCCACCAGCGAGGTTATTCAATCGCACCCATGAGCCGAATTGATGCCTGGCGATGATCCGCCCGCACCTGCCGTTGAACGCCCTGCGCGCCTTCGAGGCCGCGGCGCGGCACCAGAACCTGACCCGCGCCGCGGCCGAGCTGTGCGTGACCTAGGCCGCGCTCAGCCACCAGATCAAGCAGTTGGAGGCGCGCCTGGGCGTGGTGCTGTTCCAGCGCCTGCCGCGCGGCGTGGCGCTGACCGACGAGGGCCTGCGCCTGCATCCGGTGCTGACCGAGGCGTTCGACCGCATCGCCTCCACCCTGCAGCGCTTCGCCGGCGGCCGCTACCGCGAGACGCTGAGCGTGGGCGTGGTCGGCACCTTCGCGGTGGGCTGGCTGCTGCCGCGGCTGGATGCGTTCCACGCCGCGCACCCGGACATCGAACTGCGCGTGTACACCCACAACAACCGCGTCGACCTCGCCGGCGAAGGCCTGGACCTCGCGATCCGCTTCGGCGACGGCGACTGGCAGGGCCAGTACGCCACGCCGATCCTGGACGCCCCCTTCGCCCCGGTGTGCGCCCCGGTGCTGGCGCCGCTGCTGCGCACGCCCGCAGACCTCGCCAGGACCACCCTGCTGCGCTCCTACCGGCTGGACGAATGGCCGCGCTGGCTGCAGGCTGCCGGCGCACCCGACGTGCAGGCCAGCGGCCCGATCTGCGATGCCTCGCTGACCCTGGCCAGCATCGCCGCGGCCGGCCACGGTGTGGCGCTGCTGCCGCTGCGCCTGTTCGCCCAGGACCTGGATGCCGGGCGACTGCTGTGCCCGTTCCCGACCCGCATCGACCTGGGCCGCTACTGGCTGACCCGGCTGCGTTCGCGCGCGGAAAGCGACGCCGGCCGGCGCCTGCACCAATGGTTGCTGGCCGAGCAGGCGCTACGCCCGGATTGAGCGGCAGGCCCCGTTGCGGGCCCTTCTCCAGGTCACCTGTAGCACGCCACCTGGACACATCCGGCACGCGCCTTGCTTGGCCTATCAGCAGGGACTGACAGCCATGTGAAGAATTTGTGCACTGCCGCTTGGCGGCATGTCAGGCCCTAACTATGATCCTGGTCGCAGTCGGAATGTGCGCCTGGGGAAGGCGCCACCGCTTTCGGGGGAAACATGCTGATGAACCGTGTTGTCCTGACCGCCCGTCCGGGCCTGGTCTCGCGTGACGTCGTGCTGGCAGCCGTATTGGGATGCCTGTGTGTGCTGCATCTGGCCTACTTCCTGCGCGGCGGCGCCAGCGAATGGCATTGGGCGCTCAGCGCCACCGGCTTGGCGCTGATGGCGCTCAAGGCCAGCCTGCGACCGACACCGACCGCCCGCCCCTCGCTGCAGAGCCTGCGCTCGCGCACGCCGCTGGACTGGGCGGCGATCGCCGGCGGCCTGCTGGTCGTGGCCAGCGCTGCCGCCTGAGCGGCAAGGGCCGGCGCCGCGCGCTGGCCGATTCGATCGTCCTTATCTGCCCCGCGCGTCCGGCGCGACCGATCGCGCCGGGCACGGCGTGCCACTGCCGCCAGCAGCGTCCTCGTGGGCCAGGCGCGCGCTCAGCCCTGGGCGCTGGCGCATGCAATGCAGGCGGGACCTGCCGTTGGCTTAGGCAATGCGGCGTCGGGGCTGAAGCCCCTCCCACACGGGTGCGCCGGCTCGCGCTCCGGCCTCGCTTGGAGCGGCGTCAAGACGTGATTGAAGCCCCTCTCCCACCGGGAGAGGGGTTGGGGTGAGGGTGCGCCAGCACGCACGCCCGGCTGCTCCGACTTCCCAGGCACACGCAGCCTCATCCGCCCCTTCGGGGCACCTTCTCCCGCAGGGAGAAGGTACCGTTAGGTCGGCGGGAATCATCCGTGCTCGGCGGCGACACCACTGCCGAGCCGCATCCGCGGGAACAGACCTGGCCCGGACATCCACATCTCACGTCTCTCCGGCGCACGCCCTGCCTGCGGCGCCCGCTACACGGCGCGCTTGCCAGCGTCGGTGCCCACCTGCGCCGCCGCCAGTTGCCGGAACGCATCGCGCTGCGCGGCATCGGCGAACCAGGCTGTCGGCACCAGATCGAACAGGATGTCGTTCTGGTACAGCATCAGCACCTGCGGATTCTCGCGATAGCGCACGTAGTCGCGCCAGGGGCGTTGCACGCGCCCGTCCGTCCAGGTGATCTCCAGGCCGGCCGCGTCCCAGCGATAGGTGAGGCGATGCCGCAACGCCGCCTGCTGCGCATGCAGGCGCCGGACTTTGCGCGGCATCGTCCATGCCGACTGGATGGTCTGGCCGATCAGGCCACCGCCACCGGCGGCGGCCAGCATGACGCCGATGATGGCCATGCCGGAACCGTGCCTGGCGAACGCGAACACCGCCAGTCCGAGCAGCAGCAGCGCCGCCATCGCCAGCAGCACGCGTCGATGCCCACGCTGTTGATGCAGGCGTTGTGCGGCCAGGTAATCCTGCACCGTGATGCTGCCGCTGATCATCGTGCTCCTCCTCGCGCTGTCGCCCAGGGCCGGGCACGGAGCGTGCCACGCACCGCGGGATCGGTGCAAAGCGGCCAGTGCCGCACCGCGCCGCCGGCGATGCCGAATGCCACGACGGCCTGCGTGGTGTTCCGGGAGTGGCCGGCGCAGGCGTGAGAGCCGCCCTCGCGCCATGCACCGGCAATGAGACTGACGGCACGCCTCAGGCGCCGTCGATCAGCTCCATCCACGCCTGCTCGGCCTGCGCCAGGTCGCGCGCGGCCGTCTCGCGCTCGCGGCCCAGCACAGCCATTTTCTCCGCATCGGCGTAGTGCTTCGGATCGGCGAGTTGGCGATCGAGTTCGGCCAGGGTCGCTTCCAACTCGCCCACGCGCTTCTCGGCGGCGGCCAGCTTGTGCGGGTTCGGCGGCTTCTTCGCCGGCAGCGGCTTGACCGGCGGCGGCGGGGTCGGCGCGGCTTCGGCCAGTTTCTGCTTGGTGCCCTGCGCGGCCGGGCGGGTGCGCAGCCAGGCGGCGTAGGCGTCGAGGTCGCCGTCGAACGGCTCCACCACACCGTCGGCCACACGCCAGAAGGTGTCGCAGACCAGGCCGATCAGATGGCGGTCGTGCGAGACCATCACGATCGCGCCCTCGAAATCGCTCAGCGCCTCGGCCAGCGCCTCGCGCATTTCCAGGTCGAGGTGGTTGGTGGGTTCGTCGAGCAGCAGCACATTCGGCTGCTGCCAGGCGATCAGCGCCAGCGCCAGGCGCGCGCGCTCGCCACCGGAGAACCCGTCGACCGGCTCGAACGCGCGGTCGCCGGGGAAATTCCACTTGCCGAGGAAATCGCGGAACGCCTGGTTGCTGGCGTCCTTGTCGATCTCGCGCATGTGGTCCATCGGCGACTGGCCCTCGTGCAGCGACTCCACCGTGTGCTGGGCGAAGTAGCCGATGCGCAGGTCCGGATGCGCCATGCGCTCGCCGGCGATCGGCGGCAGTTCGCCGACCAGGGTCTTGACCAGGGTGGTCTTGCCGGCGCCGTTGGGGCCGAGCAGACCGATGCGCTGGCCGGCCTCCAGGCCGAAACCGACGTTGTGCAGGATCACCGCGTCCGCGCCGTAACCGGCCTCGGCGTGGTTGAGGCGGATCAGCGAGAACGGCAGCTTGGCCGGCGGCGCCAGCTCGATGCGGAACTCGCGCTCGGCGCGCACCGCCTCGGTGCCGGCCAGCTTCTCCAGGCGCTTCATCCGGCTCTGCGCCTGCGCCGCCTTGGAGGCCTTGGCCTTGAAGCGGTCGATGAAGCTCTGCAGGTGGGCGCGCTCGGCCTGTTCCTTCTCGTGCGCGATCTGCTGCTGGCGCAACTGCTCGGCGCGCTGTCGCTCGAAATCGGTGTAGCCGCCGGTGTACAGCTTGGCGCCGCCGTTGTGCAGGTGCAGGGTGTGGGTGGCGACGTTGTCGAGGAACTCGCGGTCGTGCGAGATCAGCAGCAGCGTGCCCGGGTACTTCAGCAGCCACTGTTCCAGCCAGTACACCGCGTCCAGGTCGAGGTGGTTGGTCGGTTCGTCGAGCAGCAGCAGGTCGCTGGGCATCATCAGCGCGCGCGCCAGGTTCAGGCGCACGCGCCAGCCGCCGGAGAACGAGGACACCGCGCGGTGAT
The DNA here is from genome assembly GCF_001043115.1 of Xanthomonas sp. NCPPB 1128. Classification (GTDB taxonomy): domain Bacteria; phylum Pseudomonadota; class Gammaproteobacteria; order Xanthomonadales; family Xanthomonadaceae; genus Xanthomonas_A. The sequence continues at coordinate 37,662 of NZ_LFME01000032.1, read as the reverse complement.
GGGTCTCGGCCGGGAAGCCGAGGCCGTGCAGCAGCTTGCCGGCACGCGCATCGGCGTCGTAGGCGCCCATCTCGGCCATCTTGGTGTGCGCGGCGGCGACCGCCTCCCAGTCCTCGCGCGCGGTCGCCTCGGCCTCTTCGGCCAGCACCGCGGCCACCGCGGTGTCGCCGCCGAGCACGAAGCTCAGCGCCGGGTCCGGCAGCGACGGGGTTTCCTGGGCGACGCTGGCGATGCGCACCTTGCCGGGCAGGTCGACATCGCCCTTGTCGGCCTCCAGCTCACCCTTCACCGCAGCGAACAGGCTGGACTTGCCGGCCCCGTTGCGGCCGACCACGCCCACCCGGTAGCCGGCGTGCAGGGTGAGGTCGACATTGGACAGCAACAGCCGCTCGCCGCGGCGCAAGGCGAAATTACGTAGGGAAATCAAGGCAGGGCACTCGGCTAGCGAGGCGGAAGTGTAGCCGCTTCGCCCGCCCCGGCCCACCCGGGGCGGCGATGCGGCGCGGTCAGGGACGGCGCGCGGGCCGCCGCGAAAACCCGACCCAGGTCCGTTTTTGTATACGCGCCCATGTGAAAAACGGATTTCAATCCGATGGCACACGCTGCATCGCACCATTTGCCCCATCTAAACCGGAAATCGCCAGACCCACGCCAAGTCCCCCAGCCAGGAGTCCCCGCCCGATGACGCAACGCCGCCTCCCCCTCGTCAGTGCCGTCCTGCTCGCGCTCGCCTCCGCCAACAGCCTCGCCCAGTCCCAGCAGGCCCCGACCACGCTGGACAACATCATCGTCACCGGCACCCGCGTCGCCGACCGCACCGTGGCCGAGTCGCAATCGCCGATCGACATCATCGCGCCCGAAGCGCTGCAGGCCACCGGCGCCAGCGACCTCGCCAGCGCACTGGGCAAGCTGTTGCCGTCGCTGAACTTCCCGCGTCCGGCGATCAACGACGGCAACGACGCGCTGCGCCCGGCGACCCTGCGCGGCCTGTCGCCGGACGCGGTGCTGGTGTTGCTGGACGGCAAGCGCTACCACACCACCTCGCTGGTCAACTACAACCCGTCGGTCGGGCGCGGCTCGGCGCCGGCCGACCTCAACTCGATCCCGATGTCGGCAATCGCGCGCATCGAGGTGCTGCGCGACGGCGCCTCCGCGCAGTACGGCTCCGACGCCATCGCCGGGGTCATCAACATCGTGCTCAAGCACGGCGCCAAGGCCGGCAGCAACAGCGTGTCCGTCAGCGGCGGCATCATGGACAAGGGCGACGGCGCGCAGAACGGCATCGACGGCTCCTACGGGCTGGCCTTCGGCGGTGCGCCGGGCGGCGAGGCGCCGGGCTGGGTGCGGGTGTCGTGGAACTACCTCAACGCGATGAACACCAACCGCGCCGAGAACACCGACAAGGCCACCACCCTGGCCGGGGCCGCCAACCCCAGCGGCGTTCCCTACGAGCGCTACGGCGACCCGGCGGTCAAGACCTACCAGGGGCTGGTCAATTTCGGCTACGCACTCACGCCGCACGTGGAGCTGTACGGCTACGCCAACGTCAGCCGCCGCGAGGTGCTGTCCAACGGCTACTACCGCGCCTGGGACAACAGCGACCGCAACGTGCAGGCGGTCTATCCCAACGGCTTCCTGCCGCAGATCTACAACCCGTCCAACGACCGCGCCGCGGTGCTCGGCGTCAAGGGCAGCATCGACAACGGCTGGACCTGGGACGTCTCCGCCGACTACGGCAAGAACGACGTCACCTTCGACCTGCGCAACACCATCAACACCAACCTGTACTGGAGCACCGGCGCCTCGCCGACGCGCTTCAACGCCGGTGGCTTCCGCAACGAGCAGAACGCGCTCAACGCCGACTTCAGCAAGTCCCTGGACTGGGGCCTGGCCTACCCGGTGAACCTCGCCTTCGGCGCCGAGTACCGGCAGGACAAGTACGCCGTGGTGGCCGGCTCGCCCACCTCGATCTACTTCGATCCGAACGCCATCAACCCCGAGACTGGCGCGCCCTACCCAGGCGGCTCGCAGGTGTTTCCCGGCCTGGCGCCCTCGGTGGCCGGGCAGTTCCAGCGCCACAGCAAGGCGGTGTACGCCGACCTGGAGGCGGACCTGAGCGAGCGCCTGTCCGGCGGGATCGCCGCGCGCTACGAGGACTACAGCGATGCCGGCGCCACCCGCTCGGGCAAGCTGTCGGCGCGCTACCAGCTCAATGACGCCTTCGCCGTGCGCGGCACCATCTCCAACGGCTTCCGCGCGCCCTCGCTGGCGCAACAGAACTACGCCTCGGTGGTGACCCTGCCGGTGGACGGCGTCCTCAGCCAGATCGGCACCTACCGCACCTCCGACCCGGTGGCCATCGCGCTCGGCGCCAAGCCGCTGTCGCCGGAGAAATCCACCAACTACAGCGTCGGCGCGGTCTGGCAACCCGGCGGCGGCTTCAATGCCACCCTGGATCTGTACCAGATCCGCATCTGGGACCAGATCCTGTATTCGGACCAGATCTCGCTGGCCGTGCCGATCGGCCAGGTCAGCGCGGCGCAGTTCTTCGTCAACGGCGCCACCACCCGCACCCGCGGCGTGGATTGGGTGAACAACTACCTGCTCGACCTCGACCGCGCCGGCTCGCTCAACCTCAGTGTCAGCGCCAACTACAGCAAGACCGAGATCCTGGAGATCTCCGATCCGAACTTCGGCCGCGCCAGCCAGGGCCTGCTGACCGATGCCACGCCGCGCACCAAGTACGTGCTCAGCGGTGACTGGAGCCTGGCCGGCTGGACCCTGCACGGCGACGCCACCCGCTACGGCGCCATCACCCGCCGCGGCGACGAGGCCGACGGCAGCCAGGACCAGGGCTTCGCCGCACGCTGGCTGCTCAACCTGTCCACCAGCTACGCCTGGCACGACCTCACCTTTACCGTCGGCGCCGACAACGTCACCAACCAGTACCCGACCCGGACCGCGCTCAACAACATCTACGACGACCGCCCCAACGGCCTGCAGTACTCGCCGCTGTCGCCGTTCGGCTTCAACGGACGCTACTGGTACGGGCGGGTGAGCTACCGTTTCTGAGCGAACCTTGCGGGCGTCGCCGCGACAGGCGGCGACGTCTCGCCACGCGTGACTCGCGCGGCCAACAGGCCTATGCCGCAGCTGTCCCGGTGGGCGCGGACGCTACCGGGACGTTGTTCGCGCCTCGCCATAGCGGATGGCGGGGCGCGGCGTTCTGCCGCCCTTAGAACGCAATGGAATAAGAACATGCGCTTGCATCCTGCGACGCAGCACGCATGTTAAAAAATAATTAGACGTCCCTGAGGACGCAGCCTGCCGGCCCTGCCGGCCGCCGCGTGCCCCGCCTGCCGTTTTCGGCACCTGTTGGAGTTTCCATGAACCGTCCGTTGTCGCTGCTGGCGAGCGCCGTGCTCGCCGCCCTCGCCGCCCCCTCCTTCGCCCAGACCGCGTCCGACGCACCGAGCACGCCCAGCACACTGGACACGGTCATCGTCACCGGCACCCGCGTCAGCGACCGCACCGTCGCCGAGTCGCAATCGCCGATCGACATCATCACCCCCGAGGCGCTGCAGGCCACCGGCACCTCGGAACTGGCGACCGCGCTGTCGCGCTCCCTGCCCTCGCTGAATTTCCCGCGCCCGGCATTGACCGACGGCACCAGCGGCATCCGCCCGGCGCAGTTGCGCGGGCTCTCGCCAGACCAGGTGCTGGTGCTGGTCAACGGCAAGCGCCGCCACACCTCGGCGATGATCAACGTCAACGGCACCATCGGCCGCGGCGCCTCGGCGGTGGATCTCAACGCGATCCCGATCGCCGCGATCGAGCGGGTGGAAGTGCTGCGCGACGGCGCCTCGGCGCAGTACGGTTCCGACGCCATCGCCGGCGTGGTCAACATCGTGCTCAAGGGCGCCAGCGAAGGCGGCAGCCTGGCCGTGGAGCACGGCCAGTACTCGGCCGGCGACGGCGCCAAGTCGCAGCTCTCCGGCGATACCGGGGTCGGCTTCGGCGACGGCCGCGGCAGCGTGCACGTGGCCGGGCAGATCAGCCAGCAGGACGCCACCAACCGCGCCGGCCCCTACCAGGGCACCGCGCCGAACACCGGCAACTATCCCGGCATCGGTGAGACCACCTTCGTCTACGGCGATCCCAAGGTCGACGCCACCGCGGTCTCGGCCAACGGCGAGTTCCGCTTCGGCGACCACCTCACCGGCTACGCCACCGCGATCGCCAGCAACCGCGACATCACCTCGTTCGCGTTCTACCGCTCGCCCAACCACAACGGCCAGACCGCGCTGCTGGCGCAGGTCTACCCCGACGGCTACGTGCCGCAGATCGAGCAGTACTCCAAGGACCGCTCGCTGGTCGCCGGACTGAAGGGCAGCACCGCCGGCGGCTTCACCTGGGACGTCAGCTACAACTATGGCTACAACAAGGTCGACTTCCACACCGGCAACAGCATCAACTACAGCCTCGGCGCCGACAGCCCGAGTCGCTTCTACGACGGCGCGCTGGAGTACACCCAGAACGCGGTCAACGCCGACTTCACCCAGCCGCTTGAATGGGGCCTGGCCTACCCGGTGACGCTGTCCTTCGGTGCCGAATACCGCCAGGAGAAGTGGAACCAGTCGCCGGGCGAGCCGGCCTCGTACACCGGCACCACCGGCGGCGCGCAGGGCTTCGCCGGCTTCGCGCCGCTCAATGCGGTGCATTCGGACCGCCACAACTACGCGGTGTACGCGGGCCTGGAAGCCGACCTCACCGACAAGTTCTCCGCCGGCCTCACCGGCCGCTACGAGGACTACTCCGATTTCGGCAGCAAGACCTCCGGCAAGCTGTCGGCGCGTTACGCGTTCACCGACAAGGTGGCGCTGCGCGGCACCGTGGCCAGCGGCTTCCGCGCGCCGTCGCTGGCGCAGCAGCAGTACCAGGCGGTGACCAGCAGCTACATCAACGGCAGCTTCTTCGAATCCGGCACCTTCCCGGTGAACAGCGCCGTGGCCCAGGCGCTGGGTGCCGCACCGCTGAAGGCCGAGACTTCGCTGTCCTACAGCCTGGGCCTGGTGCTGCAGCCGGTCGAGCGCCTGTACCTGACCGTGGACGCGTACCAGATCGAGATCGACGACCGCATCCTGCTGTCGTCCAACCTCAACGACGCGGCGGTGCTGGCCAAGCTGCGCCAGCTCGGCTACAGCAACGTCACCAGCGTGCGCTACTTCAGCAACGCCGCCGACACCCGCACCCGCGGCGTCGACGTGGTCGGCACCTACAGCATCCCGCTCGCGGCCAGCACGCTGGACCTCACCGCCAGCTACGGCTACAGCAAGACCGACATCACCCATGCGGTGACCCAGCCGCAGGCGCTGGCCGCCATCGGCTCGACCCAGACCACCCTGGGCCGCGACGAGATCGGCCGCCTGGAGGACAGCTACCCGAAGGACAAGCTGATCCTCAGCGGCACCTGGAAACTGCCGAAGTGGGACCTGAGCCTGGCCGCCACCCGCTACGGCGAATTCACCGTGCGCAATTCGGCCATCGCCGCACGCGACCAGACCTACGGCGCGGACTGGGTGGTCGACGCCTCGGCCAGCTTCAAGCCGAGCACGAACTGGACGCTGACGCTGGGCGCGGACAACGTGTTCGACCAGTACCCGGACAAGACCGCCAACCTGATCAACTCCACCTACGGCATGCTGCCGTACAGCAACTACTCGCCGTATGGTTTCAACGGCGCCTATGTGTACGGGCGGATCAACTACCGCTGGTGATTGGGTGAGCGGGCATGGACTGCGCCCAGGTTGAGCGGCATGACGACGGCCCGGATTTCCGGGCCGTTGTTTTTGGGGCCGCGGATTGGGGATTGGGGATTGGGGATTTTCCACAGCATGCAATGCTGTATCGCGGTCTGTGGCTTCTCGTAGGAGCGGCTTCAGCCGCTACCTGCGCCGTCCACGGTCGCGGCTGAAGCCGCTCCTACGAAGGGCAAGATTCGCCACACGCACGCAGCTTTTCCGGATGCTCGTCCCCCGACATGCATCGCGATGTTCGGCCTCGCCGAAGCAGGCGACCGAACGCATCGCTCGCCGCAGCCCGCCCGCGCTTCTGCAACGCAACGCCATTGCCCCTGTAGGAGCGGCTTCAGCCGCGACGCTTCACAGATAGCGCGTAGCGGCTGAAGCCGCTCCCACGGAGGCCATACGCATGCTCGCGGCATGCTGCGCTCGTGCCCCCACGACGCGCCCGACACCGTGCTCTGCCCGTGTCGCGCAGCCAGCATCCTGCACATCGCGCTGCGAAACCGCCACGGCGGCCGCGCGCGGGCACGGCCGCGGGCACCGCGTGCGCGTGCTTCTCCGGCATTTTGTCTACGAGGCCGGAAAATCCGGGAATTCGCACTGCCGCAACGCCTGCAGCGGTGGTTGCAATTGCAACCGCGACGGCGTGCTTAACGGAACGTTGACTCCACTGACATCAACCGGTAATCCCTAGAGGGCGTCGCCGCATCCGCCAGGGGACAGGGGAGTGCGCATGCAGCGGCGCCGCCCCCCACTTCTGGAGCCGCCTCCCCCATGACGCGCACGCTCACTCCGCTCGCCCACGCCGTCGCCCTGTGCCTGGCGACGTTCGCCGTTTCGGTCCACGCGCAGAACACCGGCAACGCGCAGACGCTGGACACGGTCATCGTCACCGGTACCCGTGTGGCCGACCGCACCGTGGCCGAATCGGCCTCGCCGATCGACATCATCTCGCCGGAGACGCTGCAGTCCACCGGTACCACCGAACTGGCCACTGCGCTGTCGCGCGCGGTGCCCTCGCTGAACTTCCCGCGCCCGGCGATCACCGACGGCTCCGATGCGGTGCGCCCGGCGCAGCTGCGCGGGCTCTCGCCGGACCAGGTGCTGGTGCTGGTCAACGGCAAGCGCTACCACACCACCGCGCTGGTCAACCTCAACGGCGCGCAGGGCCGTGGCTCCTCGCCTGCCGATCTCAACACGATCCCCATCGCCGCGGTCGAACGCATCGAAGTGCTGCGCGACGGTGCCTCCGCGCAATACGGTTCCGATGCCATCGCCGGCGTCATCAACATCGTGCTCAAGGGCAGCGGCACCGGCGGCAGCCTGGCCGGGCGCTACGGCAAGTACAGCGCTGGCGACGGCGAGCAGTACCAGCTCTCCGGCGATGCCGGCCTCAGCTTCGCCGAGACCGGCAGCGTGCACTTCGCCGCGCAGGCCGGGCACCAGGACCAGACCGACCGCGCCACGCCGTACCAGGGCCAGGTGCAGCAGCGCTACGGCGACCCCGACGTGGACCAGGGCGCGGTCTCCTACAACGGCCAGTACAGCCCGGCCGACTACATCACGTTCTATTCCTACGCGATGCTCAGCCGCCGCGAGGTGCTGTCCAACGGCTACTTCCGCTGGTCCGGCGACAACCGCAACCGCCCGGAGATCTATCCCGACGGCTTCCTGCCGCAGATCTACAACGTCAGCAAGGACGTGTCCTGGGTTGGCGGGGTCAAGTCCAGCACCGCCGGCGGCCTGGCCATCGATCTCAGCTACAACTACGGCCGCAACGACCTGAGTTTCGACGTGCGCCACAGCCTCAACAACAGCCTGGGCCTGGCCAGCCCCACCGCGTTCTACGCCGGCGCGCTGCAGGTCACCCAGAACGTGCTCAACGCCGACTTCAGCAAATCGCTGGAAGTCGGCCTGGCGTACCCGCTCACCCTGGCCTTCGGCGCCGAGTGGCGTGGCGAGAAGTTCAACGAATCGCCGGGCGCGCCGGCGTCCTACGTCAACGGCGGCATTCCCTCGGCCAACGGCACGCTGCTGCCGGGCGCGCAGGTGTTCGCCGGCTTCAAGCCCAGCGACTCCGGCCACTACGATCGCAACAGCTACTCGGCCTATCTGGACCTGGAAGGCGACATCACCGACAAGTTCTCCGCCGGCCTGGCCGGGCGCTACGAGAACTACAGCGACTTCGGCGACACCGCCACCGGCAAGCTGTCGTTGCGTTACGCCTTCAGCCCGAAGGTTGCGCTGCGCGCCACTGCGTCCACCGGCTTCCGCGCGCCCTCGCTGCAGCAGCAGTATTTCCAGTCGGTCGCCACCAACTTCATCAACGTCGCCCAGCCCGACGGCAGCATCGCCACCACGCCGTTCGAGATCGGCACCTTCCGCACCGACAACCCGGCCGCGATCGCGCTCGGCGCCGAGCCGCTGAAGGCCGAGAAATCCAGGAACTACGGTCTGGGGCTGGTGCTGCAACCGGTGGACGCGCTGTACATCACCCTCGACGCCTATCGCATCGACATCGACGACCGCATCGTGCTCTCGGAGAACCTCACCTCCACCGCCGTGCGCAACTACCTGCAGGGCAACGGCTACGCCGGCATCGGCGGCGGCCGCTACTTCACCAACGCCATCGACACCAAGACCCAGGGCGTGGACGCGATCGGCACCTACAAGCTCGTGCTGCCCGCCAGCAGCCTCGACCTCACCGCCGGCTACAACTACAACAAGACCGACATCGAGAAGATCGCCGGCAACCCGACGGTGCTGGAAGCGATCGACCCGACCGCGGTGCGCATCGGCCGCGCCGAGATCGGCCGCATCACCCGCGGCTCGCCGCGCGACAAGTTCTTCCTGAGCAGCGTGTGGTCGCCCGGCGCCTGGGCCTTCACCGCCACCGCCACGCGCTGGGGCGAGTTCACCGACTTCGGCACCACGCCCGCCGCCGACCAGACCTATGCAGCCAAGTGGACCCTGGACCTGTCGGCGGCATATACGTTGGGCCGCTGGCGCGTCACCGTCGGCGGCGATAACGTGCTCAACGAATACCCCGACCGCTCGCGCGCCGGCGCCGGCACCCGCACCTATCTGCCGTACAGCACGTCCTCGCCGTTCGGCTTCAATGGCGCGTTCGCGTACGCCAACGTCAACTACAGTTGGTAACGCGCATGCGGCGGCGATGTCCCGGCATCGCTGCCGTCCTCTCCACCGGCGACGTCGCGATCGCATAGACGCGACGGCTGGCATCCGGCACAAAGGCGGAAAGGATTCGGCGCGTCGCTTCCGCACCAGCCCGGCAGACACCTTCGGCAATGCATCACACTGTGGCCGTCGCGATTCTCATCCCGCTGCAGCGCCGCCCCGACCTGATCGCGGCGGCGACGCACTGCGTCAAGCGTTCGTCGCGCGATGGAATGCATCGGGTGACTGCGTGGCAGCCATCTCGCCACAGCCCATGATCGCGGCGCCCGACACAGGAACGCCATGCCGCGCTCGAGAAGCGGCGCTGCGATCGTGTTTACCCGCAATGCGGTACGCACACGATAGACAGCGGCATTCGATCCAAGCCCCCAGCAAACGAAACCCGCACATGCGTGCGCGGCAAGGCGGCCGGCCACATTCGGCCGCTAAGCCACGCAGGCTTGGCCGCCTATGGCATGGAAACTGCAATGAGCATTGCGCCCGACGCCCGGCGATACCGGATCGGCCCGCAAGATGCTGCGGGACCTGGGGCCATACCTGAGCAAAATCGATGCGACACACTTTTTTCGGAACTCATTTCCGGCACGCACAAAAGTGATGCACATCACAAGTATGAATCGCTTGATTATTTGTCAACAGTGGCCTGTTGCGATTCGCGTAATGTGGAATCGCCTGAACGGCAGGCAAAAAATCCCTTATGGGGAAGGATCTGATTATGTGGAAAACTTCCAAATTCGCGACGCTTTCGGGCATCGTGCTCTGCTCTGCGTTGGCGACAAATGCCTATGCACAAAGCTGCTGTCCGGGCGGCGGTGTCGGCACACCGATCGCCATCCGCGGCCTGGGTGAAAGCGCGCCAGCGGCGACCAATCTGTCCACCAATGCGTCGGCACGTATCTACCAGTTCGAGCGCAACGGCGTGACCTACCTGCAGATCAACGACAGCACCGGCCAGGTGCGAGGCGCAGTCGGCCGAGTCGGCGACACCGCCTGGGTGACGCCGATGGGCAAGGACGTGGATCGGGTGAGCACCGTCGACACCTTCGACAGCAGCCGCGGCACCGTGGTCTACGACGCGCGTTACTTCACCGTGCAGCTGGCCAGCAGCGCCAACGGCGACGTCTGGACCGTGACCATCAAGAAGTAACGGTCTTTTCCAGCGGCTCGGAGATCAGGAAACTGATCTTTCGCTCATGACGGCGCCGGCAGGTGCCGTCATGAGCCTTCAAGCGACTGGCCAGTTCCCAGTCGCTCTCGTCGGCTCCCACCTGCCTGCGGCCACTGCCCGGCATGCCCTCGTCGGCCTCCACCGTTACCACCACGCCGCGCTTGCCGCGCGCCGACCAGACCCGCGCCGCGATCGTGTGACGGCCGGCATCGGGCAGGATCTCCATGGCATTGAGCACGCAGCGGTACGCCGCCAGTTGCAGACCGATCGACAGCCGCCGCGAATCGCCATGCAGCCGCGCCTCGACCTCGGTATCGCAGGCGTTGGCGAAGGCGACCGAATTCAGCGCGCCGTACAGACCATGCGTTTCGATATCCAGCGGATACAGCGCGGCGACATAATCGTCCAGCAACTGCGCCTGGATCACCCCGGTGCGGTTCATTTCCATCGCCGCGGCATAGTGTCCGTGTTGCTTCAGCGTCGTGGCGATATCGCGGCGCAGCTTGTTGATGTGCACGTGGATATCGGTGTACTCGATCACCCGGTTGCGCAGCGTACGCTCGGCCGACATGTAGCTGGCCTGGGCCACCTGCAGCGCCTCTCTTTCCGCAAAGCCGAAGCGTTGCACCTGATCGAAGGCGACAGATAGCCTGGCGCCGAGCGAGGCCAGCGCGGTCACGGCAAATGCGATCAACAACTGCACCTGCAAGGTGTCCGCATCGTAGGCACCTGCGTAGTTGGTCTTCGGCAGAGACATGGCCACCGCAAAGTTGGCCATCACCACGCCGATCGCAGCGCCCCGCCAGGCGTGCTTGAACGTCAGCCAGACGGCAGGCGTAATCATGAGAACCAGGAGGAATTGGCGCAGAACGCCCTCGACCTGCATCGCGGCACCGAACAGGACGCCCATCAACAGTGCGGCGACGCCTGCGCTGTGCAGAACCGTCCTTCGCGCAGCTGCGTCCCCCTCTGCTCGCCTGACCCACAGCAGCGCGGGAAAGACGAACATGACGATACCCAGATAGAAACCTATCCAGAACTTCAGCGTGTTTTCCAGGTTGATGTAGGCGGCAGGCCCACCCAATAACCAGTTGGCGCCCTTGTTGACGAGTACCGCCCACAACGCCGCACACAGGCAGATCAGCGGCAGCCAGCTCGGCTCGACCCGGAAATCAGGAAGGCTGCGCCGGACCGCCCAGGGCAGCAACGAGAACGCGGGCATCAACAGGAACGAGCTGCCGTATACCCATACCGGATTTGCTCCGCCCTCTTCGATCATCGGCACGCGCATGCTCAACAGCGCCGCCGCATCTCCCAAGAAAACGTAAGGCCAAAGCCGATAGGGGAGAAACAGCAGTGCCGCAGTACGCAGTCCGATCGGCAGGAACCACTGATCCAGAGAGCAGTGCCACACGGCCAGGTAGGCCGTGCAGTACAAAGCGCTCAGGAGGATTCCGCTCGCGAAAGTCTTCAGTCTAGCCATGCCCCTGTCCTGGCAGGACACCAATGGCGCAAACATACACCAGGGAATGGGCCGAAACAGTAGACAGTTAACGTCCATCATGCCGTGTAATGTCTTTCCTGACAGGGAGTTGCGTGCGCCCCCCGATCGCTGCGACCTCCATCCCATTCGAGGTGTCGGGGAGCGCCCTTCACGACCCTGCTGCGGGTCCGCCGACGGGGCCGACTGCGCAACGACGGACGCCTCGCCACCCCGTCTCGATGCCTGATCGGACCGACCGGCCCGATGCGTGACGGATGCAGTTCCGCCGGCCAGCCTCAGCTGATTGATCAGGCAGTCGCAGGTTGAACTGGCTGGATGCAAGTCGCTGGCCGGCCCCTTCCTGCCGCATCACGCCGTCCCGCGCAGCGGCCGAGACACGCGAGTACCCAGCGTGCGCCGTCGTTGTCGCCGCTCCACCCCGCCACACCGATTTGCCGACAAAAGCCCCGATCGGCGACACTCGGGGCTTCCTTGTTCTGCGATCCTGAATGCATCACGACACCAGTCTCATCGACATCATCGCGGTCGGGCTCGCGCTCGCCTTCCTCCTCGGCACGCTCGCCCATCGCCTCAAACTCTCGCCGCTGGTCGGCTACCTGGTGGCGGGCATCTGCGTGGGTCCGTTCACGCCGGGCTTCGTCGCCGACCAGGCGCTGGCCACCCAGTTGTCGGAACTGGGGGTGATGCTGCTGATGTTCGGGGTCGGGCTGCACTTCTCGCTCGAAGACCTGATGGAAGTGAAGTGGATCGCGATCCCCGGCGCGCTGGCGCAGATCGCGGTCGCCACCCTGCTCGGCTGGGGGCTGGCCTGGAGCATGGGCTGGCCGACCCTGCACGGCCTGGTGTTCGGCCTGGCGCTGTCGGTGGCCAGTACGGTGGTGCTGCTGCGCGCGATGGAGGAACGGCGCCTGCTGGAGACCCTGCGCGGGCGCATCGCGGTGGGCTGGCTGATCGTGGAGGACCTGGTGATGGTGCTGGCGCTGGTGCTGCTGCCGGCGCTGGCCGACGCGCTTGGCGGCAAGGGCGCCGACACCGGTTCGATCCTCGGCGCGCTCGGCATCACCCTGTTGAAGATGGCCGCGTTCGTGGCGGTGATGCTGGTGGTCGGGCGCCGCGCCATCCCGTGGGCGCTGGAGAAGGTCGCCGCGACCGGGTCGCGCGAACTGTTCACTCTGTCGGTGCTGGCGATCGCGCTGGGCGTGGCGTTCGGCTCGGCCACCTTGTTCGGCGTGTCGTTCGCGCTCGGCGCGTTCTTCGCCGGCATGTTGCTGAAGGAGTCCGAGCTCAGCCACAAGGCCGCCAACGATTCGCTGCCGCTGCGCGACGCCTTCGCGGTGCTGTTCTTCGTCTCGGTCGGCATGCTGTTCGATCCGCACATCCTGCTCGAGCATCCCTGGCAGGTGCTGGCCACGTTCCTGACCATCACCGTCGGCAAGTCGCTGGCCGCGTTCGTGATCGTGCGCGCGTTCGGTCATCCCACCGGCATCGCCCTGACCATCTCCACCAGCCTGGCGCAGATCGGCGAGTTCTCCTTCATTCTTGCCGGCCTCGGCGTGAGCCTGGCGATCCTGCCCGAGACCGGCCGCGACCTGATCCTGGCCGGCGCGCTGCTGTCGATCATCGCCAACCCGCTGCTGTTCTCCTGGCTGGACCGCTGGCAGGCGCGGCAGGCGGTGGAGGCCCCGGTGACGGTGGAACCGGAACTGCCGCCCGGTCCGTCACTGGACCTGGCCGACCACGCCATCGTGATCGGCTACGGCCGGGTCGGCAGCGCGCTGGCGGCGGTGCTGCTCGAGCGCGGCGTGCCGGTGCTGGTGATCGACGACAACCGCGACCATGTCGAACGCGCCCACGCCGACGGCATCCCCGGCATCCGCGGCAGCGCCGCCGCCGATCGCGTGTTGGCCGAGGCGCATCCGGAGAAGGCCAAGATCGCGATCCTGGCGATCCCGCAGCCGCTGGAAGCCGGCGAAGCCCTGGCCAAGCTGCGTGCGCTGAATCCGGCGCTGACCCTGCTGGCGCGCGCGCACAGCGATGCCGAGGTCAAGCACCTGCTCGACCACGGCGCCGACGGCACGGTGATGGCCGAGCGTGAGCTCGCGTACTCGCTGGCGGAAATGGTGATGGCGACACCACCGTACCGGGGAATGCGCGCCGCCGCGCGCTGAGCGGGGCCGGCGGCTGCCGGCCGGGATTGGACATTGGGGATTGGAGATTCGCAGAGGCGGACTTTCTTCGGACGTGGGTCGGCCAAAAGCGCGGTAGCGCACAGAAACCGTCTACGGCAGCCGTGACGGCCTGCGGCGGATCTTCTTGATAAGCATTCTCGTTTACGGCAGGATTGCGCTCCCTTCCCCAGTTCCGCTCGCCCTCCCCCATGGCCTGCAAGATCGGGTTGCTCAACTCCGTGCCCAGTGCCCTGCTATGCGAGATGTTCGGGCATGTCGGCTACGACTTCGCGGTGCTCGACATGGAACACGTGCTGCGCTCGCCGGCCGAGCTGGAACACGCCATCCGTGCCTGCGAACTGGGCGGTTGCGAACCCTGGGTGCGCGTGCCCGAGGTCGATGCCAAGCTGATCGGCCGGGTGCTCGACGCCGGCGCCCGCGGCGTGGTCCTGGCCGGACTGGACAGCGCCGAGCAGGCCGAGCGCGCGGTCGCCGCCGCGCACTTCCCGCCGCACGGCCGCCGCGGCATCACCGGCGGCCGGGTCACCGGCTTCGGCAGCGTGGGCCTGGCCGACTACATCGCCCGCAGCCACGAGCGCCTGCGGGTGATCCCGATGATCGAGAGCGCCGCCGGCGTGCGTGCCCTGCCGCAGATCCTGCAGGTGCCCGGCGTCTCGCTGGTGATGGAGGGCGCGCTGGACCTGGCGCTGGACCTGGGTCTCGGCCCGCAGCCCACCCATCCGCAGGTCTGGGACCAATTGCTGGCGATCAATGCGGCCTGCCGTGCCGCCGGCATTCCCTTCTGCCCCAATCCGCGCGACGCCGCGCAACGCGCGCACTGGCTGGCACAGCCGGACCTGCAGTGGCTGTTCGCCGGCGAAGACCGCGCGCTGCTGCAGGCCGCGCTGCGCCAGCGCGCGGCCGACCTGCGCAGTCCCTGACCGTTTTCGTCCCTTTGGAGTCATCGTCTTGATCGCTTCGCTTTCCCCTTCGCTGCTGGCCGTCGCCCTCGCCGCCGCCCTGCTCGCTCCCTCCAGCGCGCGCGCCGAGGACGCCCCGCCCGATGCCGATGCGCAGGCGCGGATCCGCCAGCTCGACGCGGTGAAGGTGCAGGGCAGCCTGCTCGGCCGCTCCACCGTCGAGGACGTGCAGCACTACGCCGGCAGCCGCCAGGTGATCGACAACACGCAGCTGCGCACCGGCGCCAACCGCTCGCTGGACGATGCGCTGCAGAAGGTACCGGGAATCAAGGTATTCGACGAGACCGGCACCGGCGCGCTGCCGCAGATCATGCTGCGCGGCCTGTACGAGAGCCGCAGCGGCCGCGTGCAGGTGCTGGAGGACGGCATTCCGCTGGCGCTGGCGCCGTACGGCCAGACCAGCCTGTCGCTGTTCCCGGTCGGCCTGAACCAGGTCGACCGCATCGACATCGTGCGCGGCGGCGCGGCGGTGCAGTACGGCCCCAACAACGTGGGCGGCGTGATCAACCTGATCAGCCCGGACATCCCCACCACCTGGACCACCACGCTGGGCCAGAAGGTCACCGCCGGCGGTGCCGGACATTACCTGGGCGACACCGCGATCAGCACCGGCGGCTACGCCAGCGACACGTTCGGCCTGCAACTGGACGCGAACTGGACCAAGGGCGACTACTGGCGCGAGCACAGCGCCACCGACATCAAGAACCTGCGCCTGCGCGCGGAGTGGTGGCTGGCGCCGGACAAGCTGCTCAAGGCCAGCGTGCAGCGCTACGTCGCCGACATGGACATGGCTGGCGCCTTGTCCACCGCCGACTACCTGCGCGATCCGCGCCAGTCGACGCGGCCGCTGGACGAATTCAACGGCCGCACCACCCGCGCCTCGCTGGTCTACCAGCAGGACTTCGGCGATGTGGGTCCGTTCCAGGACCTGCGCCTGGACTGGAGCAACTTCAGCGCGCGCAGCAGCCGTAACTTCATCGTCGGCATGCGCTCGGCGGCCAGCGAGACCTGGCGCCCCGACCTGCCGCCGCAACTGCGGCAGAGCGCGCCGCGCGACTTCCGCGTCTACGGCAGCGAGCCGCGGCTGAGCTGGACGATGGGCGACGGTGCGGTGCGCCAGCAGTGGACGCTGGGCGCGCGTGCGATCAACGAGGACATCGACTTTTTGGTCGGCAACACCCGCCTCAGCGACGGCCTGTACACCCTGGTGCGCGACTGGCGCTTCAAGGACCGCGGCGCCGCCGCCTACGTCAGCAACGCGATCGCCTTTGCCGACGGCCGCGTCACCGTCACCCCCGGCCTGCGCTACGAGCAGGTCGATTCGCGTTACTACAACCTGGCCAGCGGCGTGCGCACGCGCAACAAGACCGACGACGTGCTGCCCGGGCTGACCCTGGGCTTCCAGGCCAGCCCGACGTGGTATCTGTACGCCGACGGGCAGCGCTCGCTGCGCGCGCCGCAGGTCACCCAGATCATCTTCGGCGACAACCTCGACGCCGAACTGGCCTGGAACTACGAGGCCGGCGCGCGCTACCAGCCCAACGAGCGCACCCGCGTGCAGTTCGGCGGCTACCTGATCGACTTCGACCAGCAGATCCAGCTCGACAACACCACCCGCACCTACCGCAACCTCGGCAAGACCCGCCACCAGGGCGGCGAAGTGGAACTGCAGTGGAGCCCGGCGCAACTGCGCGCGCTGACCCTCAACGCCGGCTATGCCTATCTGGACGCGCGGCAGAAGTCGGGCGTGTACGACGGCCTGCGCGTGCCCTACACCTCGCGCAACCAGCTCACCCTCGGCGCGTCGTACCGGCCCGAATCCGGTCATACCACCGTCGCCGTTTCCAGCTATTACTTCAGCCGCGCCTTCAGCGATGCGGCCAACACCATGCAGGAGAACGCGATCGGCTCGGTCGGCGAACTGCCGGCCTACTGGGTGTGGAACGCGCAGCTGAGCCAGGTGCTCAGCGAAGGCGCCAGCGGCAAGCTCAGCGCGTCGCTGGCGGTCAACAACCTGTTCGATCGCAAGTATTGGTACCGCGGCATCGACACCAGCCCCTGGGGCCGGCAGCCGGCGCCGGGCCGCAGCGTCACCGTCGGCCTCGAGTACACATTCTGATCCACGCCGGCGTCGGACGACGACGCCGGTCGCCGCACCACCGCGCGCCCTGACGGCGCGCCGCCGCCCGCGGGAGACGCGGGCCAGTGCAACGGACGCAGCCGCGTCCTTTCCCCCACCCAGCGCGCGCCCGATGCGATGCGCCAGGCAACCACGCGACCCTGCCGCAGCCGCGGCGCATGCGTCCCGTGTCCGCCGCCGCGCGGCCGCGCCGGCGGCGTGCGTGCGCCTGCGCCCGACGAGACCCGCACATGACCTCGCACGACGCTCCCCTGCTGATCCTCAGCCACGTCTGCCACCCGGCGGTGACCGATGGCTTCCTTCCCGCCGCGCAGCGCATAGGCGTGCCGGTGTTGCTGCTGACCGACCACCGCCACGCCCACCTCGACCACTTCCGCCGCCATCCGCCGGCCGCGCCGGTGCAGGTGCTGGAGTGCGACGTGTTCAATCCGCTGGGCGTGCTCGACCTGCTCGGCAGCCTGCCGCAGCCGCCACGCGCGGTGTTCAGCAACAGCGATCACCTGCAGACCAGCGCCGCCGTGGTCGCCACCGCGCTCGGCGTGCCAGGCAAGGACTGGCAGGTCTGCTACGCGGCCAAGAACAAGGCGGCGATGCGCCAGCGCCTGCGCGCGCTCGGCCTACCGGCGCCGTGGTTCTGCAGCCTGGCGCCGGGCGCACAGCCGCCGGCGCAGGCACCCTGGCCACTGATCGCGAAGCCGCGCGAAGGCGTGGCCAGCCTGGACGTGCGCCACTGCGCCGACGCGGCGGCGCTGCAGGCCTACCTCGATGATTTCTGGCAGCGCCACCCGCAGCGCAGCGTGCTGCTGGAAAGCGTGCTGGAGGGTCCGCTGTTCACCCTGGAAACGCTCGGCGACGGGCGCAGCCTGCAGCCGATCGGCGGCTTCGACGTGCAACTGTCGGCGCCGCCACATTTCGTCGAATGCGAGGCGCGCTGGCGCGGCGCGACCGATACGCCGGTGCTGCAGCAGGCATTGGCGCAGCTGCAGGCGTTCGGCATCGGCTTCGGCGTGTGCCACAGCGAGTTCATCCTCACCGCCGACGGCCCGGTGCTGGTGGAGATCAACTACCGCAGCATCGGCGACGGCCGCGAGTTCCTGCTCGATCGCCTGTTCGGCGGGCACTGGTTCGACAGCGTGCTCGGCCTGCACCTGGGCCGGCCGCTGCCCACGCTGCAGGCGCGCCGCGGGCAGGCCCTGGTGCGCTACTACGTCGCCGAGCACGACGGCACGCTGGCGGTGGCCAGCGCCGACCACGCCAGCAGCGACGCGCACTGGGAGGCGCGCTACCGGCGCCTGCGGCAACCCGGCGACGCGATCCGCCTGAGCCATTCCAACAAGGATTACCTGGGCGTGCTGGACGTGCTCGCCGACACCGAGGCGGACCTGCAGCAGGCGCTGGCCAGCACCGAGGCGTCGCTGCACTGGCGCATCGACGCCACCACCGGGGTGGCGGCATGAGCCAGCACGCCGACCGCCGTTACATCGACCTGCGCGTGATCGACGCCTGCCTGCGCGAAGACCTGCGCGGCATCGTCAGCCGCGGCGCCGCCGCCACGCCGCCGCCGGCAGTACTCGCCGCCTGGGCGCAGGCGCCGCTGCCCGCGGACGCCATATGGTGGCGCATCGCGCATCTGCCCGATGGCGAACTGTGGCTGCCGCTGCGCCGCGCCGGTTACCTGCAGACCGTGAGCGCCTGCAGCGACGGCTGGGTCCTGTATACCGCGCAGCGCAGCGCCTACGAATCCGGTGCGGCGCAGTGGCTGGCGCGGCTGGGCGCCGGACTCGACGCGGAGACCCAGGCGTTGCATCGCGCCTATGTCGAGGAAGCCGACTGCGCGGTGCGCCAGCGCGCGCTGGCGCGGCAGGCCTACGCACAGCAACGGCCGCTGCTGGCAACCGCGCTGGACGCCGCCGACGCGCACGAACGTGCCTACCGCTGCGAACAGTTGGCAAGCCACCGCGACCATCCGTTCTATCCCAGCGCGCGCGCCAAGCTCGGTCTGGACGATGCCGACCTGCCGCGCTATGCGCCGGAGTTCGGCCCCAGCTTCGCGCTGCGCTGGCTGGCGCTGCCGGCCGCGCAGGTCACCCAGACCACGCCGCCGCCGGCGTTCTGGCCGCGCCCGAGCATGCTCGGCCTGGACCCGGCGCTGGACGCCGACCACGTCGCCTGGCCGTTGCACCCGCTGATCTTCGCGCGGCTGGGCGAGGACGGCTTCGCCCTGCCGGAGGGCGCCATCGCCGCACCGCAGCCGTGGCTGCAGGTGCGCCCCTCGCTGTCGCTGCGCACGGTGATCCCGCTGGCGTTTCCCGATCATCATCTGAAGCTGCCGGTGCCGATGCGCACCCTCGGCGCGCTCAACCTGCGCCTGATCAAGCCGTCCACGCTGTACGACGGGCACTGGTTCGAGCGCGTGCTGTGCGACCTCGCCGCGCACGATCCGGCGCTGGGCGAACGCTACCTGCACGTGGACGAAGCGCATGCCGGCCATGTCGGCGAGGCACGGCACCTCTCCTACCTGCTGCGCCGCTATCCCGCGCTGCCGGACGCGACCCTGGTGCCGGTGGCCGGCCTGTGCGCGACGCTGCCCGATGGCCGGCCGCTGGCCGTGCACCTGGCCGAACGTTTCCATGGCGGCGACCTCACCGCTTGGTGGGACGGCTACCTGGCGCTGATGTGCGAGGTGCACCTGCGGCTGTGGCTGCACTACGGCATCGCGCTGGAGGCCAACCAGCAGAACAGCGTGCTGATCTACGCCGCCGGCCGCGCGCCGCGGCTGCTGCTCAAGGACAACGACGCGGCACGCGTGCTGCTGTCGCGGCTGCACGCGCAACGGCCGGCGCTGGCCGCGTTGGGCGCGCCGCGCGATGCACGCATCGCGGTGCAGGACGATGCCGCGCTGGCACGGATGTTCTGCACCATCATCCTGCAACTGGACCTGCAGGCGGTGCTGGAAGGGCTGGCGGAATGGCAGTCGGGGCTGCGCGCACCGCTGTACGCACTGCTGCGCGCGCGCCTGCACGGCACCCTGCGCGCGCTGCGTGCAGAAGGCATCGACACCGCGCCGGCACAGGCGCTGCTGGACGCCCCCGCGCTCCCGGTGAAGTACCTGCTCAGCGCCGGCAGCCTGCTCGGCAAGCAGATCACCGGCGCGGCGGACATCAACAAGTTCTACGGCGACAGCGCGCCCAACCTGCTGCGCGAGGATGCGCTGGCGGCGCGCTTGGCCGCGGCCGGGGCCGCGCGATGAAGCGCCTCCTCGGCCCGGTGCTGGCCGCGCATTACCTGGCCGCCTTCACCGCGCTGGGCATGCCGCTGTTCCTGCCGCAGGTGCTGCAGCAGCTCGCGCCGGGCGCGGCGATCGGCTGGAGCGGCGTGCTCTACGTGCTGCCGACCCTGTGCACCGCGCTCACCGCCAGCGCCTGGGGCCGGCTGGCCGACCGCTACGGGCGCAAGCGCTCGCTGCTGCGCGCGCAACTCGGCCTGGCGCTTGGGTTCCTGATGGCCGGTTTCGCCCCGAACCTGGGCTGGCTGGTCGCCGGCCTGGTCGTGCAGGGCGCCTGCGGCGGCTCGCTGGCCGCGACCAACGCCTATCTCAGCAGCCAGGCGCAGAGTGGCTCGCTGGCACGGGCGCTGGACTGGACCCAGTTCTCCGCGCGGCTGGCGATGGTCACCGCGCCGGCGCTGCTCGGCCTGGCCACCGCGCTGGGGCCGGCGCAGTCGCTGTACCGCTATCTGGCGCTGCTGCCGCTGCTCGCCTTCGCGCTGAGCTGGCGGTTGCCGGCCGATCCGCCGCGCGCGTCGGCGACAGCCACGTCCACGTCCGCCATGCCGCACGCGGATGCGGCGCAGCGACGCCAGCGCTGGGCGCTGTGGACCACGCAGTTCCTGTTCTGTTTCGCGATGGTGGTGACCTTTCCCTACTTCCTGCCATATGCGCAGGCACACGGCATCGACAGCAGCGCGGTCGCCGGCCTGCTGTACAGCCTGCCGCACCTGGTCTACCTGGTGCTGATGCCGTGCTGGCGCGGTCGCGACCACCGCGTGTCGCCGCTGCCGGCAGGGCTCGCGCTGTTCGCACTGGCCTGCCTGCTGCAGATGGCGCCGCCGGCGCCCGGCTGGTTGATCGCCGCGCGGCTGCTGTTCGGCCTGGGCATGTGGATGGCGCTGCGCGGCCTCAACCGCAGCCTGGCCGAGGTTGCCGGCGGGCGCGGCGCGGGCCAGCTGTTCGGCCGCTTCGATGCCGCCGGCAAGTACGCCGGCGTCGCCGGCGGCGCCCTCGCCGGCGCCCTGGTGCAAGGCCATGGCCTGGCCGTGCCGTTCCTCGCCGCCGCCGCGGCCGCCCTGCTGGCGCTGCTGCCGGCCCTGATGCTCACGTCCGTTCGGAGAACCGTCCATGTCCCCCTTGCCGATGCATGACCCGTGGTACGACAGCCTGGCGCAAGCGCAGGCGATCACCTGCTGGCTCAACTGCTACCTGCGCGAAGTCGCGCTCGGTCGCGGCCAAGCCGATTTCGACTACCGCGGCCTCGACCGGCCCGGCGTGGCCGCCGCCGGCGAACGCTGGCTACGCCTGCAGTTGCCCTCGGGCGCGACGCTGTGCGTGCGCCTGGCGCATGCCGACCGTCTGGGCCGCTGCCGCTTCGCCTCGGCGCCCTATCTCAAGGCCGACGGCCGTCCCTGGCACTGCCTGGACGCAGAGGCGCTGGTGCGCCTGCTGCTGCAGGAACTCGGCGAAGGCGAGCAGGCGCCCAACCTGGAACTGCTGGCGCAGAGCGCCAACAGCGTCGCCATCACCGTGCAGTTGCTGCGCCAGGCCGACGTCGCCCAGCCCACCGGCGAAGCGCTGATCGATGCCGAGCAATCGATGCTGTGGGGTCACGCCTTCCATCCCACGCCCAAGAGCCGCGAA
The DNA here is from genome assembly GCF_001043115.1 of Xanthomonas sp. NCPPB 1128. GTDB lineage: Bacteria > Pseudomonadota > Gammaproteobacteria > Xanthomonadales > Xanthomonadaceae > Xanthomonas_A. The sequence goes on along the minus strand of NZ_LFME01000032.1, from coordinate 15,788 downwards.
GGCGTGCCGCTGGAACAGGTGCTGGCGTGCGCGCCGGAAGCGCGCAGCGCCTTCCCGCTGTTCTGGTTCCGCATCGACCCGCGCCTGTACCGCGCGCAGGGCCATGACGTGCGCGCCGCGCTGGCGCAGGCCGGCGGCGGCGCCGACCTGTACCCCTGCCATCCGTGGGAGGCCGAGCGTGTGCTGGCGCATCCGCTGCTGCGCCAGGCGCAGGCGCGTGGCTGGATCGAACCGCTGGGCGAACGCGGCCTGGCGCTGCGTCCGACCTCGTCGGTGCGCACGCTGTATCACGCCGATCTCGATCATTTCCTCAAGCTGTCGGTACACGTGCGCCTGACCAACTGCGTGCGCAAGAACGCCTGGTACGAGCTGGAAAGCGCGGTGGCGCTGACCCGCCTGTTGGCGCCGGACTGGCAGGCGCTGGCGCAGCGCGTGCCGGGCTTCCACGTGCTGCTGGAGCCGGCCGCCACCGACCTGGACTTCTCCGCGCTGGACGCCGATGCGCAGGCCTGCCGCGAGTTGGGCGAGAGCTTCGGCGTGCTGTATCGGCAGGCGATCCCGGCCGCACAGCGCGCGCGCTATCGCCCGCAGGTGGCCGGTGCGCTGTTCACCAACGATGCGCACGGCCAGCCGGCTTGCGCCGCCGCGCTGCAAACGCTGGCGCGGCGCAGCGGCAGCAGCCTGGAGGCGGCCACGACGGCCTGGTTCCGCGCCTACGCGCAGTTGCTGCTGGACGGGGTGTGGAGCGCCTGGTTCGGCTACGGCATCGTGCTGGAGCCGCACCTGCAGAACACCGTGATCGGCTGCGAGGACGGCCTGCCGACGCAGGTGTGGATCCGCGACCTGGAAGGCACCAAGCTGCTGCCGTCGCGCTGGCCGGCCGCACGCCTGCCCGGCATGTCCGAGACCGCGCGACAGTCGCTGTACTACAGCGCCGAACGCGGCTGGAACCGCATCGCCTACTGCGCGCTGGTCAACAACCTGGCCGAAGCGATCTTCCACCTCGCCGACGGCCACGACCGCCGCGAACGCCAGCTGTGGCAGATCGTCGGCGACATCGCCCGCCGCTGGCAGCAACGCCATGGCGCGCAGCCGGCGCTGCAGGCCCTGCTCGACGGCGCGCCGCTGCCGGCCAAGAACAATCTGCGCCTGCGTCTGCTGCAGCGCGCCGACCGCCATGCCGACTACAGCTTCCTGCCCAATCCGATCGGCAGCGCCGCGCTGCGGCAGGCGGCGGCATGAGCCTGCGCATCGACCCCGCGCCGCTGCACGCGGCACTGGCGCAGTTGCGCGCGCAGGCCGACGGTCCGGTCTGCGCCTACGTCTACGACCTGGCGGCACTGCAGGCGCACGCGGCGATGCTGCGCGCGCAGCTGCCGGCCGGGTGCGACCTGTTCTATGCGGCCAAGGCCAACGCCGAGCCGCCGGTGCTGCGCACGCTGGCGCCGTGGGTGGACGGCTTCGAGGCGGCCTCCGGCGGCGAACTGGAGTGGCTGCACACGCATCAACCCGGCCGCCGGCTGCTGTTCGGCGGCCCCGGCAAGCTCGATGCCGAACTGCAACTGGCCGCCAGCCTGCCCGACTGCAGCGTGCATGTGGAAAGCCTGGGCGAGCTGCAACGGCTGGCCCGTATCGCCGCGTCGCACACACGGCCGCTGTCGGTGTTCCTGCGCCTGAACATCGTGGTGCCGGGCATGCAGGACACGCGCCTGGTGATGGGCGGGCGACCCTCGCCGTTCGGCCTGGACGTGGACGACCTCGACGCGGCCATGCAGGTGCTGCGCGGCGCGACCGGGCTGCGCCTGGACGGCTTCCATTTCCACCTGCTGTCGCACCAGCGCGATGCGCAGCTGCAGCTGCGCCTGATCGCGCACTACCTGCAGACCGTGCAGGGCTGGCGCCAGGCGTATGCACTGGGACCGCTGACGGTGAACGCCGGCGGCGGCTTCGGCGTGGACTACGCCGATCCGGCGGCCTCGTTCGACTGGGCCGCGTTCTGCGCCGGCCTGCCGGCGCTGCTGCGCACGCACGGCGAAGGCCTGCGCCTGCGCCTGGAACCTGGCCGCTACGTCAGCGCCGCCTGCGGCTGGTATCTCATGGAAGTGCTCGACATCAAACGCAGCCATGGCGCGCAGTTCGCCATCGGCCGCGGCGGCACCCATCATTTCCGCACGCCTGCCGCGCAGGGCCACGATCATCCGTTCCTGGTCCTGCGCGGCACGCAGCCGCCGGTGCTGCGCGATGCGCGGGTGACCCTGGTCGGACAGCTGTGCACGCCCAAGGACGTGCTGGCCCGCGACCAGCCGGTGACCGCGCTGGCGCCGGGCGACTGCCTGGCGTTCTCGCTGGCCGGCGCCTACGCCTGGAACATCTCGCACCAGCAGTTCCTGATGCACCCGCCGCCGCAGATGCTGTTCCTCGACGGCCCGGCGCAGGCCACCGATGCCATGCCGCAGCGCCGCATTGCCGAGCCCGCCAGCACCGCGTCATGATCCGGCCACCGGCGGCGGCCTACGCTGCCGGCCACTATCCCACCGGAGCCGCCGCCATGACCCGTTCCGCCCGTCTCGCCGTCACCTGCCTGTTGCTGAGCTTCGCCGCCGCCCCGCTGCTGGCCACCGCCGCGGCCAAGCCGCAGACCGCGCAACAGACCCTGATGGCCAAGTGTTCGGCCCAGAACAAGGGCAAGAAGGGCGAGGAGTACAAGAGCGCGCAGAAGGCCTGCCTCAGCGGCGGCACCGCCCCGGCGGCGGGCAACGCCTCCCAGCAACGGATGAAGGACTGCAACGCCCAGGCGGCCACGCAGAAACTGCAGGGCGACGCGCGCAAGACCTTCATGAGCGGGTGCCTGAAGAAGCAGTGAGCCCAGTAAGCCCCTCTCCCCCGGGAGAGGGGTTGGGGTGAGGGTACGGCGCGAAGCGACCCGCTGAGATCGAACACGAGCGACCCGTACCCTCATCCGCCCCTGCGGGGCACCTTCTCCCGAAGGGAGAAGGAGAAGCGCTAGCCCCTCTCCCACCGGGAGAGGGGTTGGGGTGAGGGTACGGCGCGTAAGCGTCTCGCTGAGATCGAACACGAGCGACCCGTACCCTCATCCGCCCCTGCGGGGCACCTTCCCCCGAAAAGGGGGCCATGGTCCCGAAGGGAGAAGGAGAAGCGCTAGCCCCTCTCCCACCGGGAGAGGGGTTGGGGTGAGGGTACGACGGCCAGCGAGGCCGGCAAAAACCGCATTGCCAACCGCCACCGCTCCTACGACTCCCGGCCTTCCACAGCCGAATGGCTGGTCATCCCCACTCCCGAATCCCCACCGCTCACCGGCATCCCCGCGTGATCCACCGGAATCGGCACATAGTCCTCGCCGAACGCGACTTCGCCCGGCGTCCACCCTGAGCGCCGCCGCACCGCGCCCCAGAAGCGCTTGAGTCCTTCCCACTGCAGCGCGACCAAGCCGAGCTCGTTGTCGCGATCCACCATCGGATCGCCCACCCCAGTCGGCCGCACCGGCTCGCCGTACAGCGCGGTGCCGAACAGCACGTCCCAGAACGCGAACACCTGGCCGAAGTTGCAGTTGTGCAGACCGGGCCGCTCCGGGTCCACGCGCATGTGGTGCAGGCGATGGAACGGCGGATCGACCAGGATCTTGTTCAGCACCGGGCCGAAGCCGAAACGGGTGTTGGCGTGCGACAGGTTCTGCACCAGTTCGCCGAGCAGCATCAGCCAGGCGAACTCGTCGGCCTCGATGCCGAAGGCGATGCCCACCCCGGCCAGCACAAACGACTGCAGCATGCCGTCCAGGTAGTTGCTGCGGTCGTTGGCCCAGCAGCTGAGCTGGCGCTGGCTGTGGTGCATGCTGTGCATCGCCCACCACCACGGCATCCAGTGCTGTACCCGGTGCATCCAGTAGTAGGTGAAGTCGTAGGCCAGGTAGTACAGCGCGAACAGCGCCAGCGGATGCTGGTCCAGCCACGGCCAGGCATGGCGCAGGCCGGTCTCCGGCGCCGCCGCGGCGTTGGGGTCGGCGCCGCCCAATGCGTTGACCACCGGGGTCAGGATCAGGAACGAGAACAGCGGGAACACCCCGATCAACATCAGCCAGGTGTAGTGGAAATCGATGCGTGCCAGCCGCCGGTGTTCCCAGCGCTCGGCCGGCCACAGGCTCTCCAGCGGCCGGAACAGCACGCCGATGATGGACAGCTGCAGCGCGGCCACCAGCAGCGAGGCGGCGATGTCGTGCGGATCGTCGCTGAGCCCGGTCAGGTGCAGCGCCGCCAGCAGCGGCGCCACGGCGTGGCTGGCGACCAGGTCGACCAGCGTGGACCAGGCGTGGGCAATGGACGAGACCATGGCAATGACAGGCATGCGAAGACGGCAAAAGGGCGCGACGGCCGGCGCGACAGCATGCCGCCGCTGGCTTTCGCCAAGCTGTCCGTGCCAGCGGCGGCCGGTCGCGCTAGTATGCCGCGGTAGCGCCAGGCCGCCGGCTCGGCAGCAGCGCCGCGACGATGCCCAGCAGCGGCAGGAACGACATCACCTGGTACACGAAGACGATGCCGCGGTGGTCGGCGAGCAGGCCCAGCACCGCCGCGCCCAGCCCGCCCATGCCGAAGGCGAAACCGAAGAACAGCCCGGAGATGGTGCCGATGCGCCCGGGCATCATTTCCTGCGCGTACACCAGGATCGCCGAGAACGCCGAGGACAGCACGAAGCCGATCAGCACTGTCAGCGCGGTGGCCGCATGCAGGCCCACGTGCGGCAGCGCCAGCGCGAACGGCGCCACGCCCAGGATCGACACCCAGATCACCGGCTTGCGGCCGATGCGGTCGCCGACCGGGCCGCCGATCAGCGTGCCCAGCGCCGAGGCCAGCAGGAACGCGAACAGATGCAGCTGCGCGCTCTGCACCGAGATGCCGAAGCGCTGGATCAGGTAGAACGTGTAGTAGCTGCTCAGCCCGGCGATGTAGAAATACTTGGAGAAGATCAGCAGCAGCAGGATGCCGACGATCCGCACTACCATGGCGCGCGGCAGCGCCGGCACCGCCGCGACCGGCCGCGGCGCCGCACGCACGGCCTGCAGGTGCAGCGCGTACCAGCGCCCGACGTAGGACAGCAGGGCGATGCCGAGCAGCGCCGCGCCGCCGAACCAGGCCACGCTGTGGCGGCCGTTGGGCACGATCACCGCTGCGGCGATCAGCGGTCCCAGCGCGGTGCCGGTATTGCCGCCGACCTGGAACACCGACTGGGCCAGGCCATGGCGCCCACCCGAGGCCAGCCGCGCGATGCGCGAGGATTCGGGATGGAAGATCGCCGAGCCGATCCCGACCAGGGCCGCCGCCAGCAGCACCATGCCGAAGCTCGGCGCATAGGCCAGCAGCAACAGTCCGCACAGCGTGGAACTCATGCCCAGCGGCAGCGAATACGGCGCCGGGCGGCGGTCGGTGCGCAGCCCGATCAGCGGCTGGAACAGCGAGGCGGTGATCTGGTACGTCAGGGTGATCAGGCCGACCTGGGCGAAGCTGAGCTGGAACTGGCCCTTGAGCACCGGGTACAGCGCCAGGATCAGCGACTGCATCATGTCGTTGATCAGGTGCGAGGAGGTGATCGCGGCCAGGACGCCGGACGCGACCTTGCGCGGGGCGGCGGTGCCGGTGGAGGCAGAAACGACAGGTGTGGCGGGACGCAGCGTGGACATGGCGGGACGGGCATTGCCGGGAGTGCGTGCATGGTAGGCTTCCCTGTCCCGACCTTCCTGCGCGACATGCCCAGCAACCATCGCAAAAAGGGCACCGTGGTGCCGCGCTCCGCCCGCAATGCGGACGACGCGCCGGCCGACGTGGTGTGCAAGGCCGTCGACTACGCACCCGACAGCGCCATCGCCCCGCACCGGCATGCGCGCCATCAGTTGATCTACGCGGCGTCCGGACTGATGGTGGTGCGTTCTGGCCAGGGCCACTGGGTGGTGCCGAGCACACGCGCGCTGTGGATTCCCGCCGGCACCGAACACAGCGTGCGCTGGATCGGCAGCCTGCACATGCGCAGCCTCTACATCCGCCCCACTGCCATCGCCGGCATGCCCGACACGCCGGCGGTAATGGCGGTGGAACCGCTGCTGGAAGCGCTGATCCGCAGCGCCGCCGAGATCCCCTGGGACCACGTCGCCGACTCGCGCGACGGGCGGCTGATGCGGCTGATCCTGGACGAACTGCATGCGCTGCCGGCGCTGCCGCTGTATCTGCCGCAACCGCGCGATCCGCGCCTGCTGCGCATCGCCGCCGCGCTCGACGCCGACCCGGCCGATGCCACCACCCTGCACGCCTGGGCCGCGGCGCTGGGCGTGGACGTCAAGACCATCCAGCGCCTGTGCCAGCGCGAACTGCAGATGCGCTTCGGCCAGTGGCGGCAGCAACTGCGCCTGCTGCGCGGACTGGAGCGGCTGGCCGCCGGCGACCGCATCATCGACGTGGCGGTGGAGCTGGGCTACGACAGCCCCAGCGCGTTCACCGCCATGTTCAAGCGCCAGTTCGGGCAGCCGCCGAGCCAGTTCTTCCGCTGAGCGCGCACGCAGCGCGCGGCGTGGCTCACGCCCGCGCCAGCGCCTGCTGCAGATCGGCGAGCAGGTCGTCGATGTGCTCGATGCCCACCGACAGCCGCACCGTGTCCTCGCTGACCCCGCTGCGCTGCAGTTCCTCGGGCGAGAGCTGGCGATGCGTGGTGGACGCCGGATGCGTGGCCAGCGACTTGGCGTCGCCGATGTTGACCAGGCGGGTGAACAACTGCAGCGCATCGAGGAAGCGCGCACCGGCGACGCGGCCGCCGCGCAGGCCGAAGGTGAGCACGCCGGAGCCGTGCCCGCGCAGATACTTCTGCGCGAGCGCGTGTTCGGAATGGTCCGGCAGGCCGACGTAGTTGACCCACTCCACCTTGGCTTCGCCCTGCAGGTGCCGCGCCAGCGCCAGCGTGTTCTGGTTGATCCGGTCCATGCGCAGCGGCAGCGTCTCGATGCCCTGCAGGATCTGGAAGGCATTGAATGGCGACAGCGCCGCACCGGTATTGCGCAGCGGTACCACCCGCGCGCGGCCGATGTAGGCGGCCTCGCCCAGCGCCTCGGTGTAGACCACGCCGTGGTAGCTCACGTCCGGCTCGTTGAGGCGACGGAAGCGCTGTGCGTGCGCCGCCCACGCGAAGCGCCCGGAATCGACGATCGCCCCGCCCAGGCTGGTGCCGTGGCCGCCCAGGTACTTGGTCAGCGAATGCACCACGATGTCGGCGCCGAAGTCGAACGGCCGCAGCAGGTACGGCGTGGGCACGGTGTTGTCGACGATCAGCGGCACGCCGTGGGCGTGGGCGATGGCGGCCACCGCTTCCAGGTCGGTGACATTGCCGCGCGGGTTGCCGATCGACTCGACGAAGATGGCCTTGGTGCGTGCGTCGATCAGCCCGGCGAAGGCGCCGGGATCGCGGTAGTCGGCGAAGCGGGTCTGGATCCCGGACAGCGGCAGCGTATGCGCGAACAGGTTGTAGGTGCCGCCGTACAGCGCGCTGGAGGAGACGATGTTGTCGCCGGCCTCGGCGATGGTCTGGATGGCGTAGGTCACCGCCGCCTGCCCGGAGGCCACCGCCAACGCCCCGATGCCGCCTTCCAGCGCGGCGATGCGCTGTTCCAGCACGTCGGTGGTGGGGTTCATGATGCGGCTGTAGATGTTGCCCTGCACCTTCAGGTCGAACAGGTCGGCGCCGTGCTGGGTGTCGTCGAAGGCGTAGGCCACGGTCTGGTAGATCGGCACCGCCACCGCGCGGGTGGTCGGATCGGGGCGATAGCCGCCGTGCACGGCGATGGTTTCCAGCTTCCAGTTCGGGTCGGACATGGGCGACGAGTCTCGGCAGGGAGAGCGGAGACAATAACGGCGATTCGGCAAGGGCCTGCTAACCGCTGGTTATGAGTCTATACCCGGAGCGCGCGAAGTACTTTGAGATTCCCGTTCGCCGTGCCACATGTCCTGGCTTTGCGCGCGCCACGCGGCAGCCCCGATCACCGCAGTGCGGAGCCGTTGGCGTAGTTCGGCGTGGCATCCATGGCGATACGCTAAAGCACCACGCTACTGCCATTGAGCAACCACGTTATTTGCGCACCAGATATCCGACCAGTGCACCTCCTACCGCGGTAAGGAATGACATTGCCCACTTCTTGTCATCCGCCGATACCTTGCCGGTCGTATCCAGCAGCGTCGCCAGACAGAACCAGCCGATCGCGCCGATGAAGATCGAGGCGAACAAGAACAGCAGGACGTCCTTGGTCAAGCGTACCGCGCGCTCGGCATCGGTTTCGTTCTTTTCAACATTGACCTTGAAACTATGTCCGCTTGGCGGGTTGTTCAGGTCAAGCGTACTCATAACCCGATGATTTCGGTTTCGAGCTGACGGGTCTCCGGATTCACCAGGCCGATCTTACGGCCCTGTTTAGTGCCGTCACGAGCAGCGAGATAAAGCTGCAACGCCTTGCGCAGGATCTCGCTCTTGCTCTGCTGGGATTCCAGGGCGGCCTGGTCGATGGCCTTATTGAGATCATCGGAAAGGTTCAGGTTCAGACGGACAGACATGACAGCCTCCAAGTCACGGAATGAGGCTAATATACATCAAAAACCCTCAAATACACCTCACCACTTACTGCGTATCGGCTCGTCCATCGCCCAGGTTCGCCCAAGGCGATGGCGGCCACGACGTGCCGCGCGCCGCCTCAAGCCTTTTCGAACACCAGCTTCCCGCCCTCGGCCTCGACCTTGATGGTGTCGCCACTGAGGAACTGGCCGGACAGGATCTGCTGCGCCAGCGGGTTCTCCAGTTGCGCCTGGATCGCGCGCTTGAGCGGGCGCGCGCCGTACACCGGATCGAAGCCGACGTTGCCGAGCAGTTCCAGCGCGCGGTCGCCCAGTTCGATCTTCAGCCCACGCTCGGCCAGGCGCTTCTCCAGGCCGTGCAACTGGATGCGCGCGATCGACTTGATCTGCGCCTTGTCCAGCGGATGGAACACCACGATGTCGTCCAGGCGGTTGATGAATTCCGGGCGGAAATGCGCCTGCACCACGCCCATCACCGCCGCCTTCATCTGCGTGTAGGCCTCGGCGCTGCCGTCGCCGCTCAGCTCCTGGATCTGGTGCGAGCCGAGATTGGAGGTCATCACGATGACGGTGTTGCGGAAGTCCACGGTGCGGCCCTGGCCGTCGGTGAGGCGGCCGTCGTCGAGCACCTGCAGCAGGATGTTGAACACGTCGCTGTGCGCCTTCTCGACCTCGTCGAGCAGGATCAGCGAATATGGCCGGCGCCGTACCGCCTCGGTGAGGTAACCGCCTTCTTCATAGCCCACGTAGCCCGGAGGCGCGCCGATCAGCCGCGCCACCGAGTGCTTCTCCATGAACTCACTCATGTCGATGCGGATCATCGCGTCGCTGCTGTCGAACAGGAACTCGGCCAGCGCCTTGCACAGCTCGGTCTTGCCGACGCCGGTGGGGCCCAGGAACAGGAACGAGCCGCTTGGCCGGTTCGGATCGGACAGGCCGGCGCGCGAGCGGCGCACCGCGTCGGACACCACCTTGATCGCCTCTTCCTGGCCGACCACGCGCTGGTGCAGTTCGTCCTCCATGCGCAGCAGCTTGTCGCGTTCGCCCTCGAGCATCTTGTTGACCGGAATGCCAGTCCAGCGCGACACCACCTCGGCGATCTCCTCGGCGGTGACGCGGTCCTGCACCAGCTTGAAGTCGTGCTGCTCGGCTTCGTTGGCCGCGGCCAGCTGCTTTTCCAGGTTCGGCAGCAGGCCGTACTGGATCTCGCTCATCTTGGCGTAGTCCTGGCGCCGCTGCGCCGCCTCCAGCTCCACCCGCGCCTGCTCGATCTGCTCCTTGATCTTGGTCGCGCCCTGCAGCGCCGCCTTCTCCGACTTCCACACTTCGTCCAGGTCGGAGAACTCGCGCTCGAGCGTGTCGATATCGCGTTCCAGGTCGGCCAGGCGCTGCCGCGAGGCCTCGTCCTTTTCCTTCTTCAGCATCTCGCGCTGGATCTTGAGCTGGATCAGGCGCCGTTCCAGGCGATCCAGTTCCTCCGGCTTGGAGTCGATCTCCATGCGGATGCGGCTCGCCGCCTCGTCCATCAGGTCGATGGCCTTGTCCGGCAGCTGGCGGTCGGTGATGTAGCGGTTGGACAACGTGAGCGCGGCGACGATCGCCGGGTCGGTGATCTCCACGCCGTGGTGCACCGCGTAGCGCTCCTTGAGGCCGCGCAGGATGGCGATGGTGTCCTCTACCGACGGCTCGCCGACGAACACCTTCTGGAAGCGCCGCTCCAGCGCCGCGTCCTTCTCGATGTACTTACGGTACTCGTCCAGGGTGGTGGCGCCGATGCAGTGCAGCTCGCCGCGCGCCAGCGCCGGCTTGAGCATGTTGCCCGCATCCATGGCGCCGTCGGCCTTGCCGGCGCCGACCATGGTGTGCAGTTCGTCGATGAACAGAATGATCTGGCCTTCGTTCTTGGACAGGTCGTTGAGCACGCCCTTGAGCCGCTCCTCGAACTCGCCGCGGAACTTGGCGCCGGCGATCAGCGCGCCCATGTCCAGCGACAGCACGCGCTTGCCGCGCAGGCCTTCCGGCACCTCGCCGTTGACGATGCGCTGGGCCAAGCCCTCGACGATCGCGGTCTTGCCGACGCCGGGCTCGCCGATCAGCACCGGGTTGTTCTTGGTGCGCCGTTGCAGCACCTGCACGGTGCGGCGGATCTCCTCGTCGCGGCCGATCACCGGGTCGAGCTTGCCGCTCTCGGCACGCGCGGTGAGATCGATGGTGTACTTCTCCAGCGCCTGGCGTTGTTCCTCGGCGTTCTCCGACTGCACAGTCTCGCCGCCGCGCAGCTTGTCGATGGCGGCCTCGAGCTTCTTCTTGTCGGCACCGGCGGCGCGCAGCGCCAGGCCCAGCGCACCGCTGTCATCGGCGGCGGCCAGCACGAACCACTCGCTGGCGATGAACTGGTCGTTGTGCTGCTGCGCCAGCTTGTCGGTCTGGTTGAGCAGACGGCTGAGGTCGTTGCCCATCGACAGGTTGCCGGGCTGGCCGCTGACCTTGGGCAGCTTGTCCAGCGCCTCGCCGAGGCGCTCGCGCAGCACCGGCACGTTGACGCCGGCCTGCGCCAGCAACGGCCGGGTGCTGCCGCCGGCCTGGTCGAGCAGCGCCACGAACACGTGCACCGGCTCGATGATGGTGTGGTCGCGGCCCACGGCCAGCGACTGCGCGTCGGCCAGGGCCTGCTGGAAGCGCGAGGTGAGCTTGTCCATCCGCATCGGAAAGTCCTCTGAATGAAAGGGCCGGCCGTGCCGGCATGCCAGCAAAATGCGGCTGTCCGCCCGTGTTTCAAGGCCGCCCGCGCTGCCTGTATACGGCGCGGTCGGTGGTCGCCGCGTGGTGCGCCGCGCGGCGGTCACACGCCGCTACCGGGATGGCGGCTACCCTCGGCGCTTCCGTCGCCACGCGCAGGACCCGCCCCATGCATTACGAGCTCTACTACTGGACCGGCATCCAGGGCCGCGGCGAGTTCGTACGGCTGGCGCTGGAGGATGCCGGCGCCGGTTATCGCGACGTGGCCCGCGAGCAGGGCGACGCGGCGATGCGGCCCTTCCTCGACGGCGCCCATGCCGGCGCGCGCCCGTTCGCGCCGCCGTTCCTCAAGGCCGGCCGGCTGGTGATCGCGCAGGCCGCCAACATCCTGCACTACCTCGGCCCGCCGCTGGGCCTGGTGCCGGACAGCGAATCGCGGCGGCTGCAGGCGCTGCAATTGCAACTGACCATCGCCGACCTGGTCGCCGAGGTCCACGACAGCCACCACCCCATCGCCAGCGGGCTGTACTACGAAGACCAGCAAGCCGAAGCGCAGCGGCGCGCCGAGGACCTGCGCACGCAGCGGCTGCCGAAGTTCCTGGGCTATTTCGAGCAGGTGCTGGATCAGGGCGGGGGGCGCCACGTACTGCGCGAGCATTCCTACGTGGACCTGTCGCTGTTCCAGTTGATGAGCGGGCTGGACTACGCCTTCCCGCAGGCGATGAAACGGTTGTCGCCCAAGTTGCCACGGCTGCGCGCGCTGCAGCAGCGCGTGTGCGAGCGCCCGGGCATCGCCGCCTACCTTGCCTCGGCGCGGCGTCTGCCCTTCAACGAGAACGGCATCTTCCGGCATTACCCGAAACTGGATGGCTGAGCGCAGGTTGTGCGCCCGGCATCAGTCCGGCTGTGCGCTCTCGTAGGAGCGGCTTCAGCCGCGACAGGCGTTCCCGGTCATGCCTGTCGCGGCTGAAGCAGCTCCTACGAAAACAAAACGCCCGCAGGCGCGACCGCTAGAGGCCGCACGCATTCGTGTGGCACGTCCGTCGCTCAGGTCCGCGTCAATGCCGCGCGCACCGCACGCAACTGCGCCTTGACCGCGGCGGCCTGGGTCGGGCCCATGCGCAACAGCGCCTTCTGCCCGATCGACAGCGACTCCAATGTCGGATCGACAAAGCAGTACTTGCCGCGCACCGGATCGACCGCCACCGCCAGTGGGGTCTTTGGCGTCGGGGTCTGCAGCAGGTGGTCGATCACCTGCACCAGGCGATCGTTGAAGTAGCCCTGCGGATAGCCCAGTTCCACGTAGGCCTGCTGGAACAGAGGATAGAAGCGCCGGTAGGCCGCCACCGCCGTCGCCGGATCGGCGCGGGTGAAGGCTTCCACGTAGGGCGCATAGCGCTGTGCGTTGGCATCGGCAATGACGCTGACACCGCTGGCGTCGGTGCTCACCTGCAGTTCGCCCGGCACCTGCTTGAGCGCCAGCGCGCGCGACGTGACGCGGCGCTGGGTCAGGTTGTCGACCATGGTCACCAGGCGCTGGATCAGGTGATCGCGCACCAGCAGCGCCAGCGGCGCATCGCCGCCAGCCAGCGTGCTCAGCGCCGCCCAGGCCGCGTCGTCGCTGGCGGCTAGCGCCGGAATCGCTGCATCGGCGGCTTCCGCGGCATCGATGGGATGCTGGATCGGGGGTGGCGTTGCGGTCGCGGCCGGCGCGTCAGGCGCTGCAGGCGCGGCGGCGGCGCGTGCTGGCGCGACCTTGGCAGGCGCCGGCGTGGCGCTTGGCCACAGCGCGGCGATGTTGTCGCGGAACAACCATGCTGCGGCGGCGGCCACCAGCACGGCGACCAGGATCCACGGCCAGAACGAATGACGCGGCTGCATGGGATGCACATCTCCATCGGACAATGGGAGTGTGACAGCGTCGGTGCCTACCGGTTCCAGCACGGGACGGCCAGCGTTCAGCCTCGGCGCACGGTCCGCGCGGAGCGCCGACAACGCCCTCGCGTTTCCCTGCGCCTTCTGCGTCGAGGATCGTCGGACCTCACGTCCTCCCGCCTGCAACGCACACGTTGCGAGGCAGTCCGCCAGCAGGCGCGGCGACGAGGCCAGGTACAGCGTGGTGTGGCAGTCCGTGCTGGCCACCAGGCCACTGCGGCCGCCTTGCGCTCGTGCGGTGGCCGCACTACCAGCTCACGCGGGCGACACGCGTACCGCAGCGCCGCTCACTCCACCAGCACCGCGCGCGGCTTCTGCAACGACAGCAGACCGAGCAAGGCGGCCAGCACCAGATAGCCGCCGACGAACTGCCAGGCGATCAGCTTCGGCACGCCGCTCAGCGTCCACGGCAGGTACAGGCCGCCGCGCGGGTCCACCGAATGGATCAGCCCGAACAGGGTCAGCCCGGCCGCCACCAGCAGGAACACGGCGGCACGGCGCAGGCGGCCGTCGACCATCGCCGCCACCGCGGCGATCCACAGCATCGCAGTGATGATGAAGCCGTTGCCCAGGGTCAGGATCACCGCCAGTTCGGGCAGGCCGTGGCCGTCCAGGGTGGTGGTGAGTTTCGCCAGTTGCTCCGGGGCGATCCAGCCCGGCGCCTTGATCGCCAGCAGGTAGGCCACCGACGGCAGGAACCCCAGCACCATCGCCCCGGCGTGGCGCTTGGGCGTGGCCTGGAAGGCCTGGGTGGTGATGTCGATGGCGACGTAGACGATGATCGGCGCCAGCACCGCCATCGGCAGCCACTGCACCAGGCCGGCGACCAGCCCGAACATGCCGCCCAGGCCGATGAACAGGCCGGTCAGCAGGGTGTAGCCGCTGCGCGCGCCCATGTGCTTGTAGGCCGGCTGGCCGATGTACGGCGTGGTCTGGGCGACGCCGCCGCAGACGCCGGCGATCAGGGTCGCGCCTGCCTCGACCAGCAGGATGTCGCGGGTGCGGTAGTCGTCTCCGGCGGCGCGCGCGCTTTCGCTGACGTTGATGCCGCCGACCACCATCAGCAGGCCGAACGGCAGCAGCAACGGCAGCAGCGGCACCGTGTCGCGCAGGCCGGTGACGAAGCCCAGGCTCGGCCACGGCAGCACCAGTTGCGGCGCGATCCACTGCGGCGCCTGATGCCCGGGAATGCCGACGCCGGCCGCATTGGCCCAGTAGTACAGGCCGGTGCCCAAGGCCAGTGCCAGCGGCACGCCGGGCAGGCGCCACGGCAGCCGTCCCTTGGCGATCAGCACGTACAGCAGCAGCCCCAGCACCACCAGCCCGACCAGCGGGGTACGCAGCGCCTCCAGCAGCGGCAGGAACCCCATCAGCACGATCGCGATGCCGGCGATGGAGCCGAGCAGCGCCGCGCGCGGCAGCGCGCGGGTCACCGCATCGCCGAAGAACGACAGCACCGTCTTCAGCACGCCCATCACCACCAGCGACGCCATGCCAAGGTGCCAGGTGGCCAGCGCCGCGGCCTGCGGGTCCAGGCCCTGCTGCTTGTAGCGCACGAACGCCGGGCCCAGCACCAGCAGGGCCATGCCGATACTGGTCGGCGCATCCAGGCCCAGCGGCATCGCGGTGACGTCGCTGCGCCCGCTGCGCGCGGCCAGCCGCCGCGCCATCCAGGTGTACAGCAGGTTGCCGACCAGCACGCCGAAGGCGGTGCCGGGAATCATCCGCGTATAGATGACCTCCGCGGGGAACTGGAAGATTCCCACCAGCGCCAGGGTGATGAAACCGAGGATCGACAGGTTGTCGACCACCAGGCCGAAGAAACCGTTGAGGTCGCCGGCGACGAACCAACGCGGACGCGGCGAGACAGGAGCGGGAGTGGACATGCGGGCAGTGGCGGCGTTGGGGGTCGAGGGATGGTAAGGGGAAGCGGCACCGTCGGATCGGTGCACGCGCAGGATGCCGTTTTCCGGCGACGGCGCGCCGCTACGGCGACAGCGGCAGATGCAGGAACTGGTTGAACGCGCTCGACACGTAATCGCCGAACGCCGGCCCGTTAAGGAAGCCACGCCGCCGGTACAACGCGAGCGCCGGCTCGAACGCCGCGCCACTGCCGGTTTCCAGGCTCAGGCGCTGCAGGCCTTCGGCGCGGGCGACCGCGATCAGATGTTCGAGCAGGGCCGCGGCCGCGCCCTGGCGCAGGAATGCCGGATGCGTGCGCATCGACTTCAGTTCGCCGCCGTCGGCGTCCAGCACGCGCAGCGCACCGACCGCGGCCAGCGCATCGTCGCGCCACACGCTCCACAGGCGCACGTCGGCGCGCCGCAGACCGGACAGATCCAGCGCATACACGCTGCCCGGCGGCGACTGCGCATGCATCTGCTGCAGGTGGTACTCCAGCAACCCCCGCACCACCGTATCGTCGAGATCACCGGGCCGAATTACGAACGGCCCCACCGTCACCGCAGCACCTCGCTCTTGCGAATCCCCACTCCCCACCCC
>NZ_LFME01000031.1 GCF_001043115.1 Xanthomonas sp. NCPPB 1128 | reverse complement strand
GTTGCGCACCCTGGCCTGGCTCGGCGAGTTCGGCATCGCCGAGCCAGGCCAGGGTGCGCAACAGCACGCTCATGCGCACGTCCAGGCGTTTGCACACGCGCGCCAGTGCCATCCCCTCCGGCGCCTCGGCCAGCAGTTGCAGCAGACGCGTGGTCAGCAGCGGATCAGCGGACAAGCGCCACACCGATGTCACGCGGCGCCGTCGCACCGGCCTCGGCCAGATGTGCGGTGACCACCACCGGAATCGACTTGGAAGTCGGGGTGCGCGCCTCGTCGGCGAAGCTGGACAGGGGCACCAGCGCATTGGTCTCCGGATAGTAGGCGGCCAGGCAGCCGCGCGGGATGTTGTACTCGACCAACATGAAGCGCTTGGCCTGGCGCGGCACACCATCCTCGCAGAGGCTGTGCAGGTCCACCCAGTCGCCGGCGCGCATGCCCAGGTCGGCGATGTCGGCCGCGTGGATGAACAACACCCGGCGCTCGCCGAACACGCCGCGGTAGCGGTCGTCCAGGCCGTAGATGGTGGTGTTGTACTGGTCGTGCGAGCGCGTGGTGGCCAGGGTGAACACCAGTTCGCCCGGATGCTGCCGGCGCGCGCGGTGGATCGGGTTGTCGGTGGGCACCGCATGCACCTTGAAGACGGCGCGGCCTTCGGGCGTGTCCCACACGCGGTCGCGCGCGCCATTGGATAGGCGGAAGCCGCCCGGGACCCGCACCCGCGCGTTGAAGTCGGCGAAGTCGTCGAACATCTGCCCGATCAGGTCGCGGATGCGGTCGTAGTCGGCCACCAGCCAGCGCCAGCGTATTGCGCTGCGCGTGCCGAGCGTGGCCTCGGCGAGTCCCGCCACGATCGCCGGCTCGGACAGCAGCTGCGGCGAGGCCGGCGGATTGATGCCGCCGGACAGGTGCACCATGCTCATCGAATCCTCGACGCTCACGTGCTGCGGCCCGCCCTCCTGGATGTCGATTTCGGTGCGGCCCAGGCACGGCAGGATCAGCGCGTCGCGGCCGTGCACCAGGTGGCTGCGGTTGAGCTTGGTGGTGACGTGCACGGTCAGCTCGCAGCGGCGCAGCGCGCGGTGGGTGGCCTCGGTGTCGGGCGTGGCGGTGGCGAAATTGCCGCCCAT
Source organism: Xanthomonas sp. NCPPB 1128 (assembly GCF_001043115.1). Lineage (GTDB taxonomy): Bacteria > Pseudomonadota > Gammaproteobacteria > Xanthomonadales > Xanthomonadaceae > Xanthomonas_A. Next base: position 65,383 of record NZ_LFME01000031.1, on the reverse strand, counting down.
GGCGAAGAACACCTTGGCGCGGCCGTCGGCCATCGCCTCGATCGCGCCGACGGTGTCGTAGCCGGGCGCGCGCGGCGGGGCGAAGCCGAACACCGTCTGCAGCCGATCCAGGAACGCCTCTGGCGGCTTCTCGTAGATCATCATGGTGCGGTCGCCCTGCACGTTGCTGTGCCCGCGCACCGGGCACGCACCGGCGCCGGGGCGACCGAGATGGCCGCGCAGCAGCAGCAGGTTGGCGATCATCTGGATGGTCGCCACCGAATGCTTGTGCTGGGTGATGCCCATGCCCCAGCAGGCGATCAGCCGCTCGGCCTTGAGGTAGATCTCGCCGGCCTTGCGCAGTTCGGCCTCGCTCAGCCCCGATTCCTCGACGATGGTGTCCCACGGTTCGGCCGCGACCTCGGCGGCAAAGGCCTCGAAGCCGACGGTATGGTCGGCGATGAACGCCAGGTCCAGCAGCCGCGGCTGACCGCCGCTGGCTGCTTCGGCGTCGCGCTCCAGCACGTGCTTGATGATGCCCTTCACCGCTGCCAGGTCGCCGCCGATCTTGAGCTGGAAGTAGTCCGAGGAGATGCGCGTGGAGCCGTTGTGCAGCATCTGCAGCTTGTCCTGCGGATCGGCGAACTTCTCCAGGCCGCGTTCGCGCAGCGGGTTGAACGAAACGATGGCCGCGCCGCGCTTGGCCGCCTGGCGCAGTTCGCCGAGCATGCGCGGATGGTTGGTGCCGGGGTTCTGGCCGAAGATGAAGATCGCATCGGCCAGCTCGAAATCCTGCAGCGAGACGGTGCCCTTGCCCACCCCGATCTGCGCCTTGAGCGCAGTGCCGGACGGCTCGTGGCACATGTTGGAGCAGTCCGGGAAGTTGTTGGTGCCGAACTCGCGCACGAACAGCTGGTACAGGAACGCCGCTTCGTTGCTGGTGCGGCCGGAGGTGTAGAAGATCGCTTCGTCCGGCGAGGCCAGGCCATTGAGATGCTCGGCGATCAGCGCGAACGCCGCGTCCCAGTCGATCGGCACGTAGTGATCGGTGTCGGCGTCGTAGCGTAGCGGCTGGGTCAGCCGGCCCTGCCCTTCCAGCCAGTAGTCGCTGTAGCGCGCCAGTTGCGCGACGCTGTGCTGGGCGAACAGCTCCGGGGTGGCGCGGCGTGCGGTGGATTCGGCGGCCACCGCCTTGGCGCCGTTCTCGCAGAATTCGAAGGTCGAGGTGTGGTCGCGGTCGGGCCAGGCGCAGCCAGGGCAGTCGAAGCCGTCGGGCTGATTGGCGTGCAGCAGGGTCTTGGCGCCCTGCACCGCCACGTCCTGCTCCATCAGGTGCTTGGCCACGGCGCGCAAGGCGCCCCAACCGCCGGCCGGTTGCGTGTATGGCTGGATGGTCTTCTTGCTCATGCGGGCTCTCCGGCGGGTTCGGTCTGCGCTAGGCGCTGCGGATGGCTGTAGACGACGTAATCGTGATCGCGGGCGAAGCCGATCAGGGTGAGGCCGGCGCTGTCGGCGAGCGCGATGGCCAGTGCGGTGGGTGCGGAAATGGCGGCCAGCAGCGGGATGCCGGCCTGGGTGGCCTTCATCGCCATCTCGTAACTGGCGCGACTGGTGACCACGGCGAAGCCGGCGCCCGGTTCGAGGCGGGCGCCGGCCAATGCCCCGATCAGCTTGTCCAGCGCGTTGTGGCGGCCGACGTCCTCGCGGATCAGCTGCAACTCGCCCTGCGCATCGGCCCAGGCTGCGGCATGGGTGGCGCCGGTGAGCGCGTTGAGCGTCTGCTGCGCGCGCAGCGCGCGCAAGGCATGGGCCAGCGCCGCAGCGGCGATCGGCGCGCCGGCCGACACCGGCCGCGGCGTGCGCAGCACCGCCTCCAGCGACTCGCTGCCGCACACGCCGCAGCCGCTGCGCCCGTCGAGATTGCGGCGTCGCGCCTGCAACGCCGCAGCCTGTGCCGACGGAATCCGCAGGCGCAACGACACGCCTTCCAAGTAGGTTTCCACGGCCTCGATGCGCAACTGCGCCGGCGTCTCGACGATGCCCTCGCTGAGCGAGAAGCCCAGCGCGAAATCCTCCAGATCCTCCGGCGTGGCCATCATCACCACGAACGGGGTGTCGTTGTAGGCGAACGCCACCGGCACCTCGGCGGCCACCAGGTCCTGGGCGATGGCCGTGCGCCCGTCGCGATGGCGGCGCACGCCGCGGGCGACCGCGCCTGGCCTGGATGACGCACCCGCGTGCATGACGACCCTCCGACTCAGTGGAACAGCACGAACGCTTTCTGCAGGGTGACCCAGATGCCCCACAGCATCGGCACCCCGACCGCCAGCCAGGCCAGCGCCAGCAGCAGCGGATTGCCGCCGCGGCCGACCAGCGCCAGCTGCGCCGCGTTGGGCGCCGCCTGGCCGCTGCTGCCGACCCGCTCGTGGGCCAGCTGCTTCTCCGCGGCCAGCTCCTGCGGGGTCATGAAGTGCCTGGCCGCCACCGGCCGTACCAGCAGGTTGCAGATCAGGCCCAGCACCAGCATCCCGGCCAGGATGTACATGGTGGTGTTGTACACCTGTGACGGTGGCACGCCCATGCCCAGCTGGTACTCGCGCATGTAGCCGACCACCACCGGGCCGAGGATGCCGGCGGTGGCCCAGGCGGTCAGCAGGCGGCCGTGGATGGCGCCGACCATCTGCGTGCCGAACAGGTCGGCCAGGTACGCCGGAATGGTGGCGAAGCCGCCGCCGTACATCGACACGATCACGCAGAAGATGCCGACGAACAGCGCACTGCCGCCGACCTTGCCGGCCCACGGCGCGGCCGCGTACAGCGCGATGCCGAGCACGAAGAACAGCGAGTAGGTGTGCTTGCGGCCGAGCTTGTCGGACATGCTGGCCCAGAAGAAGCGCCCGCCGATGTTGAACAGGCTGAGCAGGCCGGTGAAGCCGGCGGCGATGGCGGCGATGGCGGCCAGTTGCGTGGTGTCCAGGCTCGCGAAGCCGGCGTTCACCCCGATCAGGCGGCCGCCGAACACCTCCTGCAGCATCGGCGAGGCCATGCCGATCACGCCGATACCGGCGGACACGTTCAGGCACAGCACGCCCCACAACAGCCAGAACTGCGGGATGCCCCAGACCTTGCGCACGTGCACGTGGTGGGCGGTGATCATGGCGTTGGCGCTGGCGGTCGGCGCGCTCCAGCCGACCGGCGTCCAGCCGCTCGGCGGCACCCGATAGCCGAACGCGCCGGCCATCATGAACACGAAATACAGCCCGGCCATCACCAGGAAGGTTTCCTTCACGCCCACCGAGTCGGGGCCGGCGAAATGCCGCATCAGCGCGTCGGCCAGCGGGCTGCCGATCATCGCGCCGCCGCCGAAGCCCATGATCGCCATGCCGGTGGCCATGCCGCGGCGGTCCGGGAACCACTTGATCAGTGTCGACACCGGCGAGATGTAGCCCAGCCCCAGGCCGATGCCGCCGATCACGCCCGAGCCAAGCCACAGCAGCCAGATCTGGTGCAGGTGGATGCCCAGCGCCGAGATCACCAGCCCGCCGCACCAGCACAGCGCCGCGACCACGCCAGCCTTGCGCGGGCCGGCGCGTTCCAGCCAGCCGCCCCACAGCGCCGCCGAGCAGCCCAGCAACACGAAGAACAGCGTGTACATCCACTGCAGTTCGCTGATTTTCCAGTCGCAACTGGCCGAGACGATGCGCGCCAGGAAGCCCATGTCGGCCGGGCAGGCCACCGCCTCGGTGATGCCGAGTGCCTTGGACAGCGGCAGCCAGAACACGCTGAAGCCGTAGGCCATGCCGATGCACAGGTGGATCGCCAATGCCGCCGGCGGCACCAGCCAGCGGTTGAAGCCCGGCCCGGCAACGATGCGTTCCTTCGAGAGCAGGCCGGCGCGATCGGTCGGCGCGGAACCGGCAACGCGGTGCAAGTCGTTCATCTGGTATCCCCTCGGATGCGTCGGCGCCCTGGGTGCGGATGACGTGCCGGCGGCCTCTGCACGATGCCGCCTGCGAACGGCCCGCCGACGCGCGACCGCACGCGCCGAGCGTAGTACAAAACGCGCAGTGGTGCCGCGCCATCCGCCGGAAGTGTGCGGCACGCCAGTCCTTGTGCAGTGCACGATGGCCAGACGCGGCGCGACCGATCTGCCCGTGCCCGCCGCGCCGGCGCAGGCGCGATTCCGCCGTTGCGTGCCGGTCGGTTAGGCTTGCGCCCCCCTCGCCTGCGAAATGGTCCCATGCCCGTCCCCTACCGCTTCGGCCTCGCCGCCAGTCTTTTGCTCGGCAGCCACCTCGCCCATGCCGCCGCGCTGCCCACCAACGTGCTGCAGCAGGTGCCGGCCGGCTACCAGCCGCTGGCGCAGCTGCAGGCCGATCTCGATGGCGACGGCCGTGCCGACTACCTGGTCGCGCTGCAGCAGCGTGGCGAGGCGCAGCGCGATCCGGCGCCGGCGCGGCCACTGCTGATCTTCGTGCAGCAGGGCGACGGCCATTACCGGCTGGCGGCGCGCAACGACCGGGTGATCCTCAAGCGCGACGAGGGCGGCCAGTGCGACCCGTTCACCGACAGCGACGAACCATTCGCCGCCAAGGGCCGCTATTTCACCGTGCAGAACGGGGTCTCCTGCGGCCAGCACTGGACCGACTTCATCACCTTCCGCTACGACCCGCAGCGCAAGCAGTGGTTGTTCCACAAGCGCATCCAGCAACGCTGGGAACTCAACCCGAATCCATCGCCCGACGCCGAAGCGCTGGTCAAGGATGGCGACCAGGTGCAGTCGGCCGATCCGAAGCATCCGGTGGCCTTCGCCGATTACGTCCCGCGCTGAGGCGGCAACGCACCGCAGGGCGACGCGGCATGGTCGCCGATGCACGCGACCTGCCCGGGTGCTGTGCAACGCGCCGGTCGCGGTGCCCAGCCAATGCCACGTCCGAATGCGGCCAGCGCCGGATCGCCGCGACCGGCACCCTGCACGCTCCATCCGTTCCCGGAGCGCCCATGGCCAGCTTCCGTTGTGTCGGCCTGCCGGCCGCGCCATTCGCGCCGTTGTTCGATCTCGACGACGCGCAGTTGCAGGCGCGTCACGCGCGGCGTCTGCGCGCCGACAGCGCGCTCGGCTATCCGTGCCGGATCAGCCTGGAGGACGCGCAGCCCGGCGAGGAACTGCTGTTGCTGCACTACCTGCACCAGCCCGCGCAGACGCCGTACCGCGCCGCCGGACCGATCTACGTGCGCCGCCACGTCGCCACTGCCGCACCGGCACCGGGCGAAGTACCCGATGCCATCGTGCGCCGCCTGATCTCGCTGCGCGGCTACGACGCCGGCGACATGCTGATCGCCGCCGACGTGCAGCCGGGCGAGCGCATCGCCACCGCGATCGCCTGCGCCTTCGCCGATCCGCAGGTGCGCTACCTGCATCTGCATCATGCGCGGCAGGGCTGTTTTGCGTGCCGGGTGGAGAGGGAGCCGGGAGTGGGGATTCGGGATTGGGGATAATTGGCTGTACCGCGATCTGGAACGCCGCCGTTGCCGTCGTAGGAGCGGCTTCAGCCGCGACGGGCCTTCCCGGGAAAGCCCGTCGCGGCTGAAGCCGCTCCTACGACATCCGCGCCCGCAGCTGCGCTTTTCACCAATCCCCAATCCCGACTCCCCAATCCCCGCTACTCACCCAGATTGATCCAGGTCGCCTTCATCTCCGTGTACTTGTCGAAGGCGTGCAGCGACTTGTCGCGGCCGTTGCCCGATTGCTTGTAGCCGCCGAACGGGGCGGTCATGTCGCCGCCGTCCCAGTAGTTCACCCACACGCTGCCGGCGCGCAGCTTGCGCGCCACCCGGTGCGCGCGGCCGATGTCGCGGGTCCACACGCCCGCCGCCAGGCCGTAGTCGCTGTCGTTGGCCATGCGCAGGGCGTGCGCCTCGTCGTCGAAGGCGATCACCGACAGCACCGGGCCGAAGATCTCCTCGCGGGCGATGGTGTGCTCGTGGCCGACCTCGTCGAAGATGGTCGGCTCCACGTAGCAGCCGCCAGGCACCACCTCCACGCGCTTGCCGCCGAGCAGCAGGCGCGCGCCTTCGGCGTTGCCGCGGGCGATGTAGTCGAGCACGCGGTGTGTCTGGGTCTCGTCGACCAGCGCGCCCATCGCCGCGTCGTCGTCGAACGGGTGCCGCGGCTGCAGCGCACGCCCGGCCGCGACCACGCGTTCGACGAAGCTGTCCTTGATCGAGCGCTGCACCAGCAGACGCGAGGCGGCGGTGCAGACCTCGCCCTGGTTGTAGAAGATCGCCGCGGCCGCCGCCTGTGCCGCCTGCTCCAGGTCCGGCGCATCGGCGAACACCAGGTTCGGGCTCTTGCCGCCGCATTCCATGTACGCGCGTTTCATGTTCGACAGCCCGGCGCACTGCAGCAGCCGCCGACCGACCGCGGTGGACCCGGTAAACACCAGCCCGTCCACGTCCATGTGCAGCGCCAGCGGTTCGCCCGCGCCCTTGCCGAAGCCGGGCACCACGTTGAACACACCGTCGGGAAGGCCCGCCTCGGCGACCAGCTCGGCCAGGCGCAGCGCACTCAGCGGCGATTTTTCCGAGGGTTTGAGCACCACCGAATTGCCCGCGGCCAACGCCGGGGCGATCTTCCACGCCGCCATCAGCAGCGGGAAATTCCACGGCACGATCGCGCCGACCACGCCCAGCGGCTCGCGGGTGATCAGGCCCAGTTCGTCCTGCCCGGTCGGCGCCACTTCGCCGTACAGCTTGTCCACGGCCTCGGCGGTCCAGGACAGGCAGCGCACCGTCGCCGCCACATCGACCCGGCGCGCATCGCGCACCGGCTTGCCCATGTCCAGCGACTCCAGCAAGGCCAGTTCGTCGGCATGGCGTTCGACCAGGTGGGCCAGCGCCAGCAGACTCTTCTTGCGCTGCGCCGGCTTGGCCTGCGACCAGTGCCCGGCCTCGAAGCTGCGCCGCGCCGCGGCCACCGCGCGGTCGATGTCGGCGGCCTCGCCCTCGGCCACGCAGCCCAGCAGGCGGCCGTCGATCGGGCTGATGCAGTCGAAGGTCTTGCCGCTGGCGGCGTCGACGTAGCGGCCGTCGATGAAGGCCTGGGTCCGCGGACGCAGCGTGTCGGCCATCGCCTGCCAGGCGTCGCGGGTGCGGGGTGCGGTCATCGGGAACTCCTGCTGCGGCGGAAGGATCGGAACGGGGCGGCAACCAGCGGCGGCGCCATGCGCATGCGGCTCAGAACGTGGCCGGCGTATTGGCGCTGACCAGCACCGCGGTCTCGCGGCCGACGTTGCGGAACCGGTGCGGCACCCGGCTTTCGAAATAGTAGCCCTCGCCCGCGCGCAGCACCCGCACCTGGCTGCCGACGGTGATCTCCACCTCGCCGGCCACCACCACCCCGCCCTCTTCGCCGTCGTGCACCAGCATCGCGCTGCCGGTGTCGCTGCCGGGCGGCATCACCTCGCGCAGGATGCACATCTGCCGCTGCGGGCGATGCCGGCCGACCAGGTAGTAGTGGATGCCGTCGCTGCCGACGTCGGGCAGTTCGTCGGCGCGGTAGAACGGCGCATCGGCCTCGCCCGGGTCCAGGTCCTGGGTGAAGAACTCGGCCAGCGAGATCGGGATGCCGTCCAGCACCTTCTTCAGCGAACTCACCGATGGGCTGACCTTGTTCTGCTCGATCAGCGAGATGGTGCTGTTGGTCACGCCCACCCGCTTGGCCAACTCGCGCTGGCTCAGGCCATGGGCAGTGCGAACCCGGTGCAGGCGGGCGCCGATATCCATCGCGGTGGGAAACGCCGGTGGCGGTGTTACGGGATACTTTACACACCCGCCCCAAGCGGTCAATTTCGCGCCGCGCGCCCGTGTTGCGGCGCAGCCAGGAAATGCCCGTAATACTCATGCAAACTGCGCCACGCCGAGTCACACCCGGCGCATCGGCTTGGTGTAAAGTTTTTTCAACATCCCTCGCGTGGAGCCTGCGATGCGCCCTCAGCCGCCCCTCTCGTCCCAGGCGCTGTCCGACCACTACGCCGCGCAGGCCACCCGCGAACCGGACACGCTGGACGCGTTCTGGATGCCGTTCACCGCCAACCGCCAGTTCAAGGCGCGGCCGCGGCTGCTGGCCTCGGCCGAGGGCATGCACTACCGCAGCGTGGACGGGCGCCAGATCCTCGATGGCACCGCCGGCCTGTGGTGCTGCAACGCCGGTCACGCGCGGCCGCGCATCGTCGAGGCGGTGGCGCAGCAGATCGCCACGCTGGATTTCGCGCCGACCTTCCAGATGGGGTCGCCGCTGCCGTTCGTGCTCGCCGAACGCCTGGTGGAACTGTCGCCGCCGGGACTGGACCACGTGTTCTACACCAACTCCGGCTCCGAGTCGGTGGACACCGCGCTGAAGATCGCGCTGGCCTACCACCGCGCCCGCGGCGAGGGCCAGCGCACCCGCTTCATCGGCCGCGAGAAGGGCTACCACGGGGTCGGCTTCGGCGGCATCTCGGTGGGCGGCCTGCCGAACAACCGCAAGGGGTTCGGCCCGCTGCTGCCGGGCGTGGACCATCTTCGGCACACCCTGGACCTGGAGCGCAACGCGTTCTCGCGCGGGCTGCCGACGCATGGCGCGGAACTGGCCGAGGACCTGGAACGGCTGGTGACGCTGCACGACGCCTCCACCATCGCCGCGGTGATCATCGAACCGATCTCCGGCTCGGCCGGGGTGGTGCTGCCGCCGCACGGTTACCTGCAGCGCATCCGCGAATTGTGCGACAGGCACGGCATCCTGCTGATCTTCGACGAGGTCATCACCGGCTACGGCCGCGTCGGCCACGCCTTCGCCGCGCAGCGCTTCGGGGTGACCCCGGACATGATCACCACCGCCAAGGGGCTGACCAATGGCTGCGTGCCGATGGGCGCGGTGTTCGTCTCCCACGCCATCCACGAGGCGTTCGCGCACGGCCCGGCCAACGCCATCGACCTGTTCCACGGCTACACCTACTCCGGCCATCCGCTGGCCTGCGCTGCCGCGCTGGCGACGCTGGACACCTATGCCGAGGAACAGTTGTTCGACAAGGCGATCGAGCTGGGCCCGGTGTGGGAAGAGGCGATCCACGCGCTGCGCGATCTGCCGCACGTCATCGACATCCGCAACTTCGGCCTGATCGGCGCGATCGACCTGGCGCCGCGCAAGGGCGCGCCCGGTGCGCGCGCCTACGAGATCTTCGAGCGCTGCTTCCACGAAGGCGACCTGCTGATCCGCGTCACCGGCGACACCATCGCGCTGTCGCCGCCGCTGATCGTGGAGCCCACGCACATCGAGCGCATCTTCGCGGTGCTGGCGGACATGATCCGCAGCACGCCCTGATCCCCCCTCACCCAACCCACCGCCCGCGCTCCCCACGCGCTGCGTCTGCCTGGAGAACCGCTCATGCTGGTCGGCGTTCCGAAAGAGATCAAGAATCACGAATACCGGATCGGACTGACCCCGTCCGGGGTCCGCGAACTGGTGCTGCACGGCCACCAGGTGCTGGTGCAGCGCGGCGGCGGCCAGGCCATCGGCCTGACCGATGCCGAGTACGAGCGCGCCGGCGCGCGGATCGCCGAGGATGCGGCCAGTGTGTTCGCGCAGGCCGAGATGATCGTCAAGGTCAAGGAACCGCAGCCGGAGGAATGCGCGCTGCTGCGCCCCGGGCAGTTGCTGTTCACCTATCTGCACCTGGCGCCGGATCCACAGCAGGCCGCGGCGCTGCAGCGCTCCGGCTGCACCGCCATCGCCTACGAGACCGTCACCGACGGCCACGGCGGCCTGCCGCTGCTGGCGCCGATGAGCGAGGTCGCCGGGCGCATGGCGATCCAGGCCGGCGCGCATGCGCTGGAGAAGGCGCAGGGCGGCTCGGGTGTTTTGCTTGGCGGCGTGCCCGGGGTCAAGCCGGCGCAGGTGCTGGTGATCGGCGGCGGCGTGGTCGGCATCAACGCCGCGCGCATGGCGATGGGCCTGCATGCGCGGGTGACCGTGCTGGACCGATCGCTGGAGCGGCTCAAGTACCTGGACGAACTCTACGGCCAGCAACTGACCACGCTGTACTCCACCCGCGATGCGATCGAGCAGTGCCTGCCGCACACCGACCTGGTGATCGGTGCGGTGCTAATCCCCGGCGCCGCCGCGCCCAAGCTGGTGTCGCGCGCACAACTGGCGCTGCTGCGGCCCGGCTCGGTGCTGGTGGACGTGGCGATCGACCAGGGCGGCTGCTTCGAGACCAGCCACCCGACCACGCACCAGCAGCCGACCTACGAGGTCGACGGCATCGTCCACTACTGCGTGGCCAACATGCCCGGCGGCGTGGCCCGCACCTCCACCTTCGCCCTGACCAACGCCACCCTGCCGTTCGTGCTGCTGCTGGCCGAACACGGGCTGCAGGCGCTGCGCGACGACCAGGACCTGCGCAACGGCCTCAACGTGCACGCCGGCAAGCTCACCCATCGCGCGGTGGCGCAGGCGCTGGGCCAGGACTTCGTGCGGCCGCTGGACGCGCTGGGCTGACGCTGTCCATCCGAGGATCGAGCACCATGCGCGACACCCTGTCCCACTACATCGACGGCCACCACGTCGCCTTCCGCGGCGACGAACATGCCGAGGTCTTCGACCCGGCCACAGGCGCCGTCCAGCGCCACGTGCCGCTGGGCGCCGCGCATGCAGTGGAGATGGCGGTGCGCGCCGCCAGTGCAGCCTTCCCCGGCTGGGCGGCAACACCGCCGCTGCAGCGCGCGCGGGTGCTGTTCCGCTTCCGCGAGCTGCTGGAACGCCATGCCGACGACCTGGCCCGCTGCATCAGCGCCGAGCACGGCAAGACCGTGACCGATGCGCGCGGCGAGGTGGTGCGCGGCATGGAGGTGGTGGAGTTCGCCTGCGGCATCCCGCACCTGCTCAAGGGCGAGCATTCGCACGACGTCGGCCGCGGCGTGGACGCCTGGAGCGAATACGCGCCGCTGGGGGTGGTGGCCGGCGTCACTCCGTTCAACTTCCCGGCGATGGTGCCGCTGTGGATGCTGCCGGTGGCATTGGCCTGCGGCAACAGCTTCGTGCTCAAGCCCTCCGAACACGCGCCCTCGGCGTCGCTGCTGCTGGCCGAATGGCTGCACGAGGCCGGGTTGCCGGCCGGCGTGTGCAACGTGGTGCACGGCGCCAAGCCGGCGGTGGACGCGCTGCTGGCGCACCCGCAGGTGCAGGCGCTGAGCTTCGTCGGCTCCACCGCGGTGGCCGCCGACCTGTACGCACGCGGCAGTGCGCTGGGCAAGCGCGTGCAGGCGCTGGGCGGGGCCAAGAATCACCTGGTGGTGCTGCCCGACGCCGACCTGGACGATGTCGCCGACGCCCTGCTCGGCGCCGGCTATGGCTCGGCCGGCGAACGCTGCATGGCGATCTCGGTGGCGGTGTGCGTGGGCGACGCGCTGGCCGATGCGCTGGTGGCCAGACTGGCCCCGCGCGTGGCCGCGCTGCGCCTGGGCGCGGGCCAGGCCGACGCCGGCCACGACGAGCCGGACATGGGCCCGCTGGTCAGCGCCGCGCACCGCGAGCGCGTGCTCGGCTACATCCACAGCGGCGTGGCCGAGGGCGCGCGCCTGGTGGTCGACGGCCGCCCGGCACGGGCGTCCGACCACCCGGACGGCTTCTTCCTCGGCGGCAGCTTGTTCGACCACGTGCGCAGCGACATGCGCATCTACCGCGAGGAGATCTTCGGCCCGGTGCTGTGCGTGGTGCGGGTGGCCGATGCCGCCGCCGCGCTGCGCCTGATCGCCGAGCACGACTACGGCAATGGCGCGGCGGTGTTCACCCGCGATGGCGGCGCCGCGCGCGCGTTCGCGCGGCAGGTGCAGGCCGGCATGGTCGGCATCAACGTGCCGATCCCGGTGCCGATGGCCTTCCACAGCTTCGGCGGCTGGAAGCGCTCGCTGTTCGGGCCGCTGCATGTGCACGGCCCTGACGGCGTGCGCTTCTACACCCGGCTCAAGACCGTCACCGCGCGCTGGCCCGAGGCCGCGGGCGGCGCCGAGTTCGCGATGCCGACGATGCGATAGAGGGCTGGGAATGGGGAATCGGGAATCGGGAATCGAAAAGCGCCGTCTCGTGCACATCAGGCGACGATGCAGCCGCAGCCGATGCTGTTGCCATTCCCCATTCCCCAGTCTCGAATCGCAGTCGTGCCCGGGTGTAGCCTTGCCCCACCCTGGCGTCCGGCCGGGGTCCACCGCCGCCACAGGAGCCGCTCCATGATCAAGGTCAGCGTGATGTACCCGTACACGCCAGGCGCTCGTTTCGACCATGCCTACTACCGCGATACGCACATGCCGCTGGTACAGGCGCGCATGGGCGCCGCCTGCCTGCGCTACACCGTGGACAAGGGCCTGTCCGGCGGCACCCCCGGCAGCGATCCGACCTACGTCGGCATGTGCCACATCTTCAGCGACTCGGTAGACGCGTTCCAGGCCGGCTTCGGCCCGCATGCCGACGAAATCCTCGGCGACATCAAGAACTACACCGACCTGACGCCGGTGATGCAGATCAGTGAGGTGGTTGTCGGGTAAGGCTCGCTACGCGAGCCGGGATTGGAGATTCGGGAGTAGGGATTCGGACAGCGCGCGGCAGTGTCGGACAGGCAGCTTGGCGCTCTTACGAATCCCGAATCCGCCAATCCCCAATCCCAGCCCTCTACAATGCCGCCCCACTCGCCACACCGTGCCGCCCCGTTGATGAACATCGTTGTCAAAGAAGACCTCAAGGCCTACATCGATCCGCTGACCGCCGACGAGTACGCCGCCCTGGAACGCAGCCTGCTGGCCGAGGGCTGCCGCGATGCGCTGGTGCTGTGGGGCGACATCCTGGTCGACGGGCACAACCGCTACGGCATCTGCCAGAAGCACGGGTTGCCGTTCCAGACCGTGCAGAACACCCGCTTCCAGTCGCTGCAGGACGTGCACCTGTGGATGATCGACCAGCACCTGGGCCGGCGCAGCGTCTCCGATTTCCAGCGCGGCGTGCTGGCGCTGCGCAAGCGCGAGATCCTCGCCGAGCGGCGCGCCAGCGCGACCGCTGCGGACGCGCGCGTGGCCGACGCCGCCGACCCGGATGTCGCTGCCGCCGAGGCCGCGAGCGACACCGATACGCCGCCCTGGGCCGATGCGCCGGCGCCGCTGAGCCGCGCCGAGCTGGCGCGCGTGGCGCGGCTCAGCAACAGCCAGGTGGTGCAGATCGAGAAGATCCAGAAGCAGGCCGCCGCCGAGGTGGTGGAAGCGGTCAAGTCCGGCACGATTTCGATCAATGCCGCCGCCGCGGTGGCCAGCCTGCCCGAGGAGGAACAGCGTGCCGCGGCCATGGCCGGCAAGGACGAACTGAAGCAGGCCGCCAAGCGCGCCCGCGAATCCAAGCGCAAGCCGAAGCAGACGCCGCCGGCCGAGGCCGAGGACGCGGCTCCGACAGCGGACGCCGCTGGCGACGCGACGGCAGCGCTGCGCCAGCGCGTGGCCGCCCTCGAAGCCGAGAACCAGGCGCTGCGCGAGGAAGTGGCGGCGCTGCGCGCGCAGTTGCCGGACTGATCCACGCACACAGGCAAGCCCTGCCCTGGCCGGATACCGGGGCCGCCGCATGCAGCCGCACTCACCGTGCACTGCGTAGACTCGCCGCATGAGCGCGTCTCCCAACCTCGCCCTGCCCCCCGATCCGCGCCGCGCGCAACTGCGGCGCATGAAGCTGCTGGCGGTGCTGTTGCTGCTGGCCATGCTGTGCGGCTTCCTGCTCAGCCATGCCATGGGCCTGCACGGCGTGTGGGCCTGGATCGGTGCCTTCTGCGAAGCGGCCACGGTCGGCGCACTGGCCGACTGGTTCGCGGTGGTGGCGCTGTTCCGGCATCCGCTGGGCCTGCCGATTCCGCACACCGCGATCATCCCGCACGGCAAGGCGCGCATCGCCGACAGCCTGGCGATGTTCGTGCGCGATCAGTTCCTGGAGCCGGGCGCGCTGCTGGCCAAGCTCAGCGCCTTCGATCCCGCGGCACGGCTGGGCCAGTGGCTGGCCGAACCGGCGCAGTCGGCGCGGCTGGCCGATCTTGCCCGCGGCTGGGCGTTGCAGGCACTGGACCTGTTGGACGAAGCCGCGGTGCGGCGTCGCATCCACGGCTTCGTGGTGGCGCGGCTGCGCGACTGGGACGCCGCCGCCACCGCCGGCGAGATCCTCGGCCTGCTCACCGCCGACGGCCGCCACCAGGCGCTGCTCGACGAGGCGCTGACCCGGCTCGGCCGCCACCTGGACGATGCCGCGGTCAAGCAGCGGGTCTCGGCGATGATCGTCAAGTACGCCCGCCGCGAGTGGCCCAAGCTGGTCGGTACCGTGGAGTGGGTGAAGCCGGTCGAGGGCATCGCCGACACCCTCGCCGAGCGCCTGGCGCATGCGCTGCTGGAGGAACTGCAGGACGTGCTGTCGCAGCCGCAGCACCCGCTGCGCCAGGACTACGAGCGCTGGCTCGGCGGCTACGTGCAGCGGCTGCGCGCCGACCCGGCCACCGCCGAGAAAGTGCAGGCGCTGAAGCAGCGACTGATCGAACACCCCGGCGTGCAGGAGTACGTGCAGGGCCTGTGGGACCAGATCCATACCGCGCTGCGCGAGGATCTGTCGCGCCAGGACGGCGCGCTGGTGCAGCACCTGCAGCGCGCCCTTGGCGCGCTCGGCCAGTCGCTGGCGCAGGATCCTGCCCTGCGCGAGGCGCTCAACCAGCACCTGCTCGGCGGCGCCGAGCGGCTGACCCAGCGCCTGCGCAGCGGCGTCACCGAGCACATCGCGCAGACCGTGAAAGGCTGGGACGAACGCCATCTGGTCGAGCAACTGGAACTGAGCGTGGGCCGCGACCTGCAGTACATCCGCTTCAACGGCACGCTGGTCGGCGGGCTGATCGGGCTGGCGCTGCACGCTGCCGTCACGCTGCTTGGCTGAGCGTGGCTGTCGAGGATGCAATGCCCCGCTCGCGCGGTCGGCCAGGCGCCGGCGCACGATGCGATGCGATGCAGACACACCGTGTCGCGGACCGCTTGCCCACGACACACCGTGCCATCCACGCAGCAAGGTGTAGACACGCCTCGGCTCTTTCGCCGGCAGGGCTGGCGCGACCGCACCACCCGCGCTAGCGTTGGGGCACGGCCCGCGGGACGTTCGCCGTCACTGTGAACGCCATTCCGCAACCGGCCGGGGGAGTGCCGATGCGCGTGCCGAACGCGCGTTCGCCAAAGGAAGGGGGAGCATGTCAAAAACACGCCGGACACCTGTCGCCGGCCCTGCGCGACTGGCGCGGCTCGCCGCCCTGGCCGTGCTGGCCGTCGGGTTGCTCGCCGCCCTGCTGATCGCGCACGGCGTGCGAGAACGCAACCGCGCACAGGCGCAGGCGCGCTTCCAGCAACTGGCCTCGCACGTGGCCAGCGATCTGCGGCAACGCCTGGACACGTACGAGCACGGCCTGCGCGGCGCGCGCGGCGCGGTGATTGCGGCCGGTGGCGACCGCATCTCCCGCGCGCGCTTCGCCCGCTACAGCGCCTCGCGCGACTACCCGCGCGAATTCCCCGGGGTGCGCGGCTTCGGCTACATCCAGCGGGTGCCACGCGTCGAGGAGGCCGCGTTCCTGCAGCAGGTGCGCGCCGATGGCGCGCCGTCGTTGCAGATCGGCGAAGTGGCCCCGCACCCCGGCGACCGCTTCGTCATCGTCTACATCCAGCCGATACGCTCCAACAATCCTGCCGAGGGCTTCGACATCGCCTCCGAGCCGGCGCGGCGGACGGCGGCGATGGCCGCGGCGCGCTCGGGCGCGCCCACCATTACCGCGCCAATCCGCCTGGTCCAGGCACCGGGGCTGGGCAACGGCGGCTTCCTGCTGCTGTTGCCGGTCTACCGCGAAGGCCTGCCGCTGCAGACCGCGGAACAGCGCTGGCAAGCCACCAGCGGGTGGGCCTACGCGCCACTGAACATCGCCGAGGTGCTGGCCTCCTCCGACGACCACAGCAACGACCTGCGCCTGAGCCTGGCCGACAGCCGGACCCCGACGCAGCCGTTCTACCGCGACGACGCCACGCCGATGCTGGCCGGCGGCCCCGCCGCCGAGCGCACCCTGTCGGTCTATGGCCGCCAATGGCGGCTCAGCGCGCAGGCCACGCCGGGCTTCGTCCGCTCGCTCGACCAGACCTCACCGCTGTTCGCCGGTGCGCTGGCTGCCGGCATCGCCCTGTTGCTCTCCGCCCTGCTCTACGTCTTCCTGACCAGCCTGCGCCGCCGCGACCTGATCCTGCGCGAGCAGGGCCAACTGGCCGCGCTGGTCGCCGGCACCAGCGAGGCGATCGTCGCCGAGGACCTGCAAGGCCGGGTCACTCACTGGAACCCGGCGGCCATGCGCATCTTCGGCTACACCCCGGAGCAGGCGATCGGCCAGCCGCTGCAACAACTGCTGGGCGCGCAGATCCGCGCCCCGGTCGACAGCGGCGATGGCGTGCGCGAACTGCGCCACCGCGACGGCCACCCGGTCAACGTGCTGGCCAGCGTCTCGCCGATCGTCGGCACTGGCGGCGGCACCATCGGCCATTCGCACCTGCTGCACGACGTCACCGAGCAGGTGCGCGCGCAGGCGCGGGTGCTGGAACTCAACGCCACGCTGGAGCAACAGGTGGCCGAGCGCACCAGCGAACTGGTCACCTATTCGGCGCTGCAGCGCGCGATCCTGGCCAATGCCGGCTACGCGATCGTCGCCACCGACCCGGACGGCGTCATCACCCTGTTCAATCCGGCCGCCGAACTGCTGCTCGGCTATGCCGCGCACGAACTGATCGGACGCAAGGCCACCGGCCTGTTCCTGGATCCGCAGCAACTGAGCGCACGCGCCGAGCGCATGGCCGCGCAATCGGGCATGCCGGTGCAGCCCTCCTTCGAGTCGGTGGCGGCGCTGTCCACGCTGGGGCGCAGCGACACCCGCGAGTGGACCTACCTGAGCAAGGACGGCCATGCCTTCCCGGTGCTGCTCACCCTGAGCACGCTGCGCGACGACGACGACCGGGTGATCGGCTACCTCGGCATCGCCGTCGATCTCACCGAGCAGAAACGCCGCGAGCGCGAGCTGCGCCTGGCCATCGACGCGGCCGAGAGCGCCAACCAGTCCAAGAGCGATTTCCTGGCCAACATGAGCCACGAGATCCGCACGCCGATGAACGCGATCCTGGGCATGCTGTACCTGTTGCGGCACAGCGCCCTGTCGCAGGCGGCGCAGGACATGATCCAGAAGATCGAGCTGTCCGCACGCAACCTGCTGGAGATCATCAACGACATCCTCGACTTCTCCAAGATCGAGTCCGGGCGCATCGACCTGGAATCGGCGCCGTTCGATCTCAACGAGTTGCTGGAGAACATCGCCGCACTGATGACCTCGGCGACCAGCGCCAAGCCGGTGGAGATGATCGTCGAGCCGTTGCCGCCGGGCTGCCGCTGGCTGCGTGGCGATGCGCTGCGCCTGAACCAGGTGCTGATCAACCTGGTGGGCAACGCCATCAAGTTCACCGAACAGGGCGAGGTGGCGCTGTCGGTCCGCGCCTTCCCCGGCGCCGAACCCGGCAAGCTCAAGCTGCTGTTCTCGGTGCGCGACACCGGCATCGGCATCCCGCGCGAGAAGCAGAGCCTGATCTTCTCGCCGTTCCTGCAGGCCGACACCTCCACCAGCCGCCGCTACGGTGGCAGCGGCCTGGGCCTGACCATCAGCCGTCGCCTGGTGGAGCTGATGGGCGGGCAACTGGAAGTGCAGAGCGCACCCGGCCAGGGCAGCGATTTCTACTTCGTCATTCCGTTCGCGGTGGCGCCGGCACCAGCCGCCGAGGCCGAACCGGCGCAGGCGCGGCGGGTGCTGATCGCCGACGACCACGACCTGGTGCGACGCAGCCTGACCGACATCGCCAACGGCTTCGGCTGGCAGGTGGAAGCGGTGTCCAGCGGCACCGCCGCACTGGCCGCGGCCGCGCCGGAACGTGCCGAGTTCGACGTGATCCTGCTGGACTGGCGCATGCCGGACCTGGACGGGCTGAGCGTGGCCCAGCGCATCCGCGCGCAATCGGCGCCGGACCGGCAGCCGATCATCGTCATGGTCACCGCCTACGAGCGGCGGATGATCCAGGAGCAGCAGCCTGGCGTCGCCGACGTGGATGCGGTGATGACCAAGCCGGTCACCGCCTCGGCCCTGCAGCGCACCATCGGCATGCTGCTGGCGCGCCGCAACGGCGACCATCCCGCGCCGCAGCCCGGCGACGGCGTCGCACGCCTGGCCGGCGCACGCTTGCTGGTGGTCGACGACAGCGACATCAACCGCGAGGTCGCGCAGCGCATCCTCGAAGGCGAAGGCGCGCTGGTCGACCTGGCGCAGGACGGCGCGCAGGCGCTGCAGCGGCTGCGCCGCGATCCCGGCCGCTTCCACGTGGTGCTGATGGACGTGCAGATGCCGACCATGGACGGCTACGAAGCCACCCGGCAACTGCGCGCCGATCCGGAACTGGCGGCCGTACCGGTGATCGCCCTCACCGCCGGCGCCTATCGCCAGCAGCAAGAACTGGCGCTGTCCAGCGGCATGAACGACTTCATCGCCAAACCGTTCCAGGTCGAGGAACTGATCGCGGTCATCCGCCGTTTCCTGCCGCCGAACCTGGCCGCGCTGCCGCTGCTGCCGCTTGCCCCGCCCCCGTCCGCGCTGCCGGCGGACGACTGGCCGATCAGCGATCCGGCGTTGCTCGATACCGTCCAGGCGCAGCGGCTATGGGGCGAGCGCGATCCGTATCGACGCTATCTGCTGAAGCTGCTGCAGGAGTATCCCGATCCAGCGGCGAGCGTCCGTACCCTGCTGGAGACGCAGCGGCTGGCCGAGGCCATCTCCCTGGCGCACAAGTTGCGCGGTTCGGCCGGATCGCTGGCATTGCCAGCGTTGAGCGTCGCCAGCGCCGCCCTCGAAGAACGGTTGAGCACGGCGCCGACGCAGGCGCAAGCCGAGATCGCCGCGCTGGCCGCGGCGATGGCCGATACCGCCGCCGAAGTGCTGCGCTTCGCCGACGCCACGCAGGTCCCGACGACACCCGCGGCAACAAGCGGCACGGCGGTGGACCCGGCGACACTGCAGGCGTCCTGGTATCAGGTGCTGCAGGTGCTGGACAGCGACGACCCGGACCGCATCGAGCAGACGCTACGGCAACTGGCGCCTGTCCTGCCGCCGGCGCAAACGGCCGAGCTGCAGCAGTTGCTGGAGAACTTTTCCTTCCGCGAGGCCGAGGCCAACGTCAGGCGATGGCTGGCCGATGCACACGATTGAGCGCGCGTAACGAGAGATCACCATGACCCTGCCGTGCATTCTCTGTGTCGACGACGAACCCAGCAACCTGGCGCTGATCCGGCAGCTGCTGCGCGAGGACTACGCGCTGGTGTTCGCCAAGAACGGCGCCGAAGCCTTGCGCGGGGTGGCCAAGCACCGCCCGGCGCTGATCCTGCTGGACGTGGACCTGCCCGACATCGACGGCTACACCCTCGCCCGCACCCTCAAGGAAGATCCGCGCAGCGCGACGATCCCGATCATCTTCGTCACCGGCAAGGACAAGGACACCGACGAGAGCATCGGGTTCGACGCCGGCGGCGTCGACTACATCACCAAGCCGTACTCGCCGAGCATCCTGCGCGCACGCGTGCGCACCCACCTGTCACTGGTCAGCGCCACCAGCCTCGCCGACAGCCACCGCGACGCGATCGAGATGCTGGGCATGGCCGGCCACTACAGCGACTCGGATACCGGCACCCACATCTGGCGCATGGCCGCCTATGCCCGCGCGCTGGCGCTGGCCGCCGGCTGGTCGCGCGAGGACGCCGACCTGCTGGAGCAGGCCGCGCCGATGCACGACACCGGCAAGATCGGCATCCCCGATGCGGTGCTGAAGAAGCCCGGGCCGCTGGATGCCACCGAGTGGCAGGTGATGAAGCGGCATCCGCGGATCGGCTACGACATCCTCAGCCGCAGCAGCGCGCCGCTGTTCCGCCTCGCCGCCGAGGTCTCCCTGTACCACCACGAGCACTGGGACGGCGGCGGCTACCCGGCCGGCGTCTCCGGCACGCAGATTCCCGAATCGGCGCGCATCGTGGCGCTGGCCGACGTGTTCGATGCGCTGACCTCGCCGCGCCCGTACAAGGACGCGTGGCCGCTGGAACAGGCAATGGCGCTGTTCCGCGACAAGGCCGGCAGCCAGTTCGAGCCGCGCCTGGTGCAGTTGTTCGAGGCGATCCTGCCGCAGATCCTGCAGATCCAGCACTACTGGAACGAGCGCGAGGCGGAGGAAGACCCGCCGCAACGCGGCAAGGCGCAGGCCACGCTGCGGCATCACGGCAGCTGATACAAGCCCCTCTCCCCCCCCGGGAGAGGGGTTGGGTGAGGGGACGGCGCGAAGCGACTCGCAGAGATTGAGGACGCGAGGCTTCGCCCGTCCCCTCATCCGCCCCTTCTGGCACCTTCTCCCGGATGGAGAGGAACAGCGCACTACGCTCCGCGACGGGCGTTACCGGTAACGCCCATCGCGGCCGAAGCTGCTCCTACAGAAAGACACACGAGGCACCGCTTTTCAGCGCCGCTGCAGGCGCCAGGCGCGGTGGATGCGCGGGTTGCGCTCGAAATCGGCGTCGATGGTCTGCGCGCTGATCTCCTCGCACACCGCGAACTCGGCCAGCGCGTTCTCGTCCAGCTTGAAGCGGCGGAAATTGTTGGAGAAGTACAGCACGCCCTCGGGCATCAGCCGCGCCACCGCCGCGCGCAACAGCCGCACGTGCTCGCGCTGGATGTCGAAATCCTCGGCGCGCGCGGAGTTGGAGAAGGTCGGCGGGTCGCAGAAGATCACGTCGTAGCGGTTCTTCTCCGCCTCCAGCCAGCTCAGCGCGTCGGCCTGCACCAGCCGGTGCTGGGCGCCGCCCTTGCCGTTGAACGCCAGGTTGTCGGCGCACCACTGCAGGTAGGTGCCGGACAGGTCCACGCTGGTGGTGGAATCGGCGCCGGCCACCGCTGCCTGCACGCTGGCCACGCCGGTGTAGCAGAACAGGTTGAGGAAACGCTTGCCGCGCGCCTGCTGCGCCATCACGCCGCGCAGCGGGCGGTGGTCGAGGAACAGCCCGGTATCCAGGTAGTCGAACAGGTTCACCCGCAGCAGTGCGTCGTGCTCGCGCACCACCAGGAACTCGCCGCGCTGCTCGAAACGACCGTACTTGCTGCCGCCCTTGCCACGCTCGCGGGTCTTCAGCGCCACCTGTTCGGCCGGCACCGCGAACACCTCGCGCGCGGCGGCCAGCAATTCGTTGCGGCGGCGGCGCACGTCCGCGTCGGGAATGCTGTCCGGCGCCGCGTACTCCTGCACGTGCAGGAAGGTACGCGCCTGGCCGCCGTCCTCCTGGTACACGTCGATCGCCGCCGCGTACTCGGGTAGGTCGGCATCGTAGGCGCGATAACAGTCGATGCGCTCGCGCGTGCACCAGGTCTTGAACTTGCGCAGGTTCTTGCGCAGGCGGTTGGCGACCATCTGCGCGCCATCGCTGAGTGCGCGTGGTTCCTCCGTGGCGCCGGCCCGTGGCGCGACCGCGATCGGGTCGCAGACGATCAACGGGCACTCCAGCGCACCGTTGAACATCTGGTACTTCTTGGCTGCGCGCAGGCCGGTGGCATAGGCCAGTTCGTCGCTGCCGCACAGCAGGCTGGCGCGCCATTGCGGCACCGCGCGCTTGAGCGCATCGCCCAGGCGCCGGTACAGCGCCGCGTCGGCGGCCAGGCGCTCGTCGTAGGGCGGGTTGCACACCACCGTGCCCAACGCCTGCGCCGGCGCAAGCAACGCGGCGACGTCGTGCACGGCGAAGGCGATCGCCTCGACCACGCCCGCGGCCAGCGCGTTCTCGCGCGCCGCGCGCAGCGCATGCGGGTCGATGTCGCTGCCGTACAGCACCGGCCGCAACGCGGCGCGACCGGTCTGGGCACGCTGCCGCGCCTCGGCCAGCAGCGTGCGCCATGCCGCCAAGTCGAACCCCAACCAGCGGCTCGGCGTGGCGTCGGCATCGGCGTCGCCGCGCTGCTGCGCCGCCTGTTCGCCGCGCAGCAGGCCCGGCGCGACATCAGCGGCCATCAGCGCGCCTTCGATCAGCAGCGTACCGCTGCCGCACATCGGATCCAGCAGCCCGCCGCCCTGTGCATACAGCGCCGGCCACTGCCCGCGCAGCAGCACCGCCGCGGCCAGGTTCTCCTTCAGCGGCGCCTCGTTCTGCGCCTGGCGCCAGCCGCGCCGGTGCAGCGAGCCGCCGCCCAGGTCCACCGACAGCGTGGCGCGGCCCTTGCGCAGCGACAGATTGAGGCGCAGGTCCGGGTGCTCCACGTCCACCGAGGGCCGTTCCAGGCCCTCGCCGCGCAGCGTGTCCACCACTGCGTCCTTGACCCGCTGCGCGGCGAAGCGCGCGTGGGTGATGCCGGTGCCGGACACATGCGCGTCCACCGCCAGGGTGTGCTGCGGCGCCAGATGGCTGCGCCATGGCAGCGCCGCGACGCCGGCGTACAGCGCCGCCTGGTCCGGGCAGTCGAAGGACTGCAACGGCCACAGCACGCGGCTGGCCAGGCGCGACCACAGCACCGCGCGCTGCGCGTCCTGCAGGGTGCCCTCGGCATTGACCCCGGCAACAGTGGCAGTGGCCTGGGCCACGCCGAGCGCGAGCAGCTCATCGACGAGCAGATATTCCAGGCCCTTGGCGCAGGAGACGAAGAATTTCACGGGATTCGGACCACAACGGACGGGAGAAGGGCGCGACGGGCGCTGCGGCCACATGGGCCATCAGGGCGCACGGCAGACTGCGGGCGGTGCGCAGCGCCTGCGGCGGCGCCGGTGCCGGTTGCCGCGGAATGCGCGACGGAAGGCAACCGCATGCCGTCGAAACGCCGCGCAGAATAGCACAGCGCCGCGACCGCCCCGCCCCATCCCGGCGCCGCTGCAGCGCAAGGCCCGCATTCAATCCGTCGCCGCGCTGCCCCGTGCCTTCAGGACCGTTCCGTCGCGGCCGACCCAACATTGCTGCAGATGGTTCGCACGCGCGAGGCGCTGCAGCCGCGACGGCTGCGCCAGATGCTGCATGAACGCGTCATAGCTGGCCAGGCTCTGCTGCATCAGCCATGAGGGCCGCGGCAACACGAACACCCACGGCGTGCGGACCGGCAAGCTGCGCAGCACCAGGGCCGGGTCGCCCTCGGCCCCGGCGGGCGTCAGCGGCCAGTGCGCACGCACGAATGCGCTGTCGATCGCCCCGTCCTGCGGCAGTCCCTGCTCCGCTCCGTCCAGCGCATCGTCCAGCACGTAACGCGCGCCGTGCTGCTTGAGCACGCCGCCGTTGAGCAGCAGGAACCCCTGCCATTGCCGCAGCAGTTGCAGGAACGGAAAGGCCTGCAGCGGCGCGGTGGTGCCGTCGGCGGCTTGCAGCAAGCGTTCGGCGTGCACGCTGAAGCCATGCAACCACTGCAAGATCTGCTTGAACGTGGTCGGCAACGCCACCAGCCTTTCGCACAGCGGCAGGTGGAACGGAAAATGCCCACTCGCCGGCGTCCACAACGTGGCGGTCAGCGACTGCAGGAACGAGGCATCCCGGTCGACCTCCTTCGGCAGCGGATAGCGCTGCGCGAAAGCCGTCTCGAAAAAATCGGCAGGCAGCGAGAAACGGGTCGCGTCGCACAGCGCCAGCGCGGCCTCAATATCGCGCCTCAGCGCGCCCAGATGCGGTGACATGGATGTCCAGATTATCGGTCGATCAGGCGATGCGGGAATCCTGCCCGGTTGCGCGCAGCGCGGCCAGCGCCAGGCGCTACCGCCAATGGCGCGGACCGGCGACACGCCCTCAATGCGAGGCGACAAAGGCCGCGCCAGGCATGGCCGGCGGCACCGCGAAATCGGCGCGCAGGCGCCGTGCCTCCGCCATCGGTGGCCGGCCGAACAGACGTTTGAACTCGCGGGTGAACTGCGATGGGCTCTCATACCCCACCGCGTGACCGGCGGCCGCGGCGGTCATGCCCTCGCGTGCCATCAGCAGGCGTGCCTGGTGCAGGCGGATCGACTTCAGATACTGCATCGGCGCGACCTGAGTGACCGCCTTGAAATGCGCATGGAACGACGCAGTGCTCATCCCCGCCTCGCGCGCCAGCTGCGCGACGTCGAGCCGCCGGGCATGATCGCGATGGATGCGTTGCAGGGCGCGACCGATGCGGCCGAAGTGGCCTTGCTGGGCCAAGGCTGCGCGCAGCCCGTGGCCTTGCGGCCCGGTCAGCACGCGGAAGTACAGCTCGCGCACGAGCGCGCGGCCGAGGATCGCCGCGTCCAGCGGGCGGCTCAGCGCCTGCAGCAGGCGCTGCACGATCTGTCGCATGGTGTCGTCCATCGGGCTGGACAGCATGCTCGCCGGCGCCTGCGCCAGCGGCACCGGACCGGCCTGGTCGAGCTCGACCAGCAGCCCCGCCGCGAGCTGGAAGTCCAGATGCAGGTACAGCGCCAGCAACGGCCGCTCCGCGCTGCCGTCGGACTGCATGGTGAAGGGCACCGGGACGGCGACGGACAGATAGTGCTGCTCGTCGTAGACGAACACCGACTCCCCAAAATGGCCACGCTTGGCGCCCTGGCAGACGATGACGATGCCCGGGTCGTACAGCACTGGCGTCTCGGTCAGCGGCCGGTCCGAACGCAGCACCCGCACATCCGGCAACGCGGTCAGGTTGTAGCCCTCCTGCGGCGCCAGCGCGCGCAGCAGGTCCACGGAACTGGCGGCAGCAGTCATAGAAACAGGCAAGGATTGCAGAGATCGCGGCATCGGCGCAGCGCATCGATCATCGCATCATTCGCCGCTCATCCCCATCAGGAGCGTGCCATGGCACAGCAGAAGACCTTGCTCATTACCGGCGTCAGCAGCGGCTTCGGCCGCGCGCTGGCCCAGGCGGCACTGGCGGCCGGACATCGGGTCGTCGGCACCGTGCGCAGCGCGCAGGCGCGGCAGGAGGTCGAGGCGCTGGGCGCCGGGGCAGCCGGCCGCGTGCTGGACGTCACCGACGTCGACGCCATTCCCGGCATCGTCGCCGAGATCGAAGCCACGGTCGGGCTGCTGGACGTGCTGGTCAACAATGCCGGCTACGGCCACGAGGGGATCCTGGAGGAATCGCCGCTGGAGGCCCTGCGTCGCCAACTCGAGGTCAACGTGGTCGGCGCCGTGGCGATGATGAAGGCCGTCCTGCCCTATATGCGGCAGCGACGCCGCGGCCACATCGTCAACATCACCTCGATGGGTGGCTTCATCACCCTACCCGGCATCGCTTACTACTGCGGCAGCAAATTCGCATTGGAGGGCATTTCCGAGGCGCTGGGACAGGAGGTCGCCGCGCTGGGCATCCACGTGACGGCGGTGGCGCCCGGGTCGTTCCGCACCGACTGGGCGGGCCGTTCGATGGTCAGGACGCCGCGCAGCATCGCCGACTACGACGCGCTGTTCGATCCGATCCGCGACGCCCGCCGGGCCAAGAGCGGCCACCAGCTCGGCGACCCGGACAAGGCCGCCCAGGCCATGCTGGCGTTGATCGATGCGCCCGCGCCGCCGGCGCACCTGCTGCTGGGCAGCGACGCGCTGGCCCTAGTGCGTGACAAGCTCGACTGCCTGAAGGCGGACATCGCCGCATGGGAGGCGGTGAGCCGTTCCACCGATGCCTGAGCGGCAGCCGCCGCGCCGGCTCTGCGACGTGCAACGTCGGCAACAGCACGGCATCGATGAAGGCGGCAGGCTGCGCAAATCACCGCGCCGAGGGGCTGATGCTGTCGCCGCCCTCCCCCGCCCGCCGCTCGCCGCACCGTGCCCGGCGGCCGACACGTCGACGGCAGCGCATGCCACTCACCACGGCGTCAGCCGCCACGCTTCGGCATCGGCCTGCAAACGCTGCTGCAGGCGCAGCGTGTCCAGGAACTCCGCATCGTGCGACACCACCAGCAGCGCGCCGGGATACTGCAGCAGCACCGCGCGCAACGCGTCGCGGGCCTCGCGGTCCAGGTGATTGTCCGGCTCGTCCAGCAACAGCAGTTCGGCCGGCGGTGTGCGGTAGAAGGCGCAGGCCAGCGCGGTCTTCAGCCGTTCGCCACCGCTGAGCTGGCCGCATGCCACGCCGATGCGCGGCGCGTCCAGGCCGAGCAAGGCCAGCCGCATGCGCAGCTCGGCGAGCGCGAGGCCCGGCGCTACCGCCTGCACCTGCGCCAGCGCGGTGGCGGCCGGGTCCAGCGACGCCAACGACTGATCCAGGTAGGCGCTGGCGGCGTGCACCCGGCAGGTGCCGGACAGCGCCGCCACCTGCCCGGCCAGCGCGCGCAGCAGGGTCGACTTGCCGCTGCCGTTGGCCCCGACCACGCCGATCCGTGCGCCGCCGTGCACCACCAGATCCAGCGGCTGCCGCGTCGCCGGCGCGAACGGCAGTTGCAGCGCCTGCAGCTCGACCAGACGGCGGCTGGCCGCATCGGTCGGCGGCGGCGCGAACAGCGCCACCGGCGCCTCGGGCTGCACCTGGCGCACGGCCTCGGCGATCCGCGCCAGGCTGCGCGCCTGCGTGGCCTGGTGGTCGCGTAGGCGCTTGCCGGCGCTGTCCTGGCTGCGCTGCTTCTGCCGGCCGAGCAGGATCGGCGCCTGGTTGGCCGTACCGGCCTGCTGTCGGCCGCGCGCACTGCGCCGCTGCTGTCGATCGTGCTGCGCCTGCCAGGCGGCGCTATCGCGCGCGTGTTGCAGCTTGTGCTGCGCCAGTTCGGCCTGCGCGGCGTCGCGCTCGCGTGCCCGGCACTGCAGGTAGAACGCGTAGTCGCCGCCGTA
The DNA here is from genome assembly GCF_001043115.1 of Xanthomonas sp. NCPPB 1128. Taxonomy (GTDB): domain Bacteria; phylum Pseudomonadota; class Gammaproteobacteria; order Xanthomonadales; family Xanthomonadaceae; genus Xanthomonas_A. The sequence goes on along the minus strand of NZ_LFME01000031.1, from coordinate 38,481 downwards.
GTCGCGCAGCCCGCCAGGCGACAGTTCCAGCGTGCGCTGCATGTCCTGCAGCAGCAGCGCATCGTGGCTGATCACCAGCAGGCCGCCCGGCCAGCGCTGCAGCGCCTCGCGCAGGCGCTGCCGCTGCGCCGCGTCCAGGTGCAGGGTCGGCTCGTCCAGGATCAACACGTCGGCATCGGCCAGCCAGGCGCCGATCAATGCCACCCGCATCGCTTCGCCGCCGCTGAGCGTGGCGGCCAGTCGTTGCGGCTCCAACGCGCCCAGGTCGTGCGCGTGCAGTTGCGCCTGCAGGCGCTGGGCGATGTCCCAGCGCTCGCCGAGCGCGTCGAAATCCGCCACGTCGGCACTACCGGCCTCGATCCGTGCCAACGCCCGCAACGCCGCGCCCACGCCGGCCAGGTCGGCGACCGTGGCGTGCGGCGCCGGCGCGATCTGCTGCGGCACGTAATGCAGGCGGCCGTGGCGCACGCAGCGTCCGGCGCTGGGCGTCAGTTCGCCAGCGAGCAGGCGCGCGAACACGCTCTTGCCGACGCCGTTGCGCCCGACCAGGCCGGTGCGGCGCGCATCGAGCGCGAAGTGCAGATCGGAAAACAGGATCCTGCCGTCGGGCAGAACATGGGTTGCGCTGTCCAGCGCAAGCAGCGGATGCGTCATGGGAACCTCCATGGATGCCGGTCGTGCCCGCCGAGAGATCGGCAGGAAGGACGAAGGCCGTCGCGAAGACGGCGGCATCAATGGCGCATCGGCGGAGTTCCTCGATTGGTGGGACGCGAGACGATGCTAGCGCACCCTGGCCGCGACGGGCCACGGTGCGCCGTGCTGGCTCAGGCCGCGGACAGGAACGCCGCGTGGTAGTCCACCTCGGCCATCGGCGGCAGGCGCTCGCCAAAGGCCAGCGCCTGGAAGTACTCCGCCGGCACGCCCGGCAGGGTCAATCCGGGTTCCGGGCGGAAGCCGAAGCGCGCGTAGTACGTCGGGTCGCCCAAGACCACGCAGCCGGCCGCACCCAGCGCCTGCAGCTGCGCCAGCGCCTCGCGCACCAGCCATGCGCCCAGGCCCTGCCGTTGGTGTCCTGGCCCCACCGACAGCGGCCCCAGGCCGTACCAGTCACGGCTGCCGTCGGACAGGCGCACCGGCGACACCGCAACGTGGCCGACGATGTAGCCCTCGTGCTCGATCACCAGCGACAGGGTCAGCGCGCCGTCCGCGCGCAGCCGTTCGATGATGTCCTGCTCGTCATGGCGGCTGTGCGCCACGCGGAAGAAGGCGACCAGGGTCAGCGCCTCGATCGCTGCCGCGTCGGCCGGCCGCTCGGCGCGCAGCAGCATGTCGTTGCCGGAAGCGCTCACAGGCGCTCCAGCAACTCGGCGAAGGCCTGCGCCGAGGTCGCCACGTGCTCGCCCAGGCGATGGGTGTCGTCGACCAGCAGCAGCCGCGCGGCACGCGCCTGCGCCCAGGCGATCACCTCGCTCGCGGGAATCAGTTCGTCCCGCCATGCGTGCACCACCGAGATCGGCACCGCTGCCGCATCCAGCGCCGGCATGTGGCCCATCCGCGTCGGCGGCACCATCAGGAACAGGCCGCGCACCGGCACGTGCAGCGACACCTGCGCGGCGATGTAGGCGCCGAGGCTGGACCCGGCCAGTACCAGCGGCCCGCGTTGCGCCGCCGCCTGCGCCAGATCGAGCAGACGCTGCAGGCGCGTCGGCACGTCGCCGAGCGGGCTGATGTCGCGGCGCGCGTCCAGGTCGGTGTAGTCCGGGCGCGAGTGGCTCCAGCCCAGGCGTTGCGCGACTTCGGCCAGCGCAGTCACCTTGATCGCGTCCGGCCCGCTCTCGAAGCCGTGCGAGAGGATGCAATGGCCGCGGCTCACAGCGCCACCACCGCATCGCCCAGGCGCAGCGTGCCGCCCTGCACGATGCGCGCGCACAGGCCGCCGTGGCCGCGCATGGCGTTGTAGCCGCCCGGCCCCAGCGCCTGCTCCATGCGCGAGCACGGATCGCACGGCGCAATGCCTTCCAGCTCGATCTCGCCGATGCGGAAGCGGCGCCCCTTCAGCGCGATCAGCGGGATACCAGACACCACCACATTGCGCCGCAGCGTCGCCGGCGCCACCGCGGCATGCCCGGCCAGCGCGGCGATCGCCAGCAGGTGTTCAGCCTGGATCAGGGTCACACCGCGCTTGCCGTTGCTGCCGGCGTAGCGGTCGCCGAACAGGCCGCCCTCGGCATGCGCCACGGCGGCCTCGACTTCGAGCATCGGCACATCGCGTGCCGGGCGCAGGCCGATCCAATCCACGCGTCCGGCGCGCGGCAGTGTGGCCAGCAGGGTCGCCAGCGGGCTTTCGGAATTCAGGGTCATCGGCGAATGCTAGCATCCGCGCATGCCGCCCACCTCGCCGTTGCCGATCCACGATACGCCCCTGCCCTACGTCGGACGGCTGGAAGAGCGCGCGCCGGACAGCATCACGCTGGCGGTGATCCACTGCACCGAGTTGCCGGACCTGGCCAGCGCGCGCCTGTACGGCGAGCGTGTGCTGTATCCGTCGGGCACCGGCAACAGCGGCCATTTCTACATCGACCGCGACGGCAGCGTGCACCGCTACGTGCCGTTGCAACGCATCGCGCATCACGTGCGCGGCTACAACCGGCAGTCGCTGGGCATCGAACTGGTCAACCGCGGGCGCTATCCGCTGTGGCTGGATTCGCGCCACCAGGCGATGACCGAGCCCTACCCGCCGGCGCAGGTGCAGGCGCTGATCCGACTGCTGCAGCAACTGCGTGCGGAACTGCCGCAGCTGCGCCACATCGCCGGACACGACGCGCTGGACCGCAGCCTGGAACCGGCCAGCGACGATTCGACGCGGCAGGTGCAGCGCAAGCTGGATCCGGGGCCGCACTTCCCGTGGCCGCAGGTGCTGGCGGCGGTGGCGCTGGCGCCGTATGCGCCGTCGCCGTGACCGCCTCGGAGGCGGTGGATTGGAACGGCTGATTCGGGCCGCGATGGAGTACCAGACAACGTCGTATTCGCACGCCCCGTAGGAGCGGCTTCAGCCGCGACCTGGCTTCACCAGCAACGGCGCGGTCGCGGCTGAAGCCGCTCCTACGAGATTTTCCACGCGCGCTCAGTGCGCGCCGACGTAATTCTTCTCGCCGGCGGTCACTGCCACGTCCAGGCGATTGCCCACCGGCGCCAGCGGGCACACCACGTGCGGGGTGAACGCGCACGGCGGGTTCTGCGCCAGATTGAAGTCCAGCACGATGCGGTCGCCCTGCGGCGCCGGCACGAACAGATAGCGGGCACCGCCATAACTCTCACGGCCGCTGGTGCGATCGGAGAACGGCAGGAACAGACGCTGGCCGGCGCCATCGCGCAGCACCTGCAGGCGGTAGCGCCGCCCCTGCAGCACGAAGTCGGCACTGCCGACCAGGGCCAGCGGCTGCGGCGTGCCGATCGAGGTCAGCAGCACCATCGCCTGCGGCGCCGGCACCGGATGCCAATCGGCCACCACCCGCCACTGCGGATCGATCGGAAAATAGTCGATGCCGCGGAAGCGCGCGCGCGCCGGTGCCTGCGGATCGCGGAAGCGCCAGCCGAACAGGTTGCCGGTGCGCACCACGTAGAATTCCTGCGCACCCAGCATCAAGCGGGTTTCGGTGCCATGCGCCGCGTCGGTCTCCAGACGCCCGTCGGCGAACGGCTGGCCGTTCACCTGCACCGTCGCGGCCGCCGCGGCCTGGAAATGCACACCCTCCTGCGGATCCACCTGCAGCACGCCCAGATGCGCCGGACCGGCCGGCAACTGCACGTCGTTGTCGGCAGCGCTGCCGACGCTGTGCGCGCCGCTGTGCAGGCGGCCGGAGCCGGTGTAACTCAGCCAGCCAGACGGCGCGCGCAGCGTCGCCAGGCGCTGCGCACGGCCACGCTGCACCGCCTCGCGATAGTGCGTGGCCGATTGCGCGCGCGGCGAGGCATCGGCGCCATCGGCCGCCGCGCGTCGGTCGCCGCAGGCGACCAGGCCCAGCAGCATCGCCAGCCCGCACGCCTCACGCCAGCGCATGGTGCCGCCCCTGTCGCGTGCCATCGTGCATGCGTTCCCGTGTGTGCCGGCGCCGGCCCTAGCCGAGGGCGCGCGGCCGCGCCGGATCGGCGATCCAGCCGCTCCAGGAGCCGGCATACACGCGCGCACCTTGCAGGCCGGCGTGCTCCAGCGCCAGCAGCAGATGGCAGGCGGTGACGCCGGAGCCGCACATCAGCACTACCTCGCGCGGATCGCGGCCCTGCAGCAGCAGCTCCAACTCCGCACGCAGCTCCTGCGCCGGGCGCAGGCGGCCGTCGCGCAGGTTCTGCGCCAACGGCCGGTTGAGCGCGCCGGGCACGTGCCCGGGCAGCGGGTCGATCGGCTCCACCTCGCCGCGAAAGCGTTCGCCGGGGCGCGCATCGAACAACCAGCCCGGCGCTTCGTGCAGGCGCGCGGCGACCTCGTCGGCGCAAACGATGCGTGCCGCATCGAAGGATTGCGGATACGGCGGCAGCGGCGATGGCACGGTGGCCGCGTCGGTTTCCGGCAGGCCCAGCCGGCGCCATTCGGCCAGGCCGCCGTCGAGCACGGCAACACGGCGATGGCCGAGCAGGCCCAGCATCCACCACAACCGCGCCGCGGCCATGCTGCCATCGCCGGCGTCGTAGACCACCACCTGATGCTGCGGGCCGATGCCCCATTGCCCCAGGGTGCGAGCGAAGGCCGCCTCGTCCGGCAATGGGTGCCGGCCCAGGCCGGGACGGCCGAGATCGGACAGATCCGCGTTCAGATCGGCGTAGACCGCCCCGGGCAGGTGCGATTGCACATAGGCCTCGCGCGCGGCCGCAGCCGCGGCGGGGTCGAGCAGCGCCGCCGGCGCGAACCGCGCATCGACCAGGCGCAGCGCGGGATCGCCGAGCGCGGCGGCCAATGCCGGCGCCTCGACCAGGGTGTGCCATGCGGGGGACGTTGCGGTCATGCGGCTTGCTCCAGTCGGCGGCGCAGGTTGAGCAGGATCGCCGCGGTCGCGCCCCAGATCCGCTGGCCTGGCCAGCCGTACTCCAGCACGACACGTGGGCGTCCGCGGTAATCGGTCTCGATGCTGCGCAGGTTGTCCGGCGCCATCAGATAGGCCAGCGGCACCTCGAACACCTCCGCCACCTCGCCCGGGTGCGGCTGCGGCACGAAGCGCGGATCGATCGCCGCGACCACCGGCATCACCCGGAAGCCGCTGATGGTGACGAACGGATCCAGGTAGCCCAGCGGCTCGGCCTGCGTCGCCGCCAGCGCGATCTCTTCCTCGCTCTCGCGCAGCGCCGCGGCCACCGCATCGGCATCGCTGGCCTCGATGCGGCCGCCGGGAAAACTGACTTGGCCGCCGTGGTGGCGCAGGCTGTCGGTGCGCCGGGTCAGCAGCACATGCGTGCCATCGGCGCGCGGCACCAGGCCGGCCAGGACCGCGGCTTCCACCGGCGCGCCGTCCGGCAGCAGATCCTGCAGTTCGTGATGGTTCCAGCCCGGCCCCGCCGGCGGCTGCTGCAGCGGGTGCAGCGCGCGCAGCAGATGCGCGCGTTCGGCCAGGCGCTGTCCCGGCGACGGCGACCAGCCGCGGCCCGGCAGCACCTCGTCCATGTAGCGGCGGCGTTCGGCGTCGCTCATGCCGCGCCAGCCTGCGATCTCGTCGCCGCTGCGCAGGCAGCCGGCGCAATAGCCCTGCGCATCGAGACGGCAGACACCGATGCAGGGCGTGAGCGGGGCATGCGCAACGGGATCCATCGGATTCGACACCTTGCCAGCCTAGCGCGATTCGCCGCGGCCGTCGTTGCCTGCCCAAAAAGATTGCGCCGGCATCGCTGCCGGCGCAATCGTCGTGCACTGAAACAGCGTGCTTACTTGACGCTGACCAGCTTGATCTCGAACTGCACCGCCACGTTCGGCGGGAACGGCGTGCGCGGGTCGGCACCGTAGGCCTTGTCCGGCGGCAGGGTCACTTCCCACTTGGAACCGGCCGGCATCTGCAGCAGCGTGTCGCGCATGGCCTGCATCTCGACTTCGCTGACCTTGATCGCCGGGATCTGCTGCGCCGGACGCGCCTGCGCCGGGCGCTGGCCGAACGGGTACGGACCGGCCACTTCCAACTGCACGGTGCTGGCCTGGGTCGGCTTGGCGCCGGTGCCGGCCTCGATCACGCGGTACTGCACGCCGCTGGGCAGGGTCTGCACGCCAGCCTTGGCCTTGTTCTGGGCCATGAACTGGTCGCTCTTGGTCTTGTTCTCGGCGGCGGCCTTCTCGTAGTCGGCCTTGGCCTGCTGGGCGCGGGCCTGCTCGCGCTTCTGGAACGCTTCCACCGCCGGCTTCAGCTGGTCGGCGCTGACCGCCGGCTGCTTCTTGGCGTAGGCGTCCTGCAAGCCCTTCACCACCGCATTGATATCGAGCTGCTCGCCGCGACCGGTGAGTTCGGCAAGGTTGTTGCCGTAGTCGTAGCCGAAGTAATAGCTCAGCTTGCCCTTCTCGGACGAGGTGTCCTGGGCGAACGCATTGCCGCTCAGGGCGAGGGCCGCGACAGCGACCGCAATAGAACGCAACTTCATCAAACAATTCTCCAGGGTGGTGGCACAGGGCGGCCCGTGCCGCCTGAGATGACGCGTTAGGATAGCCGCCGCGGCGCGTAACCGCTACCGACGACGCTGCTCTGACTGCCGCGGCCCGTCCAGAGTTCCCATTACTTTTTTTTAACAACCAGGAATGCACATGTCCGGCACGCCGGTCCTCGCCGATACCCAGGGTGCAATCCGCATCCTCACCGTGAATCGAGCCGACAAGCTCAACGCCTTGAATCGCCAGGTTTTGCAGGCGCTGGATGCGGCCTTCGCCGCGGCCGCGGACGACCCGCAGATCCGCGTGGTGGTGCTGACCGGCGCCGGCGAGAAAGCCTTCGTGGCCGGCGCCGACATCGCCGAAATGAACGAACTGACACCGGTGCAGGGCCGCGATTTCTCGCAACTGGGCCAGCGCCTGATGCGCCGGATCGAGCGCATGCCCAAGCCGGTGCTGGCGATGGTCAACGGTTTCGCCCTCGGCGGCGGGCTGGAACTGGCGATGGCCTGCCACCTGCGCGTGGCCGCCGAGGGCGCCCGCCTGGGCCAGCCGGAGATCAATCTCGGGCTGATTCCCGGCTTCGGCGGTACCCAGCGCCTGCTGCGGCTGGTCGGCCGCGCCGCGGCGCTGGAACTGTGCCTGCTCGGCGCGCCGATCGATGCGGCGCGCGCACTGCAATTGGGACTGGTCAACCGCGTGGTGGCCGCCGACGACCTGCGCGCGACCACGCTGCAGTTGGCGCAGCAACTGGCCGACGCCGCACCGCTGGCCCTGCGCGGCATCCTCGATGCGATCCAGATCGGCGGCGAAAGCGCGATCGAACAGGGACTGGAGTACGAGACCGCGCAGTTCGGCCTGCTGTTCTCCAGCGAGGACATGCGCGAAGGCACCCGCGCCTTCCTGGAGCGGCGTCCGCCGCAGTTCCGCAACCGCTGAGCCCGCGCACGATGTCGCACGCCCCCACCTCCGCCACGCCGCTGCAGTTGTTGCGCTGGATCCTGGACGACGATCTGGATGCCGCGATCGACGGCGGCCTGATGGACTACCGCGGCACCGATCCCGGCGACGATCGCCTGGACCCGGCGCATCCGCAGCTGCGCGCGCAGTTGCTCGCCGCGCGGCAGCGCCTGCACAATGCGTGGGACGCGCGTGCGCGCTACCGGGCGCGCACCGCGCGGCTGGAACGCCGTGCCAACGCGCGCCAGGCGCGACGTGCGGCAGCGACACCGATCGCCTCGACTTCGACCACGGCCACACCGAGCGCGCCGGCCCTGCCCGCGGCGGCCGCGGCGATCCTGGCCCGCGCCAAGGCCAAGGCCGCGCAGCGAGGCGGCCGATGAGCGCGACCACGAGCACGAACGCAAGCACGCCTGCACGGCGCGGACGCCTGCTGAGCAAGGACGAGATCCACGAGTTGTTCTCGCGCCTGTCCGAACTCAACCCCACCCCGACCACCGAGCTGGAATACGACAGCCCGTTCGAACTGCTGATCGCGGTGATCCTCTCCGCGCAGGCCACCGACGTCGGCGTCAACAAGGCCACGCGGCGCCTGTATCCGGTGGCGAACACGCCGGCCGCGATCCTGGCGCTGGGCGAGGACGGACTGAAGCGCTACATCTCCACCATCGGCCTGTTCAACGCCAAGGCCAAGAACGTCATCGCCACCTGCAAGCTCCTGGTCGAGCAGCACGGCGGCGAGGTGCCGCGTTCGCGCGCCGCACTGGAAGCCCTGCCCGGGGTCGGCCGCAAGACCGCCAACGTGGTGCTCAACACCGCCTTCGGCGAGCCGACCATGGCGGTGGACACGCACATCTTCCGCGTCGCCAACCGCACCGGACTCGCCCCGGGCAAGGACGTGCGCGCGGTCGAGGATTCCCTGCTCAAGCGCGTGCCGGCGCAGTTCCTGCACGACGCGCACCACTGGCTGATCCTGCACGGCCGCTACGTGTGCAAGGCGCGCAAGCCCGACTGCCCACAATGCGCGATCCGCGACCTTTGCCGGTACAAGGACAAGACGCCGGCGAGCGCCTGAGCGCCGCACCGCGCGACATGCGCAGCGCGTACTCCGCGACTCCGCCGCAGGCATGAAAAAAAGAAAGGCGGCGCAATGCGCCGCCTTCCGTACAGCCAGTGGAACTGCGCGAATCAGAACGACAGGTCGCCCCAAACGCCGAATTCCTTGGTTTCCACGTCGGTCTTCTTGCTGGCGTTGTCCTGGTGCGTGTACTTGTACACGGTGGCCAGCTTGAGGTTCTTCAGCACCGGGAACTCGACGCCGACGTTCCAGTACTTGTCGGCCAGGGTCGGGTCGATGGTCTTGCTCAGGTCGGTCTTGTCGTAGCGGGCGAAGGCGTTGATGCCGCCGTCGGTCAGCGCCACGCTGCCCCACACCGACCAGCCGCTGGACTTGTCGGTGGCCGGGGTCAGCACGTTGTTGAGGTTCTTGGCCTGGAAGTACTCGCCGCCCAGGCGGAAGTTGGAATCGGCGTAGGCGACCATCGCATCGGCGCGGGTGTAGTCGTGCTGCGCGTCGAGGATGTCGGTTTCCTTGCCCAGCTTGCCCGAGTAGGCGCCGACGGCGATGGCCAGGTTCTGCATCGGCATGTAGGCCACGCGGCCTTCCACGTCCATGCCCTTGCCGCGGGTCGGGTTCTTGTAGCCGGCACCGTTGACCACCGACATCGCGTAGTTGACCTGCGAGCCCAGGTCGCCGAAGGCGTGCAGACCCCAGTCGGAGGAGTTGGCGTACTTCAGGCGGTCGGTCAGGGTGTTCTCGACGTAGCGGTAGCCGTAGAACTTCTCGACGAACGGCACCCACGGCATGTCGGCGGCACCGATGCGCAGCGCGAAGGCGTCGTCGAACTTGCCCTGCACGTAGGCCTTCTTGACGAACAGCTGGGTGTTGGACAGCGCCGAGCTGTACTGGAAGTCGGTGGTCAGGTTGGCCGACCAGATCTCGTTGAAGCTGTGGTCGACGGTCAGGTAGAAGCGCTTGACGTCCAGCCCGGTGCCGCTGGCGGCGGTCTTGGCGCCGCCGCTGGTGCGGTCGATGTTGGTCAGGTCGAAGAACATGCGGCCGCCGATCTTGTTGTCGTTGACCAGCTTGGCGAGCTTGTCGACCTTGGCGGCGCTGGCCTGCGCCGTTTCGGTCGCCTGGGCCTGCACGACATTCACTTCCGACTGCGCGTCGGACTGCGCCTGCAGGGCTTCCGACTGCGCCTGCAGCTGCTGGACCTGGGTCTGCAGCGCTTCGATCTGCGCCTGCAGCTGCTGCAGCTGGGCAGCGCTGACGGCGGGCGGGTTGCTGCTGGCCTTGGCCTTCGCCGCGAACGCCTGCGGCGCCGACGCGAGGCCGAGGCTGGCGAGGATCGCCGTGGCGAGAAGATGGGAACGCATTAGGATGTCTCCGATGGGTGGTGGCAGGGTGGTATGGGTGCGGTGCGGCCGCAGTGCGATGGCCCGACCATTTGTAAAGATTCCGTCAAAGACATGACGGTTTTGAGTCAGCTTCGTGTCGGAACGAAGGCATCCCGTCCGGGCAGGGTTGTCACCGGACTGACATCTGATTTTCTTCAGACGTTCATGAAAAAGTCTTGGAATGCAGCCGATGCCGGCAGGGGTGCCGGCATACCACCTATTTCAGGAGTTCTCCCGATGCGTTCCCTCAAGCTCCGACTGCTGGCAGCCGCCGCGGTCGCTACGTTTTCGCTCGCGGCGCAAGCCACCGATGTCACCGGCGCAGGCTCCAGCTTCGTCTATCCGGTGCTGTCGAAGTGGTCGGCTGCCTATGCCGAGAAAAGCGGCAACCGCGTCAACTACCAGTCGATCGGTTCCGGCGGCGGCATCGCGCAGATCCAGGCGGCCACGGTCGATTTCGGCGCCTCCGACAAGCCGCTGAGCGGCGCGGAACTGGAGAAGTTCGGCCTGGGCCAGTTCCCGGTCGTGATCGGCGGCATCGTGCCGGTGTTCAACGTGGCGGGCGTGGCCCCGGGCGCGATGAAGCTCGACGGCACCACGCTGGCCAACATCTTCCTCGGCAAGATCAGCAAGTGGAACGATCCGGCGATCGCCGCGCTGAACCCGGGCCTGGCCCTGCCCGACCTGAAGATCACCATCGTGCACCGCTCCGACGGTTCGGGCACCAGCTTCAACTTCACCAACTACCTGTCCAAGGTCAGCCCGGAGTGGAAGAGCAAGGTCGGTGAAGGCACCGCCGTGCAGTGGCCGGCCGGCATCGGCGGCAAGGGCAACGAAGGCGTGGCCGCCTACGTCAAGCAGATCCGCGGCGGCATCGGCTACGTCGAGTACGCCTACGCGCTGCAGAACAAGCTCAGCTACGCCGGCATGAAGAACGCCGCAGGCCGTTTCGTGATGCCGGACGACAAGACCTTCTCCGCTGCCGCCGCCACCGCGGACTGGAAGTCGGCCAAGGACTTCAATCTGATCATGACCAACGCGCCGGGCCAGGACGCGTGGCCGATCACCGCCACCACCTGGGCCATCATGTACAAGAAGGCCAAGAAGCCGGCGTCGTCGAAGGCCGCGCTGGACTTCTTCAAGTGGTCGTTCGAGCAGGGCCAGCCGCAGGCCAAGGCGCTGGACTACGTGCCGCTGCCGGAGCCGCTGGTCAAGCAGATCGAAGCCTACTGGGCGCAGAACATGAAGTAAGCCGGTATCTCGCCCGTGCCGGCGCGCGCCGGCACGGCGATACCCCGAAGGCGCGGACCGCAGGGTCCGCGTCTTTTTTTGTCCTGGAGTATCGAGTCCGCGTCGGCCAGTCATTGACACGCATCCCCTGCCCTGCCGCGGCTCTGCGGGACCAAGCGCCGACTGCATCCTGGGATGGCATCCGCCAACCAATCCGCAAGTCATCTGGCTGTAACAAAAATATCATTTCATAGCGAGCATCCGCCGGATGTCCCGGCGCTCTTCGCTACGGAGTGACCCCCATGAAACTGCAGCCGGCGCGCATTGCCGTTCTGTCCCTCGCCCTGGCCTTCGCCGTCACCGCCTGCCAGCCCGGCAACGGCGACAAGCAGGGCGCCGCCGATGCGGCGGGCGGGACGCCCGCTGCCGCGCCGGCCGCTGGCGCCAAGACCGCCGCGGAGATTTCCGGTGCCGGTGCCTCCTTCATCTACCCGCTGATCTCCAAGTGGTCGGCCGACTACAACGCGGCCACAGGCAACAAGATCAACTACCAGTCGATCGGCTCCGGCGGCGGCATCGCCCAGATCAAGGCCGGCACGGTCGATTTCGGCTCCTCCGACAAGCCGCTGGACAGCGCCGAACTGGCCGCCGCCGGTCTCGGCCAGTTCCCCTCGGCGATCGGGGGGGTGGTGCCGGTGGTCAACCTGGACGGCATGGACGCGGGCAAGCTGCGGCTGACCGGCCCGGTGCTGGCCGACATCTTCCTGGGCAAGATCAGCAAGTGGAACGACCCGGCGCTGACCGCGCTGAACCCGGGCGTGACCCTGCCCGACACCAAAATCAACCTGGTGCACCGCTCCGACGGCTCGGGCACCAGCTTCAACTTCACCAACTACCTGTCCAAGGTCAGCCCGGAGTGGAAGGGCAAGGTCGGCGAAGGCACCTCGGTGCAGTGGCCAGGCGGCGTCGGCGGCAAGGGCAACGAAGGCGTGGCCTCGTACGTGCAGCAGATCAAGGGCTCGATCGGCTACGTCGAACTGGCCTACGCGCTGCAGAACAAGATGCCGTACGCGTCGATGCAGAACGCCGCCGGCAACTGGGTGCAGCCCAATGCCGAAAGCTTCGCCGCGGCCGCCGCGTCGGCCGACTGGGCCAACGCCAAGGACTTCAACCTGGTCATCACCAACGCCGCGGGCGCGCAGGCGTGGCCGATCACCGCCACCAACTTCATGCTGATGCACAAGCAGGCCAAGGACCCGGCGCGCAGCAAGGCGACCCTGGAGTTCTTCAAGTGGGCCTTCGAAAAGGGCCAGGCGCAGGCCGACGCCCTGCACTACGTGCCGCTGCCGCCGGAGCTGGTGCAGCAGATCGAGGCGTACTGGAGCAAGGAGTTCAAGTAAGCGCCAGGGCGGTGCGCGCTGCGCGCACTGCCGCGGCACGCGGCGACCGGCGGTGCGCTCCAGGCGCCGCCGGTCGCCGTCTCGGCATCTTGTGATCCGGACTTTCGGGTTCCCGCCTGTGCGGGAGCGATGCAACCACCCACCGCGCGCGGCCACCCCCGCCGCGGCCACGATCGGAGCGCGCAGGCGCGTGCTCCGGCGACGACCGAGCCCATGAACAGCACTGTCCTTCCCGAAGCGATGTCGGCGCCACGCGGACGCGACCTGCGTGACGCGCGTGCCGACCGAGTGTTCCGCTGGATCCTCACCGCCACCGTCGTGTTCGTGCTCGTCGCCTTGGGCAGCGCTGCGCTGTCGATGCTGTGGGGCGGCCGCCACGCCCTGCAGCTGCAGGGCCTGAGTTTCTTCTACTCCAGCGAGTGGAACCCGGTCGAGAACAAGTACGGCGCGCTGGCGCCGATCTACGGCACCCTGGTGACCGCGCTGATCGCGATGCTGATCGCGGTGCCGGTGAGCTTCGGCATCGCCTTCTTCCTGACCGAAGTGGCGCCGCGCTGGCTGCGCGGCCCGGTCGGCACCGCGATCGAACTGCTGGCCGGCATCCCCTCGATCATCTACGGCATGTGGGGTCTGTTCGTGCTGGTGCCGATGATGACCGAGTACGTCACCCCCTGGCTCAACGACCACCTCGGCACGCTGCCATTGATCGGCCCGATCTTCCAGGGTCCACCGCTGGGCATCGGCCTGCTCACCGCCGGCTTCGTGCTGGCGATCATGGTGATCCCCTTCATCTCCTCGGTGATGCGCGAGGTGTTCCTGACCGTGCCGACCCGGCTCAAGGAGTCGGCCTACGCGCTCGGCTCCACGCGCTGGGAAGTGAGCTGGGACATCGTGCTGCCCTACACCCGCTCGGCGGTGATCGGCGGCATCTTCCTGGGCCTGGGCCGCGCGCTCGGCGAGACCATGGCGGTGGCCTTCGTGGTCGGCAACACGGTGCGCCTGTCGCCCTCGCTGCTGGAGCCGGGCACCACCATCGCCGCGCTGATCGCCAACGACTTCGGCGAGGCCACCGAGACCTACCGGTCGGCGCTGCTGCTGCTCGGCTTCGTGCTGTTCATCGTGACCTTGATCGTGCTGGCGATCGCCCGCCTGATGCTGGCGCAACTGTCGCGCAAGGAGGGCAACTGAGATGGCCGCCGACGTCGCCCACCGCCTGTACAACCGCCGCCGCGTGATCAATGTCGTCGCGCTCACCCTGTCCTGCCTGACCGCGCTGTTCGGGCTGGTGTTCCTGGCCTGGATCCTGTGGACCCTGGTGGCCAAGGGCATCTCCGGCATCAACGTGGACCTGTTCACCCGCATGACCCCGCCGCCGGGCGAAGAAGGCGGCCTGGCCAACGCGTTCTTCGGCAGCGCGGTGATGTGCGGCCTGGCGCTGCTGATCGGCACCCCGCTGGGCGTGGCCGCCGGCACCTGGCTGGCCGAGTACGGCAACGCGCGCAAGACCGGCCAGGTGGTGCGCTTCGTCAACGACATCCTGCTGTCGGCGCCGTCGATCGTGCTCGGTCTGTTCGTCTACACCCTGTACGTGATGCAGACCGGCGGCCGCTTCTCGGCGCTGGCCGGCGCGCTGTCGCTGGCCTTCATCGTGCTGCCGGTGGTGGTGCGCACCACCGACGAGATGCTGCGGCTGGTGCCGGCGCAGATGCGCGAGGCGGCGCTGTCGCTGGGCATCCCGCAGTGGAAGGTGACCATGCAGGTGCTGTACCGCAGCGCCTCGGCCGGCATCGTCACCGGCGTGATGCTGGCGCTGGTGCGCATCAGCGGCGAGACCGCACCGCTGCTGTTCACCGCCTTCGGCAACCAGTACTGGAACAACAACATCTTCCAGCCGATGGCCAGCGTGCCGGTGGTGATGAACTCCTTCGCCGGCAGCCCCTACCCGAGCTGGCAGTTGCTGGCCTGGTCGGGTGCGCTGGTGCTCACCGTGTTCGTCCTGCTGGTCAGCCTCGGCGCGCGCGCCCTGCTGGTGCGCAACAAGATCTCCAACGATTGATACCCCTATGGACCCGGCCATGAACGATCACCACAACGCCGCACCGATGCACCGCATCGCCATGCCCAACGGGCACACCGCGCTGGCGCCGTCGCCGGTCAAGATCGCCGCGCGCGGCCTGGACTTCTACTACGACAAGTACCACGCGCTGAAGAGCATCAACCTGGAAGTGCCGGAGAAGCGCGTCACCGCGCTGATCGGCCCGTCCGGCTGCGGCAAGTCCACCCTGCTGCGCATCTTCAACCGCATCTACGCGCTGTACCCGAAGCTGGAGGCGCGCGGCGAAGTGCTGCTGGACGGCGAGAACATCCTGTCGCCGAAGTACCCGATGAACCGCCTGCGCAGCAAGGTCGGCATGGTGTTCCAGAAGCCGGTGCCGTTCCCGATGACCATCTTCGAGAACGTCGCCTACGGCATCCGCCACCACGAGAAATTGTCCAAGGCGGACATGGCCGACCGCGTCGAACACGCGCTGCGCCAGGGCGCGCTGTGGGACGAGGTCAAGGACAAGCTCGGGCAGAGCGCGCTGGGCCTGTCCGGCGGCCAGCAGCAGCGCCTGTGCATCGCCCGCGCGGTGGCGCTGCGCCCGGACGTGCTGCTGCTCGACGAGCCGACCTCGGCGCTGGATCCGATCTCGACCAGCCGCATCGAGCAACTGGTGGAAGAGCTGAAGAACGACTACACCATCGTCATCGTCACCCACAACATGCAGCAGGCCGCGCGCGTGTCCGACTACACCGCCTTCATGTACCTGGGCGACCTGATCGAGCACGACCGCACCGAAATCATTTTCTCGCAGCCGAACAAGCAGCAGACCGAAGACTACATCACCGGCCGTTTCGGCTGAGCCGCTGCGGCCGCCGCTGCCTCGTCGCAGCGGCCGCGCCCGCCGCCCTCCGGGCGGGCGCCCGGCGACGCCAGCACCGCACCGCCAGGCATGGCCGCGGCGACACCAACGCACCTATTGGACCTACGACATGAACACTCAGCCCAACGAGCACATCGTGAAGAGCTACGACGAAGAACAGCATCGCCTCGCCGCCGAGATCGTGCGCATGGGCGAAACCGCGGTGGCGCAGTTGGAAGCGGCGCTGGACGTGGTCGAACGCCGCGACGACAACGCGGCACTGCGCATCGTCGTCAACGACGAGGCGATCGATGCGCTCGAGCATTCCATCAGCCATGACGTGATGCGCCTGGCGCTGCGCGGGCCGATGGCGCGCGACCTGCGCGAGATCCTCGCCGGCCTGCGCATTCCCGCCGACGTCGAACGCATCGGCGACTACGCCGCCAACGTCGCCAAGCGCTCGATCGCGCTGAACATGTCGCCGCCGATGCCGCAGACCCTGGGCCTGCGCCAGCTCGGCAAGCTCGCCGCCGAACAGGTGCGCGCGGCGCTGGCCGCCTACCAGAACAACGACGCCGACGCCGCGCTGCTGGTGCGCCAGGGCGACGCGCAGCTCGATGCGCAATACACCGCGCTGTTCCGCGAGCTGCTGACCTACATGATGGAAGATCCGCGCAACATCACCCCGTGCACGCACCTGCTGTTCATGGCCAAGAACCTGGAGCGGATCGGCGACCACGCCACCAACATCGCCGAGAACGTGTGGTTCCTGGTGCACGGCGACGAGCCGCTGCCGCCGCGCGACAAGCGCGACGAGACCAGCTCCACCAGCGGCATCTGAAGCGTCACGGGCGGACCGGCCGCGCGCCGGTCGCCGCTGCGCCTTTCCGAAGGCTCCGTGCATGTCGCGGAGCCTTTTTGTTGCAGCCTGCATCGACGCCAGGCAATGCCATGGCAGCGCGGTTCTCCACCCGCGACCGTGGAGCGCGAGACGGAAGCCCTGAACCCGGCAGCGCGCGACGGCAGCGCCAACCGCGTTGCCTGTCGATTGACGCGGGCCGCACCGCGCGATGCCTGCCCGATGGGTCAGGTCAACCCGAAGGTCCGTCGGAGGCCTTTCTCGACCGGACCTGCAGGCAGGAAGCGGCGCAGCGCGGCCAGACGCGCGGCCTCGCCCCTGGGCGTGCGGCGCATCTTCCATGCTCCCAAGGCGGCCGCGAGGATCGCGTCGACGACGCCGTCGGGCGCCGGCGCGTTCTGCACCTGCTGCTGGATGGCCTTGGACACGACGGCAAGCGCCTGGCCATAGGCGGGGATGCTGGCGACGGCCCGGGGCGCGTTGCGATCCAGATTGGTCCTGGTGAAGGACGGTTCGACCAGCGACACGCGGATGCCGAATTGGCGGACCTCGTGATCGAGGGATTCGGACAGTCCCTCCACCGCATGCTTGGACGCCGAGTAGACCGCCATGTAGGGCGCGGGCAGGAACCCCAGCACCGAACTGATGTTGACGATCCGGCCAGCGCGTCGCTCGCGCATGTGCGGCAGCACTGCCTGGATCGTGCGCAACAGGCCGAAGAGGTTGGTATCGAACACCGCCTGCGCTTCGGCCACCGAGGTTTCCTCCAGCGCGCCGAGCAAGGTCACCCCGGCGCTGTTGATCAGTACGTCGATCGCGCCGGCTTGCGCTATGACGCCACGGACCGCCCGCTGCACGGAGGCGTCGTCGCGCACATCCATTTCCACGAGCGCAACGCCCGGCAACGCCTCCGCTTTTTCGACATCGCGTACGGTTCCGAACACCCGGCACCCCCGCTCGGCAAAGGCCAGGGCGGCGGCGCGCCCGATGCCCGATGAAACGCCGGTCACGACAACGACCGTGGAATTCGACATGGCAGTTCCTTTCCTGTGGCGATGGAGGACGATGGTCAACGCTGTTGCGCAGGCGCGGGCGTGATCCTGAACCAGATGGCGTACATGGCTGGCAGGAACACCAGCGTCAGCACCGTGCCGGCCAGGGTGCCGCCGATCAGGGTGTACGCCAGCGTTCCCCAAAACACCGAATGGGTCAGCGGAATGAAGGCCAGTACCGCCGCCAGCGCCGTCAGGATCACCGGCCGTGCGCGCTGTACGGTGGCCTCGACCACGGCATCGAACGGACTCGATCCGTCGCGTTCGTTGTGATGGATCTGCCCGATCAGGATCAAGGTGTTGCGCATCAGGATGCCCGACAGCGCGATCAGCCCGACCAGCGCATTGATGCCGAACGGCTGCCGGAACAGCAGCAGGGTCGGCACCACGCCGATCAGGCCGAGCGGACTGGTGGCGAACACCATGACCATGGCCGCGATCGAGCGCACCTGCAGGATGATGATGAGCAGGGTGAGCGCGATCATGATCGGGAACAGCGGCAGCATCGCCGTCGTGGCCTTGGCCGATTCCTCGATGGAGCCGGCCTGTTCGATCCGGTACCCGGACGGAAGCGCCGCGACGATCGGCTGCAACTGTTTCAGGACCGCGGTGGACACGTCCGGGGGTTGCAGCCCGTCGGCGATGTCGCCGCGCACCGTGATGGTCGGCGTGCGGTCGCGGCGGCGCAGGATGGGATCCTCCATGCGCACTTCGACCCTGCCCACCTGCGCCAACGGAATGCGTTGCCCTGCCGAGCCGACCAGCGTCAGGCCGGCGATCTTCGCCGGATCGAGGCGGATGGCGCCCGCCGCGCGGCCGACCACCTGCACCGACCGGATGTCCTCGCGCACCTCCGTCAACGGCACCCCGCTCAGCAGAAACTGCAATTGCTGCGCCACCGAACTGGAGGTCAGGCCGATCGCCTGCAGGCGCTCCTGATCGAGGGTGAAGTGCAAGGTGGGGACGCGGTTTCCCCAATCGCTGTTGACGGTGCGCAGCATCGGGTTGGCGCGCATCACGCCCGCGACGCGATGCGCGATCGCACGCAACGTGTCCGGGTCGGGCCCCATCACGCGGTAGGCCACCGGGTAGGGCGACGGAGGACCGAACACGATCTGGGTGACGCGCACCTGCGCCTCGGGCACCAGCCCGTCGGCCACGGCCTGGCGCAACCGGAACTTGAGGGCTTCCCGCTGCTTGTCGTCGCCGGCGAGCGCGACGATCTTGGCGAACGAAGGATCGGGCAATTCGGGCGCCATGGCCAGGAAGAAGCGCGGCGCGCCCTGGCCGATGTACGCCGTCACGATCCTGGCTTCCCGCTGCCGCGCCAGCCAAGCTTCCACCGTCGCCGTCGCCGCGCTGGTCTGCGCGATGGACGTGCCGTACGGCATCTGTACTTCGACCAGGACTTCCGGCCGGTCGGAGGTGGGAAAGAACTGCTTCTTGACCAGGCCCATGCCGACCACCGCCAGCGCGAACGTTCCCAGCACCGCGCCGGCCACCAGCCACTTGCGGGCGATGATGCGCCCCAGCACCCGGCGGAAGCGGTTGTAGTGGCGCGTGTCGTAGATGGCGGCGTGCCCGCCCTCGACCTTCTGGATGTCCGGCAGCAGCTTCACGCCCAGGTAGGGAGTGAACGCCACCGCCACCACCCACGACGCGATCAGCGCGATGCCGACGATCCAGAACATGTTACCGGTGTACTCGCCCGCGGTGGAGCGCGCGAAGCCATTGGGCATGAAGCCGATGGCGGTGACCAGCGTGCCGGACAGCATGGGCGCGGCGGTGTGGCTCCAGGCGTAGGCGGAGGCCTTGATGCGGCTGTAGCCCTCCTCCATCTTCACCACCATCATTTCGATGGCGATGATGGCATCGTCGACCAGCAGGCCCAATGCCAGGATCAACGAGCCGAGCGTGATGCGGTCGAAGTTCTTGCCGGTGGCCGCCATGATGACGAACACCGCCGCCAGCGTCAGCGGCACCGCCGCCGCGACCACGACGCCGACACGCCAGCCCATGCTGAGGAAGCACACCACCATCACCACCAGCAGCGCGACGAAGAACTTGACCATGAACTCGTCGACCGCCGCGCGGATGTTCACCGCCTGATCGGTCACCTTCTCGAGGGTCATGCCCAGCGGCAGCGCGGCATTGATGCTGCCGACTTCCGCCTCCAACGCCTTGCCCAGGTCGAGGCCGTTCCAGTCGTCGCGCATCACCACGCCCAGCAACAGCGCCGGCTCGCCGTTGTTGCGCACCAGGAAGGTGGCAGGATCTTCGTAACCGCGTTCGACGGTCGCGACATCGGACAGCTTCAGGGTGCGGCCCTGCGCCACGATGGGGGTCTGGCGGATCTTGTCCAACGTGTCGAGCGCGCCCTCGATGCGCACCACCACCTGTGGTCCCCGAGTCTCGATGGACCCGGCGGGCGTCAGCGCGTTCTGGCCGTTCAGCGCAGCGAAGATCTCCTGCGGCGTGACCCCCAGCGTCGCCAGGCGGTCGTGCGAGAACGAGACGAAGATGCGCTCGGGCTGCTCGCCGATGATGTTGACCTTCTTCACCCCGGGCACATGCAGCAGCCGCTGGCGCAGCGACTCGGCATCGCGCACCAGCAGGCGCTGCGGTTCGCCCTTGGCCTTGAGCGCAAACAGCGCGAACGTCACGTCCGCATACTCGTCGTTGAGCATCGGGCCGATGACGCCGGCCGGCAGCTTCCCGGCCTCGTCCCCAAGCTTCTTGCGCGCCTGGTAGAACTGCTCCTGGACTTGCGACGGCGGCGTTCTGTCGAGCAGCGACAGCATCGTCACGGCCAATCCCGGACGCGTATAGGTTTCCGCCCGGTCGTACCAGCGCAGCTCCTGCAGGCGCTTTTCCAGCGGCTCGGCGACCTGGTCCTGCATCTCCTGCGCGGTCGCGCCCGGCCAGGCGGTGACGACGGTCATCTGCTTGATCGTGAACGGCGGGTCTTCCGCGCGCCCGAGCTGGAGGAACGCGACGATCCCCGCGACGGAAATCAGGAGGATCAGGAACAGCGTGATCGAGCGCTCGCGCACAGCGAGCGCGGACAGGTTGAAACGTCCCGCGCTCATGGACGCGCTCCGACCGCGCCCGCCCTGGCCGGATCGATCGGTCTGACGATCTCGCCCTCGCGCAGCAGATGCGCGCCCAGCGCCACCACCCGATCGCCGGTCTGGAGCTTGCCCGTCACCTGCAGGGCGTCGTCCGCCACGCCCAGTACCTGCACGGGTCGCCAGACCGCCCTCGCCGGCGTCCCCTCGACCGCCCAGACACCCGGCCCCTTGCCGGCGTCGAACAAGGCGCCGATCGGGACCTGCAGGGCAGACGGCGCATCGGCATGGCCAGGCAGCTGGACGCTGACGGTGGCCCCGAGCGGCGCCTGGGCGAGCGCTCCGCCGAGCACGTAGCGGGCTTCGTACGTCCGCGTCGCTGGATCCGATGCGTCCGACAGCTGCCGCAGCGTGGCCGGCACCGTTGCCTGTCGGTTGCCGTACAGCGTGGCCTGGGCGCTCGATCCGAGTGCGGGCCGCAGCGTCTCGGGCAACTGCACGACGGCTTCGCGCTGGCCTGCCCGCGCCAGGCGCACCACCGGTTGCCCGGCACTCACCACTTGGCCAGGCTCGGCGAGCGTTGCCACGACCACGCCATCCGCATCAGCGCGCAGCAGCGCGTAGCCGGAGGCGTTCGTGGCCACGTCGGCCTGCGCCTCGGCCGCCTTCAGCTGCGCCTGCGCCGCGTCGGCGGCGGCCCTGATCTGTGCGTACGCGGAGGCGGAAACAGCGCCCTCGGCGACCAGGTCGCGATAGCGCACCTCGTCCTCGGCGGTCTGCCTGGCGCGCGCTTTCGCCGCCGCCACGGCTTGCTGTTGCGCACGCGCCTGCAGCCCGAGATCGACCGGATCCATGCGCATCAGCGGCTGCCCGCGCTTGACCGTCTGCCCGGTGTCGACCAGGCGCTCCAGCACCTTGCCGGACACGCGGAACCCGAGGTCGCTCTGGATCCGCGCCGCGACCACGCCAGAGAACGACGGCGAGGACGCGATGGCCCCTCGCACTATCCCGATCCTGACCCGCGGTGCCTCGGTGCGTGGATCGGAGGCGTGATCGCTACCGCAGGCCGCGAGGGCAAGCGACAACAGGCAAATGAGAGGCGAAGCAAACCGGCGCCGACGCATGGGAACCCTTCTGAGGAAGAACTGGCGCCCCCATTCTTTTACTTGTGACTAAATTAGTCAATAGTCACAACGCGTCAATCAAGGCGCCAGGCTCCGCAGGATCAGGCTGGACAACTGCGCCGTCGCGTCTACGGCGTTGTCCAGGTTGTGCTGCAGCAACAGCGGATTGACGTACGGGCGCATGACTAGGTAGATGGCATTGACCGCCTCGTCCAGCGGGGTCTTGCGCTCGAACTCCCCCGCTTCGCGGCCATCGCGCACGATCTGCAGCACCAGCGCCTTCAGATGGGCCTCGTAGGCACCGACCGCCGGCCAGGACTCACTGGCGGAGGTGGCCGCGAGGTCGTAGAGCTTGCGCTCCTGGAAGAACAGATGACTGCCGGCCTCGGCCAAGGCCTTGAACATCCGGCGCAGCCGCTCCGCCGCCGCAGGCACGTCGGCCACGGCGGCGTCGACCGCCGCCATGATGGCGCTCAGGCGATTGGAGCAGATGACCTCGCCGATCGCCTGCTTGGAATCGAAGAACTTATAGATGTAGGCCTTGGAAAACCCGATCGCCTTGGCCAGTTCGGACACGGTGGTCTTGCCATAGCCATAGCGGCCGAAATAGTCGGTCGCCGCCTCGACGATCTGGTCGCGGACGTCATGGTCCGAAGGCCCGCGGAGTTGGGGCGCAGGCGTGTGTGCTTTGCTCATTTCGGCAGCTTACGTGGAGCGCTGCGGCTTGACAACGAGTGACCAAATAATAATATGGTCACAACCGCATTACCCCAAAGGCTTCAGCATGCCGCCCCGTCGCTCCCTCGTTCTGTCGCTCTGTGCCGGCCTGCTGGCGGGGTGCGTCGCAGGCCCGGACTATCGCCGCCCCGATGTTCCCGTGCCCACCCACTACCTGGGAAGGACGGCGACGGATCGAGGCGATGGCGCGCCTGCCGCCGACCTGGCGACGTGGTGGCAGGGGTTCGACGACCCGCTGCTGACGCACTTCGTCGCAACGGCCCTGGAACAGAACCTGGACATCGCCCAGGCGACCGCCCGTGTTGCACAGGCGCGCGCCGCCGTCGGCGCCGCCACGGCGGCGCTGCTGCCGTCCGCGCAGATCAGCGGTTCGGCTGCGCGCGCCTATCAATCGATCGAGACGCCACTCGGTCAAGTACTCGCGGCGACGCCCGGCCATGATCGTTGGGGCAATGCCGAGGAGGCCGACCTCGGCGCAAGCTGGGAAATCGATCTGTTCGGCGGCCTGCGACGCGGCCGGGAAGCAGCGCAGGCCGATTACCAGGCCTCGCAGGCCGGCGCCGCGGCAACGCGGCTGGCGGTGGCCGCGCAGACGGCGGACCTCTACATCGCCATCCGTGGCATGCAGGCCCGCCTGGCGATCGCCGAGCGACAGGCGCAGACCCAGCGGGATCTGCTGGCGAAAGTGCAACGGCTGTACGACAAGGGACTGGCCGCCGATTACCAGGTCCGGCAGGCAGAAGGCGCGCTGGCGACCGTGCAAGCGAGCGTTCCCGCGCTGCAGACGGGCCTGGATGCGACGATGAACGCCTTGGACGTGATGCTGGGTGTCGCACCGGGGACGCATCGCGGCGAGCTGGAGGCGGTGGCACCGATTCCCTCGACGCCACGGATCGCCGACATGGGATCGCCTACCGACCTGCTGCAGCGGCGCCCGGACCTGATCGTGGCCGAACGCCGGCTGGCGGCCGCCAACGCCCGCATCGGCGCAGCGATCGCCGCCTATTACCCCACGTTCTCGCTCAGCGGCCTGCTGGGAAGCGCCACGGCGATCCCCGGCGGCACGCTGTTCGGCAGCGGCGCGAAGCAGGCGTCGGCCGTGCTGGGGCTGCGCTGGCGGCTGTTCGACTTCGGCCGCATCAATGCGCAGATCGCACTGGCGAAGGGGCAGGACGCAGAAGCGCTGGCGGCCTACCGCCAAGCCGTTTTGCGCGCGACCGAGGACGTCGAGAACGCGTTGTCGGCCGTGCTCAACCGTGGCGAACAGAGCGCGAGGTTGACCCAAGGCGAAGCCGCGCTCTCCCGTGCCAGGCAATCCTCGTTCGCGGCGTATCAGCACGGAACGGCGAGCCTGATCGACGTGTTGCAGGCCGACGCGACGCTGCTGCAGGCATCGGACGCGAGAGCCCAGGCCCAGGCCGACGCCGCGCATGCCGCCGTGGCGGCGTTCAGGGCACTGGGAGGAGGCTGGCAACCCGCGCCACCCGTGCCGCCCGCAGCGACTGCAGCACGTTGAGGCGCGCCTGCGTCGTGGGGACGCCGCAGGGATGGCGTGCCGCGGCGCAGCGAGCGCGCATGCAGGGCGCTTTGCCGCAGGCGAGCCCCAGCGGGTAGGCTTGGCCCACCGCCGGCCACGGCCGCTGCCATCCCATCGCCAGGAGTTCGTGCATGTCCAGATCGCCCCGTCCGTCCCCTGCCCTCGCCGGTGCGGTCCTGCTCGGCGGGATCGGCCTGTCCGCCTCCGCGCTGGCCATGACCGATCTCGCCCAGGGCTATGCGCTGGGCGCGCAGGCGGCCGTCACCCCGCCGCAAAGCACCGAGGCGACCGCGCCGGCAACGCCGACGCCCGCGCCGCCGGCGCAGGCCAGGCAGGCCGCCGATCCGGCCAAGGCCAGCGAAGGCGGCTGCGGCGCCAAGGCCGGCGACGGCGGTTGCGGCGCGCACGCACCGGCGGCGACGCCGGCCAAGCCCGAGGCAGCCGGTCGCGCCGCCACGCCCCAGGCCAAGCACGACGACAAGGCCATGGCCGAAGGCAAGTGCGGCGAGGGCAAATGCGGTGGCAGCCTCTGAATCGAGCCCCCTTGCTGCGGCCAGCGCCGGCCTCGGGCTGCGTCGCGGTTTGCTGCCGGACCTGCTGCAAGCAGCAACCGATGCGTTTGATTTCCTCGAATGCGCACCGGACAACTGGATCGGCGTCGGCGGCCGGCCCGGGGAACTGTTGCAGACGCTGAGCGCGCGGCATCCGCTCAGCTGCCACGGCCTGTCGTTGTCGCTCGGCGGTGTGGCCGCACTGGACACCACCCTGCTGCAGCAGACCCGCCAGTTCCTCGACCGGCACCGGGTCGCACTGTACAGCGAGCACCTCAGCTACAGCGCCGACGACGGCCAACTCTACGAACTGCTGCCGCTGCCGTTCACCGACGAGGCCGTGCGCCACGTCGGCGCGCGCATCGCCCAGGTGCAGGACGCGCTGGGCCGGCGCATCGCGGTGGAGAACGTCTCCTACTACGCTGCCCCCGGCCGGGCGATGAGCGAAGCCGCCTTCGTGGCCGCGGTGCTGGACGAGGCCGACTGCGACCTGCTGCTGGACGTCAACAACGTGCACGTCAACGCCTGCAACCACGGCGACGATGCCCTGGCCTTCCTCGCCGCCATGCCCAGCGCGCGCATCGCCTCGTACCACGTCGCCGGCCATCGCGACGACGCCGCCAGCGGGCTGAAGATCGACACCCATGCCGCGCCGGTGGTCGACCCGGTGTGGGACCTGCTCGCCGCCGCCTATCGCCTGCACGGCGTGCGTCCCACCGTGCTGGAGCGCGACGGTCAGTTCCCGCCGCTGCACGAACTGCTCGACGAAGTGCAGCGCATCCGCGCCGTGCAGGCGCAATCGCTCGACGCATGAGCGACACCCTGCGCGCGCAACAGTTCGCGCTGACCCGGCACCTGCGCGATCCGCAGCGGTACCCGCCGCCGGCGGATATCCCGCCGCAGCGCCTGGCCGTGTACCGCGCCCTGTTCTTCGACAACCTGGCGCAGTTGCTCGGCGGCCAGTTCCCGGTGCTGCGCGCCACCCTCGGCGACGCCGACTGGACGGCGCTGCTGCGCGCGTTCTGCGCCGACCACCGCGCCCGCACGCCGCTGTTCCCGCGCCTGGGTGAGGAACTGGTGGCGTTCCTGGCGCAGCGCGCACCCGATCCGCAGCGCCCCTGGCTGGCCGAGCTGGCGCACTACGAAACCGTGGAACTGCAGGTGCAGATCGACGATGCCGCGCTGCCGCCGCACGATCCGCACGGTGACCTGCTCGACGGCATCCCGCTGCTGTCGCCCTGGCTGCGCCTGCTGCGCTACCGCTGGCCGGTGCAGCGCATCGGCCCGGCCTGGCAGCCGGACACGGCGCCGGCACAACCGACCTGCCTGCTGGCGCGACGCGAGACCGACGGCCAGGTCCGCTTCGCCGAACTGGCGCCGCTGGCCCATGACGTGCTGGCGGCGCTGCACGCCGGCACGCGCAGCGGGCGGGCGCTGCTGCTGGACCTGGCTGCCGCGCACGGCCTTGCGCCGGCCGCTCTGCTGCACGAGGGCGCGGCCCTGCTGGAACGGCTGCGCGCGCAGGGCAGCGTGCTCGGCACGCGCTTGTCGGAGTGACGCCGCGGCGGCCGGCGGCCGCGCTCTGCTAACCTTGGCGGATGAACGATTCGGTCGACAGCCCCTCGCAACCCCTGGTCATCACTCCGATGTCGCGGCGTTTCCGCGGCTATCTGCCGGTGGTGGTGGACGTGGAAACCGGCGGGTTCGACTGGAACAAGCATGCGCTGCTGGAGATCGCGGTGGTGCCGATCGAGATGGACGATTTCGGCCAGCTGTATCCCGGCGTCACCGCCAGCGCGCATGTGGTGCCGGCGCCGGGCACCCTGATCGATCCGAAGTCGCTGGAGGTCACCGGCATCGTCCTGGACCATCCGTTCCGCTTCGCCAAGCCCGAACGCGAGGCGCTGGACCACGTGTTCGCGCCGGTGCGCGCGGCGGTGAAGAAGTACGGGTGCCAGCGCGCCATCCTGGTCGGCCACAACGCCCATTTCGACCTCAACTTCCTCAATGCCACGGTCGCCCGCTGCGGCCACAAGCGCAATCCGTTCCATCCCTTCAGCGTGTTCGACACCGTCACCCTGGCCGGCATCGCCTACGGCCAGACCGTGCTGGCGCGGGCGGTGCAGGCCGCCGGCTTCGACTGGAACGCCGCCGACGCGCACAGCGCGGTCTACGATACCGAGCAGACCGCGCGCCTGTTCTGCAAGATCGCCAACGCCTGGCCGGCCCCGCCGATCGCCGCGGCACCATGAACCGCGGCGCGTCTTGCACGGCATGCGCGCGACGCCGTCGTGTCGGCCCGGCGGCACTGCGACCGAACGGCGGGTGATAGCGCCGCACGCACGCCGGCAGCGCGCCGCATGACCCGCAACGTGCTGTTCGTATGCAGCCGCAATCGGCTGCGCAGCCCCACCGCGGAACAGGTGTTCGCCACCTGGCCCGGCGTGGAGACCGCCTCGGCCGGCGTCGACCACGATGCGGATACCCCGGTCACGCCGGAGTTGCTGGAGTGGGCGGACCTCATCTTCGTCATGGAACCGATGCATCGCGCCAAGCTGTCGCGCCGCTTCAAGCGCCACCTCGGCCGCGCTCGCATCGTCTGCCTCGACATCCCCGATGACTTCGCCTACATGGATCCGGCGCTGGTACAGCTGTTGACCGCGAAGGTATCGCGCCACCTGCCTGCATGCTGATCCTGGTCATCGGCCGCGGCTCCGAGCCGTGCATTCGCACAAGCATGGTCGCCATCCCGAGACACGTCGGCATGCGTGCTACGCTCGCCGCCGCGCCGGCCAAGGCGCCCGCATCAGGACGACCGCGTCATGCAAGCATGGAAGCGCCGCAGCATCGGCATTCTCGACATCGGCGGCGCCGGCATCGGCGTTATTGCCATCATCAGCCAGGTGCCGAATCTGCGGCAGCCGACCGACTGGATCATCTGCGCCGCATTTGCCGCGCTCTACAGCTGGGGTATCTATTGCGGCATCCAGTTGCTGGAAGGCCGGCCCGACGCGCTCCGCGTCAACCGGGCGTTCTGGCTGGCGCAGGTGCCGGCCTTCGGCAGCCCGCTCGCCAGCTACGCGTTCAACTGCGGCTTCCACCTCACCGCCGTCGTGCAGTTCGCCCCGTTCAAGGCCAGCGCGAACTTTCTGCTCGGCAGCCGCTTCACGTTCACCCTGTTCCAGTCGGGCGCAACGCTCTTCTTTGGCGTGAACCTGTTCGCGCTGGCGATCGTGCTGTTCCTGACGCAGCAACTGCGCAACCGTCCTGGCGCCGCCACTGACGCTGCAGCGACTGAAGCGGGCCCTGCACCACCGCAGCACAACGCGCCTCATGGCGAGCCGTGACGCCGAACGCCTCCCAGTGAACACGACCGATGCCCTGACCTTCCTGCGCGCGCAGCAACCGCTGCCCGACGACGACCAGCTCACCCAGGACCTGGTCGATGCCTACGACGCGGCGAGACGCCTGTTCCTCGCCGATCCCGATCGCGACGTACTACCCCTGTTCCTGCGCTCCTTCGGCAACGGCGACGGCTGGCGCATCTATCCGCTGGTCGAGGACATGTTCCATGCCTGCGACTGCGGCGACGCCAGTGCCGCGATCCGGGAGGCGCTGGACGATCCCGCGCTACCTGACGGTAGCCGCCACTGGGTCACGCAGTTGGCCGCCGCCTTTGCGGATCCGGCCTTGCGCGAGGGGCTGGGCCTGTCGTTGCGGTCGGAACATCCAGACACCCGCGAGGCAGCGCAGATGGCGCTGGAGATGCTGGACCGTCACGCCACACGCTGAAACGCGCGCGTCTGCGATTCACGCTACAAGGCAACGACAGCACCGATCCGCATCCGGACGCATGCCCTCAGCCCGCGCACACCCGATCGCGCCCCATGCCCTTGGCCCGGTAAAGGGCGCCGTCGGCGCGCTCCAGCCACTGGCTCGGCGTCTCGTCCGCGCGCAGCGCGACCAGGCCGCCGCTGAAGGTGACGCGCAACGCCGGCGCCTCGGGCGCCCACTGCAGGCGCGCGTGGAACAGGTCGCGCAGGCGCGTGGCGAAGCGCTCGGCATCGGCCAGCGGCGTGTCGCCGAGCAACACCGCGAACTCTTCGCCGCCCAGCCGCGCCGGCAGGTCGGCGGCGCGGCAGGCACTCAGCAGCAGTTGCCCGACCTCGCGCAGCACCGCATCGCCGGTAGCATGCGAATAGCCGTCGTTGATCTGCTTGAAGCGGTCGATGTCCATCACCAGCAGGCAGAGCGGCGCGCCGCTGCGCTGCGCGCGCTGCACGCTGTGCACCAGCACTTCGTCGAAGTGGCGCCGATTCGGCAACGCGGTCAGCGCGTCTTCGTGCGCCAGGCGCTCGAAGGCAGTGGCCTGGCGCTGCAGTTCCGCCAGCAACTGGCTCTTCTCGGCATCGGCCTGCAGCAGGCGTTCGGTCTGCAGCCGCAACGCACTGGTGCGCCGCTCCACCAACCGTTCCAGGCGCAGGGCGCGCCGCTTGTAGCGCGCGATCAGGTAGCGGTACAGCAGCACCAGCGCCAACACCAGCACCGCCACCGCCGCCGCGTGCACGCTGTGCCGCTGCCACCACAACGGCGCGACGCTGAAATGCCACACGGCCTCGCGGGTGCTCCAGGCGCCGTCCGGATGCGCTGCGGCCACGTGCAGGGTGTAGTCGCCCGGCGGCAGGCCGATGAATTCCACGCTGCGCTGGTTGCCGCGGTCGATCCAACCGCTGTCCAGGCCATCGAGCCGGGTGCGATAGCGGATGCGCTCGGGCAGCAGATAGCTCAGGCCGACATAGGACACGCTGATGCGCTTGGCACCAGGGAGTTCCGTCTTGCGCTGCCAGGGGAAGGGCTGGCCATCCAGCAGCACGCTCTCGATCGCCGCCGGCGGCGGCAGGCGATCGCGGAAGCGCGCCAGGCGCCGCGGATCGACGGTGCTGACACCGCCGGCGGTGACCAGCCACACCGTGCCGTCGTGACGCAGGATCATCGACGGCCCGGAGCTGCCGTTGCCCTGGGCATTGGACATGCCGTCGATCTCGTCGTAGCGGCTCACCTGCAACCGCGCCTGGCGGCCGTCGGCAACCGCATCCAGCGCCGCCGCGGTGGTACGCAGCACGCCGCGGTTGCTGCTGATCCAGACATTGCCGAGGCGGTCGCGGACCAGTTGGAACACCGCATCCACCGGCATGCCCTGCTCCAGCCCGACCCGCGCCAGGCGGCCATCGCGATCGCGGTGCAGGCCGCGGTCGGTGGAGATCCACATGTCGCGGCCCAGCGCCTGGAATCCGAACACGGTGCGCGCGCCGCCCAGTGGCTCCAGCGCCAACTGCCGCACCCTGCCGTCGCGCAGCACGGACACGCCTTCGACCGAGCCGATCCACAGCGCACCGTCGACGCTGGCCAGGGCGGTGATCAGGCCGTGCGGCAGGCCGGGCACGTCCGGCACCGACAGCCGCTCGCCGTCGATGCGCATCACCCCGCTGCGCGTGCCGATCCATACCGTGCCGGCGGCATCGACGCTGAGCGCACGCACCTGGCCGCTGGGCAAGCCCTCGTCGGTTCCGTAATGGCGCACGACCCGGCCGTCGCGCAGGCGGAACACGCCATCGGCGTAGGTACCCATCCACAGGTCGCCGTCGCGGCCGCGCGCCAGGCTCAGCACCGATGGCGCGTCGCGCAACGCGACCGGGGCGATGTGCCCGTCAGGCGCCATGCGGTCCAGGCCGGCGGCGCTGCCGATCCACAGCGCGCCATCCGGGGTCTCCAGCAGCGCGCGCACGTAGTCGCCGCTAAGTCCGTCGCGGCGGGTATAGCCGGCGAACAGCGTCTCGCGCAAGCGGAACAGGCCGCCATTGGCGCCGATCCAGATGCTGCCCTCGGCATCCTGCAGCAGGCTGACGATGCGCCCGTTGGGCAGCACGTCGCCCGGCAACATGCGTTCGACGCCGTGCGCACTGATCCGCAACAATCCCTGGTTCTCGGTGCCCAGCCAGATCGCGCCATCGCGGTCGCGCAGCATCGAGGTGAAATGGCCGTAGCCCGGCAGGTGCTGCACCAGTACCGCGCGCTCGCCCTGCAAGCGATACAGGTTCTCCCCGGCGACCAGCCACAGCGAGCCATCCGGTGCCCGGTATGGCCAGGCCAGCCCCGGTGGCAGGCCGAAGGCGGCCGGCGCGCGCCGCAGCACGCCCTGCGGGTCGCGGTACAGCAGGCCGTCGAGGCTGCCGATCCAGAGCCGTCCCTGGTCGTCGGCGGCCAGGTGCGGAAAGCTCGCCGCCAAGGGCAGATCGCGCGGCGCCGGCTGGTAGTCGAAGCGGCCATCCGGCCACAGGCAGCCCAGGCCATTGCCCTCGAACAGCAGCCACATGCGGCCGTCGCGGTCCTGGGTCATGGCGTGGATCAGCGCATGCGGCCAGCCCGGCGGCTGCCGCCAGAAACGCCACTGGCCCGCCGCATCGTGGCGACCGAGATTGCCGCGCGAATCGCTGAGCCACAGCGCGCCGGCGCGGTCCACGTACAGCGAGCCGACGCCGTTGTCCGGCAGGCCCGGGCGGGTGCTGCGGTCGATGACGGTGAAGTCCAGGCCGTTGTAGCGCACCAGCCCTTCCCAGGTGGCGAACCAGAGGCGGCCGTCCGGGGTCTGCGCCAGATCGCGCAGGGAGTTGTGCGGCAGGCCGTTGCGCGAGGTCCAGGAGTCGATCGCGTAGTCGCGCAGCGGCGGCACCCCGTCTGCAGCGCCGTCGGCGGCGATGGCGCGCCAGGCCACGCCCAGCGCCAGCAGCAGGACCAGCAGCAGCGGCCACGCGACCGGCCACGCGCGCCCGCGGCCGCGTGCGAGCACCGCTTCCCCCCTCCCCCTGGCGACGTTCACTGTCCCGACCCGATCCGACGCAGGCGGGGCGCGACAGGACCCTGGCGCGGGGTGCCAGAGTCGAGGGGACGGGGGCGACGCAGACTCATTACCGGAGCGGAACACGGGACGAGCGCCCATGGTAGGCAAAAAACAGGCGCTGCGGGTGCAGGCGGTAACAGGGCAGTGGAAAAGGACGCGTGAAGATTGCGCGGCGGTTAAGCCGGGGCGACTTGCGCAGAGGACAGTGCCGACCGCGCTGGATCGCAGTGATTCCTTTCTCCCACCGGGAGATGCCCCGAAGGGGCGGATGAGGGTCCGGGCGAAGCCTGGGGAGAAGTCGACTGCAGTGGCTTCGGGAAGGTCTCGGTGAAGCCTGGTGTTGCCAACGATGCCCTCGAGGGGCTTCGCCCGCACCCTCACCCCAACAACCCCTCTCCCGCGGGGAGAGGGGCTTCCAGGCGTCAGACGCTCCCCTTCTCCCACCGGGAGAAGGTGCCCCGAAGGGGCGGATGAGGGTCCGGGCGAAGCCTGGGGAGAAGTCGATTGCAGTGGCTTCGGGAAGGTCTCGGTGAAGCTTGGTGTTGCCAGCAATGCTCTCTAGGGGCTTCGCCCCCGTACCCTCACCCCAACCCCTCTCCCGGGGGAGAGGGGCTTAGGTTGCTCCCAGCGCTGAGGGGCGCCGCCGGCGTCACAGACGCGGCGCCGGGCGCTTAGCCCATGCGCTGCCGCACCGCCTCGAACAGGGTCACGCCCGCGGCGACCGAGACGTTGAGGCTCTCGATCTCGCCCGGCATCGGAATGCGCACCAGGCCGTCGCAATGCTCGCGGGTCAGCCGGCGCAGGCCGTCGGACTCGCCGCCCAGCACCAGCGCCATGTTGCCGCGCAGGTCCTGCGCGTACAGCGAGGTTTCGGCCTCGCCGGCCAGGCCGTAGATCCACACGCCCTGCTTCTGCAATTCGCGCAGGCACCGCGCCAGATTGGTCACCGCCACGATCGGCAGGCGGTCGGCGGCACCAGCCGAGGTCTTGCGCACGGTGGCGTTGACCGGCGCCGACTTGTCCTTTGGAATCACCACCGCCGTCACCCCGGCGGCGGCGGCGCTGCGCAGGCAGGCGCCGAGGTTGTGCGGGTCCTGTACGCCGTCCAGCACCAGCAGCAGGGCGCGGCCCTCGGCGGCGCTGACCAGGCCTTCCAGTTCGCTCTCGGCCCAGGTCCGCGCCGCGGCGTAGCGCGCGGCCACGCCCTGGTGCCGCACCGAGCCGCCGACGCCGTCCAGCGCCTGCGTGTTCACCCGCCGCACCTCGATGCCCTTGCGCCGCGCGTTCTCCTCGATTTCCTGCAGGCGCGGATTCTTGCTGCCCGCCTCCACCAGCACCTCGCGCACGTTGTCGGCGTCGTTCTCGATCGACGACGCCACGGCGTTGACGCCGACGATCCACTGGTTCTGCTTGCTCATGAGGCGGGACTACGTGAAAGGAAAGCGGGCATGGTAGGGGTTGTGGCCGCTGGCGTCATGCCTGGGGGCCGGGATTGGGGATTGGAGATTCGGGATTGGCAGAAGCGGCATGCCTGCGATGTCCTGCTTCCCTGCTGCCCTGAGATACCCGCGTTGCGGCTGCATGACTACGAACGCCTCTCTCAAATAGCCAAGCCGTGCGCAGCACGCCGTTGTGGGAGGGACTTCAGTCCCGACTGCAGGCAGCCTGAACTCCTTGCCTGCCCTGACCTGTCGCGTTCGAAGGCCAGAGTGACCGCAGGATCGCCAGCAACGCGACGCGCCCATTGGTACAGCCCCGGCAACTTCAGCCCGGCCAGCGCTCGGTATCGTGGTCCGGATGCTGGCGCGAGACGACATCGGCCAGGAACGGCGCGGCGGCCAGATCGCCCTCGGTGCGGGTGGCCGGCAGGCGATGCAGCGCATCCACGAACGGCAGCTTCGCTTCGATGCCGTACTGGATGGTGGGCGGCAGGTCCTGAGGACGATCGAAGGCGCCGGCCGCCACCGCGATGCCGTCCGGCGCTTCGTAGGTCAGTGGGGTGCCGCAGTCGGCGCAGAAGCCGCGCTGCACCAGGTTGGACGAGGCGAAGCGCTTGGGCGCGCCGCGGGTCCAGCTCAGCTCCTCGCCGCGGGTGGAGACCAGCGGCGCGTAGTAGGCGCCGAATGCCTTCTGGCACATCCGGCAATGGCAGATCGAGGCATCGTGCAGGTGCCCGCGTACCCGGAAGCGCACCGCGCCGCATTGGCAACCGCCGCTGTACTGCTGCTCCATGTCTGCTCTCCGCTGCGGACCGCATCGCGCAGGGGTCGCCCCCGCACGACGCAAGGGATGCGCGATCGCGGCGGCCGCCACGCGGCCGGCCGCGACGCTGCGCCGTCAGTACTTCTTTTTCTTGCGCTTGGCCGGCTGCCCACGCGGTGGCGGCGGCGGCAACTCGTCATGTGCCGACGCACCTTCCTCGACCAGCCGGAAGTCGATCTTGCGCTCCTCCATGCTCGCCTTCAGCACCACGATGCGCACGCGGTCGCCCAGGCGGAACTCGCGGCCGCGGCGCTCGCCGGTCAGGGTCTTGCGGGTGGCGTCGAAGTGGTAATAGTCCTGCGGCAACTGGGTCACGTGGATCAGGCCGTTGACCTTGGACTGGTCCAGCTCGACGAACAGGCCGAAGCTGGTCACGCCGCTGACCACACCGTCGAACTGCCCGCCGACGTGCTTCTCCATCCACGCCGCGCGGTAGCGCTCGTCGACCTCGCGCTCGGCCTCGTCGGCGCGGCGCTCGCGCTCGGAGCACTGCAGCGCCAGCGCCGCCATCACGCGCGGCGCATACAGGTATTTGTCCGGCGCGCCGCGGGTCAGCGCGTACTTGATCGCACGATGCACCAGCAGATCCGGATAGCGGCGGATCGGCGAGGTGAAGTGCGCGTAGGCCTCCAGCGCCAGGCCGAAGTGGCCGGCGTTGTCGGGCGAATACACCGCCATGCTCTGGCTGCGCAGCAGCACCGATTCCAGCAGCGCCGCGTCCGGACGCTCGCGCACCTTCTTCAGCAGCTTGGTGTAGTCGCCCGGTACCACCTTGCTCCACGCGGGCAGGCTCAGCTTGAACTCCTTGAGGAACTCCAGCAGGTCGGCGTACTTGGATTCCGGCGGCCGCTCGTGCACGCGGAACGGCGCCGGGATATGCGTCTCCAGCAGGTAGCGCGCCGCGGCCACGTTGGCGGCGATCATGCATTCCTCGATCAGCTTGTGCGCGTCGTTGCGCACCAGCATGCCGGCCTGGGTCACCTCGCCGGTGTTGTCGAGCACGAAGCGCACTTCCGCGGTCTCGAACTCGATCGCGCCGCGGCGCGCACGCGCCTTGGCCAGGATCTGGTACAGCTGATGCAGCCGCTCCAGCTGCGGCAGCACCGCCGCCACGTCCTTGCGCACCTGCTCGTCTTTTTCGCCCACCGCCTGCCACACCTGCTCATAGGTGAGCCGCGCGTGCGAGTTCATCACCGCCTCGTAGAAGCGCGCGCCGGCCACCTCGCCCTGGCGGTCGATCTGCATGTCGCAGACGAAGCACATGCGGTCGACCTTGGGGTTGAGCGAGCAGATGCCGTTGGACAGCGTCTCCGGCAGCATCGGCACCACGAAGCCGGGGAAGTACACCGAGGTCGCGCGCTTGACCGCCTCGGTATCCAGCGGCGTGCCCGGACGCACGTAGTGCGACACGTCGGCGATCGCCACCACCAGGCGGAAGCCGTCGGCGTTGGACTCGCAGAACACCGCGTCGTCGAAGTCCTTGGCATCGGCGCCGTCGATGGTCACCAGCGGCGTCTGCCGCAGGTCCACGCGGCCCTTGATCGCCGCCGGCTCCACCGTCAGCGGCACCGCCGCGGCTTCGTCCAGCACGTCCTGCGGGAATTCGTAGGGCAGCTCGTGGCCGTGGATCGCCGCTTCCACCAGCAGCGACGGGGTCAGCTTGTCGCCGAGTACCGCGATGATCTTGCCGATCGGCGGGCGCCGCGCGTCCGGCGCGGAGGTCAGTTCGCACACCACCAGTTGCCCGTCGCGCGCCTCGCCGACGGCGTCGGCGGGGATCTGCACGTTGCGCTGGATGCGCTTGTCGTCCGGCACCACGAAGGCGATGCCGGCTTCCAGGCTGAAACGCCCGATCATCCGCGTCAGACCGCGCTCGAGCACGCGCGCGATGCTGCCCTCGCGACGGCCGCGGCGGTCGATGCCGGTGACGTTGGCCAGGGCGCGGTCGCCATGCAGCACCTTGCGCATCTCGTACGGCGGCAGGAACAGGTCGTCGCCGCCCTCGTCCGGACGCAGGAAGCCGAAGCCGTCCGGGTTGGCGATCACCACGCCCGGGATCAGGTTGGTCTGCTGCAGCGGCGCGTAGCCGCCGCGGCGGTTCTGCACCAGCTGCGCCTCGCGCAGCATCGCGCCCAGGCGCTTGCTCAGCGCTTCCTTGCGCGTGGGCTCGGTCAGGCCGAGCTGTTCGGCCAGTTCGTCCAGGGTCTGCGGGCCGTCGCAGCGTTCGAGCAATTGCAGGATCGCCTCGCGGCTGGCGATGGGCTGCGCGTAGCGCTCGGCCTCGCGTGCGGCATAGGGATCCTGGATCGGCGCGGCGGTGTCGGGCGCGGCCGCCGGCGGTGGCGTCGGCGGGTGCAGCGGTTGCAGCGGCGGCTTGGGGCCACGGCGCAGGAAGCTGGGCATCCAGGCGGGCAGACGCGATTTCTTCGGCGTATCGGGGGAGTGCGCGTCGCTGGACGCGGATTTGCCGGGCTTGCCGGACTTGCTTTTGCGAGTTGTCATCCGTGCATGGTACTCCCATGCAGGTGGCCCCCACCCGAACCGGGCGGTGCAGCCGCCGCGAACGCGCCCCAGAAACGACGAAGCCCGCGTCAGCGGGCCGGTCGGTGCGAGAGTTCAGCGCTCTCGCGATGTTGCCTGTGGTGCCCAGGAGAGGACTCGAACCTCCACGGTTTTACCCGCTAGTACCTGAAACTAGTGCGTCTACCAATTCCGCCACCTGGGCGCTGAAGGCCGCGAATTCTGCGGTGCCGCCGCGACCTTGTCAACGCCTATTTCGCGCCCGGTCGCGATCGATCACGTCGATGACGCGATTCGACCGCGGCAGACAGCGGTGCCCCGCACGCGCCGACCGCGGCGCGACTGTGCACGCGTGCACGCTTCGGCGGCATGCGGATTCGGCAAAAAACCGCATGTGCGATGCCGATTCCGACACAGCGCCCGCGCAAGCGGACCTGCTTCGAAGATCCGCCGTGACGGCGCCGGAAGTTCGCAATTTTGTCGGTTGACCCGGATCGGCGCCCCGCTAGTTTGCATCCGGCAATCCGTCGCCCTCCCCCACGCTCCGGAGCCTCCACCATGCATCCCCTGTCCGCTTCCCTGCTCGCCGCCACCCTGTTCGCCAGCGCCACCAGCGCCTCCGCCGCCACGGCCGGCGCCGACGACGCCACGCTCAACTCCCTCACCGAGATCCAGCGCGCCCTGGACAGCGGCGCCTCGGTCGCCGTGGCGATCGACCTGAGCCAGTGCACGCCCACCTCCGGCGGCGCCACGCCCAGCCAGACCCGTGGCGGCCTGCGCATCGGTGCCTACCGCGTCACCGCCGACGGCACCCTGTCCTTCGCCGACGAGCACGTCACCGTCGGCCGCGACGGCAAGCCGATCCAGCAGTTCCTGCGCTACCAGGTGCACCCGGACAACAGCATCGACTTCAGCATGTTCGTGTTCGCCCTGCCCAGCTACCAGCAGACCGGCAGCACCCTCGGCTACCACTGCGCGATCAACCAGGGCCTGCGCTTCAACGTCGGCTACTGAGGTCGTGACGGATGTGCATGCGACGGCGGTGCAACGCCGCTGTCGCAAAACGCTTGACAGCGCCCGCCGCCGCACGCACAATTCTCGTTCTGAGTTGCCCAGGTGGCGGAATTGGTAGACGCACTAGTTTCAGGTACTAGCGGGTAAAACCGTGGAGGTTCGAGTCCTCTCCTGGGCACCACGACCGACAGGTCGAGAAAGATCTCAAAACCCGCTTCGGCGGGTTTTTTGTTGGCTGCGTGCAGGCCGCAACGCTCAGCGCTGCGGCGGACGCAACGGACCGATGTCCACGCGCACGCCCTTCACCCACACCGCCACCTTGTAGGCACGGTAGCCCGGATTATGGCGTTCGGCCGCACGCGCGGCCAGATAGGCATTGGCGGCATGCACCAGCACCTGCAAGGACGGCTCCAGTTGCGCGATGCGCCGGAGCCTCACTTCGTAGGTGGCCATGCGCCCTCCCCCACGCACGGGCATGCGCCGCGTCGTGCCGCGATCGGCCAGCGCATGGCGGCGCAGCGCGGCGCCGACACCCTGGTGTCCCCAACGTCCATGTCCTGCATGCGCATCCTCGCGCGTCCGTGCATTCCGCACCGCACGAGTATTGAATTTCCGAACAATCGGAGTCAAGCGAGACTGTACGACAAGCCGGCGGATGCTCCATATCTTGGTAGGCCCGCCGTCCCCCAGGGCCCACCGCAATGAATAGCTTCGGCGACCGTTTGCGCGAAGCCAGGAAAGCCGCCGGGCTCACCCAGGAACAGTTGGGCTTCGCGCTGGACGTGACCAAGTCGTCGGTGTCCGCCTGGGAGAACGACCGCGAAACCCCGAGCTTCCGCCTGCTGCCGACGCTGCGCAACGTACTGAACCGCTCGCTCGACGAACTGGTCTGCGGCGTAGGCCCGGGCAAGCGCGTGCAGGACCTGCCCTCCGACTATCCGCTGCTGGCGCAGGATGCGCAGGAGCGCGCGTTGCTGGCGCGCTATCGCAACGCACCGCCGGGCCACCGCGACGCCGTGCTGGAACTGCTCAAGCCGAGCAGCGGCTGACTCGCACTGGTGGCGGGTGTGGCTTTCGGGCACCGCCAGTAACCAAGGCATGCCATTCGTAGGAGCGGCTTCAGCCGCGACGAGGCGTGACCGATAACGCTCGTCGCGGCTGAAGGGCACCTCTAAAAACCTCGGCTTTGGCATCATTGGCTTAAAGGACACGCCGAGGAGGCCATGATGATCAGCCTGTTTGCCGGTCACGAACGGGAAGCCAAGCGGCAGCAGATCGGCGATCCGCTG
>NZ_LFME01000030.1 GCF_001043115.1 Xanthomonas sp. NCPPB 1128 | reverse complement strand
GGCGGGAGCGGGTGGTGCGGGACGTTGGCTGCGAAGTCGCTCGGCGCTGCGGCGGCGCGGCTTGCGCGGCGGGCGCGGGCGCACCTCCGACAGCAGCGTCGCCAGCACGCCGGCGTCGATGTTGCCGCCGGACACCACCGCGCACTTGCGCTTGCCGGCGACGCGGCGCCCGGCCGCCAGGGCCAGCGCGCCGGCGCCCTCGGCGATGACGTGCTCTTCCAGCGCCAGGCGGACCAGCGTTTCGCGCAGTTCCGCCTCGCGCACGATCACCACGTCGTCGAGCAGGCTGGCGCACAGCCGGCGGGTGATGAACCCGGGGATTTTAACCTTGACGCCGTCGGCCAGGGTGGGCACCGGATCCACGGCGCGGATGTCGCCGCGGATCGCCCGCGCCATCGAATCCACGCCCTCGACCTGGGCGCCGACCACGCGCACGCCCTGCGAGCGCAGCGCCAGGGCCACGCCGGAGGCCAGGCCGCCGCCGCCGATCGGCACGATCACCACATCCGGGGCGTGCGCGGCCAGCTCGATGCCGACGGTGCCCTGGCCGGCGATCACGTCCGGATCGTCGAAGGCGGACAGGAAGCGGTAGCCGTTCTGCTCGGCCAGGTCGCGGGCGAAGGCGAACGCCTCGTCGTAGCTGTTGCCGTGCTGGCGCACGGTGGCGCCCCAGTGGGCGACGCCGGCGATCTTGGTCTGCGGTGCGCCGTGCGGCATCACCGTGATGGCTTGCACACCCAGACGGTGCGCGGCCCAGGCCACGCCCTGCGCGTGGTTGCCGGCGGAGGCGCAGATCACCGCGCGCTCGTCGCCGCGTTCCAGCCCGGCCAGCAGCGCGTCGAGCGCGCCGCGG
Organism: Xanthomonas sp. NCPPB 1128; assembly: GCF_001043115.1. GTDB lineage: Bacteria > Pseudomonadota > Gammaproteobacteria > Xanthomonadales > Xanthomonadaceae > Xanthomonas_A. The sequence continues at coordinate 67,954 of NZ_LFME01000030.1, read as the reverse complement.
ACCTTGTAGGAGCCGGTGCGCTGCAGGTTTTCCAGCTTCAGCCAGACGCCGAAGCGCTCGGCGTAATGCACCGGCGTCGGCGGCAGGTAGCGGCGCAGCCGCGCCTGCGCGGCCAGCACGTCGGCCACGCTGACGGCGACGTGGCCTACATCCGGCTCCTGCGGGGCGGGGATGTTAGACATGCAGTCGGGACCCGGGGCCCGGGACCCGGGACCCGGGAAAAGCGGGTTCCCGGAGAAGAGACCTCCATGGAAGAAGACACCTCCGTGCAGCCCTGGCTTTCGCGCGTCTCGCGCTGCGCCTGACGCCCGCGGCGACCGCCACGGATCCCGGGTCCCGGGCCCCGGGTCCCGGCCGCCTCATACCACCCCATCCAGCGCGGTCACGCGCACCGACTCGCAGTCGTAGACCTTCTCCATCTGCAGGCGCAGGGTCTCGCCGGGGCGGTTGCCGTCCACCACCAGTTGCAGGTGCCAGCGGCCGGCGTCCTCGGCCACCGGTGCGCCGCTGATCGAGATCGGCGCGAAGCCGCGGCGTTCGGCCATGCCGATCGCGCGCAGCAGCGCGCCGTCGATCGGTTTCAGCACCAGGTCAAGCTGGTAACGCATGTGTCGTCTCCTGGCGCTGGGCAGCGGGATTGCTTTCCAGCATGGTGCTGTTGGCGGTGTTCGGCGGTACCAGCGGCCACACGTTGGCGCGTGCGTCGATGGCCACGTGCAGCAGTGCCGGGCCCGGCTGCGCCAGCAGTTCGGCCAGCGCGTCCTCGACCTGGCCGCGCGCGGTGATGCGCTTGGCCGGGATGCCGAACACCTGCGCCAGTGCGGCGAAATCCGGGTTGTCGGACAGGTCGATCTCGCTGTAGCGCTCGGCGAAGAACAGTTCCTGCCACTGCCGCACCATGCCCAGCGAGCTGTTGTCCAGCAGCACGATCTTCACCGGCAGCTTGCAGCGGGCGATGGTGACCAGCTCCTGCACGTTCATCATGAAGCTGCCGTCGCCGCTGACCAGCACCACGGTGCGGTCCGGGCAGGCGAACTGCGCGCCCATCGCCGCCGGCAGGCCGAAGCCCATGGTGCCCAGCGCGCCGCTGGTCAGGTGGTTGCGCGGGTGGTTGAAGCGGCAGTGCTGGGCGACCCACATCTGGTGCTGGCCGACGTCGCAGGCGATCACGGTGTCGGCCGGGGCCAGTTCGCTCAGCCGCTTCAGCAGGCCGGGCGCATAGATGTCCTGCCCCGGCGCGTCGTAGCGCGCGCCGAACTTCTCGCGATGGCCGACGCAGCGCGCGTGCCAGGCCTCACAGGTGCTGGTCGCCGCGGCCAGCGCGCGCAACGATTGCGCCACGTCGCCGGGCACGGCGATGTCGGCTTGGCGCAGCTTGGAGATCTCGCAGGCGTCGGCGTCCAGGTGGATGACCCGCGCGAACGGCGCGAACTCGGCGAGCTTGCCGGTGGCGCGGTCGTCGAAGCGCGCGCCGACCACGATCAGCAGGTCCGACTCCTGCACCGCCATGTTGGCGGCGCGGGTGCCGTGCATGCCGAGCATGCCCAGGTAATGCGGGTGCGCATGCGGCAATGCGCCCAGGCCGCGCAAGGTCAGCACGGTGGGGATGCGGGTGGTGTCGACGAACGCGCGGAACGCCTCCACCGCATCACCCAGGGCGATGCCGCCGCCACCGTAGATCACCGGCTTCTCGGCGCCGGCGATCGCCGCCAGCGCCTCGGCCAGCACCGCGTCCTGTGGCGCCGGCGGGGTCGGCACCGCCGCCGGCACGTGCGCCGGCAGATGCGTGGCATCGGCCAGTTGCACGTCCTTGGGCAGGTCGATCAGCACCGGTCCCGGACGGCCTTCGCGGGCGATGCGGAACGCGTCGCGCAGCACCTGCGGCAGGTCGTCCACGTGCCGAACCAGGAAGCTGTGCTTGACGATCGGCAGGGTCAGCCCGAACACGTCCAGCTCCTGGAACGCGTCGGTGCCCAGCAGCGGCGTGGCGACCTGTCCGGTCAGGCAGATCATCGGCACCGAGTCGAGCATCGCATCGGCGATGCCGGTGACCAGGTTGGAGGCGCCCGGGCCGGACGTGGCGACGCACACGCCGACCCGCCCGCTGGCGCGGGCGTAGCCGTTGGCGGCCAGCGCCGCGCCCTGCTCGTGGCGGACCAGGATGTGCTTGAGCTGGCTGTCTACCAGCGCGTCGTAGAACGGCATGATGGTGCCGCCCGGATAGCCGAACAGCGTGTCCACGCCTTCGGCTTCCAGGGCCTGCGTCAGCCAGCGCGCGCCGTTGCGGGGCGTGCCGTGAGCGGAGGAGTTCATACGGTGGCGACCTTTCGGTGGAAGCGGGTGGGGGAGCCGCGGATTACGCGGCCTTGGTGCCGCCGGCGGCCGGTGCGGCAGCGGCGTCGCCGTTGAGCCACACCATCTTGGCGCGCAGCTGCTTGCCGACCGTTTCGATGGGGTGGTCCAGATCGGCCTGCTTGAACTTCTTGTAGTTCGGCAGGCCGGCGTCGTATTCGGCCACCCAGTTCTTGGTGAAGGTGCCGTTCTGGATGTCGGTCAGCACGTCGCGCATGCGCTCCTTGGTCGCCGCGTCGATCACCCGCGGGCCGCTGACGTAGTCGCCGTACTGCGCGGTCTCGGAGACGAACTCGAGCATGCGGGTGATGCCGCCTTCGTAGAACAGGTCGACGATCAGCTTCAGTTCGTGCAGCACTTCGTAGTAGGCGATTTCCGGCTGGTAGCCGGCTTCCACCAGCACTTCGAAGCCGGCCTGCACCAGCGACGAGGCGCCGCCGCACAGCACGGCCTGCTCGCCGAACAGGTCGGTCTCGGTCTCTTCCTTGAAGGTGGTCTTGATCAGGTTGGCGCGCGCACCGCCCAGGCCGGCGGCGTATTCCAGCGCGAACTGCTCGGCCTTGCCGCTCTTGTCCTGGTACACCGCCCAGATGCACGGCACGCCGCGGCCGATCTCGTACTCGCGGCGCACCAGCGCGCCCGGACCCTTCGGCGCGACCAGCACCACGTCCAGGTCCTCACGCGGCTTGATCATGTCGAAGTGCACGTTCAGACCGTGCGCGAACAGCAGGCACGCGCCCTGCTTCATGTTCGGCGCCAGCACCTCCTCGTACAGCTTCTTCTGCACCATGTCCGGGGTCAGCACCGCGACCAGGTCGGCGTCCTTGACCGCCTCGGCGGGGCTCTTCACCACGAAGCCGTCGGCCTGCGCCTTGGCTTCGGTCGGGCCGCCGGCACGCAGGCCGATGGTGACGTCGAAGCCGGACTCGCGCAGGTTCAGCGCGTGCGCGCGGCCCTGGCTGCCGTAACCGACGATGGCGATCTTGGTGGTGGGCTGGGCGGAACTGGTCATGGGGCGGATGTCCTTGAACGGTGTTGGAGTGGAGGGGGTTCTTGCATTTGCGGTCACTGAAACGAAAAACCCCGCGCCGTTGCCGGTGCGGGGTCTGATCGAATCCTGGCTGCTTGTCGCTTACACGCCGGTTCGTCCCGCACTTGTGGGCGAGGTAATAAGCACGAGTACGAGGAGCGACGCGGCAGCGTCCGCGCGCAAGGCGGCGGGCTGGAGGGTCGACTTCGGGCGGGTGTGGCGCTGCAACATGCAGCGAGATAACCATGGGCTTTGCGCGACTGTCAACTGTGTTGCGGGCCTGCGTGGGCGAATGTGCCGAAAGCCGCGCCAGCGCTGCATGGTTACGCATGAAACGGAGGTGGCGCAGGCGACGAATAGCGCCAATTGCGCGGAAATCCTGCGGTTGTCGATGACGCGATGTGCCCACGTGCGCGGCGGCGCTGGCCGCACTCGGGTACGGTGGGCGTCCCCTGTTTTCCGGAGAGCCGCGCATGTCCGTTTCGCTTCCTTCCCTGGCGCGCCTGGCGCTCGCGCTGGCGCTGGCGACCTCGCTGCCGGTGCAGGCCGCCGACCGCATCACCGGCCAGCCGTTCGCGACCCGCTCGGAAGTAATCGCCCCGCACGCCATGGCCGCCACCTCGCAGCCGCTGGCCACGCAGATCGCGCTGGAGACCATGCGCGAGGGCGGCTCGGCGGTGGATGCGGCGATCGCCGCCAATGCCGCGCTGGGGCTGATGGAGCCGACCGGCAACGGCGTCGGCGGCGACCTGTTCGCCATCGTCTGGGACCCGAAGACGCAGAAGCTGTACGGCTACAACGGCTCCGGCCGCTCGCCGAAGGCGCTCACCCTGGCCGAATTCCAGCGCCGCGGGCTGAAGGAGATCCCGGCCACCGGCCCGCTGCCGGTCTCGGTGCCCGGCGCGGTGGATGGCTGGTTCGCGCTGCATGAACGCTTCGGCCGCCGCAGCATGGCGCAAAACCTGGCGCCGGCGATCCGCTACGCCCGCGACGGCCATCCGGTGGCCGAGACCATCGCCTACTACTGGGACCGCTCGGTGCCGCGGCTGTCGCAGTACCCCGGCTTCAAGGAGCAGTTCACTCTCGACGGCCGTGCCCCGCGCAAGGGCGAGCTGTGGAAGAACCCGAACCTGGCCAACACCCTGCAGCAGATCGCCGATGGCGGCCGCGACGCGTTCTACAAGGGGCCGATCGCGCGCACCATCGATGCCTACTTCAAGGCCAATGGCGGCTTCTTGCGCTACGAGGACCTGGCCAGCCACCACGGCGAATGGGTCGAGCCGGTGTCCACCAACTACCGCGGCTACGACGTGTGGGAACTACCGCCCAACAGCCAGGGCATCGCCGCGCTGCAGATGCTCAACATCCTGGAAGGCTACGATTTCTCCAGGATCCCGTTCGGCTCGGCCGAGCACGTGCACCTGTTCACCGAGGCCAAGAAGCTGGCCTTCGCCGACCGCGCGCGGTTCTACGCCGACCCGGCGTTCCAGCCGGCGCCGCTGGCGCGGCTGATCTCCAAGGACTACGCCGCACAGCGGCGCGCGCTGATCTCGATGGACCGCGCGCTCAAGGAAGTGCAGCCGGGCACGCCGAAGCAACTGGAAGAGGGCGACACCATCTACCTGACCGTCGCCGATGCCGACGGCATGATGGTGTCGCTGATCCAGTCCAACTACCGCGGCATGGGCAGCGGCATGGCGCCGCCGGGGCTGGGCTTCATCCTGCAGGACCGCGGCGAGATGTTCGTGCTGCAGAAGGACCATCCCAACGGCTACGCGCCGGGCAAACGCCCGTTCCAGACCATCATTCCCGCGTTCGTCACCAGGGACGGCAAGCCGTGGCTGAGCTTCGGGGTGATGGGCGGGGCGATGCAGCCGCAGGGCCACGTGCAGATCCTGATGAACCTGATCGACTTCCACATGAACCTGCAGGAAGCCGGCGACGCACCGCGCATCCAGCACGAAGGCTCCACCGAACCGACCGGGCAGGCCACGGCCATGCGCGACGGCGGCGAACTGAACCTGGAAACCGGGTTTTCCTATGACACCATCCGCGAACTGATGCGCAAGGGCCACCGGGTGATCTTCGCCGACGGTCCCTACGGCGGCTACCAGGCGATCGCCCGCGACCCGGACAGCGGCGTGTACTACGGCGCCTCGGAAAGCCGCAAGGACGGGCAGGCCGCCGGTTACTGACGCCGGCCGGCGCGCCGGTGCAGGCGGCCCAATGCCGCGGCCGGCTGCGAGCGGCGCCTGCGATCAGCGTGGTTCCTGCGCGCTTGCCGCCTCATCGCCGGTGGCGTCCCGCGCCGCCTGTTCGCGCGCGATCCAGGCCTCGATCATGTGCCGGGCGCGTTGCGCCTGGCGGCGTTGGCGGTTGGATTCGGCATCGAGCACGCGGTACAGCGACACGATCACCAACACCATCAGCAGCGCGAACGGCAGCGCGGCGATGGTGATCATGCCCTGCAGCGCATCCAGGCCGCCGGCCAGCAACAGCACCGCGGCGATCAGCGCCACCGCCACGCCCCACACCAGCTTGCGTGACAGCGGCGGGTCGCCGGCCTCGTCGGTGGACATGCTGGCCAGCACCAGCACTGCCGAGTCGGCGGAACTGACGAAGAAGATCATCAGCAGCAACAGCGCCGCGCTCGACAGCAGCAGCGACCCTGGCAGGCTGTCGAACAGCGTGAACAGCACCGTCTCGTAGCCGTTGTGCAGCGCCTGCAGCATGTCGACGTGGCCGAACAACTGCGACCACAGCGCGGTGCCGCCGAACACCGAGAACCACAGGAAGCCCAGCAGGGTCGGCGCCAATACCACGCCGACGACGAATTCGCGCACGCTGCGGCCGCGCGAGACGCGGGCGATGAACGCGCCGACGAACGGCGCCCAGGCGATCCACCACGCCCAGTAGAAGATGGTCCAGTCCGCCACCCAGCGGCTGCCGGAGAACGGCGACATGCGCAGGCTCATCGTCACCAGCTGGTTGAGGTAGGCGCCCAGCGTGGTGGTGAAAGTGTCGAAGATGAAGCCGGTGGGGCCGAGCACCAGCACCGCCGCCAGCAGCAGCGCCGCCAGCACCAGGTTGACGTTGGACAGCCACTTGATGCCGCGCTCCACGCCGCTGCTGGTCGAGGCCATGTACAGCACGAAGGCCACCGCGATCACCGCCATCTGCACCGGGATGCCGGCGTGCACGCCGAACACGCGCTGCAGGCCGGCGGCGATCTGGATGGTGCCGAAGCCCAGCGTGGTCGCCACGCCGACCGCCGTGGCGACCACGGCAGCGATGTTCACGCTCTGCCCGATCCAGCCACGGTGGTGGCGGCCGATGACCGGCTGCAGTATGTCGCTGACCAGGCCGCGGCCGTTGCGGTTGTACTGGAACCAGGCCATCGCCAGGCCGATCAGCCCGTAGATCGCCCAGGGATGCAGGCCCCAGTGGAAGAAGGCATAGCGCATCGACGCGCGCGCCGCCTCCATGCTCTGCGGCGCCAGGCCCTCCGGCGGCTCGAGGAAATGCGAGATCGGTTCGGCCGCGCCCCAGAACACCAGGCCGATGCCCATCCCCGCGGCGAACAGCATCGACAGCCAACTGCCGCGCGAGAACTCCGGCTCGGCGTCTTCGCCGCCGATGCGCAGGTTGCCGAAGCGGCCGAACGCCAGATACAGCAGGAAGCTCAAGGTCAGGAACACGATCAGCAGGTACATCCAGCCGGCGCCGCGCACGACCTCCACCAGCGCCGCCTGCACCACCGTGTTGAATGGCCCAGGCGCGATGCCGGCGATCAGGACCAGCAGGGCCACCAGGGCGATGGAAATGCGGAACACCATGTGGAGCGTCTCCGGTCGTGGAACGGGTAGCGCGCGCTGGCAGTCGCGCAGGCGGGCAGGGAGGTCGATGCCGACGCCGACGCCGACGCGTTTGCTGTGGACTGTCGCGGCCGACCGCGGTGCCGGCGCGCCGCCAGTTCGCGCCACGCCTGGCGTTCGGCACCCGATCGCGCGTCGGACTGGGGCTTGCGTGATCGGATCCTCGCGAAGACGGCGTCATGGCGGCGTCGTGGTCGTGTCTGCCGGGCACGCCGCGGCGCATGATGGTGATTCCGATTGCGGCGGCCGTGACGGCGAGCGCAAGGCGGGAGCCGATACCATGGGCGCAGCACCGAGGGAGACGACGATGGCCTTGTTCTCACGCAGTCCGGACGCCGATGCCGTGCCCGCCGCCGGCTTGCCGGATGCCCCGATCGCCCTGTTGCGGCTGGAACCGGACGGCCGCATCAGTGCAGCCAATCGCGCCGCCGTGGATCTGCTGGGGGTGACGCCGCAGGCCCTGCTCGGTGCCGCCAGCGAGGCAGTCTGGGGGCTGCCGCTGACCGCCCTGGTCGGCGCCGAAGGCAGCTGGCTGGCGCCGGGTGCCGACCCCACACGCCGCGTGCGCTACCAGCGCGACCGCGATCGCGGCGGCCAGGGCTGGCTGCTGTCGCTGCCGCATCCGGAAACCGCCGCGCTGCTGCGCGACGTCGCCCTGCTCAGTGCCGGCCAGGGGCAGGGCGCCATCAGTCCGGCGCTGCAGGCGCTGGCGCAACGGATCCAGGAAGGCACGGCGGCGCAGGCGCTGCTGGAGCGGGTCGGCGAGCGGCTGACCGGCTGCGATCTGGATCTGGGGCTGCAGACGCCGCTGTCGGCGCAGGAGACCGAGGCGATGCCGGGGCGGCGCCTGTCCGCCGGATTCGGCAACCTGGCCGAGGCGATCCGCCAGGCGGTGGCGCTGTCGCTGCAGATCGCCGCCGAAGTGCCGCACGTGGTGGCCGAGAACGACGAACTGGCGCGGCAGTCGCAGACCCAACTGGATGCGCTGCAGACGGTGCTCGCCACCACCCGGCAACTGCTGCAGGGCCTGCACGAGATGGACCGCGACCTGCGCGCGGTGATCGCGGTGGCGGCCAGTGCCGACGACAGCGCACGCCAGGGCGTGGAGGCGGCGCGCACCCTGGGTCAGGCGATGCAGGAAGTGGCGCGACGCTCGGCGCGCGCCAACCAGGTCATCGAGGTGATCGATGCGGTCGCGTTCCAGACCAATATCCTTTCGATCAACGCCAGTATCGAAGCAGTGCACGCCGGCCCCGCCGGACGCGGCTTCGCAGTGGTCGCCACCGAGATCCGGCAACTGGCCGAACGTGCCGCCACCGCGGCGCGCGACGTGCGCGGCATCATCGGCGAGACCGGTACCGCGCTGCAGGAGAGCGCGGCCTCGGCCCAGCGCACCGAACAGGTGTTGGGCGGCATCGGCGAACTGCTCGGCCGCGCCAGCGCGGCGATGGACGCGGTGGCCGGCCGCATCGCCACCCAGAGCGGGGAGATCGGTGGTATCGACCGGGCCGTCGAGCACGTGGTCGGGCTCAGCCGCAGCAACCTGGAGCATGCCGCGCGCGTGGTGCAGCGCAGTGCCGACCTGGCCGCCGGCAGCGACACCCTGCACGACTGCGTAAACCTGTTCCGCTTGCCCGCCGATCCGATGCACCAGCCGCGGCATGCGCGGGTGCGCGATCTGGCCCAGGCTGCCGCCGCCAGCATCGGCCTGGCGTTCGAGGCAGCGCTGGCGCGTGGGCGCATCGCCGAGGATGCGCTGTTCGCCACCGAGTACGTTCCGATCCCGGGCATCGACCCGCCCAAGTACCGTACCGCCTTCGATGCGCTGTGCGACGCGTTGCTGCCGCCGCTGCAGGAGCCGCTGCTGGCCGCGCATCCATGGATCGTGTTCGCGATCTGCGCGAACGTCGACGGTTATGTGCCGACCCACAACCTGCGCTTCAGCCAGCCGCTCAGCGGCGACCGTGCGCGCGATCTGGTCGGCAACCGCACCAAGCGCATCTTCAGCGACCGGGTCGGCCGCAACGTCGGCCGCCACACCGAACCGTACCTGCTGCAGGTGTACCGGCGCGATACCGGGCAGATCCTGTTCGACCTGTCGGTGCCGGTGCAGGTGCGCGGGCGCCACTGGGGCGGCTTGCGCGTGGCCTACGTGCTCGAGTGAGCGTGGCGCGCAGGCAAAAAAAATGCCGCCGGCAGGGCCGACGGCGATGAGAGAGAGCCTTGATTCTTGTGCGTGCAGGCTAGGCCGGCCACGTGGCCGCGGTTTGTCGCCGGCGGGGCGGCGTGTGGCGGTGCTGACACATCCGCATGGCGGCTGTGCCGACGTTCAGCCGCGCCGGTTGGCGGCCAGCGGCGGAAACGGGTCTAATAGCCGCAGAAGCGGGGGTACCGCCGGCGCAGGCCGCGGTTGAGACAGTCCCTTCGAACCTGATCCGGTTGATACCGGCGTAGGGAAGCTTCGCAAGTCCGCGGCGGGCGCGTGTGCGTCCGTGGCGGGCCCGCGCCGCCGCTTCGTCCGAGATGCGAGTCCGCTCGCACCCGTCCCGCGTTCCTCGCGGGTCACTTGAACCAGGACGAACGCCGATGAACGCCGTACCCAATCCGCTGCAGCAGCAGACCGACACCTTGTCCGCGGCGGTGACCCGCCCGATCCCCGGCTCGCGCAAGATCTTCGTGCCGGGCTCCCGCGCCGACCTGCAGGTGCCGATGCGCGAGATCGCGCTGACCCGCACGCCCACCGTGTTCGGCGGCGAGGAGAATGCCCCCATCACCGTCTATGACACGTCCGGGCCGTACACCGACCCGCAGGCGCGGATCGATCTCGGCGCCGGCCTGGCGCCGCTGCGCGCGGCCTGGATCGCCGAGCGCGGCGACAGCGTGGTGTTGGACGGGCTGAGTTCGCAGTTCGGCCGCGCGCGCGAGGACGATGCGCGCCTGCAGGCGGTGCGCTTCCCGACGCGGCGCCTGCCGCGGCGCGCCCGCGATGGCGCCAACGTCACCCAGATGCACTACGCACGGCGCGGCATCGTCACACCCGAGATGGAGTTCGTGGCGATCCGCGAGAACCAGCGCCTGCACGAACTGCACGATGCGCAACTGCGCACGCAGCATCCCGGCGAGGCGTTCGGCGCCGCCATTCCGCAGCAGATCACGCCCGAGTTCGTGCGCGCCGAGATCGCCCGCGGGCGCGCCATCCTGCCGTGCAACATCAACCATCCGGAAAGCGAGCCGATGATCATCGGCCGCAACTTCCTGACCAAGATCAACGCCAACATCGGCAACAGCGCGGTCAGCTCCGGCATCGCCGAGGAAGTGGAGAAGCTGGTGTGGGCGATCCGCTGGGGCGGGGACACGGTGATGGACCTGTCCACCGGCAAGCACATACACGAGACCCGCGAGTGGATCGTACGCAACTCGCCGGTGCCGATCGGCACGGTGCCGATCTACCAGGCGCTGGAAAAAGTGGATGGCCGCGCCGAGGAGCTGACCTGGGAGATCTTCCGCGACACCCTGATCGAGCAGGCCGAACAGGGCGTGGACTACTTCACCATCCACGCCGGGGTGCTGCTGCGCTACGTGCCGCTGACCGCCAAGCGCGTCACCGGCATCGTCTCGCGCGGCGGCTCGATCCTGGCAAAGTGGTGCCTGGCGCACCATCGCGAGAACTTCCTCTACACCCACTTCGAGGAGATCTGCGAGATCATGAAGGCCTACGATGTGGCCTTCTCGCTGGGCGACGGCCTGCGCCCGGGCTGCATCGCCGACGCCAACGACGCTGCCCAGTTCGGCGAACTGGAGACGCTGGGCGAGTTGACCAGGATCGCCTGGAAGCACGACGTGCAGACCATGATCGAAGGCCCCGGCCACGTGCCGATGCAACTGATCAAGGAGAACATGGACAAGCAACTGCGGGAGTGCGGCGAGGCGCCGTTCTACACGCTGGGGCCGCTGACCACCGACATCGCACCGGGCTACGACCACATCACCTCGGCGATCGGCGCGGCGATGATCGGCTGGTTCGGCACCGCGATGCTGTGCTACGTCACGCCGAAGGAGCATCTGGGCCTGCCCAACCGCGCCGATGTGCGCGACGGCATCATGGCCTACAAGATCGCCGCGCATGCCGCAGATCTGGCCAAGGGCCACCCCGGCGCGCAGGTGCGCGACAACGCCTTGTCCAAGGCGCGCTTCGAGTTCCGCTGGGACGACCAGTTCCATCTCGGCCTGGATCCGGAGAAGGCGCGCGAGTTCCACGACGAAACCCTGCCCAAGGACGCGCACAAGCTGGCGCACTTCTGCTCGATGTGCGGGCCGCACTTCTGTTCGATGAAGATCACCCAGGACGTGCGCGACTACGCGGCCGAGCACGGGGTCGATGCGGAAGCGGCGCTGCAGGCCGGCATGGCGGAGAAGTCGGCGCAGTTCCTGGCGGCAGGCGCGCAGGTGTATCGCCCCGAGTGAGTGGACGCTGGACGGCGCCGCATGCGGCCACCGCCACGGTCAACGTGGAGTTGGCCGTGCGGCTTGTGCGATGCCGCACCTGTCGCGCACGCGCACCCATGACAGGGGCGGCTTGCGTCCGACGTCATCACGACGGAGGCAAGCCGCACGCGCGTCTATGATGCGCGCTTGTCGCCACAGGGAATGTCTCATGCTGCGCTATGCGTTCGCGCTGCGTCGCCATCCGTCCGCGCTGTTGCTCGCTGTGCAACTGCTGGGCGTGCTGCTGTATCCATGGATGGAAGACACCGCCGCCGGTCGCGCGCTGTTCGGTGCATTCGGCATCGTGGTGCTGGCGCTCGCGCTTTGGGTGGTCAACCGCGGACCCACGGCGCTGTGGATCGCCTGTTGCCTGGCATTGCCGTCGGTGGCGTTGTCGATCGCCGCGGCCCTGCTCGGCAATCCGGCGATGACCGCCTGGGCGCAACTGCTGGAAAGCCTGTTGTACTTCTATACCGCCGGCAGCCTGATCGCCTACATGCTGCAGGACCACGTGGTGACCCGCGACGAACTGTATGCCGCCGGCGCTACCTTCACGCTGCTGGCGTGGGCCTTCGCGTTCGTCTTCGCGGCGTGCCAGCAATGGTTGCCGGGCAGCTTCACTGCGGCGGTGGATGCGGCCTCGCCGCGGACCTGGATGGAATTGCTGTATCTGAGCTTCAGCGTGCTCTCGGGCGTGGGCTTGAGCGACGTGGTGCCGGTGCAGCCGTTCGCGCGGGCGCTGGTGATGATCGAACAGTTCGCCGGCGTGATGTATATCGCGCTGGTGGTCTCGCGCCTGATTGGATTGAGCGTCACACGAAATATGCAGCGCTGAACGGGATGTAAAAAAAGCGCGCCAAAAGGCGCGCAGTCATGGAGCGATTATGTGAATTTCGTCGGCGGAGAGAGAGCCTGAATGCGTCGTCGCGGTTGGCGGCGGCGATGACTAGAGTAGAATCCGGTGACATGTCGCGCTTGGCGGCATCCGCTGCCTCGTTTTGCCGAGTTTGCTCGTTGGCCCTCGTTGCAGAGCCACACGCGGCTGCGTCGTCGCCGCATTTGCGACACTTTCGTCACGGCATTTTCTTCGTTGTCCTACATGTCTTCTCCATCGTCCGCCACACCGACGCTTCCGCAACGGATGCAGGTCGGCGATTGCCTGGTGCTGCTGTCCTTGCGGGAAGTGCACGCGCCGCGCGCGCGCCGGCCGCCACGGCTCACGCCCAAGGCGATGGGCGTGCTGCGCGTGTTGTTGGCGCAACCGGGACAGGTGGTGGAACGCGAGGCGTTGCTGGCGCAGGTCTGGCCGGACACGCAGCCGACCAACGACGTGGTGACCCAGGCCATCACCCAGTTGCGCAAGGCCTTCGCGGCCGGCGTGCGTGGCGAGGCGCCGGTGTACATCGAGACCCTGGCCAAGAGCGGCTACCGCCTGGTGGCGCCGGTGCAGGCCTTGCCCGATGGCGAGGCCGAGGCGGGCACGACCTCGGCCTCGCTCGTGGCGACGGACGCCGCAGCGGAAACGCTCGTCACCGTTGCCCCGTCCGTCGCCCCTGCCGCGCGGCGGCGTCCGCCGTCGTGGCTGGCCGCGGCCGCCGGTGCGGCCGCGATGCTGGTGCTGGCGCTGGCCTGCTGGTGGTGGTTCGCGCGCGATCCGGCGACGCCCACCGACAGCGCCGAGCAGGAGCGCGTGCTGGGCAGCCCGAAACGCCCCTATCGGCTGATCACCGCGCTGTCCGGGTTCAAGCTGGAGCCGGCGCTGTCGCCGGACGGCGCGCAGGTGGCCTACGCTGCACGTACCACCGGCAGCGACGGCACGCAGTTGCTGGTGCAGCCGACCAGCGGCGCCGCCGGCAGCACGCCCCCGCGTTCGCTGGGCGTCCCGGCCCGCGGCGAGTCCGACCGCCTGCCGGCCTGGTCGCCCGACGGCACCCGCATCGCCTTCGCCCGGCTCGGTGCCGATCGGCAGTGCCGGGTCATGCTGGTGCAGGCCGGCGGGCGTGCGCCCGCGCAGGAGGTCGCGCGCTGCGACGACAGCGAATTGCTGAGCTTCGACTGGACGCCGGACGGCCATGGCCTGGTATTCGGCAGCATGAATGGGCGGCCGGCGGCACGCGGCATCCGCGTGCTGGATCTGGGCAGCGGGCGCTGGAGGGCGTTGGACTATCCGGTCGCTGCCGGCGATTTCGACTACGCGCCGCGCTACTCGCCGGACGGCAAGTGGATCGCCTTCGTGCGCAATCCGCAGATGGGCGGGCTGTGGCGGATGCCGGCCGCAGGCGGCACCGCCGAGCCGCTGACCCATGAATTCGCCGAGATCCGCGGCTGGGACTGGGCGCGCGACGGGCGCGGCATCGTGTTCGGACGCCGGGTCGATGGCGAGACCCGGCTGTATCGGCTGGACACCCAGACCCGGCGCTTGCGCGACCTGGGCCTGAGCGACGCGCAGGCGCCACGCCTGGCCCGCGACGGCGGCAGCCTGGCGTTCGTGCACCGGCGCCCGCAGTTCGCCGTGTACCGCATCCCGGCCGGCGCGGCGGATGTGCGCCGCGAGCGCCAGCGGTTGTTCGCGTCCACCGGCCGCGACGGCCAGCCGAGCATCGCGCCCGATGGGCGCCAGCTCGCCTTCACCTCCGATCGCGACGGCAGCTACGCACTGTGGTGGGGCGATGTGAGCCAGCCGACGTCGTTGCGGCTGATCGAGGGCGTGCGGCCGGAGACCCGGCAGCCGCTGTCGTGGTCGGCCGACAGCCAGGCCTTGCTGGTCAGTGGGCGCGACGCGCAGGGGCGATCGGCGATCTACGAAGTGCGTCCGCAGTCGGGCAGCGTGACGGCCTTGCCGGTGCCGGCTGGCGAACCGCTGCAGGCGTCGTACACCGCCGATCCCGGTCAGTTGCTGGTGCTGCTGGGCGAGAACGGGCGCACCCGCCTGCAGTTGTACGACCGGCGCGCGGTGCCCTGGCGGCCCTTGGCGACCTTGCCGGACGTGTCCCAGGTCCGCACCGATCCGACCAGTGGGCAGATCCTGTTCACCCGGCTCGCGAGAAGCGGCCTGTGGCGCGCCGATGCCAGCCTGGACCTGGTCAGCGTGCGTGCCGTGGATGACAACCTGCCGTCGTTGTGGCGCTACCGCAGTTGGGCGCTCGGCCCCGATGGCGCGGTGCATTACCTGTTCCAGACTGGCGAATGCGCCAGCCGGATGGCACGGATCGGCGGTGGCCTCGACGCCAGCGTGTGCCTGGACCGCGATCACTTCAGCGCGGTCAACGGCTTCAGCATCGACCCGCGCAGCGGCGACGCCTACGTCGCCCTGGCGGTCGAGGACGGCAGCGAGATCGGCTTCATCCGCATCCACGATCAGCCCGAGTGGTTCTCCACGATCTCGCACAACTGGTTGTTCAAAAAGGAGAATTAGGCTTCGTAAGTTGTTCGTGATGGCATCGTGGCGAATTCGGACAAATATCGCCAAGTCTTCCTGACCTGCCGCCACATTCGGCAAAGACTGCGCACCGGTTTACGTCAAGCAGGTGCTCGGATGCGGCAATCTTTTCTGGTCGATCATGGACAACAACTGGTGCTGGACGCTGACGACGCGCCGGCGGGTCCCGCCTGCCTGGGCGCGGCACGCCTGGCCAGCGTGCAGGCGTCGGCGAATGCGTTCACGGTCTGGCTGCAGTTGCGCGGCAGTGCCTGGATCGAGGCCAAGGAGGGACGCTTCGCCCTGCGCCGCGGCCAGTGGTTGGCCTTCGAACGCGATTCGCGGCCGCTGCTGCAGACCGACCGCGATGGCCTGTGCATCGGCCTGAGCCTGGACAGCGAGGCGCTGAAGGCCTTGGGGCGGATGGCCGACGAGACCTTGTATGCGGGGCGCGGCGAACTGTCCTTGCGCGAGACGCGGACCGCCCTGCGCCTGTGGCGGCAGGCGGCAGCGCGGCCCGGCGATGCGTTGGCGATGCGGCCGGTATTGCTGCATCTGGCGTCCATGCAAGGCGAGTTGTCGCGCCGCGTGCAGCGCTGTCCCGGGCGCTCGCGGATGCGCAAGCGCCAGGTGTTCGGGCGCATGCAGCGCGCGCGGCTGTACCTGGACGGCCATCGCGACCGCGTGGTGCGGATCAGCGAACTGGCCGAACTGACCAACTTCTCCGGTTGGTATCTGTCCAAGACGTTCCAGAGCCTGTACGAGGAAAGCCCACAGGCGCTGTCGGCGCGCCTGCGCCTGGAACGCGCGGCGGACCTGCTGCGCGAGACCACGATGATGATCGGCGAGGTGGCCGCCGCCAGCGGATTCGACAACTGCTGCAGCTTCGCGCGGGCGTTTCGCGCGCGCTTCGGTGTCTCCGCCTCGCAATATCGGCATGGCAGTCCCGTGCCGCCAGAATCGGCAAAGTCTGCAGGCGACAGCGGCAAAGCAGCCGCGCTCACCGGAACGTAACGTGCCGAGGGCGTCTTAACACGCCCCTAACGTTACCCTGGAGAGATTGATGAACCTTCGCACTCCCGCAGTGCGGCTGGGCTTGCTGCCCGCCAGCATCGCGATCGCGTTGACGCCGGCGATTGCCGGCGCGCAAGAAGCCGCCGCCTCGTCCACCACCACGCTGGACCGGATCGAGATCACCGGTTCGCGCATCCGCAGCGCCGACGTCGAAACCCAGCAGCCGATCCTGACCCTGGACCGCCAGGCGCTGGAGCGCCAGGGCTACACCTCGGTCGCCGACGTGCTGCAGAACCTGACCTCGGCCGGCTCCCCGGCCATTTCGCGCGCCGATGCGCTGGCCTCTGGCGAAAACGTCGGCGGCTACTACGTCGACCTGCGCAACCTCGGTGCCGAACGCACCCTGGTGCTGCTGAACGGCAAGCGCCTGGGCGCCACCACCTCGGGCCTGCAGGACCTGAGCCAGGTGCCGATGGCGGCGATCGAGCGCGTCGAAGTGCTGAAGGACGGCGCCTCGTCGATCTACGGCTCCGACGCCATCGCCGGCGTGGTCAACATCATCACCCGCAAGCGCTTCGACGGCGCCGAGGTCTCGGCCGAGTTCGGCCAGTTCGGCGAAGGCGACGGCAAGACCTCGCAGTACTCCTTCACCATCGGCACCCAGGGCGAGCGCGGTGGCGTGGCGCTGACCGCCGAGTATTCCAAGCAGGATCCGGTGTTCGCCAAGAACCGTTGGTTCAGCCGCGACGGCAGCCGTGGCCCGAACTCCACCCCGGGCAGCTGGAGCCCGATCAGCCAGAACGGCAGCTGGTGCAACCCGCTGACCGTGGACTGCTCGGATCCGGACGTGGCGGTGTGGCAGACCCTGAACCAGGGCGGCAACCCGAACAACCCGGCCGACTACCACCCGCTGACGGCGGCCGAGCGCGCCAACTCCAACCAGCAGATGATGGTGCAGACCGGCATCGAGCGTAAGTCGGTGTTCGCCAACGCGAACTACGACCTGACCGACTCGATCGTCTTCAACGCCGACGTGCTCTACAACGAGCGCACTACCGACCAGCAGATCGCCGGCTATCCGTACCAGTCCGCCGCGTTCGGCACCCCGCTGGCCGGCGACAGCGCGTTCAACCCGATCGGCCAGGACATCGACTTCCGCCGCCGACTGTGGGAAGTGCCGCGCACCACCGAAAGCAAGCTGAAGACCACGCGCTTCGCGCCGACCATCAGCGGCTCCTTCGAGTTCGCCGACAAGACCTGGGACTGGGACGTCGGTGCGCTGTGGAACCGCAACGAGAGCACCAAGACCGGTCACGGCGACATGAGCCTGATCGCAGCGCGCCAGGCGCTGGGTTCGTCCTTCATCAACGCCAGCGGCGTCGCCCAGTGCGGCACCGCCGCCGCGCCGGTGTCGCTGAGCGCCTGCCGTCCGTGGAACCCGCTGCTGCCGTTCGGCGTGGCCGGCCCGGGCTCGCTGGCCGACCCGGAAACCCAGGCCTTCCTGTTCCCGTACTTCACCGACACGGGCCTGACCAAGACCACCAGCTACACCGCCAACCTGAGCGGCACGCTGGCGACGCTGCCGGCGGGCGACCTCGGCATCGCGGTCGGCTACGAGCACCGCAAGGAAGAAGGCCGCTTCTCGCCGGACGCCTTCGCGCAGTCGGGTGAGAGCACCGGCCTGGGCGCCAAGACCACCGCCGGCAACTACGATCTGGACGAGTTCTACCTCGAGTTGAACGTGCCGATCCTGGCCGACATGGCGTTCGCCAAGCAGCTGACCCTGAACCTGGCCAGCCGCTATTCGGACTACAGCAACTTCGGCGATACGGTGAACTCCAAGTTCGGCTTCACCTGGAAGCCGATCGACGAACTGCTGGTCCGCGGCACCTACGCCGAGGGCTTCCGCGCCCCGACGATCAGCGATCTGTACGGCGGCCTGAGCAGCAGCTTCGAGTCGTACGTCGATCCGTGCGGCGTGGGCGCCCCGAACAGCGTCAACGGCAATGCGGCATGCACCGCGGCCGGCGTGCCGGTCGGCTACACCCAGCTGGGCCAGGGCTACGTGCCGTGCACCACCTATCCGTGCCAGACCCCGGACGAGTTCATCAGCGGCTCCAACCCGAACCTGCGTCCGGAAACCTCCACCAGCAAGACCGCCGGTCTGGTGTGGAGCCCGCGCTGGGTGCAGGGCCTGGACATCTCGCTGGATTGGTACCGCTACGAGATCAAGGACATGATCATCGCCGATAGCGTGGACCGCATCCTGCGCGACTGCTACGTGCTGGGCAATGCCGAGCGCTGCGCCGGCGTGACCCGCGCCGCCGACGGCCACATCTCGGCGATGACCTACGGCGTGGCCAACCTCGGCCAGATGGAGACCGAAGGCTACGATCTGGGCATCCGCTACCGTCTGCCGGAAATGGCGTTCGGCAAGATCATGATCGACTGGCAGACCAGCTACGTCAGCAAGTACGACGAAGCCGGCCAGAACGCCGCGGGCGACAACATCACGATCGGCCGCGTCGGCGAGCCGGGCATCTTCCGCGTGCGCTCCAACCTGGGCGTGAACTGGACGATGGGCGACTTCGGTGTGAACTACACCCTGCGCTACTACTCCGGCATGAAGGAAAGCTGCATCTCGCTGGCCACGGACTACTGCGATGCGCCGGACCACTTCGCCAACGGCGAAGCCGATCCGCTGCGTCACACCGGTTCCAACACCTTCCACGACCTGCAGGTCAACTGGAAGGCGCCGTGGGACGCGACGATCGCCATCGGTGCGAACAACGTGTTCGACCACCGCGGTCCGCTGATGTACTCGGCCCCGGACAGCAGCTTCGCCTACTACGGCGGCTTCGACATCGGTCGCTACGTGTACATGAAGTACACCCAGCGCTTCTGATCGAGCTGTTCGCGTGACACGAAGACGGGCCGCAAGGCCCGTCTTTTTTTGTGTCTGCGCAGCGCTTGTGACGTGTCGTGCCGGGCGGCGGACAGGCGGTTGCCGTGGTATGGCCGGCGCATCCTCGCGTCCGCGGCCCGGCAACTGGTGGCGACGCGACGCCAGGTGTTGGCATCGAGCGCCTGCGGTCGCAGCGTTAGGGGCGCTTCGAGAACTTACTGTGCACACCAGCCGACCGAATGCAGTTGCCGCTCCTACCGCTGCGCGCTTCGCGTAGTTGCGAATGCCCCGAAGCCGTTGCTGTTGTTGCCGCTACGCGCTCGCCGGTGAGGGGCTCTCGGGGTGGCGCAGTCGTCGCGCCGCTGCAAGGGCGCGCGGCGGACCGTCGTGTGGATTGGGCGATGGGCGAGCCGCGATGCCGGCGCGAGATGCGCCGAAGACGTTTGCCAACGGCAGCGAGAAGGTCGGCGAAGTGCAAGCACTATTGATCGCGCACGGCGGCAGGCCGCGCGCGCCACGATGGACTTACGCCGACGTCAGCCCCATCAGGTTCTCGGCGTGCTCGCGCCAGGTCGGCAGTTTGCCGAGCATGCCGGTCTTGGAGAGATACTCCTCGTCGACCTCCGAGCCGCTGGCCAGGGCCATCGCCACGTGCACCGCGCCGGTGACCCAGAAGCTGCGGGTGCTGGAGCGCTGCGGCTGGCGATGGAAGGCCACCGCCTCGATGATCGGCATCGGCAGGCCCCACAGGCCCAGCAGGTAGGCGCCTGCTTCGGCGTGGCCCGGCCGGGTGTCGTCGGCATCGGTGGGCGGCTCGCGCTCGTCGCGCACGCCCGGCAGCAGCAGGCCGATGTCGGCCAGCAGTGCCGCGGTCGAGCCCAGCTCGACGCTGGAGGCCGGCAGCATCTTCGCGGCCAGCTTGGACGCCAGCAGCGAGCGCTGCTGCAGCGCGTTGCGCTCGGCGTTGGACAGCGCCTGCACCGAGAACACTTCGCTGGCCAGGACCAGGTCGCGCAGGGTAGCGGTGCCCAGGCGGGTCACGGCGGTGCGCAGGTCGGAAATGGTGCGGCCGTTGGAGAAGAACGCCGAATTGCACAGCTGCAGCACCTTGGCCGCGATCGCGGGGTCGGCCGAAACCAGCTTGGCCAGGTCGGCGGCGTTGCTGCCTTCGTCCTGCTCCAGCGCGTGCATCAGGCTCAGGTACAGATGCGGCGGCGAGGGCAGCTTCTCGATGCGGCCGATGCTGGAGCGCAGGCGCGGGTTGCCCAGCAGTTCCTGCAGTTCCTCTAGGCTGGTCACCGCTTCCAGCAGCATTTCCGGCGACAGCGGCAGCGGCAGGAACCGGTGCGCCACGCCGATGATCCGCGCCGGCGGCGCGCGGTTGCTCTGCTCGGCCTCGATCAGCGCGATGCGGATGGTTTCCGGGCTCAGCGTGCGGATCTGGCCGAGCAAGGTGGCGGTGGTCAGGTCCGGCAGCGTCGGCGCGGCGATCACCGCATCCAGGCGTACCGTGGCCGCCGCGGCGATCGCGGCATTGCCGTCGGCGACACTCTGGACCTGCCAGTCGTCGCCAAGATCGCGAATGTATTCAGTGACTTCGGACGGAAGGCTGGCTTCGTCGCCGACGAACAGGATGCGCAAGAGACTGTCCCCCAAGAAGAGCCGGGTCGCGGACGGACCGGGCTCGATGATGCCATGACGCAATGTACCGCAAACCCCGAAGCGCGGCGCCCCGGCAACGGCAAAACGTGAAACGGATCAGCCGCGGCGGGGCAGGCGCCCCGCCACGGCCGCGCGGCTCAGGCGCCGGCTTCGAAGCGGGCCACGGACTCGCGCAGGATGCGCTTGGCTTCCTCGGCGTTGCCCCAACCGTCGAGCTTGACCCACTTGCCCTTTTCCAGGTCCTTGTAGTGCTCGAAGAAGTGGCCGATGCGCTCCATCCAGTGGCCGGACACCTGGGCGATGTCCTCGATGTGGCCGTAGCCTTCGAACACCTTGGCCACCGGCACCGCCAGAATCTTCTCGTCGCTGCCGGCCTCGTCGCTCATCTTCAGCACGCCGACCGGGCGGCAGCGCACCACGCAGCCGGGCACCAGCGGCAGCGGCAGCAGCGCCAGCACGTCGGCCGGGTCGCCGTCGCCGCACAGGGTGTTGGGCACGTAGCCGTAGTTGCACGGGTAGCGCATCGGGGTGGAGAGGATGCGGTCGACGAAGATGGCGCCGCTGGCCTTGTCCACTTCGTACTTGACCGGCTCCGAATCCTTGGGGATTTCGATGACGACGTTGATTTCTTCCGGCAGGTTCTTGCCGGAGGTGACCAGTTCCAGACCCATGCGCTAGCTCCAGTGGAGTGGCTTCTAAAGAGGCAGGCATTCTAGTCGGTTGGCTGTTGCAATGCAGCGCACGGCGGTTCGGGGGATTCCTACAGCGGTTTCGGACTCCATACCGGCCCGCATGGGGCGCAATCCGATGGTACCGGCCGCGGGCGGCGGCGATCCTGTGCTCACTGTCCCCACCCAAGGAGCAAGACGATGAACGGAATCCGGCAATCGATGCTGCCGCTGCTGGCGGTACTGGTCCTGGCCTGCGGCACTGCGCAGGCGCAACAGGCGCAACCGGCCTACGTGGATGCGATGGACTATCCCGCCCCGGGCGAGGGCTGGGAGGCGTTCGCCGACCTGGAGCAACGGCTGGCGCACGACTTCGACCAACTCTGCGGCGACACCTTCTGCGAAGGCGACTACAGCGACTACCGGCCGCTGCGCTATCGCTGCTCGGTGCGCCAGCGCGACGGGGTGATCGGGGAGTGCATCTGGAGCTTCGGCGCCAGCGAGGCCAGCGTCGATCCGGACAGCGGCCGGGTCGTGGTCGATGCGCGGCTGTGGCACTGCCGGACCCCCCTGCAGCCGCAGACCCGACTGCACGCGCTGTATGCGGCGCTGTCGGGCGAGCGGCCGCTGTTCGCGCCGCTGCCGCGCAGCGAGCAAAGCATCAACGATGGCTTGATCGACTGCCTGTAGCGGCAGAGGACGCGCAGCAGGCGCCAGCATGTTGCCGACGCCTGCTGCACGTGTGGCTACAGCAGCGGCACCAGCAGCAGCGCCACGATGTTGATGATCTTGATCAGCGGATTGATCGCCGGGCCGGCGGTGTCCTTGTACGGGTCGCCGACGGTGTCGCCGGTCACCGCGGCCTTGTGCGCCTCGCTGCCCTTGCCGCCGAAATGGCCGTCCTCGATGTACTTCTTGGCGTTGTCCCAGGCGCCGCCGCCGGTGGTCATGGAGATCGCCACGAACAGCCCGGTGACGATGGTGCCGATCAGCAGTCCGCCGAGCGCGCGTGGGCCCAGCAACAGGCCGACCACGATCGGCACCGCCACCGGCAGCAGCGAGGGCACGATCATTTCGCGGATCGCCGAGCGGGTCAGCATGTCCACCGCGCGGTCGTACTGCGGCTTGCCGGTGCCCTGCATGATGCCGGGGATCTCGCGGAACTGTCGCCGCACTTCCTCCACCACCGCACCGGCGGCGCGGCCCACCGCTTCCATCGCCATCGCGCCGAACAGGTAGGGAATCAGGCCGCCGATCAGCAGGCCGATGATCACCGTGTGGTCGGACAGGTCGAAGGCGAAGGTGTCGGTGGGGTGTGCGGCGCGCAGGTTGTGGGTGTAGTCGGCGAACAGCACCAGCGCGGCCAGCGCCGCCGAGCCGATCGCATAGCCCTTGGTCACCGCCTTGGTGGTGTTGCCGACCGCGTCCAGCGGGTCGGTGACCGCGCGCACCTCCGGCGGCAGTTCCGCCATTTCGGCGATGCCGCCGGCGTTGTCGGTGATCGGGCCGTAGGCGTCCAGCGCCACGATCATGCCGGCCATCGACAGCATCGCGGTGGCGGCGATGGCGATGCCGTACAGTCCCGACAGCGCGAACGCGCCCCAGATCGCCGCGCACACCGCGATCACCGGCAGCGCGGTGGACTTCATCGAGATGCCGAGGCCGGCGATGATGTTGGTGCCGTGGCCGGTGGTACTGGCCGCGGCCACGTGCTGCACCGGCTTGTACTGGGTGCCGGTGTAGTACTCGGTGATCCACACGATCAGCCCGGTCAACGCTAGGCCGATCAGCGCGCAGCCGTAGAGCTTGCCGGCGCCGGCGGCGGTATCGCCCATCAGTTGCTGGGTCACCGGCCAGAATGCCAGCGCCGCCAGCACCGCCGAGACCACCACGCCCTTGTACAGCGCGCCCATGATCGAGCCACCCGGGCGCACGCGCACGAAGAAGGTGCCGACGATCGAGGCGACGATCGACACACCGCCCAGCACCAGCGGATACAGCACCGCGTTGCGTCCGGCCTCGGCGGCCATCAGCCCGCCCAGCAGCATCGTCGCGATCACCGTGACCGCGTAGGTCTCGAACAGGTCGGCGGCCATGCCGGCGCAGTCGCCGACGTTGTCGCCGACGTTGTCGGCGATCACCGCCGGATTGCGCGGGTCGTCCTCGGGGATGCCGGCCTCGACCTTGCCGACCAGGTCTGCGCCGACGTCCGCACCCTTGGTGAAGATGCCGCCGCCCAGGCGCGCGAAGATCGAGATCAGCGAACTGCCGAAGGCCAGGCCGACCAGCGCGTGCAGGGTGTCGGCGACGCTGTGCCCCAGCCACTGCAGCAGGCCGTAGTAGCCGGCCACGCCGATCAGGCCCAGCCCCACCACCAGCATGCCGGTGATCGCGCCGCCGCGGAATGCCACCGCCATCGCCGGCGCAAGCCCGCGCCGCGCCGCCTCGGCAGTGCGCACGTTGGCGCGCACCGACAGGTTCATGCCGATGTAGCCGGCGACGCCCGACAGCACCGCGCCGATCGCGAAGCCGCCGGCGGTGTACCAGCTCAGGAACACGCCGACCAGCACCAGCAGCACCACGCCGGCGATGGCGATGGTCAGGTATTGGCGGTTGAGGTAGGCGCGGGCGCCTTCCTGGATCGCATCGGCGATCTCCCGCATGCGTTCGTTGCCGGCGGGTTGCGCCAGGATCCAGCGCGTGGAGACGATGCCGTAGAGCACCGCCAGAGCCGCGCACGCCAATGCCACCGTGACTGCATATCGTTCCAGCATGACCCCTCCCAAGGATGTGGATGGCGCCCAAGCGCTGGACATACCCTGGGATCACACCGGAGGAGCTGAAGCATGCAACGACTCCGCGGCCACAACGCGCGCCGCTGGTGCGTATCGCAATGTCGACTGGCCTGAACGCGGCGAGTATGCGCCTGGCGCCGTGCTGCCGCCAGCGACCGGCACGCCATCGCACTTTTGGCGTGCGGTTCAGTCTTTGCGTGGCAGCGTGGCGCATCGCCTCCCAGGAGCCATTCGATGCACTCGACGATTTCCCCGCGGCTGCGCTTCCGCGCTTCGCTCCTTGCTCTCGGCCTGTGTGCGCTGGCGCCGCTGGCCGCCGCGGCCGCCGACCCGACCCCGGAACTGCAGCGCCCGGCCAGTGCGCCACAGGCGGTGGGCGTGGTGCATACCATCCGCCAGATCCCCGAGGCCTGCGTGCGTTTCGAAGGCGAGTACACCGGCGATGCGGCGCAGCCCTACCGATTCTCCGCGGTGCGCAGCAGCCCGACCTGCCAGCCGCGCGCCAAGCTGGTCGAGTTCGATCAGGCCAAGCCCAGCGAGGCCACCGGCTGGAAGTTCAACGATCTGATCCGCGTGCCCAGCGCCGCCTGTCCGTCGCAACAGGCGGTGGTGCGGGTGTGGCGCAAGCCGGTCGCGCTGAACACCGAGCGTGATGGCCAGGGCCAGTCGCGGATCTATCTGGAAGAGGCCAAGCAGCAGGCGGCCGCCGGCAAGGTCGCGCAGGTGCCGCAGTTCACCGCGCAGATGACGCTGGAAGGCAATGCCTGCCGTTGAGCCGGATGCGTAGCGACATTCCTTGCGGAATCAGCCGCTGAGCATGCCGCGTTGCCGATGCGGGGCAGTGACATCGGCTGGTCGGGCGAGTTTCCCTGACCGGCTCGATCGCTTGCACGCTCGTATCGGTCGCCATCATCGGCGCCGTTAGCGGCGTCGCCGAACGTAGGTTTCTCAGCCGCTGATGCACGTTGCCGTGGGCCGTCTCTGGTTCTCATCGAACGTATGCAGCATGCAGTTGCATGCAGACTTATCGAGTCGGTTCCGATCCTGTCTGCCGCCGGCGCAGCCATTCGTCGGCGACCTCGCCCATGTTCTTGGGCGCGCCGTTCTTGATCCACGCCATGAAGGCACGATCGAACGTGAAGTTGGCCGCGCATGCGCCGGCGAGGAAGCGGGGCACGGCCTGCGTATTGCGATAGCTGTCGTCCACCGGCGTTGCGCGGGTGATCGGGCCGTTGTGCCAATCGAAGCCCATTCTGTTTCCTTCTCGTTTCCTGCCAATCGTGTGCGCCGTTTCCGCTCTTGCCTTCCGCGAGGTTCCCCGCAATAGTGACGAACGCGCCAGAAGCCTGAGCATCCATCATGCGGTTTCAATCGATCGTCGGTAGCCTGCTCCTGATGACGGCGTCAGCCGCGAGTATGGCCGCGATGCCTTCCGCGGCGGCCTCGCCGGCGGCGGATGAGGCCGATGAAGCGAAGCGTGTTCAAGCCGCCAACGACCAATCCGTGCAGGATGCCATGCATGGCCGCTATCTGGATGCCTCGTTCGGCCTGCTGGCGCATCTCGGTGTCGCATCGGCGACCGACATCAAGGATGCGGACGTGTTCGACCAATGGACGCAGGTGATGTCGTGCATGACCGGTATGCCGACGTTCAATCCGGCCAAGACGGCGGATTTCCACGTGCCCAAGGAACAACTCGCCGACCTGCGTGGCGCGCACGGCGTTTCCGCGCTTGCGGAGATCGTCCGCCGCGCGCGCCGGACCAGCATCGTGATCCTCGACGAGAATCATCTCGATCCGCGCGGCCGCGCGTTCGCGCTGGAGGTCGCGCGCGCCTTGCGTCCGCTCGGCTACACGACGCTGGCGGTGGAGGCGTTGAAGCGCGATGCCGACGATGCCGTGTCGCGCGACAAGATGGCGGCGTTCTCGAAAGACGGCTATGTGCGGCAGCCGAGCGGCTATTACCTGCACGATCCGGTCTTTGCCGATTTCCTGCGCCAGTCGCTTGCACTGGGCTACCGCCCGGTGTCGTACGAAACCACGCGCACGGAGTATGCCGACGATCCCGGCCAGGCGCAGGCGCAGCGGGAACAGGATCAGGCCGACAATCTGGTCCGGCGCGCGCTCAAGCAGGCTCCCGCCGGCAAGATCCTGATCTATGCCGGCGAACACCATGTCGCGGAACGGCCGATCGCGGCCGAGGGCGGAAAGGTCGAGATGATGGCGCAGCGGCTCAAGCGCGCCACGGGAATCGACCCGTTGACCATCGACCAGGCGGGCTTGTCGCCGATCCCGATGAATCGGCCCGATGCCGACCTGTATGCCATCGCGGAGCCCAAGACCCATGGCCGGTCCGTGGTGCTGATGCGGCACGGCAAGCCGCTGACGGTAGGCCTGCTCGCGGGTTCGGTCGATCTGCAGGTGGTGCACCCGCGCACGACGCTCGTCGCCGGGCGTCCGCAATGGCTGGAGGGAATGGGCCGCAAGCCGAGTCCGATCCCGCAGGCGTTATTGCCGACGGCTAGCACGCGCCTGGTCCAGGCCTTCGTCCAGCGCGAGGGCGACGACGCGATCGCGGTGGACCAGGCGCTGGTCACGCCGGGCACCGCCGCCCCTGCGTTGATGCTGCCGTCGGTGCCGGTTCGCTATGCCGTCCAGGAACGCGACGCGCGCTAGGGCTGACGACCCGATTGGAATGGATCCATTGCATCCGCGTTAACCGGTGCCAGGCAGTCGCAAGGACGCGCGGCGCGGGCGCCCAGAACGGCATGGCGGGGACGGCAAGCGCGATGAAGTGAAGCCGCTGCGTTCGCTGCGGCGTTCGGCAACGGGTTCGCCGGCGGTGGCGTCATCCTCCATGCGCCACGCACGCCTCGGCTTGCGCCGCTGCGCCGCAGTGGCCGGTGCGCGCAGGCCGGGTCACCCCTCCCAGGCCGGCAGCTTCTTCTTCACCGCCACATTCTTCAGCGCCACGTACTTGGGCAGGCCATCGCTGCCGTACGGCAGCGGCGCCTCGCCGCGGATCAGCGGCTGCAGGTAGCGGCGCGCTTTCTCGGTGATGCCGAAGCCGTCCTTGCGCAGGAAGCCGGCCGGCATCTTTTTCTCGTGGTTGGCGACCTTGGCCAGCGGTGCGGCCTCGATCTTCCAGCGGTACGGTGCGTCGCTGCTGCGCACGATCGCCGGCATCACCGCGTTCATGCCCTTCAGCGCGAACTGCACCGCGGCCTTGCCGACCGCCTGCGCCTGCTCCCAGTCGGTGCGCGAGGCGAGGTGGCGGGCCGAACGCTGCAGGTAGTCGGGCAGGGTCCAGTGCACCTTGTAGCCGAGTTCGGCTTTGACCTTGCCGGCCAGGTAGGAGGCCACGCCGCCGAGCTGGCTGTGCCCGAACGCATCGGTGCCGCCGCCGGCATCGGCGACGAAGCGCCCGTCGGCGGTCTGGATGCCTTCGCTGGCTACGACCACGCACCAGCCGACCTTGTCCACCACCTTGCGCACCTGTGCCAGGAAGGCGGCTTCGTCGTAGGCGCGTTCGGGGAACAGGATGATCTGCGGCGCGTCGTCCGGCGATTGCGCAGCCAGCCCGGCGGCGGCGGCCAGCCAGCCGGCATGGCGGCCCATGGCTTCGTAGACAAATACCTTGGTCGAGGTCTCGGCCATCGCCGCCACGTCCAGCGCCGCCTCGCGCACCGACACCGCGGTGTACTTGGCCGCCGAGCCGAAGCCCGGGCAGGTGTCGGTGACCGCCAGGTCGTTGTCGATGGTCTTGGGTACGCCGATGCAGTGCAGCGGATAACCGAACGCCTGCGCCAGCTGCGAGACCTTCCACGCGGTGTCGGCCGAATCGTTGCCGCCGTTGTAGAGGAAGTAGCGCACGTCGTGCGCCTGCAGCACCTGCAGCAGACGCTCGTACTTGGCGCGGTCCGCTTCCAGCGACTTGAGCTTGTAGCGGCAGGAGCCGAATGCGCCGCCGGGGGTGTGGGCCAGCGCGGCGATCGCCGCCGCCGACTCCTTGGAGGTGTCGATCAGGTCCTCGCGCAGCGCGCCGAGGATACCGTTGCGCGCGGCCAGGACCTTGACCTTGCGCGCCCGCGCTTCGCCGATGACGGCGGCGGCGCTGGCGTTGATGACGGCGGTGACGCCGCCGGACTGGGCGTAAAGCAGGGTGCCTTGGGCCATGGTCGGGGTTCGCTCCTGGGGTGGGGACATTGCCGGGACATTGCCTGGATGCGGTAAGCTGGGGATCTTGCGGTGCAGCGCAGGCGTGGCCCCCGAGTCTAACGCCGCCGGCCGCGCACGGTACTTTCCTCGAGGAGTCAGGTTGATGCGATTGGTTCTGTTGGGACCGCCCGGATCGGGCAAGGGCACGCAGGCGGCCCGCCTGAAGGACAAGCTGCAGATTCCACACATCTCCACCGGCGATCTGCTGCGCGCCGAAGTCGCCGCCGGCCCCCCGCTGGGCGTGCAGGCCAAGGAAGTGATGGCGCGTGGCGACCTGGTTTCCGACGACATCCTGCTGGGCATGCTCGAATCGCGCCTCGGCCGCGACGACGTGCGCAACGGCTTCATCCTCGACGGCTACCCGCGCAACCTGGCCCAGGCCGGTGCGCTGGACGAACTGCTGGCCAAGCTCGGCCAGCCGCTGGACGCGGTGGTGCAACTGGACGTGGCCAACGAACTGCTGGTCGAGCGCATCGCCGGCCGCGCCAAGGCCGAAGGTCGCGAGGACGACAACCCCGAGTCGGTGCGCAAGCGCCTGCAGGTCTACACCGACTCGACCGCGCCGGTGATCGGTTTCTACGACAAGCGCGGCACCCTGGCGCGGGTCGACGGCGTCGGCTCGCAGGACGAGGTGCTCGCCCGCATCCTGGCGGCGATCGGCCGCTGACGCGGCACGGCACGCCGGCGCCCGCAGCGGCGCCGGACGTGCAGACGGCATGGCATCCCGGATGGTCGTGCGTCTCCAGTCACGACACCAAGCGCCCGTAGGAGCGGCTTCAGCCGCGACGGGCCTTCCCGGGAATGCCTGTCGCGGCTGAAGCCGCTCCTACGGCGGTAAAGAGACGTAAGGACATGTCCTGCTGCGCTGCGCACAGCGAGTGGCCGCCATGGGTGCGCGTCCCGCATGCCCTTGAGAGCCGGGATCAGGAAAAGAAGGTGCCAGCGAGCGGGCTTGCTCAGGGCCCCACGACATGAGCTCCCTTGGGGATGGTCTCTTGGGGAGTAGAACCACAGGGTGTCGAGGCTGGCCCGTTCATTTTCGGCGGCCGCTCCCGACTTGCCTATCGGGAACTTTCCCCAGCCCGTGTGGGGGATTCCCTACTTGACTGCGCAGTGGCGAGACGTGTCCAACTCCACCCCGTGCGGAGTCTGCCACGCCCAGCAGCCATGACGCCGCAGGTTTGCGTGCGCCGGGGGATCGGCGACAATCCGGCCATGAGCAAGATCCATATTCTCGGCATCGCCGGTACGTTCATGGGCGGTGTCGCCGCGCTGGCGCGCGAACTCGGCCATGCGGTCGAGGGCAGCGACCAGGCGATCTACCCGCCGATGTCCACGCAGTTGGAGCGCCTCGGCATCGCGCTGAAGCAAGGCTACCTGCCAGAACACATCGCCGCGGACTGCGACCAGGTGATCGTCGGCAACGCGCTGTCGCGCGGCAATGCCGCGGTGGAGGCGGTGCTCGACGCCGGGCGCGCCTACACCTCCGGCGCGCAATGGCTGAGCGAGCAGGTGCTGCCGGGGCGCGACACCCTGGCGGTGGCCGGCACCCACGGCAAGACCACCACCACCAGCATCCTGACCTGGCTGCTGCAGGCCGCCGGGCGCGAGCCGGGCTTTTTGATCGGCGGGGTGGCCGAGGATTTCGGCGTGTCCGCGCGGCTGGGGCGTGCGGCTGCCGAACCCTCATCCGGCGCTGCGCGCCACCTTCTCCCGGAGGGAGAAGGACATCAGGAGCCGGCCCTGGCGGGCCGGCCGCTGTTTGTGGTCGAGGCCGACGAGTACGACACCGCGTTCTTCGACAAGCGCAGCAAGTTCGTGCACTACCGGCCGCTGGTGGCGATCCTCAACAATCTCGAGTACGACCACGCCGACATCT
Organism: Xanthomonas sp. NCPPB 1128; assembly: GCF_001043115.1. GTDB lineage: Bacteria > Pseudomonadota > Gammaproteobacteria > Xanthomonadales > Xanthomonadaceae > Xanthomonas_A. The sequence continues at coordinate 37,653 of NZ_LFME01000030.1, read as the reverse complement.
TCCCGGACGTCGCCGCGATCCAGCGCCAGTTCCACCATCTGGTGCGGACCGTGCCGCGCCGCGGCCGGCTGATCGTCAACGGCGAGGATGCGCACCTGCGCGAGGTGCTGGCGATGGGCTGCTGGACGCCGGTGGAGCGCTTCGGCTTCGATCCGGCCTTCGAGTGGAGTGCACGCCTGCTTGCCGCCGACGGCAGCCGTTTCGTGGTGCTGCACCAGGGCCGCGAACTGGGCGAGGTGGAATGGCCGCTGCTCGGTCGCCACAACGTGATGAACGCGCTGGCCGCGCTGGCGGCGGCGCATGCGGTGGGCGTGGCGCCGGTGCAGGTGATGCCGGCGCTGGCGCGCTTCCGCAGCGTCAAGCGGCGCCTGGAACTGCTCGGCCAGGCGCAGGGCATCACCGTGTACGACGACTTCGCCCACCATCCCACCGCCATCCGCACCACGCTCGACGGGCTGCGCGCCAAGGTCGGCGCGGCGCGCATCGTGGTGGCGATGGAACCGCGCAGCAATTCGATGCGGCTGGGCGCGCATGCGCAGGCGCTGGCGCCGTCGCTGGACGCCGCCGACGCGGTGGTGTTCCTGCAGCGGCCGGAACTGGCCTGGGATGCGGGCAAGGTGATCGCTGCGGTGCGCGGCGATGCCTGTGCGGCGGCCGACGTCGACGCCCTGCTGGCGGCGCTGCAGGCGCAGGCGCGCGCTGGCGACCATGTGGTCTTCATGTCCAACGGCGGCTTCGACGGCGCACCCCGCCGCTTCCTGGCGGCGCTGCAATGAGGTTGGCCGCGCACGGCGGAGCCGGCGCGTGAGCGCGCAGCGGACCACGCTGCCGCTGTTCCCGCTGCACGCGGTGCTGCTGCCCGGCGCCTCGATCAAGCTGCGGGTGTTCGAGCGCCGCTATCTGGACTTGGTCCGCGAATGCGGGCGCACCGACAGCGGCTTCGGCGTCTGCCTGATCCTCGACGGCAGCGAGACCGGCGCCCCGGCGGTGCCGGCGGCGTTTGGCACGGAGGCGCGCATCGTCGATTTCGATGTCGGCGCCGATGGCGTGCTGGTGCTGAGCCTGCGCGGCGCGCGGCGCTTCCACGTGCTGCGCAGCCGGGTCCGCGACAACGGCCTGGTGGTCGGCGACGTGGAATGGCGCGAGGCTGACGGTGACGACGAACTGCGTCCGCAGCATGCGCTCCTGGCGACCGTGCTCGACAGCATCCTCGACCAGGCCGCCGCGGTGTATCCGCTGGCCGGTCCGCGCCAACTCGACCAGGCCGCCTGGGTCGGCTGGCGCATGGCCGAACTGCTGCCGCTGGACGAACGTCAGCGCCTGTCGCTGCTGCAGGAAGACGACCCGCACGCGCGGCTGGACCAGTTGCTGGCCTGGATTCCCTGATCGAGGCAGGCGAGGGCGGTGTCGCCGTCCTGGTCTGGCATAGAGCACGGCGGCCACTATCCGTGCGGCGCTGCGCCATCATCCGCCACGATCGCCGCGCGCGGTTCTCGATTGGTCACGCCCCATGCGGCCCACGCGCGTGCCGCAGACGGCATTCAGCGCGCCGCTAGCAGGCGCAGGCCACGCTTGGCAGTGATCGGCGGCCACGCCCGGCCGCCGGCAACGGCATCCCGCCACGGCGGCCTGACGTCCTATCCACGCACGATCGAGGACTTCGTATGAGGCGTTCCTTCCTGCTGTTGTTGCTGTCCGCCGGCGGCTGTCTGAGCCTGCCGGCCATCGCCGCCGAGACGGCACCCGCGCCCGCTGCCGCAGCCAGTCAGGCCGACTGCCCGCGCGGCTCCATCGCCCTGGTCACCGGCAATGCCGACCAAGTGTCGCCCAAGACCTGCCTGGCGCCGTCGATGAAGCCGTTCGCCCTGCAGCGCGGGCAACTGTTCGCGATCACCCTCTCGGAGAACGGGTCGACCGGCAGCGCCTGGGCATTGCGCAGCCTGCCCGCGCCACTGTCGCTGCTCGACATCGAGCATGCACCCGGCACGGCCTGCGCAACGGGCCGAATGGGCTGCCCCAGCAATGTCACCTACACCTTCAAGGCCACCGATCATGGCAGCGGCACGATCGATCTCGTCTACTCCCGGCATTGGGAGGATCGTGCCACCGACTCGCGTTCGATCCGGGTCGAGGTGAAATAACCGACATCGCTACCCGCCGGCGCCTGCATGAACGCTGCGCCGGCGCAGGGCCGATCGGTCCGAAGCGAAGGCGGGCCGCCGCCGCTCAGGGCGACGGCGGCGCGTCGCCGTCGCTGCGCACCAGCAGCACCGGGATCTCGCTGCGGCGGTGCATGTCCTTGCGCGTGGGCAGCGCGTGCAGCGCCTCGGTCACCGCGTTGAGCGCAGGATCGGCACCGCGCAGCGGCCGCCACAGCCCGATCAGGTTGAAGTGGCGTTCGTAGCGCAGGCTCTGCGCACTGCCCAGCCACAGCGGCACGTTGCCCGGCTGCAGGCGCGCCGGCGCCGGCCACAGGCGCAGCGCGTACAGCTCGTCCGGATTCGGGCCGGGGCGCAGCATCAGCAGCGATTCCACCCGCGTGTCCAGCGTCGCCGGCAGCACCGGCACCTGCGCGGGCTTGGCCTTGTAGTCGAGCAACTGCAGCGCCTGCTGCCACCCGGCCTGCGGCTGCACGCGCCAGCCAGCCGCTTCGAGCTGGCGCTGCAGCGGCGCCAGCGGCCCGGCCACCTGGATGTCCAGTGGCCAGCGCTGGTCGTCGTCGAACTCGTTGCGCCGCGACGGCAATTGCCGCCAGTCGCGCTGCCACCAGGCCGCGTCGGCCAGCTGCGTCACCTGCGGCGGCGGCGGTTCGAACTTGGCCAGCTTGCGTTCCAGCTGGCGCGGCGCGTACCACAGCGCGGCGATCGCGAAGCCGCCGTAGAACAGCCAGGCCAGCGGCTTCATCCAGAAGCCGCGGTTGAAGCGGCGGCGGTAGGCGATGCCCAGCACCAGCAGCCAGAAGATGCCGAACAGCATGCCGCCGACCACGTCGCTGAGCCAGTGCGCGCCCAGGTACAGGCGGGCGAAGCCGATCAGGGTCACCACCGCGCCGGACAGCAGGTACGGCCACACCCGCGAGCGCCCCGGCAGTTCGCGCGCGATCAGCACCGCGAAGAAACCGAAGCTGATGGTGGCCATGGTCACCGCCACCGAGGGGAAGCCGAAACCGCTGCTGGCCGCCGGCGGGCGCACCACGTGCACGGTGGCGCCGAGCAACTTGGTCAGGGCCAGGCCGAACGCCAGCGCCGCCAGCCAGTGCGTCGCGGCCATCCAGCGCCGGCGCCAGGCCAGGTAGAGCAGGCCCAGCGCGGTCGGCGGCACCAGCACCTGCCAGTTGCCGAGCGAGGCCAGCGCGGTCATCGGGTAGTCGGCCAGCGGGTTGCGCAGGGCCAGCATCAGATCGTGCACGGCCAGGTCCAGGCGCAGCGGCTCGCCGTGCGCGACCACCACCATCAACAGCGCGAACCAGCCCCAGCCCAGCGCCAACAGCATCACCGCCAGCATCGCCAGCGGCACCGACTCGCGCCGCTGCGGGTCGAACACCGCGATCGAATAGCGGCCCAGCACCGGATGCCGGCGCGACCAGTCCAGCGCCCGCGCCAGCAATGCGTCCATGTGCCCGGCCGACCAGCGGTAGCCGTACAGCACGATCGCCCACACCAGGCCCAGCGCCAGCGCCAGCAGGCCCAGCACCAGGAACAGGCGCCCGGCGACCGCGGCGACTGCGTCGTAGGCCTGGCCCAGCAGCCAGCCCGGCCCCAGGAACAGCAGCGACCAGGTCACCGCGGCCACGCTGCTGGGCAGCAGATAGCGCCGCAGCGGCATCTTCATCATGCCCGCCACCGCCGGCACGAACGGACGGATGGCGCCGACGTAGCGTGCCACCAGGATGCTCTTGAACGCGTTGCGCCGGAACATCGCTTCGCCGCGGTCGAGCAACTGCGGATAGCGCTTGAACGGCCAGTAGTTGCGGAGCTGATGGCCCCAGCGGTAGCCGACCCAGTAGCTGAGCGCATCGCCGATCAGCGCGCCGAGCGCGGCGCTGACCACCGCGTACGGGCCGGAGATCTGGCCCAGGCCGATCAGCACGCCGATCGCGAACAGCAAGGGCAGCGCCGGCACCAGGGTACCGAGGATGATGACCGCATCGCAGAACGCGATGGCGAAGATGACCGCGCCGGCCAGGATGGGGTGTGCTGCGATCCACTCCAGCGTGGCATCGGTCCATGAGGCATTCATCGGACAAGTATAGAGGGAGCGTGATGACGGTCCGTTAGCGCCGGGGTGCCGTGTCGGGCGACCGGCCTTGCGCAACCGGGCTGTCGGGCAGACCTGGTCCGCCGTCGGCACCTCGTGGTCGCCGTCCTGTGCCGGTCATGTCGGCGCCGCCGCGCCAAGGCCTGTGCATGGCGCCGCCGCGTCCCAGGGCGGCGGCCGATCCGCTGGTGCAGCATTCTGTGGCGCCTGGCACGACGCCCAGGTGACCCGCACCGGACCAGGTGCCTGCCTGGAGGTGGCGGGCGACCGCACAGACCGGTCAAACCGCGTCGCACCCTCTACACTGGCCGGATGCCTGCCGCCGTTCCCCGCACCGTCCAGATCCTCAAGGCCGACAGCTTCGGCCGCATCCTGCTGCTGGGCGAGGGCGACGCGCGCTTCGTGCGCCGCGACCTCACCGCCTCGCCGTGGTGGCTGCGGCTGCCGGCGTGGTGGCTGGCGCGGCGCGAGGCGCTCGCCTTGCGGCAGCTGGACGGGATGCCGGCGACGCCGCAGTTGTGCGGCTGGGACGGCACCTTCCTGGACCGCAGCTACCTGGACGGTGCAGCCATGTACCAGCGGCCGCCGCGCGGCGACCTGGCCTATTTCCGCGCCGCGCGACGCCTGCTGCAGCAGGTGCATCGGCGCGGCGTGGCGCACAACGACCTGGCCAAGGAAGCGAACTGGCTGGTGCTGGCGGACGGCAGCCCGGCGCTGATCGATTTCCAGCTCGCCGTGCGCGGCGCACCACGCTCGCGCTGGATGCGCCTGCTGGCGCGCGAAGACCTTCGCCATCTGCTCAAGCACAAGCGCATGTACTGTGCGCACGCGCTGACCCCGGTCGAGCGGCGCCTGCTCAAGCGCCACTCCTGGGTGCGCGAACTCTGGTTCGCCAGCGGCAAGCCGGTGTACCGCTTCGTCACCCGGCGCCTACTCAAGTGGGAAGACAACGAGGGGCAGGGGCCGAAGCCCTGAAGAGCCGGGAGTGGGGATTCGGGATTGGGGATTCGTAGAAGCGGGCGGCGGGTGTCTGACGCTGTCATGGCGGGGACGGCAAGGCGCTAAGCTTTGGCGAATCCCCAATCCCGACTCCCCAATCCCGTGACTCTAAAAGGTAAAACCCTCCTCATCACCGGCGCCTCGCGCGGCATCGGACTGGCGATCGCGCTGCGTGCGGCGCGCGATGGGGCCAACGTGGCGATCGCGGCGAAGTCGGCGGTGCCCAATCCCAAGTTGCCCGGCACCATCCACAGCGCCGCGGCGGCGGTGGAGGCGGCCGGTGGGCGCGCGCTGGCGCTGAAGTGCGACATCCGCGAAGAGGAGCAGGTGCGTGCGGCGGTGGCGGCGACGGTGGAGGCCTTCGGCGGCATCGACATCCTGGTCAACAACGCCAGCGCGATCTGGCTGCGCGGCGCGCTGGAGACGCCGATGAAGCGTTTCGACCTGATGCAGCAGGTCAACGCGCGCGGCAGCTTCCTGTGCGCGCAGGCCTGCCTGCCGCATCTGCTGCGCAGCGCCAATCCGCACATCCTGACCCTGGCGCCGCCGCCGTCGCTGGATCCCAAGTGGTGGGCGCCGCATACCGGCTACACCCTGGCCAAGATGGGCATGAGCTTCGTCACCCTGGGCCTGGCCGGCGAGTTCGGCCCGCGGGGCGTCGCCGTCAATGCGCTGTGGCCGCGCACGCTGATCGCCACCGAGGCGCTGAACATGATCCCGGGGGTCGATGCCGGCAACGGCCGCCGCCCGGAGATCATGGCCGACGCCGCGCACGCCGTGCTGACCCGGCCGGCCGCCGGGTTCTACGGCCAGTTCCTGATCGATGACGTAGTGCTGGCCGAGGCCGGCGTGCACGAGTTGTCCGGGTATGCGCTGGATCCGTCGCAACCGCTGCTGCCGGACCTGTTCCTGGACTGAGGTCCGGCGTGGCCGGCTGCGGCAGTCCGCAATGCGGCTGCACGCCTGGTGCGAGGGCGGCATCGGTCGGACGGTTGCGGTTGCTGTGAGCACACACGGCGGCGCGTCGCGAAAACGCTCTGTTCCATCCGATCGCGGTTGGTGCCGCAATGACGGCGCGCGGCGCGGCTATGCTGCCGGGGTCTTCATGCCAGCACCGCCCATGCCCGCTCCAGTCGCCGTCGCCTTGCCGCGTCTTCCCGAGTCCCGCCACGCCGTCCATGCCGATCTCAGCGACAACGAGCGGCACATGCTCGATCGCCTGCGCCTGGCCGGCACGGCCACCCGCGCCGACCTCAGCCGCAGTACCGGGCTGACCGTGCAGTCGGCGGTGCGCCTGGTCGATGCGTTGGCCGAGCGCGGCCTGGTCGCGTTCGGCGCCTCGCTGGCGCACGCGGGCCGCGGCAAACCGGGTGCGGGCATCGCGCTCAATCCCGGCTACGGCCACACCGTCGGCTATGCGATCGCGACCGATGCGCTGTCGCTGGCGCTGCTGGATTTCAGCGGGCAGATCCGCGCCACCGCCGAGCATGCGCTGCGCTCGACCGAGCCGGCTGCACTGCTGGCGCAGCTGCGCGAGGCCGACGCCGCGCTGACGGCCGCGGCGGGTGCCGGGCTCGGTCCGCGCCTGGGCGCCGGCGTGGCGATGACCGGCTTCTTCGTCGAGGACGGCGTGCACATGAACCCGCCCGAGCCGCTGCGCGCGCTCGGCGAACTGTCGATCGGCGACTGGCTGGCCGAGGCATTGGGGCTGCCGGTGTGGGTGGACAACGACGGCACCGTGGCCGCGGCCGGAGAAAGTCTGCTTGGTATCGGCCGCCAGTATCGCGATTTCGCCTATCTGCATTTCAACTACGGCTTGGGTGGCGGTGTGGTGATCGACGGCACCTGCCTGCGCGGCGCGCACGGCAACGCCGGCGAGTTCGCCGGCATGCTGCCGCAGCAGGGCCTGGAGCGCGGCACGCTGGAACTGTTGCGGCAATTGCTGGCCGAGGACGGCATCGCGCTGCCCGACATCCGCGCGCTACTGGCGGCCTACGATCCGGCGTGGCCGGCGATCGAGCGCTGGATCGCGCGGGTGGCGCCTGGCCTGTCGCTGATCGTGTCGGCGATCGTGGCGATCTTCGATCCGCAGGCGGTGGTGTTCGGCGGGCGCATGCCGCGCGAGCTGGCCACGCGGCTCATTCCGCATGTACGCATCGACAACCAGCCGCGCCGCGGCCAGGCGCGGCCGTTGCCGCTGCTGCTGCCGGCCGCCGCCACCGCCGATGCCAGCGCGGTGGGCGCGGCGGCGCTGCCGTTGAAGGCCTGCTATTTCCGCTGAACCGGTCCGGATGCGGCGTCGCCATGCCTGCACGCCGCCGGCGCTACCCTATGCGCCCTTTCCGCGCGCCACCGCGGCACGGCGCGCGTCCCATCCCCCACCCTCGGAGCTGTCACGATGAAATACCTGCACGCCATGATCCGCGTCCACGACCTGGAGAAGACCAGCGCGTTCTTCACTGAAGGTCTGGGCCTGCACGAGACCCGTCGCATCGAGAACGAAGCCGGCAAGTTCACCCTGGTGTACTTCGGCGCCCCGGAGAACCCGGAAGCCGAGGTCGAGCTGACCTACAACTGGGGTTCGGACGAAGATTACGGCAGCGCCCGCAACTTCGGCCACCTGGCCTTCGAGGTCGACGACATCTATGCGCTCTGCGCGCACCTGCAGTCGCTCGGCGTGACCATCAACCGTCCGCCGCGCGACGGGCGCATGGCCTTCGTGCGCAGCCCCGACCTGATCTCGATCGAACTGCTGCAGAAGGGCGAAGCGCTGGCCCCGGCCGAGCCGTGGGCGTCGATGCCCAACACCGGCGTCTGGTGAGAGCTCAGGGCGCGGTCTCGGGCAATGCCTGGCCGCAGCCCCGGCAATAGCCGGCGTTGCGGTCGTGGCCGTGCAGGCCGCAGCGCGCGCAGGTGCGCCGATCCGGCGCGCGGCTGCGGTCGGCGTCGCGCAGGCTGTTGGCCAGTTCGGCGGTGTAGATGCCGGTGGGCACGGCGATGATGCTGTAGCCGATCAGGATCAGCACCGAGGTGATGGCGCGGCCCAGCGGCGTGAGCGGGGCAATGTCGCCGAAGCCGACCGTGGCCATCGTCACCACCGCCCAGTACATCGCGGTGGGGATGCTGGTGAAACCGTTGGCCGGGCCTTCGACCACGTACATCAACGCGCCGAAGATCACCACCAGGGTGATCACCGTGAACAGGAACACGAACACCTTGCGCCGGCTGCGCCACAAGGCGTCCACCAGCAGGCTGCTTTCCTCGACGTAGCGGGTCAGCTTGAGGATGCGGAACAGCCGCAGCACCCGCAGCACGCGCACCACCAGCAGCGTCTGCGCGCCGGGCAGCAGAAACGAGATGTAGGTGGGCAGGATCGACAACAGGTCGATCACGCCCCAGAAGCTCAGCGCGTAGCGCAGTGGCCGCTTGACCGTGGCCAGGCGCAATGCGTACTCGGTGGTGAACAGCGCGGTGAAGCCCCATTCGAGCACGTACAGGGTGCCTGCGTGGCGGGTGTGCAGCGCGGGCACGCTGTCGGCCAGGATCACCGCGACGCTGGCCAGGATCGCCGCGACCAGCAACAGGTCGAAGTTGCGCGAAGGCTTGGTGTCGTGCCGGTAGATGATGTCGAACCAGCGGCGCCGCCAGCCGTGTTCGGTCGCCGGGGCGAGCTGGGAATCGAGGAAAAATCGCATGCGCCCATGCTACCCGAGCCGCATGGCAGTCGCGGGCCCACCCGGCGCGGCAGGCGGCGCCCTGATCGGATGCGACGCAGCTGCTGGAGAAGCCCCTGTGGGAGGGGCTTCAGCCCCGACGCCGTAGCGCTGAAGCGTCGGGACTGAAGTCCCTCCCACATGTCGAGCAACGGCGTGGTGGGGTTACTGCGGCACGCGCGCGGGCGGCGGCGGTGTGGCGCAGCAGCAGGCCGACCCGTCGGTCCAGGCGGCGGCCAGCAGTCCCCGGCTGTGCGCTGCCGGCGGTCTTATAATCGGCGTTTTCCCCGCAGGACTGCCTCGATGACCGCTTCTTCCGCCGCGGAGCTGATCGCCCTCGGCCAACGCTACGCGCTGCCGATCTACCGTCCGCGCCAACTGGTGCTGGAGCGCGGCCAGGGCGCGCGGGTGTGGGACAGCGAGGGGCGCGACTACATCGACCTGTCCGCCGGCATCGCCGTGTGCGGGCTCGGCCACAACGATCCGGATCTGCATGCGGCGCTGCTCGAACAGGCCGGCAAGCTGTGGCACACCAGCAACGTGTTCTACAGCGAGCCGCCGCTGCGCCTGGTCGAGGAACTGGTGGTGGCCTCGCGCTTCGCCGACAAGGCGTACCTGTGCAATTCCGGCGCCGAGGCCAACGAGGCGGCGATCAAGCTGGTGCGCAAGTGGGCCAGCGCCCAGGGCCGGCCGCCGCAGCAGCGGGTGATCGTCACCTTCCGCGGCAGTTTCCATGGCCGCACCCTGGCCGCGGTGACCGCCACCGCGCAGCCCAAGTACCAGGAAGGCTACGAGCCGCTGCCTGGCGGTTTCCGTTACGTCGACTTCAACGACATCGTGCTGCTGGAAACGGCGATGGCCGGCGGCGACGTGGCCGCCGTGATGCTGGAGCCGGTGCAGGGCGAGGGCGGCGTGATGCCGGCGGCGCCGGGCTTCCTGGCGCAGGTACGGGCGTTGTGCGATCACCACGGCGCGCTGCTGGTGCTGGACGAGATCCAGTGCGGCATGGGCCGCACCGGCACCCTGTTTGCGCACTGGCAGGATCAGGTGACGCCGGACATCGTGACCCTGGCCAAGGCGCTGGGCGGCGGCTTCCCGATCGGCGCGCTGCTGGCCGGGCCCAAGGTCGCCGAGACCATGCAGTTCGGCGCGCACGGCACCACCTTCGGCGGCAACCCGCTGGCCGCGGCGGTGGCGCGGGTGGCGCTGCGCAAGCTGTCCTCGACAGCGATCGCTGCCAACGTGTCGCGGCAGTCGGCGGCGCTGCGCAAGGGCCTGGCGGCGCTCAACGACGAATTCGCGCTGTTCGCGCAGGTCCGCGGCCGCGGCCTGATGCTGGGCGCGGTGCTGGCGCCGGCGCATGCCGGCCAGGCCGGTGCGATCCTCGACCACGCCGCGGCGCATGGCCTGCTGACCCTGCAGGCCGGCCCGGACGTGCTGCGCTTCGTGCCCGCGCTGAACCTCACCGATGTCGAGCTGAGCGAAGGCCTGGCGCGCTTGCGCAGTGCGCTGCGCGCCTACCTCGCCGCACGCTGAAACCGCGGTTCATCCCAGCCCGTGCCGTGCCAGCGCGCGGCGCAGGGCACGCGCGCCGCTGGCGGTTTCCGCGGCCATGCCGATCGCGCGGGCGCCGCGCACGTTGACGAACAGGTCGTCGATGAACAGCGCCTGCCGCGGCGCGACATCGAAGTGGGCCAGCGCCTGCCGGTACACCGCCGCATCCGGCTTGCGCCCGCCCAGGCGGCCGCTGCACAGCACGCGCCCGCGCAGCAGCGGAAACAGCGCCGGCACGATCTGCGGCATCGCCTGCGCCATCAGCGCGCCGTTGTTGGTCAGCACGCCGATGGCCACGCGCTCGGCCAGTGCCAGCACCTGCGCGACCACGCCCGCATCGGCGCGGCTGGCTGCGACGCGTGCGGCGATCCACGCGGCCGTGTCGACCGGGGCACCCAGGCCTGCGCTCAGCTGCTGCAGGTAGGTGGCGGTATCCAGTTCGCCGCCGTCGTAGGCGGTCTCCAGCCCGGAACCGAACAGCACTTCGCGCACTTGCGCCGCCTCGCAGCGGCAGTGCGCAGCCAGCGCTGCGATGCGGGCGGCGCGCGTGTAGTTCGCCAGCACGCCGTCGAAGTCGAGCAACAGCAGCGTCGGTCGAGCGCGGATCAGTGCAGACATGCGTGGGCCTGCGTGGACGGCGCCGAGTGCAGTGGGCATGGCGCGGGATCGGCGCCGATCGAGCAGCGTCTGGCCGTCATCGCCGCGCGCCTTGGCGCGTGCCGATGATGCAATGCGCCATCGCTTGTCGTTGACAAGCCATTGCGCGCGAGCGGACAGTCGGGACACCCCGCCGCGCGCGCGACCTGGCGCGGCGCAGTGTTGTCTTTCTTGTCGAGGAATCCATCTTGAACACCAAGTTTCCGTCCCTGCTGCTCGTCCTTGCCGGTCTCGCGTTCGCGCCCGCCGCCTGGGCCAAGACCTGCGCGGTGACCATCACCGGCACCGACCAGATGTCCTTCGACCAGAAGGAGATCAAGGTCGCGGCCGATTGCACCGAGGTGGCGGTGACGCTCAAGCACAGCGGCAAGCTCGCCGCCGCGGTGATGGGCCACAACTGGGTGCTGACCAAGACCTCGGATTTCCAGGCGGTGGCCAATGCCGGCACCAGTTCCAGCCTGGCCGACAACTATCTGCCCAAGAACGATCCGCGGATCATCGCCCACACCAAGGTGATCGGCGCCGGGCAGTCGGACACGGTCAAGTTCTCCACCGCCAAACTGAGCAAGGGCGGCGACTACACCTTCTTCTGCTCGTTCCCGGGGCACTGGGCGGTGATGAAGGGCAAGTTCGTGTTCGGTTGATCCAGCGTAGCGACGCGGCGCCAGCGATCGGTGCCGCGCGTTGTCGTCCTGCCATGGCCGCTGCGCCGGCATCTCAGCCGGCGGCGACCACCGCGAACGCCTCGCGCGCCGCGGCCAGGGTGGCCTCCAGCACGTCCTGGTCGTGCGCACTGGAGACGAAGCCGGCCTCGTAGGCCGAGGGCGCCAGGAACACGCCGCGCGCCAGCATCGCGTGGAAGAAGCGGTTGAACGCGGCAGTGTCGCAGGCGGTGGCCTGCGCATAGGTCTCGACTTTCTCGGTGGTGAAGAACAGCCCGAACATCGCCCCGACCTGGTTGGTGGTGACTGCGACGTCGGCCGCCGCGGCGGCGGCTTCCAGGCCGGTGCACAGCTGCGCGGTGGCCGCGTCCAGGCGCTGGTGGAAACCCGGTGCCTGGATCAGCTCCAGCATCGCCAGTCCCGCGGCCATCGCCACCGGATTGCCGCTGAGCGTGCCGGCCTGGTAGATCGGCCCGGACGGGGCCACCTGCCGCATCAGTTCGGCGCGTCCGCCATAGGCGCCCACCGGCATGCCGCCGCCGATGATCTTGCCGAAGGTGGTCAGGTCCGGCACCACGCCGTAGTGCGCCTGCGCGCCGCCCAGGGCGACGCGGAATCCGGTCATCACCTCGTCGAAGATCAGCAGCGCGCCGTGCTGCGTGCACAGGTCGCGCAGATGCTGCAGATAGCCCGGACGCGGCGGAATGCAGTTGGCGTTGCCGACGACCGGTTCGATGATGACCGCGGCGATCTCGTGGCCGATCCGTTCGAACAGTTCGGTGGCGGCCTCGGCATCGTTGTAGGCCAGGGTGGCGGTGAGTTCGCTCAGGCCGGCCGGCACGCCCGGCGAGGTCGGCACGCCCAGGGTCAGCATGCCGCTGCCGGCCTTGACCAGGAACGAGTCGCCGTGGCCGTGGTAGCAGCCTTCGAACTTGACGATGCGGTTGCGCCCGGTGGCGCCGCGCGCCAGGCGCACCGCCGACAGCGTGGCTTCGGTACCGGAGTTGACCATGCGCACCATCTCGCAGGACGGCACCAGCCGGGTGATGGTCTGCGCCATCGTCACCTCGGCCGGGCACGGCGCGCCGAACGACAGCCCGTCGCCGATCGCGCGCTGCACCGCCTCGCGCACCGCCGGATGGTTGTGCCCGGCGATCATCGGCCCCCACGAGCCCACGTAGTCGATGTAGCGGTTGTCGTCGACGTCGTACAGGTAGGGGCCATCGGCGCGCTGCACGAAGAACGGCTCGCCGCCCACCGACTTGAAGGCGCGCACCGGCGAATTGACGCCGCCGGGAATCAGCGACTGCGCTTGGGCGAACAGGGCGTGCGAGCGGGAATGGGTCATGAGCGGAAATCCTTGGCGATGCTGGCCAGGCCGACCGGCCGGGCGCGGAGCGAGGCCGTCTATTGTCGCGGCTGCCGCCGGTGTGCGCCATGTTGCCTGCCTGCCATGGGCAACTGCCCGTCTTAGCCAGCGCCGCGCGGTATTTGGGGTGCATGACGCTGCGCCCGTACCCTCATCCGCCCCTGCGGGGCACCTTCTCCCGAGGGGAGAAGGGAGAAACTAAAGCCCCTCTCCCGCCGGGAGAGGGGTTGGGGTGAGGGTCCGGCGCGCAGCGGCTCGCGGTGGTTGGGTGCGCGAGGCTGCGCCCGTACCCTCATCCGCCCCTGCGGGGCACCTTCTCCCGATGGGAGAAGGAACGGCGCTGCCACCTCAGTCGAAGCAGGCGCGGTACGCCGCCAGCGCCACGCGCGGATCGGGCGCATCGAACACGCCACTGATCACCGCCAGCAGGTCGGCGCCGGCCGCGACCAGCGAACGCGCGTTGTCCGGCGTAAGGCCGCCGATCGCCACCCGCGGCAGGCCCAGTGTCGCCGCCTCGCGCAACAGCTCGGGCGCGGCGCGGCGCGTGGTGACCTTGCTGCGGGTGGGGAAGAACGCGCCGAAGGCGACGTAGCTGGCGCCGGCCGACGCGGCGCTGTGGGCCAGCGCCAGGTCGTCGTAGCAGGACGCGCCGATCAGCGCCTGCGGCCCCAATGCGGCGCGGGCCGCGGCCACGTCGCCATCGTCCTCGCCCAGGTGCACGCCGGCCGCACCCACCGCCTGCGCCAGCGCGACGTCGTCGTTGACGATCAGCGGCACCCCGGCCTGCGCGCACAGCGCCTGCAGCGCCGTGGCCTGCTGCCGCCGCTGCGCTGCGTCGGCGCGCTTGTTGCGGTACTGCAGCCAGGTCACGCCCTGGTCCAGCAGCGGCGCCACCCGCGCCAGCAGGCGCGCGCCGTCGGCCTCGTCGGGAGTGATCAGGTACACGCCGCGCGGCGCCGGGGATGCGTTCATGGCCAAGCCTTCCGATGCGTCGACGGCGATGGGACAATGCCGTTCCGTCCGACTGTGACCTGCGATTATCCAATGAGCGACGCCACCGCCACCACCTATCGCACCTGGATGTGCGTCGTCTGCGGGTTCATCTACAACGAAGCCGACGGCCTGCCCGAAGAAGGCATCGCCCCCGGCACCCGCTGGGACGACGTGCCCGACACCTGGACCTGTCCGGACTGCGGCGTGACCAAGGACGATTTCGAGATGGTGGAGATGGAGTGAGGACCGGGAGTGGGGAGTCGGGATTGGGGATTCGCAAAAGCGGCTATCCGCAATGTGCAGACCCTCCTGGGCGACTTTAGCCCGGAAGCCCTTAAGAGAAATCAGCGTTGCTCAGCGACGCGTCAGGTCACGCCGCAGCCGCTCTTGCGAATCCCCAATCCCGACTCCCAAATCCCCGCCGTCAATGCATCCGCTGCGCACGGGCGCTCAGTTCCACCAGGCGCTCGCGGATCGGCAGGGCGTCGGAGGCCTCTGGGTTCAGTTGCAGGTAGCGGCCCAGGTCGCGGCGCGCGCCGGGCACGTAGTCCATCTGCAGGTAGGCCATGCCGCGGTCGCGCAGGGCTTCGGGCTGATCGGGCATCAGTTTGAGCACGCGGTCGGCGCTGCGTGCGGCGCGGTCCCACTCGTCGCGTTCGGCATACACGCCGTGCAGGTTGCGCAGCACCCGGGTCAGGATCGCGCGGTGCGGCGCCGGATCCAGGATCTGCAGCAGGGCGCGGTCGTCCGGGCTTTCGCCACCCATGTGCGGCCGCGCGCGTTCGCGCAGTTCCTCCACCGCCAGCGGACGCCCGCCGTTGAACGGGTCCATCACCAGCAGGCCGTCGTCCACCGGCAGGCGCACCAGGAAATGCCCGGGGAAGGACACGCCGTCGAGCGGGATGTCCAGGCGCCGCGCCACTTCCATCTGCACCAAGGCCAGCGAGATCGGGTTGCCCAGGCGCCGCTCGAACACCTGGTTCATGTAGCTGTTGCGCGGGTCGTAATACTCGTCGTGGTTGCCGCTATAGCCCAGTTCTTCGAACAGGTGGCGATTGATCGCCGCCATCTTCAGCGGCCAGGGCTCGATCATCGCCACCTCATGCCGCAGGTGGTCGGCGTGGCTCTGCGCCAGGGTGTCGTAATGGGCGGCATCCAGTTCCGGATACTCGTCGCGGGCGATCAGCAGCGCGGTCGCCAGCAGCGGCAGGGCATCGTCGTCCAGAGCGGCCAGGGTATTCCAGCTCGGCAATGTCAATCGGGCGGCCATGGCCCAAGACTGGCGGCAAAGCCGGGCCCGATCAAGTCCGGCCGTTCCCGACAACGGTGTCGGGTTCAGCGCCGTGGTGGCGAGGCGTTTCCCCGACCCCGGCCGGTGTTGCGGGCGATCAGCGGCCCTGCGGAATCCCCGGACCGAAGCGCAGTTCGGTGCCGTCCTGCAGCTTCAACTGCTCGGCCTGGCCGGCATTGAGTTCGAGCACGTAACGCGCCGGCGCGTTGCTGGGGTAGGGCGGGCAGGCATCGCCGGCCGAGCACGGCGGCACGTCGCGCTGCTGCGCCACCAGCTTGCGCTGGTTGTCGAAGTACAGGATGTCCAGCGGGATCTTGGTGTTCTTCATCCAGTACGCCTGCGGTTCCTCGCGGTCGTGGATGAACAGCATGCCGTGGTCGGCTTCCATCTGGTCGCGGAACATCAGCCCGCGCGCGCGCGTCGCATCGTTCTGCGCCAGTTCCACGTCGTAGCGGTGTCCGCCCAGTTCCACCCAATGGTCGCCGCCGGCACTGGCGCAGCCGCTGAGGGCGAGCAGGAGAAGGACGCACAGCGCGCGGATCAGAGACATGGCGAGGCCGGGGCAAGGAGGACAGCGCGCACCTTGTTGCATGGTGCGCGTGGCGTCAAGAGCGGGATTAGTGATTGGAGATTGGGGATTCGTAAAGCCGGGATCCACGCTTTTACGAATCCCCAATCCCGACTCCCCAATCCCCCGCGCGCGACAGCGCGCGCCCTACAGGACGCGCGGAGGCTCGCCACCGACGATCACCACGTCGGCCGGGCGGCGTGCGAACAGGCCGACGCAGACCACGCCCGGGATCTGGTTCAGTTCGCGCTCCAGCGCCACCGGATCGGTGATCGACAGGTGGTGCACGTCCAGCACCACGTTGCCGTTGTCGGTGATCACGCCGTCGCGCCACACCGGCTGGCCGCCGGTGCGCGCCAGGATCTCGCGGGCGACCAGGCTGCGCGCCATCGGGATCACCTCGATCGGCAGCGGGAACGCGCCCAGGGTCTGCACCTGCTTGCTCGGGTCGACGATGCAGATGAAACGCTCGCTGGCCTCGGCGATGATCTTCTCGCGGGTCAGCGCGGCGCCGCCGCCCTTGATCAGGCACTTGTTCGGATCGCACTCGTCGGCGCCGTCCACGTACAGCGACAGGTTGCCGGTGTGGTTCAGTTCCAGCACCTCGATGCCGTGCTGGCGCAGGCGCGCGGTGCTCTGCTCGGAACTGGACACGGCCCCCTTGATGCGGTGGCCGATGCGGCCCAGTGCGTCGATGAAGTAGGCGACGGTGGAACCGGTGCCGACGCCGACGATCATCCCGTCCTGGACGTAGTCGATGGCTTTCTCGGCGGCAAGACGTTTGGCTTCTGACATTGGGAGAGCTCGGGATTGGAGATTCGGGATTGGAGATTCGTGCAAAGCGGGTCGGCGGGCGGGAGCGGGCGAATCCCGAATCCCGAATCCCCAATCCCAGCTATTCGAGCGACAGCAGCAGCTTCCACTGTGCGGCGCTGACCGGAAACACCGACAGGCGGTTGCCGCGGGCGACCAGCGGGAAGCCCTCGCCCAGCGCGTCGGCGTGCTGCTTGATCTCGTCCAGGGCGATGGTGCGCGCCAGCTTGCGCTCGAACGCCACGTCCACCAGGTACCAGCGCGGCTGCTCCGGGGTGGCCTTGGGGTCGTGGTAGTCGGAAGACGGGTCGAACTGGGTGGCGTCCGGATAGGCCTGGCTGGCCACGCGGGCCACGCCGACGATGCCCGGCACCTTGCAGTTGGAGTGGTAGAACAGGATGCCGTCGCCGACCTTCATGCCGTCGCGCATGAAGTTGCGCGCCTGGTAGTTGCGCACGCCGTTCCAGGGTTCGGTGCCGACGCGCTGCAGGTCGTCGATCGAGAAAGCGTCCGGTTCGGACTTCATCAGCCAATAGCGGGTGCGTGCGGTCATGCGGGAGAATCGTGCGCGGTCGACAGGGTGAGGGATTCGGTGCAGACCGCGTCCAGCGCCACGTCCCAGGCCGCGAGCGGCAAGGCCGCGACCTGCTGTGCGTCGAAGGCGGCCCCGACCAGCCAGGGCGGCGGTGCCTGCCGCTGGCGGAAAGCGAAGCTGCGATCATACCAGCCGCCTCCCATGCCCAGGCGGCCGCCGGCGGCGTCGAAGCCGACCAGCGGCGCCACCACCAGCGCCATCTGCGCCGGCGCCAGGGTCGTGGCGGGGTCGACGTCGGGTTCGGGGATGCCGTAGCGGTTGGCGCGCAGCGGCTGCCCGGGGCGCCACGGCGCGAAACGCAAGGTGTCGCCGCTGAGCATCGGCAGGCAGTACTGCACCGCGTCCGGCAGCGACAGTTGCCAGCGATGCAGCGCGATCTCCCCATCCATCGCCCAGTAGCCGCCGACATGGCCCTGCTGCGGCGCGAACGGCAGCTCCAGCAAGCGCTGCGCCAGCGCATCGGCGGCGGCCAGGCGGACGGACGCCGAGAGCGCGCGGCGGCGCGCGCGCAGATCCTGGCGCAGGGAGTCGCGGTCGTCGGCGGTCATCGGGCAGGCGGGGCAAGGGAGGGCGCTATTGTCGGCGTCGGCGCGCGCACTGACCAGCGGGTGTCCTCCATCCCCCGAGTACGCCGCGTCGGGCACCCGACGGGCCGCGGTTGCACGCGCCCGTGGCCGCGTCATCGCTCGGGCGTGGACGCATGTCCACTTCCTCGCGCTTCCTTGGCTCGGGCACACGGAATCGCGGCGCGACCTGCCCGGGAATTGGTGGCGACAGGCCCTAGGGATGGAGGACACGCCCCGGGCCCGGTCGCTGCTGCGGCGATCACGCGTAGAGCGCTACCGTCTGCCGGCCCCACAGCACCAGCCGCCCGGCCGTGTCCCAGATCTGCATATCCTGCAGCGAGTAGCCGTCACCGGCATGGCGGCTGGCCGAGCGCAGCAGGAACCAGTCGCCGGCGCTGGCCGGTTGCGGGAAGTCCAGGGTCCAGGTCATCGAGCTGACCGGCGCCGGCTTGGTGAAGCAGGTCATCGCGGCCGGCGGCAGGCAGTCGCCCAGCGCGACCAGGACCACGCCCGGGTCCACGCCACCGGCGTCGCGATGGCGTGCCCAGACCAGCAATTCCGGGTCGGTCGCGGCGGACACCGGCAGCGCGCCGCCGGCTAGGCGCATGTCGAAGTTGGCGACGAAGGCCGGAGTTGCGGGACTGTCGGCGATCGGCGTCGCGTCGTCGGGGCCGACCACCGCCGGCCGCGCCGGCAGGAAGTCGTGGGCGATGCGGCTGGGGCGCGGCTGCGCGAACAGCAATGCCGCGCGCAGCGCGACCTGCCCGTCGGCCAGGCAGTCGACGCCCACGGAGGTGGCGGACTTGCCCTGGCGCAGCACCTGCGCATCGAAGCGCAGGCTGCCGTCGGCGGGGCCGATGAAGCCGATGTGCGCCGACTTCAGCGGCGGTAATGCGGACGGCGCCGTGCGCAGCGCGGTCTGCAGCGCCAGCGCCGCGGACAGCCCGCCGAACGCGGTGCGGCCTTGCCGCCAGCTGGCGGGCACGTCGAATCCCGCGGCGGGGTCGAAGCGGTCGAGGAGTTGGGCGAGCGTCGGCAATCCGGGATCTCCGTGGTGGGGGCACCAGTATCCCGGGTTTCGGCCGGTGCGAGAGCGCGTGGCGCCTGTGCTGCGCCGTCGACGACGGCGTGGGGCGCGCAAGTTGCGGACGCGCAAAAAGGAAACGGCGCCTTGCGGCGCCGCTTCCTGGAAAAATTGCATTCTCCGCCGTGACGATGCGTGCGAAACGACCTTGAACCCGGGGTTCAAGTGGGATGGCTGGAGAATCATCGGGCTTCCCGCTACGAGGCGGACCTGCACTCCCGATTCCGTCGCCACCCCGTGGTCGTCATTAAGGGACAAGGCGAATGTTTGCACACGCTGTCGTTCACAGCAGAGAACGCAGGTGGAGTATAGCGCCGTGATCGCGCTTGGCTAGTCCGTTCGTCGGTGTTTCGGTGCGGTGCAATTCACGTTGATGATCGCAGCGCCAATGACGGATTAGCGTGTCGTATCGACGACGCTGTCCAGGCGCCGGTTGAGATCTGCGAGTGTGCGCGCCATCTCGCGGTCGCGCTTTGCTTGTTCGTCGCGCAGTTGCTGCAACTCGTGCGCCAGGTTCAGCGCCGCCAGGACGGCGACGCGATCCACGGCGGCCATGCGGTTGCTGCCGCGCACCTCGCGCATCTTCGCGTCGAGCAGGCGCGCCGCGGCGAGCAGGCCGTCGCGCTCCTCGGCCTCGACGCCGACGGTGTATTCGCGGTCGAGGATGCGGACGCTGACCGGCTCGCTCACGTGTGCTGCTCCAGGGACTTCAGCCGGGCGATCATCGCTTCCACGCGCGAACGCGCCTGTTCGTTCTTGGTCAGCAACTGCGAGCGCTCGCCGATCAGGTGTTCCTGTTGCTGGCGCAGGCTGCGGTTCTCGTCGGACAGGCGCTGGCAGCGCTCGACCAGCGTTTCCACGCGCGCGGCAAGGGCGCGAAGCTCGGCGAGGGTGTCAGGGCTGTCCATGGCGCTCACGATAGGCATGCGCCCGAGGGGCGGTCAAGACGCCGCGTGGCGGCGCCATGGCCGGCGCTCAGGCAGGCAGCCGCAGCGGTTGCTGCAACAGGCGCAGGCAGGCGTCGGGCTCCAGCGCCGGCGCCACCAGATGGCCCTGGATCTCGTCGCAGCCATGCGCGCGCAGGAACGCCAACTGGCCGGCTTCTTCGACCCCTTCGGCCACTACCTTCAGCGCCAGCGAGTGGCCCATTGCGATGATCGTGCTGGTGATCGCCTCGTCGTCCGGGTCGCGGGTGAGGTCGCCGATGAATTCCTGATCGATCTTCAGGGTGTTGATCGGCAGCCGCTTCAGGTACGCCAGCGACGAATAACCGGTGCCGAAGTCGTCGATGGCCAGGGTCAGCCCCAGCGCGCGGCAGGCGCGCAGCAACTCGGCGTTCTTGCCGACCTGCGACATCACCACGCTTTCGGTCAATTCCAGTTCGATGTTGGCGGCGGGCACGCCGGTCTCGGCGAGGATGCCGGCCATCAATTCCGGCAGATTGCCGCGTTCGAGCTGGATCGCCGAGACGTTCACCGACATGCACAGGTCGGTCAGCCCCATCCGCCGCCAGTCGCGCAACGCGCCGCAGGCCTGTCGCAGCACCCACTCGCCGATCTCCAGGATCAGCCCGGTCTCCTCGGCCAGCGGAATGAACTGGCTGGGCGAGACCGGTCCGAAATCGGCGCTGTGCCAGCGCAGCAGCGCTTCCACGCCGACCACCCGCTGCGTGCGCAGCGAGTAGCGTGGCTGGTAGACCAGCTTCAGTTCCTGGTCCAGCGGGATCTTGCGCAGCGTGCTGGCCAGGGTGGCGCGGTGGCGGGTGGCCTCGTCCATGCGCGCCGAGTATACCTGCGCGTTGCGGCGCCCGGCGGCCTTGGCCTGGTACATCGCGGTGTCGGCGTGCTTGAGCAGTTCGCTCGGCAGCAGCGCGTGCTGCGGGAACAGGGAGATGCCGATGGAGGTGGACACCGCGACCTCGCGACGTTCGTCCAGCCGCAGCGGCGCCTCGAACGCGGCCAGCACGCGTGCGGCCACCGCCTCGGCCTCGCCCTGGCTGACGATGTCCTCGACCACCACGGTGAATTCGTCGCCGGCCAAACGCGCCACCGTGTGCTGCGGCCCCACCGCCTGCTGCAGGCGTTCGGCCACCGCGCGCAGCACGCGGTCGCCGACCGCGTGGCCGAGCGAGTCGTTGATGTCCTTGAAGCGGTC
Organism: Xanthomonas sp. NCPPB 1128; assembly: GCF_001043115.1. Lineage (GTDB taxonomy): Bacteria > Pseudomonadota > Gammaproteobacteria > Xanthomonadales > Xanthomonadaceae > Xanthomonas_A. Next base: position 16,378 of record NZ_LFME01000030.1, on the reverse strand, counting down.
CAGGTCCAGGAACAGCACCGCGACCGAGCCGGCCTGGCGCCGCGCCCGCACGATCGCCCGCGCCAGGCGTTCGGACAGCAGTGCGCGGTTGGGCAGGCTGGTCAGCGTGTCGTAGTTGGCCAGGTAGCGCAGTTCCTGCTCGGCGCGCTTCTGTTCGGTGATGTCTTCCAGCACCACCACCTGGAAGCTCTGGCGGCCGTCGGCGTCGACCACGGTGTTGCGGCGCAGGTGGCAGAGGATCTCCTGGCCGTCCTTGCGCCGTTTCCAGGCCTCGCCGCGCCAATGCCGGCCGTGGTCGGCTACCGGCGCCGCCGGCGTTTCCGGTGCGTGGTCGATCAGGGTCATCGACTGGCCCAGCACCTCGCGCTCGCTGTAGCCGGTGATACGGGTGAAGGCCGGGTTGACCGAGATGAAGCGGCGGTCCTCGTCGAACACGGCCACCGCCTCGCCCATGCTGCGCAGTACCTCGGCGGCGATGCGCCGTTCCAGGTCGGCCTGGCGGTGCGAGGTGATGTCGCGTGCGGTGCCGGCGAGCCGGCGCGGTGCGCCGCTGGCGTCGTAGTCGACCACGCGGCCGCGCACGCGCGCCCAGTGCCAGACGCCGTCGCCGGCCAGATCCACCCGGTACTCGGCGGTGTAGATCGCGGTGAGGCCCTGCAGGTGTTCCTGCAGCACCTGCCGCGCCTGCGCCATGTCGTCGGGATGGATCCGCAGCGGCTCGTTCTCGCGGATCACCAGGCCGATGTCCTGCGCATGCGGCGTGGCCTCGTCGGCGCGCATCAGCCGCAGCGTGCGCTGTTGCAGGTCGTAATCCCAGAAGTGCTCGCCCGAGGCCCACAGCGCCAGCTTCAGGTGCTGGTCGCGCTGCTGCAGTTGCGCGTGCCGTTGCAACTGCTCGCGCAGGCGCCGACGGGAGCGCAGTGCGAACAGCGCCGCCGCCCCGCCGGCGGCCAGCGCGGCGAGCGCCACCAGCGGCCATGCGGCCAACAGCGTCTGGCCGAACAAGGCTAGGCCGGTCCCTTCCGCAGCTCCTGCAGCGACGTGCTCCAATGGCATGGCGGAAAGTGACTTCTGTCAAAGAACGGGTGGTGGAGTGTAGGCGCGTGCCGGAAGCCTCCACAAGCGGCGGCGCGCACGCGATTGCTACACTGCGCAGTCCCGATTCCGCTGCAGGCCTCGACAGGCCCGTGGCCAGCGCCCGACAGGCTTCGCTCCATGACCGAACTTCCCACTGCCGACCAGATCGCCGATGCCAGCCGGACGCTTGGCCTGGCTGCGTCGGCGGCCGAACTGCACGGCGCCCTGTGCGGCTGGCTGGCCGGCGGCGGCGCCGAGTTGCCGGCATGGCCGGCCGCCGTGCTGGCCGACGCCAGCGTCGCCACGCCCCGCCCCGGCGACGCGCTGGACCGCCTGCGCGAGGCCACGACTGCGCAACTGAACGACCGCGATTTCGGCTTCGACCTGGTGCTGGCCGATGCCGGCGCGCCGCTGCCCGAGCGCGCCGACGCGCTGTTCGACTGGTGCCGCGGCTTCCTCGGCGGCTTCGGCCTGGCTGCGCGTGCCGCGCCGCCGCTGTCCGAGGAAGGGCAGGAGGCGCTGCAGGACGTGGCGCGGCTGGCCCAGGCCAGCGCCGACGATTTCGACAGCGGCGACGAGGACGAGGACGCGCTGGCCGAGATCGAGGAGTTCGTGCGCGTGGCGGTGCTGCTGCTGCACAGCGACTGCGTGCTCGGTCCACGCCACCGGCAGCGCCTGAACTGATGAAGCGGCTCACCGGGATTTCCGCCGGCGAGTACGCGCGCCGGCGCCGGCAACTGATGGACATGGCCGGCGAGCAGGCCATCCTGGTGCTGCCGAGCGCGCCGGAGCGGGTGCGCAGCCACGACACGCATTACCCGTACCGGCAGGATTCGGACTTCTGGTACCTGTGCGGCTTTCCCGAGCCGGACGCGGTGCTGGTGCTGGTGCCCGGGCGCCGCCACGGCGAGGCGCTGCTGTTCTGCCGCGAACGCGACCCCGAACGCGAAGCCTGGGATGGCCCGCGGGCGGGCCAGGAAGGCGCGGTCGAGCGCTACGGCATGGACGATGCCTATCCGATCGACGACCTCGACGAGATCCTGCCCGGGCTGCTGGAAGGCCGCTCGCGGGTGTACTACCACTTCGGCCGCGACGTCGATTTCGACCTGAAACTGATCGGCTGGGTCAAGCGCGTGCGCGAGCAGGTGCGGCACGGCGCGCAGCCGCCGCACGAGTTCCTGGAACTGGGCCATCTGCTGCACGAACAGCGCCTGTTCAAGTCGCGCGACGAGATCGCGCTGATGCAGGTGGCCGCCGACCTGAGCGTGGCCGGGCACCGCGCGGCGATGCGGCTGGCGCGGCCGGGCGTGCACGAGTACCAACTGCAGGCCGAGATCGAGCGCGAATTCCGCGCCGGCGACGCCTGGCCGGCCTACGGCAGCATCGTCGGCAGCGGCCACAACGCCTGCGTGCTGCATTACCGCGCCAATGCCGCGCGCCTGCGCGATGGCGAGCTGGTGCTGGTCGATGCCGGCGCCGAGTACCGCGGCTATGCCGCCGACATCACCCGCACGTTCCCGGCCAACGGCCGCTTCAGCGCCGAACAGCGCGCGCTGCATGACCTGGTCGGCGCCGCTCACGCCGCGGCGCTGGCGCAGGCGCGCCCGGGCGTGGCCTACGAGGCCGGGCACCTGGCCGCGGTACGGACCCTGACCGAAGGCCTGCTGCGGCTGGGCCTGCTCAAGGGCAGCCTGGAGCAGAACCTGGCCAGCGGCGACTACCGACGCTTCTACCGGCACAAGACCGGGCACTGGCTGGGCCTGGACGTGCACGACGTCGGCGACTACCGGCTGGCCGGCGACTCGCGCCTGCTCGAGCCGGGCATGGTGTTCACCATCGAACCCGGCCTGTACGTGTCGCCGGACGACAAGGACGTGGACCCGAAGTGGCGCGGCATCGGCATCCGCACCGAGGACGACGTGCTGATCACCGACGACGGCCACCGCGTGCTCACCGATGCGCTGGCGCGCAGCGCAGAGGAGATCGAGGGTTTTATGGCTGGGAATGGGGAATAGGGAAACGGGAATCGGAAAGCGCTGCCCGCGCGCGGAAAGGTCAGCTAGCGGACCCGGCGCTTTTGCTGTTGCGAATCCCCAATCCCGACGGTGGCCATCAGGCCGCCGCGATACTGACGCCACCCCTTGCTTGCGCGTGGCCGGTTGCGCACAGTGACCGGCTGAAAAAGGGGGATTCATGAAGATGTGGATGCGATGCCTGCTGGCGGCAGGACTGTGCCTGGCCGTCGCGGTGCAGGCGGGTGCGCAGCAGGTGGCACCTGCCGCGGTGCCCACCGATGCGCCGCCGGTTCCTGCAGCGGCGGCAACGCCAGCTCCCGCACCGGCCGCGGTGCCGACACTGGCGCTGGATGATCTGCAGACCTTGCTGTCGCTGCGCTCGGCGCCGGAGGCGCGCGCGCAGATGCTGGCGCAGGTGGTCACGCTGGCAGGCAAAGGTGACGGCGCCTCGGCCTACGTACTGGGCGTGCTCTATCGCAATGGCGAGGCGCATCCTGCGCATCTGGTGCCGCGCGACCTGGACACGGCCCGCTACTGGCTGGAGCGCTGCCTGGGCATGCCGCGCTGCCCACTGCTGGCGTTGGCCTCGCTGGCCGAGCTGGAACTGTCCGCCGGCAATGCCAAGCCGGCGCTGCAATGGGCGCAGGGCTGGGTGGCGATGGACCGCGAGTTCACGGAGCGGGCGCGGGAGATCGAGGGCCGGCACGTGCGGCCCAGTCAGCGTGGAGCGCTGCTATGCGGCGATGCCGGGCGGCAACCGCGACGCGATCGGCCTGGCCTGGTTCAATGCGTTCCGTGTGCAATGGGGCCGGACACTGGACCGGATGCTGTTCGCGCAGCTCGATGCGCTGCAGGCGCAGGATGGCGACGATGCTGGCGGGCTGACTGCGCGTGCCGAGAATCAACGGCGCAAGACCGTGCTGGACAGCCCGATGGACCTGCCGGTCACGCCGGCGTTGAGCCTGTTCCTGATGCGCGGCGATCCGCAGGGTGGACGCCCCGAGTCCGCGCTGGTGCTGGAGGCGCTGCCCTCGCCGAACGCGGCACGTGGCCTCGAAGCGCTCGCACGCGATTTCAAGACCGCGCCGTATCCTGCGGCAGCCGGTCAACGCCGCTACGACCTGATCCCGATGAGCTTCAATCGCGGCCCCTATGCGCTGACCGGCAAGTGACCATAGCGGCGGCTCAGGCCGCCGCCGCAAACACCGGCCGCGTCAGGTTCTCGGGGGCGTCCTCGGTGCACACCACTTCGTCCTCGATGCGGATGCCGCCGTAGGGCTTGAACTGTTCCACCCGCGCCCAGTCGACGCTGCCGCCATGGCCGGCCTGCTTGAGGTCGTCTAGCAGCATGTCGATGAAGTACAGGCCGGGCTCGATCGTCACCACCATGCCCGGTTCCAGGGTGCGGGTCATGCGCAGGTAGGGGTGGCCGTCGGGGCGTTCGATGCGGCCGCCGCGGTCGCTGGCGGCGAAGCCGGCGACGTCGTGCACCTGCAGGCCGATCGGGTGGCCCAGGCCGTGCGGGAAGAACGCGGCGCTGACGCCGGTGGCGACCGCGGTTTCCGGCGACACGGTGAGCACGCCGGCGTCCTTCAGTACGCCCATCAGCGCCAGGTGCGCATCCAGGTGCAATTGCCGGTAGTCGACGCCGGCGCGTACCTGTTGACCCATGCGCTGCTGCGCGGCGTCCACCGCGTCGATCAGGGCCTGGAATTCGCTGCTGGGATCGGCGGCGTAGGTGCGGGTGATGTCGCTGGCGTAGCCGTGCGCGGAGGCGCCGGCGTCGATCAGGAAGCTGCGCAGCGGCGTCGGCGCCTGCCGCTGCAGTTCGGTGTAGTGCAGCACGGCGCCGTGTTCGTTCAATGCCACGATGTTGCCGTACGGCAGTTCGTTCGCGTCCTGCCCGACTGCCGCGCAGTAGGCCATGTGGATCTCGAACTCGCTGCGGCCGTCGCGGAACGCGGCCTCGGCGGCGCGATGGCCGCGCACTGCCGAGTGCTGCGCCTGGCGCATCAGCGCCAGCTCGTAGGGCGTCTTGTAGGCGCGGTAGTACTCCAGATACTGCAGCACGCTTTCCGGATTATTCGGCACGTAGGCGCCCAGCGCGCTCTGCGGCTCGCCCAGGATCGCGCTGCGCGCCGCATCCGGCAGCAGCGCCAGTGCCTCGTCCGGGGTGCGGATCAGGTGGATGTCGCAGTGCTCCGCCCACCAGCCGCTGGGCGCGTCCGGCACCACGTGCCAGTAGTCGCGCGGTTGGTGGAAGATCACCTGCGGCCGGCGCCCGGGCGTGTACACCAGCCAGCTGTTCGGCACCCGGGTCAGCGGCAGCCAGGCCTTGAACTGCGGGTTGACCGCGAACGGGTAGTCGCGGTCGTCGAACACCTGGTAGTGCAGACCGCCGCTCGGCACCACCAGGTGGTCGAAGCCGCCGCGCGCCAGCGCCTCGTCGGCGCGTTGCGTCAGCGTGCGCAGGTGGTCGGCATACAGGGCGCTCGGGTCGTGCTGGGACATGGCAGTGGCTCGTTCGGCGATGCGGAAACGGGGGCGCCAAGTGTGCCGGAAACGGTGTGGGCGTGCGGACGTGGTGCGCAGGGCACGCGGTGTCACGGCAGCCTTTGTAATCCCTCAGGGCCTTCTTCTTGGTCGGGGCGCGCGCCGGATGTTGATCGCTGCCGTAGGAGCGGCGTCAGCCGCGACGGGCACTCTCGGTAACGCCCGTCGCGGCTGACGCCGCTCCTACGAGGGCCACGACGTGTTCCTTCGAGAGGCCCTGAAGCCGCTCCTGCGGGATTGGCAGCGCTAGCCGCCGCTGGCGGCGTTGATCCACTGCCGCAGCAGCTCGCGATGCGCAGGGGAAATGGTCAGGAAGCGAAAGCCGGCCCAGGATTGGCCCGGTGCGTGCGAGGGTTCGCTCCACAACAGGTGTGCGCCGACGTCGATCTGCACCTCGCGGTCGGCGTGCGGCATCGCGAAGCGCAACTGGTACAGCGCGTCTTCGTGCAGCGGCGCCGAGGCCAGCAGCAGCATGCCCTGTTCGGAGACGTTGCCGAGGCGGCCGACCACGGCGTCTTCCATCAGGTCCAGCACCGGCACCATCTCCGGGACCTGGCGGCGCGGCGAACGGCGGGCGTCGACGCTCATGCGCCCTCCATCGCGTCGTCGGCCGCAGGCGCCCCGGCCAGGGTGCGCAGCGCGCGGACCGCGGCCTGCCAGGCGCGGTCGATCAGGCGGGCGCGGTCTTCGCTGACGATACGGGCCTGGCCCTGCGCCAGCAGCCGCGACAGCCCGTCGAGGGTGTGTTCTGCGGCCTTCTGTCCGCGCTGGTTGACGAACAGCGCGCGATCGGTGATCGGGCTGTACCAGGACAGGCGCTGCCGTTTCAGGTCGCCCTGCTGATTGACGACGAATTCGAACCAGGTGCCGAACGGCAGCGTGCGCAGCCGCGCATAGGCGGCCTGTTCGGCATCGTTGCGCGGTGGCAGCGATGGCCGTTCGCCGTCTTCGCCCTGGTCGCCGAGCCGGCTGCGCGCCTTCAGCCGTACGCTGAGTTCGGTGCGCGAGGTGGTGGCGTCGGTGCCGCCGGGCGTGGACAGGCGGCGGGCGATGGCCTCGGCTTCCTGCTGGTGGTAGCCCACCTGCAGCAGCGCCTGGCACACGCGCTCGGCCAGGGCGGCATCGGAGGCGCCCTCGTTGCGGCAGGTGACTTCGGCGATGCGCTCGGCCAGGGCGATGCGCTCGCGCCAGGTCTCCGAGTCCTCGCCCTGGCGCAGCAGGGTCAGCACCAGCACGTCGGACCAGGCCTGCTGCAGCAGGGTCTGCACGAAGCCGGGCGGTTGCCGGGCGCTGCACAGCGCCTCCAGGGTGGCGTTCGCGGTCTGCTTGGCCAGTTCCAGCCGTTCCTTGCCGCGGGCGGCCTCGACATGCCGGCGCTCGGCGATCTCGGCCTTGTGCGCCAGGCTGCGCTGCTGCGCCTGGATATCCTGGTGAGCCTGTTCGAAGACGACCTCGTCGCCTTCGTATTCCTCGACCACGCGGTCCACGGCCTGGTTGAGCTTGAGCAGCAGCGTCGGATCGCTGTCCTCTTCGCCCAGCCAGGTCGCGCCCGATTCGGCGACGGCGTTGAGCAGTTCCCGCGCCGGGTGTCTGCTGCGCGCGAAGAACGCCGGATCCTGCAGCGCGGCGCGCACCAGCGGCACCTGCAGGCGTTCCAGCAGCGCTGCGGCGGGCGCATCGGGACGCACCTCGCGTTCGATCTCGCCGTCCAGCAGGCCGAGCAGGTCGAAGGTGTCGGCCTGCTGCGCTGCCAGCGTCGCCTGCGCACCATGGGTGGCGCGCAGCGCCTGCAGCAGGGCGGTCTGCACGTCGCGCATGTGGCGGCGTCCGCGCAACCCGCCGAGCGTGCTGTGCGCCGGCGGCTGCGCCTGCAGTTCGCCCAGGGCCTCCAGCAGGCTGGCGGTCGGGACTGGGGCCGTGCCGGCGTTCGCCGGCAGCGGCGGGAGCGTGGCGGTACCGGCGGTCGTGGCGGCGGGTGTGGCATGCGCGCGCGCGGCCGTGAGCAACTGGCGCAGCGTGGCCAGATCCGGGCCGCTGGCGGCTGGCTCGGCAGCGGCCGCCGCCGCCGCACCCAATGGCGGTAGCGGCGGCGCGGCGGCCGGCGCCGACGCGCTGCCCATCGCGGGCATGGCCTGGCCGGGGGCGGTGCCGTGATCCCTGGGCCCGTTTGCGGCAGCGGCTGGATCGGCTCCTGCGGGCATGCGCGCGACGCGGCGCGCGCCCGGTTCCACGCTGGTGCTGCGCGCCACGTAGGGCAGGTAGATCAGGCCCGGCAGCACCCCGGCGTGGGTGAGCATGACGTTGGCCCGTTCCACGATCTCGCCGTAGCGCGACAGCGCCTGGCGTTCGAAGGCGCGGTACAGCGCCAGTTGCGTGTCCAGGCCCAGGCCCAGTATTTCGCCGGCATCGCGCAGCAGCCGGCACAGCGTGTGCGGCCCCAGCGGCAACTGCTCGATCTCGAAGGCCGGCCGCGCCGCCAGCACGCCGAAGCGCTGGCCGAGCAGTTGCAGCGGGATATTGCAGCGGGTGGCTTCGCGGCGGGCGATTTCGTGCAGCACGATGTCGCGGTCGATATCCACGTCGGCGACCAGGGTCAGCATCTGCGCGGCGGCACCGGCTCTGGCCGCGCGCGGCGCGGCGGCGGCCGCTGCCGGGCTGCGGATGCCGGCCAACTCGGCCTCCAGGTGCGCCTGATAGAACGGCGCGAAGCGCGCGCGCTGCGCACGCAAGCGCTGCGCTTCCTGGTAGATGTCCTGCTGCACCTGGCCGTTGCGGGCACGCTGGGCCTGCTCGAACAGGGTCTGCTCCAGGTCGTCCAGGGTCGCCTGCAAGGGCGCCTCCAGGGCCTGCCACAGCAGGTCGTTCAGGGCCAGCAGGAGATCGCGCACGCGCGCCGGCAGGGCGGCGCTGGCAAGCGTCGCCGGTGGGGCCGACATGGTCGCAGACAGGGGCATCCTGTGATCGCCGTTATACTTTTCTGCGCGGTATGTAGCACGAACCGCCGCCGCAACCAAGGCGTGCGGCGTCGCCAGGGCGCGCCCTAGGCAAGGAACAGGGCGACCACGTCATTGGTGAAACGCCGCCCCAGCTCGGTCGGCACGGCGTGGCCGGCGTCCACCCGCAGCCAGTCGCGGGCCTGCGCGGCGTCCAGGGCAGGGGCGATCGCCTGCAGCGGCAGGCCGGTGCGGGCGCTGAAGTCGCGCAGCGCGAAGCCGTCGTTGAGGCGCAGCGCATTGAGCATGTACTCGAACGGGCGCCGCTCCGGCGCGATCCATTCGTCGCCGCCGATCGCCGCCGGCGTCCCCGCCGTGTCCAGGAACGCCTGCGGGTGCTTGTGCTTCCAGCGCCGCAGGATGTTCTGCTCGGCGCCGGAGCTGATCTTGCCGTGGGCGCCGGCGCCGATGCCGAGATAGTCGCCGAAGGTCCAGTAGTTGAGGTTGTGCGCGCAGCGGTAGCCGGCGCGCGCATAGGCGCTGACCTCGTACTGCGCGTAGCCGGCCTCGGCCAGCAGCGCCTGGCAGCGCTCCTGCATGTCCCAGGCGTCGTCATCCTCGGGAATGCCCTGCGGCGGCCGCGCGGCGAATACGGTGTTCGGTTCCAGGGTGAGCTGGTAATGGCTCATGTGGGTCGGCTGCAGCGCCAGTGCCCGCACGATGTCGCGCGCGGCCTCGGCCAGGGTCTGCTGCGGCAGTGCGTACATCAAGTCCAGGTTGAAGTTGGTGTAGCCGGCGTCCTGCGCCAGCTTCACCGCACGCTCGGCCTCGGCGCCGTCGTGGATGCGGCCCAGCCGCTGCAACGCCGCATCGTCGAAGCTCTGGATGCCGAAGCTCAGGCGATTCACCCCGGCCGCCAGGTAGCGGTCGAAGCGGCCGTGCTCGGCGGTGCCGGGATTGGTCTCCAGGGTGATTTCCAGGCCCGGCGCGAAGCGCAGCCGGGCGCTGGCCGCCTGCAGGAAGCGGTCGATCGCCTCGGGCGGAAACAGGCTGGGCGTGCCGCCGCCGAAGAACACGCTGTTGACCACCCGGCCCCAGACCAGCGGCAGGTCCTGGTCCAGGTCGCGGATCAACGCATCCACGTAGGCGTCGAAGGGCAGCGCGCCCTTGGCCGCGTGCGAGTTGAAATCGCAATACGGGCATTTGCGCACGCACCACGGCAGATGCACGTAGAGCGACAGCGGTGGCGGTACCAGCGACGCGCCGTCGGCGTGCGCGGACGGGTCCGGACAGGCGGTGCCGGGCGGATGCTGGCAATGGTCGTGGGCGTGCGGCATGGCGGGTGGGAATCTGGAAACGGAGATGCGGGCGGTGCGGGCGCTGGCGGGGTCAGGGCTTGGCGCAGCGGCGCAGGGCAGTCTGCGCGCGCAGCGGTGCCTGGACTGGCACGGTGCCTGCGCGTGGCGCGGTCACGCGGCGGGATGCGCCGCAAGATGGTCCGCCAGGCGCTGCTTGAGCTGCTGCAGGGCGAGGGCGCGATGGCTGATGCGGTTCTTCAGCGCCAGCGGCATCTCCGCCGCGGTCTGGCCGTGGTCCGGGTCCAGGAACACCGGGTCGTAACCATGCCCGCCGCTGCCGGCACGCGCATGCGCGATGCGGCCGCGCCAGCGGCCCTCCACCAGCAGCGGTTGCGGATCCTCGGCATGCCGCAGCAGCACCAGCACGCAGTAGAAGTGCGCGCCGCGCTGCGCGTCGGGCACATCGCGCAGCGCATCCAGCAGCTTGTCGATGTTGGCCTGCGCATTGCCGTGTTCGCCGGCGTAGCGTGCCGAGTACAACCCCGGCGCGCCGTGCAGCGCGTCCACGCAGATGCCGGAGTCGTCGGCCAGCGCGGGAAGGCCGGTGACGCGGGCGGCGTGGCGCGCCTTGAGCAGCGCGTTCTCGACGAAGGTCAGGCCGGTTTCGTCGGCATCGCTGACGCCGAGCGTGGATTGCGCGATCAGCTCGACGCCGACGTCGTCGAGCAGGGCGTGCAGTTCTTCGAGCTTGCCGGCGTTGCTGCTGGCCAGGACCAGTTTCATGCGGTGGGCTCCAGGAGATCCCAGGTGTTGCCGTACAGATCGCGGAACACCGCGACCGTGGCGTAAGGTTCGTGACGCGGGGCTTCCAGGAACTCCACGCCGGCGGCCAGCATCGCCGCGTGGTCGCGCTGGAAGTCGTCGGTGTGCAGGAAGAAGCCGACCCGACCGCCGGTCTGGTCGCCGATGCGGCTGCGCTGGGCGTCGTCGCTGGCGCGCGCCAGCAGTAACGCCGCGCCGCGCGCATCGCCAGGCCCGACCACGACCCAGCGCTTGTGGCCCTGGTCCACGTCCTCCAGCACCTGGAAGCCCAGCTTGCCGGTGTACCAGGCGATGGCCTCGTCGTAGTCGGCCACCACCAGGGTGACCAGGGCCAGGCGCTGCTTCATTGCGCCAGGGCCGCGCGCTGCGCCGCCAGCAACTCGCCGATGCCGCGCTCGGCAAGGCCGAGCAGTGCGTCCAGTTCGTCGCGGCGGAAGGCGTGGCCCTCGGCGGTGCCCTGCAGCTCGATGAAGCCGCCACCGTCGTTCATCACCACGTTCATGTCGGTATCGCAGTCGCTGTCCTCGGCGTAGTCCAGGTCCAGCACCGGGGTGCCGCGATACACGCCCACCGAGACCGCCGCGACCGCGCCCAGCACCACCGGCTTCTTCAGGTCGCCGCGCTTCTGCAGCCAGTTCACCGCATCCACCAGCGCCACGTAGGCGCCGGTGATGGCGGCGGTGCGGGTGCCGCCGTCGGCCTGCAGCACGTCGCAGTCCAGGGTGATGGTGCGTTCGCCCAGCGCGGTGCGGTCCACGCACGCGCGCAGCGCGCGGCCGATCAGGCGCTGGATCTCCAGGGTGCGTCCGCCCTGCTTGCCGCGCGCGGCCTCGCGATCGGAGCGCGAATGGGTGGCACGTGGCAGCATGCCGTATTCGGCAGTCACCCAGCCTTCCCCCTTGCCGCGCAGGAAGCCCGGCACGCGGTTCTCGACGCTGGCGTTGCACAGCACGCGGGTGTCGCCGAAGCTGACCAGGACCGAACCTTCGGCATGGCGGGTGAAGGCGCGTTCGATGCGGACCGGGCGCAACTGATCGGCCGTGCGGCCGCTGGGACGGGAAAAGGACATGCAGGGTTCCGGAAAGGACAGGGCCGTGCGCGGCATGTGACCGCGTTCGGCAAGGCAGGAAAGGGCGCTAGGTTAACATCCGCCCCTTGCCCGCACTGGAACACCGCATGATCCGCAGCATGACCGCCTACGCCGGCGCCGAGCGCATCACTCCCTGGGGCACGCTGGGGTGCGAGCTGCGCTCGGTCAACCACCGTTTCCTGGAAGTGGGCGTGCGCCTGCCGGAAGAGCTGCGCGCGCTGGAGCCGCAACTGCGCGAACGCGTGGCCGCGCGCATCAGCCGCGGCAAGCTCGACCTGATGCTGCGCCTGCGCGCGCCGGAGGCGGCGCAGACCCTGGCGGTGAACGAGGCCCTGGTCGAACAGCTGGGCGTGCTCGCGCAGCGACTGGGTGTGCGTTTCCCGCAGATGCAGGTGCAGTTCGTCGACCTGCTGCAGATGCCCGGCGTGCTGCAGGGGCAGAGCGCCGATCCGGCGGCGCTGCAGGCGCAGGCGCTGGAACTGCTGGACGAGGTGCTGGCCGAGTTCGTCGCCGCGCGCGAGCGCGAGGGCGGCAAACTGGCCGCGGCCATCGTCGAGCGGGTCGATGCGGTGGAACGCATCGCCGGCGAGGTGCGCACGCTGATCCCGGCCATCCGCGACGGCCAGCGTACCAAGCTGGCGGCGCGCCTGGCCGATCTGCCGCATCCGGTCGACCCCGGCCGTGCCGAGCAGGAACTGGTGCTGTGGCTGCAGAAGCTGGACGTGGACGAGGAACTGGACCGGCTCGGCAGCCACATCAAGGAATTGCGGCGGGTGCTGCGCCAGCCGGAACCGGCGGGCCGGCGCCTGGACTTCCTGCTGCAGGAATTCAACCGCGAGGCCAACACCCTGGGCTCGAAGTCGGTGGACAGCCGCACCTCCAACGCCGCAGTGGAACTGAAGGTGCTGATCGACCAGATCCGCGAGCAGGTGCAGAACCTGGAGTAGCCGGGATGGCGGGATTCGAGAGTGGGGATTGGCGCGGCGGACCCGGGCGCCGGGCGGGTCACGTCCATACCGGGTAGCATATCGACCCCGTGGGTATCGGCCCGCGGCTCCGTTCGCGAGTCCCGACTCCCCAATTCCGAATCCCTGATCCTATGCGCGGCACTCTCTACATCGTGGCGGCCCCCTCTGGCGCCGGCAAGAGCAGCATCGTCAACGCCACCCTGGCGCGCGACCCGCAGATCGCGCTGTCGATCTCGTTCACCTCGCGCGCGCCGCGCCCGGGCGAACGCCATGCCGAGCACTACCATTTCGTCTCCGCCGACGAGTTCCAGCGGATGATCGATGCCGGCGACTTCTTCGAGTACGCCCGCGTCCACGGCGACTGGAAGGGCACGGCGCGGCAGTCGGTGGAGCCGCAACTGGCCGCCGGCCTCGACGTGCTGCTGGAAATCGACTGGCAGGGCGCGCGCCAGGTGCGGGCCAAGGTGCCGGACGCGGTCAGCGTGTTCATCCTGCCGCCCTCGCGCGAGGCGCTGGAGCAGCGCATGCGCAAGCGCGGCCAGGACAGCGAGGCGGTGATCGCGCAGCGGCTGGCCGCTGCGCGCGAGGAAATGTCGCACTACGCCGACTTCGACTACGTGATCGTCAATGAGCATTTCGACACCGCGGTGGACGAGATGTGCGCGATCTTCGTCGCCAGCCGCCTGCGCCGGCTGCCGCAGCAGCAGCGCCACGCCGGGCTGATCGACACCCTCCTGCAGGAACAGCCAACTGGCTGATTCCAAAGGGAACTGAATGGGGTGGGGTTGCTCTCGGGCGGTTGCCGCCCTACAATCCCCGCCCTTTCCCTCATTCGAACGCGTGGCCGTCGCCGGCCCGCCGGGAGCCCGCATGGCCCGCATCACCGTAGAAGATTGCCTGGAAGTCGTTAACAACCGTTTCGAACTGGTCATGATGGCGTCCAAGCGCGCCCGCCAGCTCGCCAACGGCGTGCAGGCCACCCTCGACAACACCGAATCGGCTGACAAGCCGACCGTGCTGGCGCTGCGCGAGATCGCCGCGCGCAAGATCGACAACGCGTTGATCGACGAGGTCGAGAAGGCCGAGCGCGAACGCGCCGAGCGCGAGGCCCTGGAATGGGCCGCGGCCGAAGTCGTCGCCGACGAGGACATGTCCAAGAACGACGACTGATCGCGTCCTCGCGTCGCGATCGTCCTGCGAACAGCCCGCATCCGCGGGCTGTTTCGTTTTGCGGGTTTGCCGTCCACGCGCCGCTGGCATAGTCTTTCCGCATGAACCCAGGCCCTTCTGCCCAGGTCGCCCACGCCGCGCCGTCGTCGGCCGACGAGGCGGTCCCCGACTACGTCCTGCAACTCGAACGCAGCGCCAGCTATCTGCCCGCCGAGCAGATCCCGCTGCTGCGCCGCGCCTGGGAGGTCGGCGCGGCCGCGCACGCGGGGCAGACCCGCAAGTCCGGCGAGCCCTACATCACCCATCCGGTGGCGGTGGCCGGCGTGCTGGCCGAGCTCGGCCTGGACGTGGAAGCGCTGATCGCAGCGATCCTGCACGACACCATCGAGGACACCCCGCTGACCCGTGCCGAACTGGCCGCGGAGTTCGGCGAGGCGGTGGCGGAGCTGGTCGACGGCGTCACCAAGCTGGACAAGCTCAAGTTCCGTGATCGCCAGGAAGCGGCCGCCGAGAGCTTCCGCAAGATGCTGCTGGCGATGTCGCGCGACCTGCGCGTGATCATGATCAAGCTCGCCGATCGCCTGCACAACATGCGCACGCTGGGCGCGCAGAGCGCCGAGGCGCGCAGCCGCATCGCCCGCGAGACCCTGGAGATCTACGCGCCGATCGCCCAGCGCCTGGGCATGAGCCTGATGAAGTCCGAGCTGCAGAACCTCGGCTTCCGCGCGCTGCATCCGTGGCGCCACGCGATCATCGAAAAGCACATCCGCAGCCAGCCGGTGGTGCGCCGCGAGTCGATGGCGCAGGTGGAAGTGCAGTTGTCGCAGCGCCTGGCCAAGGAGGGGCTGGAGCACCGGCTGGTGAGCCGGATCAAGACGCCGTGGAGCATCTACAACAAGATGCGCGACGAGAACAAATCCTTCGACCAGGTGATGGACGTGTTCGGCTTCCGCCTGGTGGTACGCGGGGTGCCCGACTGCTACCACGCCCTCGGCGCGGTGCATGCCACCTTCAAGCCGCTGGATGCGCGCTTCCGCGACTTCATCGCCATTCCCAAGGCCAACGGCTACCAGTCGCTGCACACGGTGCTGTTCGGTCCCTACGGTTCGCCGATCGAAGTGCAGATCCGCACCGAGGAGATGGACCTGATCGCCGAACGCGGCGTCGCCGCGCACTGGACCTACAAGTTCGGCGGCGATTCGCCCAACAGCGCGCAGAGCCGCGCGCATGCGTGGATCGTCGAGCTGATCGAATCGCAGCGCGCCGCCGGCTCGTCGCTGGAGTTCCTGGACAACGTCAAGGTCGACCTGTTCCCGGACGAGGTCTACCTGTTCACGCCCAAGGGCAAGATCCTGGCGCTGCCGCGCAACTCCACCGCGCTGGACTTCGCCTATGCGGTGCACACCGACGTCGGCAACCGCGCGGTGGCCTCGCGCGTGGACAAGAAGCTGGTGCCGCTGCGCACCAAGCTGGTCAGCGGACAGACGGTGGAGGTGATCACCGCGCGCTCGGCCACGCCCAAGCCGCAGTGGCTGGAGTTCGTGGTCAGCAGCAAGGCGCGCACCGCGATCCGCCACCAGCTCAAGCAGCTCGAACACGAGGACGCGGTGCAGCTCGGCCATCGCATGCTCGATCGCGCGCTGGAGGCGATGGACAGTTCGCTGGAGCGGTTGCCCAAGGGGCGCCTGGATTCGTTCCTCAGCGAGCACCGTTATCCGCGCCTGGAGGCGCTGCTGGCCGACGTGGCGCTGGGCAATTGGATGCCCAACCAGGCCGCGCAGGCACTGATGGCCTATGCGGAACTACGCGGCGGCGGCCACTCCAAGCATTCGCAGGAAAAGATCCTGATCAACGGCACCGAGCGCGGCGTGGTCAGCTTCGCCAATTGCTGCCAGCCGATTCCCGGCGACGAGATCATGGGCTACCACACCGCCGGCAAGGGCATCGTGGTGCATCGCCTGGACTGCCCGAACCTGGCCGAACTGCGCAAGTCGCCCGAGCGCTGGGTGCCGATCGGTTGGGACAGCAGCGTCATCGGCGACTACGACACCGCGCTGGTGGTGGACGTGGAGAACCGTACCGGCGTGCTCGCGCAGCTGGCAGCGGCGATCGCGCAGAGCCAGTCCAACATCGAGCGCGTCGACTACCTGGACCGCGACTTCAACGCCGCGGTGCTGCGCTTCAACATCCAGGTGCGCGACCGCAACCACCTGGCCGAGGTGATGCGCCGGTTGCGGCGCCTGCATGCGGTGCAGAGCGTGCGGCGCCAATAAGGCGGGGATTCGGGATTGGGGATTCCACGCGGGGCTGGCGTTGGTTTTTCGTAGGAGCGGCTTCAGCCGCGACGCCTTACCGAAAGCGTCGCGGCTGAAGCCGCTCCTACGAAAAGCGGGCGAAGCGCATGGCCGGCATCCCCGGCGTGCACGCTGTTCCCCAATCCCCAATCCCCAAT
>NZ_LFME01000029.1 GCF_001043115.1 Xanthomonas sp. NCPPB 1128 | reverse complement strand
CCACCAGGGTGACCATGATGTTGCGTTCCTTCTCCGCCATCGCCTTGGGCGCAACAGCCGGAATCAGCAGCAACATCAGCGCTGCAAGGTGCAGCGCGATTACGAAGGCAATACCGATGATGCGCGGCCAGCTGAGGCCGGAGGCGTCATCTTTGTCGTAATGCCGATGGATGACCAGTTGTTCCGTCATGCGCCAATGACTCGATTAAAGGGGGGCGGATTCCGCCGTGGAGCGGAATCCAAGTTCACGCGGGGATGACACCGCAGGAACCTCCAAGCTTATACCAATCCCTGTTACCTGCACTACTTTCAGCACTGGTCGTCGGGGGCTTTTTTTGCGTGCTACTTCAGGTTGATGATCTTCTTGGCGTCTTCCGGCTTTTTGACGCCCTTGGCCAGTGCCTGCTGCGCGGCCTGCTTGGCTTCGGCAACGCGGCCTTCCGAATGCAGCACCTTGGCCAGGTTCAGATAGGTTTCGCCGTCCTTGGACAGCGGCGCGGCCTTCTGCCAGTTCTCGATCGCCTGCGGCAGCTGGTCGGTGTAGTAGTACGACTGCGCCAGGGCCAGGTAGGTCTGGTAGTCCGGCTTCAGGATGCCCTTCTGCATGCCTTCGTTGATGACCGCGATGACGTCCTTCTCGTGGCCATCGGTGTTGGCGTAGATCGAGTACAGCTGCTTGTATTCCTTCTCGTCGGTCAGCTGACCGGCGGCACGCAGCTTGTCCATCACCGCCGCGGCCTTGTCCATCTGGTCGGCCTGCATGTACATGCTGGCCAGATTGAGCTGGGCCTTCTTGTCGTTGGGCGACTTGGCGGCCAGCGCCTCGGCGGCCTTGACCGCCTCGCCGGTCTGGCCGGCTTCGGCGTAGGACGCCATCAGCAGCTGGTTCCAGCTGTCCTTCGGCTCCGGCGAGGCGGCGATCGCCTGCTTCAGCGCCGGAATCGCTTCCTGGTAGCGCTGCGCCTGGTACAGGGCCTGGCCCTTGAGGATCAGGTCTTCCGGGCGGGTCGACTTGGTTTCGGCGAGGAACTTGTCCAGCGTGGCCAGGCCTTCGGCGGTCTGCTCGTCCTGCAGCTGCAGCTGCGCCAGCATCAGCATCGACTGGTAGTGGCCGTTGTTGTCCAGGCCGTTGAACTGGATCGCCTGCTTCAGGTAGGCCTGGGCGGCCTTGCTGTCGTCGAGGTTGTAGGCGGCCTGCGCGGCCAACTGCGCAGCGACCGACTTGTCGTACTCGTTGGCGCCGCTGTTGGCCAGGATCTCATCGGCCTGGGCGCGCACCGACGCGTAGTCCTCGCCCTTGTTGTAGGTATCGATCAGCTTCTGCAGCTTGCTGCCGAGCTTGGACGACGGCTTGCCAGTCGGTTCCTTGCGCTCGGCATTGGGGAACAGCACTGCGGCCTTTTCGTTCTTCGCATTGCGCGAGGAGCGGTGGTCGGTGCGATCGCTCTGCGCCGCGGCATCGGTCACCACCGCGCCACCGAGGGCGGCGGCGATCACCAGGGACAACAACGCTTGCTTGCGGATGCGGAATTTCATGGGTCACCTCGGTGGAAACCGCCCGGAGCGGCACGGAAGACGGAGCGGCCATTCCTCGGCCGAGCCAGCAAACCTATCAGAAACCTGTACGCCGTGAAAACGTTTTTGGATGCGTTTTCTGTGACACGCGCGGGGAGGACAGCCGACTCAGCCGCACTTGGGCGTCCTACCGGCACTGCGCGCCTGCGCATACACCGGCTCGAGCGCGGCGACGTCGCGCTGCAGCTCGCCGATGCGGGCGCTTGGATCGGGGTGGGTGGAGAGCCATTGCGGCGGACGATCGCCGCCGGCGGCCATCATGTTCTTCCACAGATCCACCGCTTGTGCCGGGTCGAACCCGGCCTGCGCCATCAGGCGCTGGCCGACGATGTCCGCCTCGGTTTCCTGCTGGCGCGAGCCGGGGAGCAGGAACAGCGTCTGTGCAGTCATGCCGCCGACCTGGCCGACGGTATCGGCCGCGCCCTGGCCGTAGCGCGCGCCGGCCAGCGCCCCGATCACGCTCAGTCCCGCCTGCGCGCCGAGCTGGCGGGTGATGCGTTCCTCGTGGTGACGCGAGATGACGTGGCCGATCTCGTGACCGAGCACGGCGGCGAGCTGGTCCTGGTTCTTGGCCACGCTGAAGATGCCGCTGTTGACTCCGACCTTGCCGCCGGGCAGGGCGAAGGCGTTGGGTTCCTTGTCGTTGAACAGTGCGGTCTCCCAGCCGGTGCCGCGCCATTGCGCGGGCAACTGTGCGACCAGCGTGTTGACCACGCAGCGCACATAGGCGTTGCGCTTGGGATCGGTGTCCAGCTGTTCCTTGGCCTTGGCTTCGGCGAACGCCTGCGCGCCCATCTGGTCGAGTTGTTGTTGCGAGATGCCGCCCACGACCTGGGTACGCCCGGTTGGCGATGTCGTCGTCGCGCACGCTGCCAGCAGGAGCGCCAGCGACGCGCCAAGTACCACTTGCTTCATACGGTCCCCCCTCCTAACACGCGTCGCAGTGTGGGGGGCCGCGTCTTAACATTTCGTCAAACAAACCTTCAGGTCGCGCCAAACCAGTAGAGGCCGGCGACGGCGAGGGCGTTGTTGAGTCCGTGCGCGGCGATCGGCGCCCACAAGGTGCCGGTGCGCTTGTACAGCCAAGCGAACGCCGCGCCCATGCCGCCGTAGACCAGCCACAGCTGCGCCGTTGCGGCCAGGCTGTTGCCGGTGGTCCCGGGCACCTCATGCACCAAGGCGAAGGCGGCGCCGCTCAGCAGCATGCCCAGCTGCGGCCGGCCCGCGTCCCACAGTCGCCCGAACAGCACGCGGCGGAACAGCAGTTCCTCGTAGGCCGGGGCGATCACCACCGCGAACACGACCAGGAACAGCGGCATCTGCGCCATCGCCTCCTGCATCAGCGGCAGGTTGGTCGGCACCGGCTTGATACCGAACTGCGCCGCCAGCGCGGAGATGGCCGCGCTGCCGAAGAACACCCCGGCCGCGACCAGCAGCACCCAGCCCCAGGTCGACGGCACGCGCGCGGCCTGCCACGAGGCGCGACGCTCGGCGGCGTTGGCCGGCCGCCGCAGGAAGTACAGCAGCAGCGCCGCGGACAGGGTACTGACCAGGGCGATCAACAGCTGCGCCAGCGCACCGGGCTGGCCGACCTGCTGCGCGACCATGGATGCCAGCCGCTCTGCCGGGACGCCCTGCGCCTTCAGCTCCATCGCCAGCTGGAAGCCGCGGAGCACGCCCCAGACCAGGCCGCACAGCACGCTCACCGCCAGCAGCACCACCGCCGCCAGCAGCACGTCGAGGAAGAAACCGAGGATCGGCCGGCGCGGGCGCGCCGGCGGCGCGGAAGGCAACGGCAACGGGGTGGCGGGCAACGGCGGTGCGGTCATCGCGATCCTGAGCGGAAGCAGGCGGAAGGCACAGCGGGACGCCCGCCCCGGCGCAGGCCAGGGGCGGGAACCGCCGCGGTCAGATGTCGAGGTTGGCGACCTTCAGCGCGTTCTCCTCGATGAAGTCGCGGCGCGGTTCGACCACGTCGCCCATCAAGGTGCTGAAGATCTGGTCGGCGGCGACCGCGTCCTCGATGCGCACCTGCAGCAGGCGGCGCGTGTCGGGGTTCACCGTGGTTTCCCACAGCTGCTCGGCGTTCATTTCGCCCAGGCCCTTGAAGCGCTGGATCTGGCGGCCCTTCTTGGCCTCTTCGAACAGCCAGGCGTAGGCCTGGGCGAAGCTGGTGATGGCCTGGCTCTTGTTGCCGCGCACGATCTGCGCGCCCTCGCGCACCAACCCATGCAACTCCCGCGCGATCTCGCGCAGCGGCCGCAATTCGCCGCTCTCGAACACCGCCATCGGCACCACGTAGGTGGTCTCCTCACCCATGTGCCGGCGCTCCACCAGCAGGGTGGCCGGGCGCTGGGCGTTGGACGCCTGGAAGCGCAGGCTGTAGCGCGCCGAACCCAGGCTGCCGCGGTTGAGCACAGCCTGCAGCGCATCCAGGCTTGGATGCGCCTCGCCCTCGGCCTCGAGCTGGGCCACGTCCAGCGGCGGCAGGTCGATCAGCGCGCTCAGCAGCGCCGGGTCGTAGCGGTGCGCATTGCGCGCCACCGCCTCGTTGGCGCTGGCGAACAGCAGCAGCAGCTTCTCCAGCGCCGCGCCGGTGATCGGCGGCTCGTTGCTGGCCGGGACCAGCGCCGCGCCTTCGACCGCACTGCTGGCCAAGTAGGCGTTGAGCGCGTTGTCGTCCTTCAGGTACAGCTCCTGCTTGCCCTGCTTGAGCCGGTACAGCGGCGGCAGGCCGATGTAGACGTAGCCGCGCTCGATCAGCTCCGGCATCTGCCGGTAGAAGAAAGTCAGCAGCAGGGTGCGGATGTGCGCGCCGTCGACGTCGGCGTCGGTCATGATGATGATGCGGTGGTAGCGCAGCTTGTCCGGGTTGTACTCGTCGCGGCCGATGCCGGTGCCCAGCGCGGTGATCAGCGTGCCGACCTGGTCGGAGGACAGCATGCGGTCGAAGCGCGCGCGCTCGACGTTGAGGATCTTGCCGCGCAGCGGCAGCACCGCCTGGTTCTTGCGGTTGCGGCCCTGCTTGGCCGAACCGCCTGCCGAGTCACCCTCGACGATGAACAGCTCCGACAGCGCGGGGTCCTTTTCCTGGCAGTCGGCCAGCTTGCCGGGCAGGCCGGCGATGTCCAGTGCGCCCTTGCGACGGGTCAGGTCACGCGCCTTGCGCGCAGCCTCGCGGGCGCGGGCGGCATCGACGATCTTGCCGGCGATGGCCTTGGCCTCGTTGGGATTCTCCTGCAGGAACTCCTCCAGGCGCGCGCCGAAGGCGTTTTCCACCGCCGGGCGCACGTCGGAGCTGACCAGCTTTTCCTTGGTCTGGCTGGAGAAGCTCGGATCCGGCACCTTCACCGACAGCACCGCGATCATGCCTTCGCGCATGTCGTCGCCGGTCAGGTTGATCTTGGCCTGCTTGGCGATGCCGTTCTGCTCGATGTAGGTGTTGAGCACGCGGGTCAGCGCGCCACGGAAGCCGGCCAGGTGGGTACCGCCGTCCTTCTGCGGGATGTTGTTGGTGAAGCAGTACATCGTCTCCTGGTAGGAGTCGGTCCACTGCAGCGCCACGTCCACAGTGATGCCGTTGTGCTCGCCGGTGACCGAGATCACGTTCGGGTGCAGGGGGGTCTTCAGCTGCGCCAGGTGCTCGACGAAGCTGCGGATGCCGCCCTCGTAGTGGAAGTCGTCGCGGCGGCCCTCGCCGCGCTCGTCGGCGAGCACGATCTTGACCCCGGAATTGAGGAAGGACAGCTCGCGCAGACGCCGGGCCAGGATGTCGTAGTGGTATTCCACGTTGTTGTGGAAGGCCACCACCGACGGCCAGAAGCGCACGGTGGTGCCGCGCTGGGTGGTCTCGCCCAGCTTCGCCAGCGGGGCCACCGCCGCACCGTTGCTGAATTCCTGCTGGTAATGGAAGCCGCCCTGGAACACGTCCAGCAGCAGCTTCTCCGACAGCGCGTTGACCACGCTGACGCCCACGCCATGCAGACCGCCGGACACCTTGTAGCTGTTGTCGTCGAACTTGCCGCCGGCATGCAGCACGGTCATCACCACCTCGGCGGCGGAGACCTCGCGGCCGAGCTTGGCGCTCATCTGCGCATGCTTGCCGACCGGGATGCCGCGACCGTTGTCGGACACCGACACCGAGCCATCGGCATGGATGGTCACCGCGACGTGGTCGGCATGCCCGGCCAGGGCTTCGTCGATGGAGTTGTCGACGACTTCGAACACCATGTGATGCAGGCCGGTGCCGTCATGGACGTCACCGATGTACATGCCAGGCCGCTTGCGGACCGCCTCCAGGCCTTCCAGGGCGGTGATGCTGTTGGCGTCGTAGTTGCCGTTGCTGGGCGGGGTGTTCTGTTCGTCGGTCATGCGGGTGCCGTAGGCTCCACGAGGCGGCGAAGACAGGCGGGGGGCCGGTTCGCGCCGCTGGATAGGGGATTGGCAGAAATTATAGCAGCCCGGGCCAGCGGACCCATCGCGGCCTAGGGAGCGGCCAGGATCTGACCATGTTCCACGTGGAACCGTGCAATCGGCAGGCCAGCATCTGCCAGTGCTTGCGGGGTTTCGGTCGCGGTGACGAAGACCTGCGCCGGGCCGGCACGCAAGCGCTCCAGCACCCGCGCCTGGTGGTGGCGGTCCAGTTCCGAGGCGAGGTCGTCCAGGGCGATCACCGGCCACTCGCCGCGTTGCTCGGCATAGTCCTCGGCCTGGGCCAACAGGCAGGCCAGGGCGGTGAGCTTGGCCTGGCCGCGGGAGAGGGCGTCGCGGCCAGGGATTTCGGCGAAGCTCAGGCTCCAGTCGGCCCGGTGTGGTCCCGCCGAGGTATAGCCCAGCTGCCGGTCGCGCTCGCGGTTGAGCAGCAGAGCATCGGCCAGCGAAATCTCCTGCCGGCGCCAGCCGGGCGCGAACTGCAGATGCACGATCCCCAGTGCCGGCGCCAGTTGCGGTGCAAGGGTGAGCAGACGCTGCAGCAGCCGGTCCAGATAGTCCTGGCGACGCGTGGTCAGCGGCTCGCCGGACTCGGCGAGCTCATGATCCCAGGCATCCAGCGCCGCGCCGCTGCCTCCGCTCTTGAGCAGGGCGTTGCGCTGCTTGAGTGCCCGCGCATAGCGCCGCCACAGCGATAGAAAGTCAGGTTCCACGTGGAACAAGCCCCAGTCGACGAAGCGGCGCCGGGGCTCGCCGCCACCGCTCACCAGC
This sequence comes from Xanthomonas sp. NCPPB 1128, assembly GCF_001043115.1. GTDB lineage: Bacteria > Pseudomonadota > Gammaproteobacteria > Xanthomonadales > Xanthomonadaceae > Xanthomonas_A. The sequence goes on along the minus strand of NZ_LFME01000029.1, from coordinate 65,495 downwards.
AGATGGCTGCCTGGTTCGAAGGTGACCACCGCCAGCGCCGCACACAAGGTGCCGAGGTGGGCGACGTCCTGACCGTCGAGGCGGCCACGCCATTCCTGGCCACTGTGGCGCAGTCCGGCCCGTCGACGCCGCGCCGTGCCCGCATCGCCAGCCTGCTCCTGCCATTCGACGAAGACATCCAGCGCCTCCTGCCCCTGGCTGACCAGACCATCGCGCACACGACCACGGAAGCTGCGGCCATAGGCCATCAGGTGCATCGCTTCGAGGACGGTGGTCTTGCCGGCGCCGTTGTCGCCGGTGATCAGGTTCAGCCCGGGCGCAGGCGCCAGTTCGAGCGTCGCGAACCGGCGCAGATGGTGGAAGTCGAGGCGGGAGAGGTGCATGCAGGGACAGAGGCGAAGGCGCTCGTATCGGGCGCACGCAGATCGAGGCTGGGGGGAGGGCGGCAGCATACCCAAAACGGCAGCCTGAGGTTGGTGAAAAGCCACGTCAGGGAGGTACTGCGCCATGGCGGTCACGCTGCCACCCCGCCGCTGGACGCCGCGACGGCCAAGGCCAGAAGACGTGGCGCAACAGGAGCCCAACAGAGTGCGCAGAGACGTCAGGCGTCGTGCTGTCTCCCAGTTCACCGAGATCAGCGATAGCTGGCGTCTCTGCCAGCGGGCCTCAGTGGCGCTGCACCTACGGCGTTGTTCCGTTGATGGCATCCCCGCAGCCGATGGATTCGGCCTCTTGTCATTGCCCGGCAGAAATTCGCCCAAACGAGGCGAATTCGATGCGTCCTGCCCAGCCAGAAAAAGAAAACCCGGCACAAGGCCGGGTCGCTCTTCGCACGTGTTCCACGTGGAACACGAAGCGGAACGTCAGAGACGTAGCGGCATCACCACGTGGCGCGAGCGGGCGCTGCTGGCTTCACGGACCAGGGCGGAGGAGTTGGCATCGCGCAGCTGGATCACCACGAACTCCTCGCGCAGCGCGGACAGCGCGTCGAGCAGGTAGTTGACGTTGAAGCCGATCGCCAGGTCGCTGACCTTGGTGTCGGCTTCCACTTCTTCCTGTGCTTCTTCCTGTTCCGGGTTGTGCGCGCTGATCTTCAGCTGGCCCGGCGAGACTTCTACGCGCACGCCGCGGTACTTCTCGTTGGACAGGATCGCCGCACGCTGTAGTGCCGCGCGCAGGGTTTCGCGATCCAGCTTGACTTCGCGATCCGCACCGATCGGGATCACCGCTTCGTAATCGGGGAAGCGGCCGTCGATCAGCTTGGAGGTGAACGTGACATCGTCGCGCTTGACCCGCACGTGCGCGCGGCCGACTTCCAGCTCGACTTCGCGCTCGCCGCCTTCCAGCAGGCGCTGCAGTTCGGTCACGCCCTTGCGCGGCACGATGATCTGGCGCTTGGCGCCGCCCGCATTCTCCAGTTCGGTCTCGCACAGCGCCAGGCGATGACCATCGGTGGCCACGCAGCGCAGGGTCTGGTTATGCAGGTCGAACAACAGGCCGTTGAGGTAATAGCGCACGTCCTGCTGCGCCATCGCGAACGCCGTGCGCTCGATCAGCTCTTTCAACGCGGCTTCCGGCACCACCACACGCTCGGTGGCTTCCACTTCGTCGACCGACGGGAAGTCGTTGGCTGGCAACGTGGCCAGGGTGAAGCGGCTGCGCCCGGCTTGCACGGTGATCTTGTCGCCGGACTGCGAGACCGTGACCTTGCTGCCGTCGGGCAGGGCTCGCACGATTTCGAACAGCTTGCGCGCCGGGATCGTGGTTTCGCCGTCCTGGGCATCGTCGACCGCAATGCGCGAGACCATTTCCACTTCCAGATCGGTACCGGTCAGCGACAGCTGGCCGCCCTGCACCTGCACCAGGAAGTTGGCCAGGACCGGCAAGGTCTGGCGGCGTTCGACCACATTGACGACTTGCGCCAATGGCTTGAGGAAGGCTTCGCGCTGCAGTGTGAAACGCATGTGGTTCCGTGCCCCTATGCTTTAAAAGATGTGGAATAAATCAAAAGCTTGGTGGTGATGGTAGAGCGAAATTCGGTGCAAATGTAGCTCAAGCCACTGAAAACAATAGATTTTTACCGTCCTCAATCCCGTGTACTACTGTCCCGGAACTGGTGGGGAAACCTGTGGATAGTTTTGCCGTCGCCGCCGCGTCGCGCGTTATCCACAGTTTCTCCCGGATTTGTCGCGAAGTCATGCACCGATTTATCCGGCGTCCTCCGCGCCGGCCGTCGCACTACTCGCTGAGCTTGCGGATCAGCTTGTCCCAATCCTCGCGCAGCTTGCCGTCGGTCTCCATCAGGTGCTTGATCTGCCGGCAGGCGTGCAGCACGGTGGTGTGGTCGCGCCCGGCGAACGCATCGCCGATCTCCGGCAGGCTGTGTTCGGTCAGTTCCTTGGTCAGCGCCATCGCCACCTGCCGCGGCCGCGCCAGCGAGCGCGTACGCCGCTTGGACAGCAGGTCCTTGATCTGCAGGCCGTAGTAGTCGGCCACGGTCTTCTGGATGTTGGGGATGCCGATCGCCTGCTGCTGCGCGCGGAGCAGGTCGCGCAGGGTTTCCTGGGCGAACTCGGTGGTGATCGCGCGGCCGGTGAAGTTGGCGCGCGCCGCCAGCGTGTTGAGCGCGCCTTCCAGGTCGCGCACGTTCGAGCGCATTTTCTTGGCGATCAGGAACGCCACGTCGTCGGGGATCTCCGCGCCGCGCTCGCGCGCCTTGGCCAGCACGATCGCCGCGCGGGTCTCGAAATCGGGCGGATCGATCGCCACCGATAGGCCCCAGGCCAGGCGCGACTTCAGCCGCGGCTCAAGCCCCTCGACCTCGCGCGGGTAGCGGTCGCAGGTCAGGATGATCTGCTGGCGGCCGTCGAACAGCGCGTTGAAGGTGTGGAAGAACTCTTCCTGGGTGCGGTCCTTGCCGGCGAAGAACTGGATGTCGTCGATCAGCAGCGCGTCCACCTGCTGGAACTGGCGCTTGAACTGGTCCATGGTCTTGTCCTGCAGCGCGCGGATCATCGCGCTGAAGAACTGTTCCGAGCGCAGGTACATCACCCGCGCGTTCGGATTCTGCTCGCGCATGGCGTTGCCGGCGGCGAACATCAGGTGGGTCTTGCCCAGGCCGGTGCCGCCGTACAGCAGCAGCGGGTTGTGCGCACGGTCGCCGGGCTTCTGCGCGGCCTGCACCGCCGCGGCCAGGCCGAGCTGGTTGCTGCGGCCTTCGACGAAGTTGGTGAAGGTGTAGTGCGAATCGAGGTTGCCGGCGAACGGCTCCAGCAACGGCGGCGCCGGCGTGCGTGCGGCCGCGGTCTCGCTGGGCGGGGCGGCGGTCGGTTCCGGCGCGCGCGGGCGCGACCCGACCTGCAGCAGCACCTCGCCGCTGCCGACGAAGTAGGTCAGCAGTTCGCGGATGCGCGGCAGGTAGTGCTCGCGCACCTGCTCGACGATGAAGGCGTTCGGGGCGTACAGCACCATGCTGTTGTCATGGCGCTGTTCGGCTTGCAGCGGTTTCAACCAAGTGTGAACGTCCTCGGCTGGAAATTCGGCTTCCAGACGTTCCAGGCAACGGGGCCAAGCATCCATCAGATCTAAATTCGTCGATAGACCGGGCATGAAGGGCGCGCTCGGGCGCGGCGCATTCGGCCGGTGGGAGAGGAAAGCGGATGGATCAGACTACCACCGGCGCGCAGGGTCGGGAATGGTTTTCCCACGGCTATTCACAGATCCATCCACAGGCGTGGCGCTGCCATCCCGCGTTCGCGTCGCTACAGGGAGTTGACCGCGGTGTGAGAGGTCCTATAGAATTTCCGGTTCTTTCCGCCCCATTCAGATCAGAGCGCCCCGATGGCCACCAAGCGCACCTTCCAGCCCAGCAACCTCAAGCGCAAGCGCGACCACGGTTTCCGTGCCCGTATGGCCACCGCCGACGGCCGCAAGATCCTGGCCCGTCGCCGCGCCAAGGGCCGCAAGCGCCTGAGCGCTTGATTGCTTCGCCGCCCCAGGCGGCGCCTGCAATCCGGACCGTGAATCTTCCCGACCCGCGTAGGCGATTTCCTCGCTCTGCGCGGGTTCGCACGTCTGCGGAATACCGCGTCGTGTTCGACGCCGCGCGCCGCTGTTCCGAGCCGCTGATGAGCCTGCACTGGCACAGCGCGGCGCATCCGGCGCGGCTCGGCCTGGCCGTGTCGCGCAAGGTCGACAAGCGCGCGGTCGTGCGCAATCGCATCAAGCGGGTGCTGCGTGACGCCACGCGGCAGCTGCTGCCGTGGCTGGCGCCCGGCGATTACGTGGTGGTGGCGCGCAGCGCCGCCGCCCAGGCCACTGGCGAACAACTGCGTCAGGCCTATCTGCGCCTGCTGCGTCGCGCCGGCGCATTGCTGGCCTCGGCCGCGGACGGCACAATGCCGCCGCCCGATCGTCCTTCTTCCCCCACTTCCACGTCAGAACCCGCTTCTGGCTGAGCCGAGCTTGCCTGTCCGATGAACCAGACCCGCCTTTTCCTGATTTTCGCCTGGCTGATGGTCGCGGCGCTGTTGTGGATGGAGTGGAACAAGGAACACGCGCCGAACGCCAACGCGGCGACGGTCGCGGCGGCGACCACGGTGCCGCCGGCGCAGGACGCCGACGCCGGCGCCACGCATGTGCCGGCCGTGCCCCAGGCCACGGTGCCCGGTACCACGCCGGCCAGCACCACGCCCGAGACGGCCGCGGCCAGCGCCGCGCCGCGGGTCACCGTTACCACCGACGTGCTGCGCCTGACCCTGGACGGCCGCAGCGTGTTCGACGCCGACCTGCTGCTATTCCCGCAGACCAAGCAGCCCGGCAGCCCGCCGGTGCAGCTGCTGACCGAGGACGCGGCGCATCCGTACACCGCCACCAGCGGCTGGGTCGGCGAGCACAATTCGCCGTCACCGGGTCCGGGTGGCTTCCGCCCCGAGGAGCCGGGCAAGGACTACGTGCTGGCCAAGGGCCAGGACAGCCTGCAGGTGCCGTTCGTGTGGAACGGCCCGGACGGCGTGACGATCCGGCGCGTCTACACCTTGCAGCGCGGCCACTACGCCGTGCAGGTGCACGACGAAGTCGTCAACCACGGCAGCAAGCCGTGGCAGGGCTACGTGTTCCGCAAGCTGAGCCGGGTGCCGACCATCGTCAGCCGCGGTATGACCAACCCGGATTCCTTCAGCTTCAATGGCGCCACCTGGTTCAGTCCGGCCGACGGCTACCAGCGTCGTGCGTTCAAGGACTATCTGGACGACGGCCCGCTCAACCAGACCATCTCCGGTGGCTGGATCGCGCTGCTGCAGCACCACTTCTTCACTGGCTGGATTCCGCAGGCCGACCAGCAGGCGTTGTACGTGCTGTCCAATGACGGCCCGCGGCATGTGATCGAAGCGCGCGGCCCGGGCTTCACCGTGGCGCCGGGCGCCAGCGCCAGCACCGAGGCGCGGCTGTGGGTCGGGCCGAAGCTGGTCAGCCAGATCGCCAAGGAGAACGTGCGCGGCCTCGACCGCGTGGTCGACTACAGCCGCTTCTCGGTGATGGCGCTGCTCGGCCAGGGCCTGTTCTGGATCCTCAGCCATCTGCACAGCCTGCTCGGCAACTGGGGCTGGTCGATCGTCGGCCTGGTGGTGCTGCTGAAGCTGATCCTGTATCCGCTGTCGGCCGCGCAGTACAAGAGCATGGCCAAGATGCGCAAGTTCCAGCCGCGCATCCAGCAGCTCAAGGAGCGCTACGGCGACGACAAGCAGAAGTTCCAGACGGCGATGATGGAGCTGTACAAGAAGGAGAAGATCAACCCGATGGGCGGTTGCCTGCCGGTGCTGATCCAGATGCCGATCTTCTTCGCGCTGTACTGGGTGCTGGTGGAGTCGGTGGAACTGCGCCAGGCGCCGTGGTTCGCCTGGATCCAGGACCTGACCGCGCGCGATCCCTACTTCATCCTGCCGGTGATCAACGTGGCGGTGATGTGGCTGACGCAGAAGCTGACGCCGTCGCCGGGCATGGATCCGGTGCAGGCCAAGATGATGCAGTTCATGCCGCTGGTGTTCGGCGTGATGATGGCCTTTGTGCCGTCCGGTCTGGTGCTGTACTGGGTCACCAACGGTTCGCTGGGCCTGCTGCAGCAGTGGTGGATGACCAAGCGCCACGGCGAACCGGCCACCGCCGGCGGTGGTGGCGGCAGCGGCAAACCGCCGGCCAAGGCCAAGAAGTAAATCCGACAACGCCCGCCCTCCGGCGGGCGTTGCGCATGCGGCCGGGGAAGGCGCCGGCGTGTGCGTTTTCCGCATCGCCTTGCTCGCGAGTCCGTGGTCATGCGCAAGCGCCGTCGTCCGTTGTCGCCGTCCGTGGCCGTGATCGGCCTGCTCGCGTTGGCCCTGGCCGCCTGCCAGCGCCAGCCTGCCAGCAGCGAGACCGCGACACCCAAGCCCGCGGGGTCCACGCCGGCGATCGCCATTCCCGGCTCGCCGGCGTTGCAAACCCAGGCGACCGCACTGCTGCAGGGCCTGCAGGCGCAACTGGCGGCGCAGCGCAAGATCATCGTATTGCTGGCCGACGAGGCCAAGCAGTCGCCGGCCGACCGGCAGACCTCCAGTAGCGTCGGCCAGCAGTTGTTCCACGAAGGCCTGGAGCGCCGCGAGACGCTGGCCAGGCAGTTCGACGCGCTGCTGGCGCTGCCGGACCCGCAGCGTTTCGCTGCGGTCGGCAGCCTGCTGGACTACGTCGAATCGGCGCCGGACCTGTACGACGCCGACCGCCTGGCGTTCCGCGAGGTCCTCGCCGACTGGCAGCTGCGCATCGGCAAGGATTCCTCGCTGCCGGCGATCAAGCTGCACCAGCGTATCGGCGAGGACCTGGAAGCGCTCGACGAGATCGAACGCACCTACAACCGCGAGATCACCGCGATCTTCAGCCGCTTCGATCGCACCCGCGCGATCGTGCAGAAGCGCGAGAAGTGGGAGGACTACGTCGCCCACCTGGGCACGCTGTACACGCGCGAGGCGATCCTGCGCGACTACGGCGTGATCACCCCGTACCCGATGTCGATGCAGGACAGCGATCGCGAGGTATTCGGCCGCGACCTGCCGACCAAGACCGTGGTGCTGAGCTTCGACGACGGCCCGCACCGCGAATACACCGACGAGATCGTCGCCATCCTCAAGCGCTACGACGTGCCGGCCACGTTCTTCGAAGTCGGCCGCAACCTGGGCAAGCTCGAGCCGGACGGCAAGGTCGAGCTGTCCCCGCTGGCCAGCGTCAGCCGCAGCCTGATGGAGCAGGGCTACACCGTCGGCAATCACAGCCTGACCCATGCGCAACTGTCCAAGGAGACCGGCGCCGCGCTGCGCAGCCAGATCCTCGACACCGACCGCATGCTGCGCGCGGTGGACGCCAAGCGTGCGCCGCTGTTCCGCTTTCCCTACGGCGCGCGCAACGCCGAGGGCATGCAGATCCTCGGCGAGGCAGGCCTGAAGTCGGTGATGTGGAACGTGGATTCGCTGGACTGGGCCGACCCGGTGCCGGAGTCGATCGTGCAGCGCGTGCTCGAGCAGGTCGGCCGCGAGCAGCGTGGCATCCTCCTGTTCCACGACATCCACGAACGCACGGTCAAGGCGCTGCCGCAGATCCTCGACCGGCTCAGCGCCGACGGCTACCAGTTCGCCGCCTGGAACGGGCGCGACTTCAGCGTCGCGCGCGCGGCCAGCAACGCCGCCGCGCCGGCGGTGACCAGCGGCTACGACAAGTCGTGGGCGATCGTGATCGGCATCGACGACTACGCGCACTGGCCCAAGCTGCAGTACGCGGCCAACGATGCGCAGGCCATCGCGCAGACGCTGACCGGCAGCTTCGGCTTCCCGTCCTCGCAGGTGATCGTGCTGAAGAACCAGGAGGCCACCCGCAACAACATCCTGGCCGCCTTCCACGACCGCCTGGCGCACGGCGGCGTGGGCAAGAACGACCGCGTGTTCGTGTTCTTCGCCGGCCACGGCGCGACCCGCAAGCTCGCCTCCGGGCGCGACCTGGGCTACATCATCCCGGCCGACTCTGACCCGGCGCAGTTCGCCACCGACGCGATTCCGATGACCGAGATCCAGGACATCGCCGAAAGCCTGGAAGCCAAGCACGTACTGTTCGTGATGGACGCGTGCTACAGCGGCCTGGGCCTGACCCGCGGCGGCGGTACCAGCGCCTACCTGCGCGAGAACGCGCGGCGCATCGCCCGGCAGATGCTCACCGCCGGTGGCGCTGACCAGCAGGTTGCCGACAGCGGCCCCAATGGCCATTCGGTGTTCACCTGGGTGCTGCTGCAGGCGCTCTCAGGCAAGGCCGACCTCAACGGCGACGGCCTGATCACCGGCACCGAGCTGGCCGCTTACGTGGCGCCGGCGGTGTCGAGCATTTCGCAGCAGACGCCCGCGTTCGGCAGCCTGCCCGGTTCGCAGGGCGGCGAGTTCGTGCTGCAGGTGCCGGAGGGCGAGGAATTCCTCACCGCCAGCACGCAACAGCTGTCCTCGGCGGCGATCGCGATGAACGATCGCGTCGATGCGGCCGCGCCGGCGTCCACCGCCACGCCGACTGCCGGCGCCAGCAGCGCCGCCGCGCCGGCCGCTGCGTCCAAGCCGGCGGTGGTGGTCAAGGACCTGCAGGGCGGCGAACGGCCGTTGGCGGTGCCGGCCGCGGCCGGCCCGGTGTCCGACCGGCAGCGTGCGCAGCGCGCCAACGATCGCGGCCTGCAGCTGTACAAGGAGAAGCGCTACGACGAGGCCGAGGCGCAGTTCACCGAGGCGTTGAAGCTGCGCCCGGACTTCGCGCTGGCGGCCAACAACCTGGGCTTCATCTACTATCGCCAGGGCAAGTTCGCGCAGGCCGTGCGCTGGCTGGAGAACACGCTGAAGATCGATCCCTCGCGTGCGGTGGCCTACGTCAACCTGGGCGACGCCTACCGCCAGCTGGGCGATGCCGCCAAGGCCAAGCGCGCCTTCCAGACCTACCTCGAACTGCAACCCAACGGGGCGTCGGCCGCCTACGTCCGCGGCCAGTTGCAGACGCTGTAATCCACCACGCCACCGACCCGCTGCCTTCGCCATGCCGTCTTCCGCCACCGACACCATTGCCGCCATCGCCACCGCCCCCGGCGCAGGTGGTGTCGGCGTGGTCCGCGTGTCGGGCCCGGCGGCGGCGACCATCGCCGACGGACTGGGCCTGGGCACCTTGGTGCCGCGCAGCGCCCGCTACGCGCGCTTTCGCGACGCGCAGGGCGCGATCGTGGACGACGGCATCGCGCTGTGGTTTCCGGCGCCGCGCAGTTTCACCGGCGAAGACGTGCTGGAACTGCAGGCGCACGGCAGCCCGGTGTTGCTGCGGCACCTGGTGGCGCGCTGCTGCGAACTCGGCGCGCGCCCGGCGCGGCCGGGCGAGTTCAGCGAGCGCGCCTTCCTCAACCGCAAGCTCGACCTGGCCCAGGCCGAGGCGATCGCCGACCTGATCGCCGCCGGCGACCTGCGTGCGGCACGCGCGGCACGGCGCTCGCTGGACGGGGTGTTCTCGCGTCGCGTCGACGACCTGGCCGAACAACTGATCCGCCTGCGCATCCACATCGAAGCGGCGATCGATTTCGCCGACGAGGCGCTGGACACGCTGGGCGGTGCGCAGGTCCGCGCCGGCCTGGAGCAGGCGCGTGCCGACCTGGCGCAGCTACGCGCCGACGCCGAACGCGGTCGGCGCCTGCGCGATGGCCTGCACGCGGTGCTGGTCGGCCCGCCGAACGCCGGAAAGAGTTCGCTGCTCAACGCGCTGGCCGGCAGCGACCGCGCCATCGTCACCGACATCGCCGGCACCACCCGCGACACCTTGCACGAGACCGTGCGCCTGGACGGCGTGGAACTGACCCTGGTCGACACCGCTGGCCTGCGCGAGGGCGGTGACGCGATCGAGCGCGAGGGCATGCGCCGCGCGCGCCAGGAACTGCAGCGCGCCGACCTGGCGCTGATCGTGCTCGACGCGCGCGAGGCCGAGGCCGGCCGTGCGGCGATCGCCGACGCCATCGCCGAGGTGCCGCAGCGGCTGTGGATCCACAACAAGAGCGATCTGCTCGCCGCCGTGCCCGCGGCCAGCGCCGAGTGCGTCTACGTCTCCGCCGCCACCGGCAGCGGGCTGGAGCAGTTGCACGCGCAGTTGCGCGCGATCGCCGGCGCTGCGGCCGGCGAGGGCAGCGACGGCGAGTTCTCCGCGCGCGCGCGTCACGTCGACGCGCTGCAGCGCGCCGCCAGCCACGCCGACGCGGCAGCGGCCGAACTGCAGCACGAACGCCTGGAACTGGCCGCCGAGGAACTGCGCCTGGCCCACGCCGCGCTCGGCGAGATCGTCGGCACGCTCAGCGCCGACGACCTGCTTGGGCGGATCTTCTCCAGTTTCTGCATCGGCAAGTAGCGCGCACTCCCGCGCCGCCGCGGCTGCCTACGGCTTCAGCGCCGCCAGCTGCGCACGCTGGTCCTGCAGCCACTGCTCGAACGGCAGCGGCGCCTGCCCGGTCAGCGCCTGGTAGTCGCCGGTGACGGTGGCGACGCGGCCAGCCGCGGTGTTGGTGTCGAACGAGGCATAGATGCGCGCGACCGGTTCGGGCAGCCCGGCGCCGACCATGCCCTGCACCAGGCCTTCGACCGGCACCGGCACCACCTGGATCTGCACGTCCAGCACCTGTGCGACCAGCGCGGCGATCTCGGCGGTGGTGTAGGCGCGCGCGCCGCTGAGGGTGAGCGTGCGCTTGCCGTCGCCGCCGGCCAAGGCGACCGCGGCGGCGCGGGCCAGGTCGTCGCGCGCGATATGGGCGATGCCGCCGTCGCCGGCCGCGCTGTACCAGTGGCCCGAGGCCAGCACCGACGGCAGGCTCATGAACAGGTTTTCGAAGTACCAGTGGTTGCGCAGCACGGTCCAGGCGGGCAGGGCGCTGGCGGCCAGGCTGTCCTCGGTGCCGGCGTGATCCGTGGCCAGCAGCAGCGGCGAGTCGTGCGGTTCCGGGCAGGAGGTGTAGACCAGGTGGCCGACGCCGGCACGCTCGGCCGCGGCGATCGCGGCCTGGTGCTGCTGCAGGCGGTGGCCGGGGCGGTCCAGCGCGTCGGTGCTGATCAGCAGCACGCGGCCGGCGCCACGGAAGGCGGTGTCGAGCGACGTGGCGTCGTCGAAATCGCCGTGGCGTACGTCCACGCCGCGTTCGGCCCAGGCGGCCAGGCGTTCGGGCTGGCGGGTCATCGCCACCACCCGCGACGGTGCCACCTGCAAGGTGTCGAGCAGGTGCGCGAGCACGCGCTGGCCGAACTGGCCGCCGGCGCCGGTGACGAGCAGGGAATCGGAAGATGCGGACATGACAGGTCTCCTGAGAGAGGGAGGCGTCGCAAGACGCCATGGTCTGGAAAAGGAACCTGGTCTATCCTAGAGACCTTGGCCGGGCTGTAAAGACGGCACTTTTTCCGCCCCTGATTACCTTGAGGTAACCACCATGGATCGCGTCGCCCCGTCGTCCGCCGCTTGCGGCACGCTGCTGAGCCAGCAGCTGCAGGACTACCAGCGCGCCGGCATGGCCATCGATCAGTGCCCGGTGCGCGACGTGCTGGCGCAGATCGGCGACAAGTGGAGCACCCTGTTCGTGATGCTGCTGGCCGAGCGTCCGCACCGTTTCGGCCAACTGCGCCGCGCGGTACCGGACATCTCACAGCGCATGCTGACTCAGACCCTGCGCGACCTGCAGCGCGAGGGGCTGGTCGCCCGCGACGTGCTGCCGACCGTGCCGCCAGGTGTGGAGTATCGGCTGACCGCGCTGGGCCAATCGCTGAGCGTGGTGCTGGCGCCGCTGGTGCGCTGGGCTGCCGATCACCACGCGCAGATCCGCAATGCGCGTGCTGCGTTCGAAGCCGACGCACCGGCGCGGGGGGCGAGCGCCGCGTCTGCCTGAGCACCTCGGGGCACGGTGACCGGGCCTCCCGATGACGGTGGACGTTCCGAGTGTGGAAGCGGCTTCAAGGCGATTCTGACAACGACGAAAGGCCATCTGTACATCTGTAGGAGCGGCTTCAGCCGCGACAGGCATTCCCGGTAACGCCTGTCGCGGCTGAAGCCGCTCCTACAGAACGTTCCGCATCACCCGCGACATTTCGCAACCCCGCAACTACGGATCAACCCTCCGCAACGACCCGCGCGCTATAGCTGTCGCCGTCGCGCTGCACCCGCACCGGTCCGCCGAATACCGCCGACAGCGGCGCATCGGCCAGCAGGTCCTCGCGCGTGCCGTCGGCGTATACCTGGCCCTCGCGCAGCAGGATCACCCGCGCGATTTCCGGCACGATTTCCTCGATGTGGTGAGTGACCAGCACCAGGGTGATGCCTTGGCGGGCGAGGTCGCGCATCGTCGCCAGCAGGTGCTCGCGCGCGACGAGGTCCAGGCCGGTGCTGGGTTCGTCCAGCAGCAACGCCTGCGGCCGGTTGACCAGGGCGCGCGCGATCAGCACGCGGCGGGTCTCGCCGGCCGACAGTTCGGCGTAGGCGCGTCGCAACAGCGGCAGCGCATGCGCGGCCTGTAGGGCCTCGCGCGCGCGGTCGCGCATCGTGTCGGTCACCTCGCGGTGCGGCGGCACGACATAGCTGGCGAAGAACCCGGACAGCACCGCGCTTTCCACGTCCAGCCCGGGCATGTCGGCGAGGTTCACGCTGAGGTCGCCGGTGACGATGCCCAACTGGCTGCGCAACCGGTCCACCTGCCAACGGCTCTGGCCGAGCACCCGTACCGCCGGTTCCTCGCCGGCGCGCGCCAGCGGATACAGCTCGCGGGTGATGAGCTTGATGAACGAGGATTTGCCGCAGCCGTTCGGGCCGAGGATGGCAGTGTGCTGGCCGAGCGCGATGCGCAGGCTCAGCGCATGCAGCACGCGGACCTGGCCGCGGACCACGCTGGCGCGGTCGAGTTCGATCAACGGCGCGGCCGCTGGCACGGGGGTTGCTTGGGGAGAGGCGGCTGACATGGAACCGAAACCGTTCTGTGATCGGAAGCGCTTGGCGGCTGAATACCATACGCGAACGCCGGGTGAAGTTTGCCTGCGCAACCCCCATCATGTCGTCATCCCCTCACGCCGTCCTACGCTCTGGAGCTTCTGGCAATGTTCGACGCGATCCTCGACTTCCTCGGCAACGGCCTGCTCGGCGTCGGCTGGTGGGGCATGCTGGCCGTGCTGCTGCTGTTCACCCAGCTCACCATCTTCGCGGTGACGCTGTACCTGCACCGCAGCCAGGCGCACCGCGGCGTCGATTTCCATCCGCTGCTGTCGCACTTCTTCCGCTTCTGGACCTGGTTCACCACCTCGATGATCACCAAGGAGTGGGTGGCGATCCATCGCAAGCACCACGCCAAGGTGGAGACCGAGGAAGACCCGCACAGCCCGCAGACCAAGGGCATCAGCCGCGTGTTCTGGCGCGGCGTGGAGCTGTACCGCGAAGCGCGCACCCAGCGCGGCGACATCGAGCAATACGGCAAGGGCGCGCCGGACGACTGGATCGAGCGGCACCTCTACACGCCGTACGCGAACCTGGGCCCGGTGGCGCTGTTCGTGGTCAACTTCGCGCTGTTCGGCCTGCCCGGCGTCGCGCTGTGGGCGCTGCAGATGGCGTGGATTCCGTTCTGGGCGGCCGGCGTGATCAACGGCCTGGGCCACTGGTGGGGCTACCGCAACTTCGAGTCCGCCGATACCTCGACCAATCTGACGCCGTGGGCGCTGTGGATCGGCGGCGAAGAGTTGCACAACAACCACCATGCCTTCCCGAGTTCGGCGCGCTTCTCGCTGCGCCGCTGGGAACTGGACATCGGCTGGATCGCGATCCGTGCGCTGGCCGCCCTGCGCCTGGCCAAGATCCTGCGCGTGGCGCCGACCCTGGACGTGCGCCCGAACATCGCCGTGCCCGACGCCGACACCTTGCGCGCACTGCTGTCGCATCGCTTCCAGGCGATGACCGACTACCAGCGCAACGTGTTCAAGCCCGCGCTGAAGGAAGAAGCCGCGCAGGCCGGCGCCAAGCTGCGCAAGCTGCTGCCGCGGCGCCTGCGCAAGGGCCTGGTCGACGATGGCCGCTGGCTCAAGCCCGACGCGCGCGAACAGCTGCAGCACTGGGTGGCGCAGCGCCCGCGCATGCGCACGCTGGTCGAGCACCGCGCCCGCCTGGCGGCCCTGCTCGAAGCGCGCACCCATGACGCCAGCGAACGCCTCAAGCACCTGCAGGCCTGGTGCCACGATGCCGAAGCCAGTGGCATCGCCGCGCTGCAGGCCTACGCGGCACGCCTGAAGGGCTACGCCCTGGCATGAGCCGCGGCGGACTGCGCACCCAATCGCACGAACGCCGCCCTGCGCGGCGTTCGTCGTTACTGGTCGGGCTGACGCAGGGCATCACCTGCGTTCTCTTCGTCTGCGGCATTGTCAGCGCCCAAGCGCAGGCAGTCGACAGCACCGCCAGCTACCTGCAGCGCATGGACCGCGACGGCGATGGCCGCGTCAGCCTGGACGAATACCTGGCCTGGATGAGCTACGCCTTCGACGCGCGCGACCGCGACCACGACGGCGTGCTCAGCCCTGCCGAACTGCCCGGCGGCCGCGGCCCGCCGATCACCCGCGCACAGCACATCGCCACCCTGACCGCCCGCTTCCGCAAGCAGGACACCAACGGCGACGGCTACCTCAGCGCCCGGGAACTGGCGGCGCCGCCGCAGTGAGGGACACCGATCCGGCGGGCGTTGTGCTCGTCGGTTCCGGGGCTGGCGCTGCGGTGGCCGGCGCGGAGGCGCGTCTGCGTGCAGAAACCAGGTGCAGCAGCGCGACCGAAAGAAAGGCAATGGCGGTCGCATGCGTCTGAAGGCAGACCATCACCCAGGCGAGCAGGCAGTACATCGCCGCAAGCTTCCGGTGTCTGGACGGGAGCATGGTGATGGCTCTTATCCGCACAAGCACGACGTCGCCTCGCGATGGAGTGTCCAACGCATTCGCGCACTCACGTGACGCCTTCCAGCGCCCAGGCCTTGCAGCGCTGGAAATTCTCTTCCCCATTCCAGACCTCGGTATAGGTGGGTCCGCGCACGCGTCCGATCAGTTCCAAGGCTTTCTCCCGATCGCGCGCCAGGCAGGCGAAGCGGGCAAAGTTCTGCAAATTCCATTCGTCCGAATAGGTCTTCAACACGTCATCGATGCCCGCACGCATGGTCGACCAGCGCGCCAGCGATTCGGTGAACAAGCGTTCGTCGTAGATCGATCGCGAGGCGTACCAATAGATGCGTGCATACAGTCCCTTGCCCTCACGTGCCCGCGTCCGCTCCATCGCCATCGTGGCGAAGCGTTCGATGGCGGCGGCATTGCCTCCCCATTTGGGCGAATAGAACTCGATCGCCTGGAAGTAGATCTCGTAATAAGCAGGGTATCGCGCCATCGCCTCGTCGATCAGCGCCTGGAACCTGTCATCGTCCCACTGCTGCACCTTGGCGACGCCTTCCATCTCGATGTACCACTCAGGATCCAACGATGCGATCTGCTTGTTGTCTTCAAGATACTGCCGGGTCGCTTCGATGCCGGCTTTGAACGGCGCCCAGTCCTGTGGACGGACCGTATTGGCATAGCCATTGCCGCGATGGCTCCAGGCGCGACTGGAAAGCCATGCCGCATAGGCGAGTCGTGCGCTGGGAGACTCGGATATGCCGCGATCCAACGCTTGGTGACGCTCTCCTTTTCCGCCCACGCCGCCTCGCTGTATGACCCAGTGAGGAAATAGCGATTGACGCCGCTATGCAACAGGCTCAATTTCCAGACGCCACTGGAGGTCCTGGCCTGCTTCGTTCGATAGACCGCCGCTTGCCGTTCGAGCGCCGCGATGTCGCCACTCTTCATGGCGGATTTTGCACCTTCGAAAATTGCGGTGCGTTCCTCCATCTCTTCAGCACAGGCGAGCGCAGAAACCGTCGCTGCAGCGAAAAACAGCAGCGCCGACAACAGGCGATACGTCATCTGGGGCATTGGACCCATCTCCTTGAAAAATTGCGTTTCCTTGCCAGGCACGCGGGGTCTCCGATGGAGCTGCCGGCTACCTGCACTACGGCCAGTGCGGACCTGCTCACAAACAAGAGCGACATCCCCCTGGTGTTACAGTTTCCGAATCCCGCTATCGACTCGCCGCGACCGTCCCATCATGCCCGAACTCCCCGAAGTCGAAACCACCCGGCGTGGCCTGGAGCCGCATCTGTCGGGGCGGCGCATCCATGGGGTGATCCTGCGTCGGCCGGATCTGCGCTGGCCGATTCCGCCGGAGGTGGCGGAGCGGTTGCCGGGGCAGCGCATCGAGGGCATTCGTCGGCGCGCGAAGTACCTGTTGCTGGATACCGCGGTCGGCAGTGCGCTGCTGCATCTGGGCATGTCCGGCAGCCTGCGGGTGCTGCCCGGCGATACGCTGCCGCGGGCGCACGATCACGTCGACATCAGCCTCGAAGACGGCCGGGTGCTGCGCTTCAACGATCCGCGCCGGTTCGGTTGCCTGCTGTGGCAGGCACCGGGCGAGACCCATCCGCTGCTTGCCGAGTTGGGGCCGGAGCCGCTGTCGGAGGCGTTCGACGGCGATCATCTGTTCCGGCTCAGCCGCGGCCGCACCGCGCCGGTGAAGACCTTCCTGATGGACCAGCGCATCGTGGTCGGGGTGGGCAACATCTACGCCGCCGAGAGCCTGTTCCAGGCCGGCATCAGTCCACTACGCGAGGCCGGCGAAGTCTCGCGTGCCCGCTACGCACGCTTGGCCGAGGCGGCCAAGGCGATCCTGGGCTATGCGATCCAGCGCGGCGGCACGACCCTGCGCGATTTCATCAGCCCGGACGGGGCGCCGGGCTACTTCGAGCAGGAGCTGTCGGTCTACGGCCGCGAGGGCGAGGCCTGCAAGCGCTGCGGGCGCACGCTGCGCCATGCCAGCATCGGCCAGCGCGCCAGCGTCTGGTGTAGTCACTGCCAGCGCTGAGCGACGCACGCGATCGGCGCTGCGTGCACCTGACGCAGGCGGCGCGGCGCCCGCCGCGACAACGCCAATACCGCGTTCCTGCAGCGGCTCGGCGAGACAGGCCGTCGCCACTGCAAGAGCGACTTCGCCGCGATGGGCCCTACCGGTGCCGCGCCGATTCAAGCGCTCCTGTCTGTGGACTTTTCAGTGGGCCTTATCGCGTCGTTAGCGGCTCCTGAAGAGGTCTTGCCTGCTCGCGCATGGCCGACGCGGATGTGGTCGGGTCACACAACCTTGGCGCCCCTGCTCGCCCGCCATCTCCTGCACCTTTGCGCCAGGGACGCACTCCCACGACACCCTCACCGCCACCTTCGGCGCCGCTTGTCTATGATGGGCGTCCTTTTCCGTTTCGATTCCGGCCATGCACCGACGCGATTTCCTCAAGAACGCCGCCGCCGCCTTCGCCGCCATGGGCTTGCCGGCGATGCCGATGCTCGGCCAGGCGGCCCCCGCGGTGGGCCTGCGCCGCCTGGGCAAGCCGCAGCCGTTCGACTACGCCTGGCTCAAGGGCCACGCGCGGGCCATGGCCGATGCGCCGTACCAGAGCCACAAGCGGGTGCTGCCGGCGCCGGTGGAGGGCTTGACCTGGGACCAGTACCAATCGATCCGCTACCGCCAGGACCACGCGCTGTGGGCGGCCGAGCAGGGCCCGAAGTTCCAGGCCAAGTTCTTCCACCTGGGGCTGTACTTCAAGACGCCGGTGCACATGTTCGACCTGGTCGACGGACAGGCGCAGGAACTGGCCTACGACAGCGCGGCGTTCGATTACGGCAGCAGCGGGCTGAAGGGCAAGTCGTTGCCGAAGGAGCTGGGCTTCGCCGGCTTCCGCCTCAACACCAAGCAGGACACCGAGCGCGACTTCGCCGCGTTCCTCGGCGCCAGCTATTTCCGTGCGGTCGGCAAGGAGGGCCAGTACGGCCAGTCGGCGCGCGGGCTGGCGATCGATACCGGCACCGGCGGGCCGGAAGAATTCCCGGACTTCATCGCCTACTGGCTGGAGCAGCCCAAGGCCGGCTCGGACACGGTGGTGGTGTACGCGCTGCTGGATTCGCCCAGCGTGGCCGGCGCCTACCGCTTCGCGATCACCAACGGCGATGTGCTGCTGATGGACATCGACAGCGCGCTGTATCCGCGCAAGGCCATCGAGCGCCTGGGCCTGGGGCCGTGTACCAGCATGTACCAGGTCGGCGAGAACGACCGCCGCATGGATTGGGACTGGCGCCCGGAGATCCACGACACCGACGGCCTGGCGATGTGGACCGGCGGCGGCGAGTGGATCTGGCGGCCGCTGTGCAATCCGCCGCACCTGCGCTTCAACATGTTCGTCGACGAGAACCCGCGCGGCTTCGGCCTGCTGCAGCGCGACCGCAACTTCGATCATTACCAGGACGACGGCGTGTTCTACGAGAAGCGCCCGTGCCTGTGGGTGGAGCCGAAGCAGGGCTGGGGCAAGGGCTCGGTGCAACTGGTGGAGATCCCCACCGTCGACGAGACCTTCGACAACATCGTCGCGTTCTGGAATCCGCAGGACAAGCCGCAGCCCGGCCAGGAGCTGCTGTTCGGCTACCGCCTGTACTGGGGCGCACAGCCGCCGGCGTCCTCGCCGCTGGCGCATTGCGTGGCCACCCGTACCGGCCTGGGCGGCGTGGTCGGGCAGAAGCGGCATTATTTCTCGTGGCGCTTCGCAGTGGATTTTGCCGGCGGCGAACTGGCCAAGCTGGGCAAGGAGAAGGACGCGAAGGTCGAGGTGGTGCTGCAGCTCAACCGCGGCCGTACCGAGATCGTCTCGGCGCGCCCGTTGCACGAGATTTCCGGCTACCGCGCCATGTTCGACGTGGTGCCGCCAGACGACGGCACCGAGCAGATCGACATCCGCCTGTACCTGCGCAGCGGCGAGCGCCCGCTCACCGAGACCTGGCTGTACCAGTGGACGCCGCCGCCGGCGACCGAACGCAAGCTGTACTGAGGACGCATGCGCACGTGGTGCCGATGCTTGGCATCGGCGCGTGGCGCGCTCATCCGGACGTGCGTGCACAGGCGCGGTGAGGCGATGTCGTCGCGCTTCGCTCGTCGGGACGGAAGTCCCTCCCACAAGGGAGGTTGCACTCGGTCGCGAGCATCGGTCGCGAGAAAACGCGCAGCCGTGCCAGCAAGCAGGACGACACACGAACGTCGCTTGTAGGAGGGACTTCAGTCCCGACGCATTGCTGCGTGATGAAGCCGGCCGCGCTGCGCATCCGCGGCAGAAGTTTCACTCTCAACGAGAACGGGCCGCGATGCGGCCCGTCTCTGTCTGCACGGCGCTGGCGCTCATTTCGCGTGTCGCTGCGCGTCGTCCCCTCATCCCAACCCGGGAGAGGGACTCAACAGCAGGCAGCTGACCAAGCTGGAGACAGTGTGGGAGGGACTTCAGTCCCCGGCACGCTTTGCCTCGCGCGACACGCGCGCTCAGTGCTTGGCCGGTTCCTGCGGCGGCGGGGGCGTGGCTTGCGTGCTGATGTCCTCGACATCGCCGATGTCGACCCGGCCCGGCGTGCGGCCGTCCCACACCTGGTCCTGCAGCTTCCAGTACGCGCTCGGTTCCCAGAACTGCTTGGCGTAGAACACTTCCGGATCGATGCTGCCGCCGCGTGGGCCGTTGATCGACAGCGGACCGGCTGCACCGGAGTGGCCGAGCAGGCCGCCGGTGCTGCGCATTGCTTCGCGCCGCAGCACCGCTTCCTGGCGCGGCTTGGCGACCTGATCGCCGTAGTCGGCGAGCATCGACTTGTCGAGCTTGGCCGCGCGCTTGCGCTCGTCCGGGGTCAGCTGGTTCCAGTACTCCATTTTGCGCGCGCCGAACTGGTCGTAGCCGCGCTCGGCGGCCAGCGCCATCCACAGGAAGCCCATCGTATGGTCGGCGGCGCCGCCCTGGCCTTCCCAGTACATCTCGCCCAACCGCGCCTGCGACGGCTTGTCGGCATAGCGTGCGGCCAGCTGGTACTGCTTCCTGGCCTCGGCGTACTCGCCCTTCTTGTCGGCGCGGATGCCGGCGCGGCGATAGAACAGGTCCAGGTGCGCGTCGAGGAAGCCGTCGGTGAGCACCTGCGCCGGAATGTCCTGGAAGGTGTGGTCGCCCGGGGCCGCAGCGGCGGGGCCGGGCAGGGCGAGCAGCAGGGCACAGGCCAATGCAGTGCCGCTACCGGCGAAAAATCCTTTCAACGTAAACATGTTCCTCATCCCATGAGTGCGATCGGCGCGATTCTAGGCCTGCCGCCGAAGCGGCCTCCATAGACTGATGGCATAGGCGCGGACGCCGGCGCGGAAATCGTCAGCCGCGGTTCATCGCGTTCCGACGCGACGCACCAGCGCGGTGCGTCGACTGATGCATTCGGGTTACAGCGGCAGCGCGATCTGCAGCGGATCGATGCGCCCTTCGCCGCGCATGATCTTCTTGAACTCGGGGCGGCTGACCGACACATAGCGCTCGTTGCCGCCGATCTCCACCTGCGGACCGTCCTGCACCGCATGGCCGTTCTCGTCCACGCGCACGGTCATCGTCGCCTTGCTGCCGGTGTGGCAGATGGTCTTGATCTCCTGCAGTTCGTCGGCCCAGGCCAGCAGGTACTGGCTGCCCTCGAACAGCTCGCCGCGGAAATCGGTGCGCAGGCCGTAGCACAGCACCGGGATGCGCAGCCGGTCGACCACTTCGCTGAGCTGCCAGACCTGCGCGCGGCTGAGGAACTGGGCTTCGTCCACCAGCACGCAATGCAGCGGCCCGTGGCTGGCGATGTCGGCGTCGATCGTCGCCAGCAGATCGGTCTCGGCGCCGAAACCCATGCCGTCGGCGCGCAGGCCGATGCGCGAAGCAACGACGCCGCTGCCGGCGCGGTGGTCCAGCCGCGGCGTCAGGATCGCCGTGCGCATGCCGCGCTCGCGGTAGTTGTGCGCCGACTGCAGCAGCGTGGTGGTCTTGCCGGCGTTCATCGCCGAATAGTAGAAATACAGTTTCGCCATGCCGCCGATTCTAGCGCGGCCGCCGCGCGCGCCGGTGCCGCCAGACCGGTCCACGAACCGGTTCAGGGGCGGCGGACAGGCGGCGCTGAACCGCCGGCCGGCGCCCGGTACAATGCGCGGCCAAGGGAAGTCTTCATGCACGGTCTCAATCCTCCCCAACGCGCCGCGGTCCTGCATTGCGAGGGTCCGTTGCTGGTGCTGGCCGGCGCCGGCAGCGGCAAGACCCGCGTGATCGTGGAAAAGATCGCGCACCTGATCGCCAGCGGCCGCTACCCGGCCAAGCGTATCGCCGCGATCACCTTCACCAACAAGTCGGCCAAGGAAATGCGCGAACGCGTGGCCAAGCGCATCCGCAGCGAAGCCGCCGACGGCCTGACCATCTGCACCTTCCACGCCCTGGGGCTGAAGTTCCTGCAGATCGAACATGCCGCGGTGGGCCTGAAGCGCGGTTTCTCGATCTTCGACGCCGACGATGCCGCTGCGCAGATCAAGGACCTGATGCCCGGCGCCAAGCCCGATGCGATCGAGGACGCCAAGAACCTGATCTCGCGCGCCAAGAACGCCGGGCTGTCGCCGGAACAGGCGATGGCGGCGGCGCGCAGCAATCGCGAGCAGGAAGCGGCCAGCCTGTACGAGCGCTACCAGGCGCGGCTGAGTACCTTCAACGCGGTGGACTTCGACGACCTGATCCGCTTGCCGGTGCAGGTGCTGGAGGAGAACGAGGACATTGTGATGGCCTGGCGCGAACGCATCGGCTACCTGCTGGTGGACGAAAGCCAGGACACCAACGATGCGCAGTACCGGCTGCTCAAGATGCTGGCCGGCCCGCGCGGCAACTTCACCTGCGTGGGCGACGACGATCAGAGCATCTACGCCTGGCGCGGCGCCAACCCGGAAAACCTGATGCAGATGGGCCGCGACTACCCGGCCCTGCAGATCATCAAGCTGGAGCAGAACTACCGCTGCTCCAACCGCGTGCTGCGCGCGGCCAACGCCTTGATCGCGCACAACCCGCACGAGCACCTGAAGACGCTGTGGAGCGACCAGGCCGACGGCGAGCGCATCCGCGTGTGGGAGTGCCGCGACAGCGAACACGAGGCGGAGAAGGTGGCCGCCGAGATTGCCTACCTGGGCACTGCCAAGCAGGTGCCGTGGAGCGACTTCTGCATCCTGTTCCGTGGCAACTTCCAGTCGCGGCCGCTGGAGAAGGCGCTGCAGATGGCCAGCGTGCCGTACCACATCACCGGCGGCACCGCGTTCCTGGAGCGGCAGGAGGTCAAGGACGTGCTGTCCTGGCTGCGCCTGCTGGTCAATCCCGACGACGACGCGGCGTTCCTGCGCGCGGTGCAGGCGCCCAAGCGCGAGGTCGGCGCGACCTCGCTGGCCAAGCTGGCCGAACTGGCCTCGGCCAAGCACCTGCCGATGTCGCGCGCGGCCGAGTCGGTGGGCGCGCTGCAGCAGTTGCCGCCGCGCGCGGCCAACGGCCTGAGCGACTTCGTCGACATCCTGCACGAACTGCGCACGGCCTCGACCACGTTGTCCTCGGCCGACGTGGTGCGCCAGCTCGCCGAACAGTCGGGGTTGGTCCGCGAGCTGCGCAGCCAGTGCAAGGACGAAGCGAGCTTCCAGCGCCGCCGCGGCAACCTGGAGGAACTGGCCAAGTGGTTCGAAGGCGGCCCGCGCGGCGCCACCGTCGGCGACCTGGCCGCGCAATTGGCGCTGCTGTCGCGCAACGACAAGGACGACGGCGGCAACCAGGTGCGGATGATGACCATGCACGCGTCCAAGGGCCTGGAGTTCCGCTACGTGTTCATCGTCGGCTGCGAGGACGGCGTGCTGCCGCACGAGGTCAGCCTGGAAGAGGGCAACCTGCAGGAAGAGCGGCGCCTGCTCTATGTGGGCATCACCCGCGCCAAGGAGCAGCTGTGGATGAGCTACAGCAAGCTCACCCGCAAGTTCGGCGAGCACATCCGGCTCAAGCCCAGTCGCTTCTTCGACGAGATCCCGGCCGAGGAAATGCAGCGCGACGGCGCCGACCCGGTGGCCGACGCGGCGCGCAAGAAGGAGCGTGCGAATGCGGGGTTGGCGGCGATCCAGGCGTTGTTTGATTAGAAGCGGGGATTGGGGAATCGGGATTGGGGATTGGTAACGGCGGGTGCGTCGCGCTGCTCCCTTCTCCCCTCGGGAGAAGGTGCCCCGAAGGGGCGGATGAGGGTACGGGCGAAGCCTCGTGTACCCACACTCCGCGAGTCGCTTCGCGCCGTACCCTCACCCCAACCCCTCTCCCGGAGGGAGAGGGGCTTGATGCGGACGCGTTCACGCGTGTTGAGAACGCAAGCAAACGTGCCTGCAGGGGCTTGCGGACAGCAGTGAGATTGCACTGTGGGAGGGACTTCAGTCCCGACGCAGTGCAGTGTGCCGAAGCCGGTGGCGCCTGCATTGCCGTATGAATTCCACCCGCAAAACGAGAACGGGCCGCGCAAGGCGGCCCGTCTCCGGTTTGACGCTTCTGCTGCTTACGCCGACAAGTGCTCGATCGCAGCGACGCTGCCGAGGCGGTCGCCCAGGCGCTTGAGCAGGGCCAGGCGGTTGCGGCGCAGCGCCGGGTCGTCGGCGTTGACCATCACCCCGTCGAAGAAGGCGTCCACCTGCGGGCGCAGCCGCGCCAGGAAGTTCAGCACGGTGACGTAATCGTGCTGGCGCAACGCGCCGTCGGTTTCGGCGATCGCCGCTTCCACCGCCTCGGCCAGCGCGCGCTCGGCCGGCTCGCGCAGCAGGCCGACGTCGACCTGCGCCGGAATCTCGCCCTCGGCCTTGCGCAGGATGTTGCGGATACGCTTGTTGGCCGCGGCCAGCGCCTCGGCCTCCGGCAAGGCGGCGAAGGTGCCGATCGCGTCGATGCGGCGGTCGAAGTCGTAGAGCGAAGCTGGCTGCAGTTCCGCCACCGCATTGAACTGCGTTGTCGGCACACCCTTGTCGGCGTAGTAGCCGCGTAGACGGTCGAGGATGAAGTCGTAAATTTCTTCTGCAAGAGAACCCTTCAGCGACGCAGATACAGTCACGCCGGACGACGTCTTTATTCCTGCTTTCTTCGCGGTAATAAGCGCTTGAATTTTCTCGCGCGCGCTAACGTCAGCAAGTGCGTGTTGAACTTGGATCAGGGCAGAGCCGAGCATTTCTTCCAGATCCACATCAAACCCACTCTCAATCACCGTCCGCGCCAACCCCAGCGCATTGCGCCGCAGCGCGAACGGATCCTTGTTGCCGGTGGGCTTCAGCCCGGCCGCGAACCCACCAGCCAGCGTGTCCAAACGTTCGGCAATTGCCAGCACCTTGCCCAGCGGCGACAGGGCGATGTCGTCGCCTGCGAAGCGCGGCTGGTAGGCCTCGTCGATGGCCAGGGCGATCTCGCTCGGCTCACCGGCCGCGACCGCGTAGTGGCGGCCGGCGATGCCCTGCAGTTCCGGGAACTCGTTGACCATGCGCGACTGCAGGTCGTTCTTGCTCAGCTCGGCGGCGCGACGCGCCTGCGCGGGGTCCACGCCGACGTGCGCGGCGATCGCCTCGGCCAGCGCGGCCACGCGCTGCACCTTGTCGGCGATGCTGCCGAGCTTGGCCTGGTAGGTGACGCTGGCCAGGCCGGCGCCCATCGCCTCCAGGCCCTGCTTGAGGTCTTCGTCGAAGAAGAACTTGGCGTCGGCGAAGCGCGGGCGGATCACCCGCTCGTAGCCCTTGGCCACTTCGGCGACATCGCGCGAGACGATGTTGGCGATGCCGATGAAGTGCTCGGTGAGCTTGCCGCCGTCGTCCAGCACCGGGAAGAACTTCTGGTTGCTCTCCATGGTCTCGATCAGCGCTTCCTGCGGCACCGCCAGGAACGCCGGCTCGAACTTGCACAGCACCGCCGACGGCCACTCGACCAGGTTCACCACCTGCTCCAGGTTGTCGGCGGCGATGCGCGCGCTGCCGCCGGCCTCACGCGCGGCCTGTTCGACCTCGGCGACGATGCGCGCGCGGCGCACGTCCGGGTCCACCAGCACCTGCGCGGCCTGCAGTGCGGCCACGTAGTCGCCCGGCTGCGCCAGCGGCACCGGCGCATCGTGCAGGAAGCGGTGGCCGCGGCTGTCGCGGCCGGCCTCCACGCCGAACAGCGGCATCGGCACCACCTCGCCGCCGAACAGCAACACCAGCCACTGCACCGGTCGCGCGAAGCCGTAGTCGTGATCGCCCCAGCGCATCGGCTTGGGGATCGGCATCGCCGCGATCGCCTCGCGCAGGATCTCCGGCAGCAGCGTGGCGGTGCGCGCGCCCGGGTTCACCGCGCGATGCACGAAGCGCTCGCCCTTGGCGTCGCTGGTGCGCTCCAGCGCGGTCCAGTCGATCCCGGCCTTGGCGGCGAAACCCTGCAGCGCCTTGGTCGGCTGGCCGTCGGCGTCCAGCGCGATGTTGAGGTAAGGGCCGAGCACTTCCGCGCGCTGCTCCGGTTGCTCGACTGCCACGCCCGGCAGCAGCACCGCCAGCCGGCGCGGCGAGGACAGCGGCTTGGCGTCGCCGCGCTCGACCGCGATGCCGCGCTTCTCCAGCCCGGCGATCACGCCGTCGAACAGCGCCTGGGCCAGGCCCGGCAATGCCTTGACCGGCAGTTCCTCGGTGCCCAGTTCGATCAGCAGGGGAAGGTGTTGGCTCATGTGTCGGACCTTGCTAGCGGTTTTTCCCTTCTCCCTGCGGGAGAAGGTGCCCCGAAGGGGCGGATGAGGGGGCGGGCGCCTGGGGAGTCGGGAGCATCCGGCCGTGCGTGCCGGCGCACCCTCACCCCAACCCCTCTCCCGGGGGGAGAGGGGCTTGCATCACTTCTTGACGCCGGGGAAGCCCAGCTTCTCGCGCTGCGCGTAGTAGGCCTTGGCCACCGCCTGCGCCAGCGCGCGCACGCGCAGGATGTAGCGCTGGCGCTCGGTCACCGAGATCGCGCGGCGTGCGTCGAGCAGGTTGAAGGCATGGCTGGCCTTGGTCACCTGTTCGTAGGCCGGCAGCGGCAGCCCGACCTCGACCAGCGCCTGCGCTTCCTGCTCGCACGCGTCGAAGCGGTGGAACAGCTCGGCCACGTTGGCGTGTTCGAAGTTGTACGCGCTCTGCTCCACCTCGTTCTGGTGGTAGACGTCGCCGTAGGTGACCGGCGTGCCATCGGGACCGTAGGTCCACACCAGGTCGTAGACGTTGTCGCAGTTCTGCAGGTACATGCACAGGCGCTCGAGCCCGTAGGTGATCTCGCCCAGCACCGGCTTGCACTCCAGGCCGCCGGCCTGCTGGAAGTAGGTGAACTGGGTGACCTCCATGCCGTTGAGCCACACCTCCCAGCCCAGGCCCCAGGCGCCGAGCGTCGGCGATTCCCAGTTGTCCTCGACGAAGCGAAGATCGTGCACCAGCGGATCGATGCCCAGCGCCTTGAGCGAATCCAGGTACAGCTGCTGGATGTTGTCCGGGTTCGGCTTCATCGCCACCTGGTACTGGTAGTAGCGCTGCAGGCGGTTCGGGTTCTCGCCGTAGCGGCCGTCGGTGGGGCGCCGACTCGGCTGCACGTAGGCCGCGTTCCACGGCTCCGGCCCGAGCGCGCGCAGGAACGTGGACGGATGGAAGGTGCCGGCGCCCACTTCCAGGTCCAGCGATTGGATCAGCACGCAGCCGTGCTGCGCCCAGAACTGGTTGAGGGTCTGGATCAGACCCTGGAACGTGATCGGTACGGACCGGGAAACGGACATCTCGCAGGGGCCGGTTAAGGGGTGCGCTAGTATAGCGACCGACTCGCGGGGACTTCCGCGCACCGGACCTGGACCATGGATTCGCGCCCTGCCGCGCCGCCCGCGTCGTTGCCGCCGGGCCGCCTGAGCTTTGAGCGGGTGGCCGCGGCGCTGCTCGCCGACGGCCTGGTTGCGCCGGCCGAACGCGGCCGCGTGCAGTTCTCGGCGCAGACCGCGCGTACTGCCAGCGACGTGCATCCGCTGGTGCTGCTGTCCAACCTGAAACTGGCCGCGACCCGTCCGCCGGGCAGCGAGCTGAGCCTGGAACGGCTGACCGAATGGCTGGCGCAGCGCTGCGGCCTGCGCTACCTGCGCATCGATCCGACCCGGGTCGACGTGGCCGCGGTCACCGGCGTGGTCTCGCACGCCTACGCGCGGCGCCACCGCATCCTGCCGCTTGCCCTGCAGCCCGAACGCCTGCTCGTGGCCACCAGCGAACCGCTGGCGCTGGACTGGCTGGGCGACGTGCAACACCTGGCGCGGCGCCGCATCGAGGTGGTGGTGGTCAACCCGCTGGACCTGCATCGCTACACGATGGAGTTCTTCGGCGTGACCCGCTCGGTGCGTGGCGCCAAGGACGGGCGCACCGAACAGAGCAGCGGCCTGCCCAGTTTCGAGCAACTGGTGGAACTGGGCCGCGGCGGCGACGTCAACGCCGACGATCACCACATTGTGCACATCGTCGACTGGCTGCTGCAGTACGCCTACGAGCAGCGGGCCAGCGACATCCACCTGGAGCCGCGGCGCGAGGCCGGGCGCATGCGCTTCCGCATCGACGGGGTGCTGCACAAGGTGCTGGAAGTGCCGCCGGCGGTGATGACCGCCATCGTCAGCCGCATCAAGGTGCTCGGGCGCATGGACCTGGCCGAGCGGCGGCGGCCGCAGGACGGCCGCATCAAGACCCGCTCGCCGGGCGGGCGCGAGACCGAGATGCGCCTGTCGACGATGCCCACCGCCTTCGGCGAAAAGTGCGTGATGCGCATCTTCGACCCGGACGCGGCGTTCAAGAGCGTGGACCAGCTCGGCTTCAGCGCGCAGGAAGCGGCGGGCTGGAACGCGCTGGTGGAACGCCCGCACGGCATCGTGCTGGTCACCGGCCCCACCGGCTCGGGCAAGACCACCACGCTGTACTCCACGCTCAAGCGCCTGGCCACGCCGGACGTGAACGTGTGCAGTGTGGAGGACCCGATCGAGATGATCGCCACCGAGTTCAACCAGATGCAGGTGCAGACCAACATCGACCTGGACTTCGCCAGCGGCGTGCGCACCCTGCTGCGGCAGGACCCGGACATCATCATGATCGGCGAAATCCGCGACCTGGAAACCGCGCAGATGGCGGTGCAGGCCTCGCTGACCGGCCACCTGGTGCTGTCGACCCTGCACACCAACGACGCGCCCTCGGCGATCACCCGCCTACTCGACCTGGGCGTGCCGCACTACCTGGTCGCCTCCACCCTCAACGGCGTGTTGGCGCAGCGCCTGGTGCGCACCCTGTGCGGCCACTGCAAGCGCCCGCACACCCTCGACGCACACGAGTGGGACGCGTTGCGCGAGCCGGGCGAGGCCCTGCCCGAGCCGCTGCAGCCCTATGCGCCGGTCGGCTGCCTGGAGTGCCGCCGCACCGGCTATCTGGGTCGGGTCGGCCTGTACGAACTGCTGCCGGTGACCCCGCGCCTGCGCACCCTGATCCGCGCCGACATGGACCTGGCCGGCTTCAGCCGCGCCGCCCAGGACGAGGGCGTGCGCACGCTGCGCCGCGCCGGCCTGGAAAAGGTGGCCGCCGGGCTGACCACCATCGAGGAAGTGCTGTCGGTGCTGCCGCCGCGGGAGTGAGCGGGCGGGGCGGCGCGTCGGCATGCGGCTCCTGGTCGATGGCCTGCCGCGCCCGTGCACTTGTCGGAGCGCCCCATCAGGATAGGCCGGTACTCTCGTAGGAGCGGCTTCAGCCGCGACAGGGCATTCCCGGTAACGCCTCGTCGCGGCTGAAGCCGCTCCTACAAGGCAATGGCGTGTCTCGCCAAGCCGCGGCAACAGCGAGCGATGAGCGCCGCCTCGCGTCGGACGAGGATGGCGGACGCAACGCCGCGATCCATGCCGCGGTTATTTCGTCCCGGCCAGCGGCGTGAGGCTGCTCGCCGCGATGGCCTTGGCCGCGGCAGGAGACGCCAGGTAATCCAGCAGCGCCTGCGCCGCCTGCGGCTGCGTGCTGGCGGTGGCGACGGCGCCGGAGTACAGCGTCATCTGCTGCGCCTGCCTGGGGATCAGGCCGACGATGGCGATGCCCGGCACCGGCTTGAGTTCGCTCAGTTGCTGGAAGCCCAGTTGCGCCTCGCCACGCGCGACCACCGCACCCACCGGCTCGGCGGGAATCATCCGCGCCTTCGCGGCGAAGCCATCGCCGAGCCGCATCTTCGGGAACAGCGTGCGCGACAGGTAGACGCCGCTGGCGCTATCGGAATAGGCCACCGACTTGCTGTCCAGCAGGGTCTTGCGGAAGGCCTCCATCGTCGAGATGTCCGGTGTGGGCGCGCCCTGTTTGACCGCCATGGCGATGTAGGACTCGCCCAGGTCCACGCGGCTGGCCGGGCGCGCCTGGCCGCCGGCAACGAGCGTGTCGAGCGCCGCGCCGACCATCAGCAGCACGTCCGCCGGCTCGTGCCGGGCGAGGCGGTTGGGAATGGCCTGCGGCGTGTCGCCCATCGACGGTGCCGCCTCGATGTGCAGCGTGACGCCCGTGGCGCGTTCGTAATCGGGCGCGACGGCGCGGATCGCGCCCATGATGCCGCCGGAGCTGAGGACCGTCAGCGTCGTGGGCGGGGCGGGACGGTCCGCACCCGGCGCCGTCGCAGCCGATGCGGACGTGGAGGCGAGCAGCAGCGCGGCCAGGATCAAGGGAATCAGGGAACGGCGCATGACGGACCTGCCCGGAGGAAAGCGCGATAGCCTGCGCGATCGGCGCTGAAGCGGACGGGAAGCAGCTGCCGGTGCACCGGAACCTGGCCGCGTGCCGGCCAGATCGTCAGCGCGATCCACGCACGGCAATCAGCGGCACCGCCTCGGTCGCGCGATTGCCGCCCGTCGTCGTCGTACCAGGAACAGGACCGCGCGTCGCCATCGCACGCAGTGCGGCGGTCGCGGTGTTCGCCGTCATCGGATTGTTCTAGAGTGCATTCGAACCCTCCGTCCTGTGTGCCGTGGCGTGTACCGCCACGCATGGCGCACCCTGCCGATCGCCTGCATGTCCACCACCACCGCATCTGCCGCCGCCCGCGTCCGCGAGGCTGTCCGTTCCGCCACCGCCGGTCTGATCGAACGCGAGCAACTGGCCGAATTGATGGTGCTGGCGGCGATCGCCCAAGAGCACCTGTTGATCGTCGGTCCGCCCGGCACCGCCAAGAGCGCGGTGGTCCGGCGCGTCGCCACCGCGCTCGGCGGTCGCTACTTCGAGTATCTGCTGGGCCGCTTCACCGAGCCGTCGGAACTGTTCGGTCCGGTGGATCTGCGCAAGTTGCGCGAGGGCGTGGTCGAAACCGATGTCGCCGGCATGTTGCCGGAGGCCGACGTCGCGTTTCTCGACGAGGTGTTTCTGGGCTCCACGGCCATCCTCAATACCTTGCTGGGCGTGTTGAACGAACGCCGCTTCCGCCGCGGCCACCCCGATCTGGCCTGCCCGCTGCGCATCTGCGTGGGCGCGGCCAATGCACTGCCCGAGGACGAGGCGCTGGCGGCGTTCGCCGACCGCTTCCTGCTGCATGTGTTCGTCGATGCGGTGCCCGATCATCAACTGGAAGCCCTGCTGGCCGGCGGCTGGCAGGCCGAGCGTAGCGCGGTGACGCCCGCCGCTGACCTGGCCGACCTGGACAGCCTGGCCGCGCAGGTGCGGCAGGTGCGGATGGACGATGCCCGCCTGCTGCTGGCGCAGGCGATCCGGACCTTGCGCGCGGCTGGTCTGGCGCTGTCGGATCGGCGCATCGTCAAGACCCAGCGGCTGGTCGCGGCGGCCGCCGTGCTGGCCGGCCGCAACGTCGCGACCGAGGCGGATCTGTGGCCGCTGTTCTATGTCATGCCCACGCGCGAGGCGCAGGCCGCCGCACAGGACGCGCTGCGCGACACCTTGGCGCTGGCCGCCAATCCGATGCTGCGCGCCGCGGCGGAACAGGCGGCACTTCAGCCGCTGTCGCGGGTGGCTCGGCTGCTCGAGAGCGCCCAGCAGTGCCTGGCCGGGTCCGACGCGGGCGCTGTGCCCAGCGCCGAGGCGGTACTGCGCGAGATCGATGCCAACTTCACCCCTGCCTCCTTGCCGGAGACGCTTGCCGTCGCGCGTGCGGGCCTGATCGAGCGGATCGGCGCCAGCGCATGACCTGGGCGTGGCAGGACGATCCGGCGCCGCCACCGCCGCAGGGCGTGGTCGCTGCGGGCCGCGAATGCGCGCAGCGTCTGCTGGCGTGCATCGCGCGCAGCACACAGCCCGATGCGCTGATGGTCGCGGCCAGCACCGACCTGGTGGTGCTGACTGGCCCTGAGGCGTGTCTGCCATGGGTGGACGGAGCGCTGTACATCGCGCCGCGCGCAGAGGCGCCGTCGCTCTGGCTGCCGACCAATCAGCGCCCACAGATCGCCTTGGATCTGCTGGCCAAGGCCGTGGCGCGCCTGCATCCCGGCTCGCCCTGGCTGTTGTTGCGCACGCCGGCGGTGGTGGTGCCGTTGCAACGGCTGCTGCCGGCCAGTGCGACGGTGCTGGAGCAGGTCCGTCGGCGCTGGGCGGCATGAGCGCGGTGCTGCCGCTGCCGCCGGCGCTGCAGCCATGGCATGCATGGCTGGCATGGTTCGATGCGGAGATCGCGACGATGGTCGGCGACTGGCTGCTGCGGCTGGATCCGCTGCTGGGTCGAGGCACCGCGCGCCTGCAGCATGGCGCCGCCGTTATGGACGGGATCGACGATCTGCGCCGCCGCGGCGCCTACGACCGCCTGCTCTTGAGCGAGTGGGCCGTGGCCGAGCTGCTGGCCGACGAATTCCTGCGCCGTGCCGCACACCACGAACACCTGTTCCTGGCGCCGAAGCTCACCCGGCCACGCAGCGATGCACTGGTCCTGGCGCTGTTCGATGCCGGCCCGGCGCAGCGTGGCGCCATGCGCCTGCTGCACGTGGCGATGTGGATCCTGCTGGCGCGCCGTGCGCAGGCGGCAGGCGCACGCTTCGCCTGGGGCGTGCTGCAGCGGCCAGGCGAGATGCGCACCGCGGACACGCCGGACGCGGTGCGCGCGCTGCTGCACGCCCGCACCCACGACCTGACCAGCGAGGCCGACCGCACGGCCTGGCGGGCGCATCTGGCCGGTGCTGGTCATGCCAGCAGCGAATGCTGGTGGATGAGCGCCGATGACGTCGTCGCCGGCCCCGGCGATCGCCAGGTCCAGATCCGCCAGCGCTTCGACGAGTGCTTGTCGGTGTCGATCAGGACGCCACAGGCGCGCCGCGCGCTGGTGCTGGCCCTGCCCGATGCGCGGGCCGCGGCGCGGCTGTTGCGCGGCGAGTTCATCGCCGCGCCGGCACCCATGGACATGCCTGCCGTGCAGACCCTGAAAGGACGGCTGTCGCTGCGGCAACCGCCGGTGTTCAGCATCGACGGCAGGCATCTGGCGCTGCCGCTGGCCGGCACGCACGAGGCGGTGCTGCTGAAGATCGCCGACGAGGGCGGTCACAAGATGCTGAAGCCGCGCTACAGCGCATGGCAGGCCAATGGCGAGCTGCTGTGCGGGACGATCGCCAACAAGGAATTCGTCGGCGTGGTGGCCACCCAGGACGGGCTATTGTCCTTCTGGAAGATGCCGGATTTCTGGCCGGTTGCGCGGCCGCCGGCCGGGGCATTCGCTGCCGCGCCCGGCACCGCGCGCTGGCTGCAGTGCGCCTGGCTCCGGGACGGCGCACGCAGGCCGCAGACGCAGCGGATTGTGATCCTGGACAGTGCCGGGCGCCTGCTGTCGTGGACCAACGCCAGCACCCGCCCGGGGCGCGACATGCCTGCGCACGTGACGCTGGACGAGCAGGTGCTGGCGATGCAGCCACTCGACGCGCAACGGCTGCTGTATGTGCGCCATGAGGCCGGCCAATTGCGCCTGAACTACCTCTACCGCGAAGGCAAGATCGGGCTGCTGGCCAAACTGGCGATGCCGGCGCGACCGGCCCGGCTGATGCTGCGCGGGCGCCTGCGCGATGGCGATTGGCACGGCGGCATTTGCCTGGAATTGCGCGACCAGCGCGACGAGGGCGGGGTCTATCGGTTGTACCAGGGAGGACCCGGGGACGGGTTTTCCGAACTGGAACTGCGGCTTCCCGGCGGCGGCAAGGTGGTGGGATTGGTGGAGGATCCGCACCACCCGGAACGCAGCGGGCTGTTGCTGCTGCGACCGAACCGGCGCACCTTGCTCGCGCTCGGCGAACATGGCCAGGAGATCTTGCACCAGGCCACTGCCGACATCAGTGCCGTCTCGGTGTCGCCGGACGGCAGCAAGGTCGCGGTGCTAGATCTAACCGGGCAACTGCGGGTGCTGGGCGATGGCGGACGCCGCGTGGTGCTGCGTGCGCAGGGACAGCGTGGGGATGACCGCGATGGCTGAACCGACGAGCGCCACGTCCAGCGCCGCTGCGATACGCGATCCGGTCTGGCGCGGCTGGCAGCCGCTCGACGGCCTGTGGTGGCCGCACGACTTGCTGCCGGCGCCGGTGCGCTGCGCGCGCATGCTGGCCGCATGGCACCCGGGCTGCCGCGCCTATCGGTTCGCCGAAGGCGACGTCCTGTGCTTCGCCCACCCACAGCCGTTGCAGTGCGACACGCTGGGCGCGGTGCCGCTGCGGCGCCTGCAGGGGATCCTGTCCTCGGCGCCATTGACCGAAGCGGAGCGGGCGGTGTTGCCGACCATCGACCTCGGCGTGGTCGCAGGCGGCGCCGTGCTGGGGCTGCGCTTCGATCAGGGCACGCTGCTCGATCTGTCCGAAGCGATCGTCCTGGACGCGTACCGGGTGCTGCAACCCTACGATTGCAGTGCGGCGCCGCCGCAACTGGACGTCGCGCAATTGCAGGGCAAGGACGTGCGCGACGTGCTTGGGGAGGCGATCCCCCCGCGCAGCGCGGAGGGCGAGGCGTTCCTGCAGGCCATGACCCAGGCGCGGTCGGCAGCGGCTAAGCGCGACGGCATTGCAGCGGTGCGCGAGCGCATGCTGGGTGGGCTGGCGGCGCTGCTGGCACGCCTGCTGCCGCGATCGGCGACGAACCAGGCCGCACCGTCGGAGGCTGGCGGCATCTCCGCACGCGGCCGCGCACCCGTTCGCCCCAGCGCCTGGCGCGACCGCCTCGCGCGGCTGGCGGCGATCAGTCGCCTGGGCAAGCTGATCGGCTACCGGCATGGCGCCTATCTGCGGCGCATGATGGCGATGTTCGAACGCGGCGACCTGGACGAAGCCCTGCGCAACGCGCTGCCGCTGGATGCGGCCGGGCAGTCGCTCGGGCAGGCATTCGGTACGCCGGGCCGGCGCGCGCACCTGCAGCTGTCCCAGCACCTGGGGCAGGGCGCCAACCTGCAGTTGGGCGAGGACCTGACCGCCCACCTGCGGCGCATGTACCGCCAGGCGTTCGCCGCGCTCGACCGCAAGGGCCGCATCGACGAAGCCGTGTTCGTCCTGGCCGAACTGCTCAACGCGCGGCAGGAAGCCCTGGATTACTTGGTCGACCATGGGCGCCACGCACAGGCCGCCGAACTGGCCATGGGCTGGGACATGCCGCCGGGCCTGATCATCCGGCTGCTGATGCTGGCCGGCGACGTGCGCCGTGCAATCCAGGTAGCGCGGCGCGACCATGCCTTCGCCGAGGCGGTGGCGCAGCTGCAGGCCGCCCATCCCGCGTTGGCGGCGCAGTTGCGCCTGGAATGGGGGCACGCCCTGGTCGAAGGTGGGCACTGGCTGGAAGCGGTCGACGTGGTCTGGCCGCTGCATGCATCGCGCGATCTCGCGCTGCAGTGGCTGCTTGCCGCCGAACGCGGCGGCGCGGGACTGTCGGCACGCGCGCTGGTGCAGCGGGCCAATCTGCTGCCGGACACGTTGCAGCAGTACACGGAACGGATCGCGGTATTGGCCGACCCGGCGGCCGACCCGTCTCCACGGGCGGCGCTGGCGAGCGCCTTGCTTGCCATTGGCGGCGACAGCGCCGCACTGCGGCGGCTGGCGGCCTGCGTGCTGCCCGCGCTTGCCGCCGACTGCAGCGCCGGCCGCAACGGCATGGGACGCAGCGATCTGGACCGGCTCCTGAAGGTGGCAGCCGATCCTTGCCTCAAGAGCGACATGCCGCCCTGGCGCGTCGCGCAGGCCGCGCATCCGACGCCGTTCTGGCGTCGGGACGCGGCCCTAGACCTGCCGTTGCCCGCTGCCGGCCTGCAGACGATCCATGATGCGGCGGTCCTGCCCGACCGGCACTACCTGGTCGCTTTCGGCGAAGCAGGCGCGGCCGTACTGGATGCGCGCGGGCGGGTGGTCCAGCGCCACGCGGTGCCGGCCTACCGCCTGGTGCTGGCGGCGAGCGGGCAGATGGCGCTGGCGGTGGCGCCGCGCGAGCGGGTTGCACGGATCGCGCGGCTGGACCTGACGACCCGCAGCAGCGTCGACCTCGGCGTCATGGCCTTGCAGTTCGCTGCTTCCACGCTCAACGGGACCGGTTGGACCGTGGTGGTGGACGATCGCATCCTGGTGCTCGACGTCGGCAAGGGGCTGAGCGAGGTGCTGTGGCATGTCGGCGACCTGCCGGGTCCGATCGTGTCTGCCGGCTTCTTCGCCGATTGCGAGATGTTTCTGGTACGCACCGGCACCACGGTGCAGGACTGGACCTACACCCTGCCGCACCGGCGCCTGCGCGGGCGCGACGACAGCGTCCTGCAGGACGGCGTGCCGGTCATGCCGCACCGCTGCGGCGCGATGCAGGTGCCGCAGTTGGAACCGCGTCCGAACGAGGAGGTCGCCCTGGTCTACCGCGATGGCAGCGGCGAGCGCGCCTGCGTGCTGCCGCGGGTGCAGGCGCCGTCGATCCTGGGCGAACAGTTCGTCCCGCTCGAGCAGGGCATGCTGGTCGGCGTCCACCAGACCGACTGCAGCCGCTACTTCGTCGTGCGCCTGGCCGATGCCGCGTGCATCGCCACGCTGGAAGCCCCCGCCGGCCTGACCCTGGGCGTGCGCGAGCAACCGGGGCACTTGCTTCTGCATGGCGCGGACGGCCGCCTGCTGGACATCGACCTGGTGCTGTCGCTGGCGCAACCGCTGACGCTGCAGTGACAAACCCTGGTTCCCCCGCGGGGGTAGCCCGCCAGGTCATGGCACTGCGAGACGTGCGCCACCGGCGTCCGGTCGTACTCATGATCGCCAGTTATATGACTATGCCGCCACCGCCGCGCGGCCTTGAACAATCCACGGCGACGGCGTCTAGAATCCCAGCATGCCGTTCGCTTCTCCCGTCCGTCGCCGTGCTGCGCCCTTCCTGATCCTCGAAACCGGCGAACCGGTGGCGACGATGCGGCGCTACGGACGCTTCCCGCACTGGATCCGCGTCGCCGCCGGTCTGGCCGAGCGCGACACGGTGGTGGCCAATGTCGCCGCCGGCGAGGCCTTGCCGACGCGGGGCGACTTCGCCGGTGTGATCGTCACCGGCTCGGCGGCGTTCGTCACCGATCGGGCCGACTGGAGCGAGCGCTCGGCCGAGTGGCTGCGCGAGGCCGCCGAGGACGGCACGCCATTGCTGGGCATCTGCTACGGCCACCAGCTGCTGGCGCATGCGCTGGGCGGAGAGGTGGCCTACAACCCGGCCGGGCGCGAATCGGGCACGGTGCACATCGAACTGCACCCGCCCGCGGCCGAGGATCCGCTGTTCGCCGGCCTGCCTGAGCGCTTCCCCGCGCATGCCACGCATCTGCAGACGGTGCTGCGCGCCCCGGCCGGTGCCACGGTGCTGGCGCGCTCGGCGCAGGACCAGTGCCACGCGTTCCGCTGGGGCGAGGCGGCCTGGGGCCTGCAGTTCCATCCGGAGTTCGCCACCCACCACATGCGCGGCTACGTGCAGGCGCGTGCCGACTGTCTACGCAGCGCCGGACGCTGCGCCCGTACCATCGCCCGCGAGGTCAGCGCCGCGCCGCTGGCACGCAAACTGTTGCGGCGCTTCGTTCAGCACGCACGCGGGCAGCACAGCAGCGGCCAGGCAAAACCGCGATAATCTGTGCAGTCGCTGCGCTGTACGGCGTCCCCCACTTCGGATTGGCAATGATCGAGATTCGCAAGCTGCCGGCCTCGGCCGGCGCGGAATGGCTGTTGGCCGGCATGTCCCTGCTGCGGCGCGCGCCCTGGGCGTTGGGCCGGCTCGGGTTGATCTGGGGCCTGGCGGCGCTGATCGCCCTGTTCCTGGGCGTGCTCAACCCGACCCTGGGCATGCTGGCGCAGCTGCTGATGGGGCTGGCCGGACCGCTGCTGTTCGGTGGGCTGGTGTGGGCCGTGCGCGAGGTCGATCAGGGTCGCAGCGCCGAGCCGGCGCACCTGCTGCAGGGCCTGCAGGGCGGCCGCACGCCGAACCTGCTGGTGGCGCTGCTGCCGCAGGTAGTGGTCGGGCTGGCGTTGGCCCTGCTGGCGGTGGTGGTGATCGGCCCGGACGGGTGGATGCAGCTGACCACGGTGATGAACAAGCTCAACGAGCTGGGCCAGTCCGGCGCGCAGCCGGATCCGCTGCAGGTGGAGCAACTGGTCGCGACCCTGCCGGCGCTGCGCATCCTGCTGTGGCTGATGCTGGTGGCGGTCGGGTTCGTGGCGGTGGCGCTGACCCTGTTCCTGTTCGCGCCGCAGGTGATGTTCGACGGCCGCAACGGCATCGCCGCCATCGGGCACGGCCTGCGCGCCTGCCTGCACAACCTGCCGGCGATGCTGGTGTTCTTCGTCCTCGCCTTCCTGGCCATGTTCGCGTTCTATTTCGCGCTGACCGTGGTGATGCTGGTGCTGCAGTTCCTGGTCGGCACCGCCGTGGCGGCGCTGGTCGCGCAGTTGCTGCTGATGGCGCTGCTGATGCCGGTCCTGGCCGGGATCGTGTACGCGGCCTGGAAGCAGATGTTCGTGCACGCCGGCGATGCCGCGCCGGCGGTGCCGCCGCCGCCGTCCAACGTCTTTGTGGCGTAGGGCCGGGATTGGGGAGTCGGGATTCGGGAATCGCGAGAGCGACAGCAACAGCAAAACGGCCCCTCGGGGCCGTTTTGCTGTGTGCAGGTGAGCGCCGTGCGGTGGCGATCTGGTTCGAGGATGCGTAAGAGGCAGCGAACCGCTCTTGCGACTCCCTACTCCCGACTCTCCACTCCCGGCTTCTTCGTCACCGCGGCCGCGGCGATGATGCCCAGCTCGTACAGCAGGCACATCGGGATCGCCAGCATCAGCTGCGAGACCACGTCGGGCGGGGTCAGGATCGCCGCCAGGACGAAGATGCCGACCACCGCGTAGCCGCGGCCCTCGCGCAGTTGCTGCGGGGTCACCCAGCCGAGCAGGGCCAGGATCACCAGCGCCACCGGCAGTTCGAAGCTGGCGCCGAAGGCGAAGAAGATCGCCAGGACGAAGTCCAGGTAGGCGCCGGCATCGGGGGTGAGCTGGATCACGTCCGGCTTGAACGTGGTCAGGAAGTGGAACACCGCCGGCAACACCAGGAAGTAGGCGAAGCCGCAGCCGAGGTAGAACAGCAGCACCGCCGAGGCCAGCAGCGGCAGCGCCAGGCGCTTCTCGCGCTGGTACAGGCCGGGCGCGACGAAGGCCCAGGCCTGGTACAGCAGCCACGGCGCGGACACGAACAGGGCCAGGAAGAACGCCAGCTTGAGCGGGGCGATGACGGCGCCGGCCGGGTGCGTGGCGATCACGCTTTGGCCCACCGGCAACTGCGCCAGCATCGGTTCGGCCAGCCAGGAGTACAGGCGCTTGGAGAAGGGCAGCAGCGCCACCACCACCACGCCCAAACCGATCAGCGCGCGCATCAGCCGCGCGCGCAGTTCGATCAGGTGTTCGATCAGGCTGCTCTCGGCTTCGACGTTCATCGTGGCGCCTCCGGATCAATGGAGGGCGGTTGGCCAGTGGGCGCGGTCGCAGCAGCGGGCGCCGGATGTGGCGCGGCCGCACCGCGCGCCGCGGCCGGCAGCACGGAAGCGGCGGCCGCCGTCGACGGCGGCAGCGGCGTGGCCGTGTCGGGAGCGTGTGCGGTCGAGACGTCTGTGGCAGCACCGGCCGCTGGCGGCACGATCGCCGAAGCGCTGTCGGCCGGCGGCACCGGCGGATTCGGGTCGATCTCGCGGCGCAGTGCCTCGGTCTGCCGCTGCAGTTCCTCGCTGCCGTCGCGAAACTGGGTCTCGGCCTGGCGCAGCGAACTGTGCACGTCGTGCAGGCTGCGCTTGAGTTCCTCGGCTTCCAGTTCGCGTTCCAGTTCCTGCTTCACCGAGTCCCACTGCGCGCGCGCGCGGCGCACCCACAACCCGGCGAAGCGCGCGGCCTTGGGCAGGCGCTCGGGGCCGAGCACCACCAGGGCCACCACCGCGATCACCAGCAGTTCGCTGAATCCGATATCGAACACGCCGGCGGTGTCCCGTCAGTGCGCGTCGCGGTCGCGCTCGGCCTGGGTCTGGCGGGACGGCTCGCTGCTGCTGCGCGTCTCGTCGCCGAGCTGACCGGCGGGCTTGTCCTCGTCGCGCATGCCTTTCTTGAATTCCTTGACCGCGTTGCCCAGATCCTTGGCGCCGCTCGTCAGCCGCTTGGTGCCGAACACCAGCAGCACGATCACCAGCACCACCAGCCAGTGCCAGATGCTAAGACTGCCCATGATCCGCTCGCAGAAAAGTCGTAAGGAACCTGCAGGATAACGCACCGCGCCGCGCCGCGTTACCTCTCCGAACCGTGCAGGCACGCCTGCACGGTGAGATGGACAGGTGGCGTTGGGAACCGCGCTCAGCGATCGCCGTCGAGCTTCTCGGTGCGGATCTCGCCGTCGGACACCGGCTGGAAGCCCTGCTGCGCCGGCTGCGTCTGGCCCTGCAGGGGCGCGGTGCTGGCGGCGGCGTCAGGTGCGGCGGTCGGTTCCGGCGCGGCCTGCGGTGCCGGCATGGCCGGTGCCGGGGCGGCCGTCGGATTGCCGCTGCTGTCGGTGCCGCGGCTCTGCCGCGCGGCGTAGGTGGCTTCCTCGAGCTTGTCGCGGAAGGCGACGATGTCGTTGGACGGCCGGTTGGTGGTGCGGCCCTCGAAGATCATCCGCGGCGTGGTGTTGCTGCCGTAGGCATTGAGGTCGGCGGCATCGTCGATCTGCAGCGCCGCGCCATCCAGGGCGACGCCAGCGAACAGGCCGCGGGCGCGCGACCACGACCAGATCTCGGCCTTGAGCTGGCCGTCGGTGGCGGCGGCGGCGTTGCGCCCGACCGGGCCGGCGGCGACGCCGGCATCGGCGCCCAGGGTAAACTTGCCGTTGACGATGTTGTCCAGGCTGCGGTCGTTGCGGAACACCAGCACCACGTCGGAGGACTGCACGCCGACCTGGAAGCCGATGCTGCCGCCGGTGAGCTTGACGAACACCGGGTTGGACCAGGTGCCGTCGGGGCGCTTGACCGACATCAGGCCGTGGCCGCGGCGCCCGCCGATCACCAGGCCGGCCTTGAGCGTATCGGGGATCACCACGATGGCGCGGCCCTCGTCGAGCAGCTTGTCGGGGATGGACTGTTCGGGGATCTTCTGGATGTCGGTCAGCACGCGCAGCGCGTTGCGCGCGCGCTCGTCCTCTTCCGGACCGGCCACGGCGTGGCCAGCGAACAACACGGTGCTCAACAACAGGGCGAGGCGCGGCAGGAGGGGCATGGCGGGCTCCGAAGTAGGTCCGCAGCAAGATACTGCAAGTCCTTGAACTTAGTCACAGGGCAATGAATCGGCAATGAGTGGTGCCGGCGCGGCGCACAGGCGCCGTCGATCGCCGCGATCGAGCGGATCGACACGCCGGGGCACGTGCGCTCTGCCACAATGCGCGCATGTCCGACGCACCCGAGACCGCCATCCTGGTGGTGAATCTAGGCACGCCCGAGGCGCCCACCGCGCCTGCGGTCGCCCGTTATCTGGCCGAGTTCCTCGGCGACAAGCGCGTGGTGGCGATCCCGCGGCTGGTCTGGTGGCCGCTGCTGCACTGGGTGATCCTGCCGCGGCGCTCGCCGAAGTCGGCGGAAAAATACGCGCAGGTGTGGCTGGCGGACGGCTCGCCGCTGGCGGTGTACACCCGGCGGCTGGCCGAGGGCATGCAGCGCGAACTGCCCGGGCACCGCGTGGCCTGGGCGATGCGCTACGGCACGCCGGCGCTGGCGCCGGCCCTGGACGCGCTGCGCGAGGCCGGCGTGCGCCGGATCGTGGTGCTGCCGCTGTACCCGCAGTATTCGACCACCACCACCGCCTCGATCGAGGACGTGGTGCAGGCCTGGCAGGCGCGCCATCCGCAGCTGCCGGTGCACCTGATCGAGGACTACCCGACCGATCAGGCCTGGGTCGCCGCGGTGGCCGACAGCGTGCGCGCGCACTGGGCGCAGCACGGCCGCGGCGAGCGGCTGTTCTTCTCCTTCCATGGTCTGCCGCAGCGCGTGGCCAACAACGGCGATCCCTACCCGCAGCGCTGCGAAGCCAGCGCGCAGGCGATCGCCACCGCGCTGGGCCTGGAGCCCGGGCAATGGGAGCTCGGCTACCAGTCGCGCTTCGGCGCCGAGCGCTGGCTGCGCCCGTATGCCGAGCCGCGACTGTGGGAACTGGCGGCGCAGGGGGTCAAGCAGGTGGACGTGATCTGTCCCGGCTTCGCCACCGATTGCCTGGAAACCCTGGAAGAAGTGGCGATGGGCTTCGTCGAGACCTGCGCCGAGCGCGGCATGCAGGTGCGCTACATCCCCTGCCTCAACGACGCCCCGGCGCACGCGCGCGCGCTGGCGCAGCTGGCGGCCCGCGCCGCATGAGCGTGCGTCCCTTCGCCTGCCCGTCGCGGGTAGGCGCGCTGGCCGGATTGCGCAGCGGCGATCCGGCCGGGCCGAAGGCGCTGGCCTTGCACGGCTGGCTGGACAACGCCGCCAGCTTCGTGCCGCTGAGCCGGCACCTGCCGCAGTTGGATCTGGTGATGCTGGACCTGCCTGGCCATG
This sequence comes from Xanthomonas sp. NCPPB 1128, assembly GCF_001043115.1. Taxonomy (GTDB): domain Bacteria; phylum Pseudomonadota; class Gammaproteobacteria; order Xanthomonadales; family Xanthomonadaceae; genus Xanthomonas_A. The sequence goes on along the minus strand of NZ_LFME01000029.1, from coordinate 23,455 downwards.
GCCACAGCAGTGACCTGCCCGATGGCGCCGAGTATCTGCTGGCCAGCGCCCTGCACCCGGTGCTGGACGCGGCCGATGCGTTGGGGTGGGAGCGCTTCGTGCTGATCGGTCACTCGATGGGCGCGGCCATCGCCAGCCTGCTCGCGGCCGCAGCGCCGCAGCGCATCGACAAGTTCGTGGCGATCGAGATGCTGGGCGGCCTGGCCGAAAGCGAGGCGGGCGCGGTGGAACGGTTGCGCAACAGCGTCGCCAGCACGCGCCGCGCCACCGCCACGCCGTTGCGCGTGTTCCCCGACCTGGCCGGGCCGGTACGGGCGCGGATGCTGGCCAACCAGCTCAGCGAGCCGGCGGCGCGACTGCTGGTGGAGCGCGGCGTGCGCGCGGTGGACGGTGGCTACGTGTGGCGCAGCGACCGCCGGCTGACCCTGCCGACGGCGATCCGCGCGACCGAGTCGCAGATGCAGGCGTTGCTGCGCGGTATCGAATGCCCGACCGCGGTGGTGTTCGCCGATCCGGCCCAGGACATGCTGCCCGAACCGTTGCGCCTGCAGCGCGCCGCGTGCCTGCGCGACGGCCGGGTGCACACGCTGCCCGGCACCCACCATCTGCACATGGAACAACCGGCGGCGGTGGCCGCATTGCTGCACGGCTTCCTCTGACGCAGATGCGGCGGTGACCGCGTTGCCGTGCGCCTGCGGCGGCGCGGCCACCTCATCCGGGCATCGCGTCCGCATACTGCGACGCAGTGACCGTCGGCGCTGCGCGGCCGGCCGCGGTTGTTCCTTTCGCGGCGTCACAGTTCGACATGTTGTCGCCGTGCCGTCGCGTTTCGGAAAACTTCGACGCACAGCGTAGCGCGCACCTTTCGCCCTGACGCCGCGCTTCCATGATCCGCCTCCTTCGCCGCTACCGGGTCGGCCCGCGCCTGACCTTCGCCTTCGCTGCCCTGCTGTTGATCTGCGGTGCCCTGATCGTGGCCAGCCTGGCGTCGATGGCGCTGGCGCGGCATCAGCTCGACGACATCGCCCTGGACAAGATGGAGAAGATCCGCCTGTCCAACGCCATGGTCGCGGCGCAGGCGCGGCTGGAGATCGGCCTGCTCAACGACGTCATCCTGACCAATCCCGACGAGAAGCAGGCGGTGGTGCGCGCCATCGGCGACGCCCAGCGCGACTACGCGCAGGCGCGGGGCAAACTGTTCGCGCTGCGTCTGGACCCGGCCGACCGTACCGGCGCACAGTTGCGCGCGGCGATCGACACGGCCTACACGCAGGTGCAGCCGTTCCAGTCGCAGGTGCTGGCCCTGGCCGCAGACAACCAGAACCTGGATGCGCAGACCCTGCATCTGTACACCCTGCAGCCGCTGCTGGTGCAGTGGCAACAGGCGATCCAGCGCAATGCCGCGCACCTGCGCACGCTCAGCGACGGCTCCTACGCGCAGGCGGTGACCACCATGGCCCGCGCGCGCTGGCTGCTGCTGCTCGGCGGCGGCCTGTTGCTGGCGGTCAGCGCCTGGTTGGGCTGGTGCATCACTCAGAGCCTGGTACGGCCGCTACGCGAGGGCACCCGCGTTGCTGCGGCGATCGCCGCCGGCCAGCTGGACGCCGTGGTGCCTGCACAGGGCAACGACGAGGCCGCCGACCTGCTGCGCAGCATGCAGACCATGCAGAGCCAACTGCGCGCGGTGCTGGCCGAGCAGCGGAAAATGGCGCAACAGCATGCCGACGGCGCCATCGCCTGTCGCGGCGATGCGGTGGCGTTCCCGGGCGACTACGGCCAGCTGCTGCGCGACGCCAATGCGCTGGTCGACCTGCATGTGGGCACGGCGCAGTCGATGGTGGCGCTGATGCGGCGCTATGCCATCGGCGACCTCCGCGAGGACATGCCGCGCCTGCCCGGCGAGCAGGCCGCGATCTCCGAGGCGATGGATGCGATCAAGGCCAACCTCGGCACGCTCAGCCGCGACATCTGGCATCTCGCCGAGGCCGCCGCGGCCGGCGACTTCAGCGCACGCGCCGACCTGGGCGCGCACCAGCACGATTTCCGCATCATGCTCGAGAGCCTCAACCAGCTGATGGCGACGGTGGACGGCAACCTGGGCGAGTTGTCCGGGTTGCTGCGCGCCATCGCCAGCGGCGACCTCGGCGTGCGCATGCATGGCGATTTCCGTGGCGTGTTCGCCGACATGCGCGACGACGCCAACACCAGCGCCGACCAACTGGCGGCGATCGTGGCCGGCATCCAGCACGCGGCTGCGGCGATCGATGCCGAGGCCGGCGCCATCGCCGGCGGCCACCAGGACCTGTCGCAACGCAGCGCCGAACAGGCCGGCACGCTGGAGCGCACCGCCCGGGCGGCGGCGCGCCTGACCGAGACCGTGCGCCAGAACGCCACGCATGCGCACCATGCCAACCAGCTGGCCGATGCCGCGGCGACGGTGGCCGGCCACGGCGGCGTCTCGATCGATGCGGCGGTCGGTGCGATGCAGGGCGTGGAAGCGGCGTCGCGCAAGATCGGCGAGATCATCGGGGTGATCGACGGCATCGCCTTCCAGACCAACATCCTGGCGCTCAATGCCGCGGTGGAGGCCGCGCGTGCGGGCGAACAGGGCCGCGGCTTCGCCGTGGTCGCCAGCGAGGTGCGGGCGTTGGCGCAGCGCTTGGCCGACGCGGCCAAGGAAATCAAGCGCCTGATCGAGGCGTCGGTGGACCAAGTGGCCGTGGCCTCGGCGCAGGTGCACGACGCCGGCCGCACCATGGGCCGCGTAATGACTTCGGTGAGCGAGGTCAATGCGTTGATGGCGGGGATCGCGGCGGCCTCGCAGGAGCAGGCCGCCGGCATCGACGAAGTCGGCCAGGCGATGGCGCAGATGGACCGCAGCACCCAGCAGAACCTGGCGCTGGTGGAGCAGGCCACCGCCGCGTCGCGTGCGTTGGAGCAGCAGGCCGGCAGCCTGAGCGAGGCGGTGGCGGTGTTCCGCCTAGCCGGCGCGGCATCGTCGGTCCTGCCCGCGGAGAACCAATTGCCGGTGCTGGCGATCCAGCCTGCGCCGGCCGGTTTCGACTACGCACGCAGTGCCTGACGCAGAAGCGTTCTGGAAGGATGGGATGCCCCATGCGCCGCGCGTGCAGCGCCGCGCAGGTCTTCCGTCGCCAAGCCAGAGGTGCAGGCGTCAGGGACCTGCGGACAGCCATGTAGGTGTGTTCCCTACACACCCAACGTGAAGCTTGTGTGTAGAAAAATTTTCGCTTAAGTTGCGCCCACGCCTGCCGTCAACAGGCGTAGACGCGATACGTCCTGTGTTCGCGGCTCGATCCCGGCGTCCTGACATGCCGGCGTAGCGCCGCTCGGACCGTACCGCCTCGCTGGCGCCGGAGGACGCGCCTGATTTGCGGTAGGCGGGAGGAGAGGGGGCCTACCGGGCGCTGCATGGAGTTCTGCTTCCGCAGCGCTGGGCCAACACATTGCGATGCGTCCGCAGCGGCGCTGCCCACTCGCAGTCTTTATCCCCCTTGTTCGCTCCCCGCTCGCGCCATCTCGTGCCGCAGCGCAGCATGCTTGCCCGATTCGCTACCCAACCGCACCCTTGCCGCCGGCGCCGATCGCACCGCGATGTTCGGTGTTCAGCCGCGGTCCGGGCTTACAACGGCCGCAGGGTCTTCAGGGCACTTCGAAGAACGTGCTTCGCCCAAGCCTGGCGTGTGCAGCTTGTCCGGTAGGAGCGGCTTCAGCCGCGACGGGCTTTACCGAGAACGCCCGTCGCGGCTGAAGCCGCTCCTACGGTGCGTTTCCCACCGTTCGTGGATGCGCGCTTCAGTCGCGATCCGGACGCAGCAGCCAGCGCAGATGCGCCTTGAGCTGGCGGCCGTGCTGGTGGAACCAGGTGCGCTCGGCGCGCCAGTCGGGGAAGCGCGCTTCCACTTCGTGCCAGAACGCCGGCGAGTGGTTGGCCTGGATCAGGTGGCAGAGCTCGTGCACCAGCACGTACTCGAACGCCGAGGGCCGCCCCAGCACCAAGGCCAGATGCAGCGCCATGCTGCCGTCGGGTGCCAGCGAGCCCCACTGCGAGGACATCACCTTGTAGCGCACCGCGCGCGGGGCACGCGGCAGCGACGGCAGGTAGTGCGGCAGCCAGCGGCCGACGTCGGCGCGCGCCTGGGCCTCGTAGAAATCGCGCAGCGCGCGGCGTAGCGCCGCATCGCCGCCGCGCGGCGGCAGGTGCAGATGGGCCACGCCATCGGCGACCTCGATGCGCGCGTAGCGGGCGTCGTGCCAGGCCACCGGCAGCGACTGCCCACGCAGCGGCAGTTCGCCGGCTTCGCCCGGCCGCAGCGGCGTCAGCGTCTCGGCGGCGACATAGCGCGAGAGCTGCTGCGCCAGCCATTGCCGGTTTTCCAGCAGGAAGCGCTCGCCGGCGATCAGGCTGGCGCGCAACGGCAAGGTCAGGCGTGCGCCGCGTTCGTCCACGCTGAGCTTGATGCGCCGCGCGCGCGGGTCGCGCACGCGCAGCACCTCGACCTCGCGCTCGTCCAGCCGGAAGCGGACGAGGTCGCGTTCGACGGCCGCCGGGGGCGGCGCGATCAGGCGACGGAGCAGATCGGGCATGCGCACAGCATACCGCCCGGGCGCGTGTACACGGTGACAGCCGTGTGCGGCCGCTTCCGCTGCGGCATCAGTCGGCCTTGCTCAGCTTCAGCGCCTCTTCCAGCAACAGGAACAGCCGCCGCACTTCGGCGCTCATCAGCGCGAAGCGCGCGTCCAGTTCGGCGCGCACGCCGTCCTGGTCGGCGTGCTCGAGCTGGTCCAGCGCGCCGTCGAGGAACTTCAGCTTGCGGATCACCAGGTCGTCGCCGAGCACGAAGGACACGTGGTCGTCGAGCACCAGCGCCAGCTTGGTGACCTGCTTGCCGGCCTCCAGGTGCTTGTCGATCTCGTCGCAGCGCAGTTCCTGGTGCTGGCACTTGACCACCGCGCCGCCTTCGATCGGATCCTTCATCTCGCACTCTTCGCCCAGGCTCAGGCCTTCGGGCAAAGGTTCGCCGGCGATCCAGCCGGTGAGGATCGAGCGCGGTGCCACTTCCGCGTTCAGCGGCAGCGCCGGGAAGCTGCCGAGCAGGCCGCGGATCTCCGACATCACGTTCTCGCCGGTCTTGCGGCTGGAAGTGTCCACCGCGACGTAGCCGTGCTGCAGGTCGAGCATGGCATCGGTGCGCGAGGACTTGACGAAGGCGCGCGGCAGCAGCTCGTGGATCAGGTCGTCCTTCAGCCGCTTGCGCGCGCGGCCGCCGGGGCGCCGGCCTTCCTTCTCCTCGATCTCGGCGACCTTGCGCGCGAGCAGGTCGTTGACCACCGAGCCGGGCAGGATCTTGTCCTCGCCGCCGACGGTCAGCCACAGGAACTCGGCGATGCGGTGCGAGAGCGCTTCCTGCTCGTCGCGACCGAACGGGGAGATGAAGCCGCGCGAGCTCATTTCCAGCGGGCCGACCGATTTGAGCTGGGCCTCCGGCAGGAGCTTTTCGACCTCGGAGAAATCGAGCGTGGTGGGGAAGCGGAACAGGGTCAGATTGCGAAAGAACATCGAGCATCCAGCTGAAGGAAACGGAACGGTCCGGCGGCGTGCGCCGGGGAGCGGCGGCCATTGTCGCATCGTGCCCGCCCGGGTACCGCATCGGGCGGTTCAGCGAGGTGGATCAGCCCGGCGCGTCGTCCGCCCAGGCACTGGCCGCGGCCGTGGCCGCGCCGCCGAGTGCGGCGAAATCGAACAGCGTGCGGTCGGCCAGCTGCGCCGGATGCACGTTGCCCAGCGCCCGGGCGATCTGCTCCACCCGTCCCGGGTGCTCCCGATCCCACTGCTGCAGCAGTTGCCCGACCTGGCGGCGCTGCAGGGTCTCCTGGCTGCCGCAGAGCGTGCACGGGATCAGCGGGAAGGCCTGTGCCTGCGCGTAGGCGGCGATGTCGTCCTCGCGCACATAGGCCAGCGGCCGGATCACCACGTGGCGGCCATCGTCGCTGCGCAGTACCGGCGCCATCGCCGCCAGCTTGGCGTGGAAGAACAGGTTCATGAAGAAAGTGGCGACGATGTCGTCCCGATGGTGCCCCAGCGCGATCTTGGTGATGCCGTGCTCGGCAGCGTAACGGTACAGCGCGCCTCGGCGCAGCCGCGAGCACAGCGAACACAGGGTCTTGCCCTCGGGCACCACGCGGGTGACCACCGAATAGGTGTCCTGCTCGATCACATGCCAGGGCACGCCGCGCTGGCGCAGGTAGGTTGGCAGCACGTCGGCCGGGAAGCCGGGCTGCTTCTGGTCCAGGTTCACCGCCACCAGCTCGAACGGCACCGGCGCCTTGCGCTGCAGCTGCAGCAGGATGTCCAGCAGGGTGTAGCTGTCCTTGCCGCCGGACAGGCACACCATCACCTTGTCGCCGGCGCCGATCATGCCGAAATCGGCGATCGCCTGGCCGACCTGCCGGCACAGGCGCTTGCCTAGCGCTGCGGGGTTGCTGGAGGCAGGCAGTGCGGGCTCGGCGAGCGGTTGCGGCAGGGGCGAGGGAGAGATCATCGGCGGTAGTGTAGTCGGCGCGGCTGGCGCGGCACCGCGCAGGCGGCGTTGCAGGTCACTCCAACTCCGCCACCTCGACCGTCCCGAACGTGCCGGTCAGGCGGGCGATGACGGTACCTAGGCAGCGCAGCCCCTCGCTGGTGTTCGCGCAGAAGAGCAGGCCATCGGCGATGCACCACATCATCGCGTCCGGCATCGGTCGTGCCGGCGCGGTGGTGGCGCCGGCATCGCGTGACTCGGCATCTTCCAGGCCCGGCAGCTGGCCGATGGCATGCCGGACCTTTGCCGGATCGGCGCCGGCAAACGTCAGACGATACTCATAGCCCATGTGCTGCTCCGATTCCTGGGGGCAGTGCCTATGCGGTATGCCGCATCACCGCTTCGCGCATGCGGTGCGCCCGCACAGCCTCGCGCTAGGAGACTACACGCCATTTTCGTAGTGCTGATGCGGCTGCGCAGCGCTGGAAAAGGACTGGATGAAGGCTGGCGCACGCTGTTCGGCGTGCTCGGTCGGAACGCGCCTTCGGACACCGCCCACTCGTAAGCGCCGACGCCGACCGGGTACTCAGTCAGCGTACCGCTGAGGCGCTGCGCGCGGATCCACGCCTCCGCGTCCGCCTTGGTCCGGAACACCCCGGACGGAAACGCTGCACGCGGGCCGCAGAATACCCACACCGTCGACAGCGTCATGGCGTCGTGTCCGGGTCCGCCGCAACGGAGATGGGTGTGTGCATCATCAGCGCATACAGTTCGGCCACCCGCTGTTCGGAGATGCCGTCGCGCTGTTCGACCGCGAGCGGATGCGCGGTCGCCTCCAGTTCGATCCACGGGCGGATGCCGTCGTCGCGCAGATGTACCCGGGTCTTGAGGCCGGCGGTGTCCGGATACGGCGACAGGCGCGAGTTCAGCCAGCCGAAGAACGGTCCGACGTGCGCGCGCTGCGGCTGATCGAAACACTGCACCCACTGCAGATAGCTGGCTTCGCTGAGCGAGACCCACACGCCCCAGGAGAACGGCTCGGTGTGCCCGTGCACGGGAATCTCGATGCAGCCGCGGACGAAGAAATGCGTCTCGTCGATCACGCAATCGTCCGAGCCCAGGTCGCAGCGGGTGGCGCGCTGTTCCTCGGGGATCAGCGCATAACTCAGCGGCGCTGCCACGCTGAAGCCGGGCATGCCTTCGTGGACCTGATCGCAGGCACTGCAGGTGAAGCGGAATGGCATGGGGGCAGAGGTGGGAAAGAGGCGGACCAGTGTAGCTGCCGCGCGGGTGCTGCCGGCCTCCGCGCGCATCCGGCGCCGCCGTCTTTCGCGGTCATGCCGCGCCGGGAGCGTGCAGCTACACTGGCCGCTGGTCACGGACGCAGCGGTCGCCCCATGTTCAAGAACCTCATTCCCAAGATCTTCTACGCGCGCATGGAGGACGGGCTGGCCTTCTTCGTCGATGGTCTCGGCTTCCAGGTGCTGTACCAGGACGCCACGATGGCGGTGATCGCGCGCGACGGCGCCAAGGCCTATCTGGTGGAAAATGCCGAATGGGCGGCCAAGGACCGGCCGGAACTGGGCATCGAAACCGACAGCGTCGACGCCATCTACGCGGAGTTGTCCGCACGTGCGCCGCAGTGGCTGCATCCCAATGCCCGCACCGTGGCGCTCAAGCCGTGGGGCGCACGCGAGTTCGCGATGCTGGACCCCACTACGGTCTGCGTGGTGTTCCGCGAGTGGCCGGCGCAGCCGTAAGCGACGGCGCGCCTGAGCGAGCCGCGGATGGGCATGCGCAAGAAACACGAGTTGCCGGAAAAGCCCTGCCTGCACTGCGGCCGGCCGTTCCGTTGGCGCAAGAAGTGGGAGAAGGTCTGGGACGAGGTGAAGTATTGTTCCGACCGCTGCCGTGGCGAACGCAAGCGCGTGCGCGCGCCGGGGCCGCCATGAGCCGAAGCGCGTTGCGTCACCTCGCGTGGCTGCACGCCTGCCGCGCTGCATGAGCTCGATGCAGCCCACTGCCCACGCCCTGCGCCTGGTGCTCGGCGACCAGCTCGATCCCGACCATGCCTGGTTCGACGTGCGCGATCCCGGTGTGGTCTACGTGCTGATGGAAGTGCGGCAGGAGACCGACTACGTCCTGCACCATGCGCAGAAGATCCTCGCCGTCTTCGCCGCCATGCGCGATTTCGCCCGCCAGCTGCGGACGGCGGGCCACCGCGTACGCTACGTGGCGATCGACGACGCCAGCAACCGCCAGTCCATCCCCGCCAATCTCGCTGCGCTGATGGCGCTCTACGGTGCGCAGTGCCTGCAGTACCAGGACCCCGACGAATGGCGCCTGGACCAGCAGCTGCGGCAGTGGGGCACAACACAGGCCTTCGCCACCGAGGCGGTGGACAGCGCGCACTTCTACACCCGTCGCGGCGAGCTGGCGGATTTCTTCCGCGGGCGTGGACAGTGGTTGATGGAGCACTTCTACCGGCACATGCGCAAGCGCCACCGGATCCTGCTGGCGAATGACGGCACGCCCGAGGGCGGGCAGTGGAACTACGACCACGACAATCGCCAGCCCTGGCCCGGCGATCCGCCGCCGCCGCCGGATGCGCGCCCGACCCACGATCACCGCGCGCTATGGGCCAGCATCCAGGCCGCCGGCGTCGCCAGCTTCGGTCAACCGCAGGCAGAGGCGCTGCGCTGGCCGCTGAACCGCGCCGAGGCGTTGGCTTGCCTCGATCGTTTCATCGCCGACGCCCTGCCGCACTTCGGCCGTTACGAAGACGCGATGAGCACGCGCAGTCCGCGCCTGTTCCATTCGCAGCTCTCCTTCGCCCTCAACACCAAGATGCTGCGGCCGCAGGAAGTGGTGCAGCGCGCGCTGGCGGCCTACGGCGCGGGTGCCGCGCCCCTGGCGGCGGTGGAGGGCTTCGTGCGGCAGATCCTGGGCTGGCGCGAGTACGTGCGCGGCATCTACTGGGCGCACATGCCCGGCTACGCCGCGCGCAATGCGCTCGGCCACGACACGCCGCTGCCGGCCTGGTTCTGGACCGGCGACACGCACATGCGCTGCCTGCAGCACGCCATCGGCCAGTCCCTGCAGGATGCGTACGCGCACCATATCCAGCGGCTCATGGTGATCGGCAACTTCGCCCTGCTCGCCGGCCTGGACCCGGCGGCGGTGCACCGCTGGTACCTGGGCGTCTACATCGACGCGTTCGAATGGGTCGAACTGCCCAACACGGTGGGCATGAGCCAGTTCGCCGATGGCGGCCTGCTCGCGACCAAGCCCTACGTCAGCAGCGCGGCCTACATCGACCGCATGAGCGACTATTGCCAGGGCTGCCGCTACGACCGCAAGCAGAAGACCGGCGCGCGTGCCTGTCCGTACAACGCGCTGTACTGGGACTTCTTCGCGCGGCACCAGGACACGCTGGGCCGCAATCGCCGCCTGGACATGGTCTACCGCCAACTCGGCAAGCTGCCGGCGGCGCAGTTGCAAGCCTTGCGCGCGCATGCGCAAGACCTGCGCGGACGCCTGGACACGCTCTAACGCGGTCGCGGTGCCTCAGGCGCATCTACAGCGGTCAGATGCGATGCAGGAACGTGCCCTGCGACGCACCCCAACCGTGCCGCGCGCCGCGCATCGGTCCGTTGTCGCATGCGATGGATACGCAATCGCGCGATCTGTTACCTGCGTTCTGGTCGATCGACGCGCGCTCAAGCACCCTATGCCGCCGGTCGGCGCAGGCTGCCGGTTGCACTCGAGGTGTCAACGACGTGGATGACAGTCGCATGACGGTCGCGCGTCGTGTTGTTTCCCCCGCAACCCTATCGAGCATGATCATGACCACGACGCGTTCCCTGAAAGCCAGCGCGCATGCTGCTGGTGTTATCGCCCTGATGACCGCCGCCATGGCGATCGCCGCCGTCCCCGCGGCGCCACAATGCAGCGTGCCGCAGGCCTGGGCGCTTCCGACCGCGGCCACCGTGGTCGGCAACGGCACGCAGGCCAGTTGCAACGCCGGCGCGCTGGCCAGCGCCGCCGCGCAAGGCGGCTACATCACCTTCAATTGCGGCGCCAAGCCGACGAGCATCGCGGTCGCCCGTTCGATCACCATCGCGGCGGCGACACCCACCGTGATCGACGGCCAGGGCAAGATCACCCTGGATGGGCGTCAGTCCGCCCGGATCCTGCTGGTCAACGCCGGCAGCGCACTGTCGGTACGCAACCTGAAACTGCAGAACGGCAGCTCGGTGCAGCCGGCATCGAACCAGTCCTACGATCCGGGCACCTGGGGCGGCGGCGCGATCAAGGTCGGCTACCGCGGCAAGCTGGAAGTCATCAACAGCCAGTTCCTGGCCAACCGCAGCAGCATTGGCGGCGGCGCCATCTTCGCCGGCAGCGACGCCGAGGTGACCATCGTCCGCAGCGGCTTCTACAAGAACAGCTCCTGGCTCGGCGGCGCGCTGTATACCCAGCTCAGCCGGCTGACCATCGTCGGCTCGGAATTCGCCAACAACCAGGCGATCAACGCCCCGCAAGGCTTCCCCGATGCCGGCAACTTTGGTGGTGGCGGCGCGATCGACACCGATGGCGCGTCGCTGGCCGGCTATCTCAAGGGCGGCGTCGGCAGTGGCGGCACGCTGGCGATGTGCGGCACCGTGGTCCGCAACAATGTCGCCGCCAACGGCTCCGGCGGCGCCACGCTGTGGGCGTACGCGCCGGACACCATCGACGTGAAGTACTCGACCTTCGCCAACAACGTCGCCACCGGCGGCCCGGGCGGCGGCGCGCGCATTAGCATGGGCTTCACCGACACCTCGCATGCCGGCACCGCCATCACCACGCCGGGCACCATCACCGTCGCCGAGACCAGCTTCCTGTCCAACAAGGCGCAACAGGGCAACGCCGGCGCGCTGTACCTGGATTGCTACGGCGCCTGCGATGTCAGCAACAGCACCTTCTATGGCAACTCTGCGAAAGGCGTGGGCGCGGCCATCCAGCATGTCGGCTGGCAGCCGGCCAACGGCGACCAGGGCAGCCCCAGCGTGCGCTTCAACAACGTCACCTTCGCCGAGAACACGCCGTGGGTGACGCTGTTCGGCGACAGGTTCGACCTCCGCAACAGCATTCTGTATTCCAAGACCGAGCGTGTGTTCTGCAACAACCAGAACAACACCGGCAACAACCTGATCGAGTACTCGGCCAAGGGCGCGGTCTGGCCGAACGCTTGTCTGGCCGCGGGCAACGTGAAAGCGGCCGATCCGCTGCTGTCGGCCCCCGCGAACAACGGCGGACCGACCCTCACCCAACTGCCTGCGGCCAATAGCCCCGCGCTGAACGCCGGCAGCAACTGCACGGCCATCGATCAGCGCGGCAATCCCCGCACTACCAGCGTGTGCGATCTCGGCGCGGTGGAGGTCAAGTAATTCGGCTGGCCGTCGTTAGCTGCACGCCAATGCGTGGTCGCGCCGGCCTGGCCGGTGCGACCGCGCGTCCGTCGCCGGGATAAGGAGAGCGTGCGGCGCCGCCGCTTCCCGCGGCGATGCTTAGATCCGGCAATGCGGCACCGGGCGGCGCGATGGTGCCGTGGTGCCGCACCGCGCTGGTGTGGGTCGCAGACCAGTCCGTGCCGCATGCGGCCCCACGCCGAGCGATCGTGTGCTCGGCATGCGCCGCACCCTGTCCGCTGCGCCTGCCGACGTCCGTCAGGCGGCGGCCGACGCCGCACAGTCCTCATCGTTGCAGGCAGGACGCGCGTTGCAGCGTGCGCCAACAACGTCGTTCGAGCCTGCCGCGCGCGCCGCGGGCAATACGGTGGCGTATCTTCTTTCGTGGGCATCGGCGGTGCCGCGCGATGGCGCGGCGCCGGCCACGTCTGTGCATGCGACTTTCCAGATTTGGGACCTGGGTCGCTCGCTTGGGGTCAAGTTCGCGACGCCGATACCGATAGAGGTACCCCCCCTCGCGAGTCCCCCGATGCACTTCTTCCACTCCTTCAAGGTGAGTCAGCGCCTTGCGCTGTCGTTCGGCCTGCTGATCGTGCTGCTTGGCGCGTCCTCTACCTTGGCGCTCTACCAGTTCCACACTGTGCGCCAGGCGGTCGACAAGATCGTCCACGAAAACAATCAGAAGACCGGCCTGCTGTACACCATGCTGCGCAACAATATGAGCGCGGAGCGGTACCTGCGCGACATGATGCTTTCGCCGGCCGACAAGCGTCCGGCCATCGCCGCCAAGATCCAGGAGATCCGCGCCGACAACGACCGCCGCCGCAAGGCTCTGGACGCGCTGCCGGGCACGCCGGAAGGTCTGGCCATGCGCAAGGAGATCCATGCCGCGCAGGCGGCCGCACGCTCGGTCAACAGCCGGGTATTGGCGTTGGCCAGTTCCGGCGAGATCGAGGCGGCCAGGCAACTGCTGTACGGCGATGCCGCGCCGTTGCTGGCGCGGCGCGTGGAGGTGATCCAGAACGCGGTCGATCTGCAGATCCGGCAGAACGCGCTCAGTTCCGAGCAGATCCAGGCGGCCCTGGTGTTCAGCAATCGTGCCTTGATCGGGTTCGGCCTGCTGGCGGCGGTGCGCGGCGCGACCTTGAGCGTGCTGATCACGCGCAGCCTGGCCGGGCCGCTCGGGCGCGCGACCGAAATCGCCGAATCCATCGCCCAGGGCCGGCTGGACCATCGGATCCCGCCGCAGCCCAAGGACGAGACCGGCCGCCTGTTGACCAGCATGGACCGCATGCAGGCGCAGCTGCAGGCGGTGATGGCGGCGCAATCGCAGGTGGCCAGGCACCACGAGCGCGGCGACGTCAGCCAGCGCATGGACGAGCACGCGTTTCCCGGCGAGTACGCGCGCATGGTGCGGGAGAGCAATGCGTTGCTGGACATGCACGTGAGCCTCCAGCAGCGCCTGCTGGAGATCATGGGACGCTATGCGATCGGCGACCTGTCGCAGGACATGGATCGCCTGCCCGGCGAGCAGGCCGCGCTCACCGAGACCATGGACCAGGTCAAGCGCAACCTGTCGGCGATGAATGCCGAGATCGGGCAACTGGTCGATGCCGCGGCCGCCGGCGACTTCGCCGTGCGCGGCGACACCGCGCGCTTCCAGTACGACTTCCGCGACATGGTCGAGGGGTTGAACCGGTTGATGGCGACCACCGACGGCAATCTGCAGGCGCTGTCCAGGCTGCTGCAGGACATCGCGAGCGGCGACCTGACCACGCGCATGGAGGGGCAGTTCCAGGGCGTGTTCGCGCAGATGCGCGAGGATGCCGATGCCACCGTGGCCCAGCTGACCGGGATCGTCGGCCGCATCCAGCATGCGTCCGGGCAGATCACCGGCGCCGCCGGCGAGATCGCCGCCGGCAACGCCGATCTGTCGCGCCGCACCGAGCAGCAGGCCGCCAGCCTGGAGGAAACCGCCGCCTCGATGGAGGAGCTCACCTCCACCGTGCGCCAGAACGCCGAACGCGCCAGCCAGGCCAATCAGCTGGCCATCGGCGCGACCGCGGTGGCGTCGCAGGGCGGCGCGGTGGTGGCCCAGGTCATCGACACGATGAACGGCATCCAGACCTCGTCCAGGCGGATCGCCGACATCATCGGCGTGATCGACGGCATCGCCTTCCAGACCAACATCCTCGCGCTCAACGCCGCGGTGGAGGCGGCGCGCGCCGGCGAGCAGGGCCGCGGGTTTGCCGTGGTCGCCAGCGAAGTGCGGGTGCTGGCGCAGCGCTCGGCCGAGGCCGCCAAGGAGATCAAGCAGCTGATCGACGACTCGGTGAGCAAGGTGGACGCCGGCTCGCTGCTGGTCAACAGCGCCGGCAGCACCATGCACGAGATCGTCGTCAGCGTGCAGCGCGTGACCGATTTCATGGCCGAGATCTCGGCCGCTTCGCAGGAGCAGTCGAGCGGCATCGAACAGGTCACCCAGACCATCACCCACATGGACCAGGCCACCCAGCAGAACGCCGCCCTGGTGGAAGAAGCCTCGGCGGCGGCGCAGGCGATGGAGGAGCAGGCGATCCAGCTCAGCGAAGCGGTGAAGGTATTCGTCCTGTCCGGCGGCAGCGGGGACCTGGCGGCGCGGCGCCAGGCCAAGTCCTTGGGCACGGCCGGTCCCTCGACCTCCCGGCGTGGTCCGCGTCAAGTGGCGCCGTTACTGGTCGAACACGCCTGCTAAGGACGCAGAGACGGCGCGCGCTGCTGACCGCAGCGCGCTCGCCACGCTTCTCCCCGGGTTCCCCGGGGAGAAGGGGGCACGGCGTACGTTCGCAGCGTGGAATCGTGGTCCGCGACGGCTCCGCCGGCGCCACGCTGTGGGCGGTTGAACGTCTATCATCAGACGGCGTGGTGGAAGCGCCACGTCAGCCAACAGAATGAGAGATCACCACCAGAACGGCAGCGCCGGCGACGTGCCATGGCCTGCAGGTGTGCTTCAGGATCAGCCAACGCTCACCGCAGTAACTCAACAACACGCCAACACTCGCGATGATGGGTGTCGTCACGGCGGACCATTCGCCACGGCGATCGTGGGCCAGCGCGATCAGGCCGTGACGCGATGCGAGTTCGTTCAGAACGGCGCCCAGTACCCAACCGCCGGACACGAGCAACAGCCAGCCGAAGACGGTCCTCATCAGGCGTTGATCCCTGGAAAGATCCCGCATCAGTCTAATCCCAGGGTCGGCAGCGACAGCAGCGTCACGATGAACGCGTAGAGCAGATCGACGGCCCTGCTACAGTGCGCGCGGCATGCGCCGAAGACCGCAGGAGCGACCGTGAACGAATCCGATGCCTACGTGTACGACGAGATCCGCAAATGGGTCTGGTCCGGGTTCTACTCCCAGGACGAGATCCAGGAGATGATCGAGGACATCCTGGAAGACGACTGCGACGAGGCGATGCTGCGGGCCTCGGTCGCCAGCCAGTGGCAGGCCAAGCAGCAGGCGGAACAGACCTGGCCGGCGCAGACCGATTGCGACCGGCTCGATGCGCTATTCGAGCAACTGCACGAGTCAGGCATCTGCGCGCTGGCCAATGCCGGCTACACCATGTCCGACGGTCATGTGGAAGTGAACCAGGCGGTGACCGACGCGCCGGACCGGCGCTATCACGGTTACTGCTTCTATCACGGTCAGGACATGGAGCGCGCCATCGATGGCGCCGGGCTGATGCTGGCGTTCGGCGATCTCGACGGACGCGAGGAGGCGGATCTGGCGGTCGGCCAGCAGGTCGCGGCGGCGTTGCGTGAGGCCGGCTTCACCGTGGACTGGGACGGCACGCCGCGCAAGCGTCTCGATCTGCCGGCCTTCGTTTGGCAACGCCGTTTCGACTGGGATTGATGCTCGCTGACGCGAGGCGCTGCGGCGGGCTGCGCGTCGCGGGTCCGCTGGCTACAATCCGGGTCCTGCCCGCCGCACCGCGGTGTGCGGCAGGCATTCGATGGAGATGCGCTTGATGGAGCAGATGTTTCCCCGCAGTCGCCGCGCGGCGCGGCGCTGGACCGGTCCGCGCCTGGCGCCGCGTGCGGCCCTGCTGCTGGCCACCGCGTTGCTGGCCGCCTGTGCCGGCGCGCATTCCTCTTCCCCCTCGATCACCCCTGCAGACAAGGAGCGGGCCATGGCGGAGATGACGCCAGAGCAACTGACACAAGGCGTAGTACGGCTGATCCTGGCGATCGGCGGCAAGCAGGATCTGGCCGGCGCGCAGGTCGCCGCGCAGACCGGCGTGCAGGTCGAGGACGAGGGCGGGCATGCGTTCAGCGCCTCCGGTACGCTGGCCGGCGGTGGCGGCTATACGCTGGAATCGGTCGCCGATGCCGACGCTGTACCGCCGTCGCGGCTGGACCTGCGCTTCACGCCCGCCCCGGGCGCGGCGCCCACGCAATGCACGCAGTCGCTGGCCGGGTATCGGCAGGCGCTGGTCGCGGCCGGCTTCGTGCCGCGCTGGATCGCGCCGCCGCGTCAGGGCAGTGCGGGCCGCTGGCATTTCGAGCGCGGCGCGGTGACCGTGTACGCCTTCGTCGGCAAGGACGCCGGCGAACACGACGCACAGGCGTGTGTGGAGATGCTGCAGATTCTGGTCGACGCATAAGGAGCGCGGAGATGGCACACGACGACGAACGCCTGAAGGGCATGGTCGACACCTTCGCGCAGGCGCATCCCAAGGAAGGCCAGGCGCTGCGGCAGATGCTGGACAACACGCCGGAATTGCGCTCACGCGTGGAACAGGCGGTCGCGCAGGGCCAGGTGTCCGGCTTCGCGCCCAGCCCCGAAGCGGGCACCGGCTCGTACAGCCCGCGCACCGGGCAGATCGAGTTGCCCATGGACGTGCTCGGTACGGCCAAGATGAACGCGCCGCGCGACGACTCGGCCAACACCGCCCGCATCGTGCTGGGCCACGAAATCGGCCATGCGATCAACAAGGCGGCCATCGACCGCAGCAACGCCGCGTTCGCCGCCAAGGTCGACGGCATCGCCGCGTCGCCCTCGCCGCACGACTACACCGCCACGCTCCAGGCCTACGGGCAGGAGCAGCGCACCCGCGAGGCCAAGGACGAGATCGCCGGGGTCAACACGCTGGCCGACTACGTCACCCGCAACAACCCCAAGGCCACGCTGAAGGACCTGTACAACGCCAGCAGCGAGATGGCGAGCTACATCGACAAGCAGGGCGTGGGCAGCAAGGCCACCTACACCGCCAGGGACGGGCTGAGCTTCGGCAAGGATCTGAAGATCGACGCCGACAACCCCCGCAACGTGGAGGCGATGGGCAAGCTGTTCTACGACGCGCGCGGCTATCCGCAGAACTACGGCGAGCGCGCGCTGGCGCAGATCGCCAACGCCGAGGACCGTGCGCAGGCGCAGCACCCCGAGCGCACGCCGCCGGCGGTGCATGCCGACCTGAAGGCGGTCGGCATCGATGCCGCGCAGGTGCCGCGCGACCTGCTGCCGGCAGGATTCCGCGACGGTCCCGCACCGGCGCCCGCGCCGGCACCGAAGCCCGAGCCGCAGGCGCAGCCGCCTGCGCCGCGTGCCGGCGAGCCAGCCGCCGCGCCGGGTGCCGCCGACCGTGCCCTGCACGACCGGGTGCGCGATGGCGTGTCGCAAGCGGAACAGGCAATCGGCAAGGGCTGGGACGACAACAGCGAGCGCATGACCGCCAGCCTGACCCTGTTGGCCAGGCAGAACGGCTTCAGCGAGCGCGACCAACTGTCGGTGGGCTTCAACCGGCCCACCGCCGCTCACCAGGGCGGCGAACTGGCGTTCGTGTACCGCAACGGCGGCGATGTCTCGCCCGATCCCTACGCCAACCGCGCGCACATGCCGACCAGCGAGGCGATCGCGCGGCCGGCCCAGGAAACCTACCAGCAGCTGCAGCAACTGGGAGCGCAGCAGGGCCTGGCGCAGCGCCAGGCGCAGGAGCAGGAACAGGCGCTGCAGGCCTCGCAACAGGGCCCGACGCGGAGCGATCCGCCGCAGGTGCTGAGCCGCTGAGCACAGTGGCCGGCGGGACGCGCCCAGCGCCCGCTGCCGTTGCGTTGTGCCATGGTCCCGGCAGGCCGCGGCCATGGCATGCGCTTCGCGCGACCTCCGCCGAGGCGGAAGCGCGGCGCTATGGCGCGTGGCGTCGCGCCGGGATTACGGCTGCCAGACCAGGTTCTGGGTCTTCGGATCGGCGGTGACCTTCTCGACCTTGCCGGTACCGTCGAAGGACACCTGGAACTCGTTGAAGCTGTCGAGCCAGTAGCGCCACAGCGGTGCGTCGAGGCTCGGGTTCTCGCTGCTGATCGGATAGCCCAGCGCCATCAGCACCTGTTCGCGGGTCATGCCCTTGGTCACGCGGTTGGCGGCGATCGCCTCGCGGATCTTCGGCGGGTAGGCCGCCAGCTTCAGCGTGGGATCCTGCGCGACCACGTAGCGCTGGGCGAACGCCTCGTTGCCCAAGTCGCGGCTGTAGTCGTTGCCGATCGACTGCTTCTTGCCGTCGATCAGCACATTGACCCGATAGCGGCCGTAGCCGGTCACCTGCACCGGCGTGCCGGCCGGGATCACCCGCTTGCCGTCTTCGGCGTAGTTGCTGTCGCTGATCCAGCTGCCGTCGCTGCGCATGTTGCAGCACAGGAAGCCGGAGAACTTGGGATCGGCCGCCGCGGCCAGGTGCGGCAGGGCCACCGCCAGGGCGAGGGCGAGAACGAACGGGGAACGGAACGAACGCATGCTGACTCCTTTCGGCGCGGCGATCCTGCCGCGGGTGGCACGAGGGTGGGAGGAGGCCGCCTCCGCCGCGGCCCCCGCGCGCATTGTGCCGCCTGGCCTGCGCCGGGCATAGCGGCGCGCTGCACGGTGACGGCGGACCGGTGGCCTGTGTATGCTCGAACCTCGTGGACACCCTGACGCCCGCCGAGATCTCCCTGCGCATCGACGCCCTGCGTCGCGAGCACCGCGCGCTCGACGAACAGCTGCAGCGCATCCCGGCCAATCTGGACGACGAGCTGGAAGCCAAGCGGCTGAAGAAGCGCAAGCTGCAACTGAAGGACTGCATCCTGCGCCTGGAGCATCTGCTGATTCCCGACGAACCGGCGTGAGCGCGGCGACCTTCTTCAGCGTCGGCCATTCCACGCGCAGCCTGGAGACCTTCCTGCAGATCCTGCAGGACGCGGGCGTCACCCACCTGGCCGACGTACGCGCGTTTCCGTATTCGCGGCGGTTCCCACAGTTCGACGGCAGCGCGCTGGCGCCGGCGCTGGCCGCCGCGGGCATCGCCTACCGGCATTTTCGCGCCCTGGGCGGGCGCCGCGGCAAGCAGCCGGGCGTCGATCCGCAGCGCAATGGCCACTGGCGCAGCGTCAGCTTCCACAACTACGCCGACTACGCACTTGGCGCCGAATTCGCCGACGCGCTGACCGAGTTGCAGGCCTTCGGCGACAACGGCGCCTGCGCGGTCATGTGCGCCGAGGCCTACTGGCGCCAGTGCCACCGCCAGATCATCTGCGACCACCTGCTGCACCATGGCCATCCGGTGGTGCATCTGATCGATGTCGCCCGTAGGGAGCCGGCCACGTTGAATCCGGCCGCACGCAGCGATGCGCAGGGGCAGTTGATCTATCCGCCCGAGGCCGCCGATGCCGGCCCGCGCACCGGGGATCTGTTCGACGCCTGAGCCGCGTCGCCGTGGTCGCAGGGCGTCAGGGTGTCCTGCGCGTTCTTCGATTCCCCGCGGAGCGCAACACGCACGGCGGCGTCAGGCTCAATCCTGCGGGACCGACGGCACCGCGACCGCGTTGCTGCGCGGCGTATCGTCGGTGCTGACGAGCGTAGTGGTCTTCTGCCCGTTCGCTCCGTCCTGGGTGGCGGCGAGCAGGCGCAGGGGCTGGCCGCGGTAGCGGTACTCCAGCGCCTGCTGCAGCTGGTCCAGCCGCGTCACGCGCGCGCACAGCGCCTCGGCCTTGCGCTCGATGCCCTTGCTGCGCGCATCCAGTCGTGCCTCCAGGGCGGCATCCATGCGGTCGGCGCGTTCGCCGATGGCCTCCGCGCGGCCGGTCACGACCTGCCAGAGCACGTGACGGGTGATGCTGCTCACGAAGCCCTCCACCTGCGTCTCGACATAGTCCTCGAACCGGTCGTCGAACGCCTCCTGGTCCCAGCGCCCCTGGCCGAGCGTGCCGTCGACATAGGTGTTGGCGCGCGTGCGCAGGCGTTCGATCTTGCGCGCATTGCCGGCGCTGCCGGTCAGCATCTCCACGACCGAGCCGAGCACGTCGTAGCTGAGATCGACCACCTCGTGCGAGAGGTCGGTCACCTGCGGCATCAGCGCGCGCGTCTCGCGTTCCATCTCCAGCAGCCGCTGCGCATCGGCATCGCCGATCTGCTGCACCCGATGATCCACGCTCAGTTCGCCGGCATGGAAGAAGATCTCGCGCGGCCCCTCGCCATCGCTGCGGGTCAGCCAGATGCCGCCGCTGTCGGCGAGCACGTTGAACGGCGTGCTCAGGCCGCACTGGCGCGAGGACACCTGCGGCCGATGATCGCGCTTGCTGCCGTCGCTGTCATCGCCCTGGTCGGCCAACGCGGTTCCGCTGGAGGCGGCGAGCAGCAACAGAGCGAAGAAAGGAGCTGTGCGCATCGCCGGAACCCATATCGGGGAATTCCGGGCATGCTCGCGGCGGCGCCGGCCCGCGGTCGCGTGTCGGAAGTCACTGTGCCGCGCCGCAGTGACAGCGGGCGCCTTCATGTTTGGCGCGTCGCCACGCGCCGCGCCGTCGTGATAGAAGGGCGCCCTCGTGTTCAGCGCGTCGCCACGCGCCAGGATCTCACCGCGTCACGACTGCAGGTGCAGCACCTCCGCCTCAATCCTGCGGTACCGGCGGCTCCTCCACCTTCGCCGCTTCCGGGCTGACCCGCTCGATGGTGTGGCGCAGCTCACGGCCAAGAATGAACTTGGCGTCCTTCGCCCACGCATCCAGCCGCTCGTCGAACACCAGTTTGCTGTTCTCGTCCGGCCACACCAACTTCAGTTCGCGCAGTTTCTGGATGAAGCCCCGGAACAGGGTCTTGTCGAAGAATTCCGGCGCGGCCGGTGCGTACAGCAGGCTCAGGCGTTGCGCGGCCTGCTGGCACAGGCTCTCCAGTTCGCCGGCGCCGAGCTTGCCCGGGCCGTTCTTCACCAGCACCGAGATGGCGATGTAATAGCGCTCGAACGCCTGTTGCAGCGAGTGGCCGATGGCGCGCAGGCGGAACACTTCGTCGGTCTGGCCGGTGTTGCGCGCCAGCACGCTGCCGTCGTCCTCGTTGAGCTGCAGCAGCAGGCCTTCGCGCACGAACACCTCGATGGTGCGTTCGATGCGCTCGGCGAACTGGTCCTCGCTCCACGGCAGGAACAGTTCCGACTGCAGGAACGGGTACACGGTGCGGCCCAGCCGCAGCAGGCCGGCGCGGCTCATGCGGCGGTTGTTCTGGAAGCAGCAGGCCACCCACGAGGAGGCGGTGAACAGGTGCAGCACGTTGTTGCGGAAGTAGCTCAGCAGCACCGCGTTGTCGCCGTTGACGCTGAGCACGTCGCCCAGCGGGTGCGGCGTGCGGGTGAGCACATTGATCTCTTCGGCGTGGGCGATGATGCGCTCGGGCGAGTGCGGGGTCACCGTGACCCGGTCCGAGTACGGCAGTTCTGCCAGCAGCTTCTTGCACAGTTCGATCTGCGCGATCAGGTCGGCCTCGCCCATGGCGTGCTTGGGCGTGGACAGCAGCGCCAGTGCCAGCAGGTTGACCGGATTGACGTCGGCGGCGGCGTTGATGTGCACCTGGATCTGCTGCGCCAGCGCATCGACGGTGCCGTTCAACCAGGCCGGCTTCTCGTCCTCGCCCAGCGGCCGGCCGTCCCATTCCGGCGCGCGCTGCGCCAGCACCTGGCTCAGCGGGATCGGTTCGCCGAAGTTCACCACCACCTGGCCGTAGTTCTGCTTGAGCACCTTGGGGATGCCCCACAGCAGCGCCCAGATCGATTCCTTCTCCTTGGGCCGGCCGCTGAGTTCGTCGAGGTAGCTGTTGCCCTCCATCAGCTTTTCGTAGCCGACGTAGATCGGCTGGAACAGCACCGGCTTGCGCGGCTGGCGCAGGAACGCGCGCAACGTCATCGCGATCATACCGCCCTTGGGCTGCAGCAGCCGGCCGGTGCGCGAGCGGCCGCCTTCGATGAAGTATTCGATCGAGTAGCCGCCGGCCACCAGCTGCGCCACGTACTCGCTGAGCACCGCCGAGTACAGCGCGTTGCCCTTGATCGAGCGGCGGATGAAGAACGCGCCGCCCTTGCGCAGCAGGGTGCCGACCACCGGCAGATTGAGGTTGATGCCGGCCACGATGTGCGGCGGCACGATGCCGCGCTCGTACAGCAGGTAGGACAGCAGCAGATAGTCCATGTGGCTGCGGTGGCTGGGCACGTAGATCACTTCGTGCCCGGGCGCGGCGTCCTTGAGCTTGTCCAGGTGGTGGACCAGCACGCCGGCGTAGATGCGGTTCCAGACGTGGGTCAGCAGGAAGCTGGCCGAGCGCACCACCGGGCTGGAGTAGTCGGCGGCGATCTCCCAGGCATAGGCATGCGCCTTGCGCCAGGCGTCCACCGGCTTGCTGTTGTCGCGCTTGGCCTGCGCGGCGATCGCCTCGCGCACCGGCTCGGCGGCCAGCACCTGGTCCACCAGCAGGCGCCGGGTCGACAGGTCCGGGCCGATCACCGCCTCGCGGATGCGCCGGAAATGGGTGCGCAGCACGCGCTGCAGCTTGCGCACGGTGCGCTCGGGCGGCAGCCCTTCCTCCACCGTCTGCCGCATCGACACCGGCGGGGCGAAGCGCACGATGGTGCTGCGGCCGTTGAGCAGCACGCCGAGCAGGCGCCGGAAGCTGCCCACCAGCGCCCAGTTTTCCGAGAACAGCACGGCGAACCAGCCGCTCTGCTTGTCCGGGGCGCGGCCGACGAAGATCGACACCGGCACCAGGTGGATGTCCAGGTCCGGGCGCTCGCGGTGCGCCTGCAGCAGCTTGGCCAGCGAATCGGAGTGGGTCTTGGCGCCGCGCTGCTCCGGCAGCAGGGCGTGGTTGCTGCTGCGCCGGGACAGCGCCAGGTAGGCGCGCTTGCGCCCGAGCGGGTCGCCGGGCAGCGGCACCAGCGGCGAGGGCAGGCCGGATTCGCGGCAGGCCTTGTCCAGGATCAGCGCGTTGGACAGGCCGTAGTCCTCCAGCACGTACACCACCGGGCGGCCGTCGTTGTACTGGCCGGGCTCGGCCGGCTCGATCTTCAGGCCCAGCCAGGGGTCGGCCAGACGGCCGAGCAGGCGCGCCCACAGCGGTCCCTTGGCCTGGCGTGCGGCGGTCGCCGCCACCGGCAGGGGGGAGGGAGCAGAGGTCGAGGAGGGGGAAGCGC
>NZ_LFME01000028.1 GCF_001043115.1 Xanthomonas sp. NCPPB 1128 | reverse complement strand
GAAGTGAAACGCAGCTGCGCCGATGGTAGTGTGGCTCAAGCCATGCGAGAGTAGGTCATCGCCAGGGGCTTTACCCCAAATCCCCGTCCCAAAAGGACGGGGATTTTTTATTGCGCGGGGGAAAAGCAAACAACGCCCACGGCGCAACACAAAACAACGCGCAGCAACGGCTTGGCAGGCGCTGGTCTGGCCACCACCAGCGCCGCCGAGCAATGCGGTTGTCCGACCGACGCCGCAAACAGCTTGGCTCAGCTCCATCACGACACCCGGCTACGCACCGTGCATGCGGATACGGGAATGCCTTGCCAGGGACAGCGTGGATGATCGGCCGCGTAAGTTGCGGATAGTTCGCAAGAGCCAACCTTATGTGCGGCTACCGCGTGGAGGCGCAGCGCGGCTGCCGTCGGCCGCCACCCACCGCGATCCGGCTGTTAAACGACGTCCAGCGCGCCCGCGTCACGCAGCGCCTCGCCTGCAGTCGAGCGTCAACGGCACGCGTGCCGCTGACTTGCGGCACTGCGACGAGGCTGCGCTACCGCAGCCCGCCGGTCAGCAGGCTGATCCCCAACCGCCAGGACGGCGTCCCGTGACCCAACTGCTGCGCCAAGCGCGCGCATGCCGGATCGTAGGCCGCAGCAAGCACCAGCAGCGGCAACCGCGCCCCCCGTTGCATATGGCCTGCCGATCACGTGGTCGGATTTGTCATCGTCGGGCTGCAGCAGCTGCAAGAGTGCACTGTCAAAGAGTTTGCCGATATCTATGTGCTACACAAGTATCGTGGGCTCGGCATCGCCACCGACGTGATCCATCAAATGGTGGTGGTTTCACACCACGCTTGGCTTATCTGCCTATTCCGCCTGGACGTGAATGCGCAGAGATTCTGGGAGCGCGTATTCCGCAGGCTACGATTCTCTTCGGTGCGAGAGTTGCTCCCGCCCGAGTATCCGGACCTGCGCGAGTTCATCGTGAACGAAAGACCTGCTGACAAGGTCAAAATCGAGCGTCGGCAGGGATCGATGTAAGGTCGACACGGTTGCCGAACATCGGCAATGCGAGGGCCGTGCTACTGCGGCGTGTCCGGCAAGGTACTGATGGCCAGTCGCCAGGACGGGGCGACGTGACCGAGTTGCTGCGCCAGGCGCGCGCATGCCGGATCGTAGGCCGCAGCAAGCACCAGCAGCGATTCCGCGCCCTCCGCCGCGTACGGCGTGCCGATCACGTGACCGGCTTCGCCGTTGTCCGAGCGCGCCTTGTCGAAGGGTACCTGGCTGCCGACGAATTCGGCATGGCTGCGCTCGCCGCGCAGGTACGGCAGCAGCCAGTCGACGCTGCGTGCCAGCGATGCGCCGTTCGGTGCGCGCCAGTGGTACAGATCCTCGCCCCGTTCGGAGAACAGCAGCGCCAGCGTCACCAGCGGGCGCAGGTCGTAGACGTGGTAGGACAGCGCATCGCATTCGACGAAGTCGATGCTGCGGCCGTCGGGCAGCAGGTTGTCGGCGATCTGCTGGCGAAAGCCGGTGCGGGCGTAGTCCAGCAAACGGGGATCGTCCAGCGCGGCACCGATCATGCCCACGGTTTTCAGGCGGTGGCTGTGCCAGTTGTTGGTGGCGGTCTTGCGCTTGAGATCGCGCGAGTCGATCTCTGCGTCGGCAATCCTTCGCATCCACGCGTCGACGGCGCGGCGTTGCGCCTCAGCTAGCGCCGGGCGGACGATGCGGTAGGCGAAGATCGCCGGTTCCAGCCCGGTCTCGTCGATCGGGTTGCCGTTGGGCACGTTGCGTGCTGCCCATTGTGCGAGTTGGTCGCCGGCGGCCAGCGCGTCTGCGCGCTCACCCTGCAGGGCGAAGCGCAGCGCCAGTGCCTGGATGCGTGGCATGTCGCCCAGGCTGGCCTCGGTCGCCGCCTTCACCGGATCGCCGTGCAGGCGGCCGCCGGTGCTCAGGTTGTCGATCGGATGCGCCCCCTGCGCGCGTGCCGCATCGGCCAGCCGGCCCTGCGCCGCCTCGACCTGGCCCCAGGCCGGATCGGTGGCGGCCGACGCGTGCAGCCGTTGCCATTGGTCCGCGGTCGGCCACAGCCGCTGCACTGCGGCGGCGGGCGTGCTGTGGGTCAACGCGAGTCCGGCAAGCACCACGCCGAGAATGGCGTGCGATGAAAGAGGCATGGCGATCTCCGGAACCAGTGGCGAGCGTGTCGGGCGAATGTAGGCGCCGTGCGGTGAACGCCGGATGGCCCGGGTCCGGTGCGTGGCGCCAGCATGCGCTCGTCCGTTCCCGTCCGGCGACTGGTCGTATCGGCGATAGCGCGGGGTCATGCGCGCTAGGCTGTTTCTCCTGACCTGAGCGACGCTCGCGGAGTCGTTTTAGGAGTGACATGCGCGTCGCTGCGAGGTGCGGGGACATGGGGGGAACGGCTTCAGCCGAGACGTGCATTTCCCGTAAGGCCCGCTCGAAGCCGCGCTCCCGCAACAGGATTGCTTCTATGAAGCGCGCCGATCACCTTTGCGTGCCGGCTGCCGGGCCGGCTGCCGATCCGGCGACGTCATGCTTGATCATCACGTCGCTTGTGGGGGCGCCGCACGGGCACGATGGCCATTGAATGCCTGCCTGCCAAAGCGCCTACCTCTCATCTTCCGCTGGAGAGGGCGCTTCGCGCTCCGGATCCTCACCCCAACCCCTCTCCCGATGGGAGAGGGGTTTTGGGCTTTTCTTCTCCTTTCGGCACCATGGCCCCTTTTCGGGGGAAGGCGCCCCAAAGGGCGGATGAGGGCACCGGCGATGTCCCGTCACGTCGATGTGCCCAACCGGCTTCGTCCACCCTCCAACGCACTGCCCTATCGCGCGCGATCCAGCAGCCACACTTCGACGCGTTCGTTGCGCGCCTTGGCCGCGGCGTCCTCACCGCCGACCAGCGGATGCAGTGCGCCGAGACCGCGGACCCGTTCCACGGCGACACCGCGTTGCACCAGGTACGCGGCGACCACGTCGGCGCGGTCGTTGCTGGCGATGGTCGGGTACAGGCGGTTGGCACTGTCCGGGGTGGCGAAACCGATCACCGCCAGGGCGCGGCCGTGCATCGCCGGCTGCTGCATGAAGGCGACCAGCCGGTCGAGATCCTGGGTACTGCGCGCCTCGTACATCCCATTGAGCGACTGCAGGCTGAAACGCAGCGTGGTGGTCAGGCGCCGGGCGCCGGTGGCGGCCTGGACGTAGGCAGCGTCCGCATGGGCAACGGCGCTTCCGCCTGGCGGAATGCCTGGGTCGACGTCGATCGCCATGGAGATCGCACCGAGCCGGCGTACCTGCTGTTGCGCCTGCGGGCCGATCGCATACAGCGCCAGGCCGCGGCCGAGCGCCGACATCATCTGGCCGCCGTACAGGCTGTAGCGCTGGACCAAGGGATAGTCCTCGCCGCGCACGGCAGCGGCGGTCGGGAGTACCGCGATACCGCCGTCGGCGATGGCCAGCGCGCGCGTGCCGGCCGGCACCGCCGTGGTCAGCCCGATGATCGCCAGTGCGTCGGGATGGCCGGCGACAGCACGTGCGGCCGTGGCCAGGTCGGGATGCAGGACGTCGCCCGGGGCACGCAGCGCCGGCAGCGCCAGGCGCGCGCGCAGGAAGTCGTCGAGTCCGCCCTGCACGGCGCTGCGATGCGGCGCGATCGGCAGATCCGCACCGCCGAGTTGCGACCAACGGGTGACGCGTCCGCTCAGGATGTCGCGCAACTGCGCCACGCTCATCGTGGCGATGGGGTTGTCGGTGGACACCAGGACCCGCGCGCCATCCAGGGCGACGACGAATTGCTGGTCGGGCGAGGCCAGGTCGCCGAGCTGCCAGGCGGCCTCGCGTTCGCGCGCGTCGGGCTGGCGCGACAGCATCGCCAGTTCGGCGTCGCCATGCACGAGGTCGGCGATGCCGGCGGCCGAGCCGGTACCGGCGATCTCGACCACCAGCGGCGCACCGTCGCGCACCGCGGCGATCTCCAGCGTCGTCGCATCGACGCGACGACGTTGCAGTTGCCGGTAGCCCATGCTCTGCAGCCAGGATTCCACCAGCGCCGGCATCAGCCGCGCGCCGAGGCTGTTGGAGCCGTGCACGCGCAGGCGTTCGGCGGATTGCGCGGACGCGCAAGGCAGCGCGCACAGCGTTGCCGCGCCGAGCAGCAGCAGGCGCAGGATGAAACGCAACATGGGATCCCCCCTGGGATCTGGACAGGGCGGCAGTGTTGGCGATCGGCGTGACATCGCAGTGACCGTGCGCGCGGTCACGCACGACAACGCACCGTCGTGGCATGCCCTGTCGGCTGTCCACGCGCAACGTGATCGCGCGCGGTGACCGCGCGAGTCAGGCCGCGTCGAGGCGGCGCGCGGCGGCTTGCGCCCAGCGCGCGGCGATCGCCGGCGAGGTGATGCACACGGCGTTGTCGGTGACCGTGGTGACCGCACGTTCCAGCAACTGGATGTCGGCCTCGTGCTGGCGCGCGACGTGCGGATCCTCGAAGAAGATAGCGCGGTGGCAACGTCGCTCCAGCACGCGATCGGCGATCTGCGCGTCGCCGCCCATCGGGCCGCTCTGGTAGCGGTGCACCCAGGGCTCGCCCTGCGGCCAGCCGCGGCTCCAGGCCAGTTCGTTGAGCCGCTGTCCGGTGGTGCCGGTGGCCACGCGCTCGGCAAAGCGCGACAGCAGATCGAAATGTTCGCTGGCGAAGGCCAGCATCTGCGGCTTCATCGCGTCATGGGCGATCAATGCCAGGGTCTGCCGCGGCAACGCGTACAGATCGTCGGCGCCGCGGTCCGACGGCAGCGCGGCGTGGATGCGTTCCATCTCCACCCAGTCGCGAGCGCTGGCCACGGTGGAAATGAACGGCTTGCCATGGATCACGCACTGGCGCTTGAGCGCGATCGCCTCGGGAAAGATCGAGGACGGGTCGACCGGATCGATCAGGTAGATGGCGCCGTCCAGGGTCCGCTCGGCGCCTTCCAGTCCGACGACTTCCGCCACCAGCTTCATCAGTCCGCCCTCGCGGCCGAACGGGTAGCGCTTGAGGCCGGCATGGCCGGCCAGCAACCCGGCACGGACGATCGCTTCATGGGTACGGCCAACCGCATGCAGGCCGAGCTGCAGCTCGCGGATACCGGCTTCGCTGGCACGCAGCCAGCGGAACAGCGCGGCATCCTTGCCCTGGTGGTGCAGTCGGTTGGCGGCCAGGCCCAGGCGCATGCGTCGATCCGTGCGGGAGAGGTGCGACAGTCTGCGCCCGATCGCGGTGCAGACTCAATCGTCGCGCGACTCCCGCGCCATCGCTGCGGACATTGTCATGCCGAAGTCATTGCGTGACCTGTTGCGCGCGCACCGCCAGCACCGCCATCTGCGGCTTGCCGGCACCGCTCTTGTCCGGCTGCAGGTTGAACGCGTAGTCGCTGCGCCACCACGCGCCGCCGGCCCAGGCGGTCCAGCCCAGCCAGACGTCGCCGTTGTCGTGGACGTAGCCGAGCATGGTGTCGAGCGCAGCCAGGCAAGTGGGATCGCTGCTGCCGCCGAACTCGCCGAGGAAGCCGCGATAGCCGTTGGCGCGCAGCCATTGGGTGAACCCTTGCAGGCGTTCCGCGCCGATGCTGGTGCCGACACAGGCGGCGCTGGTGCCCGAGGAGTCGGGATCCAGGTACTGGTGCACTTCGAACGCCAGGTTGTCGGCGGGGTCGTGGACCGTCAGCAATGCCTGCGCGTTGGACACGCCGTACCAGGTGCTGTTCCAACTGTGCGCGCCGCTGAAGGCGGTGCCGGGTACCAGGATCAGATTGTCGGCGCCGGTGCCGCGGATCGCGTCGATCGACGCCTGCGCGATGGCCGCCCAATCGCCGGAGGCCAGGCCATTGGGTTCATTCATCAGCCCGAACATCACGCTGGCGTCGTTGCCGAACACCAGGCCCAGGCGCCGCCACAGATCGGCCAGCGCCGCCGCCGGCACCGCGTCGCCGCCGATGCGCACGCCGTCGTACTTGGCGTAGTTGTGCACGTCCAGGATCAGTTTAAGGTCGTAGCGTTTGGCGCG
The DNA here is from genome assembly GCF_001043115.1 of Xanthomonas sp. NCPPB 1128. Taxonomy (GTDB): domain Bacteria; phylum Pseudomonadota; class Gammaproteobacteria; order Xanthomonadales; family Xanthomonadaceae; genus Xanthomonas_A. The sequence goes on along the minus strand of NZ_LFME01000028.1, from coordinate 67,534 downwards.
TTCGACCGCGGTGCGCAAGGCGTCGAGCTGCGCGGCGTCGAGCGGACCGTTGGCCTGCGGTTGCAGCCGCTCCCACAGGAACGGCAGGCGCACGATGTTCATGCCCTGCGCCGCGGTGTACGCATAGTCGGCGTCGGTCGGATACACGTAGTCCTTGAACAACACGCCGGGCTTCTTCGCCGAGTTGAACTCGGCACCGGCCAGGTTGATGCCGGCGTAGCGCAGCGTCTGCTGCGCGTTTGCGAACGGCGCGCAGGCGGCCAGGAGAAGACATAGCGCGGCGCGATGCCGCAAGTGTGTGGAACGGGAAACATGGGTCGTGCGTGGCATGGCGGATCCTTCGTGGGGAAAGAGCGGCAGGCGCCGCCGCGATGCGGCGTGCGCGGCCACGCACCACGCTGCAACCGCCATGCCAGAGCGATCGTGGTCATCGGAAATGTGCGACGCATTGCACGTCGCACGTCATGCCGGCACCTCTACTCGCCTGCTTGCGCACAATTAGCTGGATGCAGGTTGTCCTCTGGGAGCGGCCCAGCCGCGACGACGTGTTCACCGATACAGCCTGTCGCGGCTGATCCCGCAAAAAGGACGGGCACCGCTCACAAAACAGGCCCCGACGTGACCAGAGGTGCCTATTTGCCGGCGCGCGCCACGGCGTTGTTCCGCATGGCGCCGGCGCGCGAGTACCGTTTCCGGCGGCGCCGCGCTCAGCGCGTGATGCGCTGCGCCCAGGGTGCGAGGATCGCCATCTGCGGACGGTCGTGGCCGTCGGCGTCGGGCTCCACGTTGAACGGATAGTCGGCGCGCCACCAGGCGCCGCCGGCCCAATAGCTCCAGCCCAGCCACAGCGTCGGGTGCTGCGCGATGTCGGCGAGCATGCCATCGAGCGCGCGGCGGCAGACCGGATTGTCGGCGGCGGCGAATTCGCCGAGGAAGCCGAGGTGGCCGGTCTCCTGCAACCATCCGGTGAACGCGCGCAGGCGTTCGGTACCGATGTCGTCGCTGACGCAGACCGGGCTGGTGCCGCTAGAATCGGCATCGAGGTATTGGTGCACTTCGATCGCCACGCGCTGCAGCGGATCGTGCAGCGCGGCCAGCGCGCTGGCGTTGGACGCCCCATCCACGCTGACGTACCAGCTATGCGCGCCGGTCCACAGCGCGCCGGGGACCAGGATCAGGTTGCTGGCGCCGGTGGCCCGGATCGCATCGACCGCGGCTTGTGCGGCGGCGGCCCACGCGGCGGGCGTGATGCCGTGCGGCTCGTTCATCAGCCCGAACACCACCGCATTGTCGCTGCCGTAGGCGCGTGCCAGACGCTGCCACAGGTCGACGAAGGCGGCCACCGGCAGGCCAGTGCTGCCGATGACGCGGCCGTCGTAGCGCGCGTCGTTGTGGATGTCCACGATCACGGACATGCCCTGCGCCTTGGCCTGCTGCACGGCGCTGTCGATCAGCGCCAATTGCGCGGCGTCGAGCGGACCGCGCGGTTGCGGCTGCAGGCGTTCCCAGCGCACCGGCAGGCGCAGCAGGTTCATGCCCTTGCCGGCGAAATAGGGGTAGTCGCTGTTGCGCGGATAGGTGTAGTCGACACCGACGATACCGGGAATCTTCGACGGCGCGATCTCGGCGCCGGACAGGTTGACGCCTGCGAAACGCAGCGCCTCCTGCGCCTGCAGCGACGACAGCGGAACGGACAGGCACAGCAGCAGCGCGGCACGCCAGGCGTGCCGCGACCGCCGCCGCAAGGTGCGCGCGATCATGGCGGGTCTCCTTCGGCATCAGAGGGGGAACCCGGCCGAGCGATGCCAGGCCGGGCTGATGACAACGGTGTGCGGACACCGTAGTGCATTGCCTAGGACGAGGCGATGCGTTGCATGCGTGCGTGCATGGATCTGTGCGGCGATTGGCAGCGCGAACCGGTACTGGATCGCGCTGCATGCACTTTGCCTGGAACGCGCGTCGTGACGCCACATGGGGTACTGCCGTGACTGCAAGACGTTGCCGGCACGCGGCGCCGGCAACGGCGGCTCACTTCTTGCCGGTGATCTCGCGGGCGTACTTGGACAGGATCGTCATCTGCGGCTTTTCGCTGCCGTCCTTGCCGGGCTGCACGTTGAACGGATAGTCGGGCTTCCACCATGCGCCGGCCGCCCACCAGGTCCAGCCCAGGATCACGTCGTCGTTCTTCTGCATGTAGCTGAGCATGTTCTCCAGCGCCTGGTTGCAGGTGGGCGTGTTGGCGGTGGCGAATTCGCCGATGAAGCCGACCTTCTTGTTTTCGCGCAACCAGCTGACGAAGCCGGCCAGCTTCTCGGCGCCAGCGGTGGCGCTGACGCACTCGCCCTTGGTGCCGCTGTTGTCGCGGTCCAGGTACTGGTGCGCTTCGAACGCCATGCGGTTGCGCGGATCCTTGAGCGGCTGCAGTGCCACCGCGTTGGGCGTGCCGTAGGCGGTGCTGCGCCAGCTGTGCGCGCCGGTGTAGGCGGTGCCCGGTACCAGGATCAGGTTGTTGGCACCGGCCTTGCGGATGGCGTCGATCGCCGCCTGCGCCGCACTGGCCCAATCGGTCGAGGACACCGCGTTGGGCTCGTTCATCAGCCCGAAGATGACGTTGTCGTCGCCCTTGAACTCTTTCGCCAGGCGCCGCCACAGATCGGCGAACACGTCGTCCGGGGCGCCGGGGCTGCCGACCAGCGCGCCGTTGTACTTGGCGTAGTTGTGCGGATCCAGGATCAGGTACAGGTGGTTGGCCTTGGCCTGCTCCACCGACTTCTTCAACAGCGCCAGTTGCGCCGGGTCGAACTCGCCCTTGGCGGTGGGTTGCAGGCGCTCCCACAGGAATGGCAGGCGGATGGTGTTCATGCCCTTGCTGGCGAAGTAGCTGTAGTCGGTCGCCGTCGGGTAGGTGTAGTCCTTGTACAGCACGCCCGGTTTCTTGCCGGAGTTGAACTCGGCGCCGGACAGGTTGACGCCGGCGTACTTGAGCACGCTGCGGCCTTCGGCGGCGGCGTTGCAGGCGACGGTGGCGAGCAGCAGCGCCAGCGGCAGGGAACGCCAGCGCGGGGAACACGACGAGGAAAGCGGCATGGGGGAGCTTCCTGGAGTGGGGGAGATGCCGTCCGCATCGGGGGAGTGCCGGACGGCAGGCGCAAGCGTGCAAGCATCGCCCCCGGGATCGCCAGCCTGCATGCACCCGCGTTAGCCCGGCATTCACCTGGCGCGCGCACGCTGCACGCGGACGTCTGCTGCGTCACAGCGCGTGCGTGGTGCAGCCATCAGCAGCGGCGTGATCGTGGTCGCGGCGATGCGTCCACTGCCAGCGCGCCAGGGTGGGCGCGCAAAGGAGATGCGGTGGAGGCATCATCGCTAGAGGCCAGCGACACGGCGTGCGGCGGTGGTGGAGGCGATCGCCGCCGCCGCCGGCAGCGTCGAGGCGGTGGCGTTCGACATGGCCGATGCCAATGCCAGCGCGCAGGCGCTGGCGACGCTGCTGGAGGCCCGGCCCGCTCTGGGCGTCACGAATCTCGGCGAATGCATGGCATAGCGGCTGGCGATGCTGCCTTTGGCCGCGTACCCCAGTCGAGTAAGTTGCGCCGTCGCCGTCGCCGTCGCCGTCGCCGCCGAACGAACCGAACGCTGCCGGAGTTCCGGCAGCGTCGCTCAGGCCGCGGCCTGGGTGGTCACCGGCAGGCGGTTGCCGATCCATTCGGCGATGCTGGCCGCCGCGTCGCGGCCTTCGGCCACCGCGGTCACCACCAGGTCGGCGCCGCGCACCGCGTCGCCGCCGGCGAACAGCTTGGGGTTGGTGGTCTGGTACGGCAGGCGGCCGCTGCCATCGGGCTCGCTGCCGCCGGCGAGGATGCGGCCGTTGGCGGTACCTTCCACGCCTTGCGCCGCCAGCCACTCCGGCACGCTCGGCGAGAAGCCGAAGGCGATGATGACCACGTCCGCGTCCAGCAGCGATTCGCTGCCTTCCACCGGCACCGCGGCTTGGCGCCCGCGCGCATCCGGCTCGCCCAGGCGGGTCTGCACCACGCGCACGCCGGCCAGGTTGCCGGCGGCGTCGGCTTCCACTGCCAGCGGCTGGCGGTTGAACAGGAAGCGCACGCCTTCCTCGCGCGCATTGGCCACCTCGCGCGCCGAGCCGGGCATGTTGGCCTCGTCGCGGCGGTAGGCGCAGGTGACCTTGGCCGCGCCCAGGCGAATCGCGCTGCGCACGCAGTCCATGCCGGTGTCGCCGCCGCCCAGCACCACCACGCGCTTGCCGCTCAGGTCGGGCAGCGCGATCTTGTCTTCCCAGCCGGCGATCGGCCGGCCCCAGGGATCGTTGCCGCCGACGATGCGGCTGTTCTGCACCAGGAACGGCAGCGCCGGCAGCACGCCGGGCAGGTCCTGGCCGGGCAGGCCGCCGTCGGTGTAGCGGTAGGCGCCGGTGCCCAGGAACACCGCGTCGTACTCGCCAAGCACCTGTTCCAGGCTCACGTCGCGGCCGATCTCCACGCCCAGGCGGAACTGCACGCCCATGCCTTCGAGCACCTCGCGGCGCTTGCCGATCACGCTCTTGTCCAGCTTGAAGCTGGGGATACCGAACTGCAGCAGCCCGCCGATCTGCTCGTAGCGGTCGTACACCACCGCCTGGATGCCGGCGCGCGCGAGGCGGTCGGCGCAGCTCAGCCCGGCCGGGCCGGCACCGATCACCGCCACGCGCTTGCCGGTGGGTTCGACCTGGCTCAGGTCCGGGCGCCAGCCGTTGTGCAGGGCGGTATCGACGATGTACTTCTCCACCGCGCCGATGGTGACCGCACCGAATTCCTCCAGCGTGCAACTGCCTTCGCACAGACGGTCCTGCGGGCACACCCGGCCGCACACTTCCGGCAGCGGGTTGGTGCTATGGCACAACGCAGCGGCCTCTTCGATGCGGTTCTCCTGCACCAGCTGCAACCACTGCGGGATGGCGTTGTGCACCGGGCACTTCCAACTGCAGTAGGGGTTGCCGCAATCCAGGCAGCGCCCGGCCTGGTACTGCGCATCGGCCTTGTCGAACTTGCCGTACAGCTCGTTCCAGTCGCCGGAGGTGCGCAGTTCCACCGGAATGCGTTGCGGCATCTGCCGGGGCAGGTCGAGGAACTGGAAGGCGTGCTTGCGGCTCATAAAAAGATTCCGTGGCGATTTCCCTTCTCCCCCCGGGAGAAGGTGCCCCGAAGGGGCGGATGAGGGTACGGCGCGCGCGTGTTGTGTGGGGATTCGGAATTCGGGATTGGGGATTCGAAAAAGCGGAGGACTGGTGTCGGATCCGATGCGGGGTTGCTTTTGCCAATCCCGAATCCCGACTCCCCAATCCCGTCGCTGCGACGCGCCGCCACTAGGCGGCCCGGCGCAACGACTCAGTCAACGACTCGATGCTCGCCGCCTTCGGTTTGACCAGCCAGAACTTGCCGACGTAGTCGCGGAATTCGTCGAGGATCTGCTGCGCCCAGATGCTGCCGGTCAGTTCGCGGTGGCGGCTGATCAGTTTGTGCAGGTGCTGGCGGTGGCTCTCGAAGCCTTCGGCGGAGATGCGGTGGATGTCGATCAGTTCGTGGTTGTAGCGGTCGACGAAGTCGCGGTCCACGTCGAGCACGTAGGCCAGGCCGCCGGTGAAGCCGGCGCCGAAGTTCAGCCCGACCTTGCCCAGCACCAGCACGATGCCGTCGGTCATGTACTCGCAGCAATGGTCGCCGGCACCCTCAATCACCGCCAGCGCGCCGGAGTTGCGTACCGCGAAGCGTTCGCCGGCGCGGCCGGCCGCGTACAGCTCGCCGCCGGTGGCGCCGTACAGGCAGGTGTTGCCGATGATCGCGGTGCTGCGCGCCTCGAAGCGCGCGCCGCGCGGCGGACGCACCACCAGGCGGCCGCCGGCCATGCCCTTGCCGACGTAGTCGTTGGCCTCGCCTTCCAGCTCCAGGTGCAGGCCGCCGGCATTGAACGCGCCGAAACTCTGCCCGGCCGAGCCGCGGAAGCGCAGGGTCAGCGGCGCATCGTCCATGCCGTGGTTGCCGTGGACGCGGGCGATGGCGCCGGACAGGCGCGCACCGATCGAACGGTCGGTGTTGTGGATCAGGAAGCGATGATCGCCGCCGGTCTTCTTGGCGATCGCGTCGGCGAGCAGGCCGTCCATCTGCGTGGCCAGGCTGTCCGGCGATTCGTACAGGCGCTGCGCGGCGCAGTGTCCGCCATCGTGGCGCACGTCCTTGAGCAGCCGCGACAAGTCCACGCGCACGCCTTCGCGCGGCGAGATGTCCAGTTGCTGCAGCAGTTCGGTGCGGCCGACGATCTCGTCCAGCGAGCGCACGCCCAGGTACGACAGCCACTGCCGCACTTCCTCGGCCAGCAGGCGGAAGAAGTTCTCCACGCGCTCGGGCAGGCCGACGAAGTGGTTGGCGCGCAGGCGCTCGTCCTGGGTGGCCACGCCGGTGGCGCAGTTGTTGAGGTGGCAGATGCGCAGGTACTTGCAGCCGAGCACGATCATCGGCCCGGTGCCGAAGCCGAAGCTGTCCGCACCCAGGATCGCCGCCTTGACCACGTCCAGGCCGGTCTTCAGGCCGCCGTCGGTCTGCAGGATGGTGCGTGCGCGCAGATCGTTGGCGACCAGCGCCTGGTGCGACTCGGCCACGCCCAGTTCCCACGGCACGCCGGCGTAGCGGATCGAACTGACCGGGCTGGCGCCGGTGCCGCCGTCGTGGCCGGACACGGTGATCAGGTCGGCGCCGGCCTTGACCACACCCGCGGCGATGGTGCCCACGCCGGCGTGGCTGACCAGCTTCACCGAGACCAGCGCGCTCGGATTGACCTGCTTGAGGTCGTAGATCAGCTGCGCCAGGTCTTCGATCGAGTAGATGTCGTGGTGCGGCGGCGGCGAGATCAGGCCGATGCCCGGCTTGGCGTAGCGCAGCCGCGCGATCAGTTCGTTGACCTTGTGGCCGGGCAGCTGGCCGCCTTCGCCGGGCTTGGCGCCCTGCGCGACCTTGATCTGCAGCACCTCGGCGTTGACCAGGTATTCGGGGGTGACGCCGAAGCGGCCGGAGGCCACCTGCTTGATCTTGGAGCGCTTCTCGGTGCCGTAGCGCACCGGGTCTTCGCCGCCTTCGCCGGAGTTGCTGCGTCCGCCGAGGCGGTTCATCGCGATCGCCAGCGCCTCGTGCGCCTCCGGCGACAGCGCGCCGAGGCTGATCGCGGCGGTGTCGAAGCGGCGCAGCAGGTCTTCGGCCGGCGCCACCTCGTCCAGCGGCGTCGGCGTCGCCGCACGCTTGAGCTGCAGCAGATCGCGCAGGGCCGAGGCCGGGCGCCCGTGCACCGCGGCGGCGTAGGCGTCCCAGTCGGCCTGCAGGCCGCTGCGGGTGGCGCGCTGCAGGGTCAGCACCACGTCCGGGTTGTACATGTGGTACTCGCCGCCGTGCACGTACTTGAGCAGGCCACCCACTTCCGGCTTGAGCAGGTCGTTCCAGGCGCGCGCGGCCAGTTGCCGCGCCTCGGTGTCCAGCCGCGCCAGGCCGACGCCGCCGATGCGCGCGGCGGTATCCGGGAAGCACAGCGCCACCACGTCCGGATCCAGCCCCACGATCTCGAACAACTGCGCGCCGCGGTAGCTGGCGATGGTGCAGATGCCCATCTTGGAGATGATCTTGGACAGGCCCTTGTAGATGCCCTTGCGGTACTTGCGGCCGATCTGGGTCTGCTCGCCGCCGCTCTTGAGCAGCAGGATGCCGCGCCGGCCCAGGTCGAACAGGGTCTGGTAGGCCAGGTACGGGTACACCGCGGTGGCGCCGAAGCCGAGCAGGCAGGCCATGTGGTGCGGATCGCGCGCGGTGCCGGTCTCGATGATCAGGTTGACGTCGCAGCGCAGGCCCACCCGCGAGAGGTGGTGGTGCACCGCGCCGGTGGCCAGCAGCGCATGCGCCATCGGCCGCTCCGGCACCGGGTAACGGTCGGTCAGCAGCAGCATGACCTTGCCGTCGCGCGCGGCCTGTTCGGCCTCGGCGCAGATGCGCTTGAGCCCGGCCTCCAGGCCTTCCTCGACGCTGTAGGACAGGTCGATCTGCGCGTTGCGGGTCAGGTACTGCGGCATCTTCAGCAACTGCCGCAGCTTGCGCTGGCTGAGCACCGGCGAGTTGAGGATGACGTGGTTCACCGTCTCCGGGCCGGCATGGAAGATGTTCGTCTCCTTGCCGAGCTGGGTGGTGAGCGACATCACGCAGTCTTCCCGCAGCGGGTCGATCGGCGGGTTGGTGACCTGTGCGAAGGCCTGGCGGAAGTAGTCGTACAGCGGCCGGGTGTGGCGGCTGAGCACCGCCATCGGGGTGTCGTCGCCCATCGAGCCGGTGGCTTCCTGCTCGGTCTCGGCCAGCGGCCGCAGCACCTGCTCCACTTCCTCGGTGCTGAGCTGGAACAGCTTGTGGTAGCTGCGCAGGGTGCGCTCGTCGAACGGCTCCTCGACCAGCGAGGGATCGATCAGTTCGGTCTGCAGGTAGGTCACGCCCTGCTGCAGCCACTGCTTGTACGGGGCGCGGCCGCGGTTGATGCGGTCGATGGCGTCGGAGTCGAGCAGGTCGCCGCGCTTGAGGTCGATGGCCATCATCTCGCCGGGGCCGAGCTTGCCCTTGCGAGTGACGCGCTCGGCCGGCAGCTCCCACACGCCGGCCTCGGAGGCCACCAGGAAATGCCGGTCGGAGGTCAGCATCCAGCGTGCCGGGCGCAGGCCGTTGCGGTCGAGCATGCACGCGGCGTAGCGGCCATCGCAGGCGACGATGCCGGCCGGGCCGTCCCATGGCTCGGTGTTGAGCCCGTAGAACTCGTAGAACGCGGCCAGGTCGGCGTCCTTGAACTCCAGCGACTGCGTCGCCGGCGGCACCAGGATGCGCAGCGCCTGCAGCAGGTCCATGCCGCCGGCGACCAGCAGCTCGAGCATGTTGTCCAGGCTTTGCGAATCGGAGCCGTGCATCGAGATCACCGGGTCCAGCTCGGCGATGTCGAAACGCGGGGTCTTCCACACCTTGCTGCGCGCCTGCGCCCAGTGCCGATTGCCCTCGATGGTATTGATCTCGCCGTTGTGCGCGAGCAGGCGGAACGGGTGCGCCAGCGGCCAGCGCGGCAGCGTGTTGGTGGAGAAGCGCTGGTGGAACACGATGGCGCTGGAGGCCAGGTCGTTGCGCTGCAGGTCCGGGTAGAAGGTGCTGAGCTTGTCCGGCAGCACCATGCCCTTGTAGCTGATGCCGTTGGGCGAGAGCGTGGTGACGTAGAAATCGGCGACCTCGCCCAGGCGCTGTTCGGCGCGGCGGCGCGCCAGGAACAGGGCCAGGGCGAAGGCGTCCTCGCCCTGCTCGGCGCCGGCGTCGACGAACACCTGCTCGATGCGCGGCAGGGTGTCCTTGGCCAGTTGCCCGCACACCGCATCGTCGGTGGGGATGAGGCGCCAGCCGCACGGCTGCACGTCGACGCGGCGCAGTTCCTCTTCCAGCACCTGGCGGCAGCGCGCGGCGGCGTCGGCATCGTCGCGCGGCAGGAACACGTTGCCGGCGGCGAAGCGCGCGCCGACCGCGATGCCGGCCTCGCGCGCCAGCGCGCGCAGGAACGGCTCGGGTTTGCGGATCAGCAGGCCGCAGCCGTCGCCGGTGAGGCCGTCGGCGGCGACGCCGCCACGATGGGTCATGCGCGACAGCGCAGCGATGGCGGTATCCACCAGCGCCCGCGAAGGTTGGTCGTCGAGTTGCGCGACCATGCCGAAACCACAGGCATCGCGCTCGTCTTGGGGGTCGTAGAGCCCGTGGCGGTTGCGGGGGGCCATGTCTGCCTCTGAAAGCGATCCGAAGGAACGCGGCGACACTCGCCCCCGCTCTATCCTGGAGCGCTTCTTGAGGTCACCGGAATCCCGACTAAAACATAGTTGGTGCGGTGCCGCAATACACCGTTACACCTGCAACTTCAGCGCTGGCGGCGGCGCTGTCGCCGCCGCCGTCCCGGGGTCTCCGCCGGGCGCTCAGCCGCAGCGCACGCCGGTGATCTGGTTCTTGTCGTCGACCTCGATGTTGAGCCGTTCGCCGTTGAATTCCATGGTCACTGCCTGGTTCGGCTTGAGCACGCGCACGCTCTTGGCGCCGGTGTCGCTGCGCGCCTGGTCCAGCAGCGCCTGCTCGGCGGCCTGGCCGACCAGGCCCTGCGCCTGCGAGGCATCGCAGGTCCCCACCGGCGGCGCGTCCGGGGCATTGGCCGGGTCCGGCGCGGCGGCCTGCTGTGCGGCGGCCTGGGCCTTGGCGCTCACCTGTTCCTGCTCGTCCGGCGGCGGTGCGCCGCAGGCGGCCAAGGCCAGCGCCAGGCAGGCCGTGCCGAGCAGGCCGGCACGCGTGGACGCACGGGAGGAAAGGGGTGTGCTCATCGGGGCTCCTGATGGATGGAGGGAAGATGGGGTGCAGCATAGAACGTGTGATGCGGTTTGCGTTGCCGTCCCGTCGCCGGCCGGCCGACGGCACGCGCCGACGCAGCGCAGGTTCCTGTGGCGACAGGATCGGACACCGCACGTTCGCCAGACGTTAACCGGCGCGCTGAGATGCCTGATGCGAGCCGCTTCAGCCGCGGCGAGTCAGCCCAAAGCCGACTGGCTGCTTCAGGCGTCGGGACTGAAGTCCCTCCCACACGGACGCCAGCACTTCCGCAGCCCCGCGGCGCGGGGCCAGACAGGCCCGTGCGGCAATCTCACGCGGCCTAGCCGCGGCGCTGCCGACAATCGATGTTCGTGGAACCGGCGGCACGGGTCGCGGTTCCGGCTTTCGGAGGTCCGATGTCCAACGCGTCCCGTTCCAACGTCGCCACAGCCGCCGACGCGGCGCGTGCCCGTCAGTCCCGCCAGGCCGCCAGCAGCGCGGGCCTGGTCTACGTCAGCGACCAGGAGCCGGGCATCGCCCGCCGCCGTGCCGGCAAGGGCTTCGGCTACCGCATGCCCGACGGCAGCGCGGTGCGCGATGCGGCCACCCTGCAGCGCATCCGCCAGTTGGCGATCCCGCCGGCCTACACCGAGGTGTGGATCTGCGCGCGCGACAACGGCCATCTGCAGGCCACCGGCCGCGACGCGCGCCGGCGCAAACAGTACCGCTACCACGCCGACTGGGCGCAGGTGCGCGGCGACGGCAAGTTCGAGCGCATCGTCGCCTTCGGCCAGGCCTTGCCGCGGCTGCGTCGGCGCCTGCGCCGCGACATGGCCCTGCCCGGCTACCCGCGCGACAAGGTGCTGGCGATGGTGGTGGCGCTGATGGCCGAGACCCTGGTGCGCGTGGGCAACGCCGAATACGCGCGCAGCAATCGTTCCTACGGCCTGACCACGCTGCGCAACCGCCACCTGGCGTTCGTGAAGGGCGGCCGCGCGCGGCTGCAGTTCCGCGGCAAGGGCGGCCAGGAGCACGACATCGAGGTCGACGACGTGCATCTGGTCAAGCTGATCCGTGGCTGCCAGCAATTGCCAGGGCAGGCGCTGTTCCAGTACCGCGACGACGACGGCCAGCTGCAGCCGGTGGACTCGGGCGAGGTCAACGATTACCTGCGCGAGGCGATGGGCGAGAGCTTCACCGCCAAGGACTTCCGTACCTGGGGCGGTACCCGCGCCGCGCTGCAACGGCTGGCCGCGCTGCCGCTGCCCGATACGGGCGGCGAACGCGCGCTGGCGCAGGCGCAGAACGCGGTGATCCGCGAGGTGGCCGAGGCGCTGGGCAATACCCCGGCGGTGTGCCGCAAGGCCTACATCGACCCGTGCGTGTTCGACGGTTGGCGCTGCGGGCGCCTGCACGGCCTGTGCGAGGGCGTGCGCGGCGAGCGGCAATGGGATCTGCTCACGCTGAAGTACCTGGGGCGGGCACGCACGGCAGCGCGCAAGGCGGCCAAGTCCGCCGGCCGCACCTCGGCCAAGGCGCCACCACTGCGCAAGGTGGCGCGTGCCCCGCGCAAGGGCGCTGCGGCGAGCACGCAGGGCAGCAGCACCCGCGCCAAGCGCAAGACCGCGCCGGCCGCACACAAGCGCGCCTGAGCGCGGGACGCTGCGCTCAGGCGCGGCGGGACGGCCCGGCGCCGCGGATCAACCGCAATACACGGTGGTGATGTTGTTGGTCGGGCCGATCTCGACGGTCAGGCGATCGCCGCCGGTCTCGCGCGCGCCGCGGTTGGCGCTGTCCACGCCGCTGGAGGTGGCGCCGTTGTCGCTGACGCTGCTCCTGACCACCTGCACCTTGAGGCTGTCGCTGTCGACGCGGGCGCGCTCGACGGTCATGCGCGAGGCGGCCAGGCCGACCGCGCCGCGCACCTTGTCGATATGGCATTGGCCGGAGATGACGCCGTCGATCGGCTGCACCTGCGCCACCTGGGTGGTGCTGCAGGCGCCGAGCAGCAGCACGGCGGCGAACGGGGCGAGGCGGGCGAGTGGGTGGCGGATCATGGGGCGTCTCCTTCGATCGATGGCGCGAGCCTGTCGCGGCGCATGTTTGCGCCGCATGAAGAGATCGCGCCGGGGGTTTCACCGGTCGTGGCCGCCGGCGGGGCCAGACTCGGGATTCCCCCAGCAACCGGAGCCGATCATGGCCACCTGCGATGTCTGCGGAAACGACTACGACCAGGCCTTCACCCTGACCCAGGGCACGCGCAGCGGCACCTTCGATTCGTTCGAGTGCGCGATCCACGCCTTCGCCCCGCACTGCAGCCACTGCGAGTGCCGCATCGTCGGCCACGGCGTGCAGGCCGGCGAGCGCATGTTCTGCTGCGCGCACTGCGCCCAGCATGCCGGGGTCAGCGGTCTCGCCGACCGCGCCTGATCGACGCTGGTTTCTTCCCCTCGAGGAGGGCTGCGCCACCGTGGCCTCCTCCCGCATCCGGAGTATTGCCGATGGCCTCCCGCAAGCGTCCTGCCGCCACCCCGTCCGCCCCGTCCAAGCGCAGCGGCGCTGAGGCAGCGTCCAGTGCCAAGACGGCGCAACAGCAACGCGCGCTGCAGCGCGCGGTCGATGCCGGCGACGCCAAGCCCAAGCCGAAGCGCGCCAAGCCGGGCGACGCCGGCCAGGCTGGACCGCGCAAGCAGCCACAGCGCATGCCCAAGCAGCATCTGGCCAAGCCGGGCAACGAACACGAGCTGGCGCTGCAGCCGCGTTTCGAGGCACCGGAGTACGTGGGCAGCGGCAAGCTGCGCGGCATGAGCGCGATCGTGACCGGCGCCGACTCGGGCATCGGTCGTGCGGTGGCGGTGCTGTTCGCGCGTGAGGGCGCGGATGTGGCGGTGCTGTACCTGGACGAACACGAGGATGCGCAGGTCACCCGCCAACACGTGGAGAACGAAGGCCGCCGTTGCATCACCATTGCCGGTGACGTGAAGGATCCGGCGTTCTGCGAGGATGCGGTGGCGCAGACGGTGAAAGCCTTCGGCGGACTCGACGTGCTGGTGAACAACGCCGCCTTCCAGTTGCATTGCGATGCGTTGGAGGACCTGAGCGAGGAACATCTGCAGGAAACCTTGCAGACCAACATCGCCGGTTACTTCCACATGGCGCGCGTAGCGTTGCCGCATCTCAAGCGCGGCTCGGCGATCGTCAACAGCGGTTCGGAGACCGGGCTGTTTGGCAGCAAATCGCTGCTGGATTATTCGGCGACCAAGGGCGCGATCCATGCGTTCACCATGGCCCTGGCCAGCCAGTTGCAACCACGCGGCATCCGCGTCAACGCGGTCGCACCGGGGCCGGTATGGACGCCGCTCAATCCCGCCGACAAGTCTGCGGAGGACGTGGCCGAGTTCGGCAAGCAGAACCCGATGGGGCGCCCGGCACAGCCCGAGGAACTGTCGCCCGCGTATGTGTTCCTGGCTTCGCCGATCACCGCCAGCTACATCAATGGCGCGATCCTGCCGGTGATGGGTGGGCCGACGGGGTAGTGGTTGAGTGGGTTGGGGGGTGCGTTGGCTGGCGGTCGGACCCTCACCCCAACCGCTCTCCCGGTGGGAGAGGTGCTTTGGCTTCTCCCTTCTCACGTCGGGAGAAGGTGCCCCGCAGGGGCGGATGAGGGTACGGGTCACTCGTGTTCGATCTCGGCGAGTCGCTTCGCGCCGGACCCTCACCGCAACCCCTCTCCCGGAGGGAGAGGGGCTTTGGCTTCTCCCTTCTCCCCTCGGGAGAAGGTACCCCGCAGGGGCGGATGAGGGTACGGATTGCTCGCGTTCAACGTCAGCGAGTCGCTTCGCGCAGTACCCTCACCCCAACCCCTCTCCCGGTGGGAGAGGGGCCTCGTTCACTCCGCTTCGGCCCAGCGCGCCAGGTTCTGCTTCAGCGCATCGATACCAGCCCAGGGATCCTTGCGCCGGCGCTTCAGCTTGGCCGGTACGTCGCGCAGCTTGAAGGCGTCGGCGCGGTGCAGTTTGGGCAGGTCGCTCCAGGCCAGCGGCATCGCCACCGGCGCGCCGGTGCGGGCGCGTAGCGAATACGAGGCCACCGCAGTGGCGCCGCGGCCGTTGCGCAGATAGTCGACAAAGATGCGTTGGTTGCGCAGGCGCTTGCTGGCGGTGGCGAGAAAACGGTCCGGTTGCGACTGCGCCAACGCGTCGGCGAAGCCGTGGGCGAAGCGCTTGGTCAGGTCCCAGTCGCAGCCCGGGGCCAGCGGCACCACCACGTGCAGACCCTTGCCGCCGGACACGCGCAGGAACGACTCCAGCTCCAGTTGTGCGAGCAGCTTGCGGATGTCGGTGGCCGCGCGCTTGACCTCGGCGAAGGGCACGTCCGGGCCCGGGTCCAGGTCGAACACCACGCGGTCGGCCACGTCCGGGCGTTGCGCCTTGGCGCCCCAGGGATGGAATTCCAGGGCGTTGAACTGCACCAGTTCGAGCAGCCCGGCCGCATCCTCCACCACCAGATACTCGGCCTGGGTGCCGCTCTCCTCCTTCAGCTTCACCGACGACACCAGTTCGAGCCCGGCGGTGTGGTGTTTCTGGAAGAAGCACGCGCGCTCGGCGCCGGCCGGGCAGCGGATGACCGACAGCGGGCGGCCGGCGATCTCCGGCAGCAGGTGATCCATCACCGCGCTGTAGTAGTCCCAGACCTCGCGCTTGGTGGCGCCGATGTCGGGGAAGACGACGCGGCCCGGGCTGGACAGCGTGGGCGGCGTGCGCGCGCTGTCTGCGCTCGCTGCACCGCGCTTGCCACGTTTGGCGCTGTTGGCCTTCGCGTCGACCGCCTTCGTCTTCGCCGCAGTTGTCGCTTCTGTCGCTCTAGCTGCTTTAGCGGGTTTAGCTGCTTTGGCCGTTTTGTCCATCTTGGCTTTCCTGGCGGCCGGCGCAGCACGCGCCGTCGCTGCGCGCGGTGCCGGAGCGTCGCCATCGCCGAGGTCGGCGATGTCCTTGTCCGGGCGCACCGCCTTCAGCGAGGCCTGGCGCAGCAACTGCTGCCCGCCGATGCCGCGGTAGAACACTTCCACCACGAAGCGCGGCGCGAACCAGCGCGCGCTGCGCAGGTCGGTCTCGGTGGTCGGCACGTGCACGCTGGACGTAGCGCTGCCGGCCTTGCCGATCAGTGCGGTCAGCTCGCGCAGCAAGGCGTCGGAGAAACCGGAGCCGACCCGCCCCACGTACAGCCAGCCGTGCTCGGGATCCGGCCGTGCCAGCAGCAGCGAACCGAAGCCGCTGCGGCTGCCCTTGGGCGCGGTGTAGCCGACCACCGCGAATTCGTCCGAGCGCAGCTGCTTGGTCTTGCGCCAGTCGTCGCTGCGGCCGCCGTGGTAGCCGCGGTCGGCACGCTTGGAGACGATGCCTTCGAAGTGCTGCGCGCCGGCGAGCTGGAACGCGGCCTCGCCATCGCCGTCGATGTGCGAGCTGAAGGCCAGGTGCGCATCGGCATCCTGCAGCAGCCGCTGCAGCAGCGCCTTGCGCTCGGACAGCGGCGCGGTGGCGATGTCGATGCCGTCCAGGTGCAACAGGTCGAACAGGGCGAGCGCCAACTTGCCCTGGCGCTCGCCGGACAGCACCGCCTGCAGCAGATTGAAGTCCTCCTTGGTGCCCTTGCCGGCGATCAGTTCGCCGTCCAGCGCCGCCGAATGCAGGCCCAGTGCGGCGATGGCATCGCGAATCTCGGGGATCTTGTCGGTCCACTCGATCGAGTTGCGCGACCACAGCCGCACCACGCCATCGGCGACGGTGGCCAGGATCCGGTAGCCGTCCCACTTGATCTCGTGGATCCAGTGTGTGCCCTGCGGCGGCGCATCGCCAAGCCGAGCCAGTTGTGCGGTGAACGGCCCGTCCGGCGCCGCGGCCGGCACCGCGCCCGGCAGTGCCTGGGCGAGCTTGGCCCAGTTCGTCCGGCGGCCCTTGCGCATCGGCGCGGCGACGATCGTGGCCTTGCGCTTGTTCGGTTTGCCGGCGCCGGCGCGCTTGACGTCCTGCGCCGGCGCCGCGGTGACATCGGCCAGCAGGTCGTCGGCCTCCAGGTCGCTGGCGAAGGCGTCGTCGTCCTTGAATAGCAGCCACTGCGGTTGCCGCGCCGGTTTGCCAGAGCGCACCAGGTGCCAGCCGCCCTTGAGCTTGTCGCCGAACAGTTCGAAGCGCAGATGGCCCTTGGCCAACTGCGCCTCCGGATCGTCCGCGCTGCTCCACACGCCATGATCGAACTGGGCGACATGGCCGCCGCCGTACTCGCCCTGCGGGATCTCGCCCTCGAACGTAGCGTAGTCGAGCGGGTGGTCTTCCACTTCCACCGCCATGCGCTTGACCTTGGGGTCGTAGCTCGGCCCTTTTGGCACCGCCCAGCTCTTCAGCGCATCGCCGACCTGCAGGCGGAAATCGTAATGGCGGCGGCTGGCGTGGTGCAGCTGCACGACGAAGATCGGCCGCTGCCCCGCCGGCACCGGCTTGCCCGGCTCCGGTTCGCGGGTCTTGTCGAAGCGGCGCTTGCGGCGGTAGTCGGCGAGGCTCATGGCGCGGGCCGGCCCGCGTCACTTGCGCAGGTGCGCGCGGACTGCCGCGGCGCTGCTGCCCACCGCCTGCACGGCGGCGCGCAGTTCATCTGCGGAGACGCCCAGCGCTTGCGTCCAGTAGCGCACTTCGTAGTCTTCGTGGAGGTTGATGCGGTCGCGGTCGGGCGAACCGGTGTTGCGGGTGTCGTCGCTCATGCCGATGTCCTGCTGTCCAGAAGCCGCTGCGGTCGTGGGGCGCCACGCGTGGCGGCGAGGCCGACGGACGCGGCATGCGTCGGCGGACCGGTGCGGAAACTTCTAGTCGCGGCGGCGTGGCACCGCCGTGAACGCCGTGTCTGCCCCGTGCATGCGCCCCCGCCGGCATGGGCGCGCATGCTGCTGCTCAGAACGCCAGCGAGGTACTGAACAGCAATTGCCGTGGCGCGCTGCGCTGCAGCGTCTGGTAGTCGCCGGCAAAGGCCGAGCCGGCGATGTTGGCGGTACCGATAGTGTGGCGGTCGAGCAGGTTGCTCACGTCCAGGCGCAGTTCCAGGCCGGGCAGCCGGCTGTCCGCGCCCAGCGTGTAGGCCGTGTACGCGTTGACCTGCCAGAACGCCGGCACGCGCAGGTCGTTCTCGTAGGTGAAGGGCTGATGCAGGTATTCGGTGCTGGTGGCGCCGAGCCGCCAGTGGCGCACATGCGCCGACAGGTCGCTGACCAGCGACAGTTGCGGATAGCCGGGCTGCGCCTTGCCCTGGATTGAGTAGACAGTGCCGTCGACGACGACATCGCGGTCGTAGACCGAGCGCGCCAGCGCCACGCCTTGATAGAACTGCAGGTGCGGGGTCAGGTCCACGGTCACGCCCAGGTCGACGCCGAACGTGTGCATCTTCGGCATCACCTGCACGGTGTTGACCTGCGCGAACTGGGTGCCGACCGCGGCCGACAGCAGGCGGTTGCGGATGTCGCCGTAGAACACGTCGGCAGTGATTGTGGCGCGGTCGAAGCGATGGGTGCCGCCGACGGTGAGGTTCCAGTCCTGCTCCGGGCGCAGGCTGCGGGTGAGGCGGTCGAAGGCGTCCTGGTCGGGCACGGTCCAGGCCGAGGCGGTGTAGCCGATGTTGCCGCGCTGGGCGACGCGGAAGCCGTTCATGGCGCTGCCCAGGTCGATGAAGCCATCGGTCTGCGCGGTCGGGCTCCAGAACAGCGACAGGTGCGGCAGGAACGCACGCTTGGCGCGCAGCGTGCCGGCCGCGGGCCGGTCCGGCGCATCGCCGACGCCGCCACCGCTGGTACGGAAATCCACTGCCTTGGCGCCCACGCCCAGCACCAGAGTGTCGCTCAGCGCGATGTCGTCGTGCACGTAGGCCTGGCGCGCGCGGGTGGTCCACTGCGAGACGTTGTCGGTCTTGAAGGCCGGGCCGTACACATCCCACGGCCCGGTGGTGCGCAGCGGCCGGCCCTGCCCCAGCAGCGGTTCAGTGTACCAGAAGGTCGCCGCGTCGGCACTGGCGTGCTCCTGCCAGAGGCCGGCGCTGAGGGTGTGCCGGCCGTACACATAGGTCAGGCTGAGCAGGCCGCCGGTGCGCTGCAGGTGCGGCGCCTGTACTTGCTCGGAGAACGGCGCACCGTCGGGCGAGGGCGTGGTCGGGTCGCTCAGCGTGGCATGGGTGCGGCTGCGCGCGCTGTAGACCTGCACGCGTCCGCTGAGCGCGTCGGAGATGCGGAAATCGTGCGCGAGCGAGGCGATGCGGTCGTCGGTGACCTGGCCGGTGTCGTACGGCAGCAGTCCGGCCAGCGCGCCGCAGGTGTAGGCACCGCAGGAGGCGCCGGCGTTCTGCGGCAGGGCGATGGCATAGGCCCTGGCGTAATCGGGATAGACGCTGTCAGCGCGCCAGCCGAGCTTGCCGAGCATGTCGAAGGACAGGTTGTTGTAGCCCCACATCGCCGCATGGCTGGCGGACAGGAACACGGTGAAGGTGCCCCAGGCCACGTCCTGCGTCGCCTTCAGATCGCCGCGCAGGAAGTGCTGGGTGCCGCCGCCCTGGTACTTGTCCGCGCCCAGCCGCTGCAGGTCGACCTGCAGCTTCGGGCCGTTGTCGCCGAGTTGCCCGCTCTGCGCGGAGACCGTGGTGACCCGGGTCGCGTCGCTGCCCACGCCCTGCTTGAGGCGCAGGCCGGGCGTGTCCTTCGGTTCGCCCAGGCGGTACTCCAGCGCGCCGCCGTTGGCGCTGCTGGAGAACACGCTCACCGGTGCCGCGCCGGGGCTGACCGTGATGGTGCCGATGGCATCCGGCACGGCCACGTTGACCACGCTGGTCCCGGTCAACGACAGGAAACCGCTGTCGTTCAACGGCACGCCTTCGAAGGTGATGCCCATTTCGTTCATGCGGAACCCGCGCACGAACAGGCTGGTGGCGGACACGTCCAGGCCCAGGCCATCGGTGGCGGTGTAGCTGGCGCCGGGCACGGTCTTCAGCCGCGCCAGGCCGTTGCTGCCGGCGATGTCCGCGTCCATGTCGCCGGCATTGATGACATAGCGGTTTGGGCCCACCACCTGGGTGGGCGCCACCGCCGCCGCATGCGGCGAGGCCACCACGTCCAGCGCGGACAGCGTGGTGGGCGTGGTGTCGGCATCGGCGCTGGCGACCGCGTCGGCGGCATGCGCCGAGGACGCGGCGAGGCACGTTGCCAGCGCCGCAGACAGCAACGACGGCATGCCTGCCTGCATATGGCGATGTGATGCGGACGGCGGCAGGGCGGCGGCGCGGAGACGGGAGGAAGTCGCGTGCATGGTCGGATCCGGCGTGGAGTGGGAAGCGGTGGCGCAGGCGCGCACCCAGCGCAGGGCGTCCTCTTCGCGGCGGCGTCCGGCTGGCTGTGCGTTTGCGATGGAAGGGCGCCAGCGATGCGGCGCGGACCCTGGGAGGTGGCGCGCGGCAGGTGCGGCGGCCCGCTCCGGCGCGATGGAGGCGAACGGCGCAGCTGCGGCAGCGCACTTCCCACGGTGAATACAGCGGTGTGAAGCGATGCAGGGAATTCTTGCATCGCATGTGCGCTTGCACCATTGCGCGTTGGTACAGCCGTGCCTGCTGCGCGTATGCGATGCGATACCTGGGTATAGGGCGTTGGTGTCGCTGTGCGAACAGGGCCGGATCGCCATAAACTTCTATGGCGAGTGCGTGCATGGTGGAGGTGGATGCGGATCTCGCGCCGCACGTGTGCGCGGGGCATGGACGATCGAATGCCCAGGACCGATGCGGCATCCGCCGGAATGGGATGAGGCGCTACCGCCGCGTCCCGGACGGACGTCATCGCCAGCCTGCAGCCAACCGCCAGCCCATGACCTGCGACCTATTGACGACAGTTGTCGTCATGGGTAGCTTTGCCGACACGTGTAGTCATCGGAGTGGGCGGATGCGCCGCAAATCGATCGGGGACCAGGAACTGGCCCTGCTGCAGTACATCGCCGAACAGGGCGATGCCAGCGTCGGCGAGGTCGCCGCCGGATTCGGCGAGGCGCGCGGGCTGGCGCGCTCGACCGTGCTGACCATGATGGAACGCCTGCGCGCCAAGGCCTATCTGCGCCGGCGCCAGGTGCAGGGCGTATATCGCTATGCCGCCACCAGCGGCCAGGACGACGTGGTGCGCAGCGCGGTCGGCAGCTTCGTCGAGAAGACCCTGCAGGGCTCGGTGTCGCCGTTCGTGGCGTGGATGTCGCAGCGTGCCGAGGTCAGCGATACGGAACTGGCCGAACTGGAGGCCCTGGTGGCCAAACTGCAATCGCAACGGCGGGAGGACTGAGCCATGCACAGCCTGTTGGGGACGGACGTGTTCGAGAGCCTGCTGTCGCGGCTGCTGGCGACCAGCGTGCAGACGCTGGTACTGGTCGCGCTGATCTGGGCGCTGTGCCGCTGGCTGCCGACCCTGCCGGCGGCGACGCGCTGCCGGCTCTGGTGGCTGGTTGCCGCGCAGAGCGTGCTGGGTCTGGTGTGGGCCGGTGCGGTGCAATTGCCGGTGCTGCCGGCCGCACCGGCGCCGCTGGCGGCAGTGCCGGCGGCCGTCGCCACGGTGCCGGTGACGCCGGTACGCGCTGCGACGCCGTCCGTGTTCGCTGCGGTGCCTGCGCAGATCAACGTCAACGCCACCACCGCCACCGCGGCGATCGCCGCCCCACCGGCAACGGCATCCGTGGCTGCCTTGCCCTGGACGCAGGCGCTGGCGGCGCTATGGCTGGCCGGCGTGCTGGTCTGCGCCGCGCACAGCGTCCTGGCCTACCGCCGCAGCCGCCAGCGTGCACGCGAGGCGGCACCGTGCACCGACGCCGCCCTGCTCGGCGCGCTGCGCCTGGCGGCCGAGGCGCACGGCCTGCGCGAGCCACCGCAGCTGCGGTTGTGTGCGCACACCGATTCGCCGCAGCTGATCGGGCCGTGGCGGCCGGTGCTGTTGCTGCCGGCGCAGCGCATGGCCAGCCTGCGCGCCGACGATCTGGACATGGCGCTGACCCACGAACTGGTGCACCTGCAGCGCCGCGATCTGTGGTGGGGCCTGCTGCCGGCCGTGGCGCAGCACCTGTTCTTCTTCCACCCGTTGGTGCACCTGGCCAACCGCGAGTACGCCCTGGCCCGCGAGGCGGCCTGCGATGCGGCCGTGGTCGCTGGTCACCGCCATTGCCGTCACGACTACGCGCGGCTGCTGGTGCAGCTGGGCGTGGCACCGCGGCCCAGCGCCGGCTTGGCCAGCGCTTCGCCGACCTTCCTGAGCCTGAAACGGAGATTGCTGATGCTGCAGACCACGTCCGCCTTTCCGCGCCTGGGCGCGGCCCTGATCCTGACCGCGGTGACCGTGCTCGGCGTGATGCCGCTGCGCCTGGTGGCCCAGCCCGGCCATGCCGTCGCACCTGCCAACAAGTCGGACGCTGCCCGGACCGCCGCCGAGGCCGATGCTGCAGCCGAGGCGGCCGACGCGGCTGCCGAAGCCGCAGAGGCAGCTGCCGATGCGGCCGCCGAGGCAGCGGAGAAGGCGGCAGATGCCGCCGATGCCGACACGGACAACGACACGGCCATGGATGACGGCGCTGCCGCCCGTGCCGCCAACGTGCCCGGGACGCCGCTGCCGCCGCGTGCGGCCACCTCCGCCACTGCAGCGACGCCGTCGCGTCGCGCGGCACCGCCGGTCGCCCCGCTGCCGCCACCCGCGCCGCTTGCGCCGCCGGCACCGGCGGTCCCGGCTGCAGCTCCGGCCATCGGTTCGCGGATCAGCACGCGGTCGGTACAGAAGATCCGCAACGGCCAGCTCGAACAGTCGTATGTCCGGGTCAAGGGCAACCATTCGACGATGAGCGGCAACAGCGACGAACTCGCCACCATGAAGCGCGAGACCCAGGGCGATGGCC
This sequence comes from Xanthomonas sp. NCPPB 1128, assembly GCF_001043115.1. Classification (GTDB taxonomy): domain Bacteria; phylum Pseudomonadota; class Gammaproteobacteria; order Xanthomonadales; family Xanthomonadaceae; genus Xanthomonas_A. The sequence goes on along the minus strand of NZ_LFME01000028.1, from coordinate 45,207 downwards.
TGTGGTTCCGCCGCGGCGGCAAGCGCTATGTGGTGCACGATCCTGCGCTGCTGGCCCGCTTCGACGCGCTGTTCGAGCCGATCGGCAAGCTGGGCGCGCAGCAGGGCGAACTCGGCAAGCGCCAGGGTGCACTGGGCCGCGAGCAGGGCGAGCTGGGCCGGGAACAAGGCAAGCTGGCGCAGGAGGCCGCGGCGCGGGCGCTGGAGCGCATCGACATGGATGCCGTCGCCGCCAAGGCGCAGGCGAAGGCCCAGGCGGCGGTTGCGCAGCGCCAGGACGCGTTGGCGGCGAAGATGCGCGCGCTCGGCGAACAGCAGGCCGCGCTGGGCCGGCAGCAGGGCGAACTGGGCGCGCGCCAGGGCGAATTGAGCGCGCAGGCCGATCGCGAGGTCGACCGCCTGTTCGATGCCGCCATCGCCGCGGGCACCGCGCAGCGGCTGGAGTGATCCGGTGCACGCCGCGTGCCTGGCGCGCGCGGCGTGTTCTTGCGTTGACGTTGCGCCGTCTCGAGCCACGCGCAGGCCGCCGTGACACGGCAAGGCACTGTGGGAGCGACTTCAGTCGCGACGAGGGTTTCCGGGAAAACCCATCGCGATGGAAGGGCGCGGCAGCAACGCCCTCCCGTTACGATCTGGCGAGACCTACCGTTGCCTTGTAGGAGCGGCTTCAGCCGCGACGGGCTTTCCCGATCGCGGCTTAGGGCATCTCCATGCCAAACCCTTCGCATCGCGCCATCGAAAAAAGCGCTGTACCGTGCGTGGCGCGCTGATGAGGCCGCGGATCTTCGGAACGCACCATGCGCGATCCGCTGTCGTAGGAGCGGCTTCAGCCGCGACAGCTTTACCGATAACGCCCGTCGCGGCTGAAAGCGCTCCTACGCGCGTGCTTGCCAACATGACTTGACGCTTCTGACGTCATTTCCGCATCGGTCGCGCCCCTGGATGCATCGCCCTTGCAAATCGCCATGACGCGTTCCCAGCATGGCGTCTGCATCAGCGCGCAATGCTCGCGCGAGGCAGCATCAGCAGGTCGGCAAGGCACCACCCGAGTGCCCAGCGACTACACCGACGCAGCCGCCGCCAGCGCGCGTTCTTCGGCCTCGGCGGCGACCAGGCGCTGCAGCAGCAGCGCCAGCGTGACCACATCCTGGTGGTTGTGCGCGGCGACGCGGCGCAGGTTGCGCGCGTTGCCGCCGCGCAGGTAGCCCAGCCACGCCGCCGGCGCTTCGGACCCCGGCAGGTCGTCCTCGCGCACCACGCGCAGCAGCTGCCGCTCGATGGTGGCGAGCTTGCAGTTCTCCCAGGTGCCGCGGTAACGGCGGCGGGTGGGATGCAGCAGGTCCAGGTGGTCCAGCGCCGACAGCGGATCGGCGCAGCGCGCCAGCCGGTAGCGGGTCTTCAGCAGCGGCGCGTCGTAGCAGCGGCCGTTGTAGCTGGACAGCACCGTGCCCGGCCGCAGCCAGGCGCGGAACGCTTCCAGCATCGCCTTCTCCGCGCCCATCGTGGCCATCAGCAACTGGCGGATGCGCAGGCCCGGGCCATCGGCCGGATGCACGGTCCAGTCGGCCGCGCCGATCATGAAGGCGCGGGTGCCGGTGCCGCCGGCCAGGCCGGTGGTCTCGGTGTCGAAGAACAGCAGGTCGGTGGGTTCCACCGCATCCTCGCGCCGGGCGAAGGCCAGCGACAGCGACGTGGCGGGAATCGGCTGTGGCAGGAACGCTTCGATCAGGTGCAGGCCGGGCGCGATCTCCACGCCGGGCAGGTACCGGTCCGGCGCTGGAGCCGCTTTGCGTGCGGAGGAAGCCGCGGCGGGCGCGACGGCACGTTCGCGCAGGCCGAGCAGGCGCCGCAGTGCGGACACATCGGTGCCACCGCGATCGAACGGGGCGATGGCAATGGGTGGCGCCACCGCGGTGTCGGTGCCGCCACCGCGTGCGGGAGCGGGTGGCGTGCGTGCGGCCGGAGGCGCAGCTGCGCGCGATGCGGCGTCGCGCATCGCCGCCGGTACCTGCGTTGTCGCCTGCGGGGGCGCCGCCGTTGCAGCGGTTGCGCGTGACGCGGGAGCCGCGTCGGCCGTGGTGCGGCTGCCGGAAGACGCCGGCGTGCGCTCCGCGCTGGCGTCGCCGGCCTGTCGGCGCAGCGCGCGCAGGCGCTCCAGGCTGATGCTCATGCGCTCCACTCCGGCAGCGCGTCGGCATCGGCGTCGGCAGCGATCGTGGTCGCGCCGTGCGCGTCCAGCGCCGTGTCGTCCTCGCCGTCGAGCAGCAACAAGCGCAGCACACGCAGCGCCAGCGCCCTGGGCGTGGTCGCGCTGGCTTCCTGCGCGGCCAGCACTGGACCGACGCAGGCCGGACAGCCGGCCACGCAGTCGCAGCCCTGCACCAGTTCGCGCGCGCGCTGCACCAGCTCGGCCTGGCGTCGCCACAACGGCTCGCTCAGGCCGACGCCACCGGGGAAGTTGTCGTACAGGTACACGGTGGGCACGAACTGCTGCAGCTCGATGCTGGCCGGCTCGCCGCTGTCGCCGCCGCGCAGCTGGCCGCGGCCCTTGGCGTCGGCCACCGCGAACCACGCGCCATCGCCGTCGCCCACCGCCTGCTGCAGGTCGCGCGCATCGGCCATCACCGCCACCGTGGCCACCACGTGCAGGGCGTAGGCCGCGCCGAGGAAGCCGTCCAGCGCGTCCTGCTTGCTGCCGAACGCCTTGAGCAGGGTGGCCTGCGGCAGCTGCCACCACACCGCGGTGGTGTGCAGCTCCTGGTCGGGCAGGTTGACCGGGCCGTAGCCGATGTTCTCGTGGGTGTAGTAGCGGATCTTCTTGTAGCCGGCCACGCGCCGCACCACGTGCACTTCGCCGTGGTGCGCGTCGCCGCGGCCGGCCGCGCCGCCGTCGAAGCGGTCCAGCACCTTGAGCTTGGTGAAGTCGATGCTGTCGGTGTAGTAGTCGACGTGGGTGCGGGTGACGTAGGCCTTGCGGCCTTCCCAGTCCAGCTTCTCCACCTGATACGGCGTGCTCTGCACCATGTGAATGGCGCCCTCGTACAGGGTCAGCGCCGCGGCGGAGTAGTCCACCTCGGCGATGATCTGCTGCTTGCCGTCGGTCTTGTCCACCACCACGAAATTGCCGTCGGCCACCGAGCGCAGGCTCACCGCATTGGCCGGGTAACTGTCGGCGATCCACTCCCAGCGGTCGCCTTCCTGGTGCACCACCTCGCTCTCGGCCAGCGCTTCCAGGAACACCGCCGGGTCCACCGGCCCGAACGCCTCGCCGGCGACGAAGGTCAGTTCGAACGCGGCGCAGCGGATGTGGTCGAACAGGATCAGCGGCTGGTCCGGGGCGATGCGGGCGTGTTCGGGCGAGGCGTCGGCGAAGAAGTCCGGGTGCCGCACCACGTACTGGTCCAGCGGCTGCGAACTGGCCACCAGCACGCCCAGCGCCGGCTGCTGGCGGCGCCCGGCGCGGCCGAAACGCTGCCAGGTGGCGGCGACACTGCCGGGGTAGCCGTTGAGCACCACCACGTCCAGCGCGCCGATGTCCACGCCCAGCTCCAGCGCCGAGGTGGAGACGATGCCGTCGATGCTGCCGGCGCGCATCGCCCGCTCGGCCTCGCGGCGCTCGCTGGGCAGGTAGCCCCCGCGGTAGGCGCGGATGCGCGGCGGCTTGCGTGGGTCGTGGTCGAAGATGTCCTTCAGGTACTTGGTCAGCACCTCCACCATCAACCGGGTCTGCGCGAACACCAGGGTCTTGAGCCCGGACTTGATCGCGATGCGCGCGATGCGGTTGCTCTGCGAGCGTGCCGAGGCGCGCAGGCCCAGGTCGGCGTTGACCACCGGCGGGTTCCACAGCAGCACGTGCTTGTCGCCGCTGGGCGCGCCGGAGTCGGTGATGGCGTGCACGCGCTGCTCGATCAGCGCCTCGGCGTGCGCGCGCGGGTTGCCGATGGTGGCCGAGCACAGGATGAACTGCGGGCTCACTCCATAGAAGGCGCAGATGCGCTTGAGCCGGCGCAGCACGTTGGCGACGTGGCTGCCGAACACGCCGCGGTAGGTGTGGATCTCGTCGATCACCACGTAGCGCAGGTTCTCGAAGAACTGCGCCCACTTGGTGTGATGCGGCAGGATCGCCTGGTGCAGCATGTCCGGGTTGCTGACCACGATATCGCCGTGCAGGCGGATCGCCTGGCGCGCATCGCCCGGGGTGTCGCCGTCGAAGGTGAAGGCCTTCACCCCGAGGTCGCCTGCGCGGTTGAGGTCCAGCAGCTCGGCCACCTGGTCCTGCGCCAGCGCCTTGGTCGGGAACAGGTACAGCGCCTTGGCCTGCGCGGTCATCGCCGCGGCCACCACCGGCAGTGTGTAGCACAGCGACTTGCCCGAGGCGGTGGGGGTGACGATGGCCACGTGCTCGCCGCGCTGCGCCGCGTCCCAGGCCTCGGCCTGGTGGCTGTACAGCTGCGCGATGCCGCGTTCGCGCAATGCGGCGGCCAGCGCCGGCGGCACGTCGTCCGGGATCGGCGCGTAGCGGCCGGCCTGGCCGGGGATGGTGAAGCTGCCGGTGATGCGGTCGTGGTAACGGCGCTCCAGCCGCGCGCTGAGCAGGGCGCCATCGCGCGAGGGCATCCCGTCGGTGGTGGACAGGGCGCGCTCGGCGTCCTCGGTGCGCGGGGCTAGGGCGTGGGCGGGCATCGGCACGGCTCTCAAAGCGGAACAGGGAAGCGAAATCGCGTCTCAGGGTATGAGACGGCGCCCGTCGAGGCGAGGAAGGCAGGCTGAGCGGATTCAGGCGGGGGGCTTGCGTGGAGGCAGCCCGCCTACCGACAGGTGCAAGCGGCTGCGCTGCGAATAACGAATGGCGCACCGTGGCGCGCCTCTGGAATGCGGCGAAGGGCGCGTCAGTAGGCGCGCGCTTGTCCCTGGCTTGGCTGTTGCGCCTGCTCGTATGTTTGAACGGCGTGTTGCTGCTCCGCCTGGTAGGCGCTTTCGCGGATTGGCGGTGCTGCAGCATGCGCATCCAGCTGGGTCCGGAATCCGGGCGTTCGCCCCGCGATGAATATCTGTTGATCCTGCAGCGTCACGGCTCCCAGCTGGTCGACACGTTCAATCCCGGCGCTCTTCGCGGCGACCAGTGCCTGTGCCACCTTGGCGTCGGACACACTCTCTGGCAGCCGATCGCGCAACGCGTCGAAATACGCCCGGTCGGGGTGATTCTGGGGAAAGCGTTCCTGGGCCTGGTCCTGGAGCTTGGTCACATCGCGATTGATTCGGTCGACTGCATCATGGTCGACAAGTTCGCGCTGCGGGTCTCCTGCCGGCAACTTCAGGCGCGGGTCTTCGGGATAGAGCTGCTTCAGGCGCGCGTCGTTCAGGCCGGTCACGAGCTCGCCGTTCTTCAGGGCGGCGTAGGTTTCCCGGGCGAGTTGATCGGCGCCGGAGGTCCTGTCGCCGATACGGCGCCCAGCCTCGTTGTTCCACAGATCCATGCGGTGCTCTGCGGGATCGTTCGGGTGGGCCGGGCCGATTTCGGCGTCGTTGCCGAACCTGCGCGCAATCCACTGTTGCCCTAAGGCGATCTGGGTGACGCGCCCGCTGGTGTAGGCATGCCGGAACGCATCCAGCGCGTCGTTATGGCCTTGCGGCTGAATGCTGCCATCGGCGCGGCGTGCCAGATGCACGCCGCTGAGTTGCTCGTAGTGCCGATACGCTTCCTGTTCGATCTCGCGCTTGGCGCCCTTGGGGTCGGTGATGTCGACCATGTTCAGCCCTCCGCTGGCTTGAGGAACTCCACTGGCCCCGCGTAGCCAGGATACTTCTTGCGGATGAGGATGCGTTCTCCCGGCTTCACGCACATGTCCTCCAGCGATTGTGGGACGTGCGCTTCGTCGACGAAGAACTGCTCATACGGGAGCGAAAGCGTCTGTTCGCCGGTGTCCTGCTTGAATGTCAGGCGCAGGCTGTCATCGCGCGTGAAGCACAACGAAGCCCACGGGAAATCGGTCAACTGGCTGGCAGCCACGACGACGTTGTCGCGACCGCCGAGCAGGGTTTCCACGCGCTGCGCGAACTGGGCTTGGGAAATATGGGGATCGGTCATGGTGCATCCTGCAAGCAAGGCGAACGGGAGAAAATGCAGGAAAGACGGCAGCCGTTGTGGCGGCACGGTCATCGGCGTGGCTCCTTCCATTGGTCCCACGGAATTTATATCGCAGGAAGTGAACGCTTTCACTGTCGGCAGCCCGCCGCGCCGACAGACATCGCCTCGACATGTGATAGGCGACACCCCTGCGTCCGGAGGCCATCGCCAGGTATCCTGTCGTCCCCCTCGGCAACGGCGGCTCCTGTCGTCTACTTCCCTTGCCCGTGTCCGCTCTCCCGCTTCCCCCCCATTACCGTACCGCCGCCGCCCGCCGCGCCGACCTGCTCGTGCATGCCGCCGGCCTGTTGCTGGCCGTGGTCGGCGGCGCGCTGCTGGTCTGGCGCGCCCATGCCAACGACGCGCTGATCGTCGCCACCAGCATCTACGCGCTGGGGCTGCTGACCATGTTCGCCTGCTCGGCGGCGTACAACTTCGCCCCGCCGCAGCGCCAGCCGGTGCTGCGCAAGCTCGACCATGCCGGCATCTTCGTGATGATCGCCGGCTCCTACACGCCGTTCTTCGTGCTGGCGCTGTCCGGCGCCTGGGTCTGGTCGATGACCCTGGCGGTGTGGGGCGTGGCCTTGTTCGGCGTGTTCGCCAAGCTGTTCCTGCCCGGCATCGCCAAGGGCTTCTGGGTGGCGATCTACCTGTTGCTGGGCTGGGCGGGGATGGCCGCGGTCAAGCCGATCGTGGCCGGGCTGGACACGCCGGTGCTGTGGCTGATCGCCGCCGGCGGCGCGATCTACACGGTGGGCGTGGCCTTCTACGTGCGCAAGTCGATGCTCTACAACCGCGCGATCTGGCATGCACACGTGCTGGGCGGCGCGCTGGCGCACTGGTGCGCGATCTGGCTGTGCCTGCGGCCGCTGTCGCCGACGTGAACGGCGGCGCCGATGCGCTAGAGATGACCGCGCCGCGTCCGTAAGCTCGGGCGCCATGGACAGCGTGGACACAGCGGATCCGATCGGCCGGCGCCTGCGCGCCTTGCTGGCAGTCGCATTGCTGGTGGCGTGCACGCAGGCGCAGGCGCAACAGGCTGCGCCTGCCGAGCAGGCATCTGCATCGCCGCCGCCTCCGGTCGCCGCATCGGCTGCGCCCGATGCCGCCGCGCAGCCCGACATCCAGACCCTGGGCGAAGTGCGCGCGCTGCCCCCGGACGAGGGCGAGCCGCTGGACCTGTACCGCTTCAAGAATCCGGTGTCGCCGCCGCCCAACCGCTTCGACAAGGACTGGCGGCCGCCGCCCTCGGTGGAGCAGGTCAGCCAGAGCGGCGGATACATCGCGCTCGGCGTCTACTACCTGGCCGGCAAGGCGGCCAAGGGTCTGCATGCGCTAACCGGCGGCCCCGACCAGGTCCAGGCCGCGGTCGCGCGGCCGCCCCCGCAGCTGAGCGAGGCCGAGCTGCAACGTGCCATGAAGGTGTGCGCGGAACAGGGCGGGGGCTGCGCGCCCTAAAGAGCTTGATTAGCTGCGCTTAGAGTTGGTGAAAGCTTTATATAAGCAATTGTAGACGATTTTGGCTGCGCATATCGGGCGAGTCAAATGTGATGTATTTTACAAGACCATAGAGTTGCTCAATTTTATATGTAAAGGTGAATGGGCTACGGATGGTGGTTGGGGCGACAGATAAAAATTTTAGAGTCTAGGATGCGAAGTTAGAGGGGGGGGTAATGCAGCCGACAACTGTTTTAGTAAGAAATTTCAGATCAATCGAAGAGTCCGTTTTTTCAATTCGAAACGGGTTGAATGTTCTTGTTGGACCTAATGGCGCCGGCAAGTCAAATGTCTTGCAGTCTTTGAGGTTTTTATCGTCGTTGCTTCATGACGGCGGCGCTGTCGCATTAGGCAGAGCAGGGGGGCCTTCTAGAAACTTTAAAAGAGGAACGACGGATATCTCGTTCGTCGTAGTTACAGAGTACGAAACTAGTCTTTACAAAGGGCGACAGGTTAAGTTTTGGTTGCGTTGGAGCGTGTCTTTGTCGCTAACGCAAAGTGATAACCTTCTTCAGATCAGTAGAGAGACCCTTTCTGTTGTGCCAAGTAAGCATAATCAGCCCGTTATTAATATGGAGTTGACTAGAAGTCCGGCTGGTTTGGTTAAATACAAGGCTGACGAAATAAGCCACGCCGTACTTACAAAAAAAATGGTTGCTGCGCAGCGGGCAATGAGTAAAGAGGAGGTTTTTAAAAATGCCAACAAATTAATATCGGAAACATTTTCTTCTATAAGAAAGCGCCCTTCAGATGCTTCTTTTCTTCCTTCTTTCGCATGGCTTCATGCATCTGTGCGAAGATTATTGACAGAAATAGGCTCTTTTGACGAGTACAATATTCAGCCGGATGTTGCTCGTCTTGCTGTAGATCCATTGCCTCTAACTAAGATGGGCAATGATGGCAGGGCTGTAAGTGAAGTGATTAATGCACTTGAATCCCAGCAGTACCATCGGCTGGTAAATACGTCCTATGTCGGCGGATACTATGGTCAAAAGCATACTTTTGGTTTTGGGTGGGAAAACTACTACAGCGCAAATAGTTTAGCGAAGAGCAATCCGCTTGAGAAAATAGTAGAACATTTAAGCGCTGCTGTATCTTCTATAGATGGTCTTTGTACTGAGCTTGATCCATCAACTGGACGAAGATTTGTAGTATTCAAATCAGGTGCGCATAGATTCAGGCCTGAAGAAATTTCAGATGGAACGATGAAGTGGCTCTGCCTCCTTGTGGCTATTTATGTCCCTCAATCTAAGGTGATTCTTCTAGAGGAGCCTGAGAATTTTATGCATCCGTGGATGCAGCAGAGATTTGTATCCATTCTTAGAGAACAGGGTAAGAAATTAAATACGGCAGTAATTATGACGACTCACAGCGCAACCATTCTAAATTCTTTGGTTGTACGTGAACTGCTTCTTGTTAGGCATGAATCTGGCGCAACAAAAGTACAAAACGTTGATGATGAAAAAGAAGTGCAGAAGCTGCTTGACGCAACTAACTTTGGGCTTGGAGATATGTGGGTTAGTGGAGCGATTGGTGCAGTCGCAGGAGGGGGATAATGCTTGGAGTAATAGTAGATGGGGCAGGAGACTACGCGGCCTTAAATGCTAGGTACAAGGGACGTGTCAAGATATTGAAATCTGATGGTCCTAGAGGCCACACGGCTGCTGAATGTGCAATAGTAGAAAGCGCGCGCAAACAGATGGCTATTCTCTCGGCATGGGGATGTACAAAAATAGCGTTGATTACAGACTTTGAAGGTAGAAACTGCTCTTTAGAAAGTTTTGCAGAAAGTATCAAAAGAAAAGCCTTGCAAGTTTTTCAGCAGGAAATCGTTGTTGTAATAGCAGATCAGATGATTGAGAATTGGCTTCTGGCAGATATTGCGCATCTGTCGGAGCAAAAGAAATATCTTAAAAAAATAAAAAACAAAAAGTTTATGAGTCAACTCATGGAAAAAAAGAAATAAAAAAGATATTTCTTCATGGCTATGATTATAATGAAATAAAACACTCTTCCGAATTATTTCCTCTCGTAAGAGCCTCCGAGGCCAAAAAGTATAGCTCTTCGTTCAATTATTTTATTAGTCAACTCGGTCTTGACTAAAATCGATTGGCTGCCTGATTTAAGGTGATTACTATTTGTGCAGTTGCTTTATGTGACTAAATGGTAAAAATTATTATGGGTGCGGCCATGGCATGCCACCCTCAACGCCCGCCGCGCGTATAGCCTTCCAGTTCGTCGGCGCGGGAGCTGATCCGGCGCAGGATGGCTTCGGCGCTTTGCAGGGCCGCTTCCTGGCCGCGGGCGCCGAGCGCCCGGTCCAGGTGTGCGGCCTGTTCGTTGGACTGCTGCCAGGTGTATTGCGCATCCATCAGCCGCGAACGGTCCATGCCGCTGAGGCGGTAGCGCAGTTTGTCGTAGGCGCGGTCCAGGCGCTCCTGCTGCACGCGCTGTTCGCGCTGGATGCAGCGGCGGCTCTCGTCCAGGCCTTGGGCCTGCTTGCGGCAGTCGTGGTAGGTGGCGGACAGGCCATCGCTCGGCGTGCCGCCCTCGGCGCCCGTGCCGGGCGGCGGCATCTGCTGCAGTTGCTGTTGCATCTGCTGGATCTGCTGGGCCTGCTGCTGCAGCAGGCGCTGCTGTTGCTGTAGTTGCGCATCGCGCGGGTCGACCTGCTGCGCGGCGGCGTTGCCGCACACGCCTGCGACCATCGCGGCGATCAGCCATGCGCGCAGGCGGCGCTGGCCCTGGGTTCCCTGGTGCTGGTGCATCGTCCGTCTCCTTCGATCGGCAGCCGATCCTGCCGCGCGCCGCATCGCCGGTGCGCGGTCGAGGTGGCGCCAAGCATACGGGAAGGGCGGTGATGGCTTCATGGCACCGCGATGGGCGCGCTCGGCGGGGAGACACCGCGCTCGTCGAAGGCTTCGACGGCGAACACGTAGTCCTGGTCGACGTTGAGCGCGCGGAGTTCCAGGTCGGTGCCGCGGTCGGCGAATACCTGGTAGGTGAGGGTGAGGCGGTCGGCGCGCAGGCCCCAGCGCACGTTGTAGCCGACGGCGCCGGGCACCGCCTGCCAGCGCACGCGGGCGTTGCGACGGTCGGCCTCGCGCTGCGCGGCGACGCCGGTCGGCGCCGGTGGCGGGGCGCCGTCGGCGTTGCCGAACACGCGCAGGTCGCTGATCGCCAGGTGCGCGGCGCCGACGTGGCCGTGCACATAGCGGATGTAGCGGGTGCGCACCGGCGCGGGCAACTGCAGGTAGGCGTTGGGCCGGTCGCGGCGGTCGGGGTCGTCGCCGACCTCGGCCAGCGGCAGCCAGTGGCGGCCGTCGCGCGAGTGCTGCAGCCGGAACGCGGTATAGATGTCCGGCGCGTCGCCGTAGCGGCCGGCGCGGTAGTCGGCGAAGTTGACCTGCACCGCGCGTACGCTGCGCTCCCCGCCCAGGTCGACGGTAAGGGTCTCGCCGGGCGCGTTGCGCGCGGCCACCCAGTAGCTGCGCGGGTCCTCGTCGGTGGCGCGGTCGGCGGCGAAGCCGTCCAGGGTGGACGAAGCGGTGACCGGCTTGCGATAGGACAGCAGCATCCAGCCGGTGAACAGCGTTTCCGGGTCGGCCACCGGGCCTTCCGGCATCCAGTGCGGGAAATCGCCGAAGCGGGTGGACACGCGCATCTGCCCGTCGGCGAAGAACGCGGCGGGGAACAGCACGATGCGCCGTTCGAAGGTCCAGTTGGCGCCGATCCAGGCGGTGCCGCTGTTCCACCAGTTGCCGTGCGCATCCTGGAAGGTGGAACCGTGGCCGGCGCCCTGCATGAAGCCGCCGGGCTTGTACGCCACCGGGTTGTAGGCCGCGTACACGAACGGACCGAGCGGGTGCTCGCCGACGTACACGCCGTTGGCGTAGGCGTTGTACTCGCTGCCGGGTGCGCCGTACTGCAGGTAGTAGCGGCCGCCGGTCTTGGTCATCCACGCACCTTCCAGGAAGCTGCCGATCGGGCTGCCGTCGGGGAAGCGGGCGCCGCGGTGGTCGGGGCCGAAGCGCTCCCAGCCGTGCCGCGCCGGGTCCAGCGCGAGCAGCGGCGTCGGCACGTCGCGGAAGGCGAATCCCTGCGCGCTGCGATCCATGGCGATGCCGTACAGCGGGTAGCGGTCCGAGGAGCCCCAGTACAGGTACCACTGGCCGTCGTCGTCGATGAACAGGTCCGGGTCCCAGGGGCCGGGCGGCACGTCGCTGAGCGGGCGGCCCTTCATCTCGGTGCCGATCGGCTGGGCGCGCGGCAGCGGGGGCAGCAGCCGGGTCAGGAAGTCGAGCGTGCCGCTGGCCGGGTCGCGGGTCTGCAGCAGCGGGCGCGGTTCGAAGGCCGACTGCATGATCACCAGGCGGTCGCCGTCGGCGACCACCGCCGGCGCGACGATGCTCTCGAACGGCCAGCGGCTGGGCGTGACGAACTGCCAGTCGAGCAGGTTGCTGGAGCGCCAATAGCCGTCGGCCAGGGTCTGGAACAGGTAATAGGCATCGCCGAAGCGCACGAACACCGGATCGGCGCCGGTGCGATAGGAGATGCCCTCGTTGAGCTGTTCGAAGTTGTAGCGGTAATCCAGGTCGATCGGGTTGGCGTAGCTGCGCGCGCCCGGCGCTTGCGCCGCGGCCAGCCCGGCGGACGCCAGCAGCGCCAGCGTTGCGAATGCTCTGAACATGTCGATGCCCTTCCCCCCGTGGCGGCGCCGGCTACCGTAGCAAATGGGGTGGCGGGGCGCGATGCGGCTGGCCATGCCGCCGCGGTTACCATGACGCCACGCGTCCGCCTCTGCCGTGCCGCGGCTGCAGCGTCTCCTCCCGCCGATCCCCGATGCCCATGACCGCCAACGTCTCGCCGCGCCGCCTGTTGCCCCTGTTGCTGTCGTCCTGGCTGTTCGCGACCGCTGCTGCCTTCGCCAACGACAGCAGCATCGGCGACGCCAATGGCTCCATCGAGCTGATTCGCCAGCCGGACATCCGCATGAGCAAGGAAGACCTGTTCATCAGCGAGGAGCGGGTGCAGGTGGATTACGTGTTCACCAACACCAGCGCGCGCGAGCTGCTGGTGCCGATCGCCTTCCCGATGCCGCCGATGTACTTCGGCATGGCCGACCACAGCGCGCTGACCGACTTCAAGCTGTGGGTGGACGGCAAGCCGGTGCGTACCGAGCGCCGGCTGGTGGCGAAGCTGGACGGCAGCGACATCTCGCGCGCATGGGCCGCCAGCGGCTGGACGCCGGACGACCTGGCCGAGTACGTCGAGGGCGGTACCGTGCCGGCCGGCCGCAAGCCGCTGCCCGCGCGCTGGTTCGACGCGGACGGGCAGCCGCGCTTTACCCTCAGCGAGTACTTCGTCTGGCAGCAGCGGTTCCCGGCCAACGGCACGGTGGCGATCCGCCACAGCTACGTGCCCAGCGTCGCCACCGGCGTGCCGATGCCGGCCAGCGACCTGATCGGCGAGTACGCCAAGCCCACCTGCCTGGACGCCGCCACGCAGCAGCGCCTGCGCCGCCGTGCCGGCGCCAACGGCCTGCAGTGGAGCAACCTGCGCTACGTGCTGCGCACCGGCGCCAACTGGAAAGGCCCGATCCAGGACTTCCACCTGACCCTGAAGAAGCGCGCGCCCGGCGACCTGCTCAGTCTGTGCTTCGACGGCGAGCTGCAACGCACCGATGCGCTGACCTTCGAGTTCCGCCAGCGCGAATTCGTGCCCGACCGCGACCTGGACATCCTGTTCCTGCGCTGATCGACGGCCGGCGCCCGCCCTGGCCGGTCGCGCCGAAGCCGACATCCGGCTGAACGCCGATCCGGCGCGGTCGGCAATTCTGGTCCGACGCGGTGGCGCGCGCGGCGGCGGATCGGGCAGCATGCGGCGGCGCGATCCCTCCCCCAGGACCTGCCCGCATGTGCGATGCCGCCGTTGCCGCTTCCGATCCCGTCGCCCTGGTGGCGGCGCGCCTGGAGCGCCTGCCGCCGACCCGCACCCTGTGGCGGCTGGTCGCGCTGCTGGCCCTGGGTGGTTTCTTCGAACTGTACGACCTGTTCCAGACCGCCTACCTCAGCCCCGGCCTGCTGCGCGACGGCATCTTCGCCGAGGGCGCCGCCGGCGTGTTCGGCATCGCTGACCAGGCCGCGTTCGCCTCGGCGACGTTCCTGGGCCTGTTCCTCGGCGCGAGCCTGCTCAGTCCGCTGGTCGATCGTTTCGGGCGTCGCGCGGTGTTCTCCTTCGCGCTGCTCTGGTACAGCGTGGCCACCGTGGCGATGGGCCTGCAGCACAGCGCGCTGGGGGTGATCCTGTGGCGCGGGGTGGTCGGCATCGGCCTGGGCATCGAATTGGTCACCATCGACACCTACCTGTCGGAGATGGTGCCGCGGCAGATGCGCGGCGCGGCGTTCGCGCTGGCGTTCTGCGTGCAGTTCCTGGCGGTGCCGGCGGTGGCGCTGAGCGCCTGGGCGCTGGTGCCGTACGCGTCGCTGGGCATGAGCGGCTGGCGCTGGGTGGCGCTGCTCAGCGGCGGCTTCGCGCTGGCGGTGTGGTGGCTGCGCAGCCGTTTGCCGGAGTCGCCACGCTGGCTGGCCACGCAGGGCCGGCATGCCGAAGCCGACGCGGTGCTGCAACAAATGGAGGCGCGCTGTGCCGCCGACCTGGGGCGGCCGTTGCCCGCGCCCGAGCCTGCCTCGGCGCCGGCCATGCCGACGCCGCAATTGTCCGCGCTGTGGCGGGCCCCGTACCGGCGCCGCATGGCGATGCTGGTGAGCTTCCACATCTTCCAGGCGATCGGCTTCTTCGGCTTCGGCAACTGGCTGCCGGCACTGCTGGCGCGGCAGGGCGCCGACAGCGTGCACGGCCTCGGCTACGCCTTCGCCATCTCGCTGGCCTATCCACTAGCGCCGCTGCTGCTGATCGGCGTGGCGCAGCGCTGGGAGAACAAGTGGCAGGTCGTCGTGTCGGCCCTGGGCGCGGTGCTGTTCGGCCTGCTGTTCGCCTGGCAGAGCCAGCCGCTGCTGCTGATCGCCTGCGGCGCGGCGGTCACCTTCTGCAATGCCTGGATGAGCTTCGCCTACCACGGCTACCAGGCCGAGCTGTTTCCCACCGCGCTGCGCGCCCGCGCGGTGGGTTTCTGCTACTCCTTCAGCCGCCTGTCCACCGCGGCCAGCAGCCTGCTGATCGGCATGCTGCTGGACCGCACCGGCCACCGCGGCGTGCTCGGCTGCATCGCCGCCAGCCTGCTGATTGCCGCCGCGGTGGTGGGCCGCTTCGGGCCGCGCACCCACCAGCGCGTGCTGGAGCGGATCTAGGGCTGGCCCTGGGCGCACGGGCGCGCGATGGCTGAACGTCCCGCACCGGTCATCGGCCCTCGACACCATGCCGCGGCCGCCCGGTGCATGCTGTCGCCTCCCTCGCCACGAGCTTCGGCCATGACCTCGCTATTGCCCGTCCCCGTGATGGATGCCGCCGACCACCGCGACCTGGCCCAGGCGCGCGCGCTGCTGGAACACCCCGGCCTGGCGGCGAAGATCGCCAATGCGGTGGGCGCGCCGATCGAGGCGCTGATCAGCAAGCGCATGCCGAAGATGCTGTCCTCACGCATCGATGCGGTCAGCCAGCGCGCGCTGCGGGTGGCGTTGCGCTCGGCGCTGCTGACCCTGCGTGGGCAGGCGCCGGAGCGTGCGCGGCCGCGCCTGCACGGCGCCGCGGTGGCGGCGACCGGTGCCGCCGGCGGCTTCTTCGGCCTGCCCGGGCTGGTGGTGGAATTGCCGCTGACCACCACCCTCATGCTGCGCTCCATCGCCGACATCGCCCGCGCCGAAGGCGAGCGTCTGGACGATCCGGCCACCGCCCTGGCCTGCCTGGAGGTGCTGGCGCACGGCGGCCGCAGCCACCGCGACGACGGCAGCGAATCGGGCTACTTCGCGGTGCGCGCGGCGATGGCGCAGCAACTCAGCGCCGCCGCGCAGTACATCGCCGCGCATGGCCTGGGCAGCAAGGGCGCGGCGGTGCTGGTGTCGCTGCTGTCGCGCATCGCCGCCAAGTTCTCGGTCACGGTCAGCGAGAAGCTGGCGGCGCAGGCGGTGCCGCTGGTCGGCGCGGCCAGTGGCGCGCTGCTCAACACGGTGTTCATCTCGCACTTCCAGGCGATGGCGCGCGGTCACTTCATCGTGCGCCGGCTGGAACGCCGCTATGGCGAAGCGGCGGTGCGCCAGGCCTACGAGGCGTTGCCGGCAGGGCGCTGAGCCATGGCGGTCGCCGCGTTGCGCTGGCACAGTGGTGGCCGCCGCCATGCCTCTCCAGATCTTTCTATGCCGCAGGTGCACGCCATGAAAACCCGCCACCGTTCCGACAGCGACGACGACCAGCCGCGGCTGGCAGTGCTGATCGACGCCGATAACGCGCAGCCGTCGGTGATCGAAGGCCTGCTCGCCGAGGTCGCCAAGTACGGTCTGGCCAGCGTCAAGCGCATCTACGGCGATTTCACCAGCACGCGCATGACCCAGTGGAAGCAGGCGCTGCTGAAGCACTCGATCAGCCCGGTGCAGCAGTTCGCCTACACCAGCGGCAAGAACGCCACCGACAGCTCGCTGATCATCGACGCGATGGACCTGCTCTACACCGGCCGCTTCGACGGCTTCTGCCTGGTCTCCAGCGACAGCGACTTCACTCGCCTGGCGCAGCGCCTGCGCGAGGAAGGGCCGACGGTGTACGGCTTCGGCGAGCGCAAGACCCCGGATGCGTTCGTGCAGGCCTGCGACAAGTTCATCTACACCGAAGTGCTGCGCAGCGAGGCCAGCGCAGCCGAGCCAATCAAGCCCGCCGCCGCCGCGGCCAAACCGGCCGCCAAGGGCCGCAAGAAGCCGGCTGCGACACCGGCCAAACCGGAGCTGGCGCCGGCGCCGACCGAGACCAAGGCGGCGGCGCCACTGACCCTGCTGCGGCAGGCCATCGAGGAAGCCTCCGACGACCAGGGCTGGGCAGGGTTGGGCAGCGTCGGCAGCTATCTGAACAAGGTGCGTCCGGATTTCGATCCGCGCCTGTACGGGCACAAGAAGCTCAGCGACCTGCTGCGCCGGTTGTCGGCGCACTTCGAACTGGAGGAGCGCGGCAACGAGGGTGGCGGCAAGCGCATCTTCGTGCGCTCGCGCGGATGAGCCGGCTGCCGTCGCCGCTTACGCCGTTGCATGGCGCGGCGGCACTGCCCAGCGCAGACAGGTGCACGACACGATGAGCGATCGACCCTACGCCCCGTCCTGCGACCGCAACCGCGACCCGATCCTGCAGGTGCTGCAGCGGCAGTTCGCCGATCGGCGCCGCGTGCTGGAGATCGGCAGCGGCACCGGCCAGCATGCGGTGTACTTCGCAGCGGCGCTGCCACACCTGACCTGGCAATGCAGCGAGCGCGCCGAGCATCTGCCCGGCATCGCGCAGTGGCTGGAGGCGGCGGGCCTGCCCAACACGCCGCCGGCGCTAGCGCTGGACGTGCGCGAAGGGCCGTGGCCGCACACCGGCTACGATGCGGTGTTCACTTCCAACACCTTGCACATCATGGGCTGGGACGCGGTGCAGGCGTTCTTCGCCGGTGTCGGCCAACTGCTGGCCGCCAGCGCCGACGGCATGCTGGCGGTGTATGGCCCGTTCAATTACGGCGGGGCCTTCACCAGCGACAGCAACCGCGACTTCGATGCGTGGCTGAAGGCGCGTGACCCGGCCAGCGGCATCCGCGATGCCGACGCAGTGAACGCGCTGGCGCTGGCGCAGGGCCTGGCGTTGCATGAGGACGTGGCGATGCCGGCCAACAACCGCTGCCTGGTCTGGCGCCGCGTCTAGGCACGACTGACCGCGACCGCGCGGCTGTCGGCGCATGCGAACGCTGTTCGGCGCGCTCATGCGCCGCGCATGCATGTCGTCACCTGTCCATGGTGGCGTCCCTACGCCGTTCGCGTTCCCTGGTGCGCCGCCTTGCGACGTGTGTGGTGCCAGTTGCGGTAGTGCCGAGGTCGTCGCTACGCCGCGCTGCGCAACCACGTATCGGAAATGGCCAAGCTGAGGGCGTCAGTGACGTGATTGCGACGTCGACGCTGTCGCGGCACGCCGGTGCAGTGCGCTGCATCGCATGCCTTGCGGGCTTACCTGCCAAGTCTGGCGATGCCTGGCCATCGACCTGACGGCCACGTGTTGCGTCCAGGTGACGGCAGCGCACTGCCTCCCTCATCGCGGGTTCACCGCAATGCCACGGCCGATTCACCGCTGACTTGCGACTGTGCGCCGACACCGGCTGCTGCATATGCGCAGATCGCCGGCATACCCTTCCACGACGGAGCGTTCCCATGCATAGCAACGACGAATCCCGCGATCTCAATCGCGACCCGATTTCCGGCACCCCGGGTTCGCATCCGGTCGGGGTCGGCATCGGCGGCACCGCCGGCGGTGTGGCCGCAGGCGCGTTGGCCGGCACGGTGTTCGGCCCGCTCGGCACCCTGATCGGCGCGGCGGTCGGCGTGGTCGCCGGCGCGGCCGCGGGCAAGGGCGTGGCCGAGCGCATCGACCCCACCGGCGAGGACGCGTACTGGCGCGAGGAGTACCGCAACCGCGACTACGCCAAGGCCGACTACAACTACGACCGCGACTATGCTGCCGCCTACGGCCTGGGCCTGCAGGCGCGCGAACAATATCCCTCGCGCACCTGGGACGAACACGAACGCGAGTTGTCGCGCGACTGGGGCACGCGCCGTGGCGATTCGCGCCTGGAGTGGGACGAGGCACGGCTGGCCGCGCGCGATTCGTGGGAGCGCGCCGATACCACCTATCGCACGTATGAAGACAGCGACCGCTACTACGCCGAGCGCTTCGACACCGTGGACTACCGCGATACCGACAGCAGCTACGACGATTACCGCCCGGCCTACCGCTACGGCGTGCAGGCGCGCAGCCGCTACCGCGACCGCGTCTGGGACGACCGCCTGGAATCGGATCTGGAAAGCGGCTGGGAACGCGTCAAGGATCGCTCGCGGCTGAGCTGGGCACAGGCCAAGGCCGCCGTGCGCGAAGCCTTCGATTCGGATCGCTATGATCGTCCCGGTCGCGGCAATCCGCCTGATCCGCGGGTCTGACCTCGACGCGCCTTCGGTCGGGTTGCCGCTCCCGGCAGCCGGTCGAATCGCGTCTCGCTTCGACACAGCGGCCGCGTGCGCGTGGCCGCTGTGTCGTCTGCGGGATTGCAGGAACCAACATGTGGGAGGGACTTCAGTCCCGACGCACAGATCCTTCGGTCATCGGGATCATCGCGATCACCGTGATCCAACCGTTTCCACAGATGACGCGCGCGAAACCGCGTTCGCATGCTGAATCTTCATGCCGGTCGACATCGCAGGTCGCGGCTGAAGTCCGCTCCTACGGATCTACCTACGCATCTAGCGATGCTGGCGGAATGCTTTAGGTGGTTGGATCAGATGCCTGTTGTTCGTCGTCCTGCACCGCGGCATCGGCGTCTTCCTTCAAGGCGGCATCCCACCACGCCGGCGCCGCTAACTGTTCTTCTCCATAGCCATTCATGCAACCTGTTCGTTGCTGCTCCAGGCGCTTGTAGTCCAAGGTGAGACGCTGCACTTCCTGTTGCTCCGGCCACTCGGTGTAGGCGAAATAGCCCTCGTACTGGTTCCCATTGATGCAGGCGATATACGAGTCCGCCCGCAGCCCGGCTGCCTGAAAGACCAACACCCGCGCTTCGCCGTTGCGATCCAGGTGGCCATGGAAGACCGTCCATTTGCCCGATGCGCAACTCGCGCCGGAGATCCCCATGTATCTCAGGCACGGGATCGACCACACGTCCTGCAGGACGCGAATCCTCGCGCCGGAGAGCGGCCGATCGGGTCCTGCCACGACGCGGATCGTGATGAACCGCGGCATGATCCAGGGGCCGGCGTGCTCTGCCAGCAGATAGAACAGCAGGATGGCGCCCACGAGCGCCACGCATGCGAGTTTGACCAAGCGCTTCACGCGATGCTCCTTCGATGATGATGCGACCGTGGATCGATGGCGATCCACGCAACGTGCGAATGGTGTCCAAGGCCAGTCGCCTTGGGCGATGCTGCCGTTGGAATCAGGTCGCGGCTGAAGCCGCTCCTACAGCGGCTGCACGGACGCTCGGAACGCAGGAGGGCCGCAAACGCGGCGCCGGTCGCACCGCGTTCCGTCGGACGCCCTCAATGCCGCCACTGCGCCGCCGCCTCGCGGTGGCGGCGCTACGCCTCCCGCTCAGGCCGCCTGCACGATATGCAGCGCCTTCGGATTGCGCCAGGTCGCCAGCAGCCGCGCTTCGCGTTGCTTGGCCTCGTGCAGGTGCGTTTCCTTGACGTGGCCGTAGCCGCGGATGTGTTCCGGGATGCTGGCGATCTGCACCGCCAGGGCCAGGTTGTCCGCCTGCAGCCGCTGCAGCAGTTCGTCCACGGTGGCGACGTAGTCGGCGATCAACTGCCGTTCGCCGCGGCGCTCGGCGCTGTAGCCGAACACGTCGAAGGTACTGCCACGCAGGCGTCGCAGCTTGGCCAGCCACTTGAACGCGGTGAACATCCACGGGCCGTATTCGCGCTTAAGCAGCCGGCCCTGCGCGTCCTTCTTCGCCAGCAGCGGCGGTGCCAGGTGGAAGCGCAGGCGGTAGTCGCCTTCGAACTGCGCCTGCAACTGCTGGGCGAACGCACCGCTGGTGTACAGCCGCGCCACCTCGTACTCGTCCTTGTAGGCCATCAGCTTGAACGCATAGCGCGCCACCGCTTCGGTCAGCGCGGTCGAGGCGGGGGCGACGCGTTGCTCGGCGGCGCGCACGCGTTCCACCAGTGCGGTGTAGCGCGCGGCGTAAGCGGCATCCTGGTAATCGACCAGGAAGGCATGGCGGCGCGCGATCAGCTCGTGCAGCGAGCGCGACAGGCGGCTGTCGTCCAGCGGCGCGTGCCCGGCATCGCCGCTCTCGGCGGCGGCGGGCAGCTCGCGCGCCGGACGCGGATTGGACGGATTGCGCGGCGCGGCGCTGGCGCCGGCCTCGTGGCCTTCCCACTCGCCCGGCGGCAGTTGCTGCAGGCCCAGGGCCTGGCGTTCGCGCTCGTCCGCGGCCGGATCGGTGAGACCGGCCGCGCGCCGCACCGCCGGCAGGTCCAGCGCCGCCAGGCGTCCCCAGGCGAAGGCCTGCTGGTTCATCGCCACCGCTGCGCCATTGAGCTCGATCGCACGCATCAGCGCCGCATGCGACAGCGGCACCAGGCCCTGCTGCCAGGCGTAGCCGAGCATGAACAGGTTGCTGGCGATGGCGTCGCCGAGCAGGGCCGTGGCCAGCTGGGTGGCGTCGAGCAACAGTGGATCGCGGCCACCCAGCGCCAGGCGCACGCCGGCAATGATCTCGGCGGCCGGGAACTGCATGTCCGGGTGCGTGGTGAAGGTGCCGGGCATCGCCTCGTAGCTGTTCAGGACCACCTGCGAGCGATCGCCACGCACCTTCGACAGCGCCCAGTAGTCGTTGACCACCACCATGTCGCAACCCAGCACCAGGTCGGCCTCGCCGGCGGCGATGCGCACCGCGTGCAGGTCTTCGGGCTGCCGCGCAATGCGGATGTGCGTGGTGACCGCGCCGCCCTTCTGCGCCAGGCCGGTCTGGTCGAGCACGCTGGCGCCCTTGCCCTCCAGGTGTCCGGCCATGCCCAGCAGCGCGCCGATGGTGACCACGCCGGTGCCGCCGACGCCGGTGATGAGGATGTTCCAGGGCTGGCTCAGGTCGCTGCGGAAGGTCGGTGCCGGCAGCTGCTCGAGCAGCGCCGCGGCGTCGGCCTTGCGGCCCTTGCGCGGCTGTCCGCCGTGCACGGTGACGAAGCTGGGGCAGAACCCGGACACGCAGGAGTAGTCCTTGTTGCAGCTGGACTGGTCGATCTGGCGCTTGCGTCCGTACTCGGTCTCCTTCGGCAGCACCGACACACAGAAGCTCTTCTCGCCGCAGTCGCCGCAGCCTTCGCAGACCAGCGAGTTGACCAGCACGCGCTTGGGCGGATCGGGCAGCTTGCCGCGCTTGCGCCGGCGCCGCTTCTCGGTGGCGCAGGTCTGGTCGTAGATCAGCACGCTGGTGCCCTTGACCTCGCGCAGGCGCCGCTGCACCGCGTCCAGTTCGCCGCGGTCGTGGAACTCCACGTCGCTGGGGAACAGCTCGCGGCGCCGCGTCCACTTGCCGATGTCGTCGCTGACCAGGGCGATGGTGTGCACGCCTTCGGCACGCATCTGCCGGGCGATGTCGGGCACGCTGAGGGTGCCGTCCACCGGCTGTCCGCCGGTCATCGCCACCGCGTCGTTGTAGAGGATCTTGTAGGTGATGTTGACGCCGGCCGCGATCGACTGGCGGATCGCCAGCGAGCCGCTGTGGAAATAGGTGCCGTCGCCCAGGTTCTGGAACACGTGCGGGGTGTCGGTGAACGGTGCCTGCCCGGCCCAGGTGACGCCTTCGCCGCCCATGTGGGTGAAGGTGTCGGTGGCGCGGTCCATCCACGTCACCATGTAGTGGCAGCCGATGCCGCCGAGCGCGCGCGAGCCCTCCGGCACCACCGTGGAGGTGTTGTGCGGGCAGCCGGAGCAGTAGTGCGGCACGCGCGGGAAGTTGGCGCGCGGCAGCGCCATCTCCGCTTCCTTGGCCTCCATCCAGCGCAGCCGCTGTTCGATCGATTCGGTGTCGAGCGCCTCGGACTGCGTCAGGCGCAGGATGCGCTGGCCGATCACCCCGGCGATGGTGGCCGGGGTCAGCTCGCCGGTGGACGGCAGGATCCATTCGCCGGCCTCGTCGTACTTGCCGACGATGCTCGGGCGTGGGCCGGCGCTGGCCGGCCAGTTGTAGAACTGCTCCTTCATCTGCCGCTCGATGAAGGCCTTCTTCTCCTCCACCACCACGATGTCCTGCAGCCCGCGCGCGAACGCGGCGATGCCCAGCGGCTCCAGCGGCCAGGTCATGCCGACCTTGTACACGCGGATGCCGATGCGCGCGCAGGCCTCCGCATCCAGGCCCAGGTATTCCAGCGCCTGCAGCACGTCCAGGTAGCTCTTGCCGGTGGTGACGATGCCCAGCCGCGCCTGCGGCGCGTCCATCACCGTGCGATCGATGCCGTTGGCGCGGGCGAAAGCCTGCGCGGCGCGCACCGCGTAGCGATGCAGGCGCATTTCCTGGTCCAGCGGCGGATCCGGCCAGCGGATGTTGAGGCCGCCCGGCGGCAGGTCGAAATCCTCGGGCAATACGATTTGCCGCGCGAACGGATCCACCTGCACCGAGGCCGAGGATTCCACCGTCTCGGCGATGGTCTTGAAGCCGATCCAGCGCCCGGTGTAGCGGCTCATCGCCCAGCCGAGCAGGCCCATGTCGAGGATGTCCTGCACCCCGGCCGGGTTGAGCACCGGCATCATCGCGCTGACGAACTCGTCCTCCGAGCCGTGCGGCAAGGTCGAGCTGCGGCAGGCGTGGTCGTCGGCGGCCAGCGCCAGCACGCCGCCGTGGCGCGAGGTGCCGGCGGCGTTGCCGTGCTTGAACACGTCGCCGCAGCGGTCCACGCCCGGGCCCTTGCCGTACCACATGGCGTACACGCCATCCACGCGCGCGCCGGGGAACAGATTGGTCTGCTGCGTGCCCCAGACCATGGTCGCGCCCAGGTCCTCGTTGAGTCCGGGCTTGAACACCACCTTGGCCGCGTCCAGATGCTTGCGCGCGCGCCACAGTTCCAGGTCGAAGCCGCCCAGCGGGCTGCCGCGGTAGCCGCTGACGAAGCCGCCGGTGTTCAGTCCTGCGGCGCGGTCGCGCAACTGCTGCATCAGCGGCAGCCGCACCAGCGCCTGCACCCCGGACAGATAGATGCGGCCATCGGTGCGGGTGTACTTGTCTTCCAGGGTGTAGCCGGCATCCACACCGTCGGTGGTCGCTGCGGCAAGGGAGGACGACGGACGCGGATCGACGATGCGGTTCATGGCTTGCCCGGAAATGGAAGGCTGGCGGGCGCGCAGCGCCTGCCGCGCGCGATCGCCCCGATTGTATCAGCGGCGATTTTTGCGCCCGTTCTCGTCCGTGCCGGCGCGGGCGGGGTAGGATGGGACCCGGGTGAGGGGATCACTCCAGGGGATTGCAGCAGTGAAGGCATACACATACGCAGTGGCCGCGATGCTGGCCTGCATCGGTCTGGCCACCGCGGCCACCGTGCGGGCGCAGGCATTGCCGGCACCGAAAGAGTTCTATTTCGACGAGGACCGCAGCACCACGCGTCCGGTGACCGCCATCGCCGGCAGCGGCGAGGCCCTGCTGGATCGCCTGGCCAGTACCGTGCAGCGCAATCCCGACGCCAACGAGGCGCGCGCGCAACTGGCCGGCATCGCCATGGCCGGCGGCCGCCGGGAACTGGGCGAACAGCTGTACCAGGCGGCGCTGCATGGACTGCCCGCCGGCATGCAGCGGCGCCAGGTGCAGTGGAACTACGGTTGGGACCTGCTGCGCGCCGGCGACCCGGCACGCGCATTGAGCGAGTGGAGCGCACTGGTCAACGGCCGCCCGGCAGCGCCGGATTGGGTCCCGCCGACCCTGGCGCTGGCGTTGTGGCGGCTGCAGCGCAAGGACGAGGCGGTGAAGTGGTACGCCGCGGCGGCGCGCACCTGGCCGGACAAGTGGGGCGCCACGGCCGATTTCGCCGCATTGCTGCCCACCTGGCGCGACGACGAGCGCGCCACCCTGGCCGAAGTGCAGGCCGCCTGGAAGGCAGCGCCGCCGGCCTGGCCCTGAGGCGCGCGCGTCCAGGGAGCACGACGCGGCCGGCGCAATCCGTGGTGCTGGTCGTGGTCGATCGCACAGATCGACGTTGTCGCGCCTGCACGGAAAGCCCGCCTGCGGCTGGGTGCAAGACAGGTGCGGCGTCGGTCGCGGCCGATGTCGCTCCCGCGGATGTCGACGCCAGTCGCCGCCGGTCGGTGCCGCGTTTGGCGCGGCCAGCCGCCGGGCTTTTCGCAGCAAGCCGCGCGCCAGGCACTGCAGCAGCAAGCCGTGCCATCTTTGCCAGCGCCATCCGCGCCATCGGCATCGCCACAGCGACGAAGACAGGGACGCCCCCTGCGACGCCACGACGGCCCACGCGCGCAGGCCATGCGATGATGCCGCGTATTCGCTGATTCCGTGCTGTGCCGATGGCTTTCGATGCGTTCGCCCTGATGTTGGTCATGCTGGCGCTCGGCAAGCTGTTCGCCCGTCTGCGCGTGCTGCCGGCCAACACCACCGAGGTGCTCAACGGGGTGGTGCTGTACCTGTGCCTGCCGGCCTCGGTGCTGATCTACGTACCGCGCCTGCAGTTCAATCTGGAACTGCTCGGATTGATGCTGACGCCGTGGCTGCTGACCGGCGTGAGCGCGCTGGCGATGCTGGCCTTGCGCCGGCCGCTGCGGCTGCGCCGCGACCAGCAGGCGGTGCTGCTGCTGTGCGTGGCACTGGGCAATTCCAGTTTCATCGGTTACCCGATGGTGCGCGCGCTGCTCGGCGAGGCGGCCTTGCCGTATGCGGTGGTCTACGACCAG
Organism: Xanthomonas sp. NCPPB 1128; assembly: GCF_001043115.1. GTDB lineage: Bacteria > Pseudomonadota > Gammaproteobacteria > Xanthomonadales > Xanthomonadaceae > Xanthomonas_A. The sequence goes on along the minus strand of NZ_LFME01000028.1, from coordinate 20,016 downwards.
TTCGGCACCTTCGTGCTGCTGTCCAGCTTCGGCCTGTACGTGCTGGCGCGCTACAGCGGCGAGGCGCCGCCATCGCCGCGGCAGACGCTGCTGCGCATGGCGCGCTTCCCGCCGCTGTGGGCGCTGCTGTTCGCGCTGACGCTGATGCCGGCGCAGCCGCCGGCGTGGATCGCCTCCGGCCTGCAGCACCTGGCCGACGCGATGCTGCCGCTGGTGATGCTGGCGGTGGGGTTCTCGATCCAGTTGCGCTTGCCGCGCGAGGAACTGGCGCCGCTGGCCGCCGGTCTGCTGTTGAAGTTGCTGGTGCTGCCGGCCCTGGCCTGGCCGCTGTCGTGGACGCTGGGCCTGCGTGGGCAGGCGCTGCAGGCCAATGTGCTGGAATCGGCGATGCCGACCATGATCACCGCCGCGCTGCTGGCGATCTCGCATCGCCTGGCGCCGCGCCTGGCCGCGGCGTTGGTCGGCTACGGGATCCTGTTGTCGCTGGTCACCTTGCCGGCGTGGGCGTGGGTGCTGGGGGCGTTGCGTTGAGCCTGCACAGGAGGGGGCTCCTGGATCGGCGGGGTGTGGCATGGCGAGCGCGTCGCACCCTCATCCGCCCCTTCGGGGCACCTTCTCCCGAGGGGAGAAGGGAGAAGCTAAAGCCCCTCTCCCCCCGGGAGAGGGGTTGGGGTGAGGGTCGGGCGCAGCCGCGTACAGCGGGAGCACAGTTGCTGCCGCGGCAGGACTCAATCGATGGCATCTGATCGCGGCTGAAGCCGCTCCCACGCAGCGGCAGTAGCCGACGCCGCACCTGCACCGCCCGCAACTAATCCGCCGGCACCGTGCGCCCGCTGGCCCAGCTGCGCAGCGCCTGCACCTGTTCGGCCATCAGCACCGACAGCGGCCGGGTATTGCGGATCTCCTGCATCAGCAGGTCGGTGTCCAGCGGTCGCTGTTCGGCGTGCGCGGCGTACAGCCCGGAGACGATCGCCTGCTCGATCTCGGCACCGGAGAAGCCATCGGCCGCAGCGGCCAGCGGCGGCAACGCGAATGCGTCCGCGTGCAGCTGCCGCCGGGTCAGGTGCAGGCGCAACAGTTCCACCCGGCTCTGCGCATCGGGCAGGTCGACGAAGAAGATCTCGTCGAAGCGGCCCTTGCGCAGCAGTTCCGCCGGCAGCTCGTGCACCTGGTTGGCGGTGGCGACGATGAACACCCCGGCGCCGCCGTCGGCGCTGCCGCGTTCGGCCATCCAGGTCAGCAGCGTGCCGAGCACGCGCCGCGACACGCCGCCGTCCTCGCCGCCGCTGGCCAGGCCCTTTTCGATCTCGTCCATCCACAGCACGCACGGTGCCAGTTGCTCGACCGCGGCCAGCGCGTCGCGCAGGTTCTTCTCGGTCTCGCCGTGGTACTTGGCGTACAGCGCGCCCATGTCCAGGCGCAGCAGCGGCACGCCGAATCCGGCCGCGGTAGCCTTGGCCAGCATCGACTTGCCGCAACCCTGCACGCCGAGCAGTAGCACGCCCTTGGGCGGGTCCAGCCCCGGCGGCGCGGTGCCGGCGAACACCGCGCGGCGCTGCGCGATCCACTGCTTGAGCCGGCGCGCGCCGGCCACGTCCTCGAAGCGCGTGGCGTCGTTGTCGTACTGCAGGTGGCCGCTGCGGTTGAGCAGTTCGAACTTGAGCTTGGCCAGTTGCGGCAGGTCGGATGCGGTGAGCGCGCCGTCGGCGTAGATCAGTTGCCGGGCGATGCGCCGCGCGTCGATCAGGCTGAGCCCGCGCAGGTTGCGCAGGATCTGCTTGACCGCGTCGCCGTCGACCTCGACCCGGCGGCCGCCGAATTCGCGCGCGTAGCCCTGCGCCTCCTCCTGCACCATCTTCAGCAGCGCGTTGGCGTCGGGCAGGCGCGGATTGAAGCGGGTCGCCAGCGCCTCGAGTTCGGCCGGCAGTTCGATCCGCGTGCCGATCAGCACCAGCACGTGCGGCTGGCAGTGTCGGCGTTCGACGATGTCGCGCAACAGGCGCTGGTGGCTGGCGTAGCCCAGGTATGGGGTGACGTCGAGCAGCAGGTAGATGCCGCGCTGATCGGCCTGCTTGATCGCCTGCAGCACCGCGCTGGCGTCCGGCGGCCCGCTCGGCGGATCCTCGCGGTCCAGGTCGATGCGGCGCAGGCCCTCGGTAATCGACCAGCGGTGCAGGGCGCGCCAGACCTGGATCAGCGCCTGCCGGAACAGATCGACGATGCGCGCCTCCTCCTGCGTCTCGATCACGATCAGGGGCGTGTTGGCGCGGATCAGCGCGACCAGGTCCTGCAGCTCGCTCATGGCATCGGAAGGCGAAGGGGGCCGCCACGATAGCAAGCCCGGCGCCGGTCGGCGTGCTGCCGGCTGGCATGCTGCATGTTGACTACCGGCTGACGTAGGGCCGGTGTACGCTCCGGCTTCTTCCCCCGGAAGCGAGGCGTGCATGAAGACGATCCTGGTGGCCGGCTCCAAGGGCGGCGTGGGCAAGACCACGGTCGCCACGCACCTGGCGGCGTCCTACGCGCTGGCCGGCAAGCGCACGGTGCTGGCCGATGCCGATCCGCAGGGCTCCTCGACCCGCTGGGCCGAACGCCGCGCCGGCCTGGACAGCGCGGTGCTGCCGATCGACGCCAGCCGCAAGCGCAGCTGGCGCGCGGCGCTGCCCGACGACGCGCAGCGGGTGATCGTCGACGCCGCCGCCGGCGCCATGGCCGAGGATCTGACCCATTTCCTCGACGAGGCCGACGCGGTGGTGGTGCCGGTGATGCCGTCGGCGCTGGACATCGAGGCCACCGTCGGCTTCCTCAACACCCTGGCCAAGGTGCCGCGGGTGCACCAGCGCAAGCTGCCGGTCGGGCTGGTGCTCAACCGCAGCAAGCCCTGGACCAATGCCACCCAGCAGGCGTTGCAGATGCTCGCCGAATGGCCCTACCCGGTCGTGGCGCAACTGCGCGACAGCCAGGCCTACGTGGTGCTGGTGGGGCTGGGCCGCAGTCTGTTCGATTACCACTCCGTCCAGGTCCGCGACCACCAGCAGGACTGGGAACCGTTGCTCAAGTGGCTCAAGAAGGCCTGACCGATGACCATCGTTTTGCGAGAAGTGATCCTGCTGCGCCATGCCCACGCCGAACCGGCCGACACCGGCCAGGCCGATTTCGACCGGCCGCTGTCGCCGCACGGCCTGGCCGAGGCCGAGGCGGCCGGGCGCTGGCTGCTGGAACAGCGGCTGGTGCCGGACCGGGTGCTGTGTTCGCCGGCGCGGCGCGCGCGCGAGACCCTGGAGGCGGTGCTGGAGCTGACCGGCTACGTCGAGCAGCGCCTGGAGCCGCGCATCTACGAGGCCACCTCGGGCACCCTGGCCGACCTGCTGGACGGCCACCGCGACGTCGAGCGGCTGTTGCTGGTCGGCCACAATCCGGGCCTGGAGCGCCTGGCGGCGCTGATGCACAGCGGCCAGTCCGGCGACTATCGCGGCATGCCCACCGCCAGCGTCGCGGTGCTCGGGGTGCCGCACGACGCGGCGATCGAGCCGGGCGTGGCGCGGTTGACCGCGTTCTGGTGGCCCTGAGACCGCTGCGCAGGTCCCTGCGGCCGGCGCTGTGCGCCGCGCTGCTGCCGTTGTGTCTGTGGTGCGCCGTCGGCCATGCGCAGGTGGTGGCACCGGCCTTGCTGGCGCCCGGCGAGTACGCCCTGGACCCGGCGCAGTCGCGCTTCGGGTTCGAGATCCGTACCCGCTTCGGGCAGCGCATCGAAGGTTTCTTCCCGCGCTACGAGGGCACCGTGCACGTGCTGCCCGACGGCCGCCACCAGGTGCACCTGCGCCTGTTCACCGCCTACGTGGAGATCCCCGGCAAGCCGCGCTATACCGGCTGGATGCGCGGCGAGGATTTCTTCGACGCGCCGCGCTACCCCACCGTGTCGTTCGACTCGCAGCCGTTCTTGCCGCAGGTGCTGGGCAAGGGCGGGCCGATCCCCGGCACCTTGAGCATCCGCGGGGTCAGCCACGCCGAGACGCTGACCGTCATGCCGGCCGCATGCACCCGCCCAGGCTATGATTGCGATGTCATCAGCCGCGGTACGGTATTGCGTGGACGTTACGGAATGGACAAGTGGGATCTGGCCTTGAGCGACCGGGTCACCTTCGTGCTGCGCGCACGCCTGACCGGGGCGGCCACTCGGTGACATCGCGGCTGATGCGGGTGCTGGTGGTGGTGGCGCTGCTGCTCGGCAGCGGCTGCGCGAGCCTGTCGCAGGCGCAGCACGGCCGTGCCGTGGCGATCGCCGAGGCCGCGCGCGACCGCCAGGTCGATTGCACGCGCAGCGACCATTGCGCGTTGGCCTCGCCGCTGCGCGGGCTGGCGGGCAAGGCCTTCGCCCAGTCCGGCGCCGGCGCGCCGCGCCACTACGCCACCATCCTCGACCACGGCGAGGAGGCGTTGGTGGCGCGGGTCAACCTGATCCGCAGCGCCAGCCGCAGCATCGACCTGCAGACCTACATCTTCGACAAGGACGACAGCGCGCGGCTGGTGATGGACGAACTGCTGGCCGCGGCGCGACGCGGCGTGCAGGTGCGGGTGCTGATCGACCAGCTCTCGGCGATCTCCGACCTGCAGATCCTCGGCGCGCTGGCCGGCGCGCACGAGAACTTCTCGCTGCGCATCTACAACCCCACCTTCGGCCTGGCCAAGCCCAACTATTTCCACTACGCCGCCAGCGTGCTGTGCTGCTTCCGTCGCTTCAACCAGCGCATGCACAACAAGCTGCTGGTGATCGACGATGCGATCGGCGTGGTCGGCGGGCGCAACTACCAGGACGACTATTTCGACTGGGACGCCGAGTACAACTTCCGCGACCGCGACGTGCTGGTCGCCGGCCCGGTGGCGCGCTCGATGGCCGCCAACTTCGACGCCTACTGGGCGGCGCGGCGCAGCGTGCCGGTGGCGCGGCTCAACGACGTCGGCAAGCTGCTGCTGCGCGAGGGCGTGCCGGCGATGCCGCCGGCGCAGTTCCTGCGCCCGGAGCGGGTGCAGCGGGTCAGCGAGGAGGCGTCCGATCCGGCCTTCGTGGAGAACGCCTTCGTGCTGCCGGCGTTGCCGGTGCGGCATGTGGACTACGTCGCCGACCTGCCGCAGAAGCACCGCCGCGAACACGGCCCCAAGGCCATCTCCACCGCGCCCAAGCTCGACCGGCTGATCGCCGAGGCGCGCGAGGAGATCCTCCTGCAGACGCCGTACCTGGTGCTGTCGGACCCGGCGCAGGAGATCTTCCGCGACCTGCGCAAACGCACCCCGCCGCCGCGCGTGGTGGTGGCCACCAACAGCCTGGCCGCCACCGACAACCCGGTGGTGTACGCGCTGTCCTACAAGTACAAGCGCCGCAATTTGCGCGAGCTGGGTTTCGACATCTACGAGTACAAGCCGTTCCCGCTGGACGCGCCGGTGGACTACGCCAACCTGCTGCCGGCGCCGCTGCAGGGCGAGCTGCCGTCCGCACCGGCCAGCGGCGAGAGCAGCGGCAGCGATGCCGGCAGCGGCCGCAACACGCTGCTGGGCGGCAGCGCCGCCGGCCGCAGTTCGCTGCTCGGCAGCGGCAGTGGCGGGCCGTCCGGCAACCGCGCCGACGGCAGCCAGGTCGCGCGCCGCGTGCTGCGCACCGAGACCCGCCCGTCCTGCCTGAGCCGGCGCATCGCCAACCGGCCGTTGCCGGTGACCCGCGAGGGCGCGCGCATGGGCCTGCACGCCAAGTCGCTGGTGGTGGACCGCCGCGTCGGCGTGATCGGCACCCACAACTTCGACCCGCGCAGCGAGACCTACAACACCGAGGGCGCGGTGATCGTCGACGATCCGGCGTTCGCGCAGGCGCTGGCAGCCAGCATCGGCCGCGACATCGAGCCGGAGAACTCCTGGGTGGTGGCGCCGCGGGTCAAGCCGCCGGTGCTGTCGGGCCTGAACTACAGCATGGGCAAGGTCTCCGAGGCGCTGCCGGTGCTGGACTTCTGGCCATGGCGCTACGCCACCGACTACGAATTCCAGCCGGGCCCCGACTGCCCGGCACCGCTGACCCGGCGCGACCCCGGCTTCCACCGCTGCTACAGCGCGGTCGGCGACTTCCCCGAGGTCAACGTCGGCCCCAAGTGGCTGCTGGTGCGCATGTTGACGGCGTTCGGTTCTGGGCTGGTGCCGATTCTTTGAGGGGCGGGGATTGGGGATTCGGGAGTGGGGATTCGTAAAAGCGCTTCCCTGCGACCGGATGCCTCGTCCTGGCGCGATAATGTCCGTGCCGGGGATGCCGCTCTTGCCAATCCCCAATCCCCAATCCCTAATCCCCAATCCCGGCCCCCCAATGTCCTTTCGCGAACCCGCCGATCTCGCCGTCCTCAACGCCGATTGCCGCGACACCCTGATCGCGCAGCTGGGCATCGTCTTCACCGAGGCCGGGCCGGATTGGCTGCGGGCGACGATGCCGGTGGACGCGCGCACGCGGCAGCCGTACGGGCTGCTGCACGGCGGCGCGTCGGTGGTGCTGGCCGAGAGCCTGGGCAGCACCGCCGGTAATCTGTGCGTGGAGCCGGGACGGATCTGCGTGGGCCTGGAGATCAACGCCAACCACCTGCGCAGCGCGCGCAGCGGCGTGGTCACCGGCACTGCGCGGCCGTTGCACGTAGGCCGGACCACCCAGGTGTGGGAGATCCACATCGAGGACGCGGCGGGCAAGCCGGTGTGCGTGTCGCGGCTGACCCTGGCGGTGGTCGACCGCGGCTGAGTCCAGGCCCGGGCTGAACCCTGCCTTCGCACGCGCGGCTGGCGCGTCTGCAGCGGCGTCTTCGGGCTGACACAATTCTCCGCTAGGCCCCTGCTTCCGGTACCCTTGTCCGAATGAGCGAGTTCTCCCCACCCGCCACGCGCCAATACGGTGGGGCGCTGCGCTGGGTCCGTTACGGCTACCGCGTGCCGCTGCTGGCGTTGCACGTGCTGTTGTCGCTGCCGTTCCTGCTGGTGTGCATGGCGCTGTCGCCCGGCCGCGCCGGCACCGAGTCCTTCGGCGACCGCATGGTCTGCTGGTGGTCGACCTGGCTGCTGCGCATCTTCGGCCTGCGCGTGCGCCGCATCGGCGCGCCGCTGCCCAATCCGGTGCTGTTCGTCGCCAACCACGTCAGCTGGATCGACATCGTGATGCTGCACAGCCAGCGCATGATGGGCTTCGTCGCCAAGCGCGAGATCGCCGGCTGGCCGCTGGTCGGCTGGCTGGCCGCGCGCGGGCAGACCATCTTCCACCAGCGTGGCAGCACCGAGTCGCTGGGCGGGGTGTTGCAGGCGATGCTGGAGCGGCTGCGCTCCGGGCGCTCGGTCGGCGTGTTCCCGGAAGGGCGCACCCGCGGCGGCCAGGACGTGGGGCCGTTCCACGCACGCATCTTCCAGGCCGCGGTCGAGGCCGAGGTGGCGGTGCAGCCGGTGGCCTTGCGCTACGGCGCCGGCGGCGCGGCGCAGCAGATCGTCGCGTTCGGACCGCACGAGAGCTTCTTCGCCAACTTCCTGCGCCTGCTCGGCGAGCCGGGACGCGTGGCCGAGGTGCATTTCCTGGAGCCGATCCGGCTGCAGGACGTGGAAGGACGCCGGCGCATCGCCGAGACCTCGCGCGCACGCATCGTCACGGCGATGGCACAACCCTGAACACCGGGACACCACCCATCGCCCGCTTGACCGATTACTCCATTCGGTGGGTGCAAGCTCGCTGCCCATGAACGCAACCGATTACTCCCCCCCACGCTGGCTGCGCAACCCGCACGTCCAATCGGTACTGGGTTCCAGCCTGCTGCGCGTGCGCCGTGGCGAGCAGTTGCTCGCCGCCAGCGGCGCCACCACCACCTCGCACATCCTCGACGGCGGCGACGGCGTGCGCCTGCAGGGCTGGCTGAGTGTGCCGGCCGGCGACGCGCCGCGCGGCACCGTGCTGCTGTTGCACGGCTGGGAAGGCAGCGCCGACTCCAGCTACATGCGCCTGACCGCAGCGAAGATGCTGGCGCTGGGCTACCAGGTGTTCCGGCTCAACTTCCGCGACCACGGCGGCACCCACCACCTCAACGTGGACCTGTTCCACTCCGAGCGCCTGGACGAAGTGGTCAATGCCGCCTGCGACCTGTGGCAGCGCTTCCCGGCGCCGACCCTGCTCGCGGCCGGCTATTCGCTGGGCGGCAACTTCGCCCTGCGCCTGGCGCTGCGCGCGCCGGCGGCGGGGCTGCCGCTGCAGCACGTGGCCGCCGTGTGCCCGCTGCTGGACCCGGCCACGACCATGCAGCGGATCGAGAACGGCCCGCAGTTCTACGACTGGTACTTCCGCCGCAAGTGGCGCGAGTCGCTGATGCGCAAGCGCGAACTGTTCCCCGACCGCCACGGCTACGACGACGCCACCCTGGCGCTGGACATGCGCGGGCTGATGGCCTGGCTGGCGGAGCGCCACGCCGGCTTCGCCAGCCTGGACGCCTACTTCGACAGCTACTGCATCGCCGGCGAGCGCCTGCTCGGCCTGCGCGTGCCGGCCGACATCCTGATGGCCGAGGACGATCCGGTGATCCCGCTGGACGACTTCCGCAACTGGCGCCTGCCCGAGGTCGCCCGGCTGGAGATCGCCCACTGGGGCGGCCATTGCGGCTTCATCGAGAACGCGCGCGGCGACGGCTTCGCCGAACGCTGGGTGGCCGAGCGGCTGACCGAGGGGCTGGTGGAAGCCTAGCCCGCGCCACGGGACAGCCTGGAGAGCGACCTGTCTGCCGCCTGCGTCGGTCTGGGAGCAAGCGTTTCGGGCTGCCAGGCGGGCGTCGTCGTTCCAATGCGCCGCTGCGAAGCGACTCCCGCGCTCGCATGCATCCACAGTGCATGCCTTTGCGCGGCGCGAGGGCCGCTGCCGGACATCTTGCAACGTGCAGGACATTCGCAATACGCGTCGCGTTTCCTGGTGCCTGCCGCCGCGCAGCATTCGCACTACGACGGACCCGACGCCCGTCCGCTGCCCCGCCAGGCGCCAGCGCAGGGCCGCTGTGCGCTCCCGCTACAATGCGGGTTTGCCCCAACGCCGGACCCACATGCACCAGCCCATTCTCGACGCCCTGCGCCGCCAGGACACCGCCGACGCGCTGCGTCTCGCCCAGACCTGGGCCGCCGAGGCCGCCGACGACCCGCAGGCCTTTCGCTGGCTGGCGCTGGCGCAGCAGCAGCACGGCGAGACCGCCGCCGCCCTGGACAGCATCGGCCGCGCGATCGCGCTGGCGCCGGAAGACGCCAGCCTGCACCTGCTGCACGCCGGCATGCTGGTCAGCGCCAACGACCTGGCCCAGGCCGAGGACGCGCTGGCGCAGACCGCGGCGCTGGATCCCAATGAATTCCTCGCCTACGTGATGCGCGCGCACCTGGCCCTGGGCCGTGGCGACCTGGACGAAGTGGAGCGGCTGAGCCGCACCGCTGCGCGCCTGCAGCCTGAGCATCCGCAACTGCTCGGCGTGGACGGCATGCTGGCGCTGCGCCGCGGCGACGCCGACCGCGCGCTGGCGCTGCTCTCGCGCGCCAGCAATGCCCTGCCGGAGGATCCGCGCCTGCTCTACGCGCTGGGCTTTGCCTATCTGGACAAGCAGCACTTCGCCTTCGCCGAGACCGCGTTCCGCCGCGTCGCCGCGCTCACCCCGGGCACCAGCGCGGCGATGATGGCGCTGGTCGCGCAGCTGGCCTACCGCCAGGGCCGCCTGGACGACGCCATCACCGCGCTGGAGACGGTGCTGGCCGATCCGGCCGGCGACACCGCCAACATGCGCCGGCTGGCCGGCGAATACGCCTTGCAGGCCGACCGCCCGGCCGAGGCGCTGGAGCACCTGCGCCGTACCCTGGCGGTGGCGCCGGACGATCGCCGCACCCTGCATGCGGCGCTGATCGCCTGGCAGCGGCTGGGTACGATCGACGACGCCCGCGCCACCCTGGAAGCGGCGCTGGCCACCACCACCGAGGCCCACGACCTGTGGCTGGCGCGGCTGGCGCTGGAGCCGGTAGGCGGCCCCGAGGCGCGCGCGCTGATCGCGCGCTGGCAGGCGGCGATGCCGGCGCACGTGCCGGCGCTGGAAGCGCAGCTGCGCGTGCACGACATGGCCGGCGAGCGCGACCAGGGCGAGGCCGTGGCGCAGCGCATCGTGGCGCTGGAACCGGGCCGGCTCAGCGGCGAGGAGCGCCTGGTCGAGGCGCTGCTGGAGCGCGGCGAGCACGACGCCGCCATCGACCACGTGCGCGGTCTGATGCAGCGCATGCCCGAGCGCGACCGCACCGTGGTGCGGCCGTGGCTGGCGGCGGTGCAGGATGCCGCCGGGCGCCCGGAGGAGGCGCTGGCGACCTGGCTGGCCTTCCAGCAGGAACAGTTGCCGCACCGGCTGCCGCTGCCGCCGCTGGGCCAGGCCGCGGCGCAGTGGCCGCCGCTGGGCGCGGTCGACCCGCAGAATCAGGCGCGCCCGCTGTTCGTCTGGGGTCCGCCGGGCAGCGGCGTGGAGCGGGTGATCGCGGTGATCGACGCGGCCAGCCCGGTGCTGCGCGGCGACCGCTTCGGCCCGCAGCCGCCGACCGACGGCCTGCAGCGCTTCCGCAGCGTCGAGGAACTGGACAGCGGTGCGCTGGACGGTGCGGCGCTGGTCGCCGAGTGGCGTGCGCAGCTGCCGGCGCGCGGCGTCGGCGACGGCAACATCGTCGACTGGCTGCTGTGGTGGGACAACGCGCTGCTGCGCGCGCTGCGCCCGCACCTGCCGGAAGGGCGGCTGCTCGTGGTGCTGCGCGATCCGCGTGACATGCTGCTGGACTGGCTGGCCAACGGTGCCCCGGCGCCGCTGGGCCTGGCCTCGCCGGAGACCGGCGCGCAGTGGCTGGCGGCGGTGCTGGCGCAGGTTGCCGACCTGCACGAACAGGATCTGTATCCGCACCATCTGGTGCGCCTGGACGGGACCGAGCACGATCCGGCCGGCGTGGCGGCGGCGCTGGAGCAGGCGTTCGGCGTGGCGTTCCCGACCATCGCCACGGTCGGCCCGCCGCGCCTGGCCGCCGGCCACTGGCGTGCCTACGCCGCGCCGCTGGCCGCCGCGTTCGCGCTGCTGACGCCGGTGGCTGTGCGTCTTGGCTACCCTGAAACCTGATCCCCACGGAGGCCCCCCATGCAACTTCGCAGTGACAGCATCCAGCCGGGTCAGCCCATCGCCGCGGCCTACGCGATGGGCCAGGCCGACGGCTTCGGCGGCAACCGCAATCCCCACCTGGCCTGGGATGCGGTGCCGGCCGGCACCCGATCCTTCGTGCTGCTGTGCGTCGATCCGGACGTGCCGACCGTGGCCGAGATGGTCGGCCGCGACGACGTGCAGATCCCGGTAGACCAGCCGCGGACCGAATTCGTGCATTGGGTGGCGGTGGACCTGCCGGCCGACCTGCGCGAGATCGCCGAAGGCAGTGCCAGCGACGGCGTGGTGGCCAAGGGCAAGCCGCAACCGCCCGGCCTGGCGGGCGCGCGGCAGGGATTGAACAGCTACACCGACTGGTTCGCCGGCGACGCGGCGATGGGCGGAGACTACTACGGCTACGACGGTCCCTATCCGCCGGCCAACGACCTGCGCGTGCACCGCTACTTCTTCCGCCTGTTCGCCCTGGACGTGGCGCAGCTGGACGTGCCGGCACGTTTCACCGCCGCAGACGCACTGCGCGCGATGCAGGGCCATGTGCTGGCCGAAGCCAGCCTGCACGGCACCTACAGCCTCAATCCAGCGGCGAAGTAAACCGTAAAGCCCCACTCCCCTCGGGAGAGGGGTTGGGGTGAGGGTCCGGCGCGCGAAGCGCCTGCGTGGATCCATTGCTGCGAGGCTTCGCTCGTACCCTCATCCGCCCCTGCGGGGCACCTTCCCCCGAAAAGGGGGCCATGGTCCCGGTGGGAGAAGGGAAGGGCCAGAGCCCCTCTCCCCTCGGGAGAGGGGTTGGGGTGAGGGTCCGGCGCGCGAAGCGCCTGCGTGGATCCATTGCTGCGAGGCTTCGCCCGCACCCTCATCCGCCCCTGCGGGGCACCTTCTCCCGAGGGGAGAAGGGAAGGGCCAGAGCCCCTCTCCCCCCGGGAGAGGGGTTGGGGTGAGGGTGCGCCGCGCGAAGCGCCTGCATGGATCCATCGCTGCGAGGCTTCGCTCGTACCCTCATCCGCCCCTGCGGGGCACCTTCTCCCGGTGGGAGAAGGGAGGGCCAGAGCCCCTCTCCCCCCGGGAGAGGGGTTGGGGTGAGGGTCCGGCGCGCGAAGCGCCTGCCTGGATCCATTGCTGCGAGGCTTCGCCCGTCCCCTCATCCGCCCCTGCGGGGCACCTTCTCCCGGTGGGAGAAGGGAGGGCCAGAGCCCCTCTCCCCTCGGGAGAGGGGTTGGGGTGAGGGTCCGGTGCGCGAAGCGCCTGCCTGGATCCATTGCTGCGAGGCTTCGCCCGTCCCCTCATCCGCCCCTGCGGGGCACCTTCTCCCGAGGGGAGAAGGGAGACGCCGAGCCCCTCTCCCCCCGGGAGAGGGGTTGGGGTGAGGGTCCGGGGCGCGTAGCGCCTGCATGGATCGATCGCTGCGAGGCTTCGCCCGTACCCTCATCCGCCCCTGCGGGGCACCTTCTCCCGGTGGGAGAAGGGAGAAGCCGTCACGCCGCCGGCAACCACAGCAGCAACGCCGTGCCCAGCACGATGCGGTACACCGCGAAGGCGGTGAAGCGGTGCGACTTGATGTAGCCCAGCAACCACTTCACCACCACGAAGCCGGTGACCATCGAGGCGACGAAGGCCAGCGCCACGTCGCCCCAGTTCTCGCTGCCCAGGCCGCCGTCCTTGTACAGCTCCAGGAACGAGTAAGCGCTGGCCGCGAACATGGTCGGGATGCCGACCAGGAAGGCGAACTCGGCCGCGGCCGAGCGCTTGCTCAGGCCCAGCAGCATCGCCAGGAAGATCGTCGCCGCCGACCGCGAGGTGCCAGGGAACACGCCGGCCACCACCTGCGCCAGGCCGACCGCGATGGCCACCGTCCAGGTCACCGTCTCGCGCTCCGGCAGGCGCGCAGCGAAGTACTCGGCCACCAGCATCCACACGCCGCCGATCACCAGCGCCCAGGCCACCGGCTCCACGCTGTCCGGCAACTGCCAGCCGGCCTTGCGCACCACCAGGCCGACCACTGCAGTGACCAGGAAGGCGGCGCCCAGCTTGAAGGCGTAGTCGCGATTGGCGCGGTCGCCCAGGCCGGTGGCCAAGTCCCACAGGCGCTGCCGGAACACCAGGGTGGTGGCCAGGATCGCGCCGGCCTGGATCACGATGTTGAAGAAGTCCGAACGGTGGCCGAGCCAGCGCTCGGCGATCAACAGGTGCCCGGTGCTGGAAATGGGCAGGAATTCGGTGAGGCCTTCGATGATGCCCAGCAGCAGGGCCGACAACAGATCGCTCATGGAGGAGAGGGTCGCTTTGGGGGAGGGGACGCTGCGCAAGGATAGAGCATCCGCCTCGCGCACAAATTTGGTGCGTTCAGGTGTGAATGCACCACTAAAGTGCGGTGCGTTTGCATCCTTCGCGTGCACGCTTCAGCAGAATCAAGGGCTTGTGAGTGCCACATGCTTGGCATGGCGATTGCTGATACTCGCCCACGCCCTTCACAACCCGAGGTTGCATCGAATGTCTGCGGAAACTATTGAGAAGCTGGTCAAGGACAACAAGATCGAGTTCGTCGACCTGCGCTTCGTCGACATGCGCGGCGTGCAGCAGCACGTCACCTTCCCGGTCAGCATCATCGAGCCCGCGCTGTTCGAGGAAGGCAAGATGTTCGACGGCAGCTCGATCGCCGGCTGGAAGGGCATCAACGAGTCGGACATGGTCCTGCTGCCCGACGCCGACACCGCCTTCGTCGATCCGTTCATGGCCGATCCGACCCTGGTGCTGACCTGCGACATCCTCGACCCGGCCACCATGCAGAGCTACGGCCGCGACCCGCGCGGCGTGGCCAAGCGCGCCGAGGCCTACCTGAAGTCCAGCGGCATCGCCGACCAGGCGTTCTTCGGCCCGGAGCCGGAATTCTTCATCTTCGACGGCGTGCGCTTCGGCAACGAGATGGGCCACACCTTCTTCAAGATCGATTCGGAAGAAGCGGCCTGGAGCAGCGGCAGCAAGATCGAAGGCGGCAACAGCGGCTACCGTCCGGCGGTCAAGGGCGGCTACTTCCCAGTGCCGCCGACCGACTCGCTGCAGGACCTGCGCGCCGAGATGTGCAAGACCCTGGAGCAGGTCGGCATCGAAGTCGAAGTGCACCACCACGAAGTGGCCACCGCCGGCCAGTGCGAGATCGGCACCAAGTTCAACTCGCTGGTGAAGAAGGCCGACGAGCTGATGATGATGAAGTACATCATCAAGAACGTTGCCTACCGCAACGGCAAGACCGCGACCTTCATGCCCAAGCCGATCGTCGGCGACAACGGCTCGGGCATGCACGTGCACCAGTCGCTGGCCAAGGGCGGCACCAACCTGTTCTCCGGCGACGGCTACGGCGGCCTGTCGCAGATGGCGCTGTGGTACATCGGCGGCATCTTCAAGCACGCCAAGGCGATCAACGCCTTCACCAACTCCGGCACCAACAGCTACAAGCGCCTGGTCCCGGGCTTCGAGGCGCCGGTGATGCTGGCCTACTCGGCGCGCAACCGTTCGGCCTCGTGCCGCATTCCGTGGGTGTCCAACCCGAAGGCGCGCCGCATCGAGATCCGCTTCCCGGATCCGCTGCAGTCCGGCTACCTGACCTTCGCCGCGCTGATGATGGCCGGCCTGGACGGCATCAAGAACCAGATCGATCCGGGCGCGCCCAGCGACAAGGATCTGTACGACCTGCCGCCGGAAGAGGAGAAGCAGATCCCGCAGGTGTGCTCCAGCCTCGACCAGGCGCTGGAAGCGCTGGACGCCGACCGCGAGTTCCTCAAGGCCGGCGGCGTGTTCACCGACGACTTCATCGACGGCTACATCGCGCTGAAGATGCAGGAAGTGACCAAGTTCCGCGCGGCCACGCACCCGCTGGAATACCAGCTGTACTACGCCAACTGAGTTCCACGCGCGGCGATGGCGAAGGCTTCCCCTCCCTCCTTCGCCATCGCCGCCACCTGCCTGGCTGGGGAGCCGCGCAGGTGGTCCGCGCCGGACATCGCGTCATCGCTTGTCCAGGGGATGTACCGCGCAACAGAGCGCTTGCGTGCCGTGGGCCACGTTCCCTCCCACGTCGCCGTCGCCGCCGCACCTTGCGTGCGGTGGGCCACGGCGTGATCCACGGAACGCATCGCGCAGCAGTAACCGCGCCGTTCGCGGCGCGGTCGATGGGCCCAGTGCCGGTCGGCCTTCGGCGGCCGGTTCCTTCCACCAACGGGGTATGCGCATGAAACTGATCACCGCCATCATCCGGCCATTCAAGCTCGACGAGGTCCGCGAGGCCTTGTCGCAGGCTGGGGTGTCCGGCATCACCGTCACCGAGGTCAAGGGCTTCGGTCGGCAGAAGGGCCACACCGAGTTGTATCGCGGTGCCGAATACGTCGTCGACTTCCTGCCCAAGATCAAGATCGAGACCGTGGTGACCGACGAGCGTCTGGACGCCGTGGTCGAGGCGATCCAGGGCGCGGCCGGCACCGGCAAGATCGGCGACGGCAAGATCTTCGTCACCGCCATCGAGCAGGTCGTCCGCATCCGTACCGGCGAAATCGGCGCCGATGCGCTCTAACCCCACCTTGGAGCCCTTCATGAAGACAGGTCTGTTCGCCGGGTGGAAGGCCCGGTTCTACGCGGTATGCATGCTGATGCTGGTCAGTGCGATGGCGGTCGGCGTGCCCGGCAACGCCTTTGCCCAGGCCGAAGTCACCCCGGCGCCGACGCCGGACGTGGTCACCGAACAACTGACGCCGCCGCCCGCGCCGGCCGCCGCGCCGGCCGCGGCCACGCCCGCACCGGTGGTGGACAAGGGCGACGTCGCCTGGATGCTCACCTCCACGCTGCTGGTGTTGCTGATGGTGGTGCCGGGCCTGGCGCTGTTCTACGGCGGCATGGTCCGCGCCAAGAACGTGCTGTCGGTGCTGATCCAGGTCGGTGTGGTGTTCTCGCTGATCGCCGTGCTGTGGGTGGTGTACGGCTACAGCCTGGCCTTCGCCGACGGCGGTCCGTTCATCGGCACGCTGCACAAGGCGCTGCTTGCCGGTGTCGACACCACCACGCTGGCCGACACCTTCTCCAAGGGCTTCAAGCTGCCGGAGTACGTGTTCGTCGCCTTCCAGCTGACCTTCGCCGGCATCACCGGTGCGCTGATCGTCGGCGCCTTCGCCGAGCGGGTGAAGTTCGCCGCGGTGCTGCTGTTCGTGGTCATCTGGTTCACCTTCGGCTACCTGCCGCTGGCGCACATGGTGTGGTCGGCCCCGGGCTTCCTGTTCGGCAAGGGCGCGCTGGATTTCGCCGGCGGCACGGTGGTCCACATCAACGCCGGCGTGGCCGGCCTGGCCGGTTCCTACTTCGTCGGCAAGCGCCTGGGCTTCGGCCACACCGCGCTGAAGCCGCACAACGTGACCCTGACCTTCGTCGGCGCCTCGCTGCTGTGGGTGGGCTGGTTCGGCTTCAACGCCGGCTCGGCGCTGGAAGCCAACGCCACCGCGGCGCTGGCTTTCCTCAATACCCTGCTGGCCACCGCTGCGGCAGTGCTGGCGTGGTCGCTGACAGAGAAGGTGATCAAGGGCAAGTCCTCGGCGCTGGGCGTGGCCTCGGGCATGGTCGCCGGCCTGGTCGGCATCACCCCGGCCGCCGGCACCGTGGGGCCGTTCGGCGCGATCGCCATCGGCGTGGCCGCCGGCGTGATCTGCGTGTGGGGCGTGACCGGGCTGAAGAAGCTGCTCAATGCCGACGACACCCTGGACGTGTTCGGCGTGCACGGTGTCGGCGGCATCGTCGGTGCGATCCTCACCGGCGTGTTCACCGACAAGGCGCTGGGCGGCATGGGCTACGCCGAGGGCGTGACCATGGGCCACCAGGTGCTGGTGCAGGCCGAAGGCGTGCTGATCACCGTCGGCTGGATCGGTGTGGTCTCGGTGGTCGGCTTCCTGATCGCCAAGCTGGTGATCGGCCTGCGCGTGCCGGAAGACGCCGAGCGCGAGGGCCTGGACATCACCTCGCATGGCGAATCGGCCTACGAGTCCTGAGGTTCGCCGGCCCGCGACGGCGGTCGCGGGCCTTGTCGCAGTGCGTGTGGGCGACGCTGGTTGCCGGCCCACGCGACCGCGGCCTTCGCCGGCGCGTCCTGGGGGGAAGCGCCGGCCATTCTCAAAAGATCGAGGTATTCCGCGTGGCCATTCGCCTCGCCACACCCCCGGCTTTCCGCAAGATTCCTGGCTGCGTCCAAGGCCGGGCGGCAGCGTCCACCGGTCCGCAGGCGGCCGCATGCCGGGCCGTCCGCAAGGGCGGGGGCCGCGCCATGCGCCGCTCGCCCGTGCCGCCTGCCGGGCTTTGCACTACATTGGTGCAATGGCCATGAACACCACGCCCCCTCCTCTTTCTGCGCTCGGCACCCCGGTGGTCTGGGCCGATGGCGACGGCCGCCTGCGCGGCGCCAACCCTGCCTTCGCGCGCTGGCTCGGGGTCAGCGTGCGGCGCCTGCTCGACCAGCCGCTGGCCTCGCTGGAAGTGCAGGGCGATGCACTGGCCCGTTTCCTGCGCAACGACGAACGCGACGTGCTGCGCCTGCACCGCATGGCCCTGGCCGTGCCCGGCGAGCCGCCGCGCTTCGCCGAGGGCTGGCTGTCGCGGCTGGACGAGGGCGGCTGGCTGCTGGAAGCGCACCCGGTCGACGAATTCCCCACGCCGGACCCGGCGCAGGCCTTGCCGAACGCGCTGAGCGCGGCGCTGAAGGGCCTGGCCCACGAACTGCGCAATCCGCTGGCCGGACTCAAGGGCGCAGCGCAGCTGCTGGCGCGGCGCGCCCAGCACCGCGACGAGGACGAACGCGAACTGATCGAGCTGATCGGCGCGGAGATCGAGCGCCTCAACAGCCTGCTCGACCAGTTGCTGTCGCCGGCGCCGGCGCGGCCGCACGCCATGCTCAACATCCACGCGGTGCTGGAGCGGGTGCTGCGCCTGGCCGAGAACGAAGGCGGCTGGTCGGTGCGCCTGCAGCGCGACTACGACCCCAGCATTCCCGAATTCCTCGGCGATGCCGACCGCCTCACCCAGGCGGTATGGAACCTGGTGCGCAACGCGATCCAGGCCGGCGCCGCACAAGTCACCCTGCGCACCCGCGTCGAGCACGGCCAGCGCATCCGCGACCACGTGCACGCGCGCGGCTTGCGCCTGGAGATCGTCGACGACGGCCGCGGCGTGCCCGAGGAACTGGCCGAGCACCTGTTCCTGCCGCTGGTCAGCGGCCGCGCCGAAGGCAGCGGCCTGGGCCTGGCGCTGGCCCAGCAGGTGGCGCGCGAACATGCCGGCTCGCTGACCTACCGCTCCCGCCCCGGCCACACCGTGTTCACCCTGCTGCTGCCGCAGCGCGCAGCGGATACCGATTAGGAGCACTGCGATGACCGAGTCCCTGCAAGGAACGCAACGTATCTGGGTGGTCGACGACGACCGGTCGGTGCGCTTCGTGCTGTCCACTGCGCTGCGCGACGCCGGCTACAGCGTCGATGGCTTCGACAGCGCCGCCGCCGCGCTGCAGGCGCTGGCGCAGCGGCCCATGCCCGACCTGCTGTTCACCGACGTGCGCATGCCCGGCGACGACGGCCTGGTGCTGCTCGACAAGCTCAAGGCCGCGCATCCGCAACTGCCGGTGATCGTGATGTCCGCCTACACCGACGTGGCCAGCACCGCCGGCGCGTTCCGCGGCGGCGCCCACGAATTCCTGTCCAAGCCATTCGACCTGGACGACGCGGTGGCACTGGCGGCGCGCGCGCTGCCCGACGCCGGCAGCGCCATCGCCGCGGCGTCGGCGGCGGCGCCGGCCGGGCAGGGCAGCACCGAACTGATCGGCGACACCCCGGCGATGCGCGCGCTGTTCCGCGCCATCGGCCGGCTGGCACAGGCGCCGCTGTCGGTGCTGATCAACGGCGAGACCGGCACCGGCAAGGAACTGGTCGCGCACGCGCTGCACACCGAGTCGCCGCGCGCGCGCAAGCCGTTCGTGGCGCTCAACACCGCCGCGATCCCGGCCGAACTGCTGGAGAGCGAACTGTTCGGCCACGAGGCCGGCGCCTTCACCGGCGCGCAGCGCCGCCACATCGGCCGTTTCGAGCAGGCCGACGGCGGCACCCTGTTCCTCGACGAGATCGGCGACATGCCGCTGCCGCTGCAGACCCGGCTGCTGCGCGTGCTGGCCGAGAACGAATTCTTCCGCGTCGGCGGACGCGAACTGATCCGGGTCGACGTGCGGGTGATCGCCGCCACCCACCAGGACCTGGAAGCGCTGGTCGAACAGGGCCGCTTCCGCGCCGATCTGCTGCACCGCCTGGACGTGGTGCGGCTGCAGTTGCCGCAGCTGCGCGAGCGCCGCGCCGACGTGCCGCAACTGGCGGAGAACTTCCTGGCGATGGCGGCGCGCAAGCTCGACACCCCGCCCAAGCGGCTGGCACCGGCGGCGCTGGACGCGCTACGCGCCTATCCGTGGCCGGGCAACGTGCGCGAGCTGGAGAACGTGTGCTGGCGCCTGGCCGCGCTGGCGCCGGCGGAGATCATCGATGCCGGCGACGTCGAGGCCGCGCTGTTGCGTGGCGGTCGCCGCGAGCGCAGCGGCGACGGCGGCGAGTGGGACACGCAGCTGTCGGCCTGGGCGCAGCAGCGCCTGTCCGATGGCGCCGAGGGCCTGCATGCCGAGGCCCGCGAACGCTTCGACAAGGCGCTGCTGGAAGTGGCGCTGCGCTTCACCCAGGGACGCCGCGCCGAGGCCGCCGCCCGCCTGGGCGTGGGCCGCAACACCGTCACCCGCAAGCTGGGGCCGAGGCGGCGCAGGCGCTGA